>NZ_JBEGII010000001.1:1355833-2711667 GCF_040675875.1 Microbacterium sp. LWO12-1.2 | reverse complement strand
GCGAGAACGCCCAGAACGTCGGCATCCCGACGGCGTTCGCTCCACTGGTGCGACTCACCGACGGCACCACCCTGCCTCTCACAGTGGGGCCGGTTCCCACGGGGTCGACGATGCTCGCCAGCGGTCCGTCGTTTCGCAGCTACTTCGTGCCCGCCGCGGCCATCGGCCAGGTCGCCGAGATCATCCTGCCTCGCACCGACGGCATGACGAACGCACGGATGACGGTCATGATCGGCGGCTACGCCGACGAGGATCGTGTCGAGGGCGACATCCTGCGCAACCAGGCCGTGGTCAGCTCTTATGAGGTCGGTGAGAGCGCCCCCTACGCCACCACTACTCCGTCCGGCCGGGTCTTCATCCTCGACGGCCCCCAGATCGGCATGCAGAAGGCGTGGTCCTCGGCGACCTCCCGCTTCCTGTTCACGGCGGAGACCTTCTTCCCGGAGCCGACGACGGGCGATCTGACCTTCGTCGACCGGTTTCCCGCCGGCGTCACGTTCACTGGACCCGTCACGGTGCAGGCATACCGCTACAGCGACTCCGGATTCGTCTTCGCGATCCCGGCGACGGTGACGAACAGCATCGATCCGCAGACCGGCGAGACCGTCGTCACGGTCGTCGTCACGGCAGCCGCGATCAATGCGCGGCTGGCCCCGGGGGTCGGCGATCGTCTGCGGTTCGAGTTGTACCTGCCCGTGTCGGTCACGACTCCCGGGACTTACACGAACACGGCCGCCGTCACCCTCTCCGACCCGGCGGTGGACGACCGGATGTGCATCACCGGCACGAAGGTCGCGGGCACCGTGGGTGCTGCACACCAGTGCGCGGCACCCGTGACATTCACGATCAACCCGAATCCGTCGTCCGACGCGGTCCGCGTCTCGAAGTCCGTGCGCGGCAGCCTCGACACGTCGTTCAAGACCTTCCCCGCTATCGGCTACGTCGCCCCTGGCGGCGGGAACGCGAGCTATCGGCTCAGTTGGACGAACAAGAGCGCGCAGAACGTGGGTGGTGTGGTCGCCTACGACCTGCTCCCGCGGGTGAGTGACACCGGGACCGTCGCCGGCACCGTGAATCAGCAGCGCGGCAGCACTTTCCGTCCGATCCTCACCGGACTCGCGACGCTGCCCGCGGGCATCACCGCCTCTTACTCCACGGCGGTCAATCCCTGCCGACCGCAGGTGCTCCCGAATGCGCAGAACCCGGGCTGCGTCGATGACTGGACCACGCTGCCCGCATCCCCCTCCGCGCCGCTGCTGCAGAGCGTGACGGCGCTGCGCTTCACGTCGACCGCGACCTACGCCTTCGACCAGGGGTTCACGATCGAACTCTCGATGACCACGCCGCCGCTGACCAGCCCCGACGAGGTCGCCTGGAACACCTTCGCGACCGCGCAGACGAACCTCGTCACCGGCCAACCGATGCCGCCGGTCGAGTCGGCGAAGGTCGGCATCGCCCGGCAGGACTACAGCCACATCACGATCGACAAGGTCGTCGACAAGAAACTGGCCGGCGTCGGCGACACCCTGACCTACACCGTGACCGCCGTGAACGACGGCGGGCGCGACCTCGACGACATCACCCTGCGCGACACACTGCCCGCCGGAGTGACGTTCGTGTCCGCCTCGGGAGGCGGAGTGCACGCGGGCGGCGTCATCACCTGGCAGCTTGCCGACATGCCGCTGGGGCAGCTGTTCACGTTCACCGTGACGGCGAGGGTGGCGCAGGAGGGGGCGACGCTCGTCAACCGTTGGGGCGTCGACGGCACGACACCGGTGACGCCGCTCCATCCCTGCCCCGAACCGAACACCGCCGAGGAATCCTGCGCCACGACGGAGGTGCCCACGGTGCCCTTGACCTTCGCGAAGACGGCCACGCCCGCGGCGGGCTCGATCGTCAAACCAGGAGACACGGTCACCTATGCCGTGACGGTGACGAACGGGACCGCGGGCACGTCGACCACGGGAGAGGTCACGGATGACATGTCCGAGGTGCTCGACAAGGCGACCCTCGTGACTCCTCCCGCCGTCAGCTGCGCACCGATCACGAACTCGTGCGGCCGCGTCGACTACTCGTCGGGAGACACGGAGTTCACGTGGCGATCGACCGCCGCCGACCCGCTCGCCGGCAACACCGTCGCGACGATCACCTACACGGTGCGCGTGGCCGACGACGCATCCGGAACGCTGCGGAACCTCCTGGTCGAACCCGACATCGCCGTCGAGCATCCGATCTCGGGATCCCTGCGCTGGGACAAGGTCGACGACTCCGCCGATGCGCGCCTGCTCGCCGGTGCCGAGTGGACGCTGCAGAGGCTCGACGGGAACGGGCTGCCGGCGGGCGCCACGCTGACCGTCGTGGACTGCACGCAGGCGCCCTGCGGCGGACCGGATGAGGATGCCGACGGTGGGCGGTTCCTGGTGCCGGGGCTGGTCCCCGGCGGGTACCAGCTGATCGAGACGAAGGCCCCGATCGGATTCGTGCTCGACACCACCCCGCGCACGGTGCTCGTGCACGGCGACACCCAGGTGACGGTGCTCGACGACATCGTGAACCGGCAGCAGCCGGCACCCGTGCTGCCCTTCACCGGCGGTATCGGCACCGACCACCTCCTGGCCATCGGCGCGGTGCTCCTGCTCCTCACCGCCGGCCTGGCCGGATGGCGGCGCACCCGCCGCCATCCTTCCTGACTCCGGGGCGGGCGCCTCCCATTCCCGCCCGCCTCGGACCCATGCTCGGCTCGAGCTTCGACGCCGGACCACCCTCATCGCACCAGCGATGCATGAAAGGACACACACCATGACCGCACTCCTGCAGGCACGCGGACGACGCGCAGCCGCGCTCACGGCCGTGCTCTCCCTCGGGGCGTTCAGCGTTCTCGCCACCGGCGCGGCGGCGAGCGCGGCGGCCATCGACCCGGACGCGACAGGGTCGATCACCATCCACAAGTACGCCAACCCCGGCAACGGCGCGGCGATTCCCGACGGCACCGGCACCCAGCCCGACACCGATCCCATCGCCGGAGTGGTGTTCGAATACTGCCTGGTCGACGGCATCGATCTGCTCGACGGCGGCAATGCCGGATGGGACGCGCTGAACGCGATCACGTCGGCGCAGAAGATCGCGGCGCAGACCGGATCGACCCTCGCTGGTTTCGACCTGACCGGATGCCAGACGGTCACCACGGGCGCCGACGGCACGGTGACCACGACGACTCTCGCCACCGGCGCCTACTTCGTGCGGGAGATCGACGCGCCGGACAATGTCGTGGCCCCTGCCACGCCGTTCCTCGTCACGATCCCGACGCCCGCGGTCAACCAGGGCGTCGCCGGGGCTCCGCTCGACGGCGAGTGGGTCTACGACGTGCACGTCTACCCCAAGAACACGGTCGCCGAGGGGCCTCGCAAGAACATCGTGGGTCAGGAGCAGAACGGGGCCGCCCTCGGCGCTCCGATCGATTACCAGGTGACCACGAAGATCCCGGCGCTCGGCGAAGGAGAGGTCTACGAGACCTTCTCGCTCACCGACACGCTCGACGCGGCGCTGACGCCGAACACCGCGCTCGACACCGTGAGCGTGGCGGTGGCGGGTGGCACGACCTTCGTGCAGGGCACCGACTACACCCCGGTGTGGTCAGGTCAGACGCTGACCGTCACCTTCGCCTCGGCGGGACTGGCCAAGCTGCTGGCCGGGCAGAACATCGTCGTATCGTTCGAGGCCGCCGCGAACGCTGTCGGCGAGATCAGCAACGTCGCCTACGTCAACCTCAACGGACTCACCCTCACGCCGGGCACCCCGAACGGTCCCGGAGGATCGCCCACGAACCAGATGACCACGCGCTGGGGCAGCCTGGTCGTCGACAAGGTGAACGCATCCGATGCGAACGACGGTCTCGCCGGCGCCGAGTTCGAGATCTACCGCGGTGAGACGGATGGTGCCGGGTGCATCGCCGACATCGACACGCTGACCGCCGTCACCGCCGCAGGCACCACGACCCCTCTCGTCGTCACCTCCGGAGCGGATGGCTCTGTCGTGTTCCCCGGCCTCTGGATCGGCGACACCGAGCTCGAGGTCGCTGCCGACGGCACGGTCACCGATGTGAATCAGCCGGGTCATGACGTCACGCAGCGCTGCTACGTGCTGAAGGAGATCACAGCCCCCGCCGGCTTCGTGCTCCCTGTGGGCGCGGCGGCATTGACCGAAGTCATCGTCGCTGCAGGAGACAACGGCACCGTCGCGCTCCTGAGTATCGCCAACACGCAGCAGGGCGTGCCCACGCTGCCGTTCACGGGAGCCGATGGCCAGCTCGCGCTGACGATCGGTGGGATCGCGCTCCTCGCGATCGCGCTGGGCGGGGTGCTGATGGTTCGTCGGCGTCGGTCGGTCGAGTCCTGATCGGCACCGACCTGAGTCCCCGAACGCCGGAGCCGGTGGCGTCGAGCCATCGCTCCGGTCCCGGTGCGCGCCGCAGAGCGGTGTCGGGTCGCCGCTCCTGGGGTGTGGCGCGCACCAGGGTGCCGGAACACAATGCTGTGTCTCCGGCACCCCTGCGGGGTCAGGGAAGATGAGGCGCAGTGCACGCGCTCCGGGCCCGCCGTCGCAGCGCGATGGCTCGGCCGGGCGGGCTGCGGCGCGTCGGCGCGCGGACCCTCTCCTGCTCGTCATCGTCGCGGCAGCGGTGGTGGGCGCGACCGTTCTGGTCTACTCGCCCGCCGCGACCTGGCTCTCGGCGTACAACCAGGCGTTGATCGTCGATGAATACCAGGGTGACGTGGATGACGCCGACCCTGGTGCCGCGGAGCAGCTCGCCGAAGCCCGCCGGTACAACGCGGCGCTGTCTGCCGGCGCGCTGGTCGGAGCGGGCGAGAACGTGCCCACGAGCGACTCGGCGTCGGCGGCCGGCTTCGAGTACGACCAGATCCTGCGCACCCGCAACGGGGTGATGTCGCGCATCCAGATCCCCTCCATCGCTGTGGACCTGCCGGTGTTCCACGGCACGGATGATGCGACGCTGCTGCGCGGAGCCGGGCATCTGGAAGGCACATCGCTCCCGGTCGGGGGTGCGAGCACGCATGCCGTGATCACGGCGCACCGCGGGCTCGCCGACGCCGTGATGTTCACCGATCTCGACCGGCTGCGTGCCGGCGACCGATTCACGGTCACGACCTTCGGCGAAGCACTCACCTACGAGGTGGTGGATGTCGCCGTCGTCGCGCCGTCCGACACGCTGGCCCTGCGGCAGGAGGCCGACCGGGATCTGGTCACGCTGGTGACGTGCACGCCGCTCGGGATCAACTCGCATCGGATACTCGTCACCGGAGAGCGAGTCACGCCGACGCCGCCGGCATCCGCGCGTGCCGCCGAGGAGGGAGCGGGAGGAGCGGGCTTCCCCTGGTGGCTCCCCGCGTACGGCGGCGCTCTGCTGCTGATCGGTGTGTACGCCTGGCGGAGCTCGGCATCGAGCGCGCGGTCGAGAGCTGATGCTGACGACCCAGATCGGAGGGATACGTGCCGTATGTCTGAGCAGTGACCCCTACTTGCGGGGGATTGCTGCCGCGTTCCTTGCGGGGGTGTCCTGACGGCGGGTAGACCCGATGGTGGCGGTCACGACCGCCATGAGGGACCCTTCCTCCCCGGGGGGCCTCAGGGCTGCGGGGAAGGCATCTCCTCGCAGCCCTCTGTCGTTGAGGGGAGGCGCGTGCAGGGGGAGATCGTGGGACGCACGCGGCGAAGAATGCCGGAGGAAGTAGGAGCAATTTGGGGAACGAAAGTCGTATGGTCGTGTGCGTCGGGATCATCGATGACCATCGGGCGATGCTGCTGGGCACGACGGCGATCGTCAACGGTCATCCCGGTCTACACGTGGTCGCCGTGGGCAAGACGGTGGCCGAACTCGTCGCATTCCGGCAGCGGATGGATGTCATCCTGCTCGGACTGACGCTGTCGGACGGATCGACACCGGCGCAGAATATCGCGGCGCTGTCCTGGACCGGAGCGCGGGTGCTGGCGTATGCCGCGGATGAGCAGATCGGGCTCATCCGCGAGGCGGCCAGAGCAGGGGCCGTCGGGATGGTCAAGAAGTCGGACGAGGCGCCGCAGCTCGTCGCCACCCTGCGGGCGGCGGCGCGCGGTCAGCTCGCCGCCGGCGCGGACTGGGCCGCGCGGATCGGCAGAGGAGAGTCAGCGGTCGCGCGCGTCAATCTGTCGACGAGGGAGGGCGAGGTGCTCGCCCTGTACGCCGCGGGCGAGACGGCGGAGCGGGTGGCCCAGACGCTGTTCGTGTCACGGGAGACCGTACTCGATCACATTCGGCGCATCCGGGTGAAGTACGCCGCCGTCGGCCGTCCTGCCCTCACCAAGGTCGACCTGTTCCGCCGGGCCGTCGAAGACGGCTTCGTCCAGCAGGACTCCTGACTTCTGCGCCCGTGCCGGTGCGCGGGCGCAGAATGGGGAGATGAGCACACGCAGTGAAGCGGTCCTGGTCGATGTCGTCCGCACACCGGTCGGGCGAGGGAAGGTGGGGGGTGCGCTCTCCGGCGTGCATCCGATCGACCTCGCCGCGGGGGTGCTCACGGCGCTCCTCGAACGGAACGGTCTGGAGTCGAGGCAGATCGACGACGTGCTGCTGGGATGCGTGAGCCAGGTCGGCGAGCAGTCGATGAACATCGGGCGGCAGGCGGTGCTCGCGGCGGGCTTCGATGAGAGCGTGCCCGCATCGACGATCGATCGGCAGTGCGGATCGAGCCAGCAGGCGGTGCACATCGCCGCCCAGGGGATCATCGCCGGCGCGTATGACATCGTGATCGCCGGAGGGGTCGAGTCGATGAGTCGCGTCCCGCTGGGGTCGTCCGCGGCAGGGGGAACTCCGATTTCACCGCGGCTGCGGGCCCGATACCCCGACGGTCTCGTGAACCAGGGAGTCTCCGCCGAGCTGATCGCCCAGCGCTGGGGGCTCAGCCGAGAGCAGCTCGACACCTATGCCACGGAGTCGCATCGCCGCTCGGCTGCGGCGTGGGCCGAGGGGTTCTTCGACAGGACGACGATCGCCGTGCCGGAGGCGCCGGAGGCGGTGTCGGATGAGACCGTCCGCGCGGGAACCACCGCGGAGGGGCTCGCCGCACTCTCGCCCGCGTTCCGCACCGACGCCCTGGCGACGCGCTTCCCCGACCTGGACTGGCGCATCACCCCGGGCAACTCCTCTCCGCTGACCGACGGGGCGTCCGCGGCGCTGCTGATGAGCGCTGAGCGCGCCGCGGCTCTCGGGCTCACGCCCCGCGCCCGGTTCCACGCCTTCTCCGTCGTGGGCGACGATCCCCTCATGATGCTCACCGGCCCCATTCCGGCG
Organism: Microbacterium sp. LWO12-1.2; assembly: GCF_040675875.1. Lineage (NCBI taxonomy): Bacteria > Bacillati > Actinomycetota > Actinomycetes > Micrococcales > Microbacteriaceae > Microbacterium > Microbacterium sp. LWO12-1.2. The sequence goes on along the minus strand of NZ_JBEGII010000001.1, from coordinate 2,704,322 downwards.
ACTCGGCGGATCCTGGAGCGCGCCGGACTCACGATCGACGATCTCGACGCGTACGAGGTCAACGAGGCATTCGCCTCTGTGCCGCTGGCCTGGGCAGCCGAGCTCGGCGCCGACGAGACGAGGCTCAACCCGCGCGGGGGTGCGATCGCACTCGGTCACGCGCTGGGCTCCTCCGGGACGCGGCTCCTCGGCACCCTCATCGACCACCTCGAGGCGACCGGCGGCCGATTCGGTCTCCAGACCATGTGCGAGGGTGGCGGAATGGCGAACGCCACGATCATCGAGCGGCTGTGAGCGACGGCATCCGCGCCTGACTCCACGCAGAGAAGACCCCCGCCGACCCGATTCGGCGGGGGTCTTTGCGGTGCGGGACCGCTGCGGGAGCGTGATCCGCTCACCGCGGCGCGGAAACCTGTGACTACCCGATCCGGTCTGAGTCTCTCCGCGCATCTGCAGTTGTAATCGATCGATGTGGACGCGGGGTGAACGCGTGGAGAACACCCTCGATTCGTTAAATACATGGACGTCCTAGTAAATCTCCGGATGTCAGAGTAAAATCGTCATAGTGCCAATGACGGCACGGAGGGACGTCACAAAATGACTCGTACTATCCCGCACTTCGTGGGCGGATCGCATCTCACGCCGGATGACGGACGCTTCGCCGACGTGTTCGACCCCAGCACGGGCGCCGTGCAGGCCCAGGTGCCGCTCGCCTCGGCCGACGAGGTCCGCGCCGTGATCGCCGACGCCGAAGCCGCCCAGCCCGCCTGGGCCGCGACCAACCCGCAGAAGCGGGCCCGCGTGCTGCTGCGCTTCCTCGATCTCGTGCAGCGTGAGATGACTCCGCTGGCCGAGCTCCTCGCCAGCGAGCACGGCAAGACCGTCGATGACGCGAAGGGCGATATCCAGCGCGGTCTCGAGGTCATCGAGTTCTCCGCGGGAGCCCCGCACCTGCTGAAGGGGGAGTACTCGACCGGCGCGGGTGCCGGGATCGACGTCTACTCGATGCGGCAGCCGCTCGGGGTCGTCGCCGCGATCACCCCGTTCAACTTCCCTGCGATGATCCCGCTGTGGAAGGCCGGCCCCGCGCTCGCCGCCGGCAACGCCGTCGTGCTGAAGCCCAGCGAGCGCGACCCCTCGGTGCCGGTGCGCCTGGCCGAGCTGTTCCTCGAGGCGGGACTCCCCGCCGGCATCCTCAACGTCGTGCACGGCGACAAGGAGGCCGTCGACACGCTCCTCACCGACGACCGGATCCGTGCGGTCGGCTTCGTCGGTTCGACGCCCATCGCGGAGTACATCTACGCCACCGCCGCGGCGCACGGCAAGCGCGCGCAGTGCTTCGGCGGGGCCAAGAACCACATGATCGTGATGCCGGATGCCGACCTCGACCAGGCGGCGGACGCCCTGATCGGCGCGGGCTACGGCTCGGCGGGAGAGCGCTGCATGGCGATCTCGGTCGCCGTCCCCGTCGGCCAGCAGACGGCGGATGCACTGGCGGCGAAACTCACCGAACGCGTCGCGCAGCTGCGCGTCGGACCCTCGCTCGCCGCCGACGTCGATTACGGCCCGCTCGTGACGCGTGCGGCGGTGCAGCGGGTCGAAGGATACATCCAGCAGGGAGTCGACGAGGGGGCGACGCTGCTCGCCGACGGTCGAGGGTTCTCCGTGCCGGGGCACGAGGAGGGTTTCTACCTCGGCCCGACCCTGTTCGACCACGTCACCACCGAGATGGCGATCTACCGCGAGGAGATCTTCGGACCGGTGCTGGTGATCGCCCGCGCCGCCGACTACGAAGAGGCGTTGCGGATGGCCTCCGAGCACGAGTACGGGAACGGCGTGGCGATCTTCACCCGCGACGGCGACGCCGCCAGGGACTTCGCCGCCCGAGTCGAGGTCGGGATGGTCGGGGTCAACGTGCCGATCCCCGTGCCGATCGCGTACTACACGTTCGGTGGATGGAAGCGCAGTGGCTTCGGTGACCTGAACCAGCACGGCACCGACGCCTTCCGCTTCTACACCAAGACCAAGACCGTGACGAGCCGCTGGCCGTCGGGGATCCGCGACGGCGCCAGCTTCGTCATCCCCACCATGCACTGACGTCGTCGACGCGTTCATCCCTCCGACAGGCTCACGGACCCACTTCCTAAGGAATCACGATGACCATGACCACCACCGCCACCACCGCTGAGGAACGCGAGGCGATCCTCGGGGCCGTTCGCGAGTTCGCGGAGACCGAGCTCGCCCCGTTCGCCGCTGAGCGCGACGAGAAGCACATCTTCCCGCGCGAATCGCTGGGCAAGGGCGGAGAGCTGGGGCTCGGCGGCATCTATGTGCGCGAAGAATCGGGCGGCACTGGCCTCTCCCGCGTCGACACCGTCGCGATCTTCGAGGAGCTCGCCAAGGGCGACCCCGCGGTCGCGGCGTACATCTCGATCCACAACATGGTGGTCTGGATGATCGACACGTACGGCACCGACGAGCAGATCGCTCGGTGGCTGCCCGATCTGACCGCGATGTCGGAGTTCGGCGGGTACTGCCTCACCGAGCCCGGTGCGGGGTCCGATGCCGCGAACATCGCGACGAGCGCGGTCCGCGACGGTGACGACTACGTGCTGACCGGGGTCAAGCAGTTCATCTCCGGAGCAGGCGAGGCTGCGGTCTACGTCGTGATGGCGCGGACCGGGGAGCCGGGCGCGCGTGGCATCAGCGCCTTCCTGGTGGCGGGTGATGCCGAGGGTCTGAGCTTCGGCGCTCCCGAGAAGAAGATGGGGTGGCATGCCCAGCCCACGCGGCAGGTCGTGCTCGACGGCGTGCGAGTGCCGGCATCCGCGCTGCTCGGCGAGGAAGGACGCGGCTTCGCCATCGCGATGTCGGCGTTGAACGGCGGCCGACTCAACATCGCCGCCTGCTCGCTCGGGGGCGCGCAGTGGGCCCTCGACCGCGCCGTGCAGTACGTGCACGAGCGGGTGGCGTTCGGTGAGGTCCTCGCCGAGAAGCAGTCGATCCTGTTCGCGATCGCCGACATGCGCACCGATCTGCAGGCCGCGCGGCTCATGGTCCGCGACGGCGCCGAAGCGGTCGACGCGCATGCCCCCGACGCCACGATGCGCTGCGCGATGGCCAAGCGCTTCGCGACCGACGCCGGCTTCGATGTCGCCAACCGGGCGCTGCAGCTGCACGGCGGCTACGGCTATCTGCAGGACTACGGCATCGAGCGGGTGGTGCGCGATCTGAGGGTGCATCAGATCCTGGAGGGGACGAACGAGATCATGCGGCTGATCGTCGGACGCGAAATGCTGCGGCCCGCCGGATCGGCCTCGGCGCGGAGCGCATCATGACCCGCATCGCGTTCCTCGGGCTCGGCCACATGGGGCTGCCTATGGCGAAGAACCTCGTCGTCGCCGGGCATGAGGTGCACGGCTTCGACCTCGTGCCTGCAGCGATCGCCGCCGCAGGCGAAGCCGGCATCCCGATCGCGGCGAGCGGAGCGGATGCCGTGGCCGACGCGGATGTGGTGATCACGATGTTCCCTGCGGGGAAGCACGTGATCGACGCGTACCGGGGAGAGCTGCTCGCTGCAGCGCGTCCGGGGACCCTCTTCATCGAGTCCTCGACGATCGCCGTCGACGAGGCCAGGGCCGCGCACGCGCTCGCCATCGCCGCCGGTCACCGCAACGTCGATGCTCCTGTGTCGGGGGGAGTGGTCGGCGCCGAGAACGGCACTCTGGCCTTCATGGTCGGCGGGGCTGATGAGGACTTCGCCGCGGCGTTGCCCCTGCTGGAGGCCATGGGAAAGCGAATCGTGCACTGCGGAGGGCCGGGCCTCGGCCAGGCCGCGAAGGTGTGCAACAACATGGTGCTCGCGGTCTCGCAGATCGCCGTCGCCGAAGCCTTCGTGCTCGGCGAGCGGCTCGGGCTCGAGCACCAGGCGCTGTTCGACGTGGTCTCTCAGGCCTCGGGCCAGTGCTGGTCGATCACGACGAACTGCCCGGTTCCCGGCCCTGTACCCACGAGTCCGGCGAACCGCGACTACCAGCCCGGATTCGCCGGAGCGCTGATGGCCAAGGACCTCGGCCTCGCGCTGCAGGCGATCGAGCAGACCGCGACGGATGCGCAGATGGGCCGGCTCGCCCAGCGGATCTACGCGGCGTTCGCGGCCGGTGACGGTGCGGGTCGGGACTTCTCCGGCATCATCACCGACATCCGCGAAGACCGGGTGTGATCGTGCCTGGCGGTCGGTCGCGACGATACTGAAGAGACGACGACGTGGAGGCGGGAAGAACATGACCGAGTACGAGACGATCCTGGTCGAGCAGCGCGGGCGCGTGGGGTGGATCACCCTCAACCGCCCCGAAGCGCTGAACGCGCTGAACAGTCGGCTGGCCGACGAGGTCACCGCAGCCGCTCTCGCGTTCGACGCCCACGATGGTGTGGGCGCGATCGTCGTCACCGGATCCGAGAAGGCGTTCGCGGCGGGTGCCGACATCAAGGAGATGGAGGGGATGTCGGGCGCGGAGATGCTCGAGACCGACCACTTCGGCGTCTGGCATGCGTTCGCGGCCGTGCGTACCCCGGTGATCGCCGCCGTCTCCGGCTTCGCGCTCGGTGGCGGGTGCGAGCTCGCGATGATGTGTGACATCATCCTCGCGGCCGACACGGCGAAGTTCGGACAGCCGGAGATCAACCTCGGAGTCATCCCCGGCATGGGCGGCACGCAGCGACTGATCCGCGCCGTCGGCTACTACAAGGCGGCAGAGTTGGTGCTCTCCGGCCGGTTCATGGGCGCGGAGGAGGCGGAGCGGGCCGGACTGGTGTCGCGCGTGGTTCCGGCGGCCGAGCTGCTGGCTGAGGCGACCACGCTCGCCGAGACCATCGCCTCGAAGTCCCTGCCGTCGTTGTACGCCGCGAAGGCCGCGCTGGATGCCGCGATGGAGACCACGCTCGCCGACGGTCTCGCGCATGAGAAGCGTGCATTCGCGGCGCTGTTCGACACCGCCGACCAGGAGGAGGGCATGTCGGCCTTCCGCGAGAAGCGTGCTCCCCGGTTCGAGAACCGCTGACGTGTCGTTCACAACTCCTCAAGAAATGCGCGGATCACGGCGTCCGGTGGGGCACATCCCCGGGTCAGCCGCGATCTTGAGGAGTTGTGAACGCTCAGCTGCGCAGCGACTCGACGATCTTGGCGATGCGCCGGTCGCGCGTCTCGTGCTGCTTGGCCTCGGCGACGGTGCGGGCGTGCTCCTTGCGTGCCGAGTAGCTCAGCGCGTCGAAGGCGGCACGGAGCGCGGGGTCGGTGTCGAGGGTCTCGGCCAGAGCAGCCGGCACCTCGACGGTGCGCTCGGCGGCATCCACCCGGATCACGGCGTCGATCTCCTGCCCGATCTCGAGTCCCAGGTCGGCACGGACGGCCTTGTTGAAGCCGATCATGTTCTCGCCGCCCATGCGCGCCAGTCGCAGCCGAGCGGTACGGCCTGCGATCGTGACGACCACCGGGAAGGTCTTGCCTCCGCCGAGGGACGCGACCTGCTCATCGCTGAGCAGGATCGCCGCGGCAGGACCACGGCCGGTGAGGACGGTGTGCAGGCGCAGTTCGCTCATGGCGACAGGGTACGCCCGGGCCCGAACAGGACGCGAGCGAACCGCGCCATGTCAGAGGGGTTCGGGGAGGGGGCGCGGCTCGGTGAAGTCGCCGGCGTCCTTGCGCAGCCGCGCCACGATCGCGACGAGCTCGGCGGCGTCGGTAGAGCTGATGCCCGGGTCGGCGAACACGTCGGCGTTGAGTGCTGCGGTCGCGCGCTCGACCAGAGCGCGCCCGTCATCCGTCAGTGCGAGCAGGGCGGCCCGGCCGTCGTGCGGATGCGGTTCGCGCACGATCAGTCCGTCGCGCACCAGACGGTCGGCCGTGCTGGTCACCGTGGTCGCGTGCACCTGGAGGCGAGCGACCACGCTCGACAACGGCAGGCGCCCGGCGCGGCTGAACGCCAGCAGTCGCAGCACCTCGTAGCGGGCGAAGCTGAGCGCGAACGGCTTGAGGGCGGAATCGACCCGGGCCAACAGCAGCTGCTGTGCGCGCATGACCGAGGTGACGACGGCCATGCCGTCGGCGGCATCCGACCATCCGTGCGCGATCCACTGCCGCTTCGCCTCGGCGAGCGGATCAACGGGCAGCGGGCGGGATCGGACCACGCCCCTACGCTACCGGCGGGTGCGGCAACCATGGCCGCGGCGCGACGGAAGCGGATCAGCCGAAGCGTGGGTCTGCGTCGCAGTAGAGGTGGCACTCAGTGTCGCAGGACTAGAATCAGAGCAGTCGTGAGGAGCAATCGATGAAGATCTTCGTCCTGGTCAAAGAGGTGCCGGACACCTATGGCGATCGCAAGCTGAATCTCGAGACCGGGCTCGCCGATCGGGCGGCCGGAGACGTGGTGCTCGACGAGATCACGGAGCGGGCGCTCGAGGTCGCGCTGAGTCATGCCGATAAGAACGAGGGCGTCGAGGTGGTGGCGCTCTCGATGGCTCCGGAGACGTCGACCGCGTCGATCCGTCGGGCGCTCGCGATCGGTGCGGCATCCGCCGTGCACATCGCCGATCCTGAACTCGCCGGTGCCGATCTCGGTCTCACGGCCGAGGTGCTGGCGGCCGCCATCCGCCGCGCCGAACCCGACCTCGTGATCACCGGCAACCTGTCGACGGACGGCTCGGGCGGCGTGCTGCCGGCGATGCTCGCCGAGCACCTCGGATACGCGCAGGCTACGGCGCTCTCCTCCGTCGAGATCGCCGCGGATGCCGTCTCCGGCAGCCGTGCCGCCGATGCCGGCGCCCAGCAGGTCTCTGCGGCGCTGCCCGCAGTGATCTCGATCACCGAGGCGCTCCCCGACGCGCGCTTCCCCAACTTCAAGGGCATCATGGCGGCGAAGAAGAAGCCGCTGGAGGTGCTGTCGCTCGCCGACCTCGGTGTCTCCGCCGACCCGGCGGCCGCCCCCCGCACGATCATGACCGCGGTGGCGGAGAAGCCCCCGCGCGCCGCGGGCGTGAAGATCACCGATGAGGGCGACGCCGGCACGAAGCTGGTCGAGTACCTCGTGCAGAACAGGCTGGTGTGAGATGACGACTCCCGAGAACCCGATCCTGGTGCTGGTCGATGTCGACCCCGCTGGGAATGCCGCGAGCAGCACGGTTGCGCTGATCGGTGCCGCCTCCACGGTCGGCTCCCCGGTCGCGCTCATCGTCGGCGGCACGCAGGCCGCTGTGGATCAGGCCGCGGCCGCGGGCGCTGCACTGGTGCTCACCGCCGAGGGTGATGAGACGGCGCTGACCGTGCCGATCGTCGATGCCCTGCAGGCGGCGTTCGACCGCGTCGGACCGGATGCCGTGCTGATCTCGAACTCGATCTCCGGTCGCGACGTCGCCGGACGCTTCGCCGTGCGCACGAAGAACGCGCTCTCGGTCGACGCGATCGGACTCTCGCGCGACGACGAGGGCATCGTCGCCCACCACTCGGTGTACGGCGGCGCCTACCTCGTGGACTCCGCGCCGACCTTCGGTGTGCCCGTGATCACGGTGCGCCAGGGTGCGGTGGATGCCAGGGCGGATGCCGTCGACTCTCCGACCGTCGAGGCGATCGAGGTCACCCCGTCCGGAGCCGTCGCCGCCACGGCCGGTGCGGTCGAAGCGGTCGAGGTCGCCTCCTCGCGACCAGAGCTGCGCGGAGCGACCCGGGTCGTCTCGGGCGGTCGCGGCCTCGCCTCGAAGGAGAAGTTCGTGCTGGTCGAGGAACTCGCCGATGCGCTCGGCGCCGCGGTCGGAGCCTCCCGTGCCGCGGTCGATGCGGGCTACATCCCCCAGTCGCACCAGGTCGGGCAGACCGGCGTCTCGGTGTCGCCGCAGCTGTATGTCGCCCTCGGCATCTCCGGCGCGATCCAGCACCGCGCGGGCATGCAGACCTCCAAGACCATCGTCGCGATCAACAAGGACGGCGAGGCGCCGATCTTCGACGTGGCCGACTTCGGCATCGTCGGTGACCTGTTCACGGTCGTGCCCCAGGTGATCGCCGCCCTCGAGGCGCGGAAGAAGTAGACATGGCGTCGCGGATGCTGAGGCGCGGGCTACCGCGCGTGGCGGGCGGGGATCCGTGGCCCCCTGCCGTGGAGGTCGAGGACGCGGCCGCCGATGTCGCGGTCGCGGGCCCTTCGACAAGCTCAGGGACCCAGGTCTCTGTCGCCGAGCCCGTGTCGGCCGCCGAGCCCGGGGTGGCCGTTGAGTCTGTGTCGGCTGCCGAGCCTGAGCGGGTCGCTGAGTCTGAGTGGGTCGCTGAGCCTGTCGAAGCGTCCGCATCCCCGCACGTCAGCGCGCACATCCGCCGAGGCCTCCCGCGGGTTCCCGGAGGTGACGCGTGGCCACCCGCCGGAGCCACGGCGAAAGCCGTGCCCGTTGCGGCGGCCGCTGCGTCCGCCTCGACTGCAGGTTCGACCTCGACATCAGCGACGGTTTCGGACGCAGCCCCCGACGCGGTGGTCGCTCAGGCCGAACCCGAGCGGTCTGCAGCCGCATCGGCGATGCCGCCGGCTGCTGCCGGTGCTTTCGCGGTGCGCCGCGGGCTCCCTCGTGTGGTGGGCGGCGACCCGTGGCCTCCAGCCGGAACGCTGCCCGCCGTGTCCGCATCCGTGGACGGCCCTTCGACAGTCTCAGGGACCCAGGGGGAGACAGGCTCAGGGACCCAGGGGGAGACAGGCTCAGGGACCCAGGGGGAGACAGGCTCAGGGACCCAGGGGGAGACAAGGTCAGAGACCCAGGGGGAGACCGTCTCAGGGACCCAGCCTGTGGTCGACGGCCCTTCGACCGAGATCGCGACCGTCCCCGCAGCCCGCACGAGCGTGCTCGCTGCCGACATCGACACCCCGTTGCGCGGCGCGCGCACCGTGTGGAACGGCAGTGCTCCGCGGCATCTCCCTGTCGTGCCGGCGCAGGCACCGGCATCCGCTCGTCGTCGTCCGACGTGGCCGCAGGCGATCGCCGTGCTCATGGGGGCCGCCGCTCTCGGCGTGCTCGCCGGGGCCGCGATCGCGTTCGTGCGCACGCTGCTGAGCTTCCCGTTCATGCAGGACTTCCTCGCGGCCTTCCCCGGCGAGTACGAGCCGGCGATCGCAGTGGCTCCCGGGTTCGCTCCGTGGGTCGGCTGGCAGCACTTCTTCAACGTGTTCCTGATGGTGTTGATCATCCGCTCCGGTCTGCGGGTGCGCAGTGAGAAGCGGCCGACCGTCTTCTGGTCGCCGCGGAACAACCCCAAGGGCAAGATCAGCCTGACGCTGTGGTTCCACCAGGCGCTCGACATCCTGTGGCTCGTCAACGGAGTGATCTTCGTGGTGCTGCTGATCGTCACCGGGCACTGGGTGCGCATCGTGCCGACCAGCTGGGAGGTCTTCCCGAACGCGCTGTCGGCGGCGCTGCAGTACGTGTCGTTCGACTGGCCGCATGAGAACGGCTGGAACAACTACAACAGCCTGCAGCAGCTCGCGTACTTCACGACCGTGTTCGTGGCCGCCCCGCTCGCGGCGGTCACCGGTTTCCGCATGTCGGGCATGTGGCCCAAGAAGGCCGAGCGCTTGTCGAAGGCGTACCCGGTGGAGTGGGCTCGCGCCCTGCACTTCCCGGTGATGCTGTACTTCGTGGCGTTCATCATCGCCCACGTGGCGCTGGTGATGCTGACCGGGTTCCTGCGCAACCTCAACCACATGTACGCCTCGCAGGATGCCGTCACGTGGACCGGGTTCTGGGTGTTCGTGGCATCCCTTGTGGTGATCGCCGGTGCATGGTTCGCCGCGCGGCCACTCGTGCTCGCGCCGATCGCCAAGACCATGGGCACCGTCTCCGGCCGCTGAGCCCTGCGCGTCAGCCACGCGCCGAGACCCACTACCAACGCCGAGACCCACCACCGCAGACGTCTGCGGTGGTGGGTCTCGGCGTTACGGGTGGGTCTCGGTGACACGGACCCCGCGAAGCGGGTCAGCGGGTGAAGCGCACCTCGGTCAGCGTCTCGCCCAGGAACGGCTCGGTGTGCTGCGCACCGTCGAGGGTGAAGCCGTTGCGCGTGTAGAAGCGGTGCGCGCGGGGGTTGTCCTCGGCGACCCACAGGTACAGCGGCTCGTCCTTCTCGACCGTGGCGTCGAACAGCTTCTGGCCGATACCCGTGGAGTGCCAGGCGTCGAGCAGGTAGATGAAGTACAGCTCGCGGAGCGCGGGAGCATCCTTGTCGCGGGCGGGACCGGAGCCGGCGAAGCCGACGATCTCGCCGTCGACGAGCGCGGCGTTCATCTTGAAGTCCGGGCCCTGAGAAGCCCAGTGCGTCCACAACTCCGCCATGCGGCGGGGGGACACCTTCTCGAGCGCGGCCTTGCTGATCAGGTGGTCGTAGGTCTCGTGCCAGCACTGGGCGTGCACGCGACCAAGGGCTTCCGCATCCACATCACGGACCGGGCGGACGATGACTTCAGACTGGGCTTCGGCGCTCATGCGGCGACTCTACGCGTGGCTTCCGCGATCAGGAAATCGAGCGGATGCCGTATGACCCGCTCTTGTGCGTGCTGGAGGTTTCCGACAACGGTACTCGCGAACCATGCGCTTCTGGCTACGATCGATCCTCGTGAACGTGATCTGGCGCACTCTCCTGGTGATCCTCGGCGCTCGGCGCCGCGTACGACGGGGCAAGACCCTCGATCCGAACGCCGTCGGCAGCATCCGTCTGACGACCCTCCCGACCGACATCGACATCCTGCGCCACATGAACAACGGCCGCTATCTCTCGCTGTTCGACCTCGGGCGCTGGGACCTGCTGATCCGCACCGGCCTGTTCGACGCGATGAACGAGCGGGGATGGTACGCGGTCGTCTCCAGTGAGACCGTCACCTTCCGCAAATCTCTCGAGCTGTGGCAGCGCTTCGACGTGCAGTCGCGATTCGTCGGTCATGACGAGAAGGCGCTGTTCCTGGAGCACCGAGCCGTCGTGGACGGCGAGGTCTACGCCAAGGTCATCGTGCGGGCGCGGATGCTGCGCCGCACCGGCGGCACGGTGTCGCACGACGAGCTGTTCGGCGCGCTCGGCAAGCCGGAGGGGCTGCCGGAGATCGACGAGTGGATCCACGACTGGGCGGCGGCATCCGCCCTCCCGCCGACGCGCAGCGCGGCGCCGAGCGTCTGGAACTGATCCGCACGAAGTCATCCGGCGCGATAACTTAGGCGAGTGCTGGCAATCCTGACGACCGCGGGTCGAGTGCTGTGGCGGCACTGGCCTGCGCTGATGGCGTGGTACCTGGCCGGTGTGCTGGTGCACTACGCGATCACCCAGGTCGCCGGAACCATCGGCGCGACCTCTGCCACACTCGGGTTCCTGGTGCTCCCGCTCGCCATCCTCGCGCGACTGGTCAGCCTCGTCGCGATGTTCCTGGTGCTGCGCGACGGGCTCCGCAATCTGCAGGAGGTGGCTCCGCTCCCGGAATCAGCCGTCGATCGGCGGCGCACGTTCCTCTCGGCGCTGCTCACCGGCATCCTCCCGTTCTTCGCGGTCTACTGGGCGCAGGGGCTCCTGGGCGAGGACGTGCGGGCGTACTCGTCGCGCGCACTCGACGTGCGGCGCAGCCTCAGCCAGGTGGCCGGTGTCAACGGAGAGCCTCCGCTCAGCGATCAGGACACGGTGCTCAACCTGCCTCTGAACGTCTGGACCGTCGCGATCATCGTGCTCGCGTTCGCCGGCCGGTGGGCGTGGTCGAAATGGTCGTCGAAACTGGCCTCCTGGCTGTCGCCGGTCGCGGTCTACTTCGAGGTCGTCTGGGTCTTCTTCTCGGTGCTCCTGCTGGGCGACATCTTCGACACGATCAAGGCGTGGGTCGACAGTCGTGCCGCGATGGCGTTCCTCGAGACGGTGCGCGAACAGGTCCTCGACGCGATCGCGCCGCTGCGCTGGCTGTGGGACGGCATCGGATGGGTGCTCTCGGAGGCCGGGCCCGTGCTGATCGCACCCCTCGCCTGGCTCACCATCGCCGGAGTCGTGTTCGGACAGGCGATCGTCGCCGAGAAGCTCCGGGTGGAGAGCGAACTGGTCGCCCGCATCCGTGAGCATGCAGCAGTGATCCCGAACCCCCTGGTGCGGCGGTTGAAGGACCTCGGCGACGAGCTCGGCGCCCGCTTCCGCCCGATCGGACGCGCACTGCTGCTGATGTGGCGCGCCGGCCCTCTGCTGGTCGCCTCGTATGCGCTGCTCTACGTGATCGTGAAAGCGGCGGAGTCGTACCTCGCCTTCGGCGTCACACGCTGGATCGGCCCGCAGGACTACTTCTTCTGGGCCATCGCCACGCCCCTCGTCTCGCTCGTGCCGCTGCTGCTGATGGAGCCGGTGCGCATCGCCGTGATCAGTGGGGCCTACGACGCGACCCTCGGTCGGCTGCGCCGCAAGCAGCAGGTGCGTTCCGACGACGCCGGCCTCTCGCCCGCTGAGGCCGAGGTGCGCGCCGTGGCGGATGCTGCCGGCCTGCTGCCGTCGTCGGTCGATGCCGTCGCTGCGGCTGTCGTCTCAGCTCCGCCGAGGGATGTCGTCGGCGGTCAGCGCTCGAGCGAGAATCTCACGAAGGACCCGCCGGCCCTATAGGGGGCGATGTCGACCCAGAACGGGCCCTCGACGTCATCCGGCACGACGAACGGCAGGATCAGCTCGTAGGGAGCCGCGGTGCCCGATACGCAGATCTCCGGTTCGTCCGGATGCGAGGACAACCCGATCTCGGTGCGCGCCGGCTGCCACTCCCGTCCCGTCTGCTGATCGACCAGCACCGGACTCATGCAGCCGACGCCCTCCGCCTCGGGGTCGACCGGAACGCCGACCGCGATCACCGTGGCGCCGGCCGGCACGTCGAGGCCGGTGATGTCGTCCAGCTCGCCGCCGCGCACCGGACCCCAGGTGGCTCCGGCCAGCTCGGCGGACTCGTCTTCGGCGACAGTGACGGGGATGAACGGACGCGCGCCGTACCCGTAGTACTGGTACCACTCGTGCCAGCCGACGCCCAGCACGGTCGCCGGGGCGAGCACGGCGAGAGCGACCAGTGCCAGCCGGTTGCTGCGCCACCAGGAGGCAGGCTTCGCGGGCTCGTCGGCGGGCGCCGGGGGTGTGGGCGGTGCAGGTGGCACGGGAATCGTCATCAGCGGGCCCAGCCGTTCTCATCCAAGAGCACCTCGGCGTCGACGGGCAGGTCATCGAGCAGAACGGGGAGCTCGATCACGCCGTCGAGCAGCACCTCGGCCCCTGGTGCTCCGCTCGGCACGCCCAGGCGGAGCGTGGCGCTGCCGGTGAGGGCGTCGTCCGGCAATTCGAATGCGAGGCTCCCGGAGCGGGGGACACCCGTGATCAGTCGCTGCGCGAGGAACGTGGTGCCCCGGTCGGTGGCGCTGAAGGTGCGGTCGCCGATGACCAGTTGTGCGAAGGTGAGCGTGCTCAGCTCCTGCGTGACGACGGATGCGGCCTCGAGATCGACGACGAGCCAGGATCCCTCCGCACTCCATCCCTTGGCATCCGTCACCCGATGAGCGAACCGCACGTCGGTGACGGTGGCGGCGAGGTTGCGGGTGGCGGCCTGCTCACCGAGCGTCGCCGCGACGGGGAAGTTCGCGATCGTCGAGTCGTCCGGCAGTGTCACCTTGGATACGCCCCACGCGACGACGAGGAGCGCGACCGTGAGAAGCCATACCAGGACGTGCTTCCTCATGGCGCGGTCACCTCCTGGATCGTCGTCGTCACGGTCGCACCGACGCGGACGTCATCCCAGTAGTCGCCGCGCATCACGCTCTGCCCGACGTAGTGCGTGGAAGCGGGCAGGGTCAGGGTGACCTCCTCGCCGTCACGGAAGTCGTCGGGGCCGACGATCCAGGCGACGAGGAGGCGGGCGGGCACGTCGGGTTGGAGCACGGGGGAGCCGCGGCCGTCGTCGGCGCGCGAGACCGATGCCGGCTCGTCGATGCCCTCGACGTGGATGCCGTTGAGCATCGGCGACGGCGTGCCGCCGGAGACCGACATTCGCGGGGTCGGGAAGGTGTTGACCACGTCGACGGTCACCACGAGAACTCGCTCGTCCTTCTCCTCGTCGGGGTACAGGGAGGTGTTGCCATGGTCGCCACGTAGCTCGACCCCCACGACCGTCATCTCGAGGTCCGACCCGGCGAACGTGTCGCCGGCCGCGAGCTCCGGCAGCGGATCGACGGCCGCGGCTTCCAGGCCCCCGAAGAGCGCCGTGGTCGCCAGGAGCACTGCGCCGCCTGCGGTGAGGAGCCAGGACGTAGGGATCAGGTCGATGCTGCGTCGCGCCCAGCCGAGCACCCTGGCGCGCGCCCCGGCGTTGGCGGCGGTCACCGCAGCGGAGTCGCCGGAGGGGGCGCTGCTCTCCGGCGGTGTCGTGGTCACGGCAACAGCTTAGAGCGGCGCCTACCGCAAGATCGAGGCCGCGCGAGCTCCGTCAGAGCGCGCGGGGGACGATCCAGACGTCCTCGTCGGCGCTCTCCTCGTTCTGCGACATCGCGACTGCCGCGGCGATGATGGGTAGCGACCAGGCTGCGGCGCGGACAGTCGTGCGTCTGCGGAGTCCGGGCGCCGCCCCTGCGGAGTCGTCTGTCTCGCCTGTCATCCGTCTGCTCGTGCCGTCAGTCATGGTTCCCCTGTGATCGCGTCATCGTGACTCGCCGAACCGCAATGGAGGGCTGTGCAGCGGAGGGGTTGTCGCCGCCTGAACGGACTCTCCGGCGTCTCAGAAAAGGCTACGAACCCGCGGATCACCGCGGTATCCCTAGGGGTGGGGATATCCGTCGACCGGCACTGTTCTCGTCATCCGCTCGATACGCGGCTCCGCTCGCGGATCCGGAGCGGTTCGAGTCCTAGGCTGGGCCCATGGTCGAGTCGTCGTCATCCTCCTCTGATGCCGGGGCATCCGAACCCCTCGCGGAGCGCGCCGTCGATCTCGCTCGTCGCTGGGTGATCGAGGCCGGCGCCGTCGAGGTCGACCCCGCCGCCGAGCGGCTGGCCGGAGTCCTGCAGGATGCCGGAGGGCTGCCGTTCACCCTCGGCTTCGTCGACGGTGTGATGCGCCCAGAGAGCCTCGGCGCCGCAGCGTCGCAGCTGCACCGGATCGCCCCGGACGTGCCAGGTTTCCTGCCCTGGTACCTGCGCGGAGCCGTACGTCTCGGCGGCGGCGTCGCGCCCCTGCTGCCCTCGCCCGTCGTGCCGATCGCCCGCAGGATGCTGCGCGAGATGGTCGGTCACCTCGTGGTGGATGCGCGACCGGCGAAGCTCGGTCCTGCCCTCGCGAAGCTCCGCGACCCTTCGACCGGCTCGGGAGCCCGAGTCCGCCTCAACCTCAATCTGCTCGGCGAGGCCGTGCTGGGCGAGGCCGAGGCGAAGCGCCGGCTCGACGGCATCCACGAACTGATCCGACGTCCGGACGTCGACTACGTCTCGGTCAAGGTCTCGGCGATCATGAGCCACATCTCGATGTGGGCGTTCGACGAGGTCGTCGAGCAGGTCGTCGCACGCCTGCTGCCGCTGTATCTGACGGCGGCGGGCCCTTCGACGGGCTCAGGGACCCAGGGGGGAGCGGGCTCAGGGACCCAGGGGGGAGCAGGCTCAGGGAGCGGGCCCACGTTCATCAATCTCGACATGGAGGAGTACCGCGACCTCGACCTGACGATCGCGGTGTTCACGCGCCTCCTCGAGGATCCGAGGTTGCAGGGGCTCGAGGCGGGCATCGTGCTGCAGGCGTACCTGCCCGATGCGTTGCCCGCACTGCAGGAGCTCACCGCGTGGGCGCGCGAGCGCGTCGAGTACGGCGGCGCCCCCATCAAGGTGCGTCTGGTCAAGGGCGCGAACCTCGCCATGGAGCAGGTCGAGGCGAAGCTCCACGGGTGGACGCCGGCGACCTACGACACCAAGCTCGACACCGACGCGAACTACCTGCGCTGCCTCGACTGGGCGCTGCAGCCCGAGAACACTGCTGCCGTACGCCTCGGCATCGCCGGCCACAACCTGTTCGGCATCGCCTACTCCTGGCTGCTCGCCGGCGAGCGCGGTGTGCGCGACCGGATCGAATTCGAGATGCTGCTCGGCATGGCGCAGGGGCAGGTGCAGGCGGTCTCTCGAGAGGTCGGGGCTGTGCTGCTGTACGTGCCGGTGGTCGCGCCGGCCGAGTTCGACGTGGCCATCAGCTACCTGGTGCGGCGGCTCGAGGAGAGCGCGTCGCCCGACAACTTCCTGTCGGCCGCGCTCCGGTTGGGCGACGACGAGTCGCTCTTCGTGCGGGAACGTGACCGCTTCCTCGACGCGCTGGACCGCTCGACGGAGCCGACGTTCTGGCGCGGGCCGCGGCGCACCCAGAACCGTCTCGCCCCGATGCACGAGGCGGTGCGCCCTGTGCCTGCCGCCCCTGTACCGGAGGTGGACCTCACCAAGGCCGTACTCGGCATCTCGCGTGGGTCCGACGGCGAAGCCTTCCTCGAGACGGCGGTCTACTCGGCGCGCGAGCTGGATGCGGATGCCGGCGGCGCTCCCGGCTTCGTGAACGCGCCGGACACCGACCCTGCCCTGGCGGCGAACCGCGAGTGGGCGGCGGACGTGCGCGCACGCATCGCGGACTCGACCGCGGGCGTCGACACCCTCGCGCTCTCCCGCATCGACGACCCCGAGACGTTGGACGAGCTCGTCCGCCAGGTGCGGGATGCGGCACCGAGCTGGGGTTCGCGCCCCGCGGTCGAGCGTGCCGAAGTGCTGTTGCGTGCGGCGGCCGCGCTCGAGTCGCACCGTGGAGAGCTGATCGAGGTCGCGGCATCCGAGACCGGCAAGGTCTTCGCCGAAGCCGACGTCGAAGTCAGCGAGGCCGTCGACTTCGCCCGGTACTACGCCGCCAAGGCCCGCGAGCTCGATGCGATCTCGGGGGCAGCCTTCGTGCCGGCGGCGGTGACCGTGGTCGCCCCTCCGTGGAACTTCCCCGTGGCGATCCCTGCGGGTGGAGTGCTGGCGGCGCTCGCCGCGGGATCCGGCGTCGTGTTCAAGCCCGCACCGCAGGCGCGTCGCTGTGCGGCCGTCGTCGCCGAGGCGCTGTGGCAGGCCGGCGTGCCGCGTGACGTGCTGGCACTCGTCGATATCGAGGAGGGCGACCTCGGCCAGGCGCTCATCACGCATGAGGCCGTCGACCGCGTCATCCTCACCGGCTCGTGGGACACCGCAGCGCTGTTCCGCTCGTGGCGCCCCGATCTGCCGCTGCTGGCCGAGACCAGCGGCAAGAACGCGATCATCATCACTCCGTCGGCCGACCTCGACCTGGCGGTCGCCGATCTCGTGAAGAGCGCGTTCGGGCACGCGGGGCAGAAGTGCTCGGCGGCGTCGCTCGCGATCCTCGTCGGCCCGGTCGGCCGGTCGCAGCGGTTCGCTCGACAGCTCGCGGATGCCGTGCGCTCGCTGCACGTGGGCTGGCCGAGCGACCCCCTCGCCGAGGTGGGACCCGTGATCGAGAAGCCGCAGGGCAAGCTGGCCTGGGCGCTGAACGACCTCGAGGGCGACGAGCAGTGGCTCATCGAACCGGCCGTGGCGGCCGACGATGAGAGCGGGCGGCTGTGGCGGCCGGGCATCCGCGTCGGCGTGCAGGCAGGATCGCGTTTCCACACCGAGGAGTTCTTCGGGCCGGTGCTCGGGATCATGCACGCGCCGACCCTCGCGCGGGCTGTCGAGATGCAGAACGCGGTCGCCTACGGACTGACCGCGGGGCTGCACACGCAGAACCCCGATGAGCTGGCGTTCTGGCTCGATCGGGTACAGGCCGGCAACCTCTACGTGAACCGCGGCATCACCGGCGCGATCGTGCAGCGGCAGCCGTTCGGCGGGTGGAAGCGCTCGTCGGTCGGCCCCGGTGCCAAGGCCGGTGGTCCGAACTACCTGATGGGTCTGGGCACCTGGCGTTCGCAACCCGGAGCCGCGGCATCCAGCACCCTGCACCTGCGCGGTCTGGACTCGCGGATCACGGCGCTCATCGAGTCCGCCCAGCCGTCGCTGGAGTACGAGTCGTTCGAGTGGCTGCGCCGCGCCGCTCTGTCGGATGCCCTCGCCTGGGACCGCGAGTTCGGACAGGTGCGCGACGTCTCCCGGCTCGGGATCGAGCGGAACCTGTTCCGGTATCGGCCGCTGCCCGTCGAGATCCGCGCCGCCGCCGATGCCCCGCTACAGGACGTGCTGCGCGCGGTCATCGCCGCGGTGCGAGCCGGTGCCGGCTTCACACTGTCGACACCGGTCGGGCTCCCCGCCGGGGTGCGCCACGCGCTCGGAGACCTCGACGCCGCGGTGCACCTGGAGAGCGACGACGAGTGGATGCAGCGGATGCTGCGCCGCGAGGAGTCCGTCGAGCCGGGCGCGGCTCCGGCGCCGCGGGTGAACCGGGTGCGTCTGGTCGGCCCGCGGGCCACGGTCGCTGCGCTGCACTCGGTGCTCGCCGCCGTGGTCGAGGGTGACCCCGACCTCGCCGTGTACGACGGCGAGGTGACGGCGGCCGGACGCATCGAGCTGCTGCCGTTCGTGCACGAGCAGTCCATCAGCATCACTGCGCACCGCTACGGCAACCCCGACCGCACCTTCAGCGACGTGATCTGAGCCCCCGCCCCCGCCCCCCGCGCCCGCATCCGCCGTGAGGGGTCAGAACACGCCGTGCCTCGTGGCGGGCGCGCGGCGTGTCTTGACCCCTCAGGAAGAAGGTTGCGGCGCGTGTAAAGAATTCTTGACACGCATCACTGCGGCGACGTACAGTGAGCGTGTCAATAATTCTTTACACGGAGGTCGTCATGGTCTACGAGGAGCGCAACGCCTGGGCGGGAGTCATCCTGACCCCGATCTCGTTGGTCGTCTACGTCGTGCTGGTGTTCCAGCTGGCCGGCGGAGGGCCGCTGACCGACGTCGACTGGTTCCCGCTCATGCTGTGGGTCATCGGCGTGAGCATCGTCGCGACCATCGTGCTGAGCATCGTCTGGGGCCTCATCGCGCGGGCGAAAGACCCCGAGGATGCGGGCCGCTCCGACATCCGCGACCGCGACATCAGCCGCATGGGCGGACGTGTCGAACAGGCGTTCCTGGTGATCGCGGGGCTCGGGGTGATCGTGCTGTGCGCGGTGGGCGCCGACGTGTTCTGGATCGCGAACACCATGTACGCCGGATTCGCGGTCGCCGCCCTCGTCGGCAGCATCGCCCGCGTCATCGCCTACCGCCGGGGCCTGGTGTGATGGTCAAGCCCACGCTCGTCTCCAACAGCATCCGCCAGCATCGGGAGGCTGCCGGCCTCACGCAGGCTGAACTCGCCCGCACCGTCGGGGTGACCAGGCAGACCCTCATCGCGATCGAGCAGGAGAAGTACTCTCCGACACTCGAGCTCGCGTTCCAGATCGCCCGCGCCTTCGGCGTGGGACTCGACGACCTCTTCCAGTATCCCGAGCATTGAGAGACCGAGAGCACTGACATGACCGAGATGATGTCCGCCTGGCGCGGTGAGGCCTACGGGCCCTCCGCCGGCACGACGCTCGCCCAGATCCCCGTCCCCGTCCCTCGTCGCGGCGAGGTGCTGCTGAAGATCCGCGCCACCGCCCTGAATGCGGGGGATGTGCGCCTGATGCTCGGCGACCCCCTGCTCGTGCGTCCGATCTACGGGTTCACGCGTCCGAAGTACCCCGTGCGGGGGATGGATGTCGCCGGCACGGTCGTCGCGGTCGGGCCGGATGTGGTTGGCGCCGAGGTCGGCGAAGAGGTCATCGGCGAGCTCTCGGGTGGCGGAGGGCTTGCGCCCTACGCCACGGTCGCCGCATCCCGACTGGTGCCGCGGCCGACCGACGTCGCCCCCGAGCCCGCCGCCTGCCTGCCGATCGCCGGTGGCACCGCGTGGCAGGCGCTCGACCTGGCCGGCGTCGGACTGACAGCTGCGACCGCGCCCCGCGTGCTGATCATCGGGGCATCCGGTGGTGTCGGCACGTTCGCCGTGCAGCTGGCCGCGCTCCGAGGGGCCGAGGTGTGGGCCACGTGCGGCGCGCGCAACGCCCCGCTGGTCGAGCGGCTCGGCGCCGTGCGCACGCTCGACCACCGCACGCATCCGCTCACGGAGCTTCCCACCGCGCACTTCGACGCAGTCATCGATATCGCCGGAGGGATGCCGCTGCGCGAACTGCAACGCCTGACAGCTCCCGGTGGCACCGTTGCGCTGGCGACCGGCGACGGGGGACACGTGCTCGGGCCCGTGCCGCGGATGTTGAAGGCCGCGTTCCTGTCGATCGGGTCGCGCCGCCGCATCCGTCCGCTCGCCGCCACGACCAGGCCCGAGGTGCTGCGCACCCTGCTCGAGCTGACGGCCGAGGGGCGCATCGTGCCGGTGATCGAGCGCGAGTACGCGTTCGACGAGGCATCCGCCGCCCTCGCCCACATCGAGGCCGGTCACACGGTCGGCAAGGTCGTCGTGCGCGCCGCATAGCCGCGGCACCCTGGCGTCGCACAGCGGGCGGATGACACAATGGAGCGTGGCGTGCCCGAGTCGCATCTTCCCCGCAGCCGGCTCTGAACGAGCGGCGGGTCGAAGGACCGTCGGGCCCCTGGACAGCGTCCGCCGGAACAGTTCCTCGAGGAGCACCCATGTCGATGCCTGAGACCACCGTCACATCAGCACCCACCCGCACCGCGCACCACCGCCGCTATCTGATGTGCCGCCCCGAGCACTTCACCGTCAGCTACACGATCAACCCGTGGATGGAGCCGACGAAGCCGACCGACACCGCCAAGGCGGTCGCGCAGTGGCAGAAGCTCCACGACCTGTACCTCGAGCTGGGTCACGAGGTCGAGCTGATCGAGCCGCTGGCCGACTACCCCGACATGGTCTACACCGCCAACGGCGGGTTCCTGATCGACGGTCGCGCCTACGTGCCGAAGTTCCGTTTCGTCGAGCGCGCCGGTGAGGCCCCCGCGTTCGCCGACTGGTTCCGCGGCGCCGGCTACGACACCGTCATCCCGGAAGAGGTCAACGAGGGCGAGGGCGATTTCCTGCTCGTCGGCGATGTCATCCTCGCCGGCACCGGGTTCCGCTCGACCGGCGACAGCCACCGTGAGGTGGGTGAGGTCTTCGGCCGCGAGGTCGTGTCACTGAACCTGGTCGACCCGCGCTTCTACCACCTCGACACCGCGATCGCCGTGCTCGACCCGGTGCAGGGCGTCGAGAACGGCGGTCCGGAGCGCGCCAACATCGCCTACCTCCCCGGTGCCTTCGACGACGCGAGCCGTGCGATCCTCGAGGAGCGCTTCCCCGACGCGATCCTGGTGTCGGATGAGGACGGCTCGGTGTTCGGGCTGAACTCCGCGAGCGACGGCTACAACGTGGTCATCTCTCCTCGCGCGAAGGGCTTCGAGGCGCAGCTGCGCGAGCGCGGCTACAACCCGATCATGGTCGACCTCTCCGAGCTGCTGCTCGGCGGCGGCGGCATCAAGTGCTGCACGCTCGAGCTGCGGGGCGCCGAGTGAGCGGCGTGGGGGGCGCTTCGACAGGCTCAGCGACCCAGGGCGGGTCGGCCGTGACGCATGTCGCGCACAACTACCACCCGCTGCGCGTCAACATCGCCCGCGGTGAGGGTGCCTGGGTGACGGATGTCGAGGGCAAGCGCTACCTCGACCTGCTCGCCGCGTACTCCGCGGTGAACTTCGGGCACCGGCATCCCGCGCTCGTCGCCGCGCTCACCGAGCAGCTCGGCCGGGTCACGCTCACCAGCCGTGCGTTCGAGAGCGACCGGCTCGAGCCGTTCGCGGCCGCGCTCGCGAAGCTCTGCGGCAAGGATCTGGTGCTGCCCATGAACACGGGGGCCGAGGCTGTCGAGACCGGCATCAAGGTCGCGCGCGCCTGGGGTTATCGGGTCAAGGGCATCGCCGACGGCCGCGCGCGCATCATCGTCGCGGCCGGCAACTTCCACGGCCGCACCACCACGATCATCAGCTTCAGCGACGACGAGTCCGCGCGTGACGGCTTCGGCCCCTACACGCCCGGTTTCGACATCGTGCCCTACGGGGATGCGGATGCCATCGCCGCCGCCATCACCGATGACACGGCCGCGGTGCTGATCGAGCCGATCCAGGGCGAGGCCGGGGTCGTGATCCCGCCGGAGGGGTACCTGCGCCGCATCCGCGAGATCTGCGACGAGAAGAACGTGCTGTTCATCGCCGATGAGATCCAGTCAGGACTCGGCCGCGTCGGCGAGACCTTCGCGTGCGACCGCGAGGGCGTGGTGCCCGACCTGTACCTGCTCGGCAAGGCCCTCGGCGGCGGCATCCTGCCGGTGTCGGCTGTCGTCGGCGACGAGGATGTGCTCGGGGTCATCCGCCCCGGCGAGCACGGTTCGACCTTCGGCGGCAACCCGCTCGGCGCGGCCGTCGGACTGCGCGTCGTGGAGATGCTGGAGTCGGGCGAGTTCCAGGAGCGCGCCCGGGCCCTCGGCGCCCACCTCGACCAGGGGCTGCAGCCGCTCATCGGACACGGCGTCACGGCGGTGCGCATCGCCGGACTCTGGGCGGGCGTCGACATCGACCCCGCGAAGGGGACAGGCCGCGAGATCGCGGAGAAGCTGCTCGCCCGCGGGGTCCTGGTGAAGGACACGCACGGGCAGACCATCCGCATCGCGCCGCCGCTCGTGATCCGCGCGACCGAGCTCGACTGGGCTGTGGAACAGCTGCGGGTGGTTCTCGGGGCGTAGTTCCGGCATCCGGCATCCGGCGGCTGAACTTTTTTCGGCCCTGATCAAGAATCGCGGACGAATCGTGAGGATTCCTCCGCGATTCTTCACATTCTCCGAAAAGCGGGAGGCCGGTTCAGGAGGAAGGCCGGTTCAGGAGGAAGGCCGGTTCAGGGGGCAGGCCGGCGCAGGGACTCAGGCCGGCGGGTTGTCGGGGTCGAGCAGCTTGAGCGTCTCCTCCTCGGCGGGGTTGTCGGCCTGCAGCTGCTGCTCGGTCGTCTCGTCACCGCCGAGCGGAGCCGGGGTGTCGTCGTCGCGGCTCGCGTCGCCCTGGATGGCGCCGTCGGGGGAGTGGCCGTGGCTCGCGTCGCCCTGGATCGCGCCGTGCGGGGAGTCGCCGTGCGAGCTGTCGCCTTGGATCGCGCCGCCCTGGCTGCCGCCCTGCGGGTCGTGCTCCTCGGTGCCGTCGACGTCGGATGCCCCTTCGGCGGGGTCCTGGGGGTGCGGTGTGGTGTCGGTGTTCTCAGTCATGACGCGAACGTACGTCCGTGAGGCCGGGGCCGAGCACCCCCTTGACACCGCGCAGAAAGCGGTCAGCGCGGATACTGGGGCGACTCGTCTTCACCGTGCGACGGCACATCCGGATCGTCGTACCCCGAGAGCTCGTCGGACGACACCAGGTCATCCACGTCGAGCGTGGCCGGCCCGGCATCCGCCTTCGATTCGGTGCTGAGCAGCTGCGCGGGGATGCGGATCGGCGTGGTCGGTGCGACCGGCAGTCCGAGCCTGCGCTGCAGCGAGCGCATCCACCGCGGCTGGGCACCCAGCACCCCACGCTCATCGCGGGACTCCACCTCGAGACCGTAGTAGTCGCCGATCTTGTCGATCAGCTGCGCGCGCTCCGCTCGGGCGTAGGCGCGCCGCTCGCGCGTGAAGGCGACGACCGTCGACCAGCAGATCAACAGCAGTACGACGCTGAACGGCAGCGCGATCGTGATCGCGGCGGTCTGCAGCGCGGTGAGGCCGCCCGCCAGCAGCAGCGCGATCGCGAGTGCCGCGGTGACGACCACGAAGAAGGTGCGGATCCAGCGCTTCGGGTTCTGCTGTCCTCCGGTGGCGATCATGCCCATCACGAGAGCGCCGGAGTCGGCAGAGGTCACGAAGAAGATCGTGATCAGCAGCAGGGCGCCGAGCGTCACGACCGTGGTGCCGGGGACGTGGGCGAGCAGTTCGAACAGCGCGCCCTGCACGTCGACCGTGCCGTCGGGGCCCGTGAGCGTGCCGGGGGACTGCAGCTCGAGCGCGAGTGCGGATCCGCCCAGCACTGCGAACCACAGGATGCCGAGCAGGGTCGGCACCAGGATGACACCGGTGACGAACTCGCGCACCGTGCGGCCCTTGGAGATGCGGGCGATGAAGATGCCGACGAACGGCGCCCACGAGATCCACCAGCCCCAGTAGAACGAGGTCCACTGCGCCTGCCACTCCTCGCCGGCGGTTCCCTGGAACGCGCTGACGTTGAACGACAGGCTCACGAAGTTCTGCACGTAGTAGCCGATCGACTGCACGAACTCGCGGAGCAGGAACTCGGTCGGACCGACGGCCAGCAGATAGAGCACGAGCAGCCCGGCCATGATGAGGTTGGCGTTCGACAGCCACTTCATGCCCTTGGTGACGCCGGACAGCACCGACATCAGTACGAAGACCGAGATGATCAGGATGATGATGACCTGCGTGGTCTCGTCGGGCTTCGCGAGCCCTGCGGCGCTGAGGCCGGCGCTGATCTGGATCACGCCGAGACCGAGCGAGGTCGCGACGCCGAACAGCGTGCCGACCAGGGCGATCACGTCGATCGCGTGTCCCCACCCTCCTTCGACGCGCTTTCCGAGCAGCGGCTCCAGGGTCCAGCGGATCGAGATCGGGCGCTTGCGGCGATGGATGGCGTAGGCGAGCGCGAGACCGATCACGACGTAGATCGACCAGGCGTGCACGCCCCAGTGCAGGTAGGTCTGGCCGAGTGCGGCCTGCGCGAGCTGCTCGGGCGTGCCGGTGACGCCCGGCCGCGGCGTCGCGAAGTGCGTGAGGGGCTCGCTCACGCCGTAGAACACCAGGCCGATGCCCATGCCGGCGGCGAACAGCAGCGAGAACCACGACATGAGCGAGAACTCCGGCTCATCGTCATCCCGGCCGAGCTTGATGTCGCCGAAGCGGCTGAAGCCCAGGTAGAGGCTGAAGGCCACGAAGAACGCGGCGATCAGCACGTAGTACCAGTTGAAGGCGTTCACGATCGTCGTCTGGATCGCGCCGAACATGGCCTCGGCGAGATGCGGGGCGGCGAGCGTGAACGCGACGAAGGCGACGATGATCACCGTTGCGGGCCAGAACACCCAGCGCTGCAAGGGTGGCAGTGCACGGCGGGCCGCTGCGCCTTCCGCGGTGTCGGTGGAGACCGGATCCGAGGGTGTGGTCTCCGACGGCTGGGGCGTGCTCTCCGGTCCGCTCATCCCTCAACGGTATATCGCTGACGCTCCGGCGGTCAGTCCTTCGGCCGTGCGGAGCGGATCGGGGTGGTCACGGCCGCCTCGTCGCTGAACTCCACCGGGTCGACCTCGTCGATGATGCTGAGCGGCCGCGTCTCGTCGAGGGTGAGCAGGAACCGGCGGTTCTCGTCGCGGTGCAGCCGACCGGAGGTGAACACCCAGATCGCGCCGATCGCGCAGGCGATGAGACCCGCCGTCCCGCCGAGCATGATCGCGGCGCGGGGGCCGAATGCGTCGGCCACCCATCCGGCGATCGGGGCCCCGACCGGTGTCGAGCCCATGATCACGGCCATGTAGAGGGCGAGTACGCGGCCCCGGAGCGCGGGGTCTGTGGTCATCTGCACGTAGCCGTTGGCCGTCGTCAGCAGGGTCACGATCATGAAGCCGGTGAACATCAGGGTCACGGCGTACGCGGCGTAGCTCGGCATCGCGGACGACACGAAGGCGGCGATGCCGAATCCGCCGGCCGCGAAGATCACGACGCGCACCCTGGCGCGGTCGCGGCGTGCGGCCAGCAGGGCGCCGGCCAGCGAGCCGATCGCGAGGATCGAGCTGAGCACGCCGTACCCGTCCGCGCCGGAGCCGAACTCGATCGCCATGGTCGAGGCGAAGATCGGGAAGTTCATGCCGAAGGCCCCGATCAGGAACACCGTCACGAACACGACACGCAGGTCGCTGCGCCCCCAGACGTAGCGGAAGCCGGCGGCGAGACCGCCACGGTTGCGGTGCTTGGGGCGGGGGGCGAGCAGGCTCGTGCGCAGCATCGCCAGGGCCAGGATCATCGCGAGGAACGTGGCCGCATTGACGATGAACACCCAGCCGGAGCCGATCGCCACGATCAGCAGCCCGCCGACGGCCGGTCCGATCATGCGGGCCAGGTTGAAGGATGCCGAGTTCAGTGCGACCGCGTTGGAGGTGTCGCCCGTGGAGACCATGTCGGACACAAACGCCTGGCGTGCGGGTGCATCGAAGGCGTTCACGACGCCGAAGCCGAGCGCGAAGCAGAACATCATCGGCAGCGTCATCAGGCCGTTGAGCAGCAGCACACCCACGGCGATCGCGAGACCGAGCAGTGCGGTCTGCGTCGTGAGCAGGATGCGGCGGCGCTCGAACCGGTCGGCCACCCAGCCGGTGAGACTGACGAGCACGAGCGGCGGACCGAACTGCAGCGCCATCGTCACGCCCATGGCTGTCGCGTCGTTGTCGGTCAGCTCGGTGAGCACGACCCAGTCCTGGGCGGTCGCCTGCATCCACCCGCCGACGTTGGAGACCAGAGCCCCGGCGAACCAGATGCGGTAGTTGATGTTCGCGAACGAACGGAACATGGCGCTCATCGGTCGGTCACCCGCCGCATCAGCTCGCTCGCCGCGCGGAGCGTCGCGAGCTCGTCCTCGGTGTAGTCGAGCTCGCGGAGCATGTCGGCGAGCAGCTCGTCGCGGCGGCGGATGGTCTCGACCACGATCTCGGTTCCGGCCGCGGTGATGTCGACCTGCACGCGGCGGCGGTCGTCCTCGTCGGGCGTGCGCACCACGAACCCCTGCTTCTCGAGCCCGTCGACCGTGCTCGTCATCGAGGGTGCTGTCACGCGCTCGTGCTCGGCGAGGGCGGAGATCGTGCGGCGGCCGTGCATCCGCAGGGTCGCGAGCACGGCGAGCTGCGCGTCGCTCATGGAGTCGGCGGCGCGGGCGCACCGGAGCCGGCGGGCCAAGCGGAAGGTGGCCATGCGCAGGTCTGTGGCGGTGAGGTGGAGGGATTCTTCAGACGCAGACATTACTTAGATAGCCTATCTAATCTTTTGAGAAGGCGGAAGGGCCTATGCCGTCGCCGCCGCGCGCACCCGGCAGAATGGAGGCGTGACCCGAACTCTCGCCATGGAACTCGCCGTACAGGACCCCGCCGGTGTGCGCATCGCCACGGAGGTCGGCGCCGCGCGCGTCGAGCTCGCCACCGCCCTCGCGCTGGGCGGGCTCACTCCGTCGCAGGCGGCGGTGGAACTCGCGGTCGAGACCGCCGGTGACACCGGCCCCGAGGTGCACGTGCTGATCCGGCCGCGCGCCGGAGGGTTCCACTACGACGCCGACGAGCTCGCCGTCGCCGAGCGCGACGTGCGCCTGGCGCTCGCCTCCGGCGCCACCGGGGTCGTCATCGGCACGCTCGATGACGAGGGGCGCCTCGACATCGATGCGATGACCCGCCTGCGCGACGCCGCCGGGGGAGCATCGGTGACCCTGCACCGCGCCATCGACGTGACCGCCGACCCGGTGGCCACGCTCTCGGCCGCGCGGAGCCTCGGACTGCGACGTGTGCTCACCTCGGGCGGTGCCTCCGCAGCCATCGACGGCATCGACATGCTGCGCGCCCTCGTCGCCGCAGCCGAGGGCGAGATCGAGATCATGGCCGGCAGCGGCGTGGATGCCGCCACCGCGCCGGCGCTCGCCGCGATCGGCGTCGACGCCCTGCACTTCTCGGCCAAGCGCGCGGTGCGCGAAGACGGCGGGGTGCGCATGGGGTCGGCATCCGACGGCGTCGGTGGCTACGAGGTCACGGATCGCGACATCGCCCTCGGGGTGCGGGCAGCGCTCGGCCTGTAGCCGGTCCTCGCCGCCATGGGTAGGCTCTCAGCGTGACGGATACGCGAGAGTTCACGGATGCCCACGGCATCGCCATCGTCTATGACGTCCACTCGGCGGAGGGCATGCCGCGCGGAGTCGTGCAGCTGCTGCACGGCGTCGGCGAGCATGCGGGACGCTACGGCGCGCTGATCGCCGCGCTCACCGGTGCGGGCTTCATGGTCTACGCCGATGACCACCGCGGGCACGGGCGCACCGGCATCCGCCAGCATGAGGGCCCGGCAGGGCTCGGCCGTCTCGGCAAGGGCGGGCTGCGCGCGGCGGAGGACGCCGTGTGGCAGCTGACCGGCATCATCCGCGACGAGAACCCCGAGCTGCCGCTCGTGCTGCTCGGTCACTCGTGGGGATCCTTCCTCGCGCAGATGCTCGTGAACGACCACCCCGAGGCCTGGGACGCCGTCATCCTCTCCGGCTCGGCGCTGCGCATGCCCGGATCGCTGAACGCGGCACCTCTGAACGCCCGATGGGCGGGTCCGGACGCGACCGGGTTCGAGTGGCTCAGCCGCGACCCCGCGGTGTGGGATTCCTTCGAGAACGACCCGCTGACCACCGACGTGCCGCTGCTCAAGCTGTTCGGCCCTGTCGAGGCCGCGAAGCTCTACGGACGCCCGGCGAAAGCCCTCGCGGCGAAGGGGCACGACATCCCGCTGCTGCTCATGGTCGGACGCGACGACCCGGTCGGCGGACCCCGCAGCGTGCACAAGCTGGCCGAGGAGTACCGCACCCGTTCCGGCTTCACGGATGTCACGACGCTGGTCTACCCGGATGCGCGGCACGAGATCTTCAACGAACTGCAGCAGGGCGAGGTGCGCGCCGACGTGCTCTCCTGGCTCGACAAGCACTTCCCGCCGCGCGACTGATCCGGTTTTCGGCGTCGCCGTGTTACGCACGATGAACGCGGATGACAGCCGGTGAAGCCGCATGACGCGCTCCTCGAAGCCGCGCTCGGCCGCCGCATAGATTCAGGGCATCATTCCGCGGACGAGCGAGGTGAGGTCCCCCAGCGGTGCCCTCGCAGGGGAGGGAACTGCTGCGATGAGTTTCGAGAAGGACTGGCAGGACTGGCACGCATCGCGTGAGCGCTATGCGGGCGCGGAGTACGGACCAGCGGCGCTCGAGTCGACCAACTGGCTCATCACCGAGCCGGCCGCCGTCGACGGCATCCCCGGGCTCTGGGCGCTCACTGCGGACGGCGGCATCCGAGGCACCGACCTCGGGCAGGCCGGCGAGAGCGTGGCTCTGCACGGAGTGCAGACGCTGCGACTCGGCAGGCGGGAGCTGCGACGGTTCACGCGCAACGGCACCGTCGCGCTGCGTGTCTACAATCCCGGCCGGTTGGAGCGGGAGCGGTTCAGCGGCATCGACGCCTATCGACCCGACCGGGCCTGGCGGGTGGCCGCGAACTTCGAGCCGACGCCTCACGAGCAGGTCACGATCACCACGGTCGACGGTGCGACGCACGAGTCTCCGCTCGCCGGACGCCTGCGCTTCACCCTGCGCGAGAAGGAGTATGACCTGACGGTCACTCGCAACGCGCAGGGCGCGCTGAGCGCCGTGTTCGGAGACGGGACCAACGGGCGTGAGACCTATCGGTTCCGGTTCCTGCCCGTCGACGAGCCCGCGGCCGACGGCACCGCGGTGGTCGACTTCAACCGCGCATACCTGCCGCCGTGCGCGTTCTCCGACCAGTTCGTGTGCCCGCTACCCCCGGAGGGCAACCGCTACACGGTGCCGATCCGTGCCGGAGAGCGTGCCGTGGTGCTGGGACGCTGACGCCGGACCGGGCCACCGGGGCCGCGCGGACTTAAGCTGGAACCGTGCACGGTGAATACAAGGTCCCAGGGGGAAAGCTCGTCGTCGTCGACCTGGATGTCGAGGACGGCAGGATCGCGCGATTCCGCCTCGCCGGCGACTTCTTCCTCGAACCGGACTCCGCGCTCGAAGACATCAACGCCGCGGTGACGGGGCTGCCGGTCGAGACGGATGCCACCGCGATCGCCGCTGCCGTGCGCGAGGCGCTGCCCGCGGGCGCGCAGCTGCTCGGATTCACCCCGGATGCGGTCGGCACGGCCGTGCGCCGCGCGCTCGTGACCGCACCGGGCTGGCGCGACTTCGACTGGGAGATCGTGCACGACAAGGCCGTCTCGCCCCGCATGAACCTCGCGCTCGACGAGGTGCTCACCGCCCGCGTGGGCGAGGGTCGCCGCCGCCCCACCCTGCGCATCTGGGAATGGGACGAGTCCGCCGTGGTCATCGGGTCCTTCCAGTCGTACCGCAACGAGGTCGACCCGGAGGGCGCCGCCCGTCACGGATTCGACGTCGTGCGCCGGATCTCCGGTGGCGGGGCGATGCTCATGGCCGCGGGCCAGATCATCACGTACTCGTTGTACGTGCCGGCGTCGCTGGTGGCCGGCATGACCTTCGCCGACTCCTACGCCTTCCTCGACGACTGGGTGCTGCAGGCGCTGCGCTCCCTCGGGATCGACGCGGTCTACCAGCCGCTGAACGACATCGCGAGCCCCACCGGCAAGATCGGTGGCGCAGCGCAGAAGCGCCTCGCGAACGGGGGAGTGCTGCACCACGCGACGCTGTCGTACGACATCGACGGTCAGATGATGACCGAGGTGCTGCGCATCGGGCGCGAGAAGCTGAGCGACAAGGGCACCACGTCTGCGGCCAAGCGGGTCGATCCGCTGCGCAGCCAGACCGGACTCACGCGTGCCGAGATCATCGACCGGTTCATCGGCACCTTCCGCTCGCTCACCGATGCCGAGACCGGGGCGATCAGCGTCGAGGAGTACGCCGCCGCGGAGGCACTCGTGGAGTCGAAGTTCGCCACCGACGCATGGCTGCACCGGGTCCCGTGACCGACCCTTCGACAGGGGCCGAGGGTGGCGCATCCGAAATTCGGGAGAACGCGCCTTTTTCGGCCGCATCCGCCGAATCCGGCCGAAGAACGTGCAACTCTCCGACAGAAGTGACGCCCGGTGCCGTCACGATCATCGAGGGTGACAACCTCGCCGCCGCGGCGACCCTGCCCGAGGCCTCCTTCACCCTGATCTACCTCGATCCGCCGTTCAACACCGGACGCACGCAGGAGCGCCAGGTGGTGACGGCGCGGCGGGCGTCCACAACTCAGGAAGAACCGGCCGCGGCGGCGGCTGGCGGGGCCGAACCTGCCGAATCCGCCGCAGATCTCCTGAGTTATGAACGGCCGGCCGCCGAGACCGAGATCCGCCATGGCTTCCACGGCCACGCCTACGAGCGGGTGCGGGGGATGCTGCGCACCTACGATGACCGCTTCGACGACTACGGCACGTTCCTGATGCCGCGGCTCGAGGAGGCGTGGCGGCTGCTCGCCGACGACGGCACCCTGTACCTGCACCTCGACTACCGCGAGGCGCACTACGCCAAGGTCATGCTCGACGCCGTGTTCGGGCGCGACTCGTTCCTCAACGAACTCATCTGGGCCTACGACTACGGGGCGAAGTCGCGTCGGCGCTGGCCCACCAAGCACGACACGATCCTGGTGTACGTGAAGAACCCGCGGTCGTACGTCTTCAACGCCGACGAGATCGACCGGGAGCCGTACATGGCGCCCGGCCTCGTCACGCCCGAGAAGGCGGCGCGCGGCAAGCTCCCGACCGACGTCTGGTGGCACACGATCGTTCCGACCACGGGTCGCGAGAAGACCGGATACCCCACGCAGAAGCCCGAGGGTATCCTCCGCCGCATCATCCGTGCCTCCAGCCGCCCGGGCGACCGCGTGCTCGACCTCTTCGCGGGCAGTGGCACGACCGGCGCGGTGGCGTCGGCTCTGGGGCGGGATGCCGTGCTCGTCGACGACAATCCAGAAGCGGTCCGCGTGATGCGCGAGCGGATGCCCCATGCCGAGGTGACCGCGCTGGACTGAGGCGCCGCGCGGTTCACACGCGCTTGGCGCCCGCTCTCAGGCGATGTAGATCTTCCGGAGCGTCTCGGTGACGGTCCACGTGGTGCGCTGTCCCGCAGCAAGGCGCACCACCGAACCGGGGCCGACCGTGAGAGCGGGCAGTGCGGGATCGTCGAAGGCGATCGTGGCGTGTCCGGAGAGCACCACGAACACTTCGTCGACCTCGGTGTCGGTGGCTGTGCCCGGGGTCATCTCCCAGATGCCGATCTCGATGCCGTCCAGTGTCGCCAACGCCTGCGTGCCCGTCGTCGGGGTGCCCGCGCGCACCTCGCCGGCCGGGAGGGGGTCATGCGTGAGGGCGAGGGCCGTGGCATCCACGCCGGTTCCCGCGTCGAGCCCGCTCACGAGTCGAAGCCCATGCCGAGCGCGTCGAGCGTCTTGAGGAACAGGTTGCGCTTGCCGTCGCGGTGGTCGGCCTGGTTCATGGCCGCCCGCACCAGGTTGATGCCGATCGCGGCGGCGGGCTCCGGCGGGAACGGCACCGGCTTCTCACGCACCATCTTCAGCACCGTGCGCTCGGTCTCCTCTCCCGCGAGCTTGTCGAGCATGACGTCGGCGGCGAAGCGGGCTGCGCCGACGCCGAGCCCGGTGAACCCGGTCGCATAGGCGACGCGGCCCTTGCGGGCGGTGCCGAAGAACGCGCAGAAGCGGCTGGACGAGTCGATCGCTCCGGCCCACCGGTGCGTGAACGTGAGCCCCGCGAGCTGCGGGAACGTCGTGAAGAAGTGCGAGGCGAGGCGCCGGTGGCTCTCCATGCGGTCCTCATACTCCGGGCGCACCTTGCCGCCGTAGTGGTAGATCGCGTCATAGCCGCCGAACAGGATGCGGTTGTCGGCGGTGAGCCGGTAGTAGTGGAACTGGTTCGCACTGTCGGCGAGGCCCTGACGGTTCGACCATCCGATCGACGTGAGCTGCGCGTCCGAGAGCGGCTCGGTCATCAGCACGTAGTCGTACACCGGCACGGTCATAAGGCGGTTGCGCTTCAGCAACGACGGGAAGACGTTGGTGCCGAGTGCCACGGCATCCGCTGTCACGCGTCCGCCGTCGGTCACCAGCGTGATCGCCGAGGAGCCGTCTCCCTCGATGCCGCGCACCAGGGTGCGCTCGTGGATCTCGACGCCCAGCTCGGCCGCGACACGGGCCAGCTCCAGCCCCAGTTTCGCCGGGTGCACCATCGCGCACCCCTCGCGGTCCCAGGAGCCTGCGAGGAAGGTCTCCGAGTGCACTTCGGCCTGCACGGCGTCCTTGTCGAGGAAGTCGTCCTCGGCGCGGAGCCACTCGACCTGGTGCGGTTCGACGGCGACCGCCATCTGCCCGGTGCGCTCGAAGTCGGTGTCCATGCCGTAGCGCGCGATGGTCTGCTCGATGCCGTCGAGGTTCGCGAGGCCCAGCTCCTCGAGTCGGTCGATCTCGTCGGGCCAGCGGTTCACGCCGTTCTCGTGGCCATGCGTGAGGCTCGCCTCGCAGAACCCGCCGTTGCGCCCGGACGCGGCCCAGGCCACGCGGGACGCCTCGAGCAGTACGACCCGGCGCTCGGGGTTGCGCTCCTTGGCGCGGATCGCGGTCCACAGTCCCGTGTAACCGCCGCCGACGATCGCGAGGTCGGCGTGCACGGAGCCCTTCAGCGGCGGATGCACCGGTCGCTCGACGTCATCGAGCCAGAACACCCCGAAGGCGGTGGAGCGCAGGGAGTCGTCGATGACGGACTGCGGCGGCTGCTGACGCTCGAAGACAGTGGTTCCCATGATCACTCCGTTGGATGAGGGGGCGCGCCTCAGCGCGTGCCCCAGTTGTAGAGGTCTTTGTAGAGGCCGGCATAGAGCAGGCTCTCGGTCTGCGCGATGCCGTCGATGGTGCGGATGCGGGTCGCGATGAGGTCGAGCAGGTGCTCGTCGTCCTCGCACACGGCTTCGACGAGGATGTCGAACGTGCCGAGGGTGACGACGACGTAGGCGAGCTCGGGGATCTTCGTGAGCTCCTCGGCGATCGTGCGCGGGTCGCCCGTGACGCGGATGCCGATCATCGACATCCGGTGGAAGCCGAGCTGCATCGGGTCGGTCACCGCGACGATCTGGATGATGCCCGCTTCTGTCATCCGCTGGACGCGCTGGCGGGCGGCTGCCTCGCTGAGGCCGACCTCGCGACCGATCTCGGCATAGGGGCGGCGGCCGTCCTCCTGGAGGAGCTCGACGATCCGCTTGGAGATGTCGTCCAGGGCAGGCTGCTTCGGCGTAGTGCTCATGTGTCGATATTGACAGGTTGATCATGCCCTGGCAACTGATTCAGTTGTTTGCCCAGGAAAGTGCTTCAGATTTCGCACACTCCTCGCTACCATGAGGGCATGCCTTCAGAGACGTTGCACAACTTCATCGGCGGTCGCTACGTTCCCGTGCGCGGAGCGGGCAGCCTGCCGCTCATCGATCCGGCGACCGAGGAGGAGTACGGCGTGCTCCCCGTGTCGGACGGCAGCGACGTCGACGACGCCTACGCCGCGGCATCCGCTGCCTTCCCGCTCTGGCGCGACACCACCCCCGCCGACCGGCAGCTGGCGCTGTTCCGCATCGCGGACGCCATGCTCGCCCGCGCCGAGGAGTTCGCCGATCTGGAGTCGCGCGACACCGGCAAGCCGCGCGCCACGCTCGTCGCCGACGAGATCATGCAGTCCGTCGACCAGCTGCGCTTCTTCGCCGGCGCCGCCCGCAGCCTGGAGGGCCGCTCCGCGGGGGAGTACCTCGCCGGACACACCTCCTTCGTCCGCCGAGAGCCGATCGGGGTGATCGGTCAGGTCACCCCGTGGAACTACCCGCTCAACATGGCGGTGTGGAAGATCGCGCCGGCGCTCGCCGCCGGCAACACCGTCGTGCTGAAGCCGGCGGAGTCGACGCCGCTCACGACGCTGCTGCTGGCCGAGATCGTCGCGGCGCACACTCCCGCAGGAACGCTGAACGTCGTGCTCGGAGACCGTGACACCGGAGTGGCGCTGGTGGAGCACCCGACGCCGCAGATGGTCGCGATCACCGGTTCGGTGCGCGCCGGCATGGCCGTGGCCCGCTCGGCCGCGAACGATGTGAAGCGCGTGCACCTGGAGCTCGGAGGCAAAGCCCCGGCGATCGTGTTCGCGGATGCGTCGATCGAGAAGGCCGTCGAGGGCATCATCACCGGCGCGTTCTTCAACGCCGGTCAGGACTGCACCGCGGCGACGCGGGTGCTGGTGCACGCCTCGATCCACGACGAACTGGTTGCGGCGCTCGTCGCTCGCGCTCGCACCCACGCCCGCACCGGTGGGCCGCATGAAGAGGGTGTGCTGTACGGCCCGCTGAGCAGCGCGGCGCAGCTCGCCCAGGTGTCCGGCTTCATCGAACGACTGCCCGCGCACGCGACGATCGAGACCGGTGGCGCGCGGCAGGGCGACCGCGGATACTTCTGGGAGGCCACGATCGTGTCGGGTCTGCATCAGGACGACGAGGCCGTCCAGGGCGAGATCTTCGGCCCTGTGCTCACCGTGCAGTCCTTCTCCGAGGATGCAGAGGCGCTGGCGATGGCGAACGATGTGCCGTACGCGCTGGCCTCATCGGTGTGGACCACGGATCACGCTCGTGCCATGCGGTTCTCGCGCGACCTCGACTTCGGGTGCGTGTGGATCAACACCCACATCCCGTTCGTCTCTGACATGCCCCATGGCGGGTTCAAGCACTCCGGCTACGGCAAGGACCTCTCGCAATACGGTTTCGACGACTACACGCGCATCAAGCACGTGATGTCGGCGCTGGACTGAGGTCCTCGGCGTCATGTTTCCGGGTGGCGGCCCGGCGGCGCGGCGCGATGTGGGAGGCTGGGCGGAGCTGACCCGGGGGGATCGTCATGACCAGGCCACTCGCAGGGCCCCAGACCCTGCTCCGCGCACTCAACGGCCGCGCGATTCTCGAAGCACTCGCGCGCACCGGCCCACGCACGCGCGCAGAGCTGATGGCGGCCACCGGGTTGTCCCGCACCGCTGTCACTCAGGTGCTCCGCATGCTCGAGGGCGCCGGTGCCGTGGCGCCGGCGGGCGTCGACCGTGACACCCGCGGTCCTGCCGCCGGTCGGGTCGCCCTGCACCCGCATCTCGGATTCGCCGCCGCGATCCACGCCGACCACCATGCCGCGCACGTCGTGCTCGTCGACCCGACCGGCGCCGTGCGTGCCGAACTGCACGAGGACTTCCCCCGCGCCGACGACCGCGTCGCCCACATCGCGCGCCTGGTCGATCGCGGGCGACGGGCCGTGAAAGGACCGGTGCACGCGGCGGTCGTCGGCGTGCCTGGAATCGTCACCGCCGACGGTGGCATCCGCAACGACGAGGGCCCCGACGGCGGCGCGTTCCGCTGCGCGCTCGCAGCGGCTCTCGGCTGTGAAGTCCGCATAGAGAACGACGTCAACCTCGCCGCCCTCGCCGAGCTCTCCGTCGGTGCCGTCGCCGACCTCTCCAGCTTCGCGCTGCTGCTTCTCGTCGATGACGGTCTGGGTGCAGGGATCGTGATCGACGGCGCCCTGCACCGCGGCTCCTCCGGCGTCGCCGGCGAGATCATGTACCTGCCGCAGAGCCCGCTGCCGATCGGTGCTCCGGTCGTGAACGACGCCGTGGTCAGCGACCTCGCCCGCGTGTACGACCTCGACCCCGACGCACTGCTCGGCGTGCACCTCGAAGCCGCGGCCGACGGCGACGAGGCCGCGCTGCAGCTGGTCACCGAGGTCGCCAGACGTCTGGTGCTGATCGCCGGCACCATCACCCTCGTGCTCGACCCCGAGGCCTTCATCCTGAGCGGGAGTGCCGCGCACCCTGTTCTCGCCGAGGCGGTAGCCCGGATCGCGGAGGAGTACTCGCCGCTGCTGCCCGTGGGCTTCCGGGTGTCGTCCTTCGGCGTAGAGGCGCCCCTGGTCGGCGCGACAGGAGAGGCGGCATCCGCTCTTCGTGCCGCACTGTTCACCCGTATCCTCACGCCGGCCGACAAGACCGTGCGCTGACCCCACCCGACAGGAGTCGACGATGACTGCCCCCTCCGATCTCGCCGAACGTCTCGGACTCGTCCCCGGCGCCAGGGCGATCATCCTCAACGCCGACGACTTCGGCATGTGCCATGCGGCGAACACCGCGATCGTCGAGCTGCTGGATGCCGGTCGCATCGACTCCACGACGCTGATGGTCCCGTGCTCCTGGGCGCCGGAAGCACTGTCGTTCGCCGCCGGGCGCACCGACCTCGACGTCGGTGTGCACCTGGTGCTGACGAGCGAGTGGTCCCGCTACCGGTGGCGTCCTCTCACGGGCTCCGCGAGCAGCCTGGTCGACGCCGACGGCTTCTTCCCGGCCGATGTGGTCGCGGTCGAGCAGCGCGCCGCGGCCGACGATGTCGCGGTTGAGCTCGCCGCGCAGCTGCAGGCCGCTCTCGACGCCGGCGTCGACGTCACGCACCTCGACAACCACATGGGATCCGTCTACGGGCTCGCGACCGGCCGCGACTTCCTCGGCGAGGTCTTCGCGCTGGCCGCGCAGCACGGGCTGCCGTTCCGCCTGCCGCGCAGCATGGACGGCGTCAGCGCCGACACCCTCGCCAGGGCGGCCGGCGCGGCTGACGCGCTCGGGGTCGAGATCATCGACCGGCTCTGGTCGCATCCGTTCGAGCTGGTCGGTGAGGGCACGGACGACGCCGAGACCTACGAGCAGGTGCGCGACGGCTTCGTCACGCTGCTGCGCGCCGTGCCCGCCGGCGTCACCGAGATCTACCTGCATCCGATGACCGACACCGAGGAGCTGCGCTCCGCGGTCGACTTCGCCGCCGTCAAGCGGGGCTACGAGCTGCGTCTGCTCTCCGACCCGGTCGTGACACAGGCGATCGCCGACGAAGGCCTCGTGCGCATCGGCTGGCGTGCGCTGCGCGATCTGCAGCGGGGCACGCGATGACGTCGCTCGTCACACGCCTGCGCGATCGGCGTCTCGACGCGGCACCGACCAGGGCGCAGTCGATCGCCTTCGGGCTCTCCGGCTTCCCCACTCAGCTCATGGCGCAGACGTTCTCGGCGTTCGTCGTCTACTTCTACGTCTCGCACCTCGCCGTGCCCGCCGGGTGGGTGGCCGTGGCGTTGATCGCCCACGGCATCCTCAACGCCCTGCTGAACCCGGTGGTCGGCGCGCTGTCCGACCGCATCCGCACCCCGTGGGGCCGCCGCATCCCGTGGATCGGCTTCGGCATCGTGCCGCTGGTCGTCGCCTTCGTGCTGGTGTGGATGCCGCCGGAGTTGCCGACCGGCGGACTGATCGCCTGGTTCCTCATCGTCGTCGCGGTCTACGACATCGCGTTCGTGGTCGTGGTGCTCAACATCTCGGCGCTCTTCCCCGAGATCTTCCGCACCACGGATGAGCGGGCGCGGGGCAACGTGCCCCGGCAGATCTTCGCGATCATCGGCATGGTGCTCGGCACCGCGGGGGCACCGCTGCTGTACGACTCGATCGGATGGCCGGGCATGGCGCTCGTGCTGGGCGCGGTGTGCCTGGTGTTGCTGGTCTGGTCGTTCCTCGGCGGCATGGTCGAACGCCGCGTGCCCGAAGCGGCATCCGAGGCGATGCGCTTCCGCGACCAGCTGACCTACACGTTCGCGAACAGGGCGTTCGTCCCCTACGTGCTCGGGTCGCTGTTCGTGCAGACGTCGATCGCGATCATCCTCGCGGCCGTCCCGTTCTATGTGCGCTACTCGCTGCACGCGCCGGAGGGCGAGAGCAGTCTGCTGCTCGGAGCGATCTTCGTCACCGCGATCCCCTCGATCGTGCTGTGGAGCGCGGTCGTCCGCCGCACGAACCCGCGTACCGCGCTGCTGTGGAGCGTGGCCGTGTTCGGCATCACCGTGCTCGGCTACCTGGTGCCGTCGACCGTGCTCGGCGCGGCGCTGGTGGGCGTCGGAGTCGGCGTGGGCGTCGGCGGTCTGCTGCAGCTGCTCGAGGTGATGCTCGCGCAGATCATCGATGAGGATGCCGTGCGCACCGGGCATCGCCGTGAGGGCGCGTACTTCGGCGTGAACGGCTTCGTGGTGCGCGGCTCGGTCGTACTCCAGGCGATCGTCGCGGCGGTCGTGCTCACGTCATCCGGGTTCGATGCGGCGCTGGAGGATGCGCAGCCCGCAACGGTCGACGGTGGCATCCGGCTCATGCTCGCCGTGATCCCGCTGCTGTTCACTGCGCTCGCGTGGCTCTGCTTCTGGATCTACCCGATCCGCCGCCGCGATCTCTGAGGCTCAGCCGGCGTTGCGGCGGGCCTCCCAGCCGGTGCGCACCATCTCGTCGACCGTGTACCGCATGGTCCACTCGAGGTCGCGGGCGGCGAGCTCTCCGGTGGCCACGATCCGGTCGGGGTCTCCGGGCCGGCGCTGGCCGATCTCGGGCGTGAAATCGATGCCGGTCACGCGAGCGACGGCATCCATGATCTGCTTCACGCTCAGGCCGTCACCGGAGCCGAGGTTGTACGCGGGCTCGATGGGCTCACCGGCCGACAGGCGCTTGGCCGCGGCGACGTGGGCCGCGGCGATGTCGCCGACGTGCACGTAATCGCGCACGTTCGTGCCGTCCTCGGTCGCGTAGTCGTCGCCGAAGATCTTCGGGGTCCGACCCGCGATCAGCGCCTCGAACACGATCGGGAAGAGGTTGTGCGGGCTGACGTCGTACACCGTCGGATCCGCGGAGCCGACCACGTTGAAGTAACGCAGCGAGGTGTGGCGCAGCGGCGTCTCGGAGTCGGCGGTCGCGATCGCCTGGTCGCGCAGCAGCCACTCGCCGATCAGCTTCGACTCGCCGTAGGGGCTGGCGGGCCTCTTCGCGGTGTCCTCCACCACGAGTGCGACATCCGGAGTGCCGAACACGGCGGCGGATGACGAGAACACGATGTTCGCGACGCCCGCGGCCTGCATGGCCTCGAGGATCACGCGGGTGCCTTCGACGTTCTGCGCGTAGGTGTGCAGCGGGCGCTGCACCGACACTCCGGCGTACTTGTAGCCGGCGACGTGGATCACGCCCTCCGCGTCATGGTCGCGCAGCGCCTTCTCGACGAGCTCGCGATCCAGGATGCTGCCCTGCACGAACGCCACGCCCTCCGGTACGAACGACGCCACCCCGCTGGAGAGGTCGTCGAGCACGACCGGGGTGAGCCCGGCATCCGCGAGAGCGCGAACCACGTGCGCACCGATGTAGCCGGCGCCGCCGGTGACGATCCAGGACATTGCGTTCCTCTCCTGCCGCACTGGGACGGCTCCAGGTCCATTCTCTCAGGCGTCGCGGTGCGCGCCCGCGGACGGGACCACCGTGAACAGGTGCGGAGCGGTGAAGCCGGCGTCTGCGAAGGCCGCCTCGACCGCGGTCGTCACCGTCTCCACCGCGCTCTGCTCGATGAGCGCGATCGCGGCACCGCCGAAGCCGCCGCCGGTCATCCGGGCGCCGATCGCACCCGCAGCCAGGGCAGCCTCCACCGCGGTGTCGAGCTCCGGCACCGAGATCTCGAAGTCGTCGCGCATCGAGGCATGCGAGGCGATGAGCAGCCCACCGATCGCCCGCGCTCCCTGCTCGCGCAGCACCCGCACGGTGTCGAGCACGCGCTGGTTCTCGGTCACGATGTGCCGCACGCGGCGGAAGGTGACGTCGTCCATGAGCTCTTCGGCGCGGGGGAGGTCGGCCACCGACACATCCCGCAGGCTCGACACGCCCATGATCGCTGCGCCCTTCTCGCAGGACGCCCGGCGCTCGCCGTAGCCTCCCGTGGAGTGCGCGTGCTTCACCCGTGTGTCCATCACGAGGATCGCCAGACCGGATGCCGCGGCACCGACCGGCACGGTCTGCGCCTCCAGCGAGCGGCAGTCGAGGAAGATCGCCTCATCCGGCTCGCCCAGCATCGATGCCATCTGGTCCATGATCCCGGTCGGCGCTCCGACGGCCTGGTTCTCGGCACGGCGTCCGACGCGGGCGAGCGCCACGCGGTCGAGTCCGGCATTCCACAGGTCGTTCAGAGCGGATGCCGTCGCTCCCTCGATCGCGGCCGACGAGGACAGCCCGGCGCCGACGGGCACGTCGGAGGCGATCGCGATGTCGACCCCGCGACCCGCGGCTCCTGTCAGCTGCAGCGCCCAGGCGACGCCGAGCGGATACGCGGCCCACTCGGGGACGGCGGGGTGCGAGCCCGTGGGGGTCGGGAACAGAGAATCCAGCTCGTCGAGTCCGACCTCGACCGCGTCGTCGGCGAAGGTCGAGGCCACGCGGATGCGTCCGTCGTCGCGTGTGCCGACCGCGGCGACCGTGCGGTGCGGGATCGCGAACGGCAGCACGAAGCCCTCGTTGTAGTCGGTGTGCTCGCCGATCAGGTTGACCCGGCCGGGGGCCGACCACAGTCCGTCCGGCTCGTGTCCGGTGAGTGCGGCGAAGAGCGCGCGGGCGCTGTCCTGTGCGGCGGTCATGCGGAGGCCTCCTCGGCGCGGGCGATGGCTTCGCGGATGCGGGCGGCGCCCTGCTCCGGGGTGACTTCGGCGGCCCAGGCCCACATCGCGGCCTCGGATCCGGCGAGGAACTTGAGCTTGTCGGCAGCGCGACGCGGGCTCGTGAGCTGCAGGTGCAGGCGCACGGTGTCGCGACCCACG
Source organism: Microbacterium sp. LWO12-1.2 (assembly GCF_040675875.1). Lineage (NCBI taxonomy): Bacteria > Bacillati > Actinomycetota > Actinomycetes > Micrococcales > Microbacteriaceae > Microbacterium > Microbacterium sp. LWO12-1.2. The sequence continues at coordinate 2,662,806 of NZ_JBEGII010000001.1, read as the reverse complement.
TTCACCGGTGCCTGGTGCCACGCGGCGATGTACGGCGTCGGAGTGTCGTAGAGCGCATCGACGCCGCGCAGCAGGCGCAGGTAGAGCGGCGCGAGCTCGTCGCGTTCGGCCTCGGAGGTCGCGGCGAAGTCGGGCACGTGGCGGTGCGGCATCAGGTGCACCTCCAGGGGCCAGCGGGCAGCGAACGGCACGAACGCGGTCCAGTGCTCACCGCGGAACACGACGCGCTCGGAGGCCTGCTCGAACTCCAGCACGCGGGCGAACAGGTCGGGCGCCGTACGGTCGATCGCGTCGAGCAGTCGGGTGGTGCGCGGGGTCACGTACGGGTAGGCGTAGAGCTGGCCGTGCGGATGCGGCAGGGTCACGCCGATCGCCTCGCCGCGGTTCTCGAACGGGAACACCTGCTCGATGCCTGGCAGTTGCGACAGGGCGGCGGTGCGGTCGGCCCACGCCTCGATCACCGTGCGGGCGCGGGTGACGGACTGGGTGCCGAAGGATCCGGAGTGCTCGGGGCTGAAGCACACGACCTCGCAGCGTCCGACCGAGGTGCGGGTGCGGCCGAGGCCGAGTGCGGCGAGATCGTCGAGCCCGCGGGGCGGGTTGCTCGCGGCGGGGGCTGCGCCGATCGCCTCGGCCAGCGCGGGGCCGAACGCGGGGGAGCGGTTCTCGAACACGGCGACGTCGTACAGCGACGGCACCTCGGAGGGGTTCGTCGGGGTCTGCGGTGCGAGCGGGTCGGCGTCGGCGCCGGGCATCATGACGCGGTTCTGGCGGTTCGCCGCGACCGTGATCCAGTCGCCGGTGAGCACGTCGAGGCGCATCGTGGCGGTGTCGGGGCGGGGGTCGAGCGCGCGGGCATCGACAGCGCGGTCGGGGCCGAGCGTCGAGTCGCGGTCGTCGTAGTAGATGATGTCGCGGCCGTCGGCCAGCACTGTCGCGCGCTTGACGACGCCGCCGCCGAGGGTCTCGCTGTGCAACTCAGGAAGTTCAGGCGTGTTCACGTAAACATGGTACGACTTCCGGCGTGATAACGTCAACATTCCGGAGTTGTGAACACGTTTCGGGAGTTGTGGAGAGGGATGGCAGTGACCGACGACGATCTCGGCGCCGTGCTCGACCGTGAGCCGCGCCGCCGCCGCCCCGCCACCGGCCGGGTCTCGATGGCCGCCGTCGCCGCGCGCGCCGGCGTGTCCGGTCAGACGGTCTCGCGCGTGGTGAACGACAGTCCGCGCGTGGATCCCGCCACACGTGCCCGTGTCGAGCAGGCGATGTCCGCACTCGGTTACCGCCCGCACCGCGCGGCGCGAGCCCTGCGCACCGGTCGCTCGCAGACCATCGGACTCGTCGTCACCACCCTGGCCACGGTCGGCAACTCCCGCATGCTGCAGGCGACCGCCGAGGCCGCCGCGGAGCGGGGCTACGCGCTCACCCTCGTCACTGCGGGATCGAGCCTGGCCGATGCGTTCGAACGGCTCGCCGAGCAGGAGGTCGACGGCGCGATCGTGCTGAACGAGGCCTCGGCCCTCGTGCCGACCGCCGACCGTCCGACCGGGCTCCGCCTCGTCGTGGTCGATGCTGTGGCCGATGCCGGATTCCACGCCGTGCACAGCGACCACGCCGGGGGAGCCGCGGCGGCGACACGTCATCTGCTCGCCCTCGGCCATGAGGTCGTGCACCATCTCGCCGGTCCTGCGGACTCCTTCGCCGCGACAGAGCGCGAGCGAGGATGGCGGGAGGCGCTCGACGCCGCCGGCATCCGCCCTCCCGCCGTGGTGCGCGGTGACTGGAGCGCGCAGTCCGGTTTCGCGGGAGGCGCGCAGCTCTCCGCCGCCTCCGCAGTCTTCTGCGCGAATGACCAGATGGCGCTCGGGCTGCTCCGCGCCATCGCCGACAGCGGGCGCGCGGTGCCGGGAGATGTCAGCGTCGTCGGCTTCGACGATGTGCCTGAGGCGGCGAACTACCGTCCTCCGCTCACCACGATCCGGCAGGACTTCACGGCGCTCGCGCATCGCGCCGTCGCGGCCCTGGTCGCCGACATCGAGGGCGACATCGAGGGCGACACCGACGGCGACACCGGCGGCGCGGGTGCCGGGGCATCGTCGGCGTCGCTCGTCCCCACCGCACTGGTCGAGCGCGCCAGCACCCGCCGGAGCTGACCGCGACGATTCACCGACATCCTTCCGGTCGCGCCACAGCACGTACACCAGGCGATTCGGGCGCTCGTCCGCACCGGGACGGCGCCCGTGGGCGACGTCGCTAAGCTCGGGTCCAGGAGGACACGATGACACGGGTGGTGCTGGCTCCGGACAGTTTCAAGGGAACCATCACGGCAGCAGACGCCGCGCGCGCACTTGCCGAGGGGTGGGCGGCGGTCGAGCCGGGCGCGGAGTTCGTGCACCGGCCGATGGCGGACGGCGGTGAGGGCACGGTCGCCGCGTTCGAGGCCGCCGTGGCGGGGTCCCTGCGCATGCCGGTGACGGTCGACGGCCCTGCGGGAGTCCCGGTCGAGGCCTCCTGGCTGCTGCTGCCGCCGACGGACCATGCGCCGCGCGGGACGGCGGTGGTCGATCTCGGCTCCACCTCGGGGATCGAACTGCTCGATGAGCTGCGACCCTGGGACGCCGACACCTTCGGCTTCGGTCAGGCCATCGCCGCAGCCCTCGACCATGGTGTCTCGCGCCTCGTGCTCGGCCTCGGATCGAGCGCCTCGACCGACGGCGGCACCGGGATGCTCGCCGCTCTCGGCGCCCGGTTCCTCGATGCGGCCGGCACGTCGGTCGTGCGTGGTGCGCGCGGACTCGAGCGCATCGCGACCGTCGACCTCAGCGCCCTGCGCTCGGCGCCCCCTGTGCGAGTGCTCACCGATGTCACGAACCCGCTGACGGGTCCGAGAGGTGCCGCTGCCGTGTTCGGCCCTCAGAAGGGGCTCGTGGCCGAGGCCGATGTCGTGCGGCTCGACGCCGGTCTCGACCGACTCGCGGCACTGCTCGGCCTCGACGCCGCGCTCCCCGGCTCCGGCGCCGCGGGCGGGACAGGAGGCGCGCTGGTGGTGTGGGGTGGAGTGCTCGCACCCGGTGCTGCAGAGGTCGCGGAGCTCATCGGCCTCGCCGCTGCCATCGCCGACGCGGATGTCGTCATCACGGGCGAAGGGTCGTACGACGGGCAGTCCGGCGACGGCAAGGTGCCCTCGTTCCTCGCATCCCTCACGGCCGATGCAGGGGCGCGGGCGATGCTGGCGGCCGGTCGCATCACGGCGGATTCCGACACCTCGCTGTTCGCGGCATCCGCCTCGCTCACCGAACTCGCCGGGTCATCCGCCGCCGCCCTCGCGGAGCCCGCACAGTGGCTGCGCGCAGCCGGTGCTGCGTTGGCCCGGGCAGCGGGCTGACGACCGTCTCGGACTCAGCCGCCGAGTGCAGCCGACACCACGGCGCGGGCCTCGGCCTGCACCTCGGCGAGATGCTCGGGGCCACGCAGGCTCTCGGCGTAGAGCTTGTACACGTCTTCGGTGCCGGAGGGGCGCGCGGCGAACCACGCGTGCTCGGTCTGCACCTTCAGACCGCCGATCGCCGCGCCGTTGCCCGGTGCGTGCGAGAGCTTGGCGGTGATCTGCTCGCCGGCCAGTGTCGTCGCCGACACCGACTCGGGTGCGAGCTTGCCGAGTGTCGCCTTCTGCTCGGGCGTCGCCGGGGCATCCACGCGCTGATACGCCGACGAGCCGAAGGCCGACTCGAGCTCGGCGTACCGCTCCGACGGGGTCTTGCCCGTCACCGCGATGATCTCGGCGGCCAGCAGGCAGAGCAGGATGCCGTCCTTGTCGGTCGACCAGACCGAGCCGTCCTTGCGCAGGAACGAGGCTCCGGCGGACTCCTCGCCGCCGAACGCGACCGAGCCGTCGAGCAGTCCGGGGACGAACCACTTGAACCCGACAGGCACCTCGAGCAGACGGCGACCGAGCGACTCGGCGACGCGGTCGATGATCATCGACGACACCAGCGTCTTGCCGATCGCGGCGTCGCGCGGCCACTCGGCGCGGTGCGAGAAGAGGTAGTCGATCGCGACGGCCAGGTAGTGGTTGGGGTTCATGAGGCCCGCATCCGGCGTGACGATGCCGTGCCGGTCGGCGTCGGCGTCGTTGCCCGTGAGCACGTCGAAGTCGCCCTTCTTCGCGACCAGGGATGCCATCGCCGACGGGGAGGACGGATCCATGCGGATCTTCTCGTCCCAGTCGAGCGTCATGAAGCGCCACGTCGGGTCGACTTCGGGGTTCACGACCGTGAGGTCGAGGTCGTAGACCTCCTTGATGAGAGCCCAGTACTCGACGGATGCTCCGCCCAGCGGGTCCGCGCCGATGCGCACCCCCGCGCGACGGATCGCGTCGACGTCGATGATCGTGGCGAGATCGCGCACGTAGGCGTCACGGAAGTCGTAGCCCGTGATCGCATCCCAGTCGACGTCGCCGAAGCGCTCGCGCTTGACGCCCTCGAGGCCGTTAGCGATGAGCTCGTTCGCGCGGTCGGCGATCCAGCCCGTGGCATCCGTGTCGGCAGGTCCGCCGTGCGGGGGGTTGTACTTGAACCCGCCGTCGCGCGGCGGGTTGTGGGAGGGCGTCACCACGATGCCGTCGGCGCGGCCGGTGTTCCCCTCTCCCGGTCCCTGAGCCTGTCGAAGGGCACGGTTGTAGGTGAGGATCGCGTGGCTGAGCGCGGGGGTCGGTACCCAGGAGTCGCGGGAGTCGACCCGCACGTCCACGCCGTTCGCGAGCAGCACTTCGATCGCCGTGCGCTCGGCGGGAAGCGAGAGCGCGTGGGTGTCCCTGCCGAGGAACAGCGGACCGGTGATGCCCTGCCCCGCTCGGTAGTCCACGATCGCCTGTGTCGTGGCGAGGATGTGGTTCTCGTTGAAGCTGCCCGACAGCGATGAGCCGCGGTGGCCGCTGGTGCCGAAGGCCACGCGCTCGGAGGCGACATCGGGCTTCGGGATGCGGTCGTAGTAGGCGGCGATCAGTTCGTCGACATCGATGAGGTCAGAGTCCTCCGCAGGGAGGCCGGCACGGCTCGTCATGCAGACAGTCTGCCCCCGATCCCGCTGCAGGCGAAACTTCGGTTTCCTCCATCGCGGGGAGGGCTAAGGTGAAACGCGTGACTGAACGCCGCACCTACAGCTATCTCGGCCCCGCCGGAACCTTCACGGAAGCGGCACTCGACCAGGTCGCAGAGGCTCGGGGTCAGCAGTGGCGTCCCGTGCACAACGTCGGCGAGGCGCTGGCCGATGTGCTCGAGGGCCGCAGTTTCGCGGCCATGATCGCGATCGAGAACTCCATCGAGGGTGGCGTCTCCACCACGCAGGATGCTCTCGCGACGCTCCCGGGCCTGCGCATCATCGGCGAGTACCTGGTGCCGGTCAACTTCGTGCTGGTCGCACCCCGCGGCACCACGCTCGATCAGGTGCAGGTCATCGCGGCGCATCCGGTCGCCTACGCCCAGTGCCACGGCTGGCTCGGTGCGCACGTGCCCTCGCATTCGCACGTGCCGGCGGCGAGCAACGTGGCCTCGGCCATCGGGGTGCTCGACGGCACGCTCCCCGCGCAGGCCGCGATCGCGGCCCCCGGAATCGTGAACCACTACGACGTCGAGGTGCTCGCCTCCGACATCGGCGACAACGCGCAGGCCGTCACGCGCTTCGTGCTCGTGACCCGCACGACCACGCCGCCAGCGCCGACGGGGGCAGACAAGACCTCGCTGATCGTCGAGCTCCCGCACGACCACCCAGGGTCGCTGCTCGAGATGCTCGAGCAGTTCTCGACCCGCGGCATCAACCTCTCGCTCATCGAGTCGCGGCCGATCGGCGACGAGCTGGGTCGGTACCGGTTCGTGATCGACGCTGACGGGCACATCGAGCACGAGCGGATGGCGGATGCCATGCTCGGCATCCGCCGCTTCAGCCCGCGCGTGGTCTTCCTCGGTTCCTACCCGCGCGCCGACCGCCAGATCGTGCACTACCCGGAGCGCTACGCCGACGACGTGTTCGTCGAGGCGCGCGACTGGCTGCGCGGCATCCTCAGCGGCGAACCCGCGGAGTGACCGCGCGCCGGTAGCGCTCGGGAGCTCAGTGCTCCTGGAACAGCGGCCAGGCGCTGCCCGGAAGCATCCGCGCGTGCAATGCCCCCTTCGCGGAGGCGAGGCTGGGGTATGTGCCCGCGGGCCCGTCCGCTCCCGCCATCGTGACCTGATACCCCTCGTCATCGTGGCGGATGCTGCCGACCACGCCGTTCGTGCCGTAGGCGACCCAGAGTGCGAGTGTCTTGGTGGTGCTCATCGTCGAACCCCTCTCTCGGTCCCGAGGCTACGCCCGTCCCGACCCGATGACCAGCCCCCTTGACAGCGGTGCCGAGCGCTCTCTGTCGACGCCGAGTGCACGGCTTCGCGCCGAGTGCACGGGATGTCGACGTGAGCAGGTCGTGCACTCGACGCCAGGTCGTGCACTCGGCGCCGCAGCGGCAGCGCCGCAGCGCGGCGGCGGCGCAGGCGCAGCGCGGCGGGGCTAGAGGGCGGCGGCGATGAGTTCGAGCGTCTGCGCGCGGCCCGCAGCGGATGACTTCGGCTCGGCCTCGTACGCACCGGCGACGGGGGAGACCATGACCTCGTCCACCCCGTAGCGCGTGGCGAAGTCGCGTACCTCGGCGGCGACCGACTCTCCGGTGCCGACGAACCAGCGCGACCGCGCGCCCTGCACGACCTGATCGGTGGCGGCATCCGCTTCGGCGATGCCGGCGGCGATCGCCTCCTCCACGGTCTCCAGCGCGGTGAGCGGCTTGTTCAGGCGCAGCCGCGCCATCATCCGCAGCTGGGGGAGCGCGCGGGCCTCCGCCTCCTCGGCGGTCGGCGACGCCACCACATTGACGGTGAGGAAGGTACGCGGCTCCGGGTGCTCCTCGCTCGGCTGGTAGCCGGTGCGATACAGGTCGAGCGCGCGCTCCAGACCCTGGCCGGAGAAATGATTCGCGAACACGTACGGCAGGCCGTGGGATGCCGCGAGCTGCGCGGAGTAGTCGCTGGATCCGAGCAGCCAGACCTCGGGCACCCCGGTCGCGGACGGGGTCGCGCGCACGATGTACTCGCCGCCCGACGTGAAGCGCAAGGTCGCGCCGTCACCCGAGAGCAGGGCCGCGATGTCCTGCACGTGCCGCGGGAACTGCTCGACGTCGCTGGTCGTGCCGGAGCCGCGCAGCAGCTGCGTGATGACGGGGTCGCTGCCGGGCGCGCGGCCGAGACCGAGGTCGATGCGTCCGGGGGCGATGGCCTCGAGGGCCGCGAACTGCTCCGCCACGATCAGCGGTGCGTGGTTGGGCAGCATGACGCCGCCGGAACCCAGACGGATCCGGCTCGTGCGGGTCGCCGCAGCGGCGATCAGCACCGGAGGAGTGGTGGATGCCACGGCGGGCATGTTGTGGTGCTCGGCGAACCAGTAGCGGCGATAGCCGAGAAGGTCGGCGGTCTCGGCGAGGTCGAGGGAGGCGGCGATGGCCTCCGTGCTGGTCTGACCGGTGCGCACCGGCACGAGGTCGAGGACGGAGAGAGCTGTATCGGACATCCCCCTCTGCAACGCACGTTCCGGGCGCCGCATTCCCCACTACCGTGGAGGCATGGAAGCCGGGATCTTCTACGTCCTCGTCGGAGCAGTAGCCGTCGCCGCGTTCGCGCGCTGGCGCGGGTGGCCGGCTCCTCTGCTGGTGACGGTCGTCGCGCTCGCGGCATCCTTCCTCCCCTTCGTGCCTGATCTCGACATCGATGGCCACGTGCTCCTCAGCCTGGTGCTGCCGCCGCTGCTCTACTCCGCCGCGCTCGACGTCTCGTTCGTCGGCTTCAAGCGCAGCCTGCCGCAGATCCGTCGGCTGGGCATCTGGCTCGTGCTGATCACCGCTGTCGCGGTGGGTTTCGCCGCGTGGTGGATCATGCCCTCGCTGGGGCTCCCCGGTGCGATGCTGCTCGGCGCGATCGTCGCACCACCCGACGCGGTGTCAGCCGCGGCGATCGGACGCAAGCTCGGGCTGCCCCGCCGCATCATGACCGTGCTCTCGGGAGAGAGCCTGATCAACGACGCGACCTCGCTCACGCTGTACCGGGTGTTCGCGGCGATCCTCGCCGGTGCGACGGTCTCGGTCTGGGGCGGTGTCGGACAGTTCCTGCTGGCCGTGGTGATCGGCGTCGTGATCGGCCTGGTGTTCGGCATCGTGCTGCACCAGCTGCGCATGCGCATCAGCGACCCGGTGGTGATCGGCACCTTCGGACTGCTCGCCCCGTTCGGCGCCTACGCGATCGCGGAGCACCTCCTCGGCTCGGGCGTGCTCGCGGTCGTCGCGATGGGACTCTACGTCGGATTCAACTCCCCGCGCACGGACTACACGACCCGACAGCAGGAGAAGCCGCTGTGGCTCTCGGCGGATCTGCTGCTGGAGAGCTTCGTGTTCGCATACATCGGACTGCAGTTCCCGCGCGTGCTGCGTGACCTGGGCAGCGAGTCGGTCGAGCAGATTCTGATGCTGTCCGGCGCGGTGCTGCTGGTCGTGCTGATCGTGCGGCCCCTCTACATCTACCCCACGAGCGCATGGGCGAACTTCCAGGACCGCAAGCGGCTCGAGCGCTGGGACCGTGGCGTCGAGTCGGGGGAGTTCGAGAAGCGGCATCGCCGGAGCCGCCGGTGGGGAAAGTACACGGCGGATGAGCTGCGCACCCACATCGTGCGGGAGCAGATGGCGGGACTGCAGCTCACGTGGAAGGACAGTGCGGTCATCTCCTGGGCCGGCATGCGAGGGGTGGTCACCCTGGCCATCGCGCTCGCGGCGGCCGACCTCGCGACTCTCGACACCGAGGCCTCGCACGCGATCGTGGTGGTCGCCTTCATCGTGACGGTCGGGACGCTCCTGTTTCAGGGGCTGACGCTGCCGCTCCTCATCCGCAGCCTGGGCATCGAGGGTGACGTCGACCACGAAGACGACGAGCGTGCTCTCGCTGCGGTGAGGGAGAAGAGCAGGGAGGCCGGCAAGGCCTATCTCGCCGAGAAGCGCGTGGAGTGGGAAGAGAAGTACGGGGCGGTCGACCTCAGCGTGTTCGATGCGTTCACGAAGCGCATGAGTCGTGTGGAGAAGGACACCGATGCCGCCCAGGAGGTCGAGGACACGGTGCCTCGGCCGTCGTACGAAGACCTCGTGGCGTTGACCAAGGGGTGGCTGCAGGTGCGGCGCGAGATCCTGCTGCAGGAGCGCGACGCCGGTGAGCTCGACGAGGAGCTGATGCGCGAGCTGATCGCCGCGATGGATGCCGAGGAGCTCGCCCTCGACACCCGCGGCGCGACCCGCCAGCCCGGTCGGGCATAGCCCCGCGCACCGCCGCCTCTGCCGCCGCCGCAGCATCCGCAGCACCTGCCCACCGCCGCCGAGACCCATCACCGTCGCCGAGGCCCATCGCCCCAGACGCCTGCGACGGTGGGTCTCGGCGGGGCCGGTGGGTCTCGGCGCACGTGCGAGCCGGGCCCGGGCATACGCGAGAGCGCCCCGCCCCGGGAGGGGGCGAGGCGCTCGCGTGGAGGAGGGTGCGGGGTCAGCGCGCGGCTGCGGGCTCCGCGGCCGCGGTGGCGTCGTCATCCGTGTCGTCGTCGGCGTCATCCGCGAACGGCAGGCCCTCGCGGGGAGCGTTGTAGAGCTCCTCGTTCAGGATGCCCTCGCGCTTGGCGACGATGGTCGGCACGAGTGCCTGGCCCGCGACGTTGACCGCGGTGCGGCCCATGTCGAGGATCGGGTCGATCGCGAGCAGCAGTCCGACGCCCTCGAGCGGCAGACCCAGGGTCGACAGCGTGAGCGTGAGCATCACGATCGCGCCGGTGGTGCCGGCGGTGGCGGCGGAACCGACGACCGAGACGATGACGATCAGCAGGTACTGCACGAAGTTCAGTTCGATGCCGAAGAACTGCGCGACGAAGATCGCGGCGATGGCCGGGTAGATCGCGGCGCAGCCGTCCATCTTCGTGGTCGCACCGAACGGCACGGCGAACGAGGCGTAGGAGCGGGGCACGCCCAGGTTGCGCTCGGTCACGCGCTCCGTGAGCGGCAGGGTGCCGATCGACGAGCGGCTGACGAAGGCGAGCTGCACGGCCGGCCACACACCGGAGAAGTACTGCTTGATCGACAGTCCATGCGTCTTGACCAGGATCGGGTAGACGACGAACAGCACCAGCGCGAGACCGATGTAGATCGCGATCGCGAACCAGCCGAGCGCGGCGAGCTTCTCCCAGCCGTACTTGATGACCGCGGCACCGATCAGGCCGAAGGTGCCGATCGGTGCGATGCGGATGATCCACCACAGCACCCGCTGGATGACCTTGAGCAGCGACTCGGTGAAGGCCAGGAACGGCTCCGCCTTCTTGCCGGCCTTGAGGGCGGCGATGCCCACGGCCGCGGCGACGACGATGACCTGCAGGATGTTGAAGCTGACGCTCGATGCTGCGGTGCCGGCTTCGAGATCGACCTGCGTACCGACGCTGAGGCCGAGGAAGTTCTGAGGGATGAGCCCGAGGAGGAAGTTCCACCACGTGCCGACCGTGTACGGGTCGCCCGTCTGCAGGCCTTCACCCGCACGGGAGCCCGGCTGGATGACGAGGCCGAGCGTGATGCCGATGACCACGGCGATGAACGCGGTGATCGCGAACCACAGCAGGGTCTGTCCGGCCAGGCGGGCAGCGTTCTGCACGCGGCGGAGGTTCGAGATGCTCGCGACGATCGCGGTGAAGATCAGCGGGACGACGGCCGCGCGCAGCAGCGTCACGTAGGAGCTGCCGATCGTGTCGAGGGTCGCGGACAGTCCGTTCGGGTTCTCGGCGGTGGCGCCGAGCTGGCGGCCGATGAGACCGGCGGCGACGCCGAGGACGAGGGCTGCGAGGATCTGGAAGCCGAACGAGGTCAGCAGCTTCCGGATCGGTCCGCGGGTGTCGGGCGCCTTCTGGGCGCGGACGGTAGTGCTCATGGTGGGGGACTCCAGAATCGCGACGTGCCGAGTGCACGCCATAACGCTCAACGCTATGAGGGCGTTTTCATTCCGGCGACTGAGATGACGAACCATGACGACTGCCGGTCGCGGGAGTGTCTGGCACGATGGCCTCATGTTCATGGTGACGACGAACGACATCCCCGGTTACCGCATCACCCAGGTGCTGGGAGAGGTGATGGGTCTCACGGTGCGCTCGACCGATTTCGGACAGGGCTTCGCCGCGGGCTTCCGCTCTCTGGGGGGAGGCGAGATCCCCGAGTACACGCAGGTGATGTACGAGGCGCGGCAGGTCGTGATGGCGCGCATGTGGGATCAGGCGCAGCAGCGCGGCGGCAACGCGATCGTCGCGATGCGGTTCGATGCCGGTTCGATCCAGAACTTCACCGAGATCTGCGCGTACGGCACGGCGGTCGTCGTGGAGCCGCTCGCGCCGGCCCCCGCTGCACCGACCCCGCCGCCTCACGCCGTCTGACGGGTTTCAGCGGTCGGAGAGCACCAGGAGCTCGCCGACCTCGCAGTCCAGCGCGTCGCAGATCGCCCGCAGCGTGGAGTAGCGGATGGCGCGCGCACGGTCGTTCTTGAGCACCGAGAGGTTCACGATGCTGACGCCGACACGGGCGCTCAGCTCGGTCAGCGTCATGCCGCGCTCGGCGAGCAGCTCGTCGAGACGGCAGTGGATGCCGGTGAGCTCGTCGTCGTTCTCGGCAGGGCTCACACCAGGCCCTCCGTGTCCTTGAGCAGTGCTTCCTTCTCCTGCTGCAGACGGAGTCCCTGGCGGAACACCGCAGCCAGGGCGATCAGGCCCAGTGCGCAGGCGAACGGCAGCGGTGTGACGCTGAGGGAGAAGCCGGGGTACCACTCGCTGTCGGACGGGAATACCTCGCGTAGTCCGGCTGCCGCCGCGATCGCACCCAGCAGGTCCGACGCGACGCCGAACACGAGCACGGCGACGGCGCCGACCGTGAGCGCGCGGGTCACGGTGTGGGAGAAAGTGCGCCCGCGCAGCGTCTGGAAGCAGATGACCATGATCATCGCGGCGGGCATCGTGGTGAACGCGAGAGTGGCGAGCTGGGCCGCTGCCGCCAGCGCCCTGAGCCCGAGCGAGGCGTTGGCCACGGTGATGTTCGTGATCGAGCCTCCACCGCACTGCAGGACTGCCGCGGTCACCTCGTCCGTGTCGCTGCACGGCAGTTCGGAGGGCCAGGGAACCCAGATCGATCCGGAGGCGATCTCCGCCCAGTCCGTTCCGAAGATCTTCACGACGATGAAGATCGCGCTGAGCACCGACAGGGTGACCCACCATCCGGAGACCGTGAGCGCTGCGTCGATCGCCAGGGTCTTGCTGCCTCGACGCCGTCCGCGCCACACGACGATCCCGATGATCGCGGCGATGACCGCCAGGCCGACTCCGATCTGCAGCAGTGGCGTCCACACGTCGTCTGCGGTGAATCCGAGCATCAGACGAGTCCTTCCGTTTCCTTCTCGAGCACGTTCTTCTCCTGTTGCAGCCGGATGCCCTGGCGGAACGCGTTGGCGATCAGTCCGACCGCCACACCGGTCGCGAAGACGGGCACGATCGACCAGAACTCGAGGGGATGCACGGGCTCACCGGGGCCGAGTCCGATCGCCCCGGTGACACCGTTCAATCTTCTGTTCTCGAGCATCACGATCAGCATCGGCGCGAGTACGAGCGTCCAACCGATCGCGTCGAAGGCCCGCGCGTTCCCCCGCACGAAGAAGCGGCCGCGGAGGAGGTTCCATGCCACGAGCATGACGCCGAGGATCACGATGAGCGGGGCGAGCGTCCACAGAATGAGGGAGCCGATGATCGCCGCGGTCGAGAGCGGGTCCACGTCGGTCGCGAACACCATCACCTGCTGGGCGATGCCGTCGACCGTGATGGCTCCGGAGTCCGCAGTGGCGCTGATCGGCTGCTCGTCGATCGGGACGTACCACGCGATCCCCTGGTCGCGGAAGGTGCCGAGGGTGCGCAGGACGGTACTGATCGCGACGACGACCAGCGCGGCGGCGCCGAACAGCAGCACCGTGATGGCATCCGCGGTCTGCGAACGGGCGGTCCTGGTGGGAGTGGAAGGCATCAGACGAGTCCTTCCGTCTCGCGCTGCAGTCGGTCACCGATCACGAACGCGGTGCCGATGACCGAGATGATGAAGGCGGCCAGGATGAACGTGAACGGCTCGACGCTCATCACCGCGTTGTTCAGCGCGTTGTCGGTCACCGCCGAGACGGCAGCGTTGGCCAGCATGTTCTCGAAGAACCGCACGGCAGCGAAGCCGACCAGTCCGACGATGCCGGCGACCATCACGAGCCACGTGTTGCGTCGGCTGAACACGGTGCCGGTCAGGATGCCGCGTGCCAGCAGCATCAGGCATCCGATCACCACCACGATCGTGACGATCTGGGCGAGCTGTCCGAGGATGCCCGCTCCGATCGCGACCCCCGGCAGTGAGGGGGCGGTGAGGATCGCCGAGTCCAGCGCGAGGGTGATGTTCGCACCGCCCGCGCCGAGCGGGGCCTCGACCGGCTGGTCGACGAACTCGACCATCACCGGGATCATCGTGCCACTGGCGAGTTCGAGGATGCGGATGATCGAGAAGACTGTGATGTACGCCGCGATCGCCACTCCGGCGATGCAGAAGGCGATGAGCGCGCTGGCGTCGCCGCGGGACAGCGTGCCCTGTTTCGTCGAGGTCATGATCGCTCCTTATCGATGATCGTTATTAGCGATAAACGATAAGGTAACGACAATCGATAAGTCCGTCAACCCCCGACGCCGCGCGGGCCCCGTCAGCCCGCCCGCGGTGGCCCCACTCCGCCGACGGCGAACACGGGCATACCTGCCCTGCGCGGTGGTTACTCTCGATGTACAGGCGCAGAGAACGTCATCGGCGTCAGCGCTTCGCCCCGTGCGAATAAGGAGTCACAGCATGTTCGAGAGATTCACGGACCGAGCCCGTCGTGTGGTCGTCCTCGCCCAAGAAGAGGCGAAGATGCTCAACCACAACTACATCGGTACCGAGCACATCCTGCTCGGCCTCATTCACGAGGGCGAGGGTGTCGCAGCCAAGGCGCTCGAGTCCCTCGGCATCTCGCTCGACGCCGTGCGCGAGCAGGTGCAGGACATCATCGGCCAGGGTCAGCAGCAGCCGACCGGCCACATCCCCTTCACCCCCCGCGCCAAGAAGGTGCTCGAGCTCAGCCTCCGCGAGGCACTGCAGCTCGGCCACAACTACATCGGCACCGAGCACATCCTGCTCGGTCTCATCCGCGAGGGTGAGGGTGTCGCCGCGCAGGTCCTGGTCAAGCTCGGCGCCGACCTGAACAAGGTCCGCCAGCAGGTCATCCAGCTGCTCTCCGGTGCTCCGGGCCGCGAGCCCGCCGCCGTCGGCGCGCAGAGCAACGACTCGCCCGCCGGAACGCAGGGCGGCTCCGCGGTGCTCGACCAGTTCGGGCGCAACCTGACGCAGGCCGCGCGCGACAACAAGCTCGACCCGGTCATCGGTCGCGAGAAGGAGATCGAGCGAGTCATGCAGATCCTGTCTCGCCGCTCCAAGAACAACCCCGTCCTGATCGGTGAGCCCGGCGTCGGCAAGACCGCCGTCGTCGAGGGTCTCGCGCAGGCCATCGTCAAGGGCGATGTGCCCGAGACGCTGAAGGACAAGCAGCTCTACTCGCTCGACCTCGGCTCGCTCATCGCCGGTTCCCGCTACCGCGGTGACTTCGAGGAGCGCCTGAAGAAGGTCACCAAGGAGATCCGCACGCGTGGCGACATCATCGTCTTCATCGACGAGATCCACACCCTCGTGGGTGCGGGTGCCGCCGAAGGCGCGATCGACGCCGCCAGCATCCTGAAGCCGCTCCTCGCCCGTGGCGAGCTGCAGACGATCGGCGCGACCACGCTCGACGAGTACCGCAAGCACTTCGAGAAGGATGCTGCGCTCGAGCGCCGCTTCCAGCCGATCCAGGTCGCAGAGCCGAGCCTGCCCCACGCGATCAACATCCTCAAGGGGCTGCGCGACCGCTACGAGGCTCACCACAAGGTGCAGATCACGGACGGCGCGATCGTGGCGGCGGCGAACCTCGCCGACCGGTACGTCTCGGACCGCTTCCTGCCCGACAAGGCCATCGACCTGATCGACGAGGCCGGCGCCCGCCTGCGTCTGTCGATCCTGTCGAGCCCGCCGGAGCTGCGCGAGTTCGACGAGAAGATCGCCAAGGTCCGCGAGCAGAAGGAGATCGCCTCCGAGGAGCAGGACTTCGAGAAGGCCGCATCGCTGCGCGACGAGGAGAAGAACCTCCTCGCCGAGCGCCTGCGCCTCGAGAAGCAGTGGCGCTCGGGTGACGTCGCGACCGCAGCGGTCGTCGACGAGGGCCTGATCGCCGAGGTGCTCGCACAGGCCACCGGTATCCCGGTCTTCAAGCTCACGGAGGAGGAGTCCAGCCGACTCGTCTTCATGGAGAAGGCCCTGCACCAGCGCGTCATCGGTCAGGAGGAGGCGATCGCCGCCCTCTCCAAGACGATCCGTCGCCAGCGTGCCGGTCTGAAGGACCCGAAGCGTCCATCGGGCTCGTTCATCTTCGCCGGCCCCACGGGTGTCGGAAAGACCGAGCTGGCCAAGGCGCTCGCCGAGTTCCTGTTCGACGACGAGGCCGCGCTCATCTCGCTCGACATGAGCGAGTTCGGTGAGAAGCACACCGTCTCGCGTCTGTTCGGTGCCCCTCCCGGATTCGTCGGATTCGAAGAGGGCGGCCAGCTCACCGAGAAGGTGCGCCGCAAGCCGTTCAGTGTCGTGCTCTTCGATGAGATCGAGAAGGCGCACCCGGACATCTTCAACTCGCTCCTGCAGATCCTGGAAGAGGGTCGTCTGACCGACGGCCAGGGTCGCGTGATCGACTTCAAGAACACCGTCATCATCATGACGACCAACCTCGGTGCGCGTGACATCGCCGGTGGTCCGGTCGGCTTCCAGGTCGAGGGCAGCAACTCCACGACCTACGAGCGGATGAAGGGCAAGGTCAACGAGGAGCTCAAGCGCAACTTCAAGCCCGAGTTCCTGAACCGTGTCGACGACATCATCGTTTTCCCGCAGCTGTCGAAGGACGAGCTGGTGCAGATCGTGGACCTGTTCACGAAGCGCCTCAGCGAGCGTCTGCTCGACCGTGACATGACGATCGAGCTGTCGCAGGCTGCCAAGGAGCGTCTGATCGAGATCGGCTTCGACCCGGCACTCGGTGCCCGACCGCTGCGTCGCGCGATGCAGCACGAGGTCGAGGACCGCCTGTCCGAGAAGATCCTGCACGGCGAGCTGAACGCGGGAGACCACGTCAAGGTGGACCTCCAGGACGGCGAGTTCCAGTTCGAGCACGGTCCGCGTGGCGAGCAGGTCTCCGTCGGCGTGAACACCGGTGGCGAGATCACGGCCACTCCCGACCTGGCGGTCGCCAGCGGAGAGTGACCTGAGCCGGTCGACAGACCAGGATCACACGAAGGGCGGATGCTGCGGCATCCGCCCTTCGTCGATCTACCAGCTGCGGGTTCTAGGGTGGAGGGGTGAGCGAGTACATCGTCCGACCGGCGCGCAGCGCCGACATCATCGGGATCCGGAACCTTCTGCAGCCGATGGTCGAGCAGCGCATCCTGCTCGGCAAGGACCTGGCCGTGCTCTACGGCTCCGTGCAGGAGTTCGTGGTCGCGGAGGCCGACGGCGAGTTGATCGGCTGCGGTGCCCTGCACGTGATCTGGGAGGACCTCGGCGAGGTGCGCACGCTCCTGGTGCGCGACGACTGGCTGCACCATGGAGTCGGCCGCGCGATCGTGGACCGGCTCGAGACCAATGCCGCGACTCTCGGACTGTCGCGGTTGTTCTGCCTGACTTTCGAGGTCGACTTCTTCGGGCGCCGCGGATACACGCCGATCGGGGAGCAGGTCGTCGACCCCGACGTGTACTCGCAACTGCTGCGCAGCGGTGACGCGGGTGTCGAGGAGTTCCTCGACCTCGCCCATGTGAAGCCGAACACGCTCGGCAACACCCGGATGATCAGGCAGCTCAACTAACCTGGAGGGATGGTCCGCCCCTCTGCAGCTGTCTACCGCCGGCGTCGGGTGGTCCTTCTCGGCGGACTCATCCTGCTCCTCGCCGCGATCGGCATCGGGGTGTGGCTCGTGATCGCCCAGCCGTGGGCGCAGGGAGCCGATCAGCCCACATCGGCGCCGACCACCTCGGCGAGCGGGACTCCGTCTGAGACGCCGTCCTCCGACGCCGAGTCGCCCTCGCCGGATCCCACGGCGCCGGCGACTCCCGCGATCGTCGCGTGCACGGCGAAGGACGTCGAGGTCGCCGCGGTCACCGATGCCGACACCTACGCGGCCGGGGTGCTGCCGAAGCTGTCGATCTCGCTGACGAACAAGAGCGCGACCGACTGCACGATGGATGTCGGGTCGACCACGCAGACGTTTACGGTGATGAGTGGAACCGACGTCTGGTGGCGCTCGACGGACTGCCAGGAGAACCCGAGCAGCATGATCGTGACGCTCAAAGCTGGAACCACGGTCACGAGCAAGGACCCGGTGACGTGGGATCGCACGCGCTCGAGCGTCGAGACCTGCGCGCAGGAGAATCGCCAGCGAGCCCCTGGTGGCGGGGCCTCGTATCACGTCGAAGTGGCGATCGGCGGCTTCACGGGTCTCACCACGAAGCAGATACTGCTGTACTGACCTCGAAGATTCTGGGACAGTTCGAAGCGAATCTACTGTCATACCTTCGAATATCGGTGCGTACGCCGGTTTTCTGTTCGGAAGGGTCTGATTTTACTGCTATTGGGCAGAGGGGGGCTGACAGTTCCCATTCTTTGGGATACCATTGGGATGGCTCTCGGGATCATGCGGCACATGCCATCCCCAGTGGCGTCGAACTACAGCGTCCCCAGCGCTTCGACATCGCCGCTCGAGAGTCCGAGGGCCCTCTCGAGTACCCCAGTCCCCAATGTGGGACTCGAGAGGGCCCCAATCGTCTCCGCTCCCATCCGGCGTGCGTGCCCTTTCCGGTGCCTAAGCTGGAGGCATGGCAGCGAAGAAGGCGAAGTCCGCGAAGAAGAAGCCCGCCCCCGAGGAGTTCCGCTCCGAGGCGCTCGCGCAGGCGCTCGAGAAGCAGGACATCGCCGCGGTCGCGCTGGCACTCCGCAACGGCACCACCGTGGTTCCGCTCATCGCGCCCGGTGCCCGCGACAATCCGCTCGACAGCGGCGAGGTGTGGACGTATCGCGATCGTGAGACCGGTGACCTCGCACTGCTGCTGTTCAGCGACGCCGTGAACAAGCCGGCCAATCTGCCTCCGGGTGTGGGGATCTACGACGCCGCCTGGCTGCGCAAGTTCCTCGCCGCGCATCCGATCACCACGGTGTTCCTCGACATCGCAGGGCCGCATCCGATGCAGGCGGCTCCCGCTGACCTGCTGCAGGCCCTCGACGCTTAGCCCTTCGACAAGCTCAGGGACCCAGGGGTCGGCTCAGGGACCCAGGGGTCGGCTCAGGGACCGAGGGGTCAGCTCAGGGACCGAGGGTTCTGCTCAGAACGGTGGGAGATCGGGGACGGCCCGCAGCCCCGGCTTGTGCGCACGTACATCATCGAGCGCGGCGCGCAGCGACTTCGAGCGGTCGTCGACGACGCGTTCGTAGCCCAGACGTGCCGCCTCCGAACGCCGCTGCGCCGCCTGCGTCACGGGGCGGATCTCGCCGGCGAGGCTCAGCTCGCCGACCGCGGCGACCGAGCGTGGCACCGAGAACTGCTGGATCGACCCCGCGACCGCGACCGCGATGGCGAGGTCGGCCGCAGGCTCGGTGAATCGCACGCCGCCGACGGTGGAGACGTAGACGTCGAGCTGTCCCGTGGGGATGCGTGCCCGCTTCTCGAGGATCGCGAGGACCATCGCCACGCGGGAGGAGTCGACGCCGTGCACGATGCGGCGCGGGTTCGGGGAGGTGCTCGGAACCGTGAGCGCCTGTACCTCGACCGGGAGCGCACGCCGACCCTCGAGCGATATCGCCACGCATGTGCCAGGCTCTGTGGCACCCTGCGAAAGGAAGAGGCCCGACGGATCCGGGACCTCGGAGATGCCGTCGCCCGCCATCTCGAAGCAGCCGACCTCGTCGGTGGGGCCGTAGCGGTTCTTGAGCGCGCGGATGAAGCGCAGTGACGTCTGACGATCACCCTCGAAGTGGCACACGACGTCGACCAGATGCTCCAGCACCCGGGGGCCGGCGACCTGCCCGTCCTTCGTGACGTGGCCGACGAGGATGACGGGGAGTCCGCGTTCCTTCGCGACCCGGATCAGGGCCGATGCCACTTCGCGGACCTGACTGGGCTGCCCGGCGGCGCCGTCGATCAACGAGGACGACACGGTCTGCACCGAGTCGACGATCACGAGCTGGGGCTGCACCTCGTCGATGTGCCCCAGGATCGTGGCGAGGTCGGTCTCGCTGGCCAGATAGAGCTCGTCGTGCAGCGCTCCGGTGCGCTCTCCGCGCAGCCGCACCTGGGCCTGGGACTCCTCGGCGCTCGCATAGAGCACGCGCCGACCGGCGCGCGCCGCTTGCGCTGCGACCTCGAGCAGCAGCGTCGACTTGCCCACGCCGGGTTCGCCGCTGAGCAGGATCGCCGCACCGGGCACGATGCCGCCGCCGAGCACGCGGTCGAACTCTCCGACGCCGCTCGTGCGCCGAGGGGCGTCGAGCGTGGTGATCTGCGTGATCGGTCGCGCCGCACGGTCGGAGGTCGGGGCGAGCGCCGTGACGCGCTGCAGGATCCCGGTCTTGGCGGCCTGCTCCTGCACGGTTCCCCACTGCTGGCACTCGCCGCAACGGCCGACCCACTTGGCGGTCGTCCACCCGCATTCGGTGCAGACGTACGCCGGGGGAGCGGGTTTTCGGGTGGCCATGCTCCCAGGCTATCGGCGGCATCTGACATCCCTATCGGCCGAGGCATTATTCACGGCCGAATGGCTCTGCACGCGACGAAGCCCTGGCCATAATGGAGTCATGGCCAATGCCGGGCCCATCTGCGGGCCGATCTCGACGTTCTCGCGTGTGCAGCTCCTGCACCTGCTCTTCGAAGCGAGCGCAGCGCAGACGCGACCCGAGCGCACGATCGGCGAGCTCTGCGAGGCGACGGGACTGCACCCCAACACGATCCGCGAGCACCTGCAGCGTCTGATCGAGGGCGGCTACGTCATCCAGGCCACCGAGCATCGCACCACCCGCGGCCGCCCGCGCACGCTGTACAGCGCGGCGACCGGTGCCGCCGATGCCTCGAGTCCCATCGCCCGCGACAAGGTCACGGCGGCTGCGCGCCGCGGAGACCTGCTGCGCCGGGTGCTGCCCGCGTCGGCATCCGCTCTGGGTCGTGACGCGACCTATCAGCTGGATGCCCTGATCGAACACTTGGAGGAGAGCGGCTTCGAGCCCGTCGTCGATGACGAGCAGCTCACAGTCGACCTCAGCCCCTGCCCGCATGCCGCGGGCCGCGCCGAAGACCGTCCGATGCTGTGCACCGTGCACCTCGGTCTCATGCAGGGGGTGCTCACCGAAGCCGGTGGGCCGCTCGCTGCCGAGGCCGTACGCACCTCCGCCCTCCCGGCGGATTGCACCGTGCAGCTGCGACTGACGGAGATGACCGCCGCCTAGGCGACATCTGTCTTATTCACGGCCCGCAGCCCCACGGCGGCGGCGGGCTCGCCGTTAGCGTGGCTGCAGGCTGAGAAAGAGGAGTGGCCCATGGAATGGCTCGACCCCCTGGTCCTTTCCCGATGGCAATTCGGGTTGACGACCGTGTACCACTACCTGTTCGTGCCGCTGACGATCGGGATGGCGCTGGTCGCCGCGATCTTCCAGACGGCGTGGGTGCGCACCGGCAAGGTGCAGTACCTGCACCTGACCCGCTTCTTCGGCAAGATCTTCCTGATCAACTTCGCGATGGGTGTCGTCACCGGCATCGTGCAGGAGTTCCAGTTCGGCATGAACTGGTCGGACTACTCCCGCTTCGTTGGCGACGTGTTCGGTGCCCCGCTCGCGTTCGAGGGACTGCTCGCCTTCTTCTTCGAGGCGACCTTCATCGGTCTGTGGATCTTCGGATGGGACAAGCTCCCGCAGAAGCTGCACCTCGCCACGATCTGGTGCGTCTCGATCGGCAGCATCCTCTCGGCGTACTTCATCATCGCCGCCAACGCGTTCATGCAGAACCCGGTCGGCTACACGTACAACCCCGTGACCAACCGTGCCGAGCTCACCGACTTCTGGGCGCTGCTGACCAACCCTGTCGCCCTCGCCGCGTTCCCGCACACGATCTTCGGCGCGCTGATGTTCGCCGCCGGTGTCGTCATCTCGGTCTCCGCCTGGCACCTCTCGCGTGGCCAGCACTTCGACACCATGCGCATCTCGCTGAAGTTCGGGCTCTGGGCGATGATCGTCTCGACCGCCGGCGTCGTGCTGACGGGCGACCAGCTCGGTCTCGCGATGTACGACGCGCAACCCATGAAGATGGCCGCAGCCGAGGCCACGTTCAACACGGTCTGCGGACCCGACGCCTCCTTCAGCCTCTTCACGCTCGGCACGCCTGACGGCAGCTCCGAACTCTTCTCGATCCGCGTGCCGTATCTGCTGTCGCTGTTGTCGACGCACACGCTCGACGCGTGTGTGCACGGCATCAACGACCTGAACGCCGAGTACAGCCAGACCTACGCAGCCACCGGGCTCACCGACTTCGCACCGGTGCTGTGGATCACGTACTGGGCGTTCCGCTGGATGATCGGCCTGGGAATGGCCGCAGCGCTGGTCGCCGTGGTCGGCCTGTGGCTCACCCGCAAGGGCGCCAAGAAGCCCCCGGCGCAGTGGATGTGGAAGCTCGCGATCTGGTCGTTCCCGCTCGCACTCGTCGCCAACATCATGGGCTGGGTCTTCACCGAGATGGGCAGGCAGCCCTGGATCGTGTTCGGCCTCATGACCACGCAGGACGGCGTCTCGCCGGGAGTCTCCGGCCTCGAGGCGCTGATCTCGCTGATCGCGTTCACCGCGATCTACGCCGCGCTGGCCGTGGTCGAGATCCGCCTCATCATCAAGGCCGCGCAGAAGGGCCCGGACACCACCGAGCAACCCCACGACGAGACGGCCCAGCTGCCGTCGGTCGTGTACTGAGAGGAAGGGACATCATGGATCTCGCAACACTCTGGTTCTGGATCGTCGCCTTCCTCTTCGTGGGCTACTTCGTACTCGACGGGTTCGACTTCGGCGTCGGGATGTCGTTGCCGTTCCTCGGCAAGAACGACGTGTCGCGCCGACAGGTCATCAACACGATCGGTCCGGTCTGGGACCTCAACGAGACCTGGGTCATCGTGGCGGGCGCATGCCTGTTCGCGTCGTTCCCCGAGTGGTATGCGACGCTGTTCAGCGGCTTCTACCTGCCGCTGCTGTTGATCCTGCTCGCGCTGATCCTGCGCGGCGTCTCGTTCGAGTACCGCCACCAGCGCGAGAGCGCGAAGTGGAAGGCGGGCTTCGACCGGATGATCGTCATCGGCTCCGCCGTGCCGGCGCTGCTGTGGGGCGTCGCCTTCGGCAACATCGTGCAGGGGGTCGCGCTGGATGAGAACCACATCTACGTGGGCGGCTTCTTCGCGCTGCTGAACCCGTACGCGCTGGTGGTCGGCGTCACCACGCTGCTGCTGTTCTTCCTGCACGGGGTGCTGTTCGTCGCGCTCAAGACCGACGGTCAGGTGCACGAGGACGCGCAGAAGCTGGCGAAGAAGGCCGCGATCCCGACGATCCTCGCCGCAGCGGCCACCGTGATCTGGACGGTCGCGATCGCGATGGGCCGGGAAGCTCCACTGCTCTGGCTGGTCATCGGCACCGGGACGCTCGCGGCGGTCAGCCTCATCACCGCTGTCGGGTTCTCGCTCGCTCGGCGCGACGGCTGGGCGTTCTTCTCCGGGATGCTCACAGTGCTGTTCGCGGTGGTCATGCTGTTCTCCGCGCTGTTCCCGTTCGTGATGCCCTCGACCATCGACCCGGCCTACAGCCTCACGATCGCGAACGCGTCGAGCACTCCGTACACGCTGCAGATCATGAGCTGGACCGCGCTGATCGCGCTGCCGCTCGTGATCGCCTACCAGACCTGGACGTACTGGGTCTTCCGCAAGCGCGTCAGCCGCAGCTCCATCGAGGGGGCTCCGGCGCACGCGTGAAACCCGTCGATCCGAGACTGCTGCGCTACGCGGGTGCCGCGAGGGGGTTCCTCGTGGCATCCGCGCTGATCGGCGTGGCCCAGACCGCGGTCGTCATCGTGTTCGCCTGGCTGCTGACGGATGCCGTCACCGGCGCGCTCGCGGGGCGCGATGTCACGGCATCCCTGCTGTGGCTGCTCGCGGTGGCGCTGCTGCGCGGACTGCTGATCGCGGCGTCGGATGCGGCGGGCACCCGCGCGGCCGCGAAGACCGGGATGCAGCTGCGTGCCGCGTTGATCCGCGCCGTCGGCCGCCTCGGCCCCGGCTGGCTCGCGCAGCGCAACCGCACGGCTCTGGCCGTCACCGCGGGGCACGGGCTGGAGGCGCTCGACTCCTACTTCGCGCGCTACATCCCGCAACTGGTGCTGACCGTGATCGCGACGCCCGTGGTGCTCGCGGTGATGTGGTGGCAGGACTGGCCGAGCGGACTGACCGCGGCCATCACACTGCCGCTGATCCCGCTGTTCCTGATCCTGATCGGCATCGCGACCCGCACCGTGCAGCAGAAGCAGTGGCACACGCTGCAGCGGCTCGCCGTGCGATTCGCCGACACGGTGCAGGGCCTCGCGACGCTGCGGCTGTTCGGACGCGAGCAGCGCGCCGCCGACCGGATCGAGTCGACGGCCGACGAGTACCGCCGCGAGACCATGAAGGTGCTGCGGTTCTCGTTCCTGTCCGGCTTCGCGATGGAGCTGCTCGCCTCGCTCGCGGTCGCGCTGATCGCGGTGTCCGTCGGGTTCCGGCTGCTGTCCGGTGACCTGTCGCTCGAGGTGGGGCTGTTCGTGCTGCTGCTCGCGCCCGAGGCCTTCCTCCCGATCCGGCAGGTCGGCGTGCAGTTCCACGCCGCCGCTGAGGGCGTCGCCGCGACCGAGGACATCTTCGCCGTGCTGGATGAGGCAGGGGAGGTGTCGTCGGCACCGGTTGTCGGTGCGTCCGGTGGCGCCGGTGGGTCCGGTGGGTCCGGTGGGGGTGCCTATCTGCAGGAGCATCCGCCATCTGCAGGAGCAAACACCGGTGATTCCTCCTGCACTCGGCCATCGATCCTGCAGACGGCGGATGCGGATGCCGCGGCGGATGCCGGTGCGGCGCTCGTCGTCGAGGGACTGCGCGTCCGTGACCTGCCTCGCGTCTCCTTCACCGCCGAGCAGGGAACGATCACGCTGATCGAGGGTCCCAGCGGGGCGGGGAAGTCGAGTCTGCTCGCGGCGCTGCGGGGTGCGGCGGCATTCGAGGGTTCCGCCCTCTCCCGCGGCCGCGACGTGCGGCAGCTCGACCCGGCCGCCTGGCTCGCCTGGGCCGGACAAGCACCGGGGCTCCTGCGCGGAACGGTCGGAGCCAATGTCGCGCTCGGTGACCCTGCCCCGGATGCCGTCGGTATCCGCACGGCGCTCGACGCCGCGTGCGCGGAGACCATCGATCCTGCTCTCGAGCTCGGCGTGCAGGGAGCGGGGCTCTCGGGCGGACAGGCCCAGCGGGTCGCCGTGGCCAGGGCGCTCTACCGGCACGCGCGGGATCTCCGACGTGTGCTCGCGCTCGACGAACCCTCCAGCGCTCTCGACCCCGAGACCGAGGCGCGGCTGTGGACGACGCTGCGGGAGCGAGCGGATGCCGGCGCTACGATCGTGCTGGTCTCGCACCGCCGGTCCGCGCGGGAGATCGCCGACCAGGTCATCGCGCTGGGGGTGAGCGTATGAGCGTCGTCGAATCCCGTCGCGCACGGGTGCGCTCCGTGCTGCAGCTCGCCCAGCCACCGCTGCGCCGCTTCCTGCCCGGGTTGCTATGGGGCGCACTGTCGGCCGGAGCGGCGGTCAGCCTGCTCGCGGTGAGCGGGTGGCTGATCGTGAGCGCCTCGATCGTCGACTCGCTCGTGCCGCTGTCGATCGCGGTCGTGGGCGTGCGCTTCTTCGCTGTCTCGCGCGCCGTGCTGCGCTACCTCGAGCGGCTGAGCGGACACGACGCCGCACTGCGTCAGCTGGCCACGACCCGCGCCGACATGGTGCGCCGGCTCATCCCGCTCTCGCCGGCCGGGCTCGGCGCGACCGATCGCGGTCACGTGCTGTCGGCTCTGGTCGATGACGTCGACAATCTGCAGAACCTCCCGTTGCGGGTGGTGCAGCCGCTCGCGGTGTCGGGCCTGGTCGCCGTCGGAGCTGTCGGGTTCATCGCCTTCGTCTCGCCGACCGCCGCGCTGACCCTCGCCGTATGCCTGCTGGTCGCCGCGGCGGCGGCCGTGGGGATGGGGTGGCTGTTCGGGTCCAGGGCTGAGGCACTCGTCTCCGCGCGCCGGGCCGAGCTGTCCGCCGCGCTCGTCGACTACCTCGGAAGCCTCGACGTGCTGCTGGCCTACGGTGCCGAGGAGCAAGCCCGCGCCCGGATCACCGCGGCGGATGCCGCCCTGCGCCGGGTCGTGGGCCGAGCGTCGCTCGCGCAGGCCGTGGCCGCCGGCGTCGTCTCGGCGGTCGCGGGCGCGGCGTCGGTCTGGGCACTGGCCGGTGCCGCCCCCGGATTGGTGACAGGGGCGATCGACGGCCCCTGGCTGGCGGTGGCCGTGCTGGTGCCGATGGTCGTGTTCGAGGTGTTCGGGGCCGTGCCGATCGCAGCCGCATCGTGGCGGAGCGTGCGCGCCAGCGCCGAGCGCATCGTCGATGTGCTCCCGGAGCGGATGCCGGAACAGCTCCGCGACGACCGGGGCGCGGATGCAGCTCTCGAGGGAACGCCGACGCTGCGGTTGCGCGATGTGCACGTCACCTGGCCCGGGGGAGCACCGGGGCTGCGGGGTGTCGATCTCGACCTGCGTCCGGGCGAACGGGTGCTCGTCTCCGGTCCCAGCGGTGCCGGCAAGAGCTCGCTCGCGGCGGCGCTCGTCGGCTTCCTGCGGGTGGAGGGCGAGTACACGCTCGACGGCGTGAGCGCGGCTGAGCTGTCGGGGCCGCAGCTGCGGCGCACGATCGGCCTGTGCGAGCAGAGCCCTCAGCTGTTCGACGAGGACATCCGTCAGAACCTGCTGTTCGCGCGCGAGACCGCGAGCGATGGCGAGCTGGACGCCGTGCTCGCCCGGGTCGGGCTCGGAGACTGGGTGCGCGAGCGGGGCGGGTTGGACGCACGCGTCGGAGACCGGGGAGCGCTGGTGTCGGGCGGGCAGGCGCAGCGCATCGCGTTGGCGCGGGCGCTGCTGCGCGGATTCCCGGTGCTGGTGCTCGATGAGCCGACCGCGGGAGTCGACCCCGCGGCATCCGATGCCCTGCTGGGCGACCTGCTGGAGGCCGCAGGAGAGCAGTCGGTGCTGCTCATCTCGCACGTCGCCCCTCCGATCGGGACCGTCGACCGCGTCGTGCGGATCGAGGCCGGCCGTACGGTCTGAGCCGCTCGCTTCGTACGTGCGTGAGGGGTCAAGACACGCCGCGGGCGTGTTGCCGGGTGGGGCGTGTCGTGACCCCTCGCCGTGTGCAGGTGCGCGTGACGGGAAAGAGGAGCGCGCGCGGGCGCTCAGCCGTAGAGCGGGGTGGGCGGCTGCATCACGATGCCCTGCGCCTCGAACGCGCGGCGGCGCTCCTCGATACGGCGGTGCAGCTCGACCTGGGCGTCGTCGACGAACTGGGCGTCGAGTTCGACGGTCGGCGGATGCGGGTCGCCGTGGTTCGCGGCGATGTACGCGTCGAGCTCGGGGCCGGAGGTCCAGGACGTGATGAGCGCGTATCGGGGAGCCACCCCTCGGTGCCACACCGCATGCCAGAAGCGCTGCGTGTCGACGATGATGCGCGTGCCCGCTCGCAGCGCCAGCCGGATCTCGGTCGCCGGGTCGAACCGATCGGAACGAAGGATGAGCATGGAGTCGGGATCATCGGTCAGGTTGTAGTACCCGCGCACCACCCACCCGGTGCCCTCATCGTTCAGACGGTTGTTGTCGTCCTGGTGGAGGTTGTAGATGGCGTCCGCGTAGTCGTTCGGCTGCAGCTCGATCACGCGGCAGCGCCCGACCGTGGCCCCGGGCTCCAGTGCGCGCGCGTGGAGGACCGGAGCGATCGCGACCTGGGAGGGAACCCAGACGCCGTCCTTGTCGGTGCGCGGCGGGGTGTGGTTCCAGAACCCGTTGCACTCGATGTCACCCGCGTAGCTGGCCAGGGGCGCGAAGCGGGTGATGCCGGAGGACCGCCAACCGACGTACTCCAGATCGAGCCACTCTGCGGGGTCGGCCGCCTGGTCGTGGTCATCCAGGACGACGTAGCCGGTCTCTGCCAGCGCTGCGGAGGTGATGAAGCCCATGGTGCGCATCCTTCCTTCGGGTGCTTAGGCCATCCTAACCGCGAGGCCCGGGGGTGCCCAGGGGTGCGAGGCCGTGGATAACCATCGGGAAGAGGTCTCCCGTATGCGGGAGCGGACGGAGCGGGTCCGTGAGGGGGCCAGGGCGCGTGCGCGCTGTCCGTACGCGCGGGTGGGCGCGGAGGCGGGTGAAGGAGAGCCCGGAAAACCGGGCGACACGCCCGGCAGGCGGGCGGGATTTGCCCGATCCCCGGGATCCGCGTAACTTATTACTTGTTCGCCCCACAGGGAAGCGGAGAGGCCGAGAGCTTCACCCCCCTCAAGCGGAGAACCACCCCCACTCGATCAGCTCCTCGGAGAAGATCGCAGACACACTTCTGTCTGACCTGGGGCATCCACACCGGATCAGCTGCCAGTTTGACAGCGAGGCCGGAACGGATAAGCTAGTGAAGTTGCCTCGGAGGCCTTGAGCCCCGAGCTGCAGATCTGGTTCTGAGCCTTCCGGCGTGTCGATTTGACAGCCTGGAAGACACGGATAAGATAGAGAAGTTGCCCTTCGGGCCTGGTTGTGATGACTGGGTCGTGGGAGCATCCGATCCTTGAGAACTCAACAGCGTGCACTTGTCAAATGCCAAATTATCCTCGTCTAGCTTCGGCTGGGTGAGAATTCCTTTGGATCAAAGACCAATCCCTTCCGGGGGGTTGGCAATGGATGAAGTCAGCAATGAATTTGTCTCTTTGGTCAGCATCAAACTCGCTGCGTCACCGTTTTCCCGGTGGGGTATGCATTTCTTTTTTACGGAGAGTTTGATCCTGGCTCAGGATGAACGCTGGCGGCGTGCTTAACACATGCAAGTCGAACGGTGAACACGGAGCTTGCTCTGTGGGATCAGTGGCGAACGGGTGAGTAACACGTGAGCAACCTGCCCCTGACTCTGGGATAAGCGCTGGAAACGGCGTCTAATACTGGATATGTGACGTGACCGCATGGTCTGCGTCTGGAAAGAATTTCGGTTGGGGATGGGCTCGCGGCCTATCAGCTTGTTGGTGAGGTAATGGCTCACCAAGGCGTCGACGGGTAGCCGGCCTGAGAGGGTGACCGGCCACACTGGGACTGAGACACGGCCCAGACTCCTACGGGAGGCAGCAGTGGGGAATATTGCACAATGGGCGCAAGCCTGATGCAGCAACGCCGCGTGAGGGATGACGGCCTTCGGGTTGTAAACCTCTTTTAGCAGGGAAGAAGCGAAAGTGACGGTACCTGCAGAAAAAGCGCCGGCTAACTACGTGCCAGCAGCCGCGGTAATACGTAGGGCGCAAGCGTTATCCGGAATTATTGGGCGTAAAGAGCTCGTAGGCGGTTTGTCGCGTCTGCTGTGAAATCCGGAGGCTCAACCTCCGGCCTGCAGTGGGTACGGGCAGACTAGAGTGCGGTAGGGGAGATTGGAATTCCTGGTGTAGCGGTGGAATGCGCAGATATCAGGAGGAACACCGATGGCGAAGGCAGATCTCTGGGCCGTAACTGACGCTGAGGAGCGAAAGGGTGGGGAGCAAACAGGCTTAGATACCCTGGTAGTCCACCCCGTAAACGTTGGGAACTAGTTGTGGGGTCCATTCCACGGATTCCGTGACGCAGCTAACGCATTAAGTTCCCCGCCTGGGGAGTACGGCCGCAAGGCTAAAACTCAAAGGAATTGACGGGGACCCGCACAAGCGGCGGAGCATGCGGATTAATTCGATGCAACGCGAAGAACCTTACCAAGGCTTGACATATACGAGAACGGGCCAGAAATGGTCAACTCTTTGGACACTCGTAAACAGGTGGTGCATGGTTGTCGTCAGCTCGTGTCGTGAGATGTTGGGTTAAGTCCCGCAACGAGCGCAACCCTCGTTCTATGTTGCCAGCACGTAATGGTGGGAACTCATGGGATACTGCCGGGGTCAACTCGGAGGAAGGTGGGGATGACGTCAAATCATCATGCCCCTTATGTCTTGGGCTTCACGCATGCTACAATGGCCGGTACAAAGGGCTGCAATACCGCGAGGTGGAGCGAATCCCAAAAAGCCGGTCCCAGTTCGGATTGAGGTCTGCAACTCGACCTCATGAAGTCGGAGTCGCTAGTAATCGCAGATCAGCAACGCTGCGGTGAATACGTTCCCGGGTCTTGTACACACCGCCCGTCAAGTCATGAAAGTCGGTAACACCTGAAGCCGGTGGCCTAACCCTTGTGGAGGGAGCCGTCGAAGGTGGGATCGGTAATTAGGACTAAGTCGTAACAAGGTAGCCGTACCGGAAGGTGCGGCTGGATCACCTCCTTTCTAAGGAGCATCTGACTCTTCGGAGTCCAGAACCCAGATCGAAGGCATACGTTCTTCGCTGGGAGCTCATGGGTGGAACATTTGACATGGCATCGAGATCTGATCTCGGAACTAGTACGCCGCTTGCGGTTGGAAGGTTCTGGGTGAGGGGGTCGGTGTCTGCACGCTGTTGGGTCCTGAGGGACCGGATGCGGATCTTTCGGGATTCGAGTCTGTACCTCTGGACCTCTTCTGGTTTCTGGGCTTTTGTCTGGGTGCTGGTTGGGGTACCGCCCGTACTTTGAGAACTACACAGTGGACGCGAGCATCTTGCAACAGCCTTCGGGTTGTTGCACAAGATGATCTTAAAGATCATTAGTCAATTTCATGCCGGACCTTTCGGGGTCTGGTGTCGATTCTGATTCAAACTCATGTGATTTCAAGTCTTTAAGAGCAAACGGTGGATGCCTTGGCATCTGGAGCCGAAGAAGGACGTAGCAATCTGCGATAAGCCTCGGGGAACTGATAAGCAAGTTTTGATCCGAGGGTGTCCGAATGGGGAAACCCCGCTGGGCGGCGTGCCGACCTAGTGACTCCCGCCTGAATATATAGGGCGGGTAGAGGGAACGTGGGGAAGTGAAACATCTCAGTACCCACAGGAAGAGAAAGCAACCGCGATTCCGTTAGTAGTGGCGAGCGAAACCGGAACAGGCTAAACCTAGCGTGTGTGATAGCCGGCAGGCGTTGCACGTTGGGGGTTGTGGGACTTTTCAGTCATCTCTGCCGAGATGGCGGCGTTACAAGAAGGTATAGACGAACGGTCTTGAAAGGCCGGTCATAGAGGGTGCCAACCCCGTAGTCGAAATGCCTCTCTTGGCGCGAAGAGTATCCCAAGTAGCACGGGGCCCGTGAAATCCCGTGTGAATCTGTCAGGACCACCTGATAAGCCTAAATACTCCCAGATGACCGATAGCGGACAAGTACCGTGAGGGAAAGGTGAAAAGTACCCCGGGAGGGGAGTGAAATAGTACCTGAAACCGTTTGCTTACAAACCGTTGGAGCCTCCTTAGTAGGGGTGACAGCGTGCCTTTTGAAGAATGAGCCTGCGAGTTAGCGATATGTGGCGAGGTTAACCCGTGTGGGGTAGCCGTAGCGAAAGCGAGTCTGAATAGGGCGATTCAGTCGCATGTCCTAGACCCGAAGCGAAGTGATCTATCCATGGCCAGGTTGAAGCGACGGTAAGACGTCGTGGAGGACCGAACCCACTTAGGTTGAAAACTGAGGGGATGAGCTGTGGATAGGGGTGAAAGGCCAATCAAACTTCGTGATAGCTGGTTCTCTCCGAAATGCATTTAGGTGCAGCGTTGCGTGTTTCTTGCCGGAGGTAGAGCTACTGGATGGCCGATGGGCCCTACAAGGTTACTGACGTCAGCCAAACTCCGAATGCCGGTAAGTGAGAGCGCAGCAGTGAGACTGTGGGGGATAAGCTTCATAGTCGAGAGGGAAACAACCCAGACCACCAACTAAGGTCCCAAAGCGCGTGCTAAGTGGGAAAGGATGTGGAGTTGCTTTGACAACCAGGAGGTTGGCTTAGAAGCAGCCACCCTTGAAAGAGTGCGTAATAGCTCACTGGTCAAGTGATTCCGCGCCGACAATGTAACGGGGCTCAAGCACGCCACCGAAGTTGTGGCATTGATATTTTTGGTAGGCCTTCGTGGTCCAGCCGTATTGATGGGTAGGAGAGCGTCGTGTGGCCAGCGAAGCGGCGGTGTAAACCAGCCGTGGAGGCTACACGAGTGAGAATGCAGGCATGAGTAGCGAATGACGTGTGAGAAACACGTCCTCCGAAAGACCAAGGGTTCCAGGGTCAAGCTAATCTTCCCTGGGTAAGTCGGGACCTAAGGCGAGGCCGACAGGCGTAGTCGATGGACAACGGGTTGATATTCCCGTACCGGCGAAGAACCGCCCAAGCTAATCCAGTAGTGCTAAGTGTCTGAATCCCAGTGACTGATCCCTTCGGGGTGACGCTCTGGGCCTAGCGCACGACCCCATTCTGGTGCGGTTAGCGTATTAACAGGTGTGACGCAGGAAGGTAGCCCAAGCCAGGCGATGGTTGTCCTGGTGCAAGTGCGTAGGCCGAGAGATAGGCAAATCCGTCTCTCACATAGGCTGAGACACGATGCGGATAAAAAGTGGGTGATCCTATGCTGCCAAGAAAAGCATCGACGCGAGGTTCTAGCCGCCCGTACCCCAAACCGACTCAGGTGGTCAGGTAGAGAATACCAAGGAGATCGAGAGAATCGTGGTTAAGGAACTCGGCAAAATGCCCCCGTAACTTCGGGAGAAGGGGGGCCTTCGGCGTATAGGGATTTACTCCCGAAAGCGTTTGGAGGCCGCAGAGACTAGTGGGTAGCGACTGTTTACTAAAAACACAGGTCCGTGCCAAGTCGCAAGACGATGTATACGGACTGACGCCTGCCCGGTGCTGGAAGGTTAAGAGGACCGGTTAGCCGCAAGGCGAAGCTGAGAATTTAAGCCCCAGTAAACGGCGGTGGTAACTATAACCATCCTAAGGTAGCGAAATTCCTTGTCGGGTAAGTTCCGACCTGCACGAATGGCGTAACGACTTCCCAACTGTCTCAACCGCGAACTCGGCGAAATTGCATTACGAGTAAAGATGCTCGTTACGCGCAGCAGGACGGAAAGACCCCGTGACCTTTACTACAGCTTGGTATTGGTGTTCGGTGTGGCTTGTGTAGGATAGGTGGGAGACTTTGAAGCATGGACGCCAGTTCGTGTGGAGTCATTGTTGAAATACCACTCTGGTCACTCTGGATATCTAACTTCGAACCGTAATCCGGTTCAGGGACAGTGCCTGGTGGGTAGTTTAACTGGGGCGGTTGCCTCCCAAAAAGTAACGGAGGCGCCCAAAGGTTCCCTCAACCTGGTTGGCAATCAGGTGTCGAGTGTAAGTGCACAAGGGAGCTTGACTGTGAGACTGACAGGTCGAGCAGGGACGAAAGTCGGGACTAGTGATCCGGCAGTGGCTTGTGGAAGCGCTGTCGCTCAACGGATAAAAGGTACCTCGGGGATAACAGGCTGATCTTGCCCAAGAGTCCATATCGACGGCATGGTTTGGCACCTCGATGTCGGCTCGTCGCATCCTGGGGCTGGAGTAGGTCCCAAGGGTTGGGCTGTTCGCCCATTAAAGCGGTACGCGAGCTGGGTTTAGAACGTCGTGAGACAGTTCGGTCCCTATCCGCTGCGCGCGTAGGAAATTTGAGAGGATCTGACCCTAGTACGAGAGGACCGGGTTGGACGAACCTCTGGTGTGTCAGTTGTTCCGCCAGGAGCACCGCTGATTAGCTACGTTCGGGATGGATAACCGCTGAAAGCATCTAAGCGGGAAGCCGGCCTCAAGATGAGATTTCCATACCTTCGGGTGAGAGGCTCCCAGCCAGACTACTGGGTTGATAGGCCAGATGTGGAAGTGCAGCAATGCATGCAGCTGACTGGTACTAATAAGCCGATGACTTGATAACACACCGTTTGTTGGTGCTACGCGTCCACTGAGTGGTTCTCGATGTACGGTCGAGAACCGCATAACAACAATGACTTTGTTATGTGTTTGATTGAAACATCAATAGTGTTTCGGCGGCCATAGCGTGAGGGAAACGCCCGGTTACATTCCGAACCCGGAAGCTAAGCCTCACAGCGCCGATGGTACTGCAGGGGGGACCCTGTGGGAGAGTAGGACACCGCCGGACTTCTTTTAAGCAAATGGCCACCCATCGATGGGTGGCCATTTCGCGTTAGCGCAGAAGTGCAACGAAACAGCAGAAGAGCCATCCCTTGCGGGGTGGCTTTTCTGCGTTAAGGCGACGTGCAAGGACAGGGGGCGACGATCAGCGTTTCACGCGCGACTCCAGCACCCTTGCGGTCTCGATCACGGCATCCGCGAGTTCCCGTTCCTCGAGCCCTTCGCCGCCCCACGTGACCGCGACTGCGGCGGCCGGCCACCCGGCGTGATCGCGCACGACGGCCCCGACCGACCGCAGACCGTCTGCCACCTCGCTGTCTTCGACCGCGTAGCCGCGTGCGCGCACCTCACGCAGCAGTTCCCGCAGTTCGGTGGGGCGCCGAGGGCCAAGCCCGGTGCGGTCGGGGAAGGCCGAGGCGCTTGGATACAGCGCGCGCACCTGCTCGCGGGGGAGGGCGGCGAGCATTGCCCGACCGCTCGCCGTGAGGTGTGCAGGAAGGCGTACACCGACGTCCGTCACGAGGGCGGGACGGCGGGGTGCGCGCTCTTCGACGATGTAGAGCACGTCGCCACCGCTCATCACGGCGAGGTGCGCGCTCTCACCGAGGCGGTCGGACAGGGCGGCGATCAACGGCCTCCCGAGCCGTGCCAGTGGTTGCTGGCGGGTGTAGCCGCCGGCGAGCTCGAAGGCCGAGGTGCCGAGTCCCCACCGCTGGTCCTCACGGAAGTGCAGCACGAAGCCGTGGGCCGACAGCGTGGTGAGCAGGTGGTAGACCGTGGAGCGCGGCAGGTCGAGTTCGCGAGCGATCGCGGATGCCGCCACCGGCGCCGGACGCCCTGCCAGGTAGCTGAGGATGCGCAGTGTGTTCTCGGCCGCCGGCACCTGAGGCTCGGCTGTACGAGACGTGGGCGCCTTGTCTGGGATCACAGACACAGGATGTCATGATCCGCTGTCGCCGTCGACACCGCGGGTGTGGAATCAGAACATGACTGATCTTGCCCCTGTTCTCGTCGGTGCGGCGCCCCTCGCGCCCGCAGATGTCGTCGCCGTCGCACGACTGGGTGCGCCGGTCGTCATCGATCCCGCAGCTCTCGTCCGCGTCGCCGAGACCCGCAGCGTGATCGACGGCCTCGCCGCAGATCCTCATCCGCACTATGGAGTCTCCACCGGGTTCGGCGCGCTCGCGACCACGTTCATCGCTCCGGACCGTCGCCTGCAGCTGCAGGCCAGCCTGATCCGTTCGCACGCGGCCGGCACCGGTCCGGAGATCGAGCGCGAGGTCACGCGCGGGCTGCAGCTGCTGCGCCTGCAGACCCTCACCTCTGGTCGCACCGGGGTGCGGCCTGTCGTCGTCGAGACCTACGCCGCGATGCTCAACTCCGGCATCACCCCGATCGTGCGCGAGTACGGCTCGCTCGGATGCTCCGGCGACCTCGCCCCTCTCGCCCACATCGCACTCGCGGCGATGGGTGAAGGGGATGTCCGCGTGCTTCGACAGGCTCAGCAGCCCAGCTCCGCGGCTCAGCAACCCAGCTCCGAGGTGATACCCGCCGCTGACGCGCTGGCGGCCGCCGGCATCGAGCCGCTCACCCTCGTCGAGAAGGAGGGCCTCGCCCTCATCAACGGCACCGACGGGATGCTCGGCACGCTGGTGCTCGCGTTGCACGACCTGGAGGAGCTGCTCCTCACCGCAGACATCGCCGCGGCCATGTCGATCGAGTCGCAGCTCGGCACCGACGCCGTGTTCGCCGCCGATCTGATGGCCCTGCGCCCGCAGACCGGGCAGACGGAATCAGCCGCGAACCTGCGCGCGTTCCTCGGCGACTCCCCGATGGTGGCGAGCCACAAGGGAGCGGATGACGGACGCGTGCAGGATGCGTACTCGCTGCGCTGCTCGCCGCAGGTGCACGGCGCCGCGCGCGACACCATGGCCCATGCCGCCATGATCGCCGGACGCGAGCTCGCGAGTGTGATCGACAACCCGGTGATCACCCTCGACGGCCGCATCGAGTCCAATGGCAACTTCCACGGCGCGCCCGTCGCCGCGGTGCTCGACTTCCTCGCCATCTCGGTGGCGGATGTCGCCTCGGTCTCCGAGCGCCGCACGGACCGCGCCCTCGACCCCGCGCGCAGCCACGGACTACCGCCGTTCCTGGCCGATGAGGTAGGCGTCGACTCCGGGCTCATGATCGCGCAGTACGCCTCCGCCGGCATCGTCTCGGAGCTCAAGCGCCTCGCCGTGCCGGCATCCGTCGACTCGATCCCGTCGTCGGCGATGCAGGAGGACCACGTCTCGATGGGGTGGGCGGCTGCCCGCAAGCTCCGCCGCGCGATCGACGGACTGGGTCGCGTGCTGGCGATCGAGATCCTCACCGGCGCACGCGCCCTCGATCTGCGCGCACCGCTGGAGGCCGGTCCCGCCACCGGCGCCGTGCGCGACCTCGTCCGTACCGTGGCCGCCGGCCCTGGCCCTGACCGCTTCCTCTCACCCGAGATGGAAGCCGTCGCCGTACTCGTCCAGTCGGGCGCCGTCGCCCGCATCGCAAAGGAGCACACTCATGGTTGAATCCGCCGCAGTTGAGTCCCCCGCATCCGGTCCCCGCGTCGTCCGTGCAGCCCGAGGCAACCAGCGCACAGCCAAGAGCTGGGGTGCCGAGGCCGCCAAGCGCATGCTCATGAACAACCTCGACCCCGAAGTCGCCGAGCACCCCGAAGACCTGGTCGTCTACGGCGGTACCGGGAAGGCGGCGCGCAGCTGGGAGGCCTACGACGCGATCGTGCGCACGCTCGACGAGCTCGAGCCGGACGAGACGCTGCTCGTGCAG
Organism: Microbacterium sp. LWO12-1.2; assembly: GCF_040675875.1. NCBI lineage: Bacteria > Bacillati > Actinomycetota > Actinomycetes > Micrococcales > Microbacteriaceae > Microbacterium > Microbacterium sp. LWO12-1.2. The sequence continues at coordinate 2,626,333 of NZ_JBEGII010000001.1, read as the reverse complement.
TCCGGCAAGCCGGTCGGAGTGTTCCGCACCCACGAGTGGGCGCCGCGCGTGCTGATCGCCAACTCGAACCTCGTCGGCGACTGGGCGACATGGCCGGAGTTCCGCAAGCTCGAAGAGCTCGGACTCATCATGTACGGGCAGATGACCGCCGGCTCCTGGATCTACATCGGCACCCAGGGCATCCTGCAGGGCACGTACGAGACGTTCGCCGCGGTGGCGCGCTCGCTCGGACGTGACTCCCTGCGCGGCACCCTCACCCTCACCGGTGGGGCCGGCGGCATGGGCGGCGCGCAGCCGCTGGCAGTGACCCTCAACGACGGGGCGGTGCTGATCGTCGACGTCGACGAGTCGCGCCTGGCGCGTCGCGTGGAGCACGGCTACCTCGACGAGTACACGACCGACCTCGACGCGGCCGTGGCCCGCGTGATCGCTGCCAAGGATGCCGGTGAGGCGCTCTCGGTGGGCGTCGTCGGCAACGCCGCCGAGGTCTTCCCCGAGCTGCTGCGCCGTGGCGTGCCCATCGACGTCGTGACCGACCAGACCAGTGCGCACGACCCGCTCGCGTATCTCCCGGTCGGCATCACCGTCGCGGACTGGAAAGCCGAGGCGGAGCGCGACCCTGAGGAGTTCACCCGCCGGGCACGCGAGTCGATGGCCGCGCACGTCGCAGCGATGGTGGCCTTCCAGGATGCCGGAGCCGCAGTGTTCGACTACGGCAACTCGATCCGTCGCGAGGCGGAGCTGGGCGGCTTCGCGCGGGCCTTCGAGTTCCCCGGCTTCGTGCCGGCGTACATCCGTCCGCAGTTCGAGGAGGGGCGTGGGCCGTTCCGGTGGGCCGCGCTGTCGGGCGACCCCGAGGACATCTACAAGACCGACCGTGCGATCGCCGAGCTGTTCCCCGAAGACGCCGCGCTGCACCGCTGGCTGGAGAAGGCGGGCGAGAAGGTGCACTTCGAGGGGCTGCCCGCGCGCATCTGCTGGCTCGGCTACAAGGAGCGTCACCTCGCCGGCCTCAAGTTCAACGAGATGGTGGCGTCGGGCGAGCTGTCGGCGCCGATCGTGATCGGTCGCGACCATCTGGACTCCGGCTCCGTTGCCTCGCCGTACCGTGAGACCGAGGCCATGAAGGACGGCTCCGACGCGATCGCCGACTGGCCGCTGCTGAACGCACTGCTGAACACGTCGTCCGGTGCGTCGTGGGTCTCGCTGCACCACGGTGGCGGCGTCGGGATCGGCCGCTCGATCCACGCGGGTCAGGTCACGGTCGCCGACGGCACCGCGCTCGCGGCGGAGAAGCTCGAGCGCGTGCTCACGAACGACCCCGGTACTGGCGTCATGCGCCACGTCGATGCCGGATATGAGCACGCCCGTGAGGTCGCGCGTGACCGCGGCCTCAAGATCCCGATGCTCTGACACACTCGACACAGCGGCGAGGGGTCAAGACACGCCGCAGCATCCGCTCCGGACAGGGCGTGTCTTGACCCCTCAACAGGAGGAAACGCCATGACCACGCTCATCACGAACATCGGCGAGCTGACGACCAACGTCCGCGGTGACGGCGACCCGTGCGGGACCCTGCGCGATGCAGCCGTGCTGATCGACGGCGGGCGCATCGCCTGGGTCGGCGCCGCGGCGGACGCCCCGGCGGCGGACGAGGTGGTGGACGCCGGCGGTGCAGCCATGATCCCCGGGTTCGTCGACAGCCACAGCCACCTGGTGTTCGGCGGCGACCGTGCGGCGGAGTTCGAGGCGCGCATGGCGGGGCAGAAGTACGCCGCCGGCGGCATCCGTTCCACCGTCGCCGCGACGCGGGCCGCGAGCGACGATGAGCTGCGCGCGCGACTGCGCGGTTTCCTCGACGAGATGCTCGCGCAGGGCACCACGACCGTCGAGATCAAGAGCGGCTACGGTCTGAGCGTCGTCGATGAGGAACGGCTCGTGCGCCTGGCCGCCGAGGTCACGCCCGAGGTCACCTTCCTCGGCGCGCACGTGGTGCCGGCTGAGTACGCCGACCGCCCCGATGACTATGTCGACCTGGTGACGGGACCGATGCTCGACGCCTGCGCCCCGCACTCCCGGTGGATCGACGTGTTCTGCGAGACCGGCGCCTTCACGGTGCCGCAGTCTCGGCGGGTGCTCGAGGCGGGGATCGCCCGCGGCCTCGCTCCGCGCGTGCATGCCAGCCAGCTCGGACCCGGCGAGGGCGTGCAGCTCGCGGTCGAGCTCGGCGCGGCCTCGATCGATCACGGCACCTACCTGACCGACGATGACATCGCGGCGCTCGCCGCCTCCGACACCGTGCTGACGCTGCTGCCCGGGGTCGAGTTCTCGACGCGTCAGCCGTATCCCGATGCACGCCGGTTGGTCGATGCCGGCGTCACGGTGGCGCTGGCGTGCGACACGAACCCGGGGTCGAGCTTCACGTCATCCATGCCGTTCTGCATCGCGATCGCGGTACGCGACATGGGGATGACGCCGGCCGAAGCTGTGTGGGCGGCGACTGCGGGCGGGGCCAGGGCGCTCCGCCGCGACGATGTGGGCGTGATCGCCCCGGGAGCCCGTGCCGACCTGGTGCTGCTGGATGCGCCGACGCGCATCCACCTCGCCTACCGGCCGGGAGTTCCGCTCGTGCGCACGGTCTGGAAGGACGGCGTCGCCGTCGGCTGACCGGCGCTCACTCGTTCGTGGCGGAGAGCAGATCGCGCAGCCGCGATGCTGGATCCCCGCCCAGCGTGAGGAAGCGGGTGCCCCCGGAATCCTCGCGCTCATCGGCGAGGTCGAGGAGCGCCGCATCCATCGCCTCGCGCAAGGCGGGGTCCTCGTCGACGGGGACCCGGATGGGGTGCCGGTCGTCCAAGGGCAGGATCACCACCAGGTCGACATCGGTCAACGAGGCATCGGCGATGGTCGTCGCGCGGGCGATGAGCTCGCCGTCGCTGCGCCCCAACTGCTCCAATGCGGTCAGGTAGGCGACGAAGTCAAGAGGTCCGCGCTCGGAGATCACGGCGGGTTCCCCCGCCGTCTCGCGCACACGCGACGCCGTCACCCGCAGCTGCGCGGCGAAACTCGCCTCCCCTGAGGGGTCGTCGAGGTCGAGGTCCTCGAACGGATCGCCGAGGGCGAGGTACTCCGGACGCCGCGCGACGAAGTCCGCGATGAGGGTGCTCTTGCCGCTCCCGTGCGTGCCCGAGACGACGATCCTCATGACCGCGCGGCCTGTCCGGCCAGGAGTTCCAGCACGCAGAGTGCCGCGAGGCGGATGGTGCGGGCATCGTCGGCGTCGGCGGTCGCGTCGACCTCGGCCAGGTCGGCGCTGACGAGGCGCGGATCGGAGGCCACGGCGCGGGTGAGCGTGCGCAGCTCCCACGCCTGCAGGCCGCCGGGCACGCTGGCCGGGCAGCCGGGAGCGACCGCGCGGTCGCACACGTCGACGTCGATGTCGAGATGAACGCGCGGGTCGGGGCCCGCGCCGGCGATCTCGAGGGCCTCGGCCACCACGTCGTCGATGCCGCGGCGTCGCAGTTCGTCGAGCGTGATCACGCGGATGCCCCAGTCCGCCGCGCGCTGGGCGTAGGCGGCGGAGTTGGCGAAGTCCGCGATGCCGATCTGCACGATGCGCGTCGGGTCGATGCGCGCGGTGTCGAGCCTCGAGGCCACCGGGACGTCTTCGACCAGGCGCCGCACGGGGGTGCCGTTGGAGACGCCGTCGCGCAGGTCGAAGTGCGCGTCGAAGGTGATGAGCCCGGTCGCCCGCGCGCCGAGTGCGACGGGGTAGGTGAGCGAATTGTCGCCGCCGAGTGCGATCACGAGCCCGGTCGCGGCCGAGAGCTCGCGCACCCGCTCGATGACCTCGGCCTCGCCCGCGTCTCCGTCCGGCTCGGCGATGTCGCCGGCGTCCGTGATGCGCAGGCGCTCGTTCACGTCGACGATCGGCGGACCCATCAGGGTGCTGCCGTAGCGGGGGAGCGCATCGCGGATCGCCGCGGGGGTCGCGTGTGCTCCGGTCGGCGAGAGCGAGGTGCGCCACGTGGGCACTCCCAGCAACACGGCGTCTGCCGCGCCGTCGAACGCGGGCCAGGCGCCGGCGCGCGGCCAGAGCGGATCGTGCGAGAGGGCCATGTCAGACTCCGGGGATCAAAGCGTGGGCGATGGTGAAGATCGCGAGGCCGGCGAGGGCACCCACGAACGTGCCGTTCAGGCGGATGTACTGCAGGTCGCGACCGACCATGAGCTCGATCTTCTCGGTCGTCTCTGCGGGGTCCCAGCGCTCGACGGTGTCGGTGATGATCGAGGCGATGTCGTGGCGGTAGCGGTCGACCAGGAAGACCGCCGCATCCGAGACCCAGGTGTCGACGCGGGTCTGCAGCGCGGCATCCGTGGTGAGACGCTCGCCCACCTCCTGGAGCGCCTGCACGGCCCGGCGGCGCAGACCGCTCTCGGGGTCGGCGAGGGCGGTGAGCAGGCCGTTCTTCGCGGTGTTCCACGCCTCCGCGGCGAGGGCTCCGACGCGGGGGCTGTCGAACAGCGACGCCTTCGCGTTCTCGAGCTTGGCGCGGGTGGCGGGGTCGTTCTGCAGGCTGTCTGCCAGACGTGCCAGGTATCCGTCGACCGCGAGCCGAGCGGGGTGGTGCGGATCGGCCTGCACGGCATGCACGAACTTCACGGCCTCGTTGTAGACCGTGTCGTCGACGAACCGGTGTGCGAGGCGCGGTACCCAGGAGGGCAGGCGGCGCGACACCAGTCCGCTGAACGACTCGGCGTTGGCCTCCAGCCACCGGGCGATGCTGTCGGCGGCGAGGTCGACCGCGCCGTGATGGGCATCGGCCTCCACGATCTTCTCCAGCCAGGCGCCGGCGGGCGGGCCCCACTCCGGGGTGACGAGGTGCTCGCGGGCGAGGTCGGAGATCAGGTCGCGCACATCGTCGTCGCTCAGGGCGTTCAGCACCGCGGTCGCGATGGTCGCGCCCTCGGCGCCGACACGTTCGGCGTGCGGGGTCTCGCGCAGCCACTCGCCGGCGCGCTGGGCGATCGCCGTGCTCGACAGCTTGGTGCGCACCACGTCGGCGGCCAGGAAGTTCGTCTCGACGAACTCACCGAGCGTGCGGCCGATCTCGTCCTTACGGTTCGGGATGATCGCGGTGTGCGGGATCGGGAGTCCGAGCGGACGGCGGAACAGCGCGGTGACGGCGAACCAGTCGGCCAGCGCGCCGACCATGCCACCCTCGGCCGCGGCGCGGACGTACGCCAGCCACGGCTGGCGCTCCTGGAACATGAACGCGATCACGAACGCGAGCGCCATGAAGATCAGGGCGCCGAGCGCCACCGCCTTCATGCGGCGCAGCGCGCGCAGTCGGACCTGGTCGGAGGGAGACAGCATCGCCATCGGTGTTCGCGGCATGTCGCCATCCTCGCACGGAGCCCGGCGGTTGCGGCCGGCGTCCGCGAGGCGGAGTCTCGTCGGCGAGACGTATACACAACTCAGGAGAGAAGGGAGTGGAGGGGCCTGTCGGCCGTTGTGTGCAGGATCTGTGGGCGCAGGTCCTGAGTTGTGGACGACGGAGGCGCCACCGATCCAGGTCGTGCTGCGCGGAGTACCCTCGGAGGGTGATCGAAGACATCAAGAAGCGCGCGCTGCACCGCACCAGCATCCTCGAGGGTCAGATGCGCGGCGTCGCGCGGATGATCGAGAACGAGGAGTACTGCATGGACATCATCACGCAGTCGCGTGCCATCCAGCGCTCCCTGGAATCCCTCAACCGCCTGCTGCTCGAGAACCATCTGCGCACGCACGTCACGCACATGTTCGACGAGGGCGGGGAGGAGCGGGACAAGGCGGTCCTCGAACTGCTCAAGGCCTTCGACTTCGATTCGAAGTAGCGCCCCGCCCCGCTCCTCGCGTCACTTCTCCGTGCCGAAGACCTCGCCCTCCATGGCGTCGTACCCCTCGGCCTGCGGGTCGCCGTGCGATCCGCCCGAGAGTGCGTACTCCTCTTCGGGGGAGAGCACGAGACGGTGGCGGAAGAACAGCGCGAACCCGAGCAGGATGACCACGTAGACGATCGCGATCGCGACGATCGCCGGTCCGAACGTCGGGTTGAGCAGGAAGCCCACGAAGATCAGCGCGGCGATCACCAGCGCGACGGCCGCACCGGGGATGCCCCACGGGCTGCGGTACGGGCGGTCGACGTTCGGGTACTTCTTGCGCAGGATCATGAACGAGATCAGCTGGAGGCCGTAGGCGAGCACGGCGCCCCAGACGGCGATGTTCAGCACGATCGCACCGGCGACGGTTCCGGCCCCCTCCGCATCGACCGCGGCGAGCACGTCGAGCACGATGAGGGCGACGAAGCCGATCGCGGCACCCACCACGAGGGCGACCCACGGAGTCTGGCGCTTGCCGGTCAGCGACAGGAAGCGCGGGTAGTAGCCGGCGCGCGACAGCGAGTACATGTTGCGGCCGTAGGCGAACATGATGCCCTGCAGCGACGCGAGCAGTCCGATCAGCGCGAACAGCGCGAGCACGGCGGCGAGCTGGTCTCCGACGATGGCGCGGAAGCCGTCGAGCAGTGGTTCTCCGGCCTTGCCGGTCGCGTCGGCGCCGATCACACCGGTGTTGAGGAACAGCACCAGGAGTCCGGTGACGATCAGCGTGCCACGCGCCCAGAACCCGGCCTTCGGGATGTCGCGCGTCGGGTTGTGCGACTCCTCTGCCGCGAGCGGCAGCTCCTCGATGCCGAGGAAGAACCACATGGCGAAGGGCAGCGCGAACAGGATCGGCAGCACGCCGTGCGGCAGGAACGTCGTCTGGCCCTCATCGGGGGCGATGTCCCACAGGGCATCCCAGCTGAACGCGCCGGAGAAGATGGCCATCACCGAGAACACCAGGATGATGCCGATCGAGATGATCGACACGACGATCGCGAAGCGGAACGAGATCGCCGCTCCCGCCGAGTTCAGGGCGATGAAGACGATGTAGAGGATGAGGTACCACGCCCATCCCGGCAGCTCGAGGCCGAGCAGCTCGCTCGTGATGCCGTTGGCATACGACGCCGAGAAGTAGACGATCACCGCCGTGGTCGCGACGTACTCGATGGTCTCGGCTGCTCCCGTCACCAGGCCGCCCCAGGGGCCCATCGCGGATCGGGCGAACGAGTACGCCCCGCCTGTGTGCGGCATCATGGCGGCCATCTCGCCGATCGCGAAGATCATGCCGTAGTACATGAGCACGAGGATCACGAAGGCGATCAGCATGCCGCCGAAGCCGGCGAATTCGATACCGAAGTTCCATCCGGAGAAGTCGCCGGAGATCACGGCGGCGACGGCGAGGCCCCACAGGCCCCATACTCCGGCCGATCGCTTGAGCGTCCGTTTCTCGAAGTACTCGTTGCCGGCGCGTGTATAGGTCGCTCCTGCAACCTTGCGGGCACCGCTGTTCTGTCCAGACATCCGTTCTCCGCTCGCTGAAGTACAGGCGCCGGGTGCACCTTGGGCATGATTGTGACATTCAATGGTGGTTTCGTCTACCTTTAAACGCGACAGTGATCTACTCTGATGGCGAAGCCGGTCGGTCGATCGCTTCACCACGACGACGGGAGCGAGAAGATGTCGGGAAACCTCAGCATCGAGCAGCTGGATGCCGGCATCGCCGCCGGCGAGATCGACACGGTGATCGTGGCCTTCGCCGATGCGCAGGGACGGCTGGTGGGCAAGAGGGTCTCCGCGCGCCTGTTCCAGGAGGACATCCTGCATCACGGCGCCGAGGCCTGCGACTACCTGCTGTCGGTCGATGTCGACATGAACACGGTCGACGGCTACGCGATGTCGGGATGGAACCGCGGCTACGGCGACATGGTGCTGCGCCCCGATGTCGCGACCCTGCGGCGGATGCCGTGGCTCGAGGGCAGCGTGCTGATCATGGCCGACCTGGTCTGGCAGAACGGCGAACCCGTCGGGCCTTCGCCGCGGGCCATCCTCGACCGGCAGCGCGACCGGCTCGCCGCACGCGGATGGACGGCGTTCTCGGGGACAGAGCTCGAGTTCATCGTGTTCGAGAACACCTACCGCGACGCCTGGGCGCGCAAGTACGAGGGGCTGACCCCGGCCACCGACTACAACGTCGACTACAACCTGCAGGCCTCGACACGCATGGAGCCGCTGCTGCGCGACATCCGCCTCGGGATGGACGGCGCGGGCCTCTACTGCGAAGGCGTGAAGGGCGAGTGCAACCTCGGCCAGCAGGAGATCGCGTTCCGCTACGCCGAGGTGCGCGAGACGGCCGATCAGCACGTGATCTACAAGAACGGGGCGAAGGAGATCGCCGCCCAGCACGGGCAGTCGCTCACCTTCATGGCGAAGTTCAACGAGCGCGAGGGCAACAGCTGCCACATCCACCTCTCGCTGCGGGCCGAAGACGGGACCCCGGTCATGGCGGGCGACGGCGAGCACGGGTTCAGCCCTGTGATGGAGCACTGGATCGCCGGCATCCTCGCCACCCTGCGCGAGTTCACGCTGCTGTATGCGCCCAACATCAACTCCTACAAGCGCTTCGCGAAGGGCAGCTTCGCCCCGACCGGCGTGGCCTGGGGCATCGACAACCGCACCTGCGCCCTGCGCGTGATCGGCAGCGGATCGGGGCTGCGCGTCGAGAACCGGGTGCCCGGCGGCGACGTGAATCCGTACATGGGCATCTCGGCGATCATCGCGGGCGGTCTGTACGGCATCGAGAACGAGCTGGCCCTGCCCGAGCGTTTCGAGGGCAACGCGTACGAGGCAGGCGTCGAGCACCTGCCGACGACCTTGCGCGAGGCGGCGCAGCTGTTCAGCTCGTCGCGCATCGCCAGAGAAGCGTTCGGCGACGACGTCGTCGACCACTATCTGAACCAGGCGCGCATCGAGCTGGAAGCCTACGATGCCGCCGTGACCGACTGGGAGCGCGTCCGTGGCTTCGAGAGGCTCTGAGACCGCGCCGCTGATCGGCGTCACCACCTACCTCGAGCGGGCGCAGCAGGGCGTCTGGGATGTGCGGGCCGCATTCCTGCCCGAGCAGTACCTGACCGGGGTGACCTCGGCCGGCGGCATCGCGCTGCTGCTGCCGCCGCAGGATCCCGACTCCGCGGATGCCGCGATCGCCGGGCTCGACGGGCTGATCCTGTCGGGCGGCGCGGATGTGGCGCCCGAGCTGTACGGAGCGGAGCGGCATCCGACGACCGACGCCGCCCGCGTCGACAGAGACGCGTGGGAGCTCGCACTGTTCCGTGCGGCGGAGCGCCGGCGCATCCCGGTGCTCGCGATCTGCCGCGGACTGCAGCTGGTCAACGTCGCGCGCGGCGGAACCCTGCAGCAGCACCTGCCGGAGTCTCTGGGCACCGAGCGCTATCGGATCGGCGGAGGCGTCTTCGCCGAGAACCAGGTCGCGGTCGCCCGAGACACCGCACTCGCCGCCGTGCTCGGAGAGGACTCGGTCTCGGTGCGCAGCTACCACCACCAGGGCATCGACCGGCTGGGCGAGGGGCTCGTCGCCGCCGCGCACTCGGATGACGGACTCGTGCAGGCCTTGGTCGACACCGAGGGCGGCAGTCACGTGGTCGGCATCCAATGGCACCCGGAGGAGGACGCCGAGGACCGTCGGCTCTTCGAGGATCTCGTCACACAGGCCCGTGCGTTCGCACGGCAGAAGGAAGGCACGTCATGAGCGCGTTCACGGTGATCAACCCGTCGACGGGAGCTTCCATCCGCGAGGTGGCCCGTGCGGGAGTGGCGGAGACGGATGCCGCGATCGCCAGGGCCGTCGCGGCACAGCGGCGCTGGGCGGCGCTCGCCCCGGTGGCGCGTGCCGATGCGCTGCGCTCGTTCGCGCGCACGGTCGAGGGTGCGGCGGAGGAACTCGCGCAGCTCGAGGTGCTCAACTCCGGGCATCCGATCGGGTCGGCGCGCTGGGAGGCCGGGCACGTCGCCCAGGTGCTCAACTACTACTCCGCCGACCCGGAGCGGCTGTCCGGCCGCCAGATCCCGGTGTCCGGCGGGCTCGATGTGACCTTCCACGACCCCTACGGTGTGGTGGGTGTGATCGTGCCGTGGAACTTCCCGATGACGATTGCCGCGTGGGCGTTCGCGCCGGCGCTCGCCGCGGGCAACGCGGTGGTGCTCAAGCCCGCAGAGCTGACGCCGTTGACGGCCATCCGGCTCGGAGAGCTCGCTCTCGAGGCAGGTCTGCCGGAGGGGCTGTTCGAGGTCGTCACCGGATCCGGCTCGGTCGTGGGCCAGCGCCTGGTGGATCACCCCGACGTGCGCAAGGTCGTCTTCACCGGCTCCACAGAGGTGGGCATCGAGGTCGCGGCCGGGTGCGCGCGGGCGCTGAAGCCCGTGACCCTGGAGCTCGGTGGCAAGAGCGCCAACATCGTGTTCGAGGATGCAGATCTCGAGCGGGCCGCCGCGGCGGTGCCAGGCTCCGTGTTCGACAACGCCGGTCAGGACTGCTGCGCCCGCAGCCGCCTGCTGGTGCAGCGCTCTGTCTACGACCGGTTCCTCGAGCTGCTGGAACCGGCGGTCGCCGCCTGGCGCGTCGGCGATCCGGCCTCCGATGACACCGATATGGGGCCGCTCATCTCTGCCGGTCATCGTGACACCGTCGCCGGCTTCCTCGACGGCGCCGACATCGCGTTCCGCGGCACGGCACCTCAGGGCGACGGCTTCTGGTTCGCGCCGGCCGTCGTGCTCGCGCAGCCGGGAGACCGGATCGCGCAGCAGGAGATCTTCGGTCCCGTCGTGGCCGTGATGCCGTTCGACGACGAGGCGGATGCGATCCGTCTCGCCAACGACACCATCTACGGTCTCGCGGGCTCGCTGTGGACCGAGAACCTCGGTCGCGCCGTGCGCGTGGCGCGCGGTGTGCGCAGCGGAGTGCTGTCGGTGAACTCGCACTCCTCGGTACGCTACGCGACCCCGTTCGGCGGGATGAAGGCCTCCGGCCTCGGGCGCGAGCTCGGACCTGACGCGGCCGAGCATTTCACCGAGACCAAGAACGTCTTCTTCGCCACCGACCCCCATTGATCCCCGACCCCCATTGATCCCCACTCGGAGGAACCCATGAGCATCGATCTGACCCAGCGACTGCGTGACAAGGTCGCCATCATCACCGGCGGGGCGAGCGGCATCGGCTTCGCGACCGCGCAGCGCTTCGCCGCCGAAGGCGCGTTCGTCGTGATCGCCGACGTAGATCCGACATCCGGCGAGGCAGCGGCGGCCCAGGTCGGCGGGGTGTTCCGCCCCGTCGACGTCGCCGACGAGGCCAAGGTGAACGCGCTGTTCGACGGCGTCGCCGCCGAGTTCGGACGTATCGACATCGCCTTCAACAACGCCGGCATCTCCCCGGCCGACGACGACTCGATCGAGACGACCGAGCTGCCCGCCTGGGACCGGGTGCAGGACGTGAACCTGAAGAGCGTGTACCTGTGCAGCAGGGCAGCGCTGCGCCACATGGTGCCCGCCGGTCGAGGCTCGATCATCAACACCGCCTCATTCGTGGCACTGCTCGGTTCGGCGACCTCGCAGATCAGCTACACCGCCTCGAAGGGCGGAGTGCTGGCCATGTCGCGCGAGCTCGGGGTGCAGTTCGCCCGGCAGGGTGTGCGGGTGAACGCGCTGTGCCCCGGACCGGTGAACACCCCGCTGCTGCAGGAGCTCTTCGCGAAGGACCCTGAACGTGCGCAGCGCCGCCTGGTGCACGTGCCGATGGGCCGCTTCGCGGAGCCGGAGGAGCTCGCCGCAGCCGTGGCCTTCCTCGCCTCGGACGACTCCTCGTTCATCACCGCGAGCGCCTTCGTCGTCGACGGCGGCATCACCAACGCCTACGTCACCCCGCTGTGAGATCCGCACACCTCGCTGTGACAAGGTGAAAGCATGAGCGAGCACCCCGCGGACGGCGACCTGGTCGAGGTCCGTCGCGCGGTCTATCGGCCGCTCCGTCGGGGCAACGCCCTCGAGGACACGGTGGCTCGCCTCGTGCAGACGATCCGTCTCGGAGTGGTGGCTCCGGGGGAGTCGCTGCCGCCGGAGCGCGAGCTCGCCGCCTCGTTCGAGGTGAGCCGCGACACCGTGCGCGAGGCGATCAAGGAGCTCGCCGACGCCGGCTACCTGATCGCACGGCGCGGCCGCTACGGCGGCACGTTCGTGGCTGATCCGCTGCCGCAGCCCGCGGAGGCGGCCGGGGTGACGGCGGCGGAACTGGACGACGTGCTCGGGCTCCGGCGTGTGCTCGAGACCGGCGCCGCGCGGGCTGCCGCGAGCCGCTCTCTGGATGCGGCGACCAGGGCGGACCTCTGGGCGCGCCACGAAGCCGCACTTCCGGCCGGGCCCGAGGAGTACCGCCGCCTGGACACGCTCTTCCATCTCGCGATCGCCGAGGCCGCCGGCATCCCGTCGCTGGTCGCGCTCGCCGCCGAGAACCGTGCCGACGTGAACGCCTGGCTCGACACCTTCCCCCTCATGCCCCGCAACATCCAGCACTCCGGCGAGCAGCACGAGCGCATCGTCACGGCGATCCTCGCCGGGCAGCCCGAGGCCGCCGACGACGCGATGCGCGACCACCTCGCAGGCTCCGAGGCGCTGCTCCGCGGCTTCCTGGTCTGAACCGACCAATCGGTAGCGCGTTCAGCGATCGGCAACGGATATCGTTGCGATTCGATCAAGAGACTTCTGATTTCGCTATACCTGACGCCGTTCCTATGACAGACTCGCCGCAAGTGATTCTCAATGGGGAGGTTTCATGCCCGGCACCCTGCCTGCTTCGACGGCGACGCCCGAGGCGCCCGCCACCACCGGCGCCGTCCACATCGACGGCGTCACCAAGCGTTACGGATCGGCCGTCGCGGTCGACGATCTGACCCTTCACGTGCAACCGGGGGAGTTCCTGTCGCTGCTCGGTCCGTCCGGCTGCGGCAAGACCACGACGCTGCGCATGATCGCCGGCTTCGAGTACCCGGATGCCGGTGACATCCGCATCTCGGGACGCAGCGTGCTGAACCTGCCGCCGTATCGGCGCGAGGTCAACACGGTCTTCCAGGCCTATGCCCTGTTCCCGCACCTCACGGTCGCCGAGAACGTGGCATACGGGCTGCAGCAGCGCCGTGTTCCGAAGGCCGAACAGCGCGAGCGGGTGAGCGAAGCGCTCGACATGGTGCAGCTGCGCAGCTTCGCCGACCGCAAGCCGACCCAGCTCTCGGGCGGCCAGCAGCAGCGCATCGCACTCTCCCGCGCCCTGATCAACCGGCCGAGCGTGCTGCTGCTCGACGAGCCGCTCGCCGCCCTCGACCGCCAGCTGCGCGAAGAGATGCAGCTCGAACTCAAGCTGCTGCAGGCGCGGCTGGGCACCACGTTCGTGTTCGTCACGCACGACCAGGCCGAGGCCCTGTCGATGAGCGACCGGATCGCGGTGATGCGTGCGGGCCGGATCGAGCAGCTCGACGCCCCGGCCGCGATCTACGCCGAACCGGCATCCGCCTACGTCGCCTCGTTCATCGGGCAGCAGAACTTCGTGCACGGCACGGTGCTCGCAGACGGCGATGCGGTCGACACCGCGATCGGTGCGATCGCCGGCCGCTGGGGTGGGGAGCGCGTCGCGGCCGGGCAGCCGGCCGTCGCCGCCGTCCGCCCGGAGTACGTGCGACTGGAGCACGGCGATGGTGCGGGAGTTCCTGGCCGTGTGCTCGGCGTCTCGCACCTCGGCGAGACCCTGCAGGTCGCGGTGCGCGTCGCCGGAGACGCCACCTTCCTGTCGCGGATGCCGGCGCCCACCGCTCCGAGCGTCGAGGTCGACGATGAGGTGCGCTGCCTGTGGGATCCGGCCGACGCCCGACTCTTCGCCGCCGACGGCATCCCCACCACCGCCACGCACGTGATCGCGCTGCCGAAGGAGGACGGCCGGTGACGGGTGCGCCTCCGGTCCGCGTCCTCGCGCACCGGAGCGCCGCGCGGGTGATCCGCACCGAGCTCACCCGCCGCGGATTCCTGGCGACCGCGCTCGCCGCGGGCGGGGCCGTGCTGCTCACGGCCTGCACGCCGGGCCAGAACGCCGCCGCGGTGCACGCCAAGGGCGGACCGCTGGAGGATCGGCTCTCGATCTACAGCTGGGGTGACTACGACGCTCCCGAAGTGCTCGAGCAGTTCACGGCCGAGAGCGGCCCCCGCATCGTGCTCGACGCGTTCAACTCGAACGAGGAGCTGATCGCCAAGCTGGTCGCCGCGCGCGGCACCTCCGGCTACGACATCGTCGTACCCACCGGCGTCTTCGTCGGGCCCATGGCCGAGAACGGGCTGCTGCAGAAGTTCAACCTCGATCTGATCCCGAACATGTCGCACGTGGCGCCGGAGTTCCGCGGGCGCTCCTGGGACCCCGGCAACGAGTACTCGGTGTGCAAGGCGTGGGGCACGACGGGCTTCGTCTACGACAAGTCGGTCATCTCGCGCGACCTCACGACCTGGAGCGACTTCATCGACGCCGCCCAGAACGAGGCCTCAGGGTCGACGTCGGTGCTCGACGATCCGGCCCCGCTGCTCGGCATCTACTTCTGGGCGAACGGCATCGACTGGACGACCACGGACCCCGGCGACCTCGATGCGGTCGAGAAGTTCCTAGTGAAGGATCTCGCTCCGCACGTCTCGGCGTTCGACTCGTACCCCGGTGGCTCGTCGATCCCGCAGGGCTCGCATGCGCTGCTGCAGTCGTACAACGGCGACGCGCGTCTGGGCATCTTCGAGTCCGGCGATCCCGACCGCTGGCAGTGGGTGCTCGGCAGCCCGGCGACGGAGCTGTGGATGGATAACTGGGCCATCGCCGCCGGAGCTCCGCATCCGGAGGCCGCGCACGCGTTCATCAACTTCGTGCTGCAGCCCGACGTGCAGCTCGCGCAGGTCGACTACATCGGCTACGACACCGGGATCAGCGGCATCCGCGAAGAGGCGGAGGCTGCGGGGCTGGAGCGGCTCGACATGGTGTTCTTCGACGAGAAGCAGGTGGAGACCATGCACGAGGGCAAACTGACGGATGCACAGGACCGCGTCGTCTCGATCTGGAACTCGATGAAGGCGGCCGCCGGTGCCTAAGCTCAAGTTCGGTCTCGCCATCCCTGCCTGGGCGTGGCTGCTCATCTTCTTCGTCGCCCCGATCTTCATGGTCGCGGTGTTCAGCTTCGGCTACAAGCCCAGCATCTTCGCCACGCACGCCCTCGACCAGCTGTCGTTCGACCGGTACCTCGAGGCGTTGTCGCCGACGTTCTTCAGCACGTTCCTGAACACGCTGTGGATCGGCATCCTCGGCACCGTGCTGTGTCTGGTGATCGGTGCCCCGGTGGCGTACTGGATCGCCGTGAAGGCTCCTCCGTCGAAGCGCGGGCTGCTGCTCGCTCTGGTGATGGTGCCGTTCTGGACGAACTTCCTGGTGCGCACGATCGGCTGGCAGGTGATCCTGGCGCCGGAGGGGTGGCTGTCGCAGCTGCTGCAGGGCATCGGGGTGATCCCCGGTCCACTCGATCTGCTCTACTCGCGCGGCGCCGTACTGCTGGGGGTGGTCTACAACTACCTGCCGCTCATGATCCTGCCGCTGTTCGTCGCGTTCGACCGCGTATCCGGTCCCCTGCGAGAGGCCAGCAAGGACCTCGGGGCGGGGAGCGTGTCGACCTTCCTGCGCGTGACGGTGCCGCTGGCCCGACCAGGCATCATCGCCGGCGTGCTGCTGGTGTACATCCCGCTCATGGGCGACTACATCACCGCCACAGTGCTCGGCGGCGCGAAGGGAAACATGATCGGTCAGGTCGTGGCGAGCCAGTTCCAGACCGCGCAGAACTGGGCGCTGGGATCCGCGATGGCCGTGCTGCTGATCATCGTCATCATGCTCTCGATCGCCGTGGCCGCCGGGTTGCTCTGGCTCGTGACGCTGCCGCTGCGACAAAGAAATCGACTCGTCCTGGGGGAGGGATCATGACCGCCATCACGGATGCTCCGCAGAAATCCGATGCGCCGCGGGTTCGCCGGGGTGCCGGCCGATTCGTGCTGCCGATCTGGGCCGCGATCGTGTTCGTGTTCCTGTTCCTGCCGATCCTCGTGATCATCGCCTACTCGTTCAACGTCGGCCGTCTGCTGGTGTCGTGGGACCACTTCGGCTTCGAGTCGTTCCTGGCGATCGTCGAGAAGCCGGCGATCCGCGACGCCGTGCTGGTGTCGGTGCGCACAGGACTCCTCGCGGCTCTGCTCGCCACAGCCCTGGGCACGCTGGCCGGCATCGCGATGGCTCGCAACCCCGGCAAGTGGGTGTGGTGGTTCCTCGGCCTGCTGCTGCTGGTCTCGGTCACACCCGAGATCGTGGATGCCGTCGCCCTGCTGCCCTGGCTCGTCTTCCTCGGGCAGGATGTCGGACTCGGGCTGTTCAACGACGGCACCATGAGACTCGTGGTCGGGCAGTCGCTGTTCTCGATCGCGATCGTGTCGTACATCGTGCGGGCCCGCCTGGTCGGACTCGATGCGCGGCTGGAGGAGGCATCCGCCGACCTCTATGCCCCGCCGGTGCGGACCTTCCTGAAGGTCACGCTGCCGCTCGCGATGCCGGCCGTGCTCGCCGGGTTCCTGCTGTCGTTCACGCTCAGCCTCGACAACACGGTCGTCTCGGCGTTCGTACAGGTCTCGGGCACCACGCCGTGGCCGGTGTATGTGCTCAGCGCGCTCCGCAGCGGACTGCGCCCGGAGATCGCGGCGGTGTCGACGATCATGCTGGTGCTCACGCTGTTGGCGCTCGCGCTGGTCGCGGTGGTTCTGAAGAGAGCGGGGGACTCGGCCACCGAGATCGCCCGCACGATGGCGGGAGGATGACGATGGTCTTCGCCGATCTGGTGTTCGCGGGTGGCGCGCAGGGTGGTCGGGTGTTCCTGTCGGACGGAGCGCGCGCGACCGCGCGGGCCGTCGCCGTGACGGACGGGATCATCACGGCGGTCGGTCATGACGTCTCGGCGCTGATCGGCCCCGACACCGAGGTCGTGGACCTGGCCGGCGGGCTGCTGGTGCCGGGGTTCCAGGACGCGCACGTGCATCCGGTGTGGGGTGGGCTCGACATGCTGCGCTGCGACTTGTCGGCGCTGGCGACGCGCGAGGAGTATCTGGCGCGGATCGCGGAGTACGCCGCGGAGCATCCGGATGACGAGTGGATCCTCGGCGGCGGCTGGCAGATGTCGGCGTTCCCCGGCGGCACGCCGACCGCGGCCGACCTGGACTCCGTGCTGCCCGATCGCCCGGCGTTCCTGCCCAACCGCGACGGGCACGGCGCCTGGGTCAACTCGCGCGCGCTCGAACTCGCCGGCATCACCCGCGACACCGCCGACCCCGCGGACGGTCGGATCGAACGCGACGCCGACGGCGCTCCGAGCGGCACGCTGCACGAGGGTGCGATGGGGCTGGTCAACCGGCTCCTCCCGGTCGAAGCGCCCGAGCGGCTGGTCGAGGCGCTGCTGCAGGGTCAGCGGCACCTGCACTCCTACGGCGTGACCGCCTGGCAGGATGCAATCATCGGCACCGAGTACGGCGATGCGGGAGATCCGCTGCCCGCCTACCTCAGCGCCGCCGCATCCGGTGCACTGACCGGCAGGGTCGTCGGCTCGCTGTGGTGGGACCGTTCGCGCGGGCTGGAGCAGATCGACGAGATCGTGGCCCGCCGCGACGCCGGCACGGTCGGGCGGTTCCGCGCGCGCAGCGTGAAGATCATGCAGGACGGTGTGGCCGAGAACTTCACCGCCGCGATGCTCGAGCCGTACTGCGACGGCCACGGGCTTCCGCGCGAGGACTCCGGCATCTCGTTCGTCGAACCCGAGCTGCTCAAGGAGGCGGCGACCCGGCTCGACGCCCTCGGCTTCACGCTGCACTTCCATGCGATCGGCGACCGCGCCGTGCGCGAGTGCCTGGACGCGGTCGAGGCTGCGCTCGTGCACAACGGCCCGCGGGGGAACCGGCACCACATCTCGCACATCCAGGTCGTGCACCCCGACGACCTCCCCCGCTTCCGTGCGCTCGACGTCACCGCGAACATGCAGATGCTGTGGGCGACCCTGGAGCCGCAGATGGTCGACCTGACCATCCCGTTCCTCGGCGAAAGGCGCACCGGGTGGCAGTATCCGTTCGGCGACCTGCTGCGCTCCGGCGCCGCGCTCGCCGCGGGGAGCGACTGGTCGGTGAGCACGCCGAACCCGATGGCCGCGATCCATGTCGCCGTGAACCGCCGCTCAGCGCCCACCGAGTGGGAGGGCGACTATGACCCGTTCCTGCCCGAGCAGTCGATCGATCTCGCGACCGCGCTCGCCGCGTACACGGCCGGTTCCGCGCGCGTGAACCACCTCGACGACACCGGCACGATCGCGGTGGGGATGCGCGCCGACCTCGCCCTGCTCGACCGGGATCCGTTCGAGCATCCGGCCGAGGAGATCGGCCTCACCGAGGTGCGCGGCACCTGGGTCGACGGTGTGCGGGTGTACGACTCCGGGGAGTGAGGTGGGCGGCGCGGCCGGTGGCGCGGCGGCGCGGCCGGTGACGATTCGCGGAGGTGGTGACGGATCGCGGAGTGTTCGACGTGAATCGGTCCGCGATTCGTCACGGCCTCCGCGATCCGTCGGGTGGACACGGCGGATGCAGAAGGGCCCGCCCTCGTGAGGGCGAGAACGGGCCCTTCGGCACGGATGCTCAGCCGGCGGCGGCCTCGTCGGCCACGGCCAGTGCGCCGTCGATCGCGGTCAGGCCGCGCACCAGGTCGTCCTCACTGATGATCAGCGGAGGAGCGACGTGCACGCGGTTGAAGTGCGTGAACGGCCAGACGCCCGCCTTCTTCGCCGCCGCCGCGAACGCACCCATCGGCGCGGCATCCGCTCCGGAGGCGTTGAACGGCACCAGCGGCTCGCGGGTCTCGCGGTTGCGCACGAGCTCGATCGCCCAGAACAACCCGCGGCCGCGGACCTCGCCCACGCTCGGGTGCGACTCGGCCCAGGCGCGCAGGGTCGGCTCGACGATGCGCTCGCCGAGGTCGCGCACGCGCTCCAGGATGCCGTCGCGGCGGAACACCTCGAACGTCGCCACACCCGCGGCGCAGGCGAGCGGGTGGCCCGAGTAGGTCAGCCCGCCGGCGAACGGCAGGGTGTCGAAGGCCGCGGCGATCCGCTCCGAGATCACGACGCCGCCGAGCGGCACGTATCCGGAGTTGACGCCCTTCGCGAAGGTGATCAGGTCGGGCTGTCCGTCGAACGCGTCGACGCCGAACCACTCGCCCAGGCGGCCGAAACCGACCATGACCTCATCGGCGATGTACACGATGCCGTAGCGGTCGCACAGCTCGCGCACACCCTGCAGGTACCCGGGCGGCGGCACGAGCACGCCGTTCGTTCCGACCACGGTCTCGATGATGATCGCCGCGATCGTGTGCGGGCCCTCGAGCTGGATGGTCTGCTCGAGGTGCGCGAGGGCGCGCTCGGACTCCTGCTCGGGGGTCTCGGCGTGGAACGGCGAGCGGTACAGATACGGCCCGAAGAAGCGCACGGCCCCGTTGTCGACGCCGTCGTTCGCCCAGCGGCGCGGGTCGCCGGTCAGTGAGATCGCTGTCGAGGTGGAGCCGTGGTAGCTGCGGTACATCGACAGCACCTTGCGGCGTCCCGTGAACTGTCGGGCCATGCGCACGGCATACTCGTTCGCCTCGGCGCCGCCGTTGGTGAAGAAGACCTTCTCGAGTCCGTCCGGTGCGACCTCGGCGATCAGGCGGGCGAGCTCGCCGCGCACATCGTTCGCGATCGACGGCTGGATCGTCGCGAGTCGTCCGGCCTGCTGCTGGATCGCCGTGACCAGATCGGGATGCTGGTGCCCCAGGTTCAGGTTCACCAGCTGGCTCGAGAAGTCGAGGTACGCGTTGCCCTGGTAATCCCAGAACGTGGAGCCCTCGCCCGCGGCGACGGGCAGCGGATCGATCAGGCCCTGCGCGCTCCAGGAGTGGAACACGTGGCCGCGGTCGTCGGCACGCACCTGCGCCTCCGCCTCGGGGGCGGGGAGCGGGTGGGAGACGCCGTGGCGGTCGGTGAAGTTCGTCATGCTCGGTCCCTGTCTCTGCGGATGCCGGGTCAGTGGTTGCTCGGGAAGCCGAGGTCGATCTGCGACGGCGTGTGGTCGGGCCAGCGGGTGGTGACGACCTTGGACCGCGTGTAGAAGTGCACGGACTCGGGGCCGTAGATGTGCGAGTCGCCGAACAGCGAGTCCTTCCATCCGCCGAACGAGTAGGCGCCGATCGGCACCGGGATCGGCACGTTCACGCCGACCATGCCGACCTCGATATCGAACTCGTACTGCCGGGCCGTGCCGCCGTCGCGCGTGAAGATCGCGGTGCCGTTGCCGTACGCGTTGGCGTTGACGAGCGCCACCGCCTCGGCGTAGGTCTCGACGCGGACCACCGTGAGCACGGGGCCGAAGATCTCGTCGTCGTAGACCTTCATGCCGGGGGCGACCTGGTCGATCAGGCTGACGCCGAGGAAGAAGCCCTCGGAGTCGAACTGCTTCTGCGTGCCGTCGACGACGACCTTCGCGCCCTCGGCCTCGGCGCCGGTGACGTAGGAGGCCACACGGTCACGGTGCTCGCGCGTGATGAGCGGACCCATCTCGCTGGCGGCATCCGTGCCGGGGCCGATCTTCAGTCCGTCGATGCGGGAGGCGATCGCCGAGACCAGCTCGTCGGCGATGTCGCCCACGGCCACCAACACCGAGACGGCCATGCAGCGCTCGCCGGCGGAGCCGTAGGCGGCGGAGACCGCGGCGTCGGCGGCGCCGTCGATGTCGGCATCCGGCATCACGACCATGTGGTTCTTGGCGCCGCCGAGGGCCTGCACGCGCTTGCCGGCGGCCGAGGCGCGCTGGTAGATCGAGCGGGCGATCGGGGTGGAGCCGACGAAGCTCACCGCCGAGACCTGCGGCGACTCGAGCAGCGCATCGACGGCCTCCTTGTCGCCGTGCACGACGTTCAGCACACCGTCGGGCAGCCCGGCCTCGGAGAACAGCTTGGCGATCCAGACCGCGGCGGACGGGTCCTTCTCGCTGGGCTTGAGCACCACCGTGTTGCCGCAGGCGATGGCCGACGCCACCATCCACAGCGGCACCATCACGGGGAAGTTGAAGGGGGTGATCGCCGCGACCACGCCGACCGGCTGCTTGACCGAGTGCACGTCGACGCCGCGCGAGACCTGCTCGCTGCGCTCGCCCTTGAGCAGGTGCACGAGGCCGGCCGCGAACTCGACGTTCTCGATGCCGCGCGACACCTCGCCTGCCGCATCCGAGAGCACCTTGCCGTGCTCGGAGGTGACGATCGCGGCAAGCTCGGGGGTGCGGTCCTTGAGCAGCTGGCGCAGGCGGAAGAAGACGTCGGCGCGCTTGATCAGGCTGGTCTCGCGCCACGCGGGTGCCGCGGCTGCGGCGGCGGCGATCGCGGAGTCGACCTCGGCGGTAGACGCGAAGGCGACCTGCTTCGACACCTGGCCGGTGGCGGGATCGAAGACCTGGCCGGCGCGAGCCGCCTCGGCGGTCTCCACTCCGTTGATGACGTGACGGACGATGTCCACGATGTTCCTCCGACTGCTGAAGAATGCGGGCTCGAACACTCTGACCGGTGTTCGATAGGCTTGTGCTCCTCAATGATCACAGAGCGAAGGAGTCGATCGTGATGTCAGATCGTCAGGACTTCCGCTCCATCCGGACAGATCGTCCGAGTCGCGAGGGCGCGCTCCTGACGGTCGCCGATGTTCTGGCCGAGCCCGTAGTGCAGGCCGGGGCCCCCGAGGTGATCGTCGGCGGTCGTGCTCTCGATGCCGCCGTGCGCTGGGTGCACGTGTCGGACAGCGCCGGGGTCGCCCGTCTGCTCGACGGCGGGGAGCTCCTGCTCAGCACCGGAGCGGGGTGGCCGACCGCTGCCGAGGAACTGCGCGACTTCGCGCGGGGGCTGCACGACGCCGGGGTCGCCGGCATCGTGATCGAGCTCGGGTCCGGTCAGGCGCGCATCCCGGATGCCGTCGTCGAGGCGTGTACGGAGCGCGGGCTCGCCCTGATCGCCCTGACCAGCGAGGTCAAGTTCGTCGCCGTCACCGAGGCCGTGCACCGGGCGCTGATCGCCGCGCAGACCATGGCGCTGCACGAACGGCAGCACCTGCACGAGCTGTTCACCGCCCTGAGCCTGCGGGGAGCCCCGGCCGACGTCGTCGTCGCCGAGACGGCCCGCGCGCTCGGCGCTCCGGTCGTGCTCGAGAACCTGGCGCGCGAGGTGATCGCCCACGAGACCCTGCGGATGCCGGTGGCCGAGGCGCTGACACAGCTGCGCTCCGCGGATCGCGTGCCGGTGCAGGCGCGCGGCGTGCGGTGGGGGACCCTGCTCGCGCTGCCCGGTCCCGCCCACCCGGCCGGGCGCCTCACGGTGCTCGAGCAGGGAGCCACGGCCCTCGCCTTCGGATGCCTGGCGGACGGCGGTGATTCCGAGTGGTCGCTGCTCGCTCAGCGCGGCCTCATCGACGACCTGCTCGGCGCGCGCTTCGCGAGTCCGGATGACATCGAGGCCCGTCTCGCGACCAGCGGCTTCATGCTGCAAGGGCGGCATTGCCACGGCATCGTGGCACGCGGCGCCCAGTCCGCGGCGCAGCTCGCGTATCGCGCACGGCAGGCCGGCGCGGCGGTGGTCGCCGCGCGGGTGGGGGATGACGACGTCGCGCTGCTGTCGCTGCCGGCATCCGTCCCGCTCTCGGATGCGATCGCCGCGCGCGTCTCCGGCCCCGACCGGACGGTCTTCGTCGGGCCGCCTGCAGATGACGTGCTCGGCCTGCTCGCCTCGCTGCGGGCTGCGCTCGACCTGGCCGCCAGCGACCGCTCGGATGTCGGTCCGCGCGTGCGACGAGTGGACGACCGCCCGCTGGAGCGCTTCGTCGCCTCGCTGCGCGACGACCACCGCCTGCTCGCGCACAGCGAGCGGATGCTGGCGCCCGTCGTCGCCTACGACCGCGAGCGCCGCGGCGACCTGCTCGACGTGCTCACCGCGCTGGTCACCCACCCCGGCAACCGCTCGGCCGCGGCCGCCGCGAGCCATCTCTCGCGCTCGGTGTTCTACCAGCGTCTCACCCTGATCGGCGACCTGCTCGACGCCGATCTCGACGACGGCGAGACGCTCGCCGCGCTCCACCTCGCCCTGCTCGCCCGTCGCGGAGGCACGGCCTCCTGAACCGGTCGACGACTCGATTCGCGCGCTCGCCCCGTCTCGCGTAAGCTGTTCCGCGGTGACGTGTCCGAGCGGCCGAAGGTGCAACTCTCGAAAAGTTGTGTAGGGTAACCCCCTACCGTGGGTTCAAATCCCACCGTCACCGCCATGTGATGTTTCAGGACATCGTGAACGGCTGAACCCCCGGTTTCCGGGGGTTCAGCCGTTTTTGCGTCGGTAGTTCTGGGGGCTTATAGGTCTCCTCCCGCTTCCATGTCCGGCTGAGACTGGCGCGCTCCTACGCCTCGATGAGTCGGGTCCGGAGCTCCTGCCGTCAACGCGGGAACAGTTCCCGCACTCCGTGTTTGCGAACTTTGCCCGAGGCGGTTCGCGGCAGCGAGTCCACGATCTCAACGCGGGTGGGCAGCTTGTAGCGGGCGATACGTCCTTCCAGCGCGCCGCGAACGGTTTCGAGCGTGATCTCGAAGCCGTCTCGAACCGTGAGGACCGCGATCGGCACCTCGCCCCACCGATCGTCGGGGACGCCGATCACGGCGGCTCCGGTCACCCCGTCGATGTCCGCGATGAGTGATTCGACCTCGGCGGGATAGATGTTCTCCCCGCCGGAGATGATCATGTCCTTCAACCGGTCGGCGATGTAGAGGTAGCCGTGGTCGTCGACGTATCCGAGGTCACCCGAGCGGAACCAGCCATCCGAAGTGAGCGAAGCGGCCGTCGCATCGGGAAGGCCGTGATAGCCCGCGAAGACGTTGGGCCCCGTGATCTGGATCTCGCCGACGGTTCCCGCCGTGACCTCCCTGCCGTGCTCATCGGCCACGCGGACATCGGTGAAGAAGTGCGGAAGGCCGACGCTGCCGTGCTTGTGCACGGTCATCTCGGGGGATAGCGAGGTCGCGCCAGGCGATGTTTCGGTCATCCCATACCCCTGGGAGAACGACATCCCGCGTTCCTCGTAGGCTGCAAGGATACGCGAGGGCACCGCGGACCCTCCGCAGGTCAGTGTGCGGAGACTCGACAGGTCGGTCGAAGCCCACGCCGGGTGATCGGCAAGCAGCTGGAATGTGGTGGGGACGCCGGAGAGCATGGTTACGCGGTGGCGTTCGATCAGATCCAGCGCTGTGCCGGCATCGAAGCCCCTCTCGAGAACGAGGGTGCCGCCCTTGAGGAGCACCGGCAGCGCTCCCATGCCCAGAGCCGCGACGTGGAACAGGGGGGAGATCATCAGTGCGACGTCGTCGGAGCAGATGTCATAGTCGATGAGGTTGTTGACAGCCACCGCGGTCAGGTTCGCGTGCGTGAGGACGGCGCCCTTGGCCCGACCCGTGGTCCCCGAGGTGTAGACGATGGCCGCAGGAGTGTCGTCGTCGGCCGCCTGCAATGGCGGGACGTCCGTGGCCTGATCGATCAGACGGGTGAGCCCGAGGGAGCCGTCGCGTCGTGACGATCCGGTGCGGATGGCAAGGGCCGGGGCGCCGGGCGAGGCGAGCATGCGCTCGAGCCGATGGGCGAAATCCGGATCGTGGATCAGCATGCGAGCGCTGCTGTCCGTGAGGACATGCGCGATCTCGGGTACCGCGAGGCGGGTGTTGACGGGGACGAACACGGCGCCGATCCGCGCCGTGGCGAACAGCGTGATGAGGAAGTCCGGGCTGTTCTCGCCGAGGTAGGCGACGCTGTCGCCCTGGCGCACGCCGCGTTCGACGAGAACCGCGGACATGCGCTCCGCCGAGTGTGCGAGCTGCGCATAGGAGAGCTGCTGACCGTCTCCGAAGACGATCGCCGCCTTGCTGGGGTTGCGCAGACGGCGTCGAGGGAGCCAGGCTCCCAGTCCTTGTGTGTGCATCATTCTCTTCATTGAGGCGGGGCGCATCGATGCGCCCGAAGTGATGTCGGCGCCCGGCGGATGCCGGGCGCCGGGGTGTCACGCGTAGAAGCGATAGAGGCTCCTCGCGGCGACGGCTGGCTTGGCCGCGCCCTGGATCTCGATGGCGTGATCGACGGCGAGCTGGTAGCCACCGGGGATCTCGGTGACCTCGGCGATCACGGCATTGCCGCGGACCTGAGCGCCGACGGTCACGGGGGAGATGAAGCGGACCTTGTCGAGGCCGTAGTTGACTTTGGTGGAGACGCCGTCGACGTCGAACAGCTCGGTCCAGAACTTGATGACGAGCGAGAGGGACAGGAAGCCATGCGCGATCGGTCCTCCGAAGGGGCCGTCCTTCGCGCGCTCGGGGTCGGTGTGGATCCACTGGTGGTCGTCGGTGGCGTCGGCGAAGAGGTTCACACGGTCCTGCGTGACCTCGAGCCACTCGGACCAGCCGAGATCGGTGCCGGCGAGGCCGTTGACGTCGGCATAGGCGACGGTGGTGGTCATGATGTTCCTTTCGATGGGTTCAGCGTGCGAGTCCGAGCAGGCGTGCGGCGTTGTCCTTGAGGATGCCTGGCATCACCTCAGGCTTGAGCGCCGTCGTTTCGACGTCTCTCATCCAGCGTTCGGGGGTGAGGAGGGGGAAGTCGGAGCCGAAGAGCACGCGCGATCGGAGGAGCGTGTTCGCGTGTCGGACGAGGTTCTCGGGGAAGTACTTCGGGCTCCAGCCCGACAGGTCGATCCAGGTGTTGTGCTTATGGGTGGCCACGGACAGTGCCTCGTCCTGCCAGGGCACCGACGGGTGTGCCATGACGATCTGCAGGTCGGGGAAGTCCGCGGCCACCGGGTCGAGCAGGATCGGGTTCGACAGTCCGAGACGCAGGCCACGCCCGCCCGGGAGCCCGGCGCCGATGCCCGTCTGGCCTGTGTGGAAGAGCGCGACCACCCCGGCATCCTGCAGCACCTCGTAGAGCGGGTAGTGGGTCTGATCGCTGGGATCGAACCCCTGCACGGTGGGGTGGAACTTGAAACCGAGAACGCCGTGCCGGTCGATGAGGCGCCGTGCGCGATCGACAGCCTCGTCCCCGAGGCGCGGGTCCACCGAACCGAAGGGGATGAGCACGTCGTTGTTGCGCGCCGCGCCTTCGGCGACTTCCTCGCTCGCGATGCCCCTGTGGCCCAGCTGCGTCGACGCGTCGACCGTGAAGACGACCGCGGCCATGCGGTGAGCGCGATAGTAGGCCGCCACCGAGTCGAGATCGGGGCGCGGCCCCTCTGTCGAGAAGTAGGCGGAGGCAGCGTCAGCGAGGTCGGACGGCAACGAGGTGTGTCCGTGTTCGTCGACCTCGATGTGCACGTGCATGTCGATGGCGGTGATCGACGCGAGATCGATGGCCGATTCGTACCGTGCCACGCTCATTGGTCCTGGGGTGCAGGGCGCTGGAGCTCTGCGGGAAGCGCCGGGAATTTCTCGCCGACCTCCTGCAACCTCTCGCCGATGAGAGCGGGGAAACGCTCCTCGAGGTCGGCGGTCGTCCAACCGCCTGTGCGGTACTCGGTGACCACGGGCTCGGGGTGGGACCAGAGCTGGATGCGGTCGCCGCCGATGCCGATCGCCTGTCCGGTCACGCCGGACGCGTCGTCCGAAGCCAAATAGGCGATGAGCCCGCTGACGTCGTCAGCGGTGCCGAAGCCGAGGTCGTGCCGGAAGAAGTCGGGCATCGGCTTTCCTGCGGCATCCGCCTCGACGGCGGCGGCGAAGTACGGCACCGTCGCGGTCATGGCGGTGGCGGCGACGGGGATGACCGCGTTGGCAGTGATCCCCGCGCGACGGAGCTCGAGCGCCCACGTGCGCACCATCCCGACGATTCCAGCCTTCGCGGCGGCATAGTTGGTCTGACCGAAGTTGCCGCGCTGTCCGGTCGGCGATCCGATGCAGACGATGCGGCCGGCGATCTCGTTCTCACGCATGTAGGTCGCGGCGGCGCGGACCGTCGTGAACGTTCCGCGCAGGTGGACGTCGATCACGGTGTCGAAGTCGTCGTCGCTCATCTTCCAGAGCACTGTGTCGCGCAGGACTCCCGCATTCGTCACAAGGATGTCGAGGCGTCCGAAACTGGAGACGGCGGCGTCGACCAGAGCCTGCGCGGTGTCGGACGACCCGACCGGCGCCGCGACGGCGACGGCCTCTCCACCGGTGGCGCGGATGCTGTCGACCGCTGAGTCTGCGATGGCGGCGTCGACGTCGTTGATCACGACGGAGGCTCCCTGGCGTGCGAGTTCCTGCGCGTAGGCGAGGCCCAGTCCGCGGCCGGAGCCGGTGACGATGGCGACTTTTCCGTTGAGCGACATGATGTCCTTTCGAATCACGATGATCGAATCACACAATGATTGAGAAAGTCAATCATTGTCTTATCTCATCATTTGTTATCGTTGCGTCGTGACCTCCCCGATTCCGACCGACGATGTGAGCGTGGCTGTGGACCGGCTGCGCGAGAGCGACCTCGCCGACGAGCTCAGTTTCCTGCTCGCCCGGACGAACGCGCTGTCGCTCGCCGCAGGAAACGTGGCGCTCGCGGCGCACGGACTGCGTGTGAGGTCCTATTCGGTGCTCGCACTCGCCGTCTCCGGCGAGCGTCCGTCGCAGCGCGAGCTCGCCGACTTCCTCCGGCTCGATCCCAGTCAGGTCGTGGCGCTCATCGACGAACTGCAGGCCGATGGTCTTGTCGAGCGGCAGCCTGACCCTCGAGATCGCCGGGCGAACGTCGTCGTCGCGACGGATGCCGGAGTGCGCCTGCACCGGGTCGCCCACCACGCGGCGCGCGCGGCGGAAGAGCGGTTGTACTCGGTGCTCGACGAGGAGGCGCAAGGTCGGCTGGCCGAGATTCTGCGTGAGGTCGCCTTCTCGCCGCGCGGCTGATGCGCGTGCTCTCGAAGTCGGGGGTCTCTTCCCGGATCGTTCCTTGCTTTTTTAATAGCAACTGTTCTATAAAAGTCTGAACAGTTGCTCACCTGGAGGACTCCATGGCAGAACGCACGTCCCCTCAGCGCCGCAAGGCTTCGATGACCGCGGGGGTCATCGTCGCTCTCCTGGCGGTGACCGCATGCTCTCCCTCGACAGGATCAGCCGAGATCGAGGTCGAGCTGACCGACCGCGCACCGTCTGGTGCAGCGCCGGTGTCGGAGATCACCTGGAACCTCCCCGATGGTGAGCCTGCGACACTCGATCCCAGGGAGTCCGCGACGTACTCGAGCGCGACGGTGGTCGCGAACCTCTGCGACCCGCTCCTGGCGATCGATGAGGAATACAACCTGCACCCGAACCTCGTCAGCTTCGAGATGCCGGATCCGCTGACGCTCGTCTACACGATCGAAGCGAAGGCGGCATTCTGGGACGGTCAGCCGGTGACCGCCGACGACATCGTCTACAGCCTGGACCGTGCCGCGGACCCGGCTGCGATCACCGCGTTCCTGTTCGCGAACGTCGCCGACGTCGAGAAGACGGATGATGACACGGTGACGGTTCGGTTCGCCCAGCCTGACGCGATGTTCAACGCGCAGATGGCGACTTTCGCCGGTGCCGTCGTGGAACGCTCCTTCGCCGAGACGGCCGGTGCGTCGTTCGGAACTGCGGCAGGAGGGATCATGTGCAGCGGGCCGTACACGCTCGACCAGTGGCGCCCGGGAAGCGACATCACCATCGAGCGCAACCCCGACTACTGGAACAAGGAGCTCCCTCTGCTCGTCGAGCGCGCGAAGTTCACCTTCATCACGGACAGCACGGCCGCATCCCAGGCGCTGTCGACCGGCGAGATCGACGGCGCATACCGCATCGATCCCTCCGCAGTGCCTACTCTCGGGGCAGCCTCGAACGGGCAGCTCTTCTTCGGTCCGTCGATGGAGAGCCTGCAGCTGTATGTGGCCAGGGCGGACGGGCCGCTGGCCGACGTCGCCCTCCGGGATGGCTTGCAGAAGGCCATCGACAGAGAAGCGCTCGCGACGACCGTCTACTCCGGAGCGGCGGCCCCTCTCTACGCCACGGTGACCCCGCGCACGTGGCCGACCGCGCAGCGCGAGCTGTACCAGGACGCATATGAGAAGTGGGCGGCTGAGCGGACGTTCGATCCCGAGGCCGCGAAGAAGCTCGTCGAAGGTTCAGGCTATGGCGGCGAGACGCTGGTGCTGGGCGTGCCCGCGGGGCAGGCCACCCTCTCGAGGGTGGCGCAGCTGGTGCAGCAGCAGGCAGAGACGGTCGGTGTGCAGATCGAGATCAAGGATCTCCAGCCCCTCGACTATTCGACCGCCTCCTACGACACGGTGACCAGGGAGCGCTTCGGCTTGGACCTGCTGCTCGGCGAGTCCTTCAACGCGACGGCGGAGCCGCTGGAGCCCCTCGGATTCACCCTGACGGAAGGCGCCCCTTACAACTACACGCAGATCGCCGATCCCGAGCTCGCCACTCTCCTCGAGCGGGCGCGAGCGGCCGTCGATCCGGAGGACCGTGCGCGCCTCGTGATCCAGGCGCAGGAGATCGGGGAGGCGACGTCGGCCGCGATCCCGCTGCTGAGCCTGCACACCACGACGTTCCTCAACAGCCGTCTCGGCGGCGCGATCACTTCTTTCGCGTACATGTCGATGCCCTCCGTCGCCTACCTCGGCGGCACCGGTGGTGGTGAATGAATCGGGGAGTCCTGCCCCGCGAAAGGGTGATGTCCGGCATGATCCTGACGAATGCGGTGATCCACACCTCCGACGACCAGTGTCCCGTGGCGGACACCGTCGTGATCCGAGACGGCCGCTTCGAGTGGGTGGGTCGTGCCTCCGATCTCCCCGTGGATCACGATCTCCCGACGGTGGATCTCGATGGGAGGACGGTGATCCCCGGTCTGATCGATGCCCACTCCCACCCCGCCCTCGTGGCGATGAGCAGATGGCATGTACAGCTGCCGGAGACGCACAGTGTGGACGAGGTCCTCGATGCCATTCGCGACCACGGCGCAGCGCATCCGAAAGAGGAGGCACCGTACCTGTATTTCGAGTACTTCCCGACTGCGCTCCTCGGCGAAGCCGGCGCGACGAAGGAGCTGCTCGATAGCGCTATCTCCGATCGTCCGGTGCTCGTACAGGACTCCGGCGATCATGCGAGCTGGGTCAACACCCGGATGCTCGAGCTCCTCGGTGTCGACGAGAACACTCCGGACCCTGTGCCAGGACTTGAGCGATTCGCGAGGGATGCCGGTGGACGCCCGACCGGGTACATCTTCGAGAATGCGCACGCGGGGTTCCTTCCGCGAATGTATGAAGCGTTGGGCTGGACACCGCCGGAGCGGCCGACGCCGGAGATCATCCGGCCGGTCCTGGACTTCCTCGGGAGCACCGGAGTGGTGGCCGTGTTCGACGCGCTCATCGAGTCGCCGGAGGTCATCACTGCGATGCGAGAGCTCGACAGCCGCGGAGACCTCCACATGCACTACGAGGGAGCGATTCGGTTCCGCACCCTGGACGATCTGCCAGAGGCGCTCGAGATGGTGGCTGCGCTCGATGATGACTCCGACTCGAGCAAGGTGCGGGTGCGCACCGTCAAGCTGTTCCTCGACGGCACGAACGAACTCGGCAGCGGGGCCGTCATCGATCCGCTGCTCAGCGAAGACAATGCGGGCCCGCTGGGGGCGATCCAGATGGAGCTCGACGATCTCGTCGAGTGCCTGCGTCTGTGCAACGGAGCAGCCGTGGACCTTCACATCCACATGGTCGGCGACAGGGCCTTCCGCACGGCGTGCGACGCGGTAGAGCGTGCACGGTCTCAGGTGGAGGCAGAGGGCATCGCATGGAACGTCCAGGTCACATTCGCTCACTGCGAGCTCGTGGATCCGGCCGATCTGGCTCGACCCGCTGAGCTCGGAGTGATCGTCAACTGGACCAATCATTGGTCCGGCGGATACTTCGGGGAGGAGGCCGCGCGCCATCTCGGTACGCATCGCTGGGAGCGTATGTACGACGTGGCCGCGATCGCCGACGCCGGTGCGCGGGTCACGTTCTCGAGTGATGTGGTGTCGGCCGCTGAACTGCACCGGGCGGCGCCCTTCTTCGGCATGCAGATCGCCGTCACCCGGATCGATCCGGAGGTGCCGCTGGATGCTGAACGGTTCGTCGAGAGCAGGCGCCCTGCCGCCGCAGCGTCGCTGTCGCTGTCCAGGCTGCTCCGGGGATACACGATCGATGCCGCGGTCCAGCTGCGCATCGAGAAGGACTACGGCAACGTGTCGCCGGGAAAGCTCGCGAACCTCGTCGTGCTCAACGTCGACCCGTTCACGACTCCCGGTCAGGATCTCGCCGCCGTTCGTCCGTCCGCGGTCGTCTACCGGGGGGCGGTCGTGTCGGGACATCTGCCGGCGCCCCGATGATTCCGCTCGGGTCTGCGCATGACCGCCGAGGAACACACCTGAAGGACCACGACAAAAGGAACCCCCATGCCCGACCCGACCATGCCGACCTTCGAGTTTGCCTTCGACCTCCTCGTGGATATCGCCGAGGGGTGGCACATCGGCGTCGGAGAAGACGAGAAGCTGTGGTTCACCCCCATCACGGGAGGGAGCCTCGAAGGGCCACGGCTCGTCGGCGAGGTGCTCCCGGGCGGCGGCGACTGGTCGGTGAAGCGCCAGGACACGACGCGCGTCGAGGCGCGATACCTCATCAAGACGAGCGATGGCGTCGTGGTGGATGTGACCAACGTCGGCTACTTCCGCGCGACTCTCGAGGTCGAAGAGCTCCTCGAAGCGGGGGGGCCCGTCGAGGATGGCTCGTACTATTTCCGTACGGCCTTCACCTTCCGCACGGATTCGCCCACGTACCGATGGTTGGCCGAGAATCAGTTCATCGGGGTGGCAAGCGATGAGGGCGAGCGGATCCGGATCCGCGTCTTCCAGCTGCTCTGACGGGGCGGTGGCCCGTACGCAGAGGAGTAATCATGCCGAAGATCGTCGACCACGCGGAGCGCAGGCACGAGATCAGTGTGGCGGCGATGCGCGTGCTCGCGCGCAGCGGCCCAGACGGGCTGACCCTTCGGGCGCTGGCGCGCGAACTCAACGGCTCCATCACGTTGGTGACGCACTTCTATGCGGATCGTCAGACGCTTCTGGCCGGCATCATCGATGAGTTGTCCACGAACTACGACGACGATCTCGCGACGCTCCCCCTGACCGGCGATCGCGTCGACGACCTGCGTGCATACCTGCTGTGGATGGTTCCGCTGACACCTGAGGAGATCGATATCGAGCGCTGCAGGGTGGCGCTCGTCCACTCTGCGGAGAACAGCACGATCGCGAGCTTCTTCGACTCGATGGAGGGCAGGGCCCGCTCGGCGTTCCGGACGAGACTCGACGGTCTGATCGATGAGGACGTGATGGAGGAGGCGGTCGATTTCCTTCGCATGCTGGTCAACGGCGCCGTGCTCTCCGCGGTCGAGCACCCGCAGTACTGGACGGAAGAGCGTCAGCGAAGGACAGTGGAGCGCGGCTTGGCGGCGCTTGGCTTGGTGAGCGCGCAGAGCGCGAACGGCTGACGATTTTTATTTTGTGACGAGCTCTATACAAACGGCGGGTTTTTTCGTAGAGTGCTTTCACCCGACCTTGAGTGCGAGTACCCGAGGAGCACCGTGAGCACTATCCCATCCGGCGCCGAGAGCGCCGTGGCACCGTGGAACGAGATCGAAAGTCTCGTAGGACGACGGTTCGTCAGCGAGTGGCTCGAGATATCCGACGAAGCCAGAACCCATTTCGATAAGGCGTCCTACCTGGATCACACCGAGAGCCCTTTCGATCCTGCGGGGTATCCGGAAGGCCTGGTCGAGGGGTTCCATCTGCTCGCGCTCCTGGATCACCTCGTCGGCCAGGTGTCTTACGTCGAGGCGGACGCGTGGACGGGGTGGAACTACGGACTCGATCGAGTTCGATTCACCTCTCCGGTGACCAGCTCCGACCGTGTGCGAGTCGCGGGCGAGATCACGCAGCTGCAGCCGCGGACCGATGGCTACCTCGTCACGTACGACTGCGTCATGGAGCTCGAGGGAGCCGAGCGACCGGCGATGGTCGCGACGTGGAAGGCGCTGTGGAGCGTGGACGAGGAGGACGAGGCGTGATGCTGACGACCCCGCCCTCCGACGAGCTGGCCTGGATGTCCGGTGCAGACGTGGCGTCCCTCATCCGCTCTCGCAGCGTCAAGCCATCCGAAGCGGTGGCTGCGGCGCTTCGTCAGATCGATGCGCACGAGGAGGCGACGAACGCCTTCGTCACTGTTCTCGCAGAGCAGGCCATGGAGCACGCGGCGCGTGCGGACGACGAGGTGATGCGAGCAGATCCCGCAGACCTGCCTCCGCTGTTCGGCGTGCCGCTCACCGTCAAGGACCTCTCGGCCACAGCGGGGATCAGAACGACCTTCGGCAGCACGCAGTTCGCCGAGCACGTCCCCGATGCGGATTCTCTCGCAGTGGGCCGTCTTCGAGGCGCTGGGGCTATCCTCATCGGCAAGACGACCACCCCGGAGTTCGGGATGCTCGGAGTCACCGAGAGCGCGCTCACCGGAGTCACCAACAACCCTTGGCGGCTGTCGCGCACCGCCGGCGGATCCAGCGGCGGTGCAGCAGTGGCGAGCGCATCCGGCATGGGACAGCTCGCCTGGGGCTCAGACGGCGGCGGGTCGGTGCGCATCCCCGCGTCCTACTGCGGTGTGGTCGGACTCAAGGCCTCGCTGCGTTGGATCCCGGGTGAGCACCCCT
This sequence comes from Microbacterium sp. LWO12-1.2, assembly GCF_040675875.1. Lineage (NCBI taxonomy): Bacteria > Bacillati > Actinomycetota > Actinomycetes > Micrococcales > Microbacteriaceae > Microbacterium > Microbacterium sp. LWO12-1.2. Next base: position 2,592,442 of record NZ_JBEGII010000001.1, on the reverse strand, counting down.
GGGACTCGGCGGTGACCGACGGTCCGCTCACCCGTACCGTCGTCGATCAGGCTCTTCTGCTGGAGGTCACGGCAGGGCATCACCCATCGGCTCCGTTCTCGACGCCGCTGCCCGCCCGAGACTTCGTCAGCGTCGTGCGCGCCCTTCCCGCCGACCTCGCCGGTGTCCGCATCGCCTACGCGCAGAGCCCGTCCGGTGCGGCCCCGAGTGCGGAGGTGGCCGCCGTCGTCCGTCGGGCCATCGACGTGCTGGCAGGTGCAGGAGCCGAGGTCAATCTCATCGAGCTGCCTCTGCCGGACCCGGTGGAGTACTTCATCGATTTCTGGGGGCCCGCCTTCCTCGATCCGAACGCCCCGCTGCCGCATCCCGCCATGCGCAGCGTCAGCGAGGCAGCGCAGCGTCTCACGCTGGAGAGATACCTTCACACGGCTTCCGAGACTCGAGCCGAGATCACCCGGACCTACAACCGCGTGTTCGAGGAGTTCGATCTGCTCATCACTCCCACGAGCCCGGTGGCGGCGTTCCCGCATCCGGGCGCAGCAGGGGGCAACACCGAGATAGACGGGGTGCCCGTCGCGCACCCGGCGATCGACTTTCATCGGTACACCGAACCCGCATCTCATGCCGGGATCCCCGCGATCACGGTGCCGGCGGGGTTCGATTCCGACGGGATGCCCGTCGGCATGCAGCTGCACATGCCTCAGCATCACGACGCGCGGCTTCTGCAGATGGCCGCCGTCTGGGAGACTCTGCAACCGTGGGCTCACCTGCGCCCGGAGTTCCGGCAGTGACGGCGGGGATCGATCTGGGGCCATCGACCGTGAGCGTGCGGGCGATCGGAAGGCGCGCCTCTGCGGCGACCAGAGTGCGCCAACGGCTCGTGCGCTGGATCGTGCTCCCCGTGGCGACGATACTCGTGACGTCGTTCCTCGTCTTCTCGGCGCTGTCCCTCACGCCGGGAGACCCGATCGCTCAGATCCTCGGAGGGAAGGCGACCGAGGAGGCCCGCGCGGCCATGCGAGAGCAGCTGGGCCTGGACAAGCCGCTGATCGTGCGCTATGTCGAGTGGATCGGAGGTCTGCTGCGTGGAGACCTCGGCACCTCGTACACCTACCGGGACTCTGTCATCTCCGTGCTCGCGCCTCGCGCAGAGGTCACTCTGCAGCTCGTCCTCTACGCCGCCGTCCTGATCGTGCTGCTCGGTATCGCGCTCGGTCTGATCGGCGGGCTCACCGAGCGCATCAGACCTGCGATCGCAGGACTGATCGCCCTGTTGATCTCGATACCGAGCTATGTTGCGGCGACGGCGCTCCTCGGGCTCTTCGCAGTGAACCTGCGGTGGTTTCCGAGCTTCGGCGCGGGCGCGCCTGGCGTGGATCGGCTCTGGCATCTGACTCTCCCGGCGATCGCGCTCTCGGTGTCGTGGATCGCTTACATGGCGCAGATCTCGATGGCGTCCATCGACGATCAGCGGTCGAAGGAGCATGTCCGTACGGCGGTCGGCAGGGGACTGCCGCGGCATCTGGTGATCGGGAAGCATGTGCTGCGCAATGCCGGGGTCCCGATCGTCACAGCGACAGGTCTCACTCTCGCCGCACTCGTCGCGGGCAGCGTGATCGTCGAGACGGCCTTCACCCTCGACGGGATCGGATCCCTGCTCGTCCGCAGCGTGGGGACCAAGGATGTCCCTGTGGTCGCGGCGGTCTCCGTCATCGTCGTCGCCGTGTACGTGATCGTCATGGCACTGGTCGATGTGATCCATGTGCTCCTGGATCCGTCGCTCCGATCCCGAAAGGAGAAAGCATGACACTCGCCGGGATCACCTCAGCTCTGCGCATTCCTCGATGGAGCCGGACACGCCTGCGTACCCTGGATCCGTACACGATCTTCCTCATCGTCCTCTGCGGGGCGCTGATCGTGATGGCCGCGATCGGGCCGCTGGTCGCACCGTACGCCCCGGATTCCACTGATCTCCTCGCCGCCAACCAAGGTCCGAGTCCGGCGCACCTCCTCGGCACGGATTCGCTCGGACGAGACCTGCTCTCCCGGATTCTCTGGGGCGCACAGATCAGCTACGCGGCAGCGGTGCTCATCGTCTGCATCAGCGTCGTCATCGGCACCTTCCTCGCTCTGCTGTCGTCCTGGTACGGCGGGTTCGTGGACAGTGCGACGTCCTCGGTTCTCAACGTGTTCATCGCCATACCCGGGATGATCGTGGCGATCATCGCGGTCACGGTTCTCGGTGCCGGATTCTGGGCGCCTGTGCTGGCCATGGCATTCGCGAGCTCGCCCTACGTAGCGCGAGTGATCAGGGGAACCGCGCTGCAGGAGCGTCACCGCCCCTACGTCGAGGCGCTTGCGCTCTCCGGAGTGTCCACCGTGCGAATCAATGCGCATATTCTGCGCGGTGTCCTGCCGATCGTGCTCGCTCAGGCCACTTTCGGCTTCAGTGTCGCGCTGCTCGAGTTCGGTGCGCTGTCGTTCATCGGACTTGGAGTCCAGCCGCCGACCGCGGAGTGGGGGGCCATGGTCATCGCCGGCCGTACCGAGCTCCTCGCGGGGAACCCCCAACAGACGACCGCGGCCGGAGTCATGATCGTCCTCACCGTGATCTCTTTCACTCTCTTGGGGGAACGTCTGCAGAGGATGCTGGGAGCGAGTCGATGACACACACAGAAGCATCTCGGCCGCCACTGCTCTCGATCCGGGGCCTGCACGTGCGCAATCGGATCGGACGTGAGCTCGTCCCGGTCCTCAGCGGAGTCGACCTCGACGTGCGCCCTGGCGAAGCCGTCGGCGTCGTCGGCGAGTCCGGCTCGGGCAAGTCGATGACGTTGCGAGCGGTGATGGGACAACTGCCCAAGGGGTTCAGCAGTGAGGGCCGCATCGAGTTCGACGGCGAGGACATCCTCTCGATGCGACCTTCGCACCTCGCGAGGTTTCGGTCTCGTCGGGTGGGGATGATCTACCAGGACCCTCGAGCGCACATCAACCCGCTGTGGACCATCGGCGACTTCCTTACGGAGGCGGTCGTGGCCGATCGCCGCCTGTCCCGCCGCGAGGCGCGGGATCGCGCGGCGCGACTTCTCGAAGAGGTGGGATTCCGCGATCCCGCGCGGCAGATGAAGCAGTACCCCGCGCAGCTCTCGGGGGGTCTGCTGCAGCGCGTGATGATCGTCGCCGCCCTGATGCCCGAACCTCAGCTCCTGCTCGCCGACGAGCCGACCACGGCGCTCGACGTCACCGTTCAGGCGGAGGTCATGTCTATCTTCGGAGATGTGATCCGGGCTCACGATGTCGGGCTCCTCTTCGTGACCCATGATCTCGATCTCGCCGCGGCCACGACCGATCGACTGGTGGTGATGTACGCGGGGCGCATCATCGAGGCGGGGCCGGCGCGCTCGGTGACGAGCACTCCGACCCACCCCTACACCTCGGCGTTGCTGGCCGCGCGCCCCTCCCTGACGAGACGCGAGCTCCCCGCCAGCATCCCGGGAGTCCCGACGCTCGCATCATCCGTGCATGATCGCTGCGCCTTCGCGGATCGATGCCGCTTCGTCGAGCCCGAATGCGTCGAGAGCGAACCGCGCTTGCGGCCGGTGGGTGAAGACAGCGTGTCGGCGTGCGTGCGGACTCAAGAGATTCGTACCCTGCTGGAGAGGACCGCACAGTGACCGCATCTCTTGTCTCACTGGAACACGTGACGAAGGTCTTCCCCTCCCCCGGGGGTGAGTTTCGAGCCGTGGACGACGTGAGTTTCGACCTGATGCCCGGTGAATCCGTCGGAATCGTCGGTGAGTCGGGTTCGGGGAAGTCCACCACCGCGCGAATGATCGCGGGACTCGAGCGGACCACAGAGGGGCGGATCACCTTCTGGGGCGAGCAGACGAGACCCGCCCGGACAGCGGTCGCTCGCCGCGCCCAGGCCCGACGAGTGCAGATGGTCTTCCAGGACCCGTTCGGATCCTTGGACCCTCGCCAGAAGCTCGGAGCGTGTCTCGCGGAGATCTTCGCCATCCATGGCACACCGGCTGGTCAATCGACGAACGAGTTCGCACGCACGCTGCTGGAGCGTGTCGGGCTGGAGGGGCACCACGCCGATTCCTATCCCCGGCATCTGTCCGGAGGTCAGCGGCAGCGATTCGCGATCGCGCGGGCCTTGGCGCCGCAGCCGCACCTGCTGATCCTGGACGAGGCGGTGTCGGCGCTCGACGTCAGCGTCCAGGCGCAGGTGCTCAGATTGCTCAGTGACCTCCGCGAGGAGACTCAGCTGGCGTATCTGTTCGTCTCGCACGACCTGGCCGTCGTCCGTCAGATCTGCGATCGCGTTCTGGTGATGCGGGACGGAACCGTGGTCGAGGAAGGCCCCATCGACAAGGTGCTGGACGATCCTCAGGCCGCCTATACCCGCAGGCTCATAGAGTCCGTGCCGGTACCGGGCTGGACACCGCCGCAGCGCAAACGTCGGTGAGAGAGATCAGGAACGCTGTGAGCGAGCGACCTCTTCGACGGCTCGTGAGAGAAGGGGGAGCACGTCGTCGAGCCGGAAAGGAGTGACGGAGGCCAGTAGTATGCACGCGTCCGATCCGATGATCGGCACGTGAAGGGGGAGCGCGATCGTCGTCGCCAGTCCACCGATCGCATTGCTGAATCCTGCGGCATCCGCGAGCGGTTCGGTCGCCGCCACCCCCCTGCCTGCGTCGATCGCTCTGAGAGCGACGTCGTTGTTCTCATGCACGAATCCTGGCGGCGCGGCGACATGCATGCCGGGACGCTGCGGTCCGGCGCTCGCGACGGTGACCAGGATGCCGTCCGTGTCGGCGATGATCATCGCCGAGCAGTCCGTGTCATCAGCGAGCTTCTGGAGCGAATCTCGGACGAGGTTCTCGATGGGCTCGGCGACCGCTCGAGCAAGCGCAGTGATGCCGAACCCGAGGTAGTAGCGCTTGCGATCGTCCCTGCGGATGAACTGCGTCCGCAGGAACGGTCGCAAGAGACGGTAGAGAGCCGTGCGCTGCGTGTCGAGCCGGCGCGCGAGGTCGGATGCGGAGAGCCCCTCTGGATTCGCGTAGAGCTCCCAGAGCAGGGCGATCGACCGCTCCACGGTCGTCGAAGAATCGGATGTCGCCAACTCAGCGTGTCGCTTCCCGCGGGACATGACGAAGAAGGCCGGCATAGCCATGGTCGTCAGTTGAGTCCGGTGAGCGCACCATTGAAGAATAGCAACGGCTCTCCTTCGGTCGTCCCGAAGGCCGTGATCTTCCCGATCACGAGGGTGTGATCGCCGGCATCGTACTGCGCCCAGTGCTCGCATTCGAACCATCCGATCGCGTCAGCGATTCGAGGCACTCGACCGGAACGATCCCAGTCCGGTGCCCCTGCGCGGTCCTTCGAGGCGAAGGACCGCGCAGCCGCCGCGTGCGTGTCCGCGAGGATGCTCACAGAGAACGACTGCTGCAGGAGCCGCTCGTGTGACCGAGACGTCTTCTGGATCGACACGAGAAGGAGAGGGGGATCCAGTGACACAGAGGTGAAGGCGTTGACGGTGAGTCCGTGGATGCCGTCCTGGTCCTCGAAGCCGACGATCGTGACGCCCGTGGCGAAACGCGAGAACGCGCCACGCAGTGCCTGCGCATCGAGTAGGGGCAGGGCAGACAGTGTCGGCGCGCTCATCACGACCGCTTCCGGGTGGGGAGGTCGACCCGGATGTTCGCGCGATCGGCGAACTGCGGGTGAGGGGGGTAGATGGCGGACATCTCGATGTTGTCGATGAAGGGTCCGTCTTCCATGTCGCGCGTCATCCAGTAGGCGCCGACGGAGGGAAGCTGGTTCTGGGCGATGATGATGTGGTTCGCTGCCACCGCCATGTCGCGGAAGATCCGTGCGAGACGGGACTTCGCCCCGACACCGCCCACGCCGCTCTCGACGAACAGGGTGTTCACGATGTCTCGGCACTCGTGAACGATGAACGTGTTGATCTCCGCCATGAGCACGCGGAGCTCGTAGTCGATGAAGCGGTTGTTCTGTGCACTCTCGAACGCGCGGGAGATCACATCGTTCTGCAGCAGCCGCGATGCGCGGATCCGCGCGTCCGACCGGGCGATGGCGATGTGCAGGTTCTCGTCGGTCGCGAAGCGAAGCTGACGGTAGGAGCCGCGACGGGCTTTGAGGTGTGTCTGCTTGATCAGCTCCTCCAGCGCGGCGGTTGCCAGTCCGAGCGCATGGGCGGAGTGTGCGGCCTGGATGAATGGCCCCTTCTCATGCGGCGTGCCGTAGGTGATCCCCCAGATGCCGCGCTCGTCCACCATGTCGGCGGGAACGAAGACCTCTTCGTCGACCGAGAAGTCGCCACTTCCTGTTCCGCGCAGACCCAGACCGTCCCAGGTGTCGTGAAGAGTCACGTCCTCCCTGCGGAAGTAGGGAACGACGAACCACGGAGTGCCGTCCTTCGGAGAGAGCACGACCTCGCCGTTGTCGTCGTGGAGCACGCACAGGCCGAAGAGATGGGTAGCTTCCGGGGAACCACTCGAGAACGGCCAGCGTCCTGATACCCAGTAGCCTCCTTCCACGGCGCGCGCAACCCCGCCGGCGCGGCCTCCGTTGCCTGCGATGATCCATCGTTCGTCCTCGAGGATGCGTCGCATCGCATCCTTCCCGGCCCAGGTCTGCCCCGTGTGCAGCATGCAGAGCCAACCGGCGGAGCCGTTCACGTGGGAGAGAGCCTCGACGGCTTCGAGCCATTCGACGGGGTGCGCTTCCAACCCACCCAGCTCTTTCGGGAGGAACGCGCGGTACATCCCGCACTCGTAGAGGGCGTCGGTGATCTCTGCAGGCATCCTCCGCTCGTTCTCGATGATCTCCTCGGCATCGCGGACCAGGGGGAAGATCTCGGTCACGCGCTCGAGGAGGGTGGTCTCTGCAGTGCTGACGATGGTGTTCACAACATCTCCTGTCACATAATAGGTACGAGTAGTCACAGTGTGTATCAATAGATAGACATTTGCAAGAAGATTATTCAAATTCCCATGGATGCGCGTGATGGAGCGATCGTTATATAAAAGTCACCACATTAAGGTCGATCTGCGGTTCAATGACGGAACCGGAGTCCGTCCCGAGGGCTCTGCGATGAACGTCGAGAGGACGCACGATATGAACCGATCGCGCCGGACCCTGCGCAGGGCCGCACTCGTCGCCGCCGTCAGCATCGCGACCGCAAGCTCGGTGGTCGGATGTACGGCGGTGACGCCGGACACGACGCCGGACGCCGCTGTGAAGACGGTGCTCGGATCTCCGGGAGGGGACGGGCCTGTCGACTCGATCACCTGGAACCTCGGGTCCGGAGAACCCGCCACTCTGGACCCGCCGAACGTCCCGACCTACTCGGCGATGGCCGTCGTCACCAGTGTCTGCGACTCCCTGCTCTCGGTGGACGAGTCGGGGGCGATCGTGCCCGGCCTCGCGTCCGTGACCCAGGAGTCCCCGCTGAGGGCGGTGTTCACCCTCCGTGCGGACGCGACGTTCTGGGATGGGACGCCGCTGACGACCGAGGACATCGCTTACAGCCTCAACCGGGCGGCGTCGCCGCCGTCCTACCTCGCGCCGACGTTCGCCAACGTGGCGTCGATCTCGGCCATCTCCGACACGGAGGTCGCGATCGACTTCAGTGCCCCCGATGCCACCTTCCTGCCAACGATGGTCGGCGTCGGGGGTGTCGTCATGGAGAAGGCGTTCAGCGAGAAGGCCGGGGAGGCGCTCGGCACCCCCGACGGCGGCTTGATGTGTTCCGGCCCGTTCGAGATCTCCCAGTGGAACGTCGGCACCGACATCCAGCTCGTCAAGAATGAGAACTACTGGAACGAAGAACGAGCGGCAAAGGTGGACGACGTCCGCCTCACCTTCATCACCGATACGAGTGCGCTCACTCAGGCGATGGCGACCGGCGAAGTCGATGGCGGATGGGAGATTCCCGCGTCGTCGATCCCTGCCTTGGAGGCCGTCGACACCGGGTCTCTGTACTACGGCGACACCACGACGATCTGGTCTCTCCGTGTCGCGAGCCCCGACAGCATCCTCGCGACCGACGCCACGCTGCGGCAGGCGTTCCAGCAGATGATCGACAGGGACGCGATCGCGAAGACGGTCTTCCACGGTGCCGCCCGGCCGTGGAGCACCGCGATCAGTCCCAACTCGTGGCCGGCCTCCGTGCGTGAGAGCACGCAGAAGCGGACGTCCGTGATCGCGGACGAACGCGGCTACGACCCGGAGAAGGCGAAGCGGCTGGTGCAGGAGGCCGGAGCCGAGGGGCAGAAGATCGAGCTGATCGTGGCGAGCGGAGACGAGACGGCTTCTCAGCTCGGCCAGCTCGTTCAGGCCCAGGCGGAGGCTGCGGGCCTTAGCGTCTCGATCAGGGCGCTCCAGCCGCTTGAGTACGCCCAGGCGATGTACGACCCGGCCGTGCGCGGCGACAGCGATCTGCTCCTGAGCAGCAGCGGCGACGTCGTGCAGGAGCCGCTCGCCTCGATCCGCTATTACTACCTGCCCGACGGCCTCTACAACTGGGACGGCTACGTGGACGAGCAACTCGAGGGGCTCTTCGGCGAGGCTGTCGCCGAGCTTGACGAGGATCGCCGCACCGAGCTCACTCTCGACATCCAGGATCTCTTCGAGGAGCGTGCCGCGACGATCTCCATCGTCAATCCATACCAGGTGAACTTCGTCAGTGACCGTCTGGGCGGGGTCATCACCTCTTCGGTGTACGTCAACCTTCCTTCACTGTCCTTCATCGGGAGCGCCGACTAGGCGCCTGTGAGTTGAGCGGTGGTCGGCCCGGCCGCTCCGGGCTGACCACCGCTCGGTCTTTGGCACCGTCGCTGGACGCGTCCTCGCGTTTTTTATATAGTTAGTGCTACATAAAAGGAGTTCTCATGTCGCTCGCCGATCTCATCCCGCTGATCACACTCGTCTCCCCGAGGCGAGTCGTTGTCGTCGGCGCGTCTTCGACCCGGACCGACGCGACCGGGAACCAGGTGCTCCGCAACCTCCGTAATGGGGGGTTCACGGGCCGGATCGATGTCCTCAGCCGGACTGGTGGCACGATCGAGGGGATCGAGGCGCTTTCAGACGTGAGCGAGGCGGCCGGCGCCGACCTCGCCGTCGTGACTCTTCGCGCAGGCGCCGTGCTCCCTGCGTTGCATGACCTCGCCGCTGTCGGTGTCACGGCAGGACTCGTGATGAGTGTGGGCTTCACCCCCGACGAGATCCGGGCGATCAAAGACTTCTCGCGCGACTCCGGCATGCACATCCATGGGCCGAACTGCATGGGACTGATCAACGTGCACGACCGTACGATGCTGTGGGCGGACGAGGGGATCCTGGCTGACCTTCCCGCCGGAAACGTCGCCATCGTCTCGCAGTCGGGGTCGGGGGCGATCTTCGTCGCGCGGTCGACGAGCGGCGTCGGCTTCTCCCACATCGTGTCGACCGGAAACGAAGCGGCCCTGACCACCGCCGACTACGTGCGATATCTCGCAGAGGACTCCAGAACAGGCGTCATCGCACTCATCCTGGAGTCGGTGTACGACTCCGACGGCCTGGCGCGGGCCGTCGAAGCCGCACGGGAGGCCGGTAAGCCGGTCGTGGCGTTGAAGGTGGGTTCGTCCGACTCAGGGCGGGCGGCGACTCTCGCGCACACCGGAGCGATGCTCAGCAACCGAACGGTCATCGACGCCTACATGGAGCAGATCGGCGTGCCCCTCCTGGCGGACTATGACGAGTTGGCAGCCGCAATCGATCTGCTCGCCCGCGTCGACTGGCAAGCCATCGGAGCAGGGCGGACCGCGATTGTCACTCTCTCCGGGGGGCAGGCGGCCCTGGCAGCCGATCTGGCGGAACAGGTGGGCGCGACTTTGGCGCGGTTCTCGCCGGAGACGCAGCGGCGACTCGAGGAAGTCCTTCCGGACATGCACGCGATCAACCCGCTCGATGCGTGGGGGAGCGCGGACGCGGACGACGAGACGTTCCGCCGTACCCTGCAGATCGTCAGTGAGGACGATGGCGTGGACGTCGTACTCGGCGTCATCGACGCGCAGTCGAGCCTGTCTGCGATCGAGTTGGAGTACGAAGACGACATCGTCGACGCCTTCACGCTTCTGAATGCTGAGGCCGACGTGCCCGTGCTCCTCGCCTCCAGCTCCTCGATGACGGTGCATCCAGTGCGGGTGCCGGCGACCGACGCGAGCATCCCGGTGCTCCGGGGTCTCCGCAACGCCTTGACGGCCGTCCGCGCAGCCGCTCGGGTTTCGGGACAAGGCCCGCGCCTGCTCGACCGCCCATCGTCGGTTCCCAGCATTGCGATCGTTGAAGAGATCCGCGACTCTCTCGCCCGCACCTCGGGCGTGCTCGACCGGGACTCCATGCGACGGGTTCTCGGTGCCTACGGGATCAGTCCCGTCAGTTCGCACTCGTTCGGCGATGTGGACGAGGCGGTCCGGTGGTGCGAGCGCAACGGATACCCGGTCGTGGCCAAGATCGACTCTCCCGACATCACCCATCGTTCAGATGTCGGTGGCGTGGCGCTGGGCCTGCAGGACGAGGGGCAACTGCGCGATGCGTGGGCGGCGATTCTCGAATCCGTGCATCGCCATCGACCCGATGCTGATATTCGCGGCATCGAGGTGCAGAGACAGATCCCTGCGGGCATCGAAGCGTTCCTCGGCTTCGTCTCGGACCCTGACATCGGCGTGGCTGTAGGAATCGGCATAGGCGGAGTGCTGGTCGAGCTACTCGACGACGTGGAGTACGCGATCGCGCCCCTCTCGCCGGAGTCAGCGCACCGACTACTCGACGGTACTCGACTCTCACAGCTCCTTGATGGGTTCCGGAACCTTCATCCCGTCGTTGACGTCGGATCCGTCGTCAACCTCCTCGTGAAGCTCTCGTGGATGGCAGACGATCTGAAAGACACCCTCGCTGCGGGCGACCTCAACCCACTGATCATCGAACCGGCCACGGGAGCCGCGTTCGTGGTCGATGCGTTGCTGGTCGCGCAGGAGCGGAGCGGAGATGGCGTTCCTGCGCTTCGGCAAGGCGCCGCGGCTGATTCCTAGAACGCTCCGCAGAAGCGGGTCGGAATGAATGAACGAGGAACTCAGATGAAGACCACTCTCGAGCATCCCGTTTCCGGCAGGCTCGTGCTGCTTGCCGGGGGCACCTCCGCTTCGGGATTCGCCTCCGCGAAGGCGCTTCTCGACCGCGGCGCACAAGTGATCATCGTTGGTCGGGATGCGGGGAAGCTGGCTCGATGCCGAGACGAACTCCCGCACGCGCACGTACAGCGGGCTGACCTCACGAACGAGGAATCGGTCGCAGAGCTACGCAAGCGAGTCTTCGACACGTGGGGGCCGGTCGACGGGGTGCTCCATCTCGTCGGCGGTTGGAGCGGGGGCGGTGGTCTTGCCGGGCAGACCGACGAGGCGTACAGATCGTTGGAGTCGAGTCTCAGTGCCCTGAGGCATGTGTCGCGAGCGTTCGACACTGATCTGAGACTGTCCTCGGCCGGTCGCACGGCGATCGTCTCTTCCGTCGTCGTCTCCCGCCCGACTGGCAGCTCTGCGAACTACGCCGCCCTCAAGTCGGCAGCGGAGACCTGGATGCTTGCTGTCGACCATGGTCTTCGAGCGCACGGGTTGAATGATCACGGCGAGGTCAGGTCGTTCGGCGCGGTGTTCCGCGTCAGATCCCTAGCCGGCATCGAAGGCATTCTGGCGGAGTCCTTCGCAGGCCTCTGGGACCGTGACGCTGCGCCTACGGAGCTAGTGGTGACTGAGCTGCACCCGGGCTGATGCGCGGGGTTCGCCGTCGCTCTCCCGAGAACCCCACAAGCGCTCCATCGACGAGATTAAACCTTGACAATGATGTCAAGGTTTACGCTCGTATCTGAACTCGGCACCGACCTGCGGGACGCCGAGGATGGAACGCACATGACCACGCAAGACCGGGAAGGATCATCGCGGAAGATCCTCGTTATCGGAGCGGGGGAGTTGGGGATGCCGGTTCTGCGCAACGTCGCCCGCCGGGCGGCTGATGTGCCCGGGGCCTCCGTGAATGTGCTGCTTCGTCCAGCCGCCATCGGTTCCGCATCGTCGTCGAAGCAGAAGGACATCGCCGAGATCCGGGCCCTCGAAATCGAGATCATTCCCGGGGATCTCGTCCTCGCGACAGGGGCTCTGCGCAACCTCAACCACATCTACGCAGCCGACGACTCGGCGAGCTGGCTCGGCCTCGGGCTGTTCTTGGCGTCGCTCGCGGTGATGGGCGGTGGCGTTGTCGCCGCTCGACCCGTGGTGATCGCGGGGATCGCGCAGCTCTTCGGCAGGGTGTCCGGTCGCTGACCACCTGCCGAGAATAGACGCCGACCGCTCATCACAAGGCACCGCTCTTGCCCTATTCTCGACGCATGGCTGACTCCACCCCGCACTCCGACGCCCCTTGGCGACCGCTCGCAGCGGGCGAGATCGTCGATCTGCTGTCCGCGGCGGGAATCCGGTGGTGGCTGTCAGGAGGGGTGGCTCTCGACCGGTGGGTCGGGCGCGAGATCAGAAAGCGCGGTGACGTCGACATCAGCGTTATCCGTGACGATCTGCCCGCTTTGGTGCGAGCTCTGCCGGATCGCTTCAGCGCGTGGGCGGCGATCGGCGATGACTGTGATCATCTCCTCTTCCGGGATGTCCCCGAAGACGCTGACGTTCATCGTGTGAAGATCTTGAATGACTCTTCGACGGAATGGGTGCTCCAGGTGAACGTCGAGGACGGCGGGGAGCGTGCTTGGGTATACAAGCGCGACCCCCGGCTCCAGCTGCCGTGGGATCGTGCCGTCCGCGACATCGGCGGCGTTCCCACCGGTGCTCCCGAGGTGCAGCTCGTGTGGAAGGCGCTTCGACCACGACCAGAGGATGACGTGGATAAGGACGCCGTCCTGGCTGCTCTCGACCCGGATGCCCGCGCGTGGTACGAGCAGGCGATTCTCTCGATACACCCGCACTCGACCTGGTCGATCCACGAGCGGAGTCCGTTCGCCCCCGCGAAGGCGAGTTGGGATCGAAAGCGGCAGCCTTAGAGGGCGTCCGCCGACGCGCGTCGATACTCCTCTGTGCTCACTGCCTCGCGTACGAGCTCCCGGAACCATTTCTGCGCGGGGGATAGTGCTGCCTCCCGTCTGGTGTACAGCGAAACCGGTGTGCTCTGTCCTGGCCACGGGAGGTCAGTGATGTCGAGGTCAGGGAACCATCCGCGGAAGACCTCGGCGACGTGCCGCGGCAGCAAAACCACCAGGTCGGTTGTCTGAACCACGGCGGGTACGGTGGCGTATTCCTCCACGGTGAGCGATACCTGCGACATCAGTCCGTGCTCGATCAACGCCTGCAGCGGGAAGACATGACCCCCGCGGGCGGACACTCGGATGAAGTGTCGGCCGTCGAACATGTCAGGAGCAGTCGGTGGTAAGGGGTGGCGCGTCGAGGAGAGCGCGACGTACTCCACGGCGCGCACGTGCGTGCGCCACAGCCGTGGGCTGCCGACCATCGAGACGGTCATGGCGAGGTCGATCTTGCCTCGGGTGAGTCCATCTTCCACGTGGTCCGCGTCTAGTCGTTCGACCTTCAGGTGGGGGCGAGACCCTTGTCGAGCCAGGGCGGCCATCACCGGCGGGAGAAACGTCTGTTCGCCGATGGACGTGAGCCCCATGACGAGCTCTCCGCGAAAGCCTGCGGGCTCGAACGTACGGGGGTCGCCCACCGCGGAGTCGATCTGCGCGAGTGCTTCGTGCAACGGCACGAAGAGGGCTGTCGCCCTGGCTGTCGGGACCATGTCGTGCCCCTCGCGTCGGAAGAGGTCATCCTCGAAGCGCTCCCGCAGACGGCGCAGCGTATAGCTCACCGTCGGCTGCGTCACATGAAGCCGCGCGGCCGCGGCGGTCACGCTGCGCATTTCGTAGAGCACGACGAAGGTGCGTAGCTGGTTCAGATCGACGATGTCCACGAATAGACCCTATCTATGCGGGTGGCGGCACGCATCTATTGGACTGCTGAGCGGCGGCGATCTACGTTCGAAGTATTCACACCTCCAGTGAGAAGGACGACACGCCGTGATCATCGATGTACACGGGCACTACACGACAGCCCCCGCTCAACTCGGTGCGTGGCGGGATCTGCAGATCGCATTCACGAACGGCGACGGAGAATCCCCCGATCCGGCTGCTCTCCGCATCGACGACGACGATATCCGCGAGACGATCGAGGCGAACCAGCTTCGCCTGATGAACGACCGCGGCAGCGACCTCACCCTGTTCAGCCCTCGCGCGTCCTTCATGGCGCACCACATCGGCGATCTGAATGTGAGCGAGACCTGGGCGCGCATCTGCAATGACCTGTGCGCCCGGGTGAGCGAGCTTTTCCCTGACCGGTTCCTCCCCGGCGCGATGCTCCCGCAATCCCCAGGGGCTGATCCCGCGACGAGCGTCGCCGAGATTACGCGTGCGGTCGAAGAGCTCGGCGTCGTCACGGTCAATCTCAACCCCGACCCGGCCGGCGGGCTGTGGACGGCTCCCGCGCTCACGGATCGATCCTGGTACCCGATCTACGAGAAGCTCGTGGAGTACGAGCTGCCGGCCATGATCCACGTCAGCACGTCTTGCAAGCCGGTATTCCACACAACCGGCGACCACTATCTCGGTGCCGATACCACTGCCTTCATGCAACTACTCAAAGGCGATCTGTTCCGCGACTTCCCCGACCTCAAGTTCGTGATCCCGCACGGCGGCGGAGCGGTCCCGTATCACTGGGGTCGCTTTCGTGGACTGGCCATGGCACTGGGGAAGCCGGAGCTCGAGGAGCATCTTCTGGGCAACGTGTTCTTCGACACGTGTGTCTACCACCAGTCGGGGATCGATCTGCTGGCCGAAGTCATTCCGACGAGGAACATCCTGTTCGCCAGCGAGATGATCGGTGCCGTGCGCGACATCGACCCGCGCACCGGGCATTATTTCGATGACACGAGGCGCTATGTCGACGCGACGCCGAACCTGACCGATATCGAGCGCTTCGCCGTCTTCGAGGGCAACGCCCGCCGGGTGTACCCGCGGCTCGACCGAGCACTGACCGCCCGCGGGCTCTGAAAGGTACGCCATGCGCCTGAACGACCTCGGTATCGTCCACACGAACATCGAGCGACCCGATCCTGACGACGTCGAGCGGATCTCCCAGTTCGGCGTCGCCACCATTCATGAGGCGATGGGCAGGGTCGGGCTTCTCCGCCCCTACATCCGTCCGGTATATCCCGAAGCGAAGCTGTGCGGCGTCGCGGTGACCGTGCTCCTGCAGCCAGGTGACAACTGGATGTTCCACGTCGCGGCGGAGCATGTGAGCGCGGGTGATGTCCTCGTCGCGGGCTGTACGACGGAGAGCGAGGACGGCTTCTTCGGCGAGCTGCTCGCAACCTCGCTCACCGCGCGCGGGTGCAAGGGGCTCGTGATCGACGGCGGAGTTCGAGACGTCGCCGACCTTGAGCGGATGAACTTCCCCGTGTTCTCGCGGGCGATCCACTCCAAGGGGACGGTCAAGGCGACGCTCGGCTCGGTGAACGTCCCGGTGGTGGTCGCCAATGCCCTGGTCAACCCGGGTGATGTCGTCGTGGCCGACGTCGACGGCGTCGTCGTGGTGCCGCGCGCGCTGGTCGGAGCGGTCGCCGACGCGAGCCGCGCACGCGAGGACAACGAAGAGGCCAAGCGCGAGAAGTTCCGCGAGGGCATGCTCGGCCTCGACATCTACGGCATGCGCGAGAAGCTCGCCGCCGCCGGCCTCGAGTACCGGGAGGACTGACGTGTCGCACGGAGACACGAGCGGCGGCTTCGAGAAGACCGCCGGATGGCTGGACTGGTACGACGGCCCCAGCACCCCGATGTTCCAGGTGCCGGAGGGTGCGGTGGACGCGCATTGCCATGTGTTCGGGCCGGGGGCTGAGTTCCCCTACGCGCCGGAACGCAAGTACACACCGTGCGATGCGTCGGCGGAGCAGCTGTTCGCCCTGCGGGACCACCTCGGCTTCGACCGCAACGTGATCGTGCAGGCCACCTGCCACGGCGCCGACAACAGCGCACTCCTCGATGCCCTCCGCCGCAGCGAGGGCCGCGCCCGGGGCGTCGCGACCGTGCGGCGCGATGTGACCGACGAAGAGCTCGCCGAGCTGCACGAGGCGGGTGTGCGCGGCGTGCGCTTCAACTTCGTCAAGCGCCTGGTCGACCGGGTGCCGACCGACTCGCTCGAAGAGATCGTCGCGAAGGTCGCGCCGCTCGGCTGGCACGTCGTGATCTACTTCGAAGCCGACGACCTCCCCGAGCTGTACGACTTCTTCTCCGGCATCCCGACGGATATCGTCGTCGACCACATGGGTCGCCCCGATGTCTCGAAGGATCCGGACGGCCCGGAGTTCGAGCTGTTCCTGAGCTTCCTGCGCGAGAACCCCCGCGTGTGGACCAAGGTGTCGTGCCCCGAGCGGCTCAGCATCGACGGTCCACGCGCTCTGCACGGCGAGCAGCACGCGTACACCGACGTCGTGCCCTTCGCCCGTCGCGTGGTCGAGGAGTTCCCCGACCGCGTGCTGTGGGGCACCGACTGGCCCCACCCCAATCTCAAGGACCACATGCCCGACGACGGGCTCCTGGTCGACTACATCCCGCAGATCGCCCCGACCGCCGACCTGCAGCGGCAGCTGCTCGTCGACAACCCGCGGCGGCTGTACTGGCCAGAAGGAGAATGACCATGGCACTCGACAAGCCGTACAAGGACGTCCCCGGCACGACGATCTACGACGCCGAGCAGGCGCGCAAGGGATACCACCTCAACCAGTTCTCGATGTCGCTGATGAAGCCCGAGAACCGGGAGCGGTTCCTCGCGGATCAGGAGGCGTACCTCGACGAGTGGCCGCTGAACCCGGTGCAGCGCCAGGCGGTGCTCGACATGGACCTCAACACCATGATCGCCGAGGGAGGGAACATCTACTTCCTCAGCAAGATCGGCGCGACCCACGGACTCAGCTTCCAGCAGATGGCGGGCTCGATGACCGGGATGTCGGAGGCCGCGTACCGGGACATGATGGTCGCCGGCGGCCGTCGCCCCGAGGGCAACCGCCTGAAGGACCTCGACGGATGGACGCCCCGGTCGACCGAGAAGGCGACCGCCGTCCGGCCGGACGCCCCCGCCCGCTACACCTCGGCGCTGTTCACGTCGCACGTCCCGGCGATCGGTGCGGCGATGGATCTCGGCAAGACGGAGGAGCCGTACTGGAAGAAGGTCTTCGACGGCTACCGGTGGACCCGCACATGGGCGAAGGAGAACACCCCCGATGTCGTGATCCTCGTGTACAACGACCACGCCACGGCCTTCGACGCCTCGATCATCCCCACCTTCGTCCTCGGCACGGGTGCCGAGTACCCGGTCGCCGACGAGGGTTATGGTCCTCGTCCCGTTCCGGATGTGAAGGGCTACCCGGAGTTCGCCGCGCACCTCGCGCAGTCGATCATCCAGGACGACTTCGACCTCACCCTCGTCAACGAGATGGTCGTCGACCACGGCCTGACCGTGCCGCTGTCCCTCGTGTACGGCGAGGTCGAGGAGTGGCCGGTCCGAGTCATCCCGCTCGCCGTGAACGTCGTGCAGTACCCGGTGCCGTCCGGCCGACGCTGCTACGAGCTGGGCAAGGCTCTGCGCCGCGCGATCGACAAGTGGGACGGCGAAGAGCTGAACGTGCAGATCTGGGGAACCGGCGGCATGAGCCACCAGCTGCAGGGACCGCGCGCCGGACTCATCAACAAGGAGTGGGACAACGCGTTCCTCGACCACCTGATCGCCGACCCGCTCGGACTCACGGAGTGGCCTCACATGGAGTACGTCGACGAGGCGGGCTCTGAGGGGATCGAGCTCGTCGACTGGCTCATCGCCCGCGGCGCGATGGACGACCAGTTCGGCGGCGAGGCTCCCGAGGTGGGCCACCGGTTCTATCACGTCCCCGCGTCGAACACCGCGGTCGGACACCTCGTCCTGTCGAACCCGGTCCGCACGCCCGCCCTCGCCGAAGACGACGCCGATGCGGCCGTGCCGACGCGCAGCTCCGCGCCCGAGGGCTCGAGCGAG
This sequence comes from Microbacterium sp. LWO12-1.2, assembly GCF_040675875.1. Lineage (NCBI taxonomy): Bacteria > Bacillati > Actinomycetota > Actinomycetes > Micrococcales > Microbacteriaceae > Microbacterium > Microbacterium sp. LWO12-1.2. Next base: position 2,574,260 of record NZ_JBEGII010000001.1, on the reverse strand, counting down.
CCCGAGGCGACGGCAGCGCTGTCGAACGCCTGACGTCCTGAACCGGAGCCCCGGGAGGAAACCCGCATGACAGACAAGATCCGAATCGCGGTTGTCGGCGCCAACGGCGCCTTCGGCATGAAGCACCTCGACGGCCTCGCGAACATCGAGGACGCGGAGGTGACGGTCGTCAGCGCGACTTCGCAGGAGAAGGCGGATGCCGTCGCCGCGCAGTACGGCGTCGCGACCGCCGTCGTGGGGCTGGATGCCGTGCTCGAGCGCGACGACGTGGACGCCGTGATCCTCGCGACTCCCACCGGACTGCACGCCGCACAGACCCAGGCGGTGCTCGCGGCCGGCAAGCACGTGCAGGTCGAGATCCCGCTCGCGGACTCGCTGGCCGACGCCGAGGCCACCCTCGCCGTGGCCGAGGCCTCGGACCGCGTCGCAATGGTCGGCCACACGCGGCGGTTCAACCCCTCCCACCAGCTGGTGCACGAGCGCATCGCCGCCGGCGAGTTCGCCGTGCAGCAGATGGACGTGCAGACGTACTTCTTCCGCCGCACGAACACGAACGCCAAGGGCGAGGCGCGCTCGTGGACCGACCACCTCCTCTGGCATCACGCGGCCCACACCGTCGACCTCTTCGCTTACCAGGCGGGGCGCATCGTGCAGGCGCACGCGATCCAGGGCCCGATCCACCCCGAGCTCGGCATCGCGATGGACATGTCGATCCAGCTGAAGAGCGAGACCGGGGCAATCTGCACGCTGTCGCTGTCGTTCAACAACGACGGGCCCTTCGGCACGTTCTTCCGCTACATCGGAGACACCGCCACGTACGTCGCCCGCTACGACGACCTCTACGACGGCAGGGATCAGCAGATCGACGTGTCGCAGGTGGCCGTGAGCTTCAACGGCATCGAGCTGCAGGACCGCGAGTTCGTCGCCGCGATCCGCGAAGGACGCGAGCCGAACTCGTCGCTGCGTCAGGTCATCGACTGCTACCGCGTGCTCGGCGCGCTGGAGGAGCAGCTCGCGTGATCCTGCCCCGCATCGGCCTCGGCTGCATGTCGCTGAGCCACGCCTACGGAGTGCCCCCGTCGGACGCGGACGGCCTGGCTCTGCTGTGTGCGGCGCTCGACGCGGGAGTGGGGATGCTCGACACCGCGACCCTGTACGGCGGCGGTCGCAACGAGGAGCTCGTCGGGAGGGCGGTCGCCGGTCGGCGCGACGAGGTGCTGCTCGCGAGCAAGGGCGGGATGGCGCTCGTTGACGGCGTGCGCACGATCGACGGACGCCCCGACACCCTGCGCACCCAGGTCGACGAATCGCTGCGTCGCCTCGGCGTGGACCGCATCGACCTCTACTATCTGCACCGCTGGGACCGCTCGGTGCCGATCGGCGAGAGCGTCGGCGCGCTGGCGGAGCTCGTCGATGACGGCAGGATCGGCGCGATCGGGCTCTCGGAGGTGTCGGTCGCGCGTCTTCGAGAGGCGCAGCGGACTGCTCCGATCGCCGCCGTGCAGAACGAGTACTCGCTCTGGAGTCGGAACCCCGAACTCGGCATGCTCGACGCCACCCGCGAGTCCGGCGTGGCGTTCGTCGCCTTCTCGCCCGTCGCCCGCGGCTTCCTGAGCCGCGGGGTGTCGGACCCGGCGCACCTGGCGTCGAACGACATCCGTCGCTCCATGCCCCGCTTCCAGCCCGAGCACTGGCCCATCAACGCCGCGCTGCTTCCGGACTGGCACGCGCTCGCCGACGAGGCCGGGTGCACTCCCGCGCAGCTCGCCCTCGCGTGGGTGCTCTCGCGCGGAGAGCACGTCGTCGCGATCCCCGGCACGACGGATCCGACGCATCTGCGCGAGGATCTCGCCGCCGTCGACGTCGAGGTGCCGCCGGAGATCCTGCGCAGGGCGGGACGGCTCATCGGCACCGACACCGTCTCCGGACCGCGGTACGCGCCGGGTCCCGCTGCGGACGTCGACACCGAGACCTTCGAGGCCGCATGAGAGCCGTGTCGTCGATGGCCACCCGGCATCTGCTCGCCGATCTCACGGTCGCCGCGGCCGAGGTGGGTCTCCCGCGCGTGCACATCGAGTCGACGGGAGGGGTCGAGGCCGCCCGACGCGTCGCCGAGGGCGAGGGATTCGACCTCGTCTTCCTCGCCGCCGGAGCCCTTTCCGCCCTCGCCGCCCAGGGGCATGTCGACGACGACTCGCTCACACCGCTCGTGATCTCGCAGGTGGCGGTCGCCGTGCCCGCAGGCGGCGCCGGTCGAGCCGAGCGGCCGGACGAAGCCGCCTTCGCGGATGCGGCCGGCGTGCGCGACGCGCTGCGCTCAGCGGCGAGGGTCGGGTACTCGACAGGGCCGAGCGGTACGGCGCTGCTCGAGATGATCCGGGCATGGGGTCTCACGGATGCCGTCGGCCCCAAGCTCCTGCAGGCCCACCCCGGCGTGCCGGTGGCGCAGCTGCTGGCGCAGGGATCTGTCGATCTGGGCTTCCAGCAGCTCAGCGAGCTCGTGGGCCAGCCGGGCATCCGGGTGACCGGGGTGCTCCCCGACGACTGCGCGATCGACACCGTGTTCTCGGGTGCCGTCTCGCGGAGCTCTAATGATCCGGGGGCGGCCCGTGCGGTCCTCGAGTTCTTCGCCTCGCCGGAGGCCTCGGCGATCGCGATCGCGCACAGCTTCCACGCGGCATCCGCCTCGTGACGACGCCGCCTGCTGCGCCGGCCGAGGCCGGCGCAGCAGAGGCACCCGCTCAGAGACCGGCGAGCGGCCATCCCGTATACGCCTCGGCGAGGTAGGTGCGTCCGGCCTCGGACTCCACGACCGTGCGCAGTTCGCCGAGTTGGCGCAGGCGGTCGAAGTCGGTCGCGTCCGGGGCGACATGCAGCAGGCTCGTCATCCACCACGAGAACTGCTGCGCTTTCCAGATGCGCTGTCGCGCGGTCTCGGGGAACGCCTCGATGAGACGGGAGTCGTTCTCGAGAAGCAGGGCGCGGAGCGCCTTCGCGAGGATGACCACGTCGGCGACCGCGAGGTTCATGCCCTTCGCCCCGCTGGGCGGCACGGTGTGGGCGGCGTCGCCGATGAGGGCGACGCGCCCCCTCAGCAGGTGGTGTGCCACGAAGCTGCGGAACCGCAGGATGTCGCGCTGGAAGATGCGGCCCTCGATGAGGGTGGTGCCGGGCACCCGCTTCTGCAGCTCCTCCCACAGCTGCGCTTCGCTGTAGGCCGTGGGGTCGTCGTCGGGATCGCACTGGAAGTACATGCGCTGCACCGTGTCGCTGCGCTGGCTGATGAGCGCGAAGCCGTCGGGGGAGTTGGAGTAGATCAGCTCGTCCGCGCTCGGCGGTGCCTCGCAGAGAATGCCGAACCAGGCGAACGGGTACTCGCGGAAGTATCCGCCCGAGCGCGAGCCGGTGACGGCTGCGCGTGCGACGCTGCGCGAGCCATCCGCGCCCACGACGAAATCGGCCTCGATCTCGAACCGCTCGCCGGCCGCGTCCGTGGCGACGACACGAGGGCGGTCGCCCTCGGCATCCTCCACCGACTTCGCCGTGACCCCGAAGCGGAGGTCCTGACCGTCGGCGAGGCGCGCGGCGATGAGGTCCTTCAGTGCCTCGTGCTGCGGATACAGCCATACGGCACGTCCGGTCAGCCCCGCGAAGTCGATGCGGTGTCCTTCGCCCGCGAAGCGGAGCTCGATGCCCTCGTGACGGTGCCCCTCGGCGCGCGCCCGCGTCGAGGCGCCGGTCTGCTCGAAAAGCTCGACAGTGCCCTGCTCGAGGATCCCCGCGCGAATGGTCGACTCGATCTCCTCGCGGGTGCGGGAATCGATGACGATCGACTCGATCCCGGCGCTCGAGAGCAGGTGCGAGAGAAGGAGGCCTGCGGGGCCTGCGCCGATGATGGCGACCCGGGTGCGGCTGGGAGCGGGCATGTCGTCTCCTCTGACGTGATTCTCGAGGCCTGCGGGCCCGTCTCAGTCTCCAATCAGCGGGGCGCTACACCACCGAGATTCCCATTCAATGGGGATCCGATCGATCGCTGCCGATGAGCGCCGAGCGCGCGTTCGATGTCTCGCGCGGCTTGAATGATCGCCACCAACGGGCCTTCCGTAGGGGAGTCGCGGGGCAGGACCACCGAAAGCGCAGCGATGACACCGCGCTCGCCGCGGATGGGCACTGCGACACCTGTGGAGACCTCTTCGACGTAACCGGGAGCGATGCTGAACCCGACACTGCGGACCTCGTTGAGCTTCCTCCGCAGGTCGGAACTCTCCGTGATCGTGCTTTTCGTCAGACGCTTCATCGGTAGGCTCAGAACCCGCTCCCGAGTCGCGCGATCTGCAAACGCGAGCAGAACCAATCCCGAGGATGATGCGTGCAGGGGAAGGCGGCCGGCGATCTTGGTGATGTTCGCTCCGGACTCGGGGCTACTGAGGCGTTCCAGGAACAGCGCCTCGTCGGCCTCCCTGACGGCGAGTTGGGTGTGCTCCCCGATCCGCGCCTGCACCCGCTCCATCGAGGGCAACGCAGCTTGACGCAGACGGAGCGCGTCGGACGACCGAGTCGCCAGCTCCCACAGGCGCACACCCACCCGCATGCCGTTGTGCTCGTCGCGTTCCAGCACACCGCTCTCGACCAGGTCGTTCACGATGCGATGGGCGGTCGAGCTCGGGAGGCCCGCTCGACGGCCGATCTCACTGCGCGTCTGGACCGTGCGAGTGGGTGTGAACGTGTCCAAGACACGGAGTACGCGGGCGACGACGGAATCGCCAGTCGAAGAATTCGCCATCAGCTTGATGAAGGCCTGGAATCCGATGACGAGGGAGAGCAGGAGGCGACGGTGGTGGTCATGGTGCTCCTTCCGATGGGGTCAGTCTGCGAGACCGAGTAGTCGCGCCGCGTTGTCCTTGAGAATCCCCGGCATCACCTCGGGCTTGAGCGAGGTCTTCTCGGCGTCCCTCATCCAGCGTTCGGGGGTGAGGAGCGGGAAGTCCGATCCGAACAGGATGCGGGAACGGAGAAGCGAGTTGGCATGACTCACGAGGTTCTCGGGGAAGTACTTGGGGCTCCAACCGGACAGGTCGATCCAGGTGTTGGGCTTGTGGGTCGTTACAGACAGCGCCTCGTCCTGCCAGGGCACGGACGGGTGGGCCATGATGATCTGTAGGTCGGGGAAGTCCGCAGCCACCGGGTCGAGCAGCATCGGGTTCGAGAGCCCCAGGCGCAGACCGCGCCCTCCTCGGAGTCCGGCGCCGATGCCGGTTTGTCCCGTGTGGAAGAGGGCGATCACTCCGGCACCCTCAAGGAGCCCGTAAAGCGCGTGATGCGTTTCGTCGCTCGGATCGAATCCCTGCAGAGGGGGGTGGAACTTGAAGCCGCGCACACCGTAGTCGTCGATCAAACGGCGTGCGCGATCCACAGCCGCGGCGCCGAGGCGTGGATCGACCGATCCGAAAGGGATGAGGACGTCGTTGTTGTGCGCTGCGCCCTCGGCGATTTCCTCGCTGAAGATGCCTGTGTGTCCCAACTGCGTCGTCGCGCCGACCGTGAACACGACCGCTGCCATTCGGCGCTCCCGATAATACTTCGCAACCGAGTCGAGGTCCGGGCGCGGGCCGTCAATAGAGAAGTACTCCGATGCGGCACTCGAGAGGTCATCAGGCAGCGAGGTGCGTCCGTGTCTGTCGACCTCGATGTGCACATGCACGTCGATCGCGGAGATCGTCTCGAGGTCGATGGCTGGCTCGTAACGAATCATGATCGTCTGGCGGCGGGTCGCGCTCAGTCGAGCGCGGTCATGACGTGCTTGATGCGGGTGTAGTCGTCGAAGCCGTATTGTGAGAGGTCCTTGCCGTAGCCCGAGTGCTTGAAGCCGCCGTGCGGCATGTCGGACACGAACGGGATGTGGGTGTTGATCCACACGCACCCGAAGTCGAGGTCGCGGGAGAAGCGCATCGCCCTGGTGTGGTCACGCGTCCACACCGACGAGGCCAGAGCGTAGGGGACGTCGTTCGCCATCGCCAGCGCCTCCTCGTCGGTGTCGAAGGCCTGCACGGTGAGCACCGGTCCGAAGATCTCGCTCTGCACGGCCTCGTCGTCCTGGTGCAGACCCGAGACGATGGTGGCCTCGAAGAAGTAGCCCGCGTCTCCCTGGTGACGCCCGCCGGTCTCGATCGTGGCGTGAGGCGGCAGCCGGTCGACGAAGCCCTGCACCTGGGCGAGCTGGGCCGCGCTGCTGAGGGGCCCGTACAGGACTCCCTCCTCATGCGGTGCACCGGTGCGGGCATCCGTTTTCGTCTTCTCGACCAGCGCCGCGACGAACTCGTCGTGCACAGAGGAGTGCACGAGCACGCGGGTGGCGGCCGTGCAGTCCTGCCCGGCGTTGAAGAACGCGCCGGTGACGATGCCCGAGGCCGCCCTGTCGAGGTCGGCGTCGGGGAAGACGATCGCCGGCGCTTTGCCGCCGAGTTCGAGGTGCACGCGCTTCACGTCGGCGGCGGCCGAGCGGGCCACCGCCATGCCCGCCCGCACCGACCCGGTGATCGCGACCATCTGCGGCGTCGGATGCTCGACGAGCGCCACCCCGGTGTCGCGGTCGCCGAGCACGACGTTCAGAGTGCCGGCGGGCGTGTGCACGGCCACGATCTCGGCGAGCAGCAGCGTGGTCAGCGGGGTCGACTCGGCGGGCTTCAGCACCACGGTGTTGCCGGCGGCGAGCGCCGGTGCGATCTTCCACACCGCCATGTTGAGCGGGTAGTTCCACGGCGTGACCTGTCCGATGACGCCGATCGGCTCGCGGCGCACGAACGAGGTGTGGCCGGCGAGGTACTCGGCGGCGGCGCGACCCTCGAGGCTGCGGGCGGCGCCGGCGAAGAACCGCAGCTGGTCGATGGACTGCAGGATCTCGTCGGCGACGAGGCTGGCCCGCGGCTTGCCCGTGTCCTTCGACTCCAGGTCGGCGAACTCCTCGGCGCGGGCCTGCATCTCGTCGGCGATGCGGAACAGTGCCAGCTGCCGGTCGGCCGGGGTCGTGTCGCGCCAGACGGGGAACGCGGCGGCGGCCGCGGCGTACGCGGCGTCGACGTCGGAGGCGTCCGACACCGGCAGCTCGCCGTACGTCTCCTCCGTCGCCGGGTCGATCAGCGGCATCCGCCCTGCTCCGTTCACGGGAACGCGTCGACCGCCGATGAAGTTCTGCAGGGATTCTGTGGTCATGACGGTCATAGTAGCCACAATATTGCGAATACGGAAGTTCTACGGGGGCTACGCAATGGAATCGGTTGCGAATGTTGGAAGATGCTGTCAATATCATCACATGAGTGCCGCAACGAAACAGCCAGTCCTTGATGACATCTCGAAGCGGATCGTCGAGCTGCTGCAGGAGGACGGCCGGCGCCCCTACGCCGAGATCGGCCGCGAGGTCGGGCTCAGCGAGGCCGCGGCCCGGCAGCGCGTGCAGCGGATGACGGAGGCGGGCATCATCCAGATCGTCGCCGTCACCGACCCGATGCAGCTCGGCTTCAAGCGCATGTCGATGATCGGCATCCGCGTCACCGGCGACCCCCGTGCGGTCGCGGAGCAGCTGACCGAGATCACCGAACTCGCCTACGTGGTCGTGACCCTCGGCACCTACGACATCCTCGTCGAAGCGGTGTGCGAGAGCGACGCCCATCTGCTCGACCTCATCGCCACCCGCATCCGCACCATCCCCGGCGTCATCCACACCGAGAGCCTGCTCTACGCCGGCCTCTACAAAGACCTCTACAACTGGGGTACGCGCTGACCGCGCGGCCCGGAAACAAGGAGAGATTCATGGGAACCACCGTCTTCGAACGCCAGCGCCCCTCGGATGCCGTCATCGACGCGTCTCTGCAGGGGACGGCGCTGAGCGTCTTCTGGCTCGACGACGTCGAGCGGCCGACGCATCCGGCGCTCACCGGCCCGGTGTCCGCCGATCTCGTGATCGTCGGCGGCGGGTACGCAGGACTGTGGACCGCGGTGCGTGCGAAGGAGCGCGACCCGCAGCGCCGGGTCGTGCTGCTCGAGGCGTCGCGCATCGCGTGGGCGGCCTCCGGCCGCAACGGCGGCTTCTGCGAGGCGAGCCTCACGCACGGCCACGAGAACGGACTGACCCGCTGGCCGCAGGAGATTGACCGACTCGAGGAGCTCGGACTCGAGAACCTCGACGGCATCGCCCGGACCGTGGAGCGATACGGGATGGATGCCGACTTCGAACGCACCGGCGCGATCACGCTCGCCGTCGAACGTCATCAGGTCGACTGGCTCCGCGAGGAGGACGGCTTCCTCGACCGCGAGGCCGTGCAGGCCGAAGTGCATTCGCCGACCTTCCTCGCCGGCGCGTGGGACCGCGATGCCACGGCGCTCGTGCATCCCGCGAAGCTCGGCCTCGAGCTCGCGCGGGTCGCCGCCGACCTGGGCGTCGAGATCTTCGAGCACTCGCTCGTGCGAGGCATCGAGGGCGACGGCACGGGACCGATGACCGTCGTCACCCGCGACGGCGGACGCGTGATCGCCGACGACGTCGCGCTCGCCACGAACGTCTTCCCGTCGCTCCTCAGGCGCAATCGGCTCATGACCGTCCCCGTGTACGACTACGTGCTGATGAGCGAACCGCTGAGCGACGAACAGCTCACGTCGATCGGCTGGTCGAACCGCCAGGGCCTCGCAGACAGCGCCAACCAGTTCCACTACTACCGCCTCACCGCCGACAACCGGATCCTCTTCGGCGGCTACGACGCCGTGTATCACTTCGGCGGCAAGGTGCGCCCCGAGTACGAGGACCGGATGGAGAGCCACCGCAGACTCGCCTCGCACTTCTTCACGACGTTCCCGCAGCTCGAAGGGCTGCGCTTCACGCACCGCTGGGCGGGCGCCATCGACTCGTCGAGCCGGTTCTGCGCTTTCTTCGGCACCGCCCGCCGGGGACGGGTCGCCTACGCGACCGGCTTCACGGGGCTCGGCGTCGGCGCCGCCCGGTTCGCCGCCGACGTCATGCTCGACGAACTCTCGGGAGAGCAGACCGAACGCACGGAGCTGGCGATGGTGCGCGAGAAGCCCATCCCGTTCCCGCCGGAGCCCGCCGCCGCGATCGGCATCAACCTCGTGCGCGCCGCGATGGACCGCGCCGATCACAACGAGGGAAAGCGCAACCTCTTCCTCCGGACGCTCGACGCCGTCGGCATGGGATTCGACTCGTGAGCCTGCTCGCCGCCGGGGCGGGAGTGGATGCCGCGGCACTACCGCTCGTGCACGAGCCGCTGCCTGTCGACGAGGTGGTGCTCGGTCAGCCGACGACCGCCACGCGTGCGCTGGCTGCCCTCGGTGAGATCGAGGTCGGCATCTGGGAGATGACGCCCGGCACGGCATCGGACATCGAGGTCGACGAAGTTTTCGTCGTGCTGGCCGGTCATGCGCGCATCGACTTCGTCGAGCCTCCGCTCACCGCGATCGAAGTCGGTCCTGGATCGATCGTGTATCTGACCGAAGGGCAACGCACCGTGTGGACGGTCACCGAGACCCTGCGCAAGGTGTACATCTGCTGAGAGCATCATGCGGCTCGCATCTGCAGGATGATCTCCTTCATCGCGCGAAGGAGGCTAGCACGTCAGAATGTTCCGAGCTTCGAAGGTAGCGGATCACGGCATCGCGGCTCTTCTCCAAGCACGAGATGCGGTTCTCGACCACACGCAACTCCCGGGCCAGGTCCTCGGCTGACGCACGGCTGCACGAAACCGCCTGCTGTCGTTCGAGCGGTGCCTCGATATCCAGGACGATCTTGATCATGCGTGTCGAAAGACCGGCTTCAACCAGAGCCCGGACGTGGCGGGCATGCTCGACCTGCTCCTCCGAGTAGTCGCGATATCCATTCCCTGAGCGCGAGGCCGCGATGAGGCCTTGCTGCTCGTAGTAGCGGAGCATCCTTGCAGGCGCCCCGACCTTGGCCGCGGCTTCGCTGATCTTCATGCTCACTCTCCTCTACCGATCCCGATTTGACCTTGACACTAGTGTCAAAGTTTACGCTCTTTGGATGCAGGCGCCTCGACACGCGAGACGCAAGGAAAGGAGCACTGATGTCAGGACATGAGTGGGACGGCCAGTCCAGGAAAATTCTCGTAATCGGAGCAGGAGAGCTAGGCATGCCCGTGCTGCGGAACGTCATGCGCCGCGCCATCGATGTCCCAGGCTCCTCGGTGGACGTTCTGCTCCGCCCCGCCACAATCGATTCCGGGGCACCGGCGAAGCAGCGCGATCTCGCCGAGATTCGCGATCTGGGGATAGGTATTGTTCCCGGCGACCTGGTGCAGAACACGATCGACGAGCTTGTGAGCATCTTCACCCGGTACGACACCGTCATCGGATGCACGGGGATCACCGCGGGCCTCGACGCTCCCATGAAGGTCGCCCACGCGGCACTGGCGGCGAAAGTACCCCGGTACTTCCCTTGGCAGTTCGGCGTGGACTTCGATGTCATCGGTCGCGGAAGCCCCCAGGATATCTTCGACTCGCAACTCGATGTCCGAGACCTCCTGCGGTCGCAGGAAGAGACCGAGTGGGTGATCATTTCGACCGGCATGTTCATGAACTACCTCTTTGAACCCGGCTCGGGGATGGTTGATCTGCCCAGTCGCACCGTCAACGCACTCGGGTCAGCAGAGACCGCCGTCACCGTGACGACGCCGGAGGATATCGGTGCGCTCACCGCAGAGATCCTCTTCGCTGAACCTCGAATTCAGAATGAGATCGTCTACATCGCCGGCGACACCGTAACCTACGGAGAGGTCGCCGAGACGCTCGGGGACGCGCTCGGACATCCGTTCGCGCTGAGGGTGTGGTCGGAATCTCAGCTCATGGAGGAACTCGCCGACGACCCTCATGATATGACGCGGAAGTATCGTGCCGCCTTCGCGCAGGGGCGCGGTGTTGCCTGGGATAAGGCAACTACCTACAATGCCCGTCAGGAAATCAGGACGACGACGCTCCGCGAGTGGGTAAGGGCCAACCTGGTCCCCTGACCGGCGGCATACGCATCACGCTGGCGGAGCTAGGGGTCTTCATCGAAACGCACGGTCCCGATCAGCACCAAAGTGCCGACCAACAGCAGGCCCGTCACTCCCAGCACGGCGCCGGCGCTCGCGATGCTGCCGAGAGATCCGACTGCGGACGGGAGCACGACCTGGCTCAACCGGTTCCCGGCCAGGCGCACCGCAAGGGCTGTTCCCCGACGCCCGGGTGGGACCTGCTCCGTCACCCAGGACATGGTCAGCGGCTGTCCGACCCCGAGGCCGAGGCCGACAGTGACCATCGTGGCGAAGATCGCCCACTCGGGCACGGGGGTGGCGAGGATCAGGAACGAGATAGCGGCCATGGCGATGCTCACCCCCATCAGCCGGGCTCGCCCGATGCGCGCGGCGGCACGACCGAGGAACAGCCTGGACAGCATCGACGCGACCGCCCGGATGGTGAGCAACGCGCCGACGGATGCGGCGGTCATCTCCCGTTCGATGCCCAGCGCCGGGATGTAGACCACGGTGAGGTCCACGGCTGCGACGATGAGCGCGCTCGTGCCGATAGCCCGGGCGACGCCTGGGGTTCGGAGGATCGACCACGTGTTGCCGTCGGTGGCGCGGTTCAAGGACTTCTCGGACTTCGCGTTACGCATCAGCGCACCGAAGACGACGAGCGCACCCGCGATGCACACTCCCGCGCTGCAGGGCGTTCGTCGAAGGCGTAAGCCCGTGGCCCCCGACAAGCGGGATCAGCAACGGTCCGGCGGCCTGACCAAGCGAAGCCATGAACGTGTAGTAGCCGAACATCGAGTCCAGCCGCCCACCTCGCGAGGTGTTGGCAACCGCGCTCTGCTGGCCGACGATACACGCCAGGTGTCCGGCGCCGAGGACCGCTGTCGCGACTATCAGGCCAACGAGGTCGCCGCCCCAGAAGAGGAATGTCACTGCCGCACCAAGTGTGACGACGGATCCCATGAGGATCATCGGCCGAGAGCCGATGCGGTCAGCGAGAAGGCCCGCGGGTACGGCGAAGAGGAGAGGGAGCACGGCGAACGCTGCCCCGATCGCGCCGAGCGCCGCTGGCGGCGCCCCCAGCTCCAGTGCTCGATACGAAGCGGTAGGACGGATGAGGAAGATGGCGGCCTGGATCAGCGCCGAATGCAGCAGAAGCGACGCGAGCGACAGACGCCCGAACGGCTTCATCGATCCAGATTCGCGCCGATAGCGCGCAGCGCCTCGTCCCGCGCGTCAATCACGTGCTGGAAGGCCATCCGACGAGCGCCTTCGACATCGCCGTCAGCTACAAGAGCAAGTGCCGACGACCTCGCTATGGCGTACCCGAGGTCTCGCCTGGTCGTCGCTTCCCGCATCGGCGGATTGCCCGGACCCATCGACGGCCCGACCGTCATGCCGGGGCATGCGCTCTTGCGAGACCAGTCCGCCGTCGGAGTGTCCTTGGGGATGACGGGAAAGCTCTGTCTTTTCGATGAACAGCCCACCGTCGTCAACGAGTCCTTCAGCCCATCTCGGTCCGATGTCGTCTGGGCTCGCGGCTTCCTCGCCGACTTCGAGAGCCGGGGCGGTGTCGTCCGCGACGGCAGCGACCTTCCGCGCCTCGGACGCGCGCAACGCATCACCGAACTCGCACACGCCTTCCGCCTCAGCATCGACTGACGCCAGACCGAGAGAACAGCCGTGACCGAATCCGCCTTCGAATCCCACCGCAACAGCTGGGTCCGTCGCGAAGAGGTCGCCGAGAACCTCATCCCTCTCATCGGCAAGCTCTACCGGGACCACGGAGTGGTGACATCCATCCACGGACATCACCTCATCAACCTCTCGGCGACTGGCGTCATCGCCGCACACGACCGAGCGACCGGCATGGGGCACCCCGCCATCGCTCTGGAGCAGAGCGCCTCCGTCCTCGAGGCTCTCCTTGCCGCAGCGCCGGCGCCATCCTCGGTCGACACCGCCCGCGTCGCCGCCGCAGTCGCGGCGTCTGAGACTGACGTCCTCAGTGCGCTGTTTGCTGAGATCCCTGCCACCGAAACCGGAAGCACGGACGTTGTCCTCTACGGATTCGGCCGAATCGGCAGACTGCTCGCTCGCATCCTCATCGCCCAGGCCGGCAACGGGCACGGACTGCGGCTTCGCGCCATCGTCGTGCGCCGCGGATCGGACAACGACCTCGACAAGCGCGCCAGCCTCCTCTTGCGCGACTCCGTCCACGGCCCGTTCGCCGGGTCCGTCTCGGTGGACCACGAGGCCAGCGTCCTCATCGCCAACGGTGTGCGCGTGCAGGTCATCTACTCCGACGACCCCGCCGCCATCGACTACACCAGCTACGGCATCCACGACGCGGTCGTCGTGGACAACACTGGCCGCTGGCGTGATGACGAGGGCCTGGCGCAGCATCTCTCCAGTCCCGGCGCGTCTCGCGTTCTCCTCACGGCGCCCGGCAAGACGCCGCTGAAGAACATCGTCCACGGCATCAACGACGACACGATTCAGCCTGCGGATCGGATCCTTTCCGCGGCGTCCTGTACGACGAACGCCATTACTCCTGTGCTGAAAGCACTCGACGATGCCTATGGCGTCGCACGGGGACACGTCGAGACCGTCCACTCGTTCACCAATGACCAGAACCTCATCGACAACTTCCATAAGGGCGACCGACGAGGACGTTCCGCGGTCCTGAACATGGTCATCACCGGGACGGGCGCCGCGAAGGCCGCCGCGAAAGCACTTCCTCAGCTGGAAGGAAAACTCACCGGATCCAGCATCCGCGTGCCCACCCCGGATGTGTCCCTCGCCATCCTCAACCTCACCCTGCAGCGTGAGGTCACTCGCGACGAGGTCAACGACTATCTGCGCCGAGTGTCATTGCACTCGCCCTTGCGCCAGCAGATCGACTACGTCGAATCACCGGAGATCGTGTCGACCGACTTCGTCGGCTCCCACCGCGCCGGCATCGTCGACGGGCTCGCGACCATCGCTGACGGAGTCAACCTCACCCTCTACGTCTGGTACGACAACGAGTACGGCTACAGCTGCCAGGTCGTGCGCGTCCTCGAACGCATGGCCGGCATCCACCCCATCGTCATCCCCGCACGCGAGCGCGTGCTGGCCGAGACCCTCCCCGCATAGGCGCGGACCAGACAAGGAGCATTCCGATGCCTGAACTGCCCCCTCTCTTCGAGATTGGTTCGATGGTCGCCCTCGTCGCGATCCTCATCATCGACCTGCTCATCGTCGTTCGACGCCCGCACGTACCCTCCATGAAGGAAGCCACGCTGTGGGTGAGCCTCTACGTCGGTCTTGCGCTCGTGTTCGCCCTGCTGATGCTCAACTTCGCGGGCGGGGAGTGGGCAGGGCAGTTCCTCGCAGGATGGCTGACCGAGTACAGCCTCTCCATCGACAACCTGTTCGTTTTCGTCATCATCATGGCCCGCTTCTCCGTACCGAAGAAGATCCAGCAGGAAGTGCTGATGATTGGGATCATCATCGCGCTGCTCCTGCGAGGCATCTTCATCCTCCTCGGCGCACAGCTCATCGAGAACTTCTCCTGGATCTTCTACATCTTCGGCGCATGGCTCGTCTGGACTGCTATCCAGCAGTTGCGTGACCACGAAGACGACGACTCCGACAGCTTCATCGTCCGCGCGCTGCGCAAGCGCATCCGCATCACCGACACGTACAACGGCATCAAGCTGAAGGTGACCGAGAACGGCCACAAGCACTTCACGCCGATGCTCATCGTCCTCATCGCCATCGGCACCACGGACCTCCTCTTCGCGCTCGATTCCATCCCCGCGATCTTCGGGATCACGCAGAGCCCGTTCATCGTCTTCACCGCCAACGTCTTCGCGCTCATGGGTCTGCGCCAGCTGTACTTCCTCCTCGGAGGTCTGCTCGAACGGCTTGAGTACCTCAAATACGGCATCGCGTTCATCCTCGCCTTCATCGGCGTCAAGCTCGTCTTCCACGCCATGCACGTCAACGAGCTCCCATTCCTCAACGGCGGCGAGCACATCGACTGGGCGCCTGAGATCAACACCTGGACATCTCTCGGTGTCATCGTCGCAGCCATGGCAGTATCGACTATGGCGAGCGTCATCAAGGCTCGACGCGACGCAGCCAAGCGCGGACACCGCCTCACCGACGAGGTCGCGCACTTCACGTCGGACTGAGGCGCGGTCGAGCGTGTCGAGCATCGGGTGGATCGCATCGATGTCGCCGAGAAGTTCTTCCGGATACCTGATCCGAAACCTCGGATCGAAAGCGGCGTCGCGCGTTCAGCAACGCTCTCGACGCTGAAGACGGAACCGCGCTTGCACACGTTGTCGGGTGCAAGCGCGGACTACCTCATCTGTCGGATCAGGTCAGGAGGATGCCGGCGTTGGCGGGTGCGCGGGAGGCTTCGTTCTCGCGTGTGTTGACTTCGATGACGTAGTTGCCGCTGTCGGTGGTCCAGGACTTGTAGCGCTGGACGATGTCGATATCGTGGCCGGGAATGATGCGGCTGGTTTCGTCTTTGAGTTCTTCTTTGAGGGTCTTGTAGAGCCTGATGAGGTTGAAGTCGTTGCCCTGGCCGTAGCCGGGGGTCCACATCTTCTCGACGTTCGAGTACCAGTAGACGGTGTCTCCGGCGACGACGAAGGGGCCGCTCTGGGTCTCGACCTTGAACCATTGGGATCCGAAGGTGTGGGAGTCACGGGCCAGGCGTGCGGTGACGCCGGGGAGGAGTTCCTCGTCGCCGTTGACGAAGCGGATGCGTCCGTCGGCGATTCCTTTGGCTGCGCGGGTCAGGTCGGTGGGGTCGAATGAGGAGAAGATCCATGCACGGTCGGCGTCGGTCGGCATCTGGTTAGCCAGGTCCACGGCTTCGGACCAGCCGACGTATTCGTCGAACTGGACGTAGAGCTGGGCGTTGGGGAATGCTTCGAAGTTGCCCATGTGGTCGAAGTGCATGTGGGAGACGAGGATGACGTCGATGTCTTCGGGGGTGAGGTCGACTTTCGCGAGGACTTCGGCGGGGCTCTCCCAGCTCTGGAACGGGTAGCGGTCGAGCCAGTAGTCGTTGCGGAAGCCGCAGTCCACGAGTGCGACGTGCTGCTTGCCGCCGACCTCTCCGCCGATGAGGAGGGTGTAGAGCATCGGGATCCGAACTGTTCCCGCGTTGCTGTAGAGGCCGGAGCCTCCGAAGAAGTCGTGGGGCATGGTGCCCTGGCAGAACTCGAGGGAGTAGATCGAATAGTCGGTCTTGCGTTCGCTCATGATGGGGGTCCTTCGCGGGTTCGGGCTTCGTGCGAGAGTGGGCGATGCTGCACGGATTGAGCAGTCCCCCTAGGTGTACCCAGAATTACAAACGATTGCAATAGTTTTAATCAGACGGTAACGTCGACGCAGCGGCGCAGGAGAGGGCCGAATCGCCGAGTCCTCCCGACCTTGCCGTCGCCCTGAGGATGTGGAGAGAAGATGCCTACTGATCGGCTTGTACGGATTCCCGCCCCTGTGGTCCCGGGGATATCCGACAGCGTTCTGGACACGGCCACGGGGCTCCTGTATGTGTCGGGGGTGTATGCCCCGTATCCCGAAGATGACGAGCATTCCATCAGGCTGACCTTCGGAGCGCTGGAAGAGGCTCTGCACCGAGGCGGCGCGACCTTTGCGGACCTGGTGCGTGTGAACGTCTACATCAAGCATCTCGACGAGGAGAAGCTGCAGGCCTACCGACGTGTCCGTGATTCGATCCTCGATCCGGATCAGCTTCCTGCGAGCACTGCGGTCGGTGTGCATTCGCTCTACGGCGGAGCGGTGATCGAGATCGACGCAATAGCTGCCGTGTGAACTCGGCAGTCCGAAGATCTCGGCTGCATCGACGGAAAGTCTGTGCAGTGGCGTTGCACGACTGTGAGACGTATGGCGATAGTGTGGCCTCATCGCACGAACGAGGCAACGGAGATCTATTGTGGCTGCCGATGAACTGGGCACGCGCCTGCGACAAGCTCGACAGTCGCGGCGTCTGAGCCTCCGAAGTGTCGCGCAGTCTCTCGGAGTGTCGCCCAGCCTCATCTCACAGGTCGAGACCGGCAAGTCTCAGCCCTCGGTGGCAACGCTGTATGCGCTCGCCAATCTGCTCGAAGTGTCAGCCGATGAGCTGCTCGGCATGAATTCTGGGCATTCGCGAGATGCGTCCTCCTCTCTCGCCCGCCTGGATGTGCAGCGAGCCGGTGATGGCGCGGTGATCGAGATGGAGAACGGCGTGCGCTGGGAGCGTCTCGCGATGCCACAGGGGGGCGCGGTTGAGGCGTTGCTCATCACTTATGAGCCCGGGGCGGCCAGTTCGGTCGAGGGAAAGCTGATGCGGCATGCCGGAGTCGAATTCGGATACATGCTGGAAGGTGTCTTGACGCTTCAGCTCGATTTCGACACCTACGAGCTCTCGCCCGGCGACTCGCTTCACTTCGAATCTTCGCGTCCTCACTTGTTGGCCAACCGGGGGGCGGTCACGGCGCGCGGCGTCTGGTTCGTCCTCGGAAGACACGAGACCACCAGCGTCTGAGCCCGCCTTCGAGCTGCACATCGCTCTCGCACGTTCGCTGAGCGGCTCGGGCTCATGCGGTTGCGGGGTCTCCCATGCTCATGATCGTCGATCAGCCGACCCCCCTCCGGTCTCGATGCCCGTGCCGTGCTCGGCCGTGAATGCGAAGGAAGAGGGCGGCCCGAGGTGTCGGCCTTCATGCCGCGCCCTGCGTGTTCGGGTTGATTGCGTTGGCGGATGGTCGACACCTGTCAAGTGTTCAGTGACACTTGACATGTGAATACTCTTAGGTCATTGTTGGTGAACGCATCAGCCAGGCCGGAACAGCCGACCGCGACGCCACGAGGAGAGCTCCATGGCAACGACAGCAATCAGGCCCGAAATCGCAGCGATCGTCGAGAAGATCGACCAGTTGCGACCTCAGCTCGTCGCAGGCGGGCGCGAGGCTGATCAGACCCGCCGCATCTCGCCCGAGGTGTTCGAGGCAATCGCCGCGACGGGTGCCTTCAGCATCTCGGCGCCGACGAAGTTCGGCGGACTCGCAGCGAACACGCGCGAGGCCCACGCCGTGGCCAGAGCCATCGGTCGTGGTGACGGAAGCCTGGCCTGGGTGGACGGCATCCTGGACTCCGGTGCCTGGGTGCTCAGCCTGATGGACGAGCGCGCGCAGCAGGACGTATGGGGCGACGGTCTCGATTCGTTCATCTCGATCGTGCTCGCCACCACCTCTGAGGCGGAGCCCGTCGAAGGCGGATACCGTGTCACCGGCAAGTGGGGCTACGGCACCGGCAGCATGCACGCCACGTGGTCGCTGCTCGGCATCCCGCTGAAGAACGACGCGGGTGAAGTCGTCGATGCCGGACTCGCGCTGATCCCGACGTCGGAACTCACCTACGACGACAACTGGTTCGTCGCCGGTATGAAGTCGACGGCGAGCGTGATGCAGATCGCCGACGACGTGTTCGTTCCCGCGCACCGGGTCTTCCCGCTGACGGCAGCCGTCGAGGGCGGGTATCTCGGTGACAATCCGGAGCCCACCTACAAGACGATCTTCGTGCCTTCGCTGTTCATGAAGCTCATCGGCCCGCACCTGGGAATGGGGCGCGCGGCTCTCGACCTCGTGATCGAGAAGGCCGAGACCAAGCCGATCGCCTACACGGGCTACGCGAAGCAGGCGGATTCCGTCCTCTTCCAGACTGCGATCGCCAAGGCGACGGTCGACCTCGTCGCCGCCGAGCTCGTCGCCGCGCAGGTCGCGGACGAGATCTACAAGGCGACGGAGACGGGGTACTACGCACCGTACGCCGAGCGCATCGAGATGCGCGCCAAGGCCGCGTGGGTGGTCGAGACCATCACCGACATGATCCACGACCTCATGACGGCGCATGGGTCTGGCGGCTTCGCTGATGTGTCTCCGCTCCAGAGGATCTGGCGCGACCAGGCCACGGCGTCGCGCCACGGTCACACCCTCGGAGCGAGCGGCTATGAGGCGTTCGGAAAGGTGATCTTCGGTCGGGAGGAAGACGCACGCTTCGTCCTTCCGATCGTCTGACGGCCTCAACCGCGTCTACTTACGGTTAACCACGGTCGTGGTGCATATCGCGACTACGCAAAAGGAAATTCGATGAAGAGCACAGGCACGACCGGCACCAACGGCGTCGACTGGGAGGCGCGCGTCGACTTCGATCGCCTGCGGGACGAGCGCCTCGGGCGGCTCAAGCAGCAACTGTCGTCCTCGGATCTCGGAGCCGTGCTGGCATTCGATTTCTCCAATATCCGGTACATGACATCGACGCACATCGGAACCTGGGCGATGGACAAGCTGATCCGGTTCAGCCTCCTCACTCGCAACACCGACCCCATCTCGTGGGACTTCGGTAGCGCAGCGAAGCACCACGCTCTCTACAACCCGTGGCTCGATGTGACTTCGTCTGAGATGGATGCCGACCCGCACGCGCCGCATGAGGGCACGAAGCGGCCGCGCCTGGAATCGGGAGCGAGGGCGGGAATCTCGACGCTTCGCGGCGCTTTCCCACCCGATGCGGGAATCGCCGAGGAGGTCGCCCGCAAGATCAAGCGGGAGTTGGAGAAGTTCGGCGTTGCTCACGAGCCGCTGGGAGTCGACGTCATCGAGCTACCTATCCTCTTCGCGCTGCAGAAGGAAGGGATCACGGTCGTCGATGGCCAGCAGGTCTTCATGGAAGCCCGGCGCATCAAGACCCACGACGAGATCCGGTTGCTCACGCAGGCCGCCTCGATGGTGGATGCCGCCTACGAGGAGCTCTATCGGTTCCTTCGTCCGGGTGTGCGCGAGAACGAGGCCGTCGGTCTCGTCGCCAAGACCTTGTACGATCTCGGCTCCGAGTACGTAGAAGGTGTGAACGCGATCTCCGGAGAGCGTTGCTCGCCGCATCCCCACGTGTTCAGCGACCGTCTCATCCGCCCTGGCGACCCCGCGTTCTTCGACATCCTGCACAGTTGGAACGGCTACCGGACCTGCTACTACCGCACATTCGCCGTCGGGTCGGCTTCGAGGCAGCAGAAAGACGCGTATTCGCGCGCGAGGGAGTACATGGATCGCGCGATCGCGCTGGTGAAGCCGGGGGCGACGACGGCCGACATCTGCGCGGTGTGGCCGACCGCGCAGGAGTTCGGATTCGCAGATGAGGAGGCTGCTTTTGCTCTGCAGTACGGCCATGGCGTGGGCTTGTCGATCTGGGAGAAGCCGATCTTCTCGCGCCTCACTTCTTTCGACCACCCGGAAGAGTTGAAGGAGGGCATGGTCTTCGCGCTGGAGACGTACTGGCCATCTGCGGATGGATGGGGTGCCGCGCGCATCGAGGAGGAGGTCGTCGTCACTGCGGCCGGGTGCGAGGTCATCACGAAGTTCCCGGCCGAAGAGTTGCTCATCGCGGGCCCGCGATACATCGCTGTCGGTGGACCGTTGAAGAATGAGCGGGACTCGCAGTCGCACCTGAACACGATTTGGGGACGGGACCAGGCCTGAGCCCCGTCTTCCTTGCACGTCCGTGAAAGGAAGACGGGTACACCCTCGCCGCCAGCGGAGACAGAGTGCTCGCTCACCGTGCAGTTCTGCGGGGCAGCGCGGCGATCGTGACCGCGCACAGCGCGACGGCGACTCCGCCGAGCAGCCCTGGTGTCGACCCGCCGGCCAGGGGAAGAGCGGACTCGAACACGATTGCGGCCAACAGCTGCCCGGCCACGTTCGACATGCTCAGCAGCAGAACACCGACAGTTCGTACGAAGATGGCCGCGAGGCCGATGAACAGGGTGCCGACGAACCCGCCGATGTAGTAAGCCGGGCTGCCCGGCCAATGCTGAGGCCACCCGTGGAGGCTGACCGAGACGATGGCCGCGATGAGCAGCACGGCCGAGCCGACGGCGAAGTTGACGGTCGTCGCCGTCGTAGCGCTATCTGCAGCTATGCGCAAACGACCGTTGACCGCTGACTGCCACGCGACGGCGATTCCCGCTGCGATAGGGATGAGAATCAACCATGCCTGTCGGCCGACAGCATCGAAGGAGCCAGGGTCAGTCAGTACCGATATGGCTACTGCGCCGACGGCCAGGACCATTCCGATGATTCGCTGAAGGCTCGGCATGACGACGCCGCCCGGACCGATACCGATCCTGTCGATCAGCAAACCACCCAGCACCTGTCCGCCGACGATGCCGACGGTGAAGAGCGCAAGTCCCGTCGCCGGCGCTGCGAGTCCTTGCCCGAGGACGAAGAAGGCGCCGCATGCCCCGCCGGTGAGCGTCCACACGGGGAGGACGCCCGCCCTCACCTGCGCGTGAACGCGTCGCAGACTCTGCCGGCTGCGCGCGGAGAACAGCAGGAGCGTGAGCATGACGAGCATCCCGGAGCAGAAGGAGATCGACGACGCCAGATAGCCGTCGCCGATCTCCCCGCTCAACGCGGCGTTGGACTGTGACTGCACCGCGACGAGAACGCCGGCGACACCGGAACCGAGCAGGGCGAACCACACGGGGAACTTCCGATCGACCTTCCTCATGCCCGATCTCGCGGGCGGGGGCGGCCGGCGTCGCGCGCGCTCAACTCTTCGCGCCGGTGGTCGCCGCCACCTCGGTGAACGTGGCCCGGAGCTCCGCTCCTACGAACCGCCGTGCGGCAAGCGCATCCTTGATGATCCCGCCCATGAAGAAGAACGGGTGCACCTGTCCCTGAAAACGTACGCATGTCGTCTCGACGCCGGCGTCGCTCAGCCGTCGCGCGTAGTCTTCCCCACTGTCGCGGATCGGATCGCACTCTGCGGTGATGACGAGTGCTTTCGGGAGCCCGGCGAGGTCTGTGGCCTTCCCCGGGTTCAGGCGCAGATCACCACCATCCGCACCATCCGCATTCGGCGCGTAGTTGGCGTAGAAGTACTCGAGATCACGAGCGGTGAGGAAGTATCCCTCGCCGTAGAGGCGCCACGCCTCGGACTCGCGGATCATGTCCCAATCCAGGTTCGGGTAGATCAACACCTGATGAACCGGTCGGCGGTCGGCATGGCGTAGCTTCAGCGCTACGCCTGCTGCCAGATTGCCACCGGCACTGTCTCCCGCGACCGCCACGGCGTCCGGATTGATCGGCAGCGCGGTGCTGCCTGAGAGCAGCGCCTGCGTTACGGCGAGGGCGTCCTCATGCGCGGCGGGGAACGGATTCTCGGGCGCGCGCCGGTAGTCGACGCTGACGACCGTCGCCTGGGCATGAACGGCGAGGTCACGAGTGGTGGAGTCCGCGAGGTCCGGATCGCCGATGACCCAGCCGCCGCCGTGGAAATACACGATGCACGGTTGGTTCGGCTCGTCGGAGTATGCGTGGATACGCACCTTCACTCCGGCGATCTCCGTATCTTCGACGTGCGCGACCTCTGCCCCGACGCCGGTCAATGGGAGTGCCTGCTCGAGGTCGGCACGGTTCTGCGCCGCGCTCTGAGTGTCAAGAGGCGGGGCGTCTTTGACTATCGCAAGGAACGCGCCTGCGTCTGCGGTTACCGGTGCTTGTGAGTTCATGTGATTCTCCTCTGGTGAAGCGAACGACGCACGTCCGCCGGGGGGATGGCGGCTATTTGGACACGCGTACTGCAGCGGTTCGGGCGCTCAACTGCACCCGGCGTGGGCGCCTCCGGCGGCGCTGAAATCCGCTCAACGAGCTTGCAGCGGCGAGGACGAGAACGACGCCGGTGACGATTCCGGAAATCTCAGTCGGAACGTTGAGCAACGTGAGTCCGTTCCCGAGCACGGCGATCAGCCACACGCCGATGAGCACCCCGATGACGCTGCCTCGTCCACCTGTGAAGGGCACGCCTCCCAGGAGCACCGCGGTCAGGACAACCACTTCGAATCCCAGGCCGAGCGTGCCGGAGGGGGCGCTGCCGAGTCGGGCGACCTGCATGATCGCCGCGATGCCCACGCTGACTCCGACGACGATGTACAGCACCATGACGAACTTCTTGACCGGGATGCCGGTCAAGAACGCTGCGCGTGGATTGGCACCGACAGCGAGCGTGTGCTTGCCTGCAGGCATCCGCGCGGACACGAACCAGAAGATCGCGCAGATCACTCCTGCGATCCACACCAGGATGGGGACTCCGAGGAAGGAACCGGATCCCATGCCGATGAGATCCTCAGGTAGCCCGTAAAGCGATCCGGGGGAGAGCAATTGTGCGAGTCCACGTGCGGCGGCGAGCACGCCGAGCGTCACGACGATCGGGGACATGCCGATCTGGCCGATCAAGATGCCGTTGAGCGTGCCGACCAGCGTCCCCACCAGCACGGCGCAGATGATGCCGGCAACCGTTCCGTAGTCGATCGACACGAAAGCAGCGCAGACGCCGGCGAGCGCCATGACCGATCCCACCGACATGTCGACGTATCCGGCCATGAGAAGCATGCCGGCTGCGGCAGCGACGATGAACGTCGAGGCATTCTGGTTCGCGATGTTGAGCAGGTTATCCGCTGTGAAGAACATGGGGGAGGCAGCGGCGAAGAAGCCCATCAGCAGCACAGTCGCGATGATCAGGATCACCAGCTGGAGATCCATGGCTTGGCGGAACCGTTGCCATGTGCTCCGGCGCGGTGTGGCAGGCGATGGTGCCTGTTCGTTCGATGTGTCTACTGCTGTCGTCGTCATCATGCGGTGGATCCTTTGTGGGAACGTGAAGTGTGGGAGTTCATCGGGGGCTGAGAACCGTGTCTTCGCCGAAGGCGAGTGACATGAGTTCCGCCTCGCTCGCGGAGGAGTCGATGATCGCTTGAACCTCGCCCTCGTGCAGCACCACGATTCGATCGGCGAGGGTGGCAGCCTCTTCGTAGTCGCTGGTCGTGAACATCGCGCACCGACCGGGCTCGGCCACGAAGGTCCTGACGAAGGCGTAGATGTCCTCTCGGGCGCCGACATCCACGCCCTGGGTTGGCTCGTCGAAGAGCAGCACCTTGGCCTCGCTGGCCGGATTGGTCCATCGCCCGATCATCAGCTTCTGCGCATTGCCGCCGGAGAAAGCACCGCCTGCGTGATCCGGCTCGCGTGGGCGCACGGCAAGTGCGTCGGCGATGGCGCCGAAAGCGGCGCGTTCCGCTCGCTTCGATCGAACGCCGAACCTCCCCAGCTTCCTCATGTGCGGAAGTACGACGTTGTCGACAGCCGTCATGTCGGGGAACAGAGCTTGGAGTTTGCGGTCTGAGGGCACGAGCACGACTCCTTGCGCAGCGGCATGGCGGGGAGTCCGTGCCTTTAGAATTGTGCCGTTCACCGTTGCCGTGCCGGTGTAGGTGGGGCGAACACCTGCCAACGTCTCGACCAGGTTCGTCCGGCCCGATCCCAGTAGCCCGAAGACGCCGATGATCTCGCCTTCGCGCACTCCGAGATCGACCGGGCCGCTGGCTGAACCGCCGAATGAGGAGAGCCGCAACGCAATCTCGCCACTCGCATCACCCCTGTCTCGCACCGAGGACGACCGTTTGTCGGGCGAGATGAAGTCGACGAGATCCGACACCTCGAACTCGCCGCGCACCCGGTCCTCGTAGACGGTGCCGTCCCGCAACACGACAGCACGGTCGGCAACCTGAACGATCTCGGACAAGATGTGACTGACGTAGATGACGGCGATATCCCGCGTGCGTGTGAGCGTGGAGATCAGTTCCAGCAGGGCCGTCACCTCGCTGTGGCTGAGTGCCGCCGTCGGTTCGTCCAGAATCAGCACCTTCGGATCACGTCGCAGCGCGCGCACGATCTCGACCACCTGCTGCTGGCCCACGCTGAGGCTCCCGACCGTTGCAGCGGGATTCAGCGTCAGCCCGAGCGACAACAACAACCTCAGCGTCTCCCGCTCCTGGGCGCGACGATCAGTCGCGCCCAGAGCGGTGCGCACTTCGGAACCGAGGAAGACGTTGTCAGCGATGCTGAGAGAAGCGATCAGCTGAAAATGCTGATAGATCATTCCGACCCCGGCCTCGATCGACTCCCGGGGGCTTGATCCCGAGTGTTCCTCCCCGTGGATCAGGATCTGCCCGGACGAGGGCACCTCGGCGCCGCTGATGCAGCCGAGGAAAGTCGACTTTCCCGCCCCGTTCGCTCCTAGCAGCGCCGTTACCTCTCCGGAGCGAAACTCCAGGCTTATTCCCTTGAGTACTCGGTTCGAGCCGAAGCTCTTCTCCAGATTCCTCGTCTCCAGCGCGACAACCATCGACCGCTCCTCTCGCCTCTTCCTCGATCCGCCGATCAACCGCCGAACGTGGTGTAGGCCTTGAGCAGTTCAGCGATCTCGTCGCTGTCGGCGGGCGTGACGAGGAACATCGGCGTCTGCTTGCCTGCATCGCCGTCGCCGGTGATCGCAGCGAGGGCGTTGTCGACGACCGACGCGCCCAGTTCGACCGACGGGATCGCCGACGACGCGGTGTAGCCGGTCTTGTCCTGGAGTGAGACGAGGGCTTCTTCAGCTCCGTCGAATCCTGCGATGAACGTCTCATCGAGGTCGATCTTCGCGTTCTGGAAAGCACGTAGTGCCCCGAGCGCTGCATCGTCGTTCAGCCCGATGAACACGCGCAGGTCGGGGTGCGCGCGGAGGGCATCCTCGGCAAGCTGCAGGCCACAGTCTTGTGCGGCGCAGTCCTGCTGCGAGACGACGTCGATGCCAGCCTTCTCCAACAGGTCGATCGCCGGCAGCACGCGCGGTTGGATCGACGGCAGCGGCGTGGCTGTCGTCACGGCAGCGGAGATGTCGCCCTCAGGGTGCTTCTCGGCGATCCACTGTTCGAGGTAGGCGGCCATGTCCTCGCCGGCGGACTGATTGTCGAACCCGACTGTGCCGTCTTCTTCGGGGTTGCCGGCCACGTACGTCAGCCACTTGGTGCCCTGGCCCTGCGCCTTCTCGCGCAGGTTCTCGAGCGCCGCAGGGTCTACGGGGAGTACGACGATGGCGTCGACCTTCTGTGTGACCCAGCTTTCGAGAGTCGAGCGCTGAGTTTCGAGGTTCATTCCGCTCGTGTTGTCGAGCAGCACCGTCACGCATCCGAGCTCTTTCGCGTGCGCCACTGCGGCCTCCTTCACGACCTTGACGGCGGAGGCTTCGCTCGCGGGATGGCTGAATCCGATGGTGTATTCCTCTTCGCACGAAGAGCTGGCTGAGCCGCCGGAGCCGGCGGGGGAACACGCCGTCGCAACCAGGGCGATGGCGATGGCGGTGGTTGTCATGATCGCGAGACGACGTGACGCGGAGAACGATTGCATGGCTTTTCTCGATCCGTTGGACGGGCCAGCACATCTGGGCTCGAGCGGGTGCTCGACAGGCCGGCACAGCTTTGTGACGCATGACGTCGCACTCGCATCAGGGATCGCGTACAGCCGAGGTTCCGGATTCGGTGTGAACGTGCGGCGCCAACGTATGGTGTGGTTGAACAACTCGTCAATACAATCGATTGCATGTATCGAATTCGTTACATGGAAGTTAAATTCGCAATGCGGGCCCAGGGGGGCGGCGCCTGCGGGAGGCGTCCACAAGAATCCGGCCGCCCGCGCTGAAGAAGATTCCCATCGCCCCGGTGCCTTTCGTGGAGAAGTTTTCAAAACCGAAACACAAAAGTGGCCGCCGGGCGTATAGCATCAGGATCAGAAGCAAACGATTGCAATCGTACGCAGGACCCGAGCCAGCGTCACCTAAGGAGAGCGACAGTGAGCAGTTCAGTACAAGAAGCACCGGCCATGGACGCCTTCTTCGGCGCCCCCGGCCCCGACTACGACATCATCGCGAAGGCGCAGGCACTGCAGCCTCTGATTCGCGAGTACGCCCAGCAGGGTGAGGAGAACCGTCGTGTCTCGGATGAGGTCATCACGGCGATGCGGGATGCAGGGCTTCTGCACATCTCGATCCCGAAGCGCTGGGGCGGTCTCGGCGGAAACTTCCGCACCTTCATCGACACCGTCGCGGCTGTCGGGCAGGCGGACGGAGCGACTGGTTGGGTTTCAGCGCTGCTGAACTCGTCCACGTGGTTCGCCACTCTTTTCCCCGAACAGGCTCAGGAAGACGTCTTCGGTTCGAACCCCCGCGCATCCGTCGCCGCAGTCCTCTCGCCCGGCGGCCCCTTCATGCAGGCGAACTCCACCAAGAAGGTCGAGCACGTCGAAGGCGGCATTCGCCTCACGGGTGAGTGGGGCTACTCCACCGGTTCGCTGCACGCGGACTGGTCGATCGTTCCGGTACGCACCAGCGAGGACGAGAACGGGCTCCCCGTGAACTCGCTCGTCCTGATCCCGCGGGCGGACTCGAACATCAGGGACACCTGGTACGTGGCGGGCATGCGCGCAACGGGCTCGAACACTGTCTTCGTCGAGGACATCTTCATCCCCGAGCACCGGATCGTGCCGATCGGCGACCTGGCAACCGAGCAGTACCCGCGGGAGTGGGCCGAGGAGGACAACTACAACGCCTCCTTCGTTCCCGTCGCGGAGATCGTGCTGAGCGCTGCGCAGATCGGCATGGCGCGCGGAGCCATCGAGATCGCCCGCGGCGTCGGTGAGAAGCCGATCACGTACTCCGTGTACCAGCACGCGAAGAACTCGGTCGTGCACCAGATCGAGCTGGCCAAGGCACAGTCCGAGGCCGACCAGGCGTACCTGCTCGTCACTCGCAGTGTCGCGACCATCGATTCCGCCGCCCGCGACCGTCGTCCGATGACGGTGGAGGAGCGTGCCAGGACTCGCATGGACAACGGCCAGGCGGCAGCGCTCGTGCGCAAGTCGATCAACCGCTGCCTCAGCATCGCCGGGGCTTTCAGCTTCGCCGAGATCAACCCTCTGCAGCGTTTCTGGCGCAACAGCGAGACGGCGAGCCGTCACGCTCTGGTGCACCCGGAGATCGGCGCCGAGGTCTACGGCAAGTTCCTCTTCGGCATCGAGGACAACGTCCAACCCTTCTGATCGTCAGGGGAAGGCCCTCGGGGCGGTGACGGAGACGTCGACCGCCGCGAGGGCCCTTCTCGTGTCGCCGAGATGCTTCGTCCGGGACACGCAAGACGGCCCCGTGGATTTCTCCACGGGGCCGTCTTGCGGCGTGGGCGCTCGCTGGTGAGCTCCTTACGCCGCGTGGTGGGTCAAGCGACCCACACGGTCTTGAGATTGCAGAACTCCCGGATACCCTCGGCGGACAGCTCGCGGCCGTACCCGGAGCGCTTGATGCCTCCGAAGGGCAGCTCGGGATAGGAGATCGTCATGCCGTTGACGAAGACGGCGCCGGACTCGATCGTCTTGATGGCGTGGTCGATCTCCGCTTCGTCCGAACTCCAGAACGCCGAACCCAGGCCGAAGTCCAGACTGTTGGCGATCGCCAGGGCGTCTTCGAGCGAAGCCGCCTCATACAGGCTCGCGACCGGTCCGAAGGCCTCCTCCTCGAACAGGCGCATCTCGGGGGTGATCCCCGCGATCACCGTCGGCGGGTAGAACCAGCCGTCGGCGCTGTCGTCGAAGGAGCCGCCCACGATGATGCTCGCGCCCTTCTCCCGGGCATCGTCGACGAGCTCGACGATGTCGTTGCGGCCCGAGGAAGTGGCCAGGGGGCCAATGTCCGTGCTCTCGTCCTGCGGGTCGCCGATCCGCAGCTGTGCCATCTTCTGGGCGAACTTCTCGGAGAACCCGGCGTATGCGTCGGTGTGCACGATGAAGCGCTTCGCGTTGATACAGGCCTGGCCGTTGTTGGTGGTGCGGGCCTTCACGGCCATCTCCGCGGCGGCATCGAGGTCGGCGGAGGGCATCACGATGAATGGGTCGGATCCGCCGAGTTCGAGCACGACCTTCTTCAACACGTCTCCCGCGATCGACGCGACCGAACGCCCTGCCGGCTCCGAACCGGTCAGGGTGACGGCGGACACGCGCGGGTCCCGTATCACGCCCTCAACCCGTCCGGCGCCGATGAGCAGGGTCGAGAAGGATCCTTCGGGGAACCCCGCCCGGGTGAAGAGGCGGCCGAGGTATACCGCGGCCTGCGGCACATTCGAGGCGTGCTTCAGGACGCCGGCGTTCCCCGCCATCAGAGCCGGTGCGGCGAAGCGGACGACCTGCCAGATGGGGTAGTTCCACGGCATGACGGCGAGGACGACGCCGAGCGGGTCGAAGCGCGTTCCGGCCCGGGTCGCCCCGACGGCGGAGGGGTCGTCGAGGGTGCGTCCGCTGAGGAAGGCTTCGGCATTCTCCGCGTAGTAGCGCATGGCGTAGACGGACTTCGTCACCTCCCCACGCGATTGTGCGATGGGCTTGCCCATCTCGTCGGTGATCATCGCGGCGACCTGCTCGAGGTCTGCTTCCAGTAGATCGGCGGCGGCGTTCATGAGTTCGGCTCGTCGTGCCCACCCTGCCGCTTTGAGCTGGGGCACGGCGGCGCTGGCGGCGGCCAGCTTCTGCTCGACGACATCGTCGCTGTCGTGCTCGAACGTCGCCAGCTCCTCCCCGGTGGTGGGGTTGACACTTCGCATGATTGCCATGGTTGTCTTCTTTCCTCAGATCAGATCAGGATGGTGAGAGGGTTCTCGATGCGTCGCTGGAAGGCGGCGAGCCACTGGGCCGCGACCGCCCCGTCGAGCACGCGATGGTCAGCCGAGAGGGTCACGGTCATGACCTTCCCGGTCGCGAGCGCCCCGTCCGCGTCGATCACCGGCACCGACCGCGCGGCCCCGACCGCGAGGATTCCCGCCTGCGGCGGGTTGAGGATGGCGGTGAACTGCGACGTGCCGTACATCCCGAGGTTGGAGACGGAGAAGCTGCCTCCTTCAAGCTCGTGCTGCTTGAGCCGCCCTGCGCGTGCGCGCTCGGCCATCTCGGCGATGGTCGCGCTCACCTCCGTCAGGGACATGCGTTCGATGCCGCGCAGGACCGGGGTCGTCAGGCCGCCTTCCGTGGCGACCGCGACCGACACATCAGCGGACGAGAACTGGCGGATGCTGTCGCCGTTCCACGTCGCGTTCGCCTGCGTGACCTCCATGAGAGCCGCACCGACGGCCTTCACCACGAAGTCGTTGACGGAGATCTTGCGGCTCGCCGTCTCATTCACCGTCGCACGCAGGGCCATCAACGCGTCCACGCGGCAGTCGGCCACGAGGTAGAAGTGCGGCACCGTGGACTTGCTCTCGGTGAGGCGGCGGGCGATCGCCTTGCGCATCCGATCGAGGGGGATATCCTCGTAAGCCGCTCCACTGCTCGGCGCTGCCGCTGCGGGGTTCGCGTCGGAGAGTTCCTGTGCTGGAGCGGCGGAGGGAGCCGCCGTCAGCTGTGCAAGATGAGCCTCGAAGTCGCGACGCACGATCCGGCCGTGCGGGCCGGTTCCCCGCACATCGCTCAACGCCACGCCGTGCTGAGCGGCGAGCCGGCGAACGATGGGGGTTGCGAAGAGCCGGCGTGTCTCGAGCTCGTCGCTCCGCTCCTCGGCGAGCGCGCTCGTCTTATCCGACGATGCCGTCGATGCAACCGTCGGGACGGCGCTCGCCGGTTCCGGCTCTGATGGCGGGGGCGATGCCGGCGCCCCCAGCCCGATCGCGGCGAGCGCGGTGTCGATGTCCTTCTCGGTGTCGCCGGGGGCGAGCATCACGAAGATCGGATCGCCCACCGCGACGCTGTCGCCCTGGGGCACGAGGAGTCGTCCGACCACTCCGGCGACTTCCGAGAGCATCTCCACGCTCGCCTTGTCGGTCTCGATCTCGGCGATCGGCTGATTCTGTGCGATGGTCTCGCCCGCGGCGACGAGCCACGCCTGAACGGCCGCTTCCTCGGCGCCGGCGAGGATCGCGGGCATACGGATGATTTCCACCATGATCAGGATCCGAATCCGGCGCGGACGGCTTCGAGCCCCGCGACCACTTCTTCCGTGCGGGCGATGGCTGCCCGCTCCAACACGCGAGAGATGCTGGGCGATGCCTCTTCGCCGGTGACGCGGGCGATCGGCTGATCGAGCCAGTCGAAGAACCGCCGCTGGATCTCGTCGGACAGCCATGCGCCGTAGGACGTGCCCTGCGAACCCTGTTCGACGATCAGCACGGCATTCGTCTTGCGGATGCTCTCACCGATCGTGTCCCAGTCGATGGATGCCCGGTCGAGCCAACGCAGGTCGATGAGTTCGGCATCGATCCCGGTCTGCTCGATGGCCTCCTTGGAGTGGGCGACCATGGACAGGTAGGTGAGGACCGTGACGTCGGAGCCTTCGCGAAGCACCGCGGCCGAGCCTGGCTCGATGATGTAGTCGAGATCGCCCTCCGGGATCTCGTCGGCGGTGCCGTAGAGGTCGACGTGCTCGATCACGAGCACGGGGTCCTGCAGTGCGAGAGCCGCATTCATCAGACCGACGTAGTCCCTCGCGTTCGAGGGGGCGACGATGCGCCAGCCGGGGCTGGTCGCGAAGATGCCCGCGGGGTCCATCAGGTGCTGCGACCCGTAGCCGGACCCCATCGCGACCTTGGTGCGCAGCACCAGGGGTACATCATTGTCCCCGCCGAACATGTGACGCGCCTTACCGATCTGGTTGAAGACCTGGTCGGCGGCCACCCACATGA
The DNA here is from genome assembly GCF_040675875.1 of Microbacterium sp. LWO12-1.2. NCBI lineage: Bacteria > Bacillati > Actinomycetota > Actinomycetes > Micrococcales > Microbacteriaceae > Microbacterium > Microbacterium sp. LWO12-1.2. Next base: position 2,542,640 of record NZ_JBEGII010000001.1, on the reverse strand, counting down.
AGTCGGGGTACATGAACTCGACGACCGGGCGGAAGCGACCGTCCAGGGCGAGGCCACCGGCGAGGCCGACGAACGCGTTCTCGCTGATCGGGGTGCCCAGGATGCGCTCCTCGCCGTACTTCTTCGGCAGCCCCTTGGTGGCGCCGTTGGTGCCTCCGTTGAGGCGGTGCACGTCCTCGCCCATCACGACGATGCGCGGGTCCGTCTCCATGCGGCGGTCCATCACCTGGGAGACGGCGTCGATGAACTTCACCGGGCGTAGGGGAGTGGACTCGTCGAGCGCGGGGAGACCCTGCAACTCGGTGCCGTCGCCGCGGACGCCCACGTTGACGAAGCTCGTCTCCGGCCACAGCTCCGGTCGGATGCGGCGCTTTCCGGGACGGTCCGGGTCCGGCTCGAGAAGCTGAGCGGTGGCCTCGGTCATCGCGGCCTGAACACGCTCGCGAAGGGCTGTGACACCGGCATCGTCGATGAGTCCACGGCGGATCATGTGCCGGGCAACGAGGTCCAGAGGGTCACGGGCAAGCCAGTGCGCCTCCTCTTCCTTTGTGCGATACCCGAAAGCACTGCCGGGGTACGCGCCGTTCTGGTGGAAGAACCGGTAGACCTCGGCCTCGATGACGGTCGGACCTTCGCCCGAGCGCATCCGCTCGGATGCCTCAAGAGTTGCCAGGTGCACCGCGAGCGGGTCCATGCCGTCGACGCGCCACGAGGGAATGCCGAAGCCCTGGCCGCGGACAGAGAACCGGGGGTCCGCGGTGATCTCGTCCGCGCGGGTCGACACGGCATACAGGTTGTTCTCGACGAAGAAACAGACGGGCAGCTTCCATGCGGCAGCGAGGTTCATCGACTCCAGGACGGAACCGATCTGTGCCGCTCCGTCACCGAAGTAGTTGATGGAGAGATCCGTCGTGCCCGAGTGCTTCTGCGCCCAGGCATTGCCGGTGGCCATCGGTGCGCCACCGCCGACGATCGCGTTGGTGCCGAGTGCGCCGGCTTCGAACCACTGCAGGTGCATCGACCCGCCGCGGCCGCGGCAGTACCCCTGTGCGAGGCCGAGGATCTCGGCGAGTGTGCGCTGGAGGACGGTCTGGATGGCATCGTTCACCGGCTCGGCGGGATCGATCGTGCCGGCACTGACGTGAGTGAGGGCCTTGGCGAGGAACTGATGGTGCCCGCGGTGAGAGCCGTTGACGCCGTCCGTCGAGCGCAGCCCGACGATCGAGCCGACGGCGCCGCCTTCCTGTCCGATGCTCGAGTGCGCGGGGCCATGGACGAGACCCTCGCCGGCGATCTCGAGGACGGTCTCCTCGAAGGCGCGGATCAGATGCAGCTCACTCAGCATGGTCCCCAGAAGTGCGGGATCGGCTGCATTCCAATCCGCGTCGGTGGTGGTCAGCTGGAACCAGTCGACGCCGGTCTGGAGTCGCTTCATCTTCGGCATCTTCGCCCATTCCTCTCGCGCGATCACCTAGACCGCTGAGTCGACGGTAGCGGAGTATCGGATACAATACAAACGATTGCATAAGTGGATACTCCGTCGTAGACTCCGGATGTGGGTACGGTGTATCCAATTTTGCAGTGACAGAGGAGTCCACTATGGCTGACGCCGTGAGTCGGGGTATCCCCGGCATCCGCGGGACCGATCACATCGGATTCACCGTCCCGGATCTGGAAGAAGCCGAGCGCTTCCTTGTCGACATCCTCGGTTGCGACCGCGTCTACACCCTCGGGTCGAAGCAGTCCGACGATGACTGGATGCACACCCATCTGGGAGTGCATCCGCGCACCGTCATCAGCGAGATCCGCTTCTTCCGCCTGGGCAACGGGGCCAACTTCGAGGTGTTCCTGTACGAGGCTGCCGATGGTCAGGCCCCCCACCCGCGCAACAGTGACCTCGGCGGATATCACATCGCGTTCTACGTCGATGAGCTCGACGAGGCGGTGCGCTACCTGAAGGACAACGGCGTCGACGTCATGGGTTCGCCGACATCCAGCGCCCAGGCCGCGGAAGGCCAGCGCTGGGTCTACTTCACCAGCCCGTGGGGTCTGCAGTTCGAGCTCGTGAGCTTCCCTGAAGGCAAGGCATACGAACAGTCATCCGACCGGCTGCTCTGGCACCCGGCCCACCCCGAACGATGAGCCCCGCATGTCGATAGCGAACAGCACTCTCATTCATGGCGCGACCGGCGCTCGCATCGCGGCGACGTTGCGCGATGCCATCCTGCTGGGCGAGTACGCGCCGGGCGAGCGTATCCGTCAGGGCCAACTCGCCGATCAGCTCGGCGCCAGTCGGCTGCCCGTCCGCGAGGCGTTGCGGATGCTGGAGGCAGAGGGCCTCGTGACGATCGTCGCGAACACCGGGGCCTGGGTGTCGAGGCTCACGGTGTCGGACTGTGAAGAGATGTATCGCATGAGGGAGAGCCTGGAGCCGCTGCTTCTGGGCTTGAACGTCCCCCTCCTCCCGGACTCGGTGATCGACAGCATGGATGCCCTCGCTGATGCGATGGCGAGCACGTCGGATGTCGAGCGCTTCCTGCTCCTGGACCGCGAGTTCCATCACTCGAGCCTGCAGGCGGTGCAGACCACCGTGCTCGGCGAGACGGTCTTCCGGCTGTGGAATCGGACACAGCACTATCGGCGGACCGCGACACGTCTCTTCTATCGTGAGGGCGACGATGCGGTCCACCACGACCATCATCTGCTCGTCACGGCTCTTCGTCGGCGAGATGTCGAAGAGGCTGAGCAGGTGCTCCGACGGCACATCCGCCGCAGTCGATTGGAACTTGCTCGACACCCGGAGGTCTTCGATGCATAGCGCGCAGAAGGCGGCATCCCAACGCGAGCGACGCCGCCGACCACCCATGACCGCGAAACATCACCGCAACAATCTCGGCTTACCATCAGGCGATAGCAATCGTTTGCACTCCGCCATTCGCTCCAAACGATCAACCGCCCCGAGGAGGAACACCCATGTCTGACACACTTGTTCGACCATCGACCGCCGACATCGTCGACCAGGTTACGAGGCTCCGCCCGGAGCTCGCGGAAGGCGGGCGTGAAGGAGATCTCTCTCGACGCGTTCCGGAGCGTGTCTTCGAAGCCGTGCGCGCCACGGGTGCCTTCAATGTGTCTGCACCGGAGAAGTTCGGCGGGCTCGCAGCCAGTACCCGCGACGTGCAGGCTGTGACCAGCGCGATCGGCGCAGGCGACGGCAGTCTCGCCTGGATGGCTGGCATCTACAACACCGGCGCGTGGGTGCTGAGCCTCATGAGCGATCAGGCACAGGAAGACGTCTGGGGTGAGCGCGGAAAGGTGGGCGCCCTCGTCTCCATCGTGCTGGCCACCACGTCAGAAGCCGTCGCCGTCGACGGGGGATTCCGTATCACCGGTCGATGGACGTACGGCACGGGTAGCCGCGAGGCGGATTGGTCGCTCCTCGGTGTGCCACTCAAGAACGGTGCGGGCGAGATCGTCGACGCCGGTGTCGCGTTGATCCCGCGCGAGGACCTCACGTTCGAAGATGACTGGTTCGTCGCCGGAATGAAGTCGACCGCGAGCGTGACTCAGCTCGCGACCGATGTCTTCGTGCCGAGTCATCGCATCTTCCGGTTGACTGCCGCGATCGAGGGCGAGTACATCAGCAGCAACCACGGGACCTCGTACCGGACGATGTTCGTGCCCTCTCTCTTCATGAACCTGGTGGGGCCACACCTCGGAATGGGACGCGCGGCATTGGACTTCGTCGTAGCGGCGGCGGAAACGAAGTCGATCGCCTTCACGGGGTATGACCGTCAGGCGGATTCCACGATCTTCCAGTACACGCTCGCGAAGGCCGCCGTGCAGCTTGCCGCGGCCGAAGCGCTGGCAGAACAGGTCGCCGACGAGATCTACCGCACGGCAGAGCGGGGAGACTATGCGCCGTATGCCGACCGGATCGCCCTGCGCGCGAAGGCGGGCTGGGTCATCGATACGATCACTCAGCTCATCAGCGACCTCGTGACGGCGCACGGTTCCGCAGGGTTCGCCGATTCGTCGGTTCTTCAGCGGATCTGGCGCGACCAGGCAGCGGCGGCCCGACACGGGCACACCCTCTCTGCGAGCGGCTACGAGGCTCTGGGCAGGGTCATGGTGGGCCGTGAAGGCGATGCCCGTTTCGTCTTGCCCGTCGTATGAGTCCCCATCTGTACCCGACTTCGAAACCAACCAAGTGAACGGTATGAAAATGACCATGACTGAGACGCCTTCCGCCATCTCCGCCGACGACTTCCGCTTCGCCTTCCGGTCGCATCCGGCCGGCGTCGCGATCGTCACCGCCGACGCCGGCGACGGGCCGGTCGCGATGACCGTCAGCTCTGTCGCGTCCGTGTCCATCGATCCGCCGACTCTCGTGTTTTCCGCGTCGGCCCTCTCGTCGAGCACGCCGACGATCCTCAAAGCTGAGACGGTCGTCGTGCACATGCTCGCCGCGGATCAGGTCGCGCTGGCCAAGCTGGGGGCGCAGCGCGGTGTCGACCGATTCGGCCCGGACGTCGAGTGGGGACGGCTCCCCACCGGTGAGCCGTACTATCCGGGGGCGCACTGGCTGCGCGGCCGGGTCGTGCAGCGTGTGGATGCGAACGGCTCGACCCTGATCCTCGTCGAGGCGATCGAGTCCAAGAAGCATGGCGACGATGTCGACAAGGAGCCCGTGCCGCTCGTTTATCACAATCGCCGGTGGCACACACTCTCGGATCGATCCTCGCTTCCTGCGTCCTCCGTCCCGTTCTGCGTCGTCTACGGACGCGACGAGTAAAGCCCGTCAGGCCATCCGCAATATAAAGGAGCAATGAATATGACCAACGAACGCATCTCCCGCATCCCGGCGCCCGTGGTTCCCGGTATCTCGGACAGCACTCGCGTCACCGCGGGCGAGCTGGTCTTCATCTCGGGCCAGGTCGGCTTCGAAGAGGACGGGTCCGTTCCCACCGACTTCGTCCGTGCCATCGAGCTCACGTACGGCGAGTTCGAGCGCGCTCTGAACGCCGCCGGCGTGACGTACGACGACCTGGTTCGCGTGAACGTGTACATCACGGAGCTGGACCAGGAGAAGCTCTACACCTGGCGCGAGACGCGCAACCGTATCATCAACACAACGACGCCGTCCGCGAGCACCGTCATCGGTGTCCACTCGCTCTACAACGGTGCCACGATCGAGATCGACGGCATCGCCGCGGTGCGCTGACGGCCGACAGGGTGGGCTTCCTCGCTCCATGAGCAAGGAAGCCCACCCTGCGGCTCGCTGTCTGCGCTCCACGCGTCACAGCATTGTCCAGCCCACCTCGTTCGGCGGTCGGGTGGCGAGTCGGACGCCAGATGGCTTCCCCGTGATCTCCGTGAGGAAGCGGTGGCGATCCCCCCTCCGGAATCGGCTTCCACACATGAATGCAATCGTTTGAATTTGCGGTAACGTCAATTACGACAACCGTCCCGACAGAGAGGCCGCCACTGATGGCCGAAGCCGCCAACACTCCCCGACCGCTCCTGACGCCCGGGCAGATGGGTGTCGACTACGAGATGCGGGTCGACTTCTCCCGCCTGCGGGATTACCGCCTCCAGCGCGCGCAAGCGGCCCTGGAAGCGAGCGAATGCGGGGCGTTCCTGTTGTTCGACTTCTACAACATCCGCTACACCACGTCGTCCTGGGTGGGCGGCGCTCTGGGCGACAAGATGATCCGGTACGCCCTGCTCACACGAGGTGGCGAGCCGCACCTGTGGGACTTCGGTTCCGCGGTGAAGCACCACCAGCTCTATTCGCCGTGGTTGAAGCAGGATCACAACCACCCCGGTTTCCTCGGCTTCCGAGGCGCGGTAGCTCCCACGGCGGGTCTCATGGTCGACGCGGTGACCGAGATCAAGGGCATCTTGAAGGACATGGGTCTGCACAATGCACCCGTCGGGATCGACATCGTCGAGCCTCCCTTCCTGTTCGAGATGCAGCGCCAGGGTCTCACGGTGGTCGATGCCCAGCAGCACATGCTCGATGCTCGCGAGATCAAGAGCTCCGACGAGATCATGTTGCTGAACCAGGCGGCGGCGATGGTCGACGGTGTGTACACCGACATCGTCGAGGCGCTGAAGCCTGGCGTGCGCGAGAGCGACATCGTCGCCATGGCCGCGAAGAAGCTCTACGAGTACGGGTCTGACCAGGTGGAAGCGATCAACGCGATCTCCGGCGAGCGATGCAACCCGCACCCGCACAACTTCACCGATCGGATCATCCGTCCGGGAGACCAGGCGTTCTTCGACATCATCCACTCGTTCAACGGCTATCGCACGTGCTACTACCGCACGTTCAGCGTGGGCCGCGCCACGGGCGCGCAGAAGAGCGCCTACTCCCGCGCGAGGGAGTGGATGGACAACGCCATCGCCGCCATCAAGCCGGGCGTGGGCTCGGACGAGATCGCGTCCTTGTTCCCCACGGCGGAGTCCCTCGGTTTCGATGACGAGTTGTCGGCCTTCGGGCTGCAGTTCTGCCACGGCCTCGGGCTCGGACTCCACGAACGACCGGTCATCTCGAGACTGAACAGCTACCGCGAACCCGTCGAGATCAAGACCGGAATGGTGTTCGCGGTCGAGACCTACTGCCCTGCGAGCGACGGTTACTCTGCCGCGCGCATCGAAGAAGAGGTCGTCGTCACGGAGGACGGCCCGGTGATCCTCACGAAGTACCCTGCCGAAGAACTCATGGTCGCCAACCCGTACTGAGCGAGGGAAAACATCTCACGAGAGCGTGGGTCAGAGTGACGGCGTCGATCGTGCGGACCGAGACCCCAGGGGATCGGTCCGCATGACGCGGAGCGCGGACTCCCTGCGCCGGGGACGAATCAACGGGCGTTACAGTGCGAAGATGGCCGAATCTCGAGTACCGAATCTGAAGGACGTCGCCCGTGAGGCCGGCGTCCATGTCGCCACTGCGTCGCGAGCACTGAGCGATGACCAGTCCCACCTCGTGAGCGATGCGACCAAGGCGAGGGTGGTCGCCATCGCCGAGGGGCTCGGCTACCGCACCAACGCGGTCGCACAGAGTCTTCGCCGGGGAAGGACGGGCACCATCGGTGTCGTCGTCGCCGACTTGGCCAACTCCTTCGTGGTCTCCCTGCTGCGGGGGATCGAGCACGAAGCCCGCACTGGCACATACACGCCGCTCGTCGCCGAAACCCACGATGACCCGGCGATACTCCGCAGCGTCGTGACACGGCTGCTGCGCAATCAGGTGGACTGCATCATCCTGAGCGCCGCGCAGGTCGACGATGAGGACTTCGTCGCAGACCTCGAGCGGCGTGTTCCGGTGGTGCTGGCGGTGCGAGGATTCAGTTCCTCGGCGCAGTCCGGCATCGAACGACGCCATCTCGAAGTGTTGCCTGATGACTTCGTCGGTGCCAGGGTGGCGGTCGACCATCTCCTGTCCCTGGGCCACCGGCGCATCGCCCAGATTCCCGGTACGTTCCAGATCTCTTCGTTCGTCGAGCGCGCGCGGGGGTTCGAGGAGGCTCTCCGTGAGCATCCAGAAGCTGCGGACGTGTCGACCGGTGCCCACGCGCCGGACAGCAACGTCGAGGAAGGGCGACGTCAGGCCGAGATGCTTCTTCGGCAGCCGCCCGATAGGCGGCCGACGGCGATCTTCGCGCACAACGACCTGATGGCGATCGGCGCCATCGATGCGATTCGAGCCGCTAGATTGCGTTGTCCTGAGGACATCTCGGTGGTCGGCTACAACGACGCGCCGCTCGTCGACCATCTCAACCCGCCGCTCACGACGGTGCGTATGCCCGGTTTCGAGCTGGGGCGTCGCAGTGCGCGCATCGCATTCGATCTCCTAGAAGGAGTGCGGCCGACCGAAGTCCGTCAGACGCTTGACCCCGAGTTCATCGAGCGCGGCTCGACGACCGCATACTCACCCTGAGCTTGTTCTCTCTCCCCTCACCACCGAACGGAGTTTCTCGTGACCACTGTTGGTTTCCTCGGCCTCGGCACCATGGGTGCAGGCATGGCTCACCGGCTCATCGATGCCGGGCATGACGTGCTCGTGTGGAACCGCTCGAGCGGTCCACTGGAGCCACTCGTCGCCGCCGGGGCTCGCGCGGCGGAGACACCAGCCGAGGCCCTTCGCGCCGGGGTCGCGATCTCCATGCTCGCGAACGATGCGGCCGCCAACGCGGTCTTCACGGATGAGTCGCTCCGCGCTGCGGCCGGCTCGGTGCACGTGAACATGTCGACGCTGAGCCTTGACACCGTGCGCAAGCTGGTCGAGCGGCACAATGCGGCCGGGGTCGACTACGTCGCGGCCCCCGTGTTGGGACGTCCGCACCTGGCGGCCAGCGGCGGTCTGAACATCGTCGCCGCCGGCCCCGAGGCGGCCCTGGATCGCGCCGAGGAGTTCCTGAGCGTTCTCGGCAAGCGCACCTGGCGCCTGGGAGATCAGCCCGAGCGTGCGAATCTGGTCAAGATCGGGGTCAACTACAACCTCATCCACACGCTGCAGGCGCTGGCCGAATCGGTCAACCTGATCGAACGAGGAGGCGTCGACGGGTCGGTCTTCGTCGAGATCCTGACCGATGCCGCCTACACCGGCAGCGCCTACACCGGATACGGCAAGATGATCGCCGAACGTGGGTATCTGCCCGTCGGGTTCTCGGCGGAGTTGGGGCTCAAAGATCTCAATCTGGCACGGTCGGCTGCGCAGGAGTTCCGCGCAGCCCTGCCGACCGCGTCGGTTCTCACTGACATCTTCGAGCAGACACTCCAGGATGAAGAGCTCGCCAGGCTCGACTGGTCGGCGATGGCGGAGATCACACGCCGACAGGGCTGACGGCCGTCGAGACGGGAATCCGCTCAGCGGGAGGAGGATTTCTCGGCCGCAGCGAACCCGACGCGGTGGAGCGGATCGAGACGCTCGACGAGCGGTGCAAGAATGCGGGTCAATGCTCGGAGGTCGTCATCGGACAGTCGGTCGATGACGACCGACTTGGCGAGAGCGATGTGATCGGGTACCGCGCGGATGAGTTCACGTCGCCCCGCTGCGGTGAGCCTGACGTTCACGACGCGGGCGTCGTCATCTGCTCCGATGCGTTCCACCAGGTCGCGAACCGCGAGCTTGCCGACGACTCTCGACAGTCGAGGCAGCGTCGAGTTCGTCGCGGAGGCGAGGTCCTTCGTGCGCAGAGTGCTGTTCTTCGCCTGCTGGAGTGTGCCGATGACCATGAACTCGAAGTGCGTCAGGCCGGAGTCCGTCTGCAGTTGCGCGTCGAGCGCTGCGGGGAGCAGTTCTGCCGTCCAGACGAGCGCCAACCAGGCGCGAGATTGCTCCTCGGTCATTCGCGGGACTTTGTAGGACATATCGCACCAACCCTAGAGGAACAGCTGAGGTCGAGAGTAGATTGTCAGAAGTAGTTGTAGTTGCAACCTAATTGAGCAGGAGGACGAAACGTGGCAAGCATCTCCATCATCGGAACGGGGAACATGGGCACGGCGATCGCGGGCATCGTCGCGAAGGGTGGCGCGTCGGTGCAGGCTGTCGCGAGGGACTCGGCGAAAGCTGCCGCCCTGGCAGAGCAAGTCGGAGGCACGGCGGCCGCCTTCGGGGAGGCGCTGGCAGGTGAGATCGTCGTGCTCGCAATTCCTTACCCTGCGGTCGCAGACGTCATCGAGACGTACGCCGAGCAGCTGCAGGGGAAGATCGTCATCGATGTCACCAATCCGGTCGATTTCGACACGTTCGACGCACTCACGGTGCCCGCTGACTCCTCCGCTGCTGCTGAGTTCCAGCGAGCGGTTCCCGATGCGAAGGTCGTCAAGGCCTTCAACACCAATTTTGCCGCCACTCTCGGGTCGCGCGAGGTGGGCGGCGTCCCCACGACCGTGATCGTCGCGAGTGACGACGACCAGGCCAAAGCGCAGTTGACCGGGATCATCTCGGCCGGCGGCGTCTCAGTGGCCGACGCAGGGTCGTTGAAGCGGGCGCGGGAACTCGAGGCTCTCGGATTCCTCCAGCTCGTCCTCGCGGTGCGCGAAGAGGTGCCCTGGACCGGTGGTTTCGCTATCCGTTCCTAAGCGGGCGAATGCGGACGAAGCGTGTCGGTGGGCGCTTCGTCTCGCTCTGCCGTGGCCGCGCCCGGTCAGGCGGCGCACGTTGTTCACTCGGCTGCTGTGGTCGGGGCGCCCATCGGGACCATCGGCACGGCCGTCGCGCAGCAGAGTCCCCGAGTTGTCCTCAGCTTCTGCAACGCTCGCCAGATGACAGCACCCGAGGTGTACATCCACTTCGTCGCCGAGGACTATGCGGCGGACGGAACGGTCGCCAACCTCGGGACTGCGACGGTCCTGCGCGACGGCAAGCCGGAGTTCCTCAGCGCCCCGGCTCCGCGTGCCCGAGTGCGTCGACGCTCGTCGCGATGATCTCGTTCCGCCACGGGGAGGCGTTGTCGCACCGGCGGGCTTCGAGGGAGAGGATGCCGAGGGCGACGAGCGCTCCGGTGACGCGGATGCGGCGGGCCTCCGAAGGGGGAGCGTCGTCGAAGGCCTCGAAGAGCAGGTCTCCGAGGTCGTCGAGCGGGGCGGTGTCGTCGTCGCCCATCGGCACGATCGTGCTGAGGAGGAGGCTGACGAGTCCGGGGCGGGCCAGCGAGAGGTCGACGAGCAGCTCGATCGCCCGTCTGTCCCGTTCCGCGCCGATCGGGAGCTCGGCGACGCGGTCGCGGACGCGGGCGGTCTCCGTTCTGCAGGCGTCGACGACGGCCGCGTGGAGGGCGAGCTTGGTGGGGAAGTGGTGGAGCAATCCCGCCTTGGAGTACCCGGCGGCGTCGGCCACGGCCTGCACGCTGGTGCGCGCGAAGCCGTGCCGTGCGAACAGCGAAGCTGCGGCGTCGATCGGTCCTGACAGGGGCGCGGTCATCATCGTCATCCGTCCTTCCTAGTGCGCGATCGGTTCGGCGGTGGGGTCGATCTCGACCACGCCCCGGCGGAACAGGAGCACCGAGACGGTCGCGGCGACCACGTAGAGCGCGAACGCGGCCCACAGTGCGGCCTGGTAGCTCTCCACCGTAGCCGAGGCGCTGAGTGTGGCGGACGGCGGCGCCGTCGCGACGAATGCGGCGGCTGCGGCGGCGGCGAGCGAGCTGACGAGCGCTGTTCCGGCCGCGCCACCCACCTCCTGGCTGGCGTTGATCATCGCGGATGCCACGCCGACATCGCGGCGCTCGGCGCGGGCGGTCGCGGCCTCCTGAAGTCGACCGAACACGAGGCCGAGTCCGAGTCCGTACAGGGTCAGCCCCGGAAGCAGGTCGGGGACGAACGCGCTGTCCAGCCCCGCGGTCGTCTGCCAGACGAGGCCGAGCGCCGCGATGACGCTGCCGGTCGTGATGACGGATCGGGGGCCGAACCGGGCGGCGACAGCGGACCCGGCGAGTGTCGAGGTCGCGATGATCCCCGCGACGACCGGGATGAAGCTCAACCCCGTCTGCAGTGGGGAGTATCCGAGACCCTCCGTCAGGTAGTACGTGCTGAACAGGAACACCGCGAAGAGTCCGCCGTTGACGAGGAGACCCACGAGGTTCGCGGCACCCCGATCGCGGTCGAGGATGACGCGGAGGGGGAGGAGCGGATGCGCGGCCCGCCGCTCGATGAGCACGAACACGGCGATCAGGATCACCCCGGCGAGCAGCGGGCCGAGCGTCGCGATGCTGCCCCATCCGTTGTGCTCGGCCATCGCCAGGCCGAAGACGAGCGCGACCATGCCGAGCACGGAGGTGGCGGCCCCCGGCAGGTCGAGCCTGGTGCGATCGAGCACGGGCTGCGTGCGGATGAGCCACATCCCGGCGAGGGCGGCTGCGGCGATCGGGAGGTTCACCCACATGCACCAGCGCCACGACAGGTACTCGGTCAGCAGCCCGCCGAGGAGAAGGCCGACCGCGCCGCCCGCCGAAGACACGGCGCCGAAGACAGCGAAGGCGCGGAGGCGGCTCCTGCGGTCTTCGAAGGTCGTGGAGACCAAGGACAGTGCGGCCGGCGCGAGCAGCGCACCGAACGCGCCTTGCAGGACGCGCGCCGAGAGCAGGGCGGGGAGTCCGTCGGCGAAGCCGCCGAGAGCGGATGCGAGGGCGAAGCCGACGAGCCCGATCACCAGCATCCGCCGGCGCCCGAAGTAGTCGCTCAGGCGACCGCCGATCAGCAGCAGGCTGCCGAACGCCAGCGCGTAGCCGGTGACCAGCCAGTGGCGGCCCTCGTCGGCGAATCCGAGCTCGGTCTGGGCGGAGGGCAGCGCGATGTTCACGATGGTCACGTCGAGCACGACCATCAACTGGCTGAGGGTGAGGATGCCGAGGGCCCACCAGCGGCTTCGGGGGGACGGGGTGTCGGTCGTCATCTCGGTCTCCTCACTCGTGCCGCAACGTGGGGCGGCCACGAGTGAGCCTATATCGAGGTCCGACCGATTCGGCTGTGAAGCCGACCAGAATGGTCGGGGGCGTCGCCGCGCTCAGGCGGCGACGAGGCGCGAGGACAAGGCCCGGATGCGCAGGCAGAGGGCGTCGAAGGCGGCATCGAAGGCGGCGGTGCCGACGCGTGCGGGGTCGCGGATCGACCAGTGCAGGTCGTCTCCGTCGCGCAGTCGCTCGTGGGCGTCGTCGCAGACCGTGATCACCAGGTCGCCATCCGCGCGGACGTCGTCGATGTGCTGCGGCGGGTGGGCGGGGCGCATGGCGAGTCCGTGCCGGGCTGCCGCGGCGATGGCCTCGGGGTTCACCTCCTCGGCGGGACGGGTGCCGGCGGAGGCGACATCGACCGCGCTCGCATCGCGCCAGATCGTCTCGGCGAGCTGGGATCGCGCGGAGTTGGCCGTGCAGACGAAGAGGACGCGCCGCGGGGGGATCACGCTCGGAGGAGCGAGGGTGTCGAAGACCTCGGGGCGCAGCCCGATATACGTGCGTCGCCGGTCGAACTCCGACCGGGTGCGGGCGACGATCTGGGCGGACTCCAGGACGCCGAGGTGATGCGCGATCAGATTCGAGCGCAGATCGAGGGTCGCGCCGATCTCGGAGGACGACAGATCGCCGAGCGTGAGCAGGTCGACGATGCGCAGGCGCGTCTGATCGGCGAGTGCGGCGAAGATCCCCGCGCGGCGTTCCAGATTGGTCATCGACTCCATCCCTACCACCTCGCAGCACCTATGTCCATGAGGATTGACTCAACGCCGATTGACCTTATGGTGTCCCGTGCGGGCCGCAGACGCGGCCCCGGAGAGGAAGCAGCATCATGGGTATCGGAACCGGCATCGCGCTCATCGTCATCGGAGCGATCCTCGTCTTCGCGCTCAACATCGACACCGGAGGGTTCGTCGACCTCGATCTGATCGGGTACATCCTCATGGGCGCCGGCGTCCTGGTCTTCCTGATCAGTCTCGTCCTGGTGATGCGCAGCCGTCGCACCGAGTCGGTCGCGCGCACCGCGGTCGACCCCGCCACGGGTGAGCGCGTCACGCGCCGGAGCATCCGCAACAGCGATCCTCTCGCCTGAGCTCCGCGTGTCCGACGTCGCCCGTCGCCACACGGCGCTCCTCGTGGGCATCGCCGCCACCGTCGCGTTCGTCGCCCTGCGCGGCATCGTCGCGGTCGGTGGGCACGAGCCGCTCGGGATCGACGTGTGGTGGAACGACCTCATGCGGGCGACGACCGGCGACGTGGGGATCATCGTCGCCTGGGTGCCGGCCGTCGTCGGCGGCATGATCGGCATGATCGTCGTGGGCGTCGTGCTGATCGCGTGCCTGCTGTGGCGTGGCCGGAGAGCGGATGCCGCGACGCTGGCGATCGCGATGGTGGTCGTCGTCGCCGTCGGCGCGACCATGGCCGCCGTCATCGGTCGTACGCGCCCTGCGGATTCGCTCGCCGAGAGCGTGGCGACCTCCTTCCCCTCCGGTCATACGGCTGTCGCCACGACGGTGGCCGTCGTCCTCGGCATCGTGCTCCGCCGCTGGTACGTCTGGGTGGTGGGGGCGGTGTGGGTCGTCGCGATGATGTGGAGCCGCACTTTCCTGCACGCGCACTGGCTGAGCGACGTCGTCGCCGGACTGCTGGAGGGGATCGCCGTCGCGACAGTGGTCTGGGTCTGCGTCGAGGCCGTCCGCGACCGTCGTGCGCTCCGCGCGGTCGGCACCCCGTCCCCCGAACACTCGAACGAAAGCGTGAGCCCCTCATGAACATCTCCTCGTCGGCTTCCTCCACCGCCGCGGCTGCCCAGGATTCCCGGGCATTCCGCACCCTCGCCCGCATCGGCTACGTCGTCCTCGGCATCCTGCACATCCTGATCGGCGCGATCGCCATCTCGATCGCGATCGGCGGGGGCGGAGGCAACGCCGATCAGGGCGGGGCGCTGGCGCAGATCCAGCAGGCGCCGGCGGGAGTGCTCCTGCTCTGGGTCATCGTGCTCGGACTGCTGGCGCTCGCGATCTGGCAGATCGCCGAAGCGGTGGCTGAGCGCGACCCGGACTCCACGAAGAAGTGGGGTCACCGAGCGAAGTTCCTCGGCACTGCCGCCGCCTATCTCGCGATCGGCGCGACCGCCCTCGTCTACGCCCTCGGCGGTCAGTCGCAGTCATCCGAATCGTCGCAGTCGTTCAGTGCGCGTCTGCTGGCGGTGCCGGCCGGCGTCGTGCTGCTGGTGGTGGTCGGCCTCGGCGTGGTCGCCGTCGGCGTCGCGTTCATCGTGCGGGGGATCACCCGCGCCTTCAGGAAGAGTCTCGCGCTGCCGGCCGGGGCCGCGAGTTCCGGGATCGTCGCCTTCGGCGTCGCCGGCTACATCGCGAAGGGGATCGCGGTCGCAGTGGCCGGGGTGCTCTTCGTCATCGCCGCCGTCACGCACGACCCGGAGAAGGCCGGCGGACTGGATGCGGCGCTGCGCAGTCTGGCCGGGCTGCCCTTCGGCGGGATCATCCTCTGGACAGTGGGCGCCGGGCTCGCTCTCTATGGGGTGTTCTGCTTCGCGCGTGCGCGCTACGCACGGATGTGAGCGGCGGGGTTCTCGGTGCGCCGGCGTACGCCGCATGACGAAGGCCCCGGCTCCCCGGAGGACGGGGGAGTCGGGGCCTTCGTGCTGCGGTTACCGCTGACGCATGCGGCGTCGGGTGAGCAGGAGCCCTCCGAGCGTCAGCGCTGCCAGCGCGATCCAGACGGCCGGCACGAGGAGCTCGCCACCCGTCTGCGCCAGGTCGTCGGCGCCCGCGCCCGCGCCCTGCGCGGCGGTCACGGTGAGCGCGACGCGCAGCGGCGTTCCGTCCGGGCTGACCACGACGAGCGTGTGCGCGCCGGCCGAGACGGATGCCGGGATCCGGACGGTGGTGGAGAACTCGCCCGCCGCCGAGGTCGTCGCGGTGCCGAGGACCACGGGGGTGGAGTGCAGCTCCAGCCGTAGCTCGGTGCCTGCGGCGAAACCGGTGCCGCTGACGTCCAGAGTTCCGCCCGCGACGACCGTGGTCGCTCCGAGCGTCACGGTCGGCTCCGTCACCACGGGCTCGTCGCCGGCGACGGTCACGGCGGCACTGGTCGCCGACCCCGGCGCGTAGCCGTCGAGGGCGCCGTCGACTCGCACGGAGAGCGCGTGGCCGGCGAGTGTCGACGGGATCGACAGTGTGGCGGACGTCGCGCCGTCGATGGGCTGCCCGTCGGCGAGCCACTGGAAGGTGAACGCGGTGCCGGCCGTCCACTCGCCGGGTGCGGCGGTGACCGTCTCCCCGGCCTTCGCCGTGCCGGTGATCGACGGGGTGCCGACCACGAGCTCACCCGGCTCCTGCGCGGCCTGGCAGGCCTCGCCGCAGACGACGAACTCGGCCTGCAGACCCTTGTGGTCGCTGGTCCACAGCGTGAGCGGGGTGAAGATCTCCTCGTCGGAGACCGGAGGAGCCTTGGCGCCGCGCACGACGTCGCCCACCGGTCCGACGATCCGCGTGCCGGTCAGGCTCAGCCGGTCGTCCGGGGCGAAGAACACGTAGTCGATCCGGTCCCGCTCGTCCGCCTCCGGCGCCCAGGCGAGCTGCGAGACATCGACGTTCGGGGTGGCCGCCGGCCAGGTGAAGCCGGGGTGGGTCACGGGATCGGGGTACATCGCCCGGTACGCGTCGACGAGTCCGCCGTCGCGCAGGATGCTCGTCGTCTGCCAGGGGGCGACGACGCCGTTGTGGTCGTAGAGGTGCGCGGTGCTCTCGGTCCAGTCCAGCACCGACGGCTCGTTCATGTCAGCGCCCATCATCGTGAGACGCCCGGCCGCGCGCTCCTCGGCCATATCGGCGGTCAGCGCCGCCGCGGCAGCGGGTCGGCCGGAGGCCTCGTTGGCCGCGAGGATCTGCGGCACATCGGTCACCGGGGCGTTCAGCTTGTTCCATCCGCGCCACTCGATCGGGAAGCCAGGGGCGAGCACGTCACCCGCGTAGCCGCGCGGCAGGTAGGTGGCGTAGTAGCGGTACTCCAGGTGGCCGCTGTACGCGGCGATCTGTGTGTCGCCCACCTGCACGATGGCCTTCATCCAGCCGCCCTGCGTTCCTGGCACCGTGACGACGCCTGCATCGACGATCGGATACCGCGAGATGATGCCGGCGCTGCCACCGGTGGAGTGGTGGTCGAAGCTGAGGTCCTTCGCCACGGCGGTCGCAGCACGCTGCGCCTCCTCGACGAAGATCAGATCGGCGCCGATCTCCTCGAGCATCGCCGCGTCGGTCGTCTTGCCCCAGACGTTCAGCTGCACGACCGAAAGGTCGATGGGCTTCGTCGGGTCGACATCCGGTCCCTCGTAGGGGTCCTCGCCCGCCGGCTCTCCGTCGATGGTGAACGCGGCCGGCGCGCTGACACGCGTGTAGCCGTCGTTGTAGAGGTACTCGACCCGGTAGCTCCCCGCGGGAAGCGGGTTGCCCGCTCGGTCGTTCGTGGGGAGCTGCACCGACCCGCTCGCGCCGGGGGCGTAGGCCCAGGCCATGCCGCAGGCGTCGCAGGGTTCAGGCTTCGACTCCGGGTAGATCGCGACCCAGTTCTTGGCGCTGGGGCGATCCGTGGCGAAGTCGACGGCGATCGTGTCACCGACGGAGACCTCGGCGTCGGCGAGGGTGATCTCGGACGCCGCGGCAGCGGCGGCCGCGGGGGAGGCGAGCATCAGGGGTGCGGCGATGAGCGCTCCCGTGGCGATGAGCGCCGTGAGCAGGGGGATGCGCCGGCGCCGGCGCATCCCGAGAGCGGGGGACGAAGACATGTCTGCGGTGTTCCTTCCAGAGACGAGGTCGGCGCCCCGTCCGGGGGCCGGCGGAAGGCGCGAATGCCCTTCCTCGACGCGACAGAACAGCCGGAAGGTGACCGCAGGGTGAACGTGGCAGGTCCGAACGGCGGCGTCGAGCCGAACCGGGCCGAATACCGGGGCCCACGACGCACACCTGTCCAGAAGCGTGCCTTCGCGCAGGTCAGCCGGTCTGGCGTGTGAGTGACATCCCCTGCAGCGATGCCTGCACCTGGAAGGACATGACATCGGGGAGGTAGCGGTCGTCGCCCGTCTCGATCGCGCGGCCATCCGAGGCATAGCTGACCCGCTTCACCCGCAGCAGTGGGCTCGATCGCCGTACATCGAGCAGGCGGGCGTCCTCGCTGGGGGCTGCGATGGCATCGATCGAGTGCTCACCGTGCACCATGCGCACGCCGCGGGACTCCAGAGCGCCGACGACGGACGGCTCCTCGGGTGGCAGGGCTTCGACCAGGGGAGCGATCCAGGACGGGTACGCGGTGCGCTCCAGCATCATGATGCGTCCGTTGAGGAGCCGCAGGCGGACGACCTCCAGCACTTCCCCGATACCCCGACCGCCACGGAACAGCCGCACCTCGCTCGCGCTCGCCGCGCGGCGCTGCTGTGCGATGACGCGCCCGCCCGGCTCCAGACCGCGACTCCACGCCCACTGCGCGAACGAGCGCATCTCCGAGAAGCGCTGGCTCTGCACGGTCGTCCGCACCAGCCAGCCCGAACCGCGCCGAGGAGCGATCGCACCCTGCCGCGCCATGAGCACCAGCGCGTTGCGGACCGTGCCGCGCGACACCTCGAACGCGATCGCGAGCTGCGCCTCTGGCGGCAGCATCCCTGTGGCGTCGAACGCGCCTTCGGCGATCTGGATCGTGAGGTCGCGGGCGATCTCCCGGTAGCGGTGCATGGCGGCGGTTCCCTTCTGCGGCGCCTCCTCAGGGTGGAGGTGAGGTCGGTCCGCCGTCAGCGTATCCGCGGCCCCGCGCCATTGATCGCGCGGTCTCCGGCATCCTGCACATCTGCACGCACCTGTCCGCGGGGTTTCCCCGGCCGGCCCTCCGGCGTTCACCGGCCGTTCGCGCGCGGGCCGGGTGCCGTCCGCCTCGCCCCGGCGTGATGGAGGCAGCGGTCCGTTCGAGATCGACGTGACCGGAGGACACCATGACGCATGCCCCCTCGCTCCCCTGGGGAGTTCTCAGTGACATGGACGGCACCCTGCTCGACACCGAGAGCACCTGGTTGCGGGTGGTGGAACGGTTCGTCTTCCATCATGACGGAACGGATGCCGCAGGCCTCGCCGCCGCCTCCGAAGGCCTGGACCTCGACCGCGCGGCCGTGCTGCTGCGCGAGCGGCTCGACCTCGTCGCCGCCCCGGCGGACATCGCCGCCGATCTCGACCGTCGCGCGCTCGCCGCGTACGCCGATGCGGTCAGCTGGACACCGGGTGCTCCGGAACTGCTGCGTGCTCTCGTCGACGCCGATGTGCCACTCGCCCTCGTCACCTCATCGCCGCGGCACTGGGTCGACGGATTCGCTCAGCGCGTCGACCTCTCGGCGTTCCGCGCTGTGGTGACCGCCGACGACACAGCCCGCACCAAACCGGCGCCCGATCCGTACCTCGACGGGGCGGCGGCGCTCGGGCTCCCCGCTGCACGCTGCGTCGCCATCGAGGACTCCCTCGTCGGTGCCTGGTCGGCCGTGTCGGCCGGGTGCGTGACCGTGGTCGTGGGAGACCTCGCGCGGAGCCTGCCGCCCGGGGTCCATCGGGTCGCGTCGCTCACCGAGGTCGACGTGCCGATGCTGCGCAGGATCGCCGGGCGCGAGGGGTCCTGAAGGGAGCAGCGGGTCGGAGCCCGCTGCGATCACGACGTCTCGCGCACCACCAGGGTGGCGCCGGTCTCCGGCCCCGCTGCGGGAGCGTCCTCGCCGTTCACCGCGCTCAGCGCCAGGGCGGCGAGGTACCGGCCGAGTCCGGCGTTGTCGATGCGGATGGTGGAGAGTGAGGGGACGAGCAGTCGGGCCAGCGGCGTGTCGTCGTGCCCGACGATGGCCAGGTCCTGTGGCACCTTCGTCCCCGCGCGCAGCGCCGCCTGCAGCACGAGCGCGGCGATGTCGTCGTTGTAGGCCACCACCGCATCGACGCCGTCGCCGAGCCACTTCTCGACCTGCTGCGCCGCCGTGGACTCGTCGATCGCGCCCACGTGCGCGAAGTCCGCACCGGTGGCGGTGCGGAGCGTATCCGAGGCGAGCGCCAGCCGCTGCTGAGCGAGATCGGCGAGGCGCGGGTCGGGAGAGCTGGCGAAGGCCAGGCGTCGCCGGCTCTGCGAGAGGAGGTGCTCCACCTGCAGTCGGGGACCCTCGACGAAGCCCAGCTCCTGCGCGGGCTCCTGCTCGTCGGCGGGTGTGGGAGGGAAGATGTGCTCGATGCCGCTCGCGCGCATCTCGTCGAGCTGCTCCGGCGTGAAGTACGCCATGCCCAGGACGACGTCGGGCCGAAGGGTCTCCCACAGCGGTCGCGCCTGGCCGCCGGGGTGAGGGGTCATGGTGACGAGCGAGTAGCCGGCTTCATCCAGCGCCAGCGAGGCCTCGTCGAGGTGCGTGCGCATGCTGTAGTCGAGCGGCCAGTCCGGCAGCACGAGCAGGATGATGCGGGTGCGGCCGCTGGCCAGGGCGCGGGCCGATGTGTTCGCGCGGTAGCCGAGCCGCTTCGCCTCCGCGAGCACGCGGGCACGGGTCGCTTCGGGGATGGTCTGCCCCGGGGTGTCGTTGAGGACGAATCCGACCGTGGCGCGGGACAGCCCCACAGCACGCGCGACGTCGGAGGCGGTCACTCTTCTGGTGTTCGCCTTCGACATGATCCCCCTGACCACTTGCGCGTGCTAGTAGAAGTAACGTAGCATCCAGACACAGCACTAGCACGCGCTAGTAACCCGATCATGACGATGGAGTCCTCGAATGACGCCGACCAACGACGAACCGGTCATCGCTCCGCTTCCTGCGAACATCCCCGCCCCCGTCGCGAACGCGACCCAGCTCGATGACGCGGCACAGGTTCCGCCGGAGCTGCCCAAGGTGAACAGCCGCTACATCTGGTTCATGGTGCTGGCCCAGTTCGGCGTCTTCATGGCCTTCATCACCCCTCTCGCGATCTCGCTCACGATCCGCGTGAACACCCTCGCCCCCGGTCACCCCGAGTACCTCGGCCTGATCGTGGGTGCCGGTGCATTGTTCGTGATGCTCACCTCTCCGTTCATGGGGGTCTGGAGCGACCGGACGCGCACGCGCATCGGCCGCCGTCGTCCCTTCATGATCGGAGGGATGCTCATCGGCGTCGTCTCGCTCATCATCATGGCGACCGCACCGAACGTCGTCGTGGTCGGCGCGGGGTGGGTGCTCGCGCAGTGGGGATGGGGCACCGTGCTCTCGAACCTGCAGATCTCGACCGCCGATCGTCTCCCGGAATCTCAGCGCGGCAAGGTCGCGGGGCTCACCAGCTTCGCCACCCAGATCGCGCCGGTATTCGGTGTGGTCATCGCGCAGTTCTTCACCGGAGATGCGCTGCTGCTGTTCCTGGTCCCCGGTGCGGTGGGCGTCCTGTTCGTGACCCTCTTCGTGACCCTGGTGCATGAGGCCGACTCGCGTGCCCTCCCGAAGGACCCGATGACGGTTCTGCAGCTGCTCTCCAAGTACCTGTACAACCCGCGCAAGTACCCGGACTTCTCCTGGAACTGGCTCGCTCGCTTCCTCTTCTACACCGGTATCACCCTCAACACGACCTACACGGGCTTCTTCTTCGCCGACCGTCTGGGCATCACCGTCGAGGCCGTGACCGGCATCATCGCGTCGCTCAGCCTGGGCGGCATCCTCGCCATCACGGCAGGGGCGATCGGCGGAGGCTTCCTGTCCGACAGGCTCAAGCGACGTCGTCTGTTCGTGCTGCTCGGCGGGGTCATCATGGCCGTCGGCATGGTCGGGCAGGCCTTCGCCCCGGACCTCGCTCTCCTCATCGCCGGGTCGCTGACCACCTCGGTGGGCCTTGGACTCTTCGCCGCGGTCGACCAGGCGCTGCTGCTCGACGTGCTTCCCGAGCGGGAGACCGACGCCGGGCGCTTCATGGGCATCACCGGGTTCGCGACATCGATCCCGCAGTCCGTGGCGCCGCTCATGGCATCCGGCATCCTCCTGATCGGTGTCACCGGAGAGGACCGCAACTACCCGTTGCTTTTCATCGTCGCCGCCGCTGCCGTCCTCCTCGCGGGGTGCCTCATCCTGCGCATCCGTTCCGTCCGCTGACCACCGCCACACGAAAGCGCCTTCGCCGATGTCTCTTCACGTCACCCCCGTCCGCTTCGAGCACCACCGCCACGCCCTCGGCATCGGTGAGACCCGCCCCCGCCTGTCGTGGATCACCACGCAGGCGCCGGACGGGTGGGTGCAGGGGGCGTACGAACTCGAACGACGCGGGGGAGAGTCGGTGCGGGTCGTGGGCCCGGATTCCGTCCTCGTGCCGTGGCCGTTCGCCGACCTGGCGTCGCGAGAGCGCACGGAGGTGCGGGTGCGCGTGATCGGTGATGGTGGGAACGGCGCGGAGAGCGGATGGAGCGAGTGGGCGGCCGTCGAGGCCGGTCTGATCGAGCCCGACCAGTGGGTCGCCGATCTCGTCGGACCGTCGGATGACGCGATCGCCTCGCCGCTCGTGCGAGGCGCGTTCACGGTGAAGGGCACCGACATCGTCCGTGCGCGGGCGTATGCGAGCGGACACGGTCTCTACCAGCTCGAGGTCAACGGCCAGCGCGTCGGCGACGACGAGCTCGCACCGGGATGGACCGCCTACGAGTCGCGTCTGCGCTACAACACCTACGACATCACCGCTCTGCTCCAGGCCGAGCAGAACGTGGTCGGTGCCTGGCTCGGCGACGGCTGGTGGCGCGGATACCTCGGGTGGGGAGACAAGAAGGCGCTGTACGGCTCCGCGCTGAGCGTGCTCGTGCAGATAGAGATCGAGTACGCGGACGGCAGTGTTCAGACCGTGGCATCCGGACCGGATTGGCACTCGGGCCGCGGCCCGATCATCGCCGCAGACATCTACAACGGCGAGGATTACGACGCCCGCGCCTTCGACCCGGCATGGTCCACGAGCGCCTTCGACGACCAGGACTGGTCTCCGGTCGTCGTGCGGTCCCTGGGCGATGTCGAGCTGGTGGCACCCGACGGTCCCCCGGTGCGTGTCGTCGAAAGCCTCCCCGTGCGCGAGGTCTCGACCACTCCCACCGGCGCGACGATTCTCGACTTCGGGCAGAACCTCGTGGGACGGTTGCGCATCCGCGTCTCGGGTGAGGCCGGCACGACGATCACCCTCCGTCACGCCGAGGTCCTCGAGAACGGGGAACTCGCCACCGAGCCGTTGCGCGCCGCCAAGGCGACAGACACCTACGTCCTCGCCGGGCACGGTGAGGAGACCTGGGCACCGCGGTTCACATTCCACGGATTCCGGTACGCGGAGGTGACCGGATGGCCGGGCGGCGTCGATCCGTCGGCCGTGGTCGCCGAGGTGATGCACTCCGACATGGAGCGCACCGGATGGTTCGAGACGAGCCACCCGCTCGTTGACCGGCTGCACGAGAACGTGGTCTGGGGCATGCGCGGCAACTTCGTCGACGTTCCGACCGACTGCCCGCAGCGCGACGAGCGACTCGGGTGGACCGGCGACCTGCAGGTCTTCGCCCCCACCGCGAGCTACCTGTTCGACTCCGCGGGGTTCCTCGCCTCATGGCTGAAGGACCTGGCCGCCGAGCAGAAGAAGTACGGCGGTACGCCGATGGTCGTCCCCGCCGTCGTCACCGGGTACACCGGACCGACCGCGGGGTGGGCCGATGCTGCGACCGTCGTGCCCTGGGCGCTGTACCAGGCCTACGGCGATCTCGGTGTGCTGGAGCGTCAGTTCGACAGCATGACGGCCTGGGTCGACGAGGTCACGGCGGCGGCAGGGGAGGACCGGATCTGGAGCGCCGGCTTCCAGTTCGGGGACTGGCTCGACCCCACCGCTCCGCCCGAGCGTCCGGAGCAGGCGCAGACCTACCCCGAGATCGTCGCGACCGCGTACTTCGCCCGGTCCGCGCGCATCGTCGCCGATTCGGCCGCACTCCTCGGTCGCTCCGACGACGCCGCCCGGTACGGCGCGCTCGCGCAGGAGGTCGCGCGCGCCTTCCACGACGAATACGTGTCCAAGACAGGCCGAGTGCTCTCCGACTCCGCGACCGCATACGCCCTCGCGCTGACCTTCGACCTCCTCGACGGCGACGACGAGAAGCAGCACGCCGCCGACCGACTGGCCAGGATCGTCGCCGGCAACGGCTACCGCATCTCCACCGGCTTCATCGGTACGCCGATCATCACGGATGCCCTCAGTGCGCATGGTCATGCGGACGTCGCCTACCGGCTGCTGCTGCAGACCGAGGCGCCCTCGTGGCTCTACGCGGTCTCGCAGGGGGCCACGACCATCTGGGAACGCTGGGACTCCCTGCTCCCTGACGGCACCGTCAACCCGAGCGGCATGACCTCGTTCAACCACTACGCCTTCGGCGCCGTGGGTGACTGGATGCATCGTGTGGTGGCGGGTCTCGCGCCTGCCGCTCCGGGGTACCGCACGCTGCGCATCGCTCCGCAGCCGCCGCGCCGCGGGCTCGATTCGGCCTCGGCGACGCTGCGCACGCCGTACGGCCTCGCCGCAGCCGGCTGGGTGCTCGCCGACGGTGAGGTGCACATCCACGCGACCGTGCCCACCGGTGCGACCGCCGACGTCGTGCTCCCTTCTGGCGCATCCTTCCCGGTGGGCGCGGGTGAGCACACGTGGTCGGAGCCGTTCGAGGTGGACGAGATCTCGCAGCGCACCTTCTCGGTCGACTCGCGCATGGCCGACATCATCGACGACGCCGAAGCGACCGCGGTGCTCACCGGCGTGATCGACAAGTGGATCCCAGGGGCGGCAGAGCACATGTCCGGCGGCCTTCAGGGACGGGATGACGTGACACCGCGGGAGGTCACAGGCATGCTCCCGGATCCCGGCGCCGTGCTCGCGGACCTCGAGCGTGGATTCGCCGCCCTGTCCGCGGGGGAGGAGATCCCCGCAGACATCTTCGCCCCCGCGCAGACGGAGGAGGATCCGGGTTTCGAAGAGCGCGCGGCACTGCTGTCCGGCCGCGACTTCTGGTCGACGCGCGTGACGAGCGACATCGCCTCGATGGTCATGGTCGACGGGCCGCACGGGGTGCGCCGTCAGGACGGAACCGCCGACAACCTCGGCTTCCACGAGTCGCTGCCCTCGACCTGCTTCCCTCCCGGCGTCGCGCTCGGCTCCAGCTGGGACACCGATCTCGTGCGCGAGGTCGGTGTGGCGCTGGGCGAGGAGGCCAGAGCCCTGAACGTCAACATGCTCCTCGGGCCGGCGATCAACATCAAGCGCTCGCCGCTGGGTGGGCGCGGCTTCGAATACTTCTCCGAGGACCCGTATCTGACCGGGGCGCTCGCGACCGAATACGTGCAGGGCGTGCAGTCGACCGGGGTGGGAACCTCGGTCAAGCACTTCGCGGTGAACAGTCAGGAGACCGAGCGGATGCGCGTCAGCGCCGAGGTCGACGACCGTGCCCTTCGCGAGATCTACCTGCCGGCGTTCGAGCGGGTCGTGACGGAAGCAGACCCGACCAGCGTCATGAGCGCCTACAACGCGATCAACGGCGTGTTCGCGTCGGAGAACAGATGGCTGCTCACGGATCTGCTCCGCGGCGAATGGGGGTTCGACGGTCTCGTGGTCTCCGACTGGGGTGCGATCAAGGACCGGGTCGAGGCGCTGCGCGCAGGGCTGGACCTGGAGATGCCCGGAACAGGTGACGAGGGCACCCAGGCGATCCTCTCGGCGGTTCGCGACGGGAGCCTCGATCGCGCCGTGGTGGAGCAGGCCTTCGCGCGCGTGGCCCGGCTGGTCGAGCGCACCGCCCTCCCCGCCGAGCCGGAGCCGTTCGACGAGGACGCGCACCACGCGCTGGCCCGTCGCGCCGCGGCGGGATCGATCGTGCTGCTGCGCAACGAGAACGCGGCACTGCCGCTGCGCGCGGGGCAGAAGGTCGCGGTGCTCGGAACGCTGGCCGTCGAACCGCAGTACCAGGGCGGCGGCAGTTCGCACGTCAACCCGACCAGACTGGATGTTCCGTTGGATGAGCTCCGTGCGCAGCTGGGGGCGGAGGCCGTCACCTACGCTCCCGGCTACGGGGAGGACGGCCGCGCCGAGGAGCTGTGCGCCGACGCCGTGAGCCTGGCGGCCGCAGCCGATGTCGCTGTGGTCTTCGTCGGCCTGCACGAGGAGGACCAGTCCGAGGGCTTCGACCGGACGACGCTCGACCTCCCCGCCGACCAGGTCGCCCTGATCCATGCCGTCGCCGGACGCGCGAACCGCACCGTGGTCGTGCTCTCGAACGGTGGTGTGGTCACCCTCGAGCCGTGGCACGACTCCGTCGACGCGATCGTGGAGGGGTGGGCGCTCGGTCAGGCCGTCGGCGGGGCTCTCGCTGACATCCTCACCGGTGCCGTCACTCCGTCCGGGCGTCTCGCCGAGTCGATTCCGTATCGGCTGGAGGACACCCCGTCGTTCCTCACCTTCCCGGGAGAGAACGAAGTGGTCCGCTACGGCGAGGGCATCTTCGTCGGATATCGGTACTACGCCACGACGAATGCGCCCGTCCGCTACCCCTTCGGGCATGGTCTGAGCTACACCCGGTTCGGTTACGAACCCACGCGGGTGGTCGTGACGGGTGCCGATACCGCGATCGTCCACGTCACGGTCCGCAACGACGGGAACGTCGCGGGTGCAGAGGTCGTGCAGGTGTACGTATCGCCCGCCGCATCATCGGTGCGCCGACCGGTGCGAGAGCTCGCGGCCTTCCGCAAGATCCACCTCGAGCCGGGGGAGGAGCAGACCGTCGAGTTCGCGCTCGGACGCCGCGCGTTCGCGTTCTGGGATGCCCCGAAGGCGCGCTGGTGGGTGCAGCCCGGCACCTACCGGATCGAGATCGCCCGCTCATCCGCCGATGTGATCTCGACCTCGGATGCCGCGCTGGACGGCGATGTCGATCGACCCGAGCCGCTCGGTCTCGACTCCACGGTCGGCGAGTGGTTCGCCCACCCGGTGGTCGGCCCGGCGCTCATGGGCGCGATGACCGCGAACGCCACCCCCGAACAGCAGGCGGCGGCGGAGGAGAACGGCAACATGCTGCGCATGGTCGAATCTATGCCGATGGGGCAGTTCGCGCGATTCCCGGGAGTCGAGATCCCCGACGAGGCACTGCAGCAGCTGATCGAGCTCAGCCTCGCACCGCTCCCGGAAAGGAACACACCATGAACCGACTCTCCCACCGCGTGGCACTGGTCACCGGCGCCGCCTCCGGCATCGGACGGGGCACAGCCCTCCGCTTGCTGGAGGAGGGGGCATCCGTCTACGCCGTCGATGTGAACCGGGAGGCGCTGGAGGGGCTTGCCACCGAGGCGCCCGCAGACACGGCCGACAGGCTCCGCACCCGGGTGATCGATATCGGCGACGAGACCTCCGTCGTCGAGGGTGTCGCGGAGATCGTCGGAGACGCGGGCCGACTGGATGCTCTCGTCAACGCTGCGGGGATCCTCACCGCCTCCCACACGCACGAGACCTCACTCGACTCGTGGAATCGCATCCTGCGGATCAACCTCACCGGCACCTTCCTGATGGTCCGTGAGTCGCTGGCTCCGCTGCTGGAGTCGCCGCACGGAGGGCGGGTCGTGAACTTCAGCTCGACCTCCGCCTTCTTCGCCCATCCGTACATGGCCGCCTATGCGGCGAGCAAGGGCGCGATCGCCTCCTTCACGCACAGCATCGCGCTGGAATACGCGATGAGAGGACTGCGGGCGGTCAACATCGTCCCCGGTGGGATCGAGAGCGGGATCACCGGCGCCACGCCTGGTCTACTGCCGGCGGATGCCGACTGGACCCTGTTCGCGAAGCTGTCGTCGGCGCTCAAGCCGGCGGGAGAGTTCGGCACTCCGGCGGATGTCGCGGCCGTCGTGGCGACTCTCGTCTCCGATGATGGGGCGTTCCTCACCGGAACCGAGATCCGGATCGACGGCGGCGCCCACATGTGACCCTGCTCCGATGTCGACGCCGTCCGTGGTCTCCAGGGAGCGCAGCGGACCGTCGACGATGACATCCTGGTACACCGGAGCCGTCGCCTCGTCGCCGGAGTGACAGAAGCCGGGCCGCAGCTCACGTATCTGGAGGACACCCACATGCACAGCAGGACGAAGGTGCCCGTCCCGACCCCCGTCGTCGCCACGTTGGTGGAGCAGCACCTCGGTGTGTCCGCCGCGGGCGTCGACGAGCTGGCGGACGGCATGTACAACGCGGCCTATCGCGTCGGTCTCCAGAACGGAGGGCAGGTCGTGGTCAAGGTGGCGCCCCCGGATGATCTCCCGCGCCTCGGCTACGAAGACGCCCTGATGCGCTCCGAAGTGTCGTACTACGCCCACGCGGCGGGGCGAGCACCGGTTCCGGCGGTGCTCGCCGAGGACTTCACCCGCCGTCTGATCGATCGCGATGTGATCTTCCTGTCGTTCCTCGACGGCGCACCGCTCCAGCGCATCGGGCGCGACCTGACGGACCTGGGACGCGCGACGGTGCGAGCCGAGCTGGGCACCGCCGTCGCGCGTCTGCACGAGGTGCGGGGCGAGTTCTTCGGCTACGACCGTCCTGATGATCGCGATTCTCTGCAGGGCGATACCTGGGGTGAGGCGTTCGGTCGCATGTGGGATGCGGTCGTATCGGACGTCATGCGGTACCGGGTGCGCATCGGACCGACCGAAGAGCTGCTCCGCTCGACGGTCCGGCGCCACCGCGCCCTGCTCGACGAGGTGTCCGCGCCGGCGTTGGTGCACTTCGATCTCTGGGATGGCAATGTGTTCGCCGCTCAGGACGGCGACTCGGCACGCCTGACGGGGCTGATCGACGGCGAGCGGATGTTCTGGGGCGACCCCCTGGCCGAGCTGGTGTCGACGTCGCTGTTCCGCGACCCGGCGAAGGACGTCGCGTTCAACGTCGCCTACGCCCGCGCCGGTGGGCGGGAGTGGGCCTTCGACGAGGACCAGCGCACTCGCTTGGCGCTGTACGACGCCTACGTGTGCATGCTCATGCTCGCGGAAGCCGTTCCCCGCGGCTATCGGGGCATGGGCGCGGCGATGTCTCGACGGTTCGTCCGCGGCCGTCTCCGCGCCACGCTGCGGCGGTTGCACAGCTAGCCGGGCGCGGAGACGATCAGCTGCGGCAGCGGCTCTCGTCTCAGGCGCCGCTATTCGTAGCGGAGCGACTCGACGGGGTCGGCCTTGGCTGCCCGGGCTGCCGGGAGCGTGCCGGCCAGGAAGGCGATGACCATGACGAGCACGATGATCGCGCCGATCGACGCAGGGTCGAAGGCGATGAGCGTGAGCCCTGGTAGGTCTGCCAGGAAGCCCTCGGCGAGGGCGCTGCTGATCGCGGTACCGGCGAGCATGGCGATGCCGGCGCCGATGGCGCTGCCGAGGAATCCGAGGAACGCCGCCTCGAGACTGAACAGGGTGAAGACGCGACCTGACCCCATTCCCATCGCCTTCATGAGCCCGATCTCTCGGGTGCGTTCTTGCACGGACATGTAGAGCGTGTTCACGATGCCGAAGGCCGCGGCGAGGAGCGCGATGATCGCGAAGGCGTTGAGCACGAGCACGATGCCGTCGATGACGGTGGTGACCATTCCGAGCTGATCGGCGATGGTCGTGCCGGTGTAGCCCTCGTCGGCCAGCGACTCCTTCAGCGTCGCGATCTCCTCGTCGGATGCGTCGGGGTCGAACCAGACCGTGGCGCTGGCGTAGAGGTCGGCCTGCTCTGCGGAGAGACCGGTGCTCTGCGCATCGAACAGCGCATCGTCGAGTGAGGTGTTGACGAGGATGCTGGAGCCTGTTGCGCTGGCCAGACCTTCTTCGGTGATGCCGACGATGGTGGCCTCCACCGTGTGCGAGGTGCGGTCGGCATCGGTGATCGCGATGGTGACGCTCTGTCCGATCGCGTCATCCTGGTCTGCGAACCCGAGGGGCTCGACGTAGGCGGCGGGGAGGGCGACCTCGAAGGAATCGGAATCGGCGTCCGGTTCGGTTCCTACGGCGAAGACGGCGCTCTGCCCCGGGATCAGGCTGCCGATCGACGCGACGAGCCGGGTGCCGTCACCTGCCTGGATGTAGTCCGGAGTGATGGTGCGAACGGGATCGACCTGGAGAACGCCGTCGATGCTCTTGATCGTTTCGACGTCGTCGGGGGTCAGCGCGCTGACGGTCATCCCGGGGATGCCGCTGGAGACGGCATTCGGGTCATACTCGCGGGGTTCGGTGCTGGGTTGGCCCGGTGCGAGCGTTCCGCTCTCACTGCTCTTCGTGACAGTCATCGCATCGGATGCGCCGACGCCGGAGACGGTGTCATCGATGTAGTTGTTGATGCCTGTGCCCAGTCCGCTGGTCAGGGTGAGAGTGAATGCACCGACGAAGATGGCGAGGATCGTGAGGATCATCCGTGTCTTGGAACGGAAGGTGTTCGATACCGCCGAAGCGATCAGATCTGAGGTCCTCATGCGGCGATCTCCTTCGTGGTGTCTTCGATGATCTGGCCGTCGCGGATCACGATGCGGCGATCGCAGCGCGCCGCGAGATCTTCATCGTGGGTGACGACGATGAGGGTGATGCCGTGTTCTCGGTTCAGGGTGAACAGGATGTCTTCGACCGTGGCGCCGGTCTGGGTGTCGAGATTTCCGGTGGGCTCGTCGGCGAAGATCAGGCGCGGGTCGTTCACGAGCGCGCGGGCGATCACCACACGCTGCTTCTGCCCGCCGGAGAGGTTGGCAGCCTTGTTCTTCGCCTTCTCGGCGAGCCCGAGCTGCTCGAGAGCGGCCATGCCTCGGCGCCTGCGCTCGCCGCGGGGGACGCCGGCGATCTTGAGGGGCAGGATCACGTTGTCGAGGACGCTGGTGTTGCCGGTGAGGAAGAACTGTTGGAAGACGAATCCGAAGGTCTTGTTGCGAGTCCTGTTCAAGCGCGAACCGCGTAGACCTGCCGTATCGGCACCCGCCAAGGCGATGGTGCCGGAATCGGCGACGTCCAGAAGCGCGAGCAGGTGCATCAGCGTCGACTTCCCGGAGCCACTCTTGCCGATGATCGCGACGGATTCGCCCTCACGGATGTCGAAGGACACGCCCTTCAGCGCGTCGAACCGGTTCTGGCCGCGGCCGTACGACTTGCGCACGTCCCTGACCTGGAGGATAGGTGTCGGCATCGGAATGCTCCGTTCGTGGTGGCTGGTCCTTCAACGATCGCGCCGGACCGGTCCCGTCACATCCCACAGGCATGGACACCTGCGTACTGCGCTCGTGGTATCTGCAGGTACCACGCCCACCGGATGACACCGCCACACGGAGAGGAGCACACTGGGGGAGTGGCCACCCTGACCGATCTCCCGGATGCCCCTGCGGATCCGCATCCGAAAGTCCCCCGATGGGTGACGGAGATCATCGTCGGTGCCGCCGTACTCGTGCTCGCGTTCGCCCATCCGCCGTTCGCAGGATTCCAATCGACCGGGCTGCTGACGACAGCGCTGATGCTCGCGCCGATCATCGTGCTGCCCTGGAGGCACCGCTGGCCGGTTGCCGTGCTCATCGTGCTTCTCGTCATCTTCGGGCTCGCGGCGATCGCGGGGACCCTCGCGATCGGAGTGGCGGTCGCCGTGGGCGTCGCGATGTTCCAGGTCTCCTTCCGGGGGCCGCGGAGGAGAGGCTTCATCATCGGGGCCTGCGCGGTGGTGGCGATCCCGTTGCTGACGCTGCCGGCCGCCATCGGGAGCGTGATCGATCCGCGAATCTTCCAGTTCGGGTTGATCGTGGCGTTCGCCACGGCAGCCGGCGACGGGGCACGGTCGCGGATCGCATACATCACGGCGATCAACGATCGCGCTGAGCGTGCCGTCCAGACGCGGGAGGCCGAGGCGCGACGGCGTGTGAGTGAGGAGCGCCTGCGTATCGCACGAGATCTGCACGACACCGTCGCCCACCAGATCGCCGTGATCAGTCTGAGCGCCGGTGTGGCGTCGTCGACGATCGACACGCTCCCCGACAAGGCGAAGGAGTCGATGGCGACGATCCGTACGGCGGCACGAACGGTGCTCAGCGAGATCGGCGACCTGCTCGCGATCCTGCGCGCCGATGACTCTGACGACGACTCCCCGATACCGCAGGCCGGTGTGGACAACATGGATGACCTGGTCGCGCAGTTCGCGGATGCGGGACTCGACGTCACCACCCGTGTCGAGGGTGACGTCGATCGAATACCGGGCGCGATCGGACTCGTCGCCTATCGGGTCACTCAGGAGGCGTTGACCAACGCGCACAAGCACGGATCGGGAAGCCGTGCGCATGTCCTCATCGAAGTGGGAGGCAGCGATCTGACCATCAGCGTGACCAACCCGTTGCGCCCCGAACGCTCCGTTGCGCTCCGGCCGACGAGCTCAGGGCTGGGCCTGATCGGGGTGCGCGAGCGGGTGGCATCCGTGCGTGGAACAGTGGAGGCAGGGCCTGCACCCGGGGGATGGAAGGTGGTGGCCAGGATGCCGCTCACACGGGAGACGTCATGACCACCGTGCTCGTGGTCGACGATCAACCGCTGGTCCGTCACGCCGTGGCAGACATCCTGTCGGCGCACGAGGATATGGATGTCGTCGGCCTGGCGGGAGATGGGCAAGAGGCGGTCGATGTGGCAGCGGTGCTCCGGCCCGATGTGATCGTCATGGACATCCGGATGCCGGGCCTGGGCGGAATCGCCGCGACGGAGAAGATCTGCGCCACGCCGGAACTGCATGACACGAAGGTATTGATCCTGACCACTTTCGAGGAGGACGAGAACCTGGTCGCCGCCCTGCGTGCGGGCGCGAGCGGGTTCGTCGGCAAGGGCGCTGAGCCCCAGGAGATCGTCCGCGCCGTGCGAGCGATCCATGCGGGCGACGCGCTCCTCTCGCCCGTGGCCACGCGGGCACTGATCGATCGTTTCGTGTCGGCACCCGCACCGCGGCGCCGGGTAGGTCCGGAGCTGGATCACCTCACCGAGCGCGAGCGAGAGGTGCTCCTCATGGTGGCGCAGGGGCGCTCCAACCAGGACATCGCAGATGAGCTCGTCATCTCGCCGCACACCGCGAAGACGCACGTGAACCGGATCATGGTCAAAGTCCAGGCGCACGACCGGGCACAGCTGGTGATCCTGGCATACGAGTCAGGTCTGCTCGCCCCGGGAACCTGAGCGCCCCTGCCGCCACCCGCGCGACATGGCCGTGACATCGCGACTCAAACCCGCGCCGAGCAGCATGCCGATCGCGATCGCGGTGAGCGAGCCGAAGGTGCGCAGGATGGTGCTCGTCGCGCCTGAGGTACCCGATGCGGCCTCGCTCAGACCGATGAATCCCATGGCCCCAGGAACCAGGAGCCAGTAGGCGCAGGTGAGCATCACCGCGGTCGCCGGCGCCGATGGGAGGCGACCGGCGAGCATGACTGCGGGGATGACGATCATCGCGCCGATGAGCCCCGACATCTCGGCGCCGACCAGCGCGTCGCCCAGCAGTTGCGCGGAGTACGCGACCACCAGGGCGTAGAGGATCCACACCAGGGAGCGGCGGGGCGCCGAGGAGTACAGGTAGTAGCCGAGGCTGACGAAGGCGATCCCGACCCACGGCGCCCAACTGCCGAGCTGCGTCGGCGCGGTCGTCGGTGCAGGCGGCTGACCCGCGATCGAGATGCCCGCGTACACACCGAAGGCGAGCAGACCGAGCCGTGCGATGCCGGACACGAGACGGCTGGCACCTGCCATCATCTGTCCTGAGGTGAGTTCGACGGCTGCGATGGTGAGCGTGAGCCCGGGCAGGAACGACACGAGCGACGGCGCCACGAGCCGAAGCACGTCGTCGTGCACGAGCGGGCGGACGAGCAATGAGATCAGCAGGGTCACGGAGAACGCGGTGAGCACCGGCAGGATCAACGAGAGCGTGGCGATCCGGTTGCCGATCAGCACGATCGATCCGACGATCACCCCCAGCACCAGATAGACGGGCAGGGCGGTGACGGTCGGATTGAGTACGAGGCCGAAACCGACCGTGAGCAGCGTGTACCCGAAGACCGTGAGCACGGGGCCGAAGCGCGGGCGCCTCGAGCGGATCTCCTCGAGCCGGGCGACGACGTCATCCGGTGAGGTCACGTTCTCACGTGCCCTGCGCACCAGTCTCTCCACGGCGTCGACCTGATCCAGCCGGAGAGCGTCACCGCCCGCGGCGAAGACGGAGGTCTGCGACGACGCGTTCCGAGGATCCTCGACCAGGATCAGCGTCGGCAGCACGAACACCCGCAGATCGCTGCGGTCGTAGCGCTCGGCGAGCCCGTCGAGCGTTTCCTCGACGTCGTTGGTCGCCTGTGACGAGTCCAGCAGAGAGGCCCCGAGAAGCCCGAGCATCGTGGGTATTCCGGCATCGACCGAAGGGAGGAGCTCGGATGCGGCGTGAGGCCGCAATGCCTGGAGGGCGCTCTGCGCGCGGACGATGACGCCGGGGCGAGTCTTTCCCGCGCGACTGATCGGACGCATCACGGTCCCTGCACGATGTCGCCCGACAGCAGATGCAGCCGAGATGCGGCGACGATCGCATCCTCCCGGGTGGAACAGTCGAGTTTGCGGTACAGGGATCTCAGCTGGGACTTGATCGTGTTCGGCGACACGTACAGCGATGCGGCGATCTCCGCCGTCGTCCGGTGGTGCGGAAGGGCGTTGAGCACGCGGATCTCACTCGATGTGAGTGCGGGCGGCCGGGGACGATCCACTGTGGCGAGGCCGACTGCTGTCGCCTCGAACATCGCCGCGTCCCGCTCAGGGAGGCGCTGCTGCACGTGCCGCATGAGCTGGAGCGGCATCGTGGAGAGAAGCCGGCGCGTGCCCGTGCGCTCCGTGAGACGCGCGACCTGCAGCGCCGTCGCGGCACCGACGGTGTCGGTCAGCGCGCACTCCAACCATGCCGACAGCAGGCTCCGTTCGGCGCGCGGGCCCGGGCCCAGCGAACGGTCACCGGCGAGTGCGCGGAGACCGAGTGCAGCATCCTCGAGGTGCGACTCGAGAAGCTCCAGGCGGATCATCGCCAATCGCGTCAGATGTCCGGAACGAATGGTCGACTCACCGAACCGCCGAGCGGCGCTCCGCTCCCCCAAGGCCCAGAGAGCCTCGACCGAGAGTGAGTTGATGACGTCGGAGGCGAACGATCCGTGCTGATCCGGATGCGCATCGCTCGCCAGTCTGACGACCTCGAGTGCTTCGTCGGCCTGCTGCCGTGCGAGCAGATGACGAGTCCGCGCCAGAAGCGCGAAAGGCCAGGTCAACTCGATGCTGTCGTAGGTCTCGAGCTGGGGGAGGAGCGCCTCGACATCCGGAGCCATCTTCTCCACATCGACCAGTGCGCGCGCGCTGCGTTCCGTCATCGTCGTCGAGGCGCGATGTGCGGCAGCCGGCGCCGGGAGCAGCGAGAGCTCGTCGAGGGCCCGCTCCGCCTCGTCGAGAGATCCTCGGACCGCGTGGGCGAGCGCGGTGCGGCCGAGGATCATGCGCGCCGCGTCGGGCTGGCGCGAGAGCATCCCCAGCTCCCTGGCCGTGGCGAACTCCCGCAATGCGGGAGACGATTCGCCTGCGGCGAGCAGGGTCGTGCCGATCTGCTGGTGGTAGAACCAGAGCGGACCATCGAGCTGCTCGTGTGATCTGCCGCGGTCTTCCAGAATGCGCTCCTGGAGTCTGCGCGCGTGGATCATGGCCGCCGCGACATCACCGCTCAGGCGGAAGGCGACCATCTGCACCAGCAGGAGGATGTCGAGCTCGTCCGGACTCATTCCGCGCGCGTCCGCAGGGTTCACGAGCGGCTTGAAGGGGGCGGTCGTCCTCGCCAGCACCGGAGTCATGCGGTGCAGGATGCGCAGGACGGGGTACTCCTTCAGGAGCGGACCTGGTAGCGACTCCACGGCCGCGGTCAGTTCGTCGAAATGGGCGTTGTAGAGCGGCCAGATGTTGCGCATCGCCGCACGGGCGATGGCTTCGGACCGGCCGGCGATCACAGCGTCGCGGAGCTCTTGGATCGCGCTGTCGGCATCCGTCAGATTCAGAGTCTGCGAGCGCTCTGAAGAGGTGCGCGAGCCGGAGGGCATCGCCGGTTCAGCCTTCGCCCGAGTGCGCGGCGAGTCGGCGGAGATCGCTGAGAGTGAGCAGGTGGAGGTCGCCGCGATCCTCGAACTTGGTGGAGACGTTTCCCGCGAGGCCGCCCTCGAGCGCGAGCCGGCTGCCGAGGTCGAGGACGAGCTGAGGCGCCCCCTCCGAGAGATCGACATCCGCGAGATCGACCCACACGATGTTGGGGCGCGTGGTCGACTCGAACACGTAGCGCAGCCGGGTGAGGTCGGCGACGACCTGCCAGATCGTCTGCGACGCATCCGGTTTTCCGGCATCGGGCAGGCGGAACGGCTGGGCGGCGTTGCGGATCACGCTGAACATCGACGCGATGGCCTCGAGCGGTGTCGACGGCTGCGGCAGACGTCGCACATAGTGCGCCGCGCGCGCGAACCGGTCAGTGGCGAGGGTCGTTCCGGGCAGAGGGGCGTCGCCGCCGAAGCCGTCGATCCGCGCCAGGAGGGCGAGTTGCTGATCGTATGCAGGGGAGTTCGTCATCACGTGATACTCGGGGCTGTGGTGCACCGTCATCTCGCCGCCGATGTATTCGATGATCGCCGAGTCGCCGGAGGCGTCGTCAAGCGCGAGGTGGATGGTGGGGACCTCGCCGGTCGCGGGATCGGTCAGCTGCACCACCTGCACGCGATTCGACTCGATCCACTCGACGGCCGCAGCCACCGTGGCGAAGTTGTCGAGGAAGTACTGCAGCCAGACGGCCTGACTGAGCGCAGGGCGAGAAGGATCGTGTTCTCCGTACGACGACTCCGCCAACCAGAGCACGTGTCCGGCCAGTCCCGCCTCGTTCATGCCGTCGACCGAGATCATGTCGAACGCGGTGGCGACGATGCTGCCGTACTGCGCGCTCCACGCGAGTACCCCATCGACTCCGTCGTCGCGTCGCGTCCCCCGTGGCTGAATCCAGAGATTGGTCCCCAGGTCGCGGTGGTAATCCATGTTCCGTCCGACGAGAACCGCGCCTGCGGCGTCGGGCCAGACCACTCGTGTGCACATCGTCGCATCTTCTCTCTCGTAGCTCGGTCGCGGAGGCGGAGGCCCCGTCCGTCTTCTATGCCTGCCGAGGCATGGAAGACGCTACTTCTTCCGGGGGCGGAACCAGGGGAACAGCGACCCGATCACGACTCCCGCGGCCAGGACGGCGAGGAACCATCCCCATGCGGGCATCGTGAACTCCAGGAACAGGAACCGCAACGTCGCGGGAGCGACGTTCGAGAACACGAAGGACAGGGCGGCGATCGCGATGATGATCGCGACGATCGCCTTGGCGCCGTTGCGTGTGGCGTTCGGATCAACACCGTCGGCGGCCGTGCGTTCCGTCTTGGACATCTCTCTCCTCCTCGTGCATCCGCGGGGCCGCGGGCGTCACAGCAAGGACATTACTCACTTCGGAGGCTCGAAAACGAGAGGGTGAGAGGCGGGTGAAACACAGATGACGGGGCAGATCATCACCCGAGTGACGCCCCGGGGGAAATCTCCGGTGGGCGTGGTCGAGGGGCTCCGCCGTCGGCATAGTCTCGCGGCCATGACCCCAGGAACACATGCTCCGCAGAGGATGATCATTCGCGACGTTCGCGTGTTCGACGGCGTCAGCGACAAGACGCAGGACCATGTCGATGTCCTGATCGAAGGTCCACATGTCGTCGCGGTCTCCTCCTCCCCGGTCGCGGGGGACGCCTCAGACGGCGTCGTGGAGATCGACGGCAAGGGCCGCTTCCTGATGCCCGGTCTCACCGACGCGCACGTGCATCTGATGGGCAACGCGAACAGCATGGTGGAGTTCCTGCAGGGGCCGACGGGTGCGCTGTACGGCAACACGATCGCCGAGGCCAAGAGGATGCTGCTGCGCGGCTTCACGACGGTGCGCGACATGGGTGGCGACACCGCTCCCGTGAAGTCGCTCATCGACCGCGGCGTCTTCGACGGGCCTCGCATCTTCCCCAGCCAAGCGATGATCTCGCAGACCTCGGGGCACGCCGACTTCTCGTTCGTCTACGACGTGCCTGAGGAGTTCGGGGGCAAGCCCAGCCGCACGGAGGACATCCACTTCACGCGTGTGGCAGACGGGGTGCCGCGGGTGCTCGCCGCGGTCAGGGAGCAGCTCAAGATGGGGGCCAGCCAGATCAAGCTCACCCTCGGTGGGGGAGCGGCGTCGATGTATGACCCGCTCAACACGCTGCAGTACACGCCCGACGAGATCCGCGCCGCCGTGCAGGCGGCGACCGACTATGGAACCTACGTCGCGACGCATGTGTACACGCCGGCCGGGATCGCGCGGGCGCTCGACGCCGGCGTCAGCTCGATCGAGCACGGTCACCTCGCCGACGAGGCCACCGTCCGCCTCATCGGTGAGAAGGGCGCGTGGCTCTCGATGCAGCCGTTCGCGGAGGACGATCACCACTACCCCGACCCTGTTCGTGCGGCCAAGAACACCGAGATCTGCCAGGGCACGGATGAGGTGTACGGCTGGGCGAAGCAGCACGGCGTCAAGACTGCGTGGGGCACCGACCTGCTTCTCGAACCCCAGTCGGCAGCGCGCCAGAGCACCATGGCTGCGCGACTCGGGGAGTTCTACAGCAACGTCGACGCTCTGAAGATGCTCACCTCGGGCAATGCCGCGCTCTTCGAGCTCGCCGGTGAGCGCAATACCTACCGTGCAGCGAAGCTCGGCGTGATCGCCGAGGGCGGGTGGGCCGATCTGATCCTCGTCGACGGCGACCCGCTCGCAGACATCTCGCTCATCGCCGACCCCGACACGAACTTCAAGGTCATCGTCAAGGGCGGCCAGATCATCAAGAACTCGCTGTGAGCACATGCGTGCCGGATCGGAAGTCTCCGCATGAACCGAAGAGAAGGGCCGTGGCCGTCATGACGGACGAGAGCGTGACCGAGATTCTGACCGAGAGCGAGGTCGGCACCCGTGCCGGGCGCCGCGCCGCGTTCGGTGAGGTGCTCATCACAGCCACCGGAATCGGCGTCGATGCGTCGTGGGGCCACATCTATGGACCGGTGGACCTGACCATACGTGCCGGCGGGGTGACGGTGCTGGTGGCCGCAGGAGGACGAGGACGCCAAGCGCTCCTGCTGACCTTGGGCGGCCGGATGAAGCCGACGACGGGGACGCTGGAGGCCTTCGGGCGCGTCGACAAGCCGCACCACCTCTTCGATCGAGCGGCGATCGCCAACATCGACGAGGTCGACGGCATCCCCCAGACGATCCGTGTGCACGACATCGTGACGGAACAGGTGCGCTGGGCAGCCAAGTGGTATCAGTGGGTGCCGCAGTCGACCGATGAGGACCTCGAACGCATCTGCCGTCCGGTCTTCGGGGAGTACTCGTTGCCGACGATGGATGCGATGGTCGAGGAGCTCCCGGAGTTCACCGCGGCGTTGTTCCGCATCGCGGTCGCCAACATCCGCAAACCTCCGCTGCTCGTCGTCGGCGGGGTGGACACGCTCGCCAGCATCGAAGCATCCCAGCGCCTCCGCGAACGTCTCATCGCGCTCGGCTCCGAGCAGACCGTCATCATGGCGGACATCAACGGGGTGGAGAAACAGGACGGCATCACCGACGTGATCGAGGTCCCGAACCTCACTGATCAGGAGTTCGCGATCCTGGAGCGAGAGGTGACGGGCCGATGATCGCCGCATTCTCACCGGGCAGTGACTTCAAGCGCTACTACCGCGGGCGTATGCCGCGCCTCGCCGTCGTCGTGATCATCCTCATGCCTCTGCTGTACGGCGCGCTGTACCTGTGGGCGTTCTGGAATCCCTTCGGCAATGTGAACCATCTCCCCGTCGCGATCGTCAACCTCGACGAGGGCACCGAATCGATGGGAGAGCCCATCGACGCCGGTACGCAGGTCGTGAAGGGGATCGTCGCCTCGGGTCAGCTCGAGACGCACGTCGTGGACGAGGAGGAAGGCACCGCAGGCCTGGCTCACGGACGCTACGCGTTCACCATCACGATCCCTGCGGACTTCAGCGAGTCGATCGCGTCGGCAGCCACCGGTGATCCGCGCCAGGCGGATCTCATCTTCACGTACAACGACGCGAACAACTACCTCTCGACCGTGATCGGTCAGGATGCCGCCGCCGAGGTCATCAACGACGTCACGGCGCAGGTGGGGGAGCAGGTCTTCCTCGCCGTCGTGACCGGCATCAAAGGCGAGCTGCCCAAGATCCGCCAGGCTGCTGCGGGCGTCGAGCAGCTCAACAGCGGAGTCGACGAGCTCAGCACCGGCGCCGATCAGCTCGCCGCCGGACTCGTGACGGCGAAGGGCGGAGCGGGCACGCTGTCCGGTGCGCTCGACGAGCTCGTCGGTGCCGTGGACGGTGCGGTCGGACAGGTCGAACGTGCCGTGAACGCGAACGGACTCACCACCGCCGAGTTGCAGCAGTTCGCATC
Source organism: Microbacterium sp. LWO12-1.2 (assembly GCF_040675875.1). Lineage (NCBI taxonomy): Bacteria > Bacillati > Actinomycetota > Actinomycetes > Micrococcales > Microbacteriaceae > Microbacterium > Microbacterium sp. LWO12-1.2. The sequence continues at coordinate 2,502,601 of NZ_JBEGII010000001.1, read as the reverse complement.
GTCGATCCGGAGCAACACGGACGCGGTCGACGGGGCACTCAGCGGCATCGCCGACGCGAACGCGCGGGCGCAGGCCGATCTGCAGGTCGTGATCGACGATGTGCGAGCCTCTGGAGACGAGGAGCTCGCCGACCGGCTGGAAGGTGTCCAGAGTTCGATCAGACAGAGCGCCGTCGGCCAGGAGGTCTCGATCGCCTTCGATCGCCTCCGCAGCGACGTCGACGCCCTCGCCAGCGAGTTCGACAACCCGAGCAGTCGCGTGAACGTGATCCTGCGCGCCGTCGAGTCCGGCGGCATCAACAGCACGCTCAACGAGGTCACCGCGAAGGCGAACGAGCTTCGCTCCGGTGCGGACCAGCTCGCCAGCGGGTTGGTGCAGCTCAGCGACGGAGCGAACGAGATCACCGCGAACATGCCCCGTCTCGTCGCCGGAACCGCGGAACTCGCGACCGGAGTCGAAGCGGGAATGAAGCTGATCCCGACGTGGAACAGCGATCAGCAGTCGAGCTTCATCAAGACTCTGGCCGACCCTGTAGTGATGAAGCAGGTCACGAACAACGAGGCGAAGACCTTCGCCTACGGATTCGCCCCATTCTTCTTCGGACTCGCCCTGTTCGTCGGCGGCATCATCGCCTGGATGCTCTTCACGCCTCTGCAGGCACGGCCGTTGGCCCAGGGGCTCGGATCCTTCCGCACGGTCCTGGCATCGTACGCGCCGACTCTCGCGATCGGCTTCCTGCAGGCGACGATCCTGTACCTGGTCGTGCGCTTCGGTCTCGGGATGGAGTACGCGAATCCCTGGGGCACCTTCGGGTTCATGTTGCTCATGGTCGCGATGTTCATGGCGATGATCCAGATGTTCAATGCGGTCCTCGGCCCGGCCGTCGGACGTGTGCTGACACTCGCCTTCCTCATGGTCCAGCTCACATCGGCCGGCGGGGTATACCCCGTCGCCGTGACGACCCTGCCGTTCCAGTACATCCACTGGATCGATCCGATGACGGCGACCGTGACCGGGTTGCGCTTCATGATCCTGGGCGGCGCGGACTATCGACTCTGGGTGGCGATCGGAACGATCGCGTTGCTCACGGTGGTGTTCCTCGCGATCTCCACCTGGGCCGCCCGACGAAACCGTCAGTACAACATGGACCGCCTCTACCCGCCGGTCGAGGTCTAGGAGGCGTCAGCCGCACGATACGTCCCACATCCACTCCGCTGCATCTGTCCGATCCATTCGTAGGAGCGAAAAGTGACCACCAACACCAGCAAAGCCCGCCAGTCGAACAACCTCGACTCCACTCTGAGCATCAACCCCGTCTTCGTCCGTCCTGGCGAAGCGACCGAGTTCGACAAGTTCACGCTGCCGGCGGGTCCGAGCCTGCCGGAGACCGCGTACCAGATCGTGCACGACGAGTCGATCCTCGACGGCAACTCGCGTCTCAACCTCGCGACCTTCGTCGGCACCTGGATGGATGACGAGGCCAAGAAGCTGTACCTCGAAGCCGCCGACAAGAACATGATCGACAAGGACGAGTACCCGGCGACTGCGGCGATCGAGGACCGCTGCTGGCGCATCCTCGCCGACCTGTGGAACATCCCGGACAAGAACGACACGATCGGCACCTCGACGATCGGATCGTCGGAGGCCTGCATGCTCGGCGGCCTCGCGCTCAAGCGTCTGTGGCAGGAGAAGCGCAGGGCGGAGGGCAAGTCGACCGAGAAGCCGAACCTCATCATGTCGGCGGCCGTGCAGGTCGTGTGGGAGAAGTTCTGCAACTACTGGGATGTCGAGCCGCGCTACGTGCCGGTGTCACCCGACCACATCGTCCTCGACGGCTACAACCTCGAGGACTACGTCGACGAGAACACGATCGGCGTCGTCTCGATCCTCGGTCAGACGTTCACCGGCCTGTACGACGACACGGTGGCTATCTCCAAGAAGCTCGACGAGATCCAGGCGAAGACCGGCCTCGACGTCAAGATCCACATCGACGGCGCATCCGGAGCGATGGTGGCGCCGTTCTGCCAGCCCGATCTCGTCTGGGACTTCCAGCTCGACCGGGTCAACTCGATCTCGACCTCCGGACACAAGTACGGCCTGGTCTACCCGGGGGTGGGCTGGGTCGTCTGGCGCAACACCGCGGTTCTGCCCGAGAGCATGATCTTCCACGTCAGCTACCTCGGCGGCGACATGCCGACGCTCGCGCTGAACTTCTCGCGTCCTGGTGCCCAGGTGCTGCTGCAGTACTACCAGTTCCTGCGCCTCGGGTTCGAGGGCTACCGCGAGGTGCAGCAGAACTCGATCGACGTCGCGACCTACCTCTCGAGCGAGATCGCGAAGATCGGTCCGTTCGAGCTCGTGAGCAAGGGCGACACGATCCCGGTGTTCGCGTGGGTGCTCAAGGAGGGCCACACCGACACGTGGACCCTCTACGACCTCGCCGACCGTCTGCGCATGAAGGGCTGGCTCGTGCCCGCCTACCCGATGGCCGACGACATGGCCGATGTCATCCTGCAGCGCATCGTGGTCAAGGTCGGGCTCAGCCGCGACCTCGCCTCGGCGCTGTTGGCCGACATCAAGGGCGAGGTGGAGTTCCTCGACGCGTTGACCACGCCGTTGCCCGACAGCGCCAACGGATCGCACTTCCACCACTGAGTCGACGAACGCGGGGAGGGCGCGCGTGCGCGTCCTCCCCGCGGCTCTCCGCAGAGTCCGACAAACCAGAGCCCCACACATAAGGAGCGCGCATGACCGCCGCTGAGATCAGCATCGATCCGCCTCGGAGACTCTTCGTTCCCAGTGTGACGAAGCAGTGCTGGGGTTTCATGATCGGCTCCGCCTTCTTCGCGGTCGGATCCGCCCCCGGCCTGAGCGAGGTGCTGGGATCCAGCGGATCCAACCTGCTGTTCTTCATCGGCGCCTGGTTCTTCACGACGGCAGGGCTCATCCAGCTCTTCCTCAGCGGCGCCGTGTCGGTGCCGGTGTCGTACGCGCCGGGGCGGATGGTGCGGGCCGAATGGCTCACGGCCGCCACGCAGTCGTTCGGCACGATCATGTTCAACGTCAGCACCACCAGCGCTCTGCATGCGCGCTCTGTCACCGCGCAGGAGAAGTTCGTCTGGAACCCGGATGCCGGTGGCTCCGTCGCGTTCCTCCTGAGCGGTGTCGTGGCATTCATCGCCTACGCCCACGTGTCAGGGCGCTGGAATCTCGGACGCCGCGCGTGGTGGTCGGTGTTCATCAACTTCGTGGGGTGCGTCGCATTCGCGGCCTCCGCGGTCGGTGCCTACATCCTGCCCAACGGCGACGCGATGAACGGGGCGCTCGCGAACAACGGCACGTTCATCGGCGCGCTCTGCTTCCTGTTGGCTTCGCTCATCGTGCTCCCGTTCTGGGCCCGGTCGCGCCCGCAGAGCCGGACCGTCGCTGACGCCGGCGACGAGACTGTCCGCCCATGAGCACCACGACATCTGAATCCGACCCGGCCTGGGCACCCGTGCCCGGAGTGACGGCACCCGCGGTCGCCCGCACTGCTCGGCGCTCTCTGGACGACGAGTCGTTCGCGCTGCTGATCGGCTCGGTCGCGTTCGTGGTGTGCGCGATCGTCGCCGTCTTCGTGTTCTGGGGGCGCGAGGTCCCCATCGACGGGCGGCAGTCGCTGGGCGACTTCACGGCCATCGCCGGCGCTGTGGCAGCCGCCCTCAGCTTCGCCCTCTCGCGGCTCCGACCGCGCCCCGACAGCGAGGGATCGGCTCCGCACGCGACGGCGACCAGATTCTGGTGGATCGATCTCGTCGCGCTCTCGGCAGCGTATGGGACGATCGCGCTGCTCGGGTGGATCGGCGTCGCGACGATCCTCAACCACAGCTTCCTCGGAGCGACGGTGTTCGCCACTCCCGCGGTGGTGCTGGCTGCGGCCGCGACGGCACTCAGCGCCTACCTCGCATTCGTGAGCGGGGCCGGCCTCTCGCCTCGGCATCTGTCGCTCGTCCTGGCCGTGTTCCTGGTCGTCGGCATGGTGACCGCGATGCTGAGCTCGGCGGATCCGCAGTGGTGGCAGATGAACCTGTCGGCACTGGGCATCACGCATGACATCTCGGCGTTGACGTTCAACCTGACACTCATCGTGTCGGGCGTCATCGTCACCACGATCGCCCGGTTCGGTACAGCGTCGCTCCCGGCCTGGACCACCACGGAGCGGCGCAGACGTGCAGTGGTGCGCGCGTTCTTCATCCTCCTCGGGGTGCTGCTGGCGTGCGTGGGGATCTTCCCGGTCGACCGGTTCTTCCTGCTGCACAACACGGTCGCCACCGGCATGTGCGTCGCCTTCGCGGTACTCGTGATCGGTCTGCCCTGGCTGGTGCCGACCATGCCGACGGCGTTCACCGTGCTGGGCTTCGTCTACGTCGGAGTCATCGTCGTGCTGTCGTTGCTCTTCGCCGCCGGCATCTACAACCTCACCGCCGTCGAACTCGTCTCGGCGCTGCTCATCTTCAGCTGGATCATCCTCTTCCTGCGCAACGTGCAGAACGTGCCGCACGGGCGCGAGGAGCAAACGGGCGGTCGATCATGATCGTGCTGCTGGCAGATCTGCTGACCCTCGGAGTCGCCGTCGCGATCAGCCCTCTCTCGATCGTCGCCGTGATCCTGATGGCGACCTCGGGCAAAGGGCGCACGAACGGAACGGCATTCCTGATCGGCTGCTACACGTGGGGGATCGTCTTCGTGGGCATCCTGGTGCTCCTCGGGCGGGCCGCGGGCGCGGACGAACCCGATTCGGGCCCGCACATCACGATCGACGTCATCGAGATCATCCTCGGTCTGGCAATGCTCTTCCTCGCATTGCGGCAGTGGCAGAGTCGCAACTCGCATGAACCGCCGAAGTGGATGGCGAGCCTGGACGGGTTGACGGTCTGGAAGGCGTTCCTCGTCGGCATCCTGCTCGCCGGTCCAGCCTCACCCAAGGATCTGCCCCTGCTGGTCGCCGCGAGCGGACGCATCTCGCAGGCCTTCCTCCCGGTCGGTGAAGTGATCGCGGTGATCCTGATCTTCGGCGCGATCGGTGTCACGGCCATCGCGGTCCCGTGGTTCATCAGCGTCGTCTCGCCGAGCAAGGTCGAGGTGCGGCTCTCGGGGATGCGCACCTGGCTCGTCACCAACCATGCCGTGATCATGACGGTGCTGTTCGTCATCCTCGGGTTCAAGCTCATCGGCGCGGGCGTCGCCGACCTGGCGGGGTGAACGGTGGAACCCGTCCTGTTCGTCATCCCGGCCCTGGCCGTGCTCGCTCCGCTCTTCGCGCGCGGGGTCTCGCGGTGGATCCGCATTCCCATCGTCGTGTTCGAGCTGCTGCTCGGTATCCTCGTCGGACCGAGTGTGCTGGGCTGGGCCGGCCCGTCGGCGTTCATGAGCACTCTCGCTGCTCTCGGGCTCGCGATGCTGTTCTTCCTCGCCGGGAGCGAGATCGAGTTCGGCGTTTTCCGCGGTCGCACCGGGCGTGGCGCGGTCGTGGGCTGGATGATCAGCATCGCGGCGGGACTGGCGATCGGGTGGCTGTTCGCGCCGGGTGATGCGGCCGTGATCATCGGCATCGCCCTGTGCTCGACCGCGCTCGGAACGCTGCTGCCGATCCTGCGGGATGCGGGGGAGTTGCGCACTCCGTTCGGACTCGCGGCGGGGGCTGTCGGGGCGGTCGGGGAGTTCGGGCCGCTGATCGCCGTCTCGGTCTTCCTCGGCTCGCGTGATCCCGGGCCGTCGACGCTGGTGCTGGTGCTCTTCGGCGTGATCGCGGCGATCGCGATCTGGCTGTCGATCGCGCTCCCGCGCGGAGCCATGTACCGCTTCGTCAGCTCCTCCCTGCACACCTCCGGCCAGTTCGCCGTGCGCATCGTGTTCTTCGTGCTCACGGCACTGCTCGCGTTGAGCATCGCGCTCGATCTCGACATGCTGCTCGGTGCCTTCACCGCCGGTGTCGTGTGGCGCCTGCTCATGCGCGACGCGCGGAAAGCCGACCGCGAGGCCGTCGAGAGCAAGGTCGAAGCGGTGGCCTTCGGCTTCCTCGTTCCCGTCTTCTTCCTGTACACAGGGCTGACCTTCGATCTCTCCGCGCTCCTGGCACAGCCGATCCTGTTCGCCTTCGTTCCGGTCACGGTGCTGGCGCTGCTGCTGGTCCGCGGAGTGCCGTCGATGCTCGCCGCTCCCGCCGGTTCCTCCTGGCGCGACCGCGTCGCGCTCGGCCTGCTCGGGGCGACAGGGCTGCCGATCATCGTCGCGGCGACCGCGATCGGGGTCGCCAGCGGGGTGCTGTCGTCGTCGATCGCCTCAGTGCTGGTCGCCGGCGGGATGCTGTCGGTACTGCTGCTGCCGTTGATCGCGATGAGGATCCGCGGGTCGAAGCCGACGGCCGCCGCAGCGCCTTCCGAGAGCAGCCTCGCATGAGGCGGCCGGTGCTCCGGCGGGAGAAGACACGATGACGGTGGAGCTCCTCGCCCTCATCATCGCCGCCGTCCTGGTCATCGTCTTCGCGAACTCCCTCGCCACGCGCACCGGGGTGGCGGGACCGCTGATCCTGGTCGCGATCGGTGTCGGGGTCAGCCTCATCCCGGCGGTGGGGGCTGTGTCGGTGCCGCCGCAGCTGATCCTGGTCGGCGTGCTTCCTCCTCTGCTCTTCTCGGCGGCGGTCTCGGCCCCGGCGATCGAGTTCCGCCGGGATCTCGCCGCGATCGGCGGGCTGTCGGTGCTGCTCGTGATCGTGAGCTCCCTGGTGCTGGGCCTGTTCTTCTTCTGGGCCATCCCCGGGCTCGGCTTCCCGCTCGCGGTCGCCCTGGGCGCGATCCTCAGCCCGACGGATGCTGTGGCGACGACGATCGTCCGGCGGCTCGGGGTTCCTCGTCGTGTCGTGACGGTGCTCGAGGGGGAGGCCCTTCTCAACGATGCGACCGCGCTCGTCCTGCTGCGTACGGCGATCGTCGCGGCGGCATCCGGGTTCTCCTTCCTGACGACGCTGGGGTCCTTCGCCTGGGCCGTGCTGTGGGCGCTTGTCGTCGGCGCTGTCACGGGGTGGGTGGCGCTGCGCCTGCGCGCCTGGGCGAAGAGTGCGACGGCGACGACCGCTCTCGGACTGACCGTTCCCTACATCGCCTACCTGCCCACCGAAGCGCTCGGCGGATCGGGCCTCGTCGCGGCGGTCGTCGCTGGCGTCGTCTGTGGGCAGGGAGCGGTGCGCTGGCTCACCCCGGAGCAGCGGATATCCGACAAACTCAACTGGCGGACGATCGAGTTCCTCTTCGAGGGTGCGGTCTTCCTGATCATGGGGCTCGAACTGTGGGGGATCGTCGAGAGCAACCTCGCTGCGGAGAACGGGTTGCTCGAAGGAGCCGTGATCGCGCTCTCCGCGCTCGTCATCCTGCTGATCGTCCGTGCCGCCTACGTCTTCCCGATGCTGCGCGCCCACGCCCGCCGCGTGAAGAGATCGGTGCGCAGTCGGCTGTCGGCCCGTGAAGAGGACACCGCGAAGGATCGGCGGCGCGCCGGAAGGATGCGCGCCGACATCGACTACTTCGACGCGTCACCGCTGACCTGGAAACACGATGTGATCGTGGTCTGGGCCGGAATGCGCGGCGCGGTCACTCTCGCCGCTGCCCAGACACTCCCGCCGGAGACGCCGCAGCGCGACCTGCTCGTGTTCATCGCCTTCCTCGTCGCGGCCGGCAGCCTGGTCCTTCAGGGCCTGACTCTTCCCGTTCTCGCCAGGGCTCTCGGCCTCCGCCGCACGGGGGCGAGCGGACCACCGCGCGAGGAGATCCGCGAGATCGACGGGCAGCTGCGCGCGGCCGCGCAGTCGGCGATCGCCGGCGGAGAGCTCAGGCACGGCGATAGGAAGCCCTTCTCGGCGGAGATCTACGCCTTGCCAGCGGCGAACTTCATCGCCCCGTTCGATCCGACCGGCGGATCCGACACCCCGGAGGCGCTGGAGTTCCAGCTCGCCCTGATCCTCGCCATGCGCACGCGATTGCATGAACTCGGACGGTCAGGCCGCCACAGCACGACCGCCCTGCGCTATGTCCTCGATGAACTCGATGCCTACGAGATCAGCGTGAAACTCCACCTGGAAGGCGAGAGATGACGATGGAACTGGAATCAGCCCCTCTGGTGGGAATCGCGCTCGCGCTCGGGTCCGCGGTGGCGCTGGCGGCGGGCAATCTGCTGCAGGCCCGCGGGGTGCGGGCGATGGAGGCGGAGGCGGCGAGGGGAGTCGAGGGCTCGAAGGCCGCGCGACTCGTCCACAACCGCTTCTGGCTCGTCGGGGCGCTGCTGCTCGGTGTCACCGTGCTGCTCCAGATGGGAAGCCTGACTTTCGCTCCGCTCATGGTCGTGCAGCCGATCGGCGTTGCCGCGCTCGTGTTCACGGCGCTGCTGACCGCGCTGATCACAAAGAGGAAACCGTCACGGGCGGTGGTGCGGGCGATCGCCATCTGCGTGATCGGCGTTGCCGGGTTCGTCACCGTCGCGGCGCTCGTGAGCACCCAGCACGCCATCACCGACGGGCAGCTCATCGCGGTGCTCGTGGTGCTGGCCGTGCTGCTCATCGCCACCGGGGCCATCTGGTTGTTGGGCAGGCGTGCCGACACGCCGCCGATGCTCTGGGTGCTGCTCGGCGGCGTCTACTCCGCGTTCGTCGCAACCCTCGGAAAAACGGTGATCCTGCGGGTGCAGTCGGCGTTGCGAGCGGGCGGCTTCCGGCCGGACGCCGCCCATCTGCTCACGATCGCCTGCATCGTCGGAATCGGTGTCGCCGGCGCGCTCTCGGTCTACTTCGTGCAGCGTGCGCACGCCGCGAACCGCCCTGAGGTCGTCGTCGCAGGGCTCACCGTCATCGACCCTGCGGTCGCGGTCGTGCTGGGCATCGCGATCCTGGGAGAGGCGAGCGGCGCGGCGCCGTGGGCATTCCTGGCGCTCGCCGCGGCCGGTGCCGTCGCGATCAGCGGCGTGTTCGCGCTGTCGAAGGAGGAGAGCCGCACGGAATGACCCGCACGCACCCCGCCGCGAGCGCCGTAGCGGCCTGGGCGCGAGCGCTCGCGCGCACGACGCCGGCGCGCGTGCAATGGGATCGGGTCGCCCTGACCGCCGCGGGGATCACCTCCCCTGTCGCCCTGAGCCTGGCTCTCGCGCCGCACGACGATGCGCTGATCGGCGCGGGCGCGTTGGCGTCGATGGGGGCGCTGGCGGCATCGGTGATGGATGTCGGCCTCGCGGGCATCGAGCGCGTCCACCGGATGGTCTTCGTCTCGATCACCGCCACGATCGGCTTCGCGCTCGGCACGGCGGTGCACGGCCATGCCGTGCTGACGTTCATCGCGGTGATCGTTGCCGGCTTCCTCTCGGGACTCTCGGGAGCGATCAGCGCGACCGCGTCGAAGTCGGCGATCTACTTCCTCATGTTCGTCGTGATGGCGGCCAACACTGATTTCGGTCTCGCTTCGGCGTGGACTGCGCCACTCGTCTTCTTCGTCGGCGCGACGTGGAGGGTGCTGCTGACCGTGCTCGCCGCCGCCTACGAGGGGCGCGCCTTCGCCCCGGAGAGAGCCGCGGTCGCCCGCGTCTACTCCGCGATCGTCGATCAACTGGTGGCGGACGGCGTCGCCGAGCGTGAGAGGGCGGGGGTCGCTCTGACGCGCGCGCTCAATGATGCGTACGACGTCCTGGTCGCCGCCCGCACAGAGCTGGCGGCGCACGACCAGCGTTGGCAGAGCCTCGTCGCCGTCCTCAACGCCTCCGCACCGGTGGTCGACGCCACGATCGCCTCGTCGGAGGACCGCGGGGCCGTCTCGCCTGACGTCCTCGCCTCGCTTCGGGCCGTGCAGGCCTGGGTGGCAGACCCCTCGCGGCCCGTCCCGCGCATCCCGCCACCACCGCCCGGGGGCGGGCCGGACAGGGCCCTCGTGGATGCGGTGCGTCATGTGTCCCACGTGATCGACGGCCTCGCCGCGGATGCGGAGGGCGGCGGTGCCGCGGACGTGTCCCTGCCGGGGAAGCCCTCGATCGCCGCTCGGTTGCGGTCTGCGCGAAGAGCCCTCACCTCCGGCACGGAGTTGTGGGGGTCGATCCTGCGCCTCATCCTCTGCCTCGCCGTCGCTCAGGGGTTGTGCATCATCTGGCAGCTCGACCGCCCCTACCTGGTGATGCTGACGGTGGCGCAGGTGATGAAGCCCGACTTCGGATCGATCTTCGGGAGGGCCGTGCAGCGCGGAGCCGGCACCCTGATCGGTGTCGCGGTCGGGTCGCTGGCTGTGGCGGTGGTGCCGAGGGGGGAGTGGCAGATCCTCGTCGTGCTGATCCTGGCGGCCGGAATCCCGGTCGTGATGCCGCGCAATTACGGGCTGTACTCGATCATCACGACACCGCTGGCCGTGGTGCTCGTGGAGCTGCACGTGAGCGACAGCGCGGGACTCCTCGACGTGCGCCTGCTCGACACTCTTCTCGGGTGCGCGATCGTACTGGCGCTGGGGTACCTGCCCTGGCCGCAGACCTGGCACGCGCCGCGGCATCTCGCCGCGCAGGTGGCCGTGATCGCCCGGTCGATCGCAGCGTACGCGGATCTCGCGCTGCGCCGTCCTGACGACCCGAACCGCATCCGCATGCGCCGAGAGGTCTATCGTCGCATCTCCGATCTGCGCACCACGGTCGCACAGTCGCTGGCCGAGCCGCCCACGATCAGCGCGGCGACCGCCTCGTGGCTGCCGGAGATCACCGCTCTCGAGAGGGTTGCAGATGCGGTCACTGCGGTGTCCACGGACGCCGTCTCATCCGGCAGGCGTCCTCCCGGGAGAGATGCCGACGGGGTGTGCGCGGCACTGAGCGACCTCGCCGAAGCGGCAGCCTCAGGGCGCCGCCCGACGCAGCCCGAGACCGTTCCCGGCGTGTCCGGTGCGCTCGCGGCGGAGCTTGCCGCGGCCCGCGCGGCGCTCCTCGCTCAGCAGCGTGGTGCGCAGCGCAGGCGTCGAGTGCGGCGGCCCGACTCAGGCCCCGCGTCCTCCTCCTCAGCCGGGTGGTGATCCGGGTGTCACCAGGGTGATCACCCGGGTGATGTCGGGAGGTGATCGGCGCCCCGGCGCCGCCAATATATTAGGAAGGAGTCAGCGAGGACCTGGGAGGGTTCCGAGCTCGAGTAGCGGACGCTTCCCCAGAGCGTCGGCAGATCAGGGGGAACTGATGATCCGACCGTCCACCGTTGACTGCGTACGTACGCGCGTCGTCCATCGAGCACTTCGGAGCCGCGTCGGGGTGCGACCCCCGCGCTGCTCCCCGGGGTGGGCGTGGGTGGGTCCGGCATGAATCTCACCGACACGGGCCGTGCACGCGACGAACTCGCGAAGGCGGTGCGTGCCGGCCATCCCGAGACCATCTCCCGCGCCGTCGTGACGAATGTCTGGCCGCTCTACACCTCGCACCCGGATGAGCTCAAGGCGGCGATCGTCGGACTGCCGAGCAGTTCGCTCGACCGCCACCCCATCCTCCGGATCCTTCACCCGATGACGCCCGTGCTCGCCCGGAGGGCACGATCGTTCAAGCCGGTGGCGCACGCGCAGGATGTGCGCCTGATGAGCGCTGACGAGATCGACTTCCTGACGCTGGCGCAGATGGTCTCTTTCCGCATCAACGGCGATGTCACGGCCGCGATGGTCTACGCGCGCAGGTTGGAGGATCGCCTGCTCGAGACCTCCGCCGAGGGACGAGACCGCATCGACGGGCCGTTGTGGTTCCTCCATCATCAGATCGGTTCCACGCTGCTTGCCGCCGGCGAGACGGGTCACGCGCTCCTGGAATTCGCGACCGCGCGCCAGCTCGGCGAGTTCTCGGCGCAGCCGTACGCCGCCCGCATGGCTCTTTCCCGAGCGGCGCTCGCCCATGCGGTGCGCGGAACCCTCGGCGACGCCGAGCGGGCGCTCGCAGAGGCGAAGGAGCTGCCGTCCGTCACGACGATGCACGCGAGCGCGACGTCATCGTCGGAGATGATCGCTGAGGCGCTCATCGCTGTCGAGCGCAGGTCGGGTGAGATCGATGAACTGTTGGGTCGGGCGTGTCCTGCCGACACCATCGAACTGAACTGGCCGTTCGCTTTGCTCGCCCGGTGTCGTGCCTACCTGTCCCGTCATCGGCCAGAGGACGCGCTCGAGGCCATCCGGCTGGCGTCGGAGGGCCATCCGCCGCAGCGCGGATCCTTCGCCGCCGACATCGTCGCCTCCTCGACCATCGAAGCTCTCATCGCCACGGGCGAGACCGCCTACGCCTGGCAGATCGTCAAGGACAACCCCAAAGTAGGTGTGCTCACCCAGCTCGCGACGGCTCACCTGGCACTGCACGATGGTCGGCTGGACACGGCCGCGCAGGAGCTGCGCGCACTCTCGGCCGATCAGACGCTCGGACCTGCCCAGCGCGCGGAAGCCACGCTGCTCTCCGGGTGGCTCGAACTCGCGCGCACGGGGGAGATCGATGCGGAATCCGCACGGCAGATCTCGCGGATCTCTCAGCGCGGCGACCGTCGTCGACTGCTCGAGATCATGCCACGGCAACTGGTGGATCGTGTGAAGGATGCGCTCGATGCCGAAGCGGCAGTCGAGTTCGCGGCGGCGACCTCGGACCTCGCGTTCGGCGACCTTCAAGCGCGTCCGTCGCTCACCTCGGGCGAGCTCCGGATTCTCAACGCGCTACCAGCGCAGCGTTCGACGGCCATCATGGCGTCGACGTTCCATGTGTCGCCGAACACGGTCAAGTCGCAGTTGCGATCGATCTATCGCAAGCTCGGATGCTCGACGAGGGAGGAGGCCATCCGCATCGCGACCCGGATGCGTCTGTTGGCCGGAGCCGCTCACGATTGACCTGATGTGAGCCGGAAGACCGCGAGGTCGTACACGCCGTCGATGAAGGCGTGTGCGACCTCGCGATCGGTCGGGGATCAGCCGCGGGAACGGCCGAATGCGAACGCTCGCACGACGTTGATCACACCGAGGACGACGAGCGAGATGCCCATGAGCAGCCAGAGCACCATGGCGCCCCACAGCGGCGCGAACAGCAGCACCACGCCGGCCAGGATCGAGACGATGGCGAAGAGTGCCGACCACACCTTGGATCCTGTGCCCGAGAGGGTGCTGAGCGCCACGACACCCTCCACGATCCACAGGACGCCGACGAGGATACCCAGGAACGCCCCGAGCCAGACCGCCGTCTGACCGAGGTTCGCGAACGCGATCACGCCTGCGGCGATGAAGACCAGACCGAGCAGCACGTGCCCGATGCGAGCCCATCCGCCCTTCGTCTTGCTCAGGCCGCCGATAGCCGCATAGACGAGACCGGCGACGATGGCGTAGACGGCCACGATCGCAGCGACGACCATCGCGGACTTGTCGGGCCAGACGAGGATCACCACGCCGACGACGAGGGCCAGAAGCCCGCCGACGCCGACAGCGATACGGATGCCGTCGAAGGCCGTCTTCGTGGGGGAGGACGCAGAGGTCATGACTGCTTCGATTTCTTCTTGCCGACCAGGCTCTGGACGGCTTTCGTGAGAGCCGCGAACTCGTCTTGCTTGCGCGCCACGAACTCGAGCGCTTCCGTACCCGTCGCCAGGACCGCCTGTCCGAGCTCTCCGACGTCGGCGAAGTGGTGGCTCGCGTTGCCGACCAGCCCACCCTCCAGCGCCAGCCGTCCGACAAGGTCGAGCTTGAGCACCTTGGTGCCCTCGTGGAAGCTCATGTCATCGAAGTCGACCCAGACGATGTTCGGCCGTGTGGTCGACTCGAACGCGTAGCGCTTGTTCGTGAGGTCGAGCACGACCTGCCAGATGGTCTGGGACGCATCCGGCTTGCCCTCCTCAGGTGTGCGGAACGGCTGCGCGGCGTTGCGGATGATGCTGAACATGGCCGCCATGGCCTCGATCTGCGTCTTCGGCTGCTTCTGGTGCGCGACGTAGAAGGAAGCGCGTGCGAAGCGGTCGCTGGCCAGCGTGGACCCGGGAAGCGGCTTGTCGCCGCCGAGACCCTCGACCTCCTTCACGAGTTCGAGCTGCTTGTCGAAGGTCGGGGAGTTGGTCATCACCTGGTACTCCCGGCCGTGGTAGACCTTCGGCTTCCCATCGGTGTATTCGATGATCGCGGAATCACCGCTCGCATCGTTGATCGCCAGGTGCAGCGTGGGGACGAGGTGACCGGTGGGGTCGAAGAGCTGAGCGATCTGCACCTGCGACTCGTTCGTCCAGGCGACGGCCTCTTCGACGGTGGCGAAGTTGTCGAGGTAGTACTGCAGCCAGATGGCCTGACTCAGCTGCGTCGCGGAGGCGTCGGGCTTGCCGTAGTCGGACTCCGCCAACCAGAGGATATGGCCCGCGAACCCCTCTTCATTCATGCCGTCCGTCGCGATGAGGTCGAACGCCGTGGCGACGATGCTCCCGTATTTCGCCTTCCAGGTCAGGTTGCCGTTGACCCCGTCGGATCGCTCGATACCGCGCGGAAGCTTCCAGAGGTTGGAGAGCAGGTCCATGTGGAAATCCATGTTTCGACCAACGATGACTGCACCGTTGGCATCGGGCCATACAACTCTTGTGCACATGAGCGCCGTACTTCCAATCGTCGATATGAGTCGCCCGCCCCGGCGGGGCAAGGGCTCTGGGGAAATTATTCGGCGAGTGCGCGCACGCCGACATCGGAAGAGCGCGAATTCACCCGCATCGGTCACCCGGGTGCCACCCGCCATTCACCCGGTTGCGTCGCACCGCACTGCTGCGATCAGCTCTGTGGAACCCCCAAGGATCTCGCCGTAGGGTGAGCGTCATGGTGTCAGTGGAAGGATCTGCCGCGAGCCGCGACGGCACGCGCGGCGAGCCCGGAGACGATGCGGGGCTGGGCCTCGTGCTCAGCGGTGGCGGTGCGTTCGGTGCCGCGCACGTCGGTGTGCTGCAGGTGCTCGCCGAGCGCGGCATCCGTCCGGGTATCGCCGTCGGCGCGAGCTCCGGGGCCCTGGTCGCCGCCGCCTATGCCGCCGGGTTCTCCGTCGAGGCGATCGATCGTGCAGCTCGCGCGTTCCGCTGGCGACACATCGCGCGGTGGACGGGCGCTGCGCGGTGGGGGCTCCTCGACACCGTGGCCACGAGAGAGGTGGTGCATCGCATCTTCGGCGTGGATCCGCTGATCGAGGACCTCCCGCGCGTCTTCGGCGCCTACGCGACGAACCTGCGCACACGCGAGGGCGTCATCCTCGACCGCGGCCCGTTGAGCACGGCACTGCGATCGACGATCGCCGTGCCGGGACTGCTGCCGCCGGTGCGTCACCAGGGGATGCTGCTCGCCGACGGCGGGATGGTCGACAACGTGCCGGTCGCGGCGGCGCGCGCCCTCGGTGCGCAACGCGTCATCGTGGTGCGACTGCACGCCAAGTGGGAGAACGTGCGCATGATGAGGACCGTGACGCGGACGGCTGCACTCGCCGCCGACGAGTCGGTGCTGCTCATCCAGCCCGAGATGCAGAAGCACGCGCAGTGGACGATGCGTGACGTGCCGCATCTCATCGCCGAAGGACGTCGCGCGGCCGAAGCGGCGTTGCGGAAGGTGCCTCTTCCCTGGAGTTGACGAGCTGGCGCTCTAGACTTTTGGGGTGGGTGTTCTTCTGGTGAGATGTGCCGCGGCGACGGATCTGGACGCGGGTGCTGAGACGCTCGCCGAGGCGTTCGAGAATTACGCGTGGACCCGTCACGTGCTCCCGGAGGACGACTACGAGGAGCGGCTGCGGGCGCTGCAGCTCCTGTATCTGCGGTACGCCCAGGAGCAGGGGGTCGTGGCCGTCACCGACGCCTGTGATGGCGTGATCGCGCTGCTCCCGCCGGACGCGCCGGAGCCCGACGACGACATGGTGGAGCAGATCGTCGCACTGCACGGCGATCGCCTCGATCGCCTCGATCAGACCCCGTCACCGGCGGATGCCTGGAGGCTGGAGACCCTGGGCGTGCGGCCTGCGAGCCAGGGCAGGGGCATCGCTGCGGCGCTGCTCGAGTTCGCGCTCGCCGCGATCGCCGAGCGTGGTGCGCGCGAGGTGCGGTTGGAGACGTCGGATCCGCGGAACGTCCGTCTCTACGAGAGGCACGGCTTCCGCGTCATGTCCCATTCCGAGCCCGCGGAGGGTCCGCAGATCTGGCAGATGAGCGCGGCTCTGGACACCTGCCGAGAAGACAGAGGAGCACACATTCCATGACCGGTCCCGTCGACGCGCTCGAGCAGTACCTCGACGCCACGAACTCGCACGACTTCGATCAGGTCGCACGCATCCTGGCGCCGGAACCGGTCTATTTCTTCGGCGACGCCACCTGCATCGGACGGGCCGCCGTGCAGGACTACTTCGAGCGCACCTGGGCGCTGATCCCCGATGAGCGCTACTGGGCCGAGGATATCGAGTGGGTCGTCGACGGGGATGATGCGGCCGTCGCGATCTACACCTATCGGTGGAGCGGCACGGTGCAGGGCTCTCCGGCCGAGGGATCGGGTCGCGCGACAAACGCCTTCGTGAAGACAGACGACGGGTGGCGTCTCGTGCATGAGCACCTCAGTGCTCTCGCTACGTCCGCCGCGGATGCCGCGAGCGGATCGGGCGGCGTCTGAACCGCGGGCCCCGGCATCAGGACATGATCTCGGGCGCCGCCGACCGCATCCGCGACCGGCGGCGCCCCTGGCATCAGCGCGTCACGCCCTCCCGAGCGCTCATGCGCGTGAGCTCTGAAACCGTCGGGCTTCCTTCCCAATCGCCGATCGCCGTGCACGCGTAGGCGCCCGCGGCCGCGGCGCGCCGAAGCCGATCCTCCATCGTCGACTCTCCGTCCCAGAGACTCAGGTAGCCGGCCACGAAGGCGTCGCCCGCCCCGACGGTGTCCACCACGTCCACGGCGCAGGGTGGCTGCAGACAGTGCTGGCGACCGTCCAGGCCGATGGCTCCGAGCTCACCCCGCTTGATCACGACTTCGCGGGGACCGAGGTCCCGCAGCCGCTGGGCGAGCTCGGCCGGTTCCCCGTCTCCGACGAGCAGGGCGGCCTCGTCTTCGCCCGCGAAGACGAGGTCCGCCGATTCGACGAGTTCGGAATACGCCGGACGAGGGTCGCGTCCGTGCCACACCGATTCGCGGTGGTTGATGTCGAACGAGACCGTGATCCCCGCCGCCCGTGCCCGCTGAGCGGTGACCAGCGCGCAGGCGCGGGCGTCAGCGGAGAGGCCGGGGAGGATTCCGGTCAGGTGCACGATGTCGGCGCTGCGCAGCAGTTCGTCCGGCACATCCGACGGACGCAGCGTCGACGCCGCGCTCCCCGTCCGCCAGAAGCGCACGGTGGCCGTCGAGGTCGTGCGACGGTGCTTGTGCATGAGCCCGGTCGGCAGCTCGGCATGCCGGGATGCATGCACATCCACCCGTTCCGCGCGCAGCTCGCGGGAGATCAGCTCCCCCAGCGGGTCGTCGCCGAGCCGGCTGACCCACGATGCTCGTGCGCCCAGACGGGCGAGGGCGATCGCCACGTTGCTCTCGGCGCCGCCGAAGCTGAGTGTATGCGTGCGTGCCGTCGACAACGGTCCAGGGCGGTCGTTGGCGAACAGCCCCATCGTCTCGCCGACTGTCACGACATGCAACGGTGCCCTCGTCATACGGCCTTGCCCTTCACGACGCCAGCGAGTGCCCGCCGTGCTCGCTCCTTCAACGCGTCGAGGCTTCCGCCGGTGAAGGCATCGCCGATGAGTGGCCCCCCGAGGCTCACCGCGATGCATCCGGCCCTGATCCACTCCGGTATCTCTTCGAGCGTGACTCCGCCGGAAGGCAGCGTGAGCAGATGCGGCAAAGGGCCGGCCAACTGGCGCACGTAGTCGGAGCCGACTGACATTGCGGGGAAGACCTTCACCGCCGTCGCGCCACGTTCCCACGCCGCGTGTACCTCTGTGGGAGTGAGCGCACCGGGATAGATCGCCGCGCCGAACGAGTCCGCGATGTCGATGACCTCGGGTGACACGGTCGGTGAGACGAGGAAGCGTGCTCCTGCTCCCAGCGCCGCGCGGGCATCGTGCGCCGTCAGGACCGTTCCGACGCCGATCTCCGCCTCCGGCACCGCGGCGATCACCTGCGGAAGGATCTCGATGGTGCCCGGTGTGGTCATCGTGAGCTCGATGCAGAGCACTCCGGACTCGGCGAGTGCCTTCACCACCGGCTCGTACAGCCGTGCGTCAGCGGCCCGAAGCACCGCGATCACCCCTGTCCGCATGAGTGTTTCAGAAGGGACGGAGCGCATCGGTCACGCCTCTCGATATCGATCGAGCAGAAAGGGCGGCGACTCGCTTCATCATCATCGGCCGGTCGCGGCGAAGTCCGGCCGGGTGCCGTAACGTTCCAGCGTTTCCTCGTCGAGGGTCACCCCGAGACCCGGCATCGACGGGATGTCGAGGAAGCCATCGGCATCCAGCCTCCAGCCCCCGCTGATCAGGTCGTCGACGTACGCGGATCCGGTCTTGTACTCGACCAGGTCGGTCGATGCGAGAGCCGAAGCCAGCTGCAGGTCCGCCGCGAGCCCGATACCGGTGTTCCACCCGTGCGGGATGAGGCGGATGCCGCGGTCCTGGGCCGCCCATCCGATCCGGCGCGACTCGCTCAGCCCGCCGCCCTTCGTGGTGTCCGGTTGCACGATGTCGAAAGCATGTCTGTCGAGGTACGGCTGGAAGCTCTGGCGTCGCGTGAGCACTTCGCCGCCGGAGATGCGGACGGGGGATGATGCGCGGAGTTCGGCGAATCCGTCGATGTCGTCGGGGGCGAGTGCCTCCTCGAACCAGGCGACGTCGTAGTCGGCGAGCATGCGGGCGGTGCGTTTCGCCCAGGCCAGGTCGCCCGGGAAGAAGGCCTCGGAGCCGCCGGCGTCCACGGCGAGCAGGCGGTCGCCCACCGCCGCCCGCGCTGCGGCGACCGTGGCCTCGTCGGTCGCCGCATCCACGCGCCCGAACTTCCACCAGCCGATCTTGAATGCGGAGAAGCCGGTCTCGACGAGCTCTTCCAGGTTCTCGGTCATGGGCCCGGCTTCGTCCATCAGCACGGACGCGTAGGGGCGCACTCGTTCTCTGTGGCGGCCGCCGAGGAGCCGGCCGACGGGTTGCGACGATGCCTGTCCGGCGATATCCCACAGGGCGATGTCGATCGCGCTGGTCGCGTGTGTGAGTGAGCCGCCCCGTCCCATCCAGAAGGCGGTCTGGTGCAGTGTCTCCGTGAGGCGCTCCACCTCGAGGGGGTTCTCGCCGATCAGGTGGGGGGACAGCAGATCGACGGCGCCCCGCACCAGGCTCTCGGATGTGAACGCGCTGCCGACGCCCACCCTGCCGTCGTCGGTGTGGACCGCGACGAGTGTGTGGACGATGTCGTCGGGCTGCAGCTCGTGCGACCACCCTCCCTCGGGCGTCGCACCCCGCAGGCCGCACGTGTCGATTCGGAGGATTTGCATGAAGACCTTCTAACCGTGATGAGGACGGGAGAACCCCGCTGCCAGAATTCGAAGATAGTCGATTGTCGACAACAGGGCAATCTCCAGGTATTGTCTGTTCCTGCACCCCTCAGCGGTGCGTCCACAGACCCACAGCGTTGTGCACGATGGCAGCGCCGGAGGCCGAAACCCGAAAGGCATCACAATGAAGTTGACGCGCATCCTTGTCGGCGTGGCAGTAGCCGCGACGAGCGCCCTCGCACTCGCCGCGTGCACCTCGAGCGGGAGCCCAGGGGCGACAGCGCAGGAGAGCACCCTGACGAAGGTCCTCGAGAAGAAGACGCTCGTTGTCGGTGTTTTCGCCGATGCGCCTCCGTACGGAGTCATGGCCAGTTCCGGCGAATACGAGGGCTTCGACATCGATGCCGCGCAGGCGCTCGCCGACTCGCTCGGCGCGAAGATCGAGTTCGTCTCCACCACGAACGCCAACCGCATCCCGCTGCTGGAGACGGGCAAGGTCGACATCATCGTCGCGGCCCTCACAAACCTGAACGAACGCGCACAGAAGGTGGCGATGTCGCGGCCGTATGCCGCCGAAGGCCAGGTCGTACTCGTCCCCGCCGGCAGCGACATCGCCTCGTATGACGCGCTTGCCGGGCGGACCGTGGCGGCCACGCGCGGCAGCGTGCCGGCCACGATCCTCGAGACGCGGTTCCCTGAGGCGAACGCGAGCCTGTTCGAGGCGGTCGCCGACTCGATCCAGGCGCTGCGCAGCGGCAAGGTCGACGCGCTCATGGAGAGCAACTCCGTCGCACAGGGGATCCTCGACGACTCCGACGGCGAGTTCACCGTCGTCGACGCGCCGCAGTTGAGCCCGTCCGTCGTCTCCATGGGGCTGAAGCAGGGCGACCAGCTCTGGCTCAACTACGTCGACAACTTCATCCTCAACTACAACATCAGCGACGCCGCGAACGACTCGTACAACGAGTGGCTCGGCACCGACGTCCCCGACCTGATCAAGTAGCGACGACCTTTTTCGGCTGCCCCGCCGTCATGGCGGGGCAGCCCGAACGGACCTTTCATGCAACTCTTCTTCGGGGACCTGATCCCTTACGCTCCCGAGCTGCTCGCCGGTCTCGGCGTGAGCGTGCTCATCACCGTCGCCGCCGTGCTCATCGGTTCACCGCTCGGCGTCGGCGTCTACCTGTTGCGCGCGGCGGGCAATCCCGTCGCGCGAGCCGTCGGCAGCACGTACGTCGAGGTCATCCGCAACACCCCGCTGCTGCTCCAGCTCTACCTCATCTACTTCGCGCTGCCCTCCGTCGGGGTCAACTTCGATCCCATCACGGCGGGGATCATCGCGCTGAGCGTCAACAATTCCGCCTATCTCGCGGAGATCTACCGGGCCGGGTTCGAGGCGATCCCCAAGGGGCAGATAGAGGCGGCGGACGCGCTCGGGCTGTCACGGCGGGCCACGTTCTTCCATGTCCGACTGGTGCCGGCGCTGCGGAACGTCCTGCCGTCGCTGACGAACCAGGTGATCCTGCTGTTCCTCGCCTCCTCGATCGCCTCCATCGTCGCCGTGCCGGAGTTGATGCACGTGATGATGGGCATCACGACGAGCACCTTCCGCACCATCGAGACGTTCGTCGTCGGCGGACTCCTGTACTTCATCGTCGCGTTCCTCATCGCGGGGGCATCCCGTCTCGTCGAGACGCGCGGCATCCGCTGGAAGGTGGCCTGATGTTCACGTCCTTCGATCTCTCCGACCTCGTGCTCATCCTGCAGGGCGCGTTCGTGACGCTGCAGATCTGCTTCCTGTCCGTGATCCTCGGCGGCGTGGTGGGCATCGCGTCCGGCATCCTCGCCGCGAGTCCGTCTGCTCCGCTGCGCTGGATCAGCGCGATCTGGGTGGGAGCGATACGGGGCGTCCCGGTGCTGCTCATCATCTTCTTCGTCTACTTCGCGCTGCCGCTGATGTCGCCGGGGAGCAACATCCCGGACTACTGGGCCGCAGTGCTCGCCCTCACGATCTTCGCCTCGGCCTACATCAGCGAGATCGTCCGGGGGAGCATCCAGGCGATTCCCCGTGGTCAGTTCGAAGCGGCACAGGCCCTGGGGCTGTCGTGGCCGAAGCAGTTGCGCCACGTGGTCATGCCGCAGGCCGCGCGCATCATGGTGCCTCCGGGCATCGGGTTCCTCGTGGTGCTGATCAAGGACAGCTCGCTCGTCGCGGTGATCGGACTCATCGAGCTCACCCGAGCGGGCAACATCGTCGCTTCCCAGACCGGACAGCCGATCCTCGCCTACGTGGTGGTCGGTGCGGTCTACTTCGTCATCTGCTTCGCCCTCTCCACCGCCGGACGGCGGTACGAGCGGCGACTGACCATTCATGCGCGGGCACCCCGAGTGGAAGACGCGCTCACCCCCTCACGAGGAGACTCGAAATGATCACTGTCACCGACCTGCGACTCAGCTTCGGTTCCACCGAAGTCCTCCACGGGATCACCTGCGATGTCGCGGAAGGCGAGGTGGTCTGCATCATCGGGGCGTCCGGCTCGGGCAAGAGCACGCTCCTGCGCTGCATGAACGGCCTCGAGACCCCCAGCCACGGCAGCGTCGAGGTGAACGGACACCTGCTCACCTCGAAGGAGCGCCGATCAGATCTCGCCGCCGTTCGCCGCGATGTCGGCATGGTGTTCCAGCAGTTCAACCTGTTCCCGCACCTCACGGCGCGGGAGAACATCACGCTCGCTCCACGCAAGGTGCTCGGGCTGGGAGCCCAGGAGGCCGACGAACGTGCGGACAGGCTCCTGGCCAAGGTCGGGCTCGCCGCGAAGGCGAACGCGTTCCCCGGCAATCTGTCGGGGGGACAGGCGCAGCGAGTAGCGATCGCACGCGCGCTCGCGATGCAGCCGAGCGTGATGCTCTTCGATGAGCCGACTTCGGCGCTGGACCCCGAGATCGTCGGCGAGGTTCTCGCGGTCATGAAGGACCTCGCGGCCGAGGGGATGACGATGGTGGTCGTCACACACGAGATCGGGTTCGCGCGCGAGGTCGCCGACCGGGTGATCTACATGGACGACGGGCGCATCGTCGAGAGCGGCGCACCGCAGGAGCTGCTCTCCCACGCGAAGACGGAGCGTGCCCGCGCGTTCCTCGGCAAGGTGCTCTGACCTCGTGATCGACGTGCTCATCCGTGGTGCGAGCGTGATCGACGGGTCTGGCGCCCCTCCGTTCACGGCGGACATCGGGATCACCGGTGAGCGCATCGCGTTCGTCGGTCGCGACCCGGGCGCCAGAGCCGCCCAGGAGATCGATGCCGCGGGACTCCTGCTCACCCCCGGCCTGATCGATCCCCACAGCCACAGCGACTGGTCGATCCTCGGGAACCGCGATGCGCTCAGCACAGTGCATCAAGGAGTGACCACCGAGATCGTCGGGAACTGCGGCGTGACGTATGCGCCGATCGCGGAGGGAGACGAGGACACCGCCCGTCGTGCACTGGCCGCGTTCGGGTACGAGGGCGAGGTGCGGTGGCATTCCTTCGCCGAGTTGCTGAGCGCCGTGCACGGTGAAGGCACCGCACAGAACCTGGCGTGGTTCGTCGGCCATACCGGTCTGCGCCGGGCTGCCGAGCGCGAAGGGGGTGATCTCGTGGGCACGATGGCGCGGCACCTGGAGGAGGCGTTGGAGGCAGGAGCGCTCGGCTTCAGCTCCGGACTCGAGTACGGCGCCGGGCGGAACGCGGAGACCCCGGAGCTGGAGGCCCTCGCGCGAGTGGCGGGCCGACGTGGTGCGATGTATGCCAGCCACATCCGCAATCGAGATGCGGCACTCTCCGACGCCGTGGAGGAGTTCTTCCGGGTCGTGCACGCCGGAGGGCTGCGCGCACAGCTGTCGCATCTGAACGTCCGTCACCGGACGGGGGCATCGGACGGCGCCTGGGCGGAGGCGGTGTCGCGGCTGGAGCGCGAGCGTCGTTCCGGCGTCGACGTGCTGGCGGACATGACCCCCTATCCGGACGGCATCGGGCTCGCCGCCGGGCTGTTGCCCGATTGGCTGCTCTCCGACGGGGAGCAGTCGGCTGCCGACGCCCTCCGGCATGCGGAAGTGCGCGAGCGCGTCCGCGCGGACTCCGATCGCTACTGGCGATTCGTGCACCGCGGCCAGTGGGATCGGGTCCGTCTCGCGGTGAGCCCCGCCACACCCGAATGGGAGGGCCTGACGTTCCCAGAGATCGCCGCCGCCAACGGGACGGACGAGTGGGACGCCTACTTCGACGTCATCGTGGCGTCCGGCGCCGATCTCGGAGCGGTGCAGTTCATGGGGGCGCTGTTCGAACCCGATCACGTCGCCGAGGCGGTCGGCCATGACCGCTTCTTGCTCGGTGTCGACGGTTTCACCTCCCGCCGCGACGGCATTCTGGGCGCGCGGACCCCGCATCCGCTGTTCTTCCACGGATACCAGCACTTCCTGAGCCATCATGCTCTGCGGGCGGGGACGCTGACGCTCGAGAACGCCGTGCACAAGATGACGGGGGCGGTCGCGGCGCACTTCGGCCTCCGCGACAGGGGACGCATCGTGGATGGGACGTTCGCCGACCTGGTGCTCTGGGATCAGCGACTGCTGCGCGACACGGACACCTTCGTCATGCCGGAGCGCTACGCCACGGCGGCCCGCCATGTCTGGGTGAACGGCACGCCGGTGGTCACGAACGGAGCCCGCACCATGCACCGACCTGGAACTCGATTGGAACGAGCAGATGTCTCCTGAAACGGCACCCCCCACCCTCAGCCCAGCGCAGACCCGCCGGAGCGGCCGTTCGCCTGGAAACAAACCGGACAGCCCCGGGGAGAGCGGGCGCCTCACGCCGGCCGTGACCGGGTTCGCGATCGCCGCCGCGGTCGGTGGCTTCCTCTTTGGATTCGACACTGCCGTGATCAACGGCGCGGTCACGGCGATCGAGGGCAATCTCGGCTTGGACGCCGTCGGACTCGGTGTCGTGGTCGCGGTGACTCTGCTCGGTGCAGCGCTGGGTGCGCTCGGCGCGGGGTGGATCGCGGACCGCATCGGGCGCCCCCGCACGATGCTCGCCGCCGGCATCGTGTTCTTCATCGCAGCGATCGGATGCGGCATGGCCCACGGGGTGTTCGATCTCGCCGCGTGGCGACTCGTGACCGGCGTCGCCGTCGGGTTCGCCACGGTGCTCGGCCCCCTCTACATCTCGGAGATCGCCCCCGCACATGCCCGCGGGCGATTGGCCTCGATGCAGCAGATGGCGATCGTGCTGGGGATCTTCGTGGCTCTCCTCTCCGACAGCGGCATCGCGTGGGCGCTGGGCGGCGCGGATGCCGAGTTGTTCCTCGGCCTCCCGGCGTGGCGCTGGATGTTCATCGCGGGTGTGATCCCCGCACTGATCTATCTGGTGCTCGCGCTGGTCGTCCCCGAGTCCCCGAGGTACCTGGTCGCGCGCGGGCGGGTGGAGGCGGCCCGTCGGGTGCTCATCCGGCTGCAGCGGGTCGATCCGGCCGAGGCGCGCATCCTCACCGACCGGATCGAGGACACGCTGCAGCAGAAGGAGTCCGGTCGGTTCCGTGATCTGCTGGACAGGCGTCGTGGCCTCCTCCCCGTGGTCTGGGTGGGCATCGGAGTGGCCGCTCTGCAAGCGCTCGTTGGCATCGACGTGATCTTTTACTACTCCACCTCGCTCTGGGAGTCGGTCGGATTCGAGGAGTCCGCGGCGTTCGGCCTGTCGGTGCTCAGCTCCTTCATCAACGTGGCCGCGACCGTGGTCGCCATCGTGCTCATCGACCGCGTCGGGCGCCGCGCCCTGCTTCTCACGGGATCGGTGGGCATGTTCATCAGCCTCGTCATCGTGAGCATCGGGTTCTCGACGGCGCGCATGGTCGACGGGTCGCCGCAGCTGGATGGCGTGTGGGGTCCGATCACCCTGGTCGGCGCGAACCTCTTCGTCGTCGCGTTCGCCGTCTCCTGGGGGCCGGTGGTCTGGGTGCTGCTGGGTGAGATGTTCCCGAACCGCATCCGCGGAGTCGCGCTGTCGGTATGCGCCTCGGCGAACTGGTTCGCGGGGGTGGCGCTGAACTTCTCCTTCCCGAGCCTGCGGGACATCTCGCTTCCCGGCAGCTACGCCCTGTACGCCGTGATGGCGGCACTGTCGTTCCTGCTCGTGTTCTTCTGCGTCAGGGAGACCAACGGCCGCTCCCTCGAGGAGATGCACGCGGGCGGAGGACGGCGTGAGGGGGAGGGGGCATCGCGATGACTCCCTCATCGCGCCGAGCGGGCAGTGCGGACCTCCCGGCTCTCGCGGGTCACGTGCTCATGCTGCGGGCGGGTGGCGCTCGGGTGTCGATCGCGCCGGCCCACGGCTGCGTGATCCAGGAGATCGACCACGGTGAGGGAAACCTCCTCTGGGTCGATGGGCGTAGGCCACGGGTGCTCGAGCAGTCGGGGACGGTCGGTGAGGAGTCGGCCCGCGAGTTCGACGAGGATGTCCTCATCGGCGGCTGGTTCCCGATGTTCCCCAGCGCGGGCGTTCCCACCGCGACGACGCAACAGCACGGCTGGGCGCCCCGCGTGGCATGGGCGGTGGTCGAGCGCAGCGCGACGAGAGCGGTCTGCACTGCGAAGGGGCCGTTCCTCGACGGAGGTGTCGCGGAGGTGACTCGGACCATCGAGCTCGAGCCCGACGCCCTCACGGTGTCGAGCACCGTACGGAATGCCGGCTCGGAGGTGCGATCGTTCACCTGGGGAGAGCATCCCTGCTTCTCGCGCGGCCTCTTCGCCGGGGGCCACGCCTACTTCGCCGGCGAGCCGGTGGCGTCGGTGCCCGCACACGCGAACCGCGCCGCAGGGCATGCTGCCCGCGGCAGCGCCGGTGCGACCGCTGCCGTCGTCGGCCGGAGCCTCACGATCACTCTGAGCGACGAGGCTGGCACGCTTCCGCACTGGCTGTACTGGTACAACTACGCGGCCGCCGAGCTCCCGCGCGCAGACACGCTTGCATGGGAGCCCTCGACAGCGGCCGGCCTGAGCGTGGGTGACGCGATCGCTGCAGACGCAGTGGAACGACTGGGCGCCGGCCAGAGCTTCCATGCCTCCCTGAGATGCGAATGGACTTTGTCGACAATCGCCGATTCGCGGGTACGATGACATGATGAGCGCTCTCTCCTCCCTCCCCTCTGTCCCTGCCGCGTCCCGTCGTGAGCGCGTCGCCGAGATTCTTCGCGAGGCCATCACGACCGGGGATCTGGAAGTGGGGCAGAAGCTGACCGAGCTGGAGCTGGCAGCGCAACTGGGCACGAGTCGTGCGCCGGTCCGCGAGGCTCTGCGCCAGCTCGAGCAGGAAGGACTTGTCGTGTCCTACCCGTATCGCGGGACCGAGGTCCTCGGCGTCTCGCAGGAGGAGATCGAGAACGTGCTCGTGCCGATCCGTGTCGCGCTCGAGCGCTTCGCGTTCGACAAGGCGATGTCGGTGGTGACAGACGACGATATCGCCGGTCTGGAGAGCATCATCGACAGCATGGACGCGGCTGCCTCCGCAGGTGACCTTACCCGTCTCGCCGACGACGACATCCGGTTCCATGAGGCCATCGTCATCCTGTCCGGCCAGCAGCACTGCCTGCAGATCTGGCGCACGATTCAGCCTCGCGTCCGCGCGTACTTCCGCCGGGACGCGAACTACTATGGCGACTCGCACGCCGTGGCAGAGCAGCATCGAGAGCTCGTCCGTGCGCTGCGGAGTGGTGACCGCGACCACGGCCTTCAGGCGATCACGGAGCACATCCGCACGCACTTCTCCTCCGACGCTGTGTCGGAGAGCGACCGGTGAGCGCGGTCGTCGTCACGGGAGCCGCATCCGGGATCGGGCGAGGCATCGCGATCGGAGCGGCGAAGCGGGGAAGGCACGTCGCCCTGCTCGACATCGACGAGCGGGCGCTGGCCGACGCGGCGTCCGCTGTGCTCGCTGCGGGCGCGGCATCGGCCCTTCCTCTCGTCTGCGATGTGAGCGATGAGCGTGAGGTGGACGCCGCATTCGAGGCGGTCGTGGATCGGCTGCCCGAGATCTCGGGCGTCGTTGCCAATGCGGGCATCGAGGTCAGCGAGCCTCTCGCCTCCGCCACCGTGGAGTCCTGGGACCGTGTGATGGCGGTGAACCTCCGCGGAACATTCCTCACGTCTCGGGCGGCCGTGAACCACTGGCGCGCGCGGGGATCGGGCGGATCGCTGGTGTGCGTCTCGTCGCCGTCTGCGTTCGTGGGCTTCGCCGGAGGTGCGAACACCGCATACGGTGCATCGAAAGGCGGCATCTCGGCATTCGTGCGCGCAGCGGCTCTGGACGGCGCCCCCGACGGGGTGCGCGTGAACGCGGTCGTACCCGGGGCCACCGATACGGACATCCTCTACTTCGGACTGGAAGGGGAGGCGCTGCTGGCCCGTCGCACCGAGCTGGCGCAGGCGGCGCAGCGTCAGATCCCCCTCGGGCGGATGGCGCGACCGGAGGAGATCGCGGATGCGGTCCTCTGGCTTCTGAGCGACGAGAGCGCCTATGTCACCGGCAGTCACCTGGTGTGCGACGGGGGCCTGCTGGCCAAGAGCGCGAACACGTTCTGAGTCGCGTTCGAGGGTGCCGCTCGGCGCCTCGAACGGTCGGAGAGACGCCTTCGATAACGGACGGATCACGGTCTGAGGATCATTGTCGACAATCGACTAGAGCCGATCCGTCGGCAGGGTTGCCGGCATTCAGCTACCGAATGGGCGGAAGGCGCGAACACTATGGAACGACGACTCTGGGGTCGGCGCGGAACAAGCATCACCGTCGCGGCACTCGCCGCGCTGGCTGTCACGGGGTGCGCGGCGGAGGGATCACCGTCCGCGGACGGCGCGACGACCATCACCTACTGGACGCACGTCAACGCTCCCGCGCAGGAGGTCGAGCGCGAGCTGATCGCTCAGTACGAGAAAGACCATCCGGGCGTCCGTATCGACTACCTGCCCATCGAGTTCGGGACCATGGCCGCCAAGCTCAACGCCGCGATCGCGGCAGGCGGCGGACCCGACCTCGTCAACTACTTCCAGTCGTATGCCGCCGGCCTGATCGCCAAGGGCTACCTCGCCCCCGTCGACCACGAGGCGTACGGAATGACCGCCGACGAGCTCGCCGCCCAGTACACCGAGGCGATCGGGGCCGGATTCTCCGCGGACGGAGAGTTCATCGGCATCCCGCACGAGATCTCCACGTACCAGTTCTGGGTCAATGATCAGCACTTCGCCAACGCCGGCCTCGATCCGGTGAAGGACTTCCCGAAGACGTGGGCCGACGTGGCGACCGTGGGCGCGCTGATCCAGGATGCGCCGGGCGGTCCGGCCGAAGGTGTCGCGCTGTCATTGAACAACCAGGTGCGGGATGTGCTCGTGCTCGACGCCATGACCAGGCAGGCGGGCGGAATGCTGTTCGGTCCTGACGGCTCGGAGTCGTTCGTCAACTCGCCCGAGGCCGTCAGGGCGCTGCAGACCTGGGGTGACCTGGCGAACGATCATGGCGTCAACGACCCCGCGCTCGGGCCGACCGCATCCACCAATGCGGAGGCCCTCTTCGGCGACGGGACCGCGGCGATGGTCAACACCGGCGGCTCCTGGTTCATCCCGACGTTGGAGGGAACCTATCCGGACATCCCATGGACGGTCGGCCAGTACCCCACGTTCGGTGGGGAGACGGTGGGAGCGGATCTGTACGGCTACGGACTCTACGTGCCGGCGACGAGCGCTCACCAGAAGGAGGCGTGGGAGTTCGCGCGCTACCTGGCCGATGCCTCTCCGACCTACTTCGCGGAGGCCGGGATCTGGCTCGGAGACAACGATGTGTTGACCGATGAGGCCACCGCCGATGTTCCGAGCTGGGAGGTGTTCGTCGAAGGGTTCGCTCGCGGCAACTTCCTTCCGCCGCTGAGCCAGTACAACGAGATCAGCCAGATCCTTGAGAGCGCCATCCAGCGAGTGGTCGTCAACGGCGACGACGCGCAGAGCGCACTCGACGCAGCGCACGCCGCGATCGAGCCTCTGCTCGACAACTGAGGCCTCGGGGTGCGGCCGATGCGTCGACCGCACCCCGACGGAACGGAGAATCATGGATGACTCAACCTCGGCGATCGTGACACCGCATCGACGCGAACGCCCCGCCTCTCTCCCTCGCCGCGAAGCACGTGTCGGCATCGCGTTCGTGGCGCCGACCTTCATCTGGCTCACGTTCTTCGTGCTGGGTCCGTCGGTCGCCGCGATCGTGCTCAGCTTCACCGAGTGGTTCCTCGTGGGGAGTCCGAAGTTCGTCGGCGCGGCCAACTACCTGGCTCTGTTCGAGGATTCGGCCTTCGGGCAGGCGCTCATCGTGACCTTCCAGGTCGCCGCCGGCGTCGCGCTCCCCGGTTCCGTCCTGGCACTGGTTCTCGCTCTGCTGATGAGCAACGTCGCGCGGGGTCGGGCGGCCTATCAGGCGGTGTTCTACCTGCCCCTGGTGATCCCGAGCGTGGTGTCGTCCATCATCTGGGGGGCCATGTACCTGGGGCAGGGCGTGATCAACACGCTGCTCGGGACGCAGATCAAATGGCTCGCGGACCCGGTGTGGGCGCTCGTCTCGATCCTCATGCTCATGGTGTGGACGAACGTCGGCTACTACACCATCCTCGTCTTCGCCGGTCTCCAGGACATCCCCGCCGAGATCCTGGAAGCGGCCAGCATGGACGGCGCTGGGCCCCTGCAGCGATTGGTGCACATCATCGTGCCGCTGCTGCGCCCCGTCCTCCTCTTCGTGCTGGTGATCGCGACGACGGAGGCCCTGACACTGTTCGTCCAGCCGTACCTGCTGACTCAGGGAGGGCCCGGCGGTGCGACGCAGACGCTGTCGCTGTACATCTACCAGGTCGGATTCTCGTTCGGAAACGTCGGCAAGGCCTCGGCGATGGCCGTCGTGCTGCTGGTCATCGCCATCCTCTTCGCCATCGTCCAGTTCCGCGCACTGAGGAGTTCGCATGACGACTGACCCCCGTTCGCTCCGGATCCTGCGCCGATCCGGCCCGCACGTCCTACTCGTCGGGGCGGCCCTGCTCGTCGCGACGCCGCTGATCTGGGCGGTGAAGTCGTCCTTCACCCCCACAGGAGAGGTGATGAGTACGGGGTTGTTCCAGATGCCCACTCGATTCACCGTCGACAACTACGTGCTCGGATGGCAGTCGTCCCCATTCGTGACCTACTTCGCGAACAGCTTCCTCGTGGCGATCGCTGTCACGGCTCTCACGCTGGTGGGCAGCGTGACGGCGGGCTACGGATTCGCGCGCTTCTCGTTCCCGGGGAGACGAGTGCTGTTCGTCCTGACGCTCGCCGCGATGATGATGCCGTTCCAGGCCATCATGATCCCGCTCTTCGTCCAGGTGCGCACGCTCGGGTGGCTCGACAGCTTCGCGGGGCTGATCATCCCCGGCGCGGTCAGTGCGTTCGGTGTCTTCCTGATGCGGCAATTCCTCGCGGGACTGCCGCAGGCGCTGTTCGAGGCCGCACGCATCGACGGCGCCGGTGAACTGCGGATCTTCCTGCGGATCGTCATGCCCCTGGCGCGGGGGCCGCTGGCTGCGCTGGGGGCGCTCACCTTCCTCGCGAGCTGGAACAACTTCCTCTGGCCACTCATCGTGGTGGGAAGCACCCGGATGACGACGGTGCCCCTCGGGCTCTCCCAGTTCCGCGGGTCCAACGCCACCGATTACGGCCAGGTGCTCGCCGTCTCGATGCTCGCGGCGATCCCGGTGATCCTGGTCTTCCTCGTCCTGCGCCGTCACATCGTCGCGAGCTTCGCCTCCAGTGGGCTCAAGTGATGCTCGGCGTGCCCCCGTTCACCTCCTCAGAGAAGGAAACCCTCATGCCGACGCGAACCCCTGACTTGTCCGACCTGTCCGTCCTCGCGATCGGGGCCCACCCGGATGACATCGAGATCCTCTGCGGTGGCACGATGGCGCTGTACGCCGAAGCGGGAGCGAAGGTGACGTTCGCGATCGCCACCAACGGCGAAGTCGGGGGAGGGGGCGCTGACCCCGCGAAGATCGCCGCGCAACGCTTCGAAGAGGCCGAGGCTTCCACCTCACGTCTGGGGGTGGACTTGATCTGGATGGGTTTCCCCGACGAGATGCTCTTCAATGACCGCGCGAGCCGAGTGGCGTTCATCGACGCGTATCGTCAGGCGCGAGCCGACGTGGTCTTCGTGCACTCCACCGACGACTACCACCCCGATCACCGCATCGCGGGCCAGATCGCGATCGACAGCCGTATCCCTGCCGCTGTGCCCCACGTGCGCACGCGGTACCCGGCGCTGGACAGGATCCCGCATCTGTTCGTGATGGACACGCTCGGCGGGATCTCGTTCGAACCCGAGTTCCTCGTCGACATCTCGCGACACCAGGCGCTCAAGGAAGAGCTGTTGAGGTTGCACGCGAGCCAGGTGGAATGGATGCAGCGCGCGTACGGGGACGACTACATCGCGGAGGCCAGGAAGCAGGCGGAAGTCCGAGCCGGGCATACTCGATGGGATTTCGTCGAAGGCTTCCGCAGCGTGCCGACCTACCCGGTGACGGGTGGAGCGGAGCTGCTTCCCGGCGAGTGGCGTGCAGCGGCGGAGTGAATCGACGTCGGGTGCCCAGGGTCAGCGCACGAGCGTGGCCGTCATGCCCGCTGCGAGGGCGGCCTCCGCGCCGATCGGGCTGTCTTCCACGGCAAGGCACCGCGACGGCGCCACCTCGAGCAGATCCGCCGCAAGGAGGTACAGATCGGGCGCGGGCTTGGGGCGACGACCCTGGCTCCACCCCACCAGCGGTTCGGCAGACAGCCGCGGCGCCGCGCACAGGATGGTGAACTCGAGCCGGAGCTGTTCGCTGTTGCTCACGACCGCCACCGGGACGCCGGATCGTCGGAGTCGCACCGCAGTGTCGTACACAGGCACGATCGGCCGGAGCTCTGCTCGATAGAGCCGGCTCAGCCGGGACCAGTAGGCACGGTAGAGGTCCGCTGACGGGGGCAGCCCGGGGTGGTGTCGGCGGAGCGCACCAATCCTCTGTTCGAAGCTGGAGCCCGCAGGCGAGACGTCGGGAGTGCGGGGGAGGCCCAGATCGTCTGCGACGGATCTCCATGCCCGCTCGCACAACGGTTCCGAGTCCACCAGGGTTCCGTCGCAATCGAAGAGAACCGCGGAGTATGCGCCGCGTGCGGCCTGCTCCGCGAGGTGATGCCAGTGGTGCGGGGAGGTCTGCATGCATGCGTCCGATCCTGAGGTGGCGGATGCGCCGCTTCGCTGTCTCCGGTGGTGGCGGTCGAAGCCGAGGCACCTCTTCGATGATTCTATCGTCGATTGTCGACAATGGGTGGCGCGTCTCGTAGGCTCTCCCCACGCACACCGACGTGTCGGCGGGAGATCTGCCGTTCGGACAGTGCGAACGCGAATGGCCGGCGCCGACGCCGGGTGCTTGCCTGTCGGTACTTCACTGCGGGACGACGTCGTCCGTGAGTTCCGTCGACCATTACAGAAGAGAGGCTCAGTGATGAGTAGATCCGTCAGATCCGTCGCCGCGGTCGTCGCTGCGCTGCTTGTGGTGGTCTTGCTGCCCGCACACCCGGCCGTCGCCGCAAGCCAGGTCGACCTGCCGATACAGCCGGACGTCGAGATCGTGTCGCCGGAGAACTCCGACTGTCTTCCCTGGGACATGACGAAGAGCCGTGAGGACAACGAGGTCGTGGACTGCGGATGGTTCCCCTCCATTGCACGGCTCGCCGACGGACGGCTCCTGATCGCATACTCCGACTCGCCGAGCCATTCGAACTACAGTCGCATCGCGATGCGGACGTCCGATGACGAAGGCCGCACCTGGTCGTCGGCGACGACGATCGTCGACACTCCGGGCGTGCCCGACGAGAAGGAGCCGAACGTCACGGTGCTTCGCAACGGCGACGTCCTGCTCTGGTACTACGACTTCAACAACCCGAACCGCTCGAACAACCGGACGATCAACCTCATCCGCAGCACGGATGACGGTGCGACCTGGTCCTCCCCGCTCGTCCCCGCCACCGTGGCCTACACCAGCCCTTACGGATACGCGGCAGGGAACGGCGAACTCATCGAACTGGACAACGGAGACCTGCTGTTGCCCTTCACAGCGATGCGTGATCGCCGGGGCCGCGAGGGCGCCCCCGCGGCGCACGTGCTTCGCAGCTTCGACGGCGGTGCGACCTGGGATGTCGCCGACGAGCGGACCGTGATGTGGTCAGGTCCCGACTACTACGTGCCGGGCACCACCACCCCGGCGACCTGGTACGTCGAGCCTGCGCTGGTAGACCTCGGCGCCGGGGAGATCATGATGGTGGCCCGTACGTCCTATAACCCTCAGGATGCCGTCATGAGGGTGAGCTATTCGTCGGACTACGGCGACACCTGGACATCGCCGGTGGACATCGCCGGGCTGAAGGGCGACGCTCCGCACCTGCTCCGTCTGCGCGACGGCAATGTGCTCCTCACCTGGGGCGACCGGTCGCGAGCCTGGGGGCAGGGTCGTCCCACGGCGGGATTGATCTACGACCCCGCCCACGGGTGGGCTGGTGCCGAGCAGACACTCATCTACCGCGGTCCCCGCGATTTCGGCGATCAGGCGTACTCGGGATCCGTGCAATTGGCCGATGGTGGCGTGCTGACGGTCTACTACGACCGGATGGCCGGCACCATCGGGGGAACCTTCCTCGACCTGGAGGCCGAAGACATCCCGTTGGGTGCGCTCGTCGCGGAGGGCGACGCCACGATCACCACGACGATGAACCACACCGCCGCAGGGTTCTCGCCGTCTGGGCCGGTGGACGGCGTCGTGGACTACGGCACGATGGCCGTCGCGAACACCAGCGTGAACACGCACGGCACACCGCACGTGTGGCAGGCCGATTTCGCCGAGCCACTGAGAGTCGGCGAGATCGGAGTCGCGCTGAAACCCGGATACCGCGAGTCCGCGGTGATCGAGGTGGCGACAGGGGTGGGCAGCGCGCAGGTGTGGACGCCAGTGCGCGATTACCAGGATGCTCGGGTCGACGCGCTGGACTGGTTCGGCGTCGGACGCGACCTGAACGCGACAGGGATCCGCGTGACCATCACCGCGAGCGAGGGATGGGCAGGGCTGGCCGGCGTCGCTTTGCGCGCTCCTGCGACGGGATTCGATCGCAGAGCGCCGGGAACAGACACCGTCGCGCCGTACGTCCAGCTCAGCCCGGTGGAGCCCGCATCCGGCTGGTTCTCCTCTGTTCCCGTGCAGATCGTCCTGACGGCGCACGATCGTCACGATTCCGCACCGACGGTGGAAGTGGATACGGGGAGCGGCTGGCAGCCCGGCACGACCTCGGTCGCCGTCGATACCTCGGGGTACGCCGAGGGGCTCAACTCCTTCGTCTACCGGACAAGAGACGACGCGCTCAACAGCTCCACAGTCCGGACGGTCAGCGTCAACGTCGACCGCACGGCGCCCATGGCGAGCATCGCGATGGTAGCGACCGGTGATCCTGCGACTCGACGCCTCACGATCACGGGTTCTGATGCGCTCTCAGGAGTCAAGACGATCGGCTACCTGCTTTCCGGCGCGTCGAGCTGGGTCACGACGACCTTGCCGACGCCGTTGGGCGTGAGCAGCGTCTCCGTCGACGTTCCGGTCGGAACGACTGTGCAGTATCGCGTGTACGACACCGCGAGGAACACGACCGGGATCGTGTCGGTCGCGATCACCCCCTGATCGGTCAAGGTCTCCGGGTGGAGAGGAGCGGATTCGGTGGGTGCGAACAGCATTCGGCCCCCTCGCTCCCGCCGCACAGGATCGGTGCCGTATGTATTCGCCGGCGCACTCGTTCAGAGCACACGTGAAGCCTGATGGTGCCACTGAGGAAAGGAAGAAGATGAGGATCGCTCGAATCGGCGCCCCGGGCGCGGAGCGCCCTGCTGTGCTCGTGGGGGAGAAGGAGTACGTCGACGTGTCCGACCTCGTCGATGACATCGACTCGACGTTCTTCGAGTCGGGTGGGAGCGGGACTCTCGCGCAGATCGTCGCGCAGCGCCTCGCGGAGAGGCGCACGCTGCCGCTGGGGGAGCAGCGGATCGGTGCGCCGATCGCCCGGCCGCACCAGATCGTCTGCGTCGGTTTGAACTACGCCGACCACGCGGCGGAGAGCGGCATGGCGATACCGGAGGAACCGATCCTCTTCACCAAGTCGCCGAACACTCTCATCGGCCCGTTCGACGACGTCCGCATACCTCGAGGCGGCACCAAGACG
Organism: Microbacterium sp. LWO12-1.2; assembly: GCF_040675875.1. Lineage (NCBI taxonomy): Bacteria > Bacillati > Actinomycetota > Actinomycetes > Micrococcales > Microbacteriaceae > Microbacterium > Microbacterium sp. LWO12-1.2. Next base: position 2,466,772 of record NZ_JBEGII010000001.1, on the reverse strand, counting down.
GACTGGGAGGTCGAACTCGGCATCGTGATCGGACGACGCGCCAGCTACATCGAGTCGCCGGAGCAGGCGAGGGAGCACATCGCCGGATACGTGCTCGTCAACGACGTGAGCGAGCGTGCGTTCCAGCTCGAGCGATCGGGGCAATGGCTCAAGGGCAAGTCGGCTGAGACCTTCAACCCCGCGGGTCCCTGGTTGGTCACGCCGGATGAGTTCGCCGATGTGCGAGCGCTGCGCATGTGGCTCGACGTCAACGGTGTGCGCAGGCAGACGGGCATGACGTCCACGATGATCTTCCCGCCGGAGGAGCTCGTGCATTACATCAGCCAGTTCATGGTGCTGGAACCCGGCGACCTCATCAATACCGGAACACCGCCGGGAGTGGGCATGGGGCATGAGCCCGCGGTGTGGCTCCAGCCTGGCGACGTGATCGAACTCGGTATCGACGGTCTGGGCGCACAGCGACAGAACGTCGTGGGACCCCGATGAACGCCGAGGGAAGCGCGCGGGGTGAGGCGATCAGACGGCACGCGATCGTGACCGGAGGTGCGAGCGGGCTGGGCGCCGCGTCGGCAGTGCGTCTCCGCGCAGCCGGGATGCGGGTGACGACGGTCGACGTGGTCGGACCCTGCGACGTCCACCTCGACATCACCGATGACCACGCCGTGGCAGCCGCCCTGGAGCACTTGCCGCCGGTCGATGTGCTCGTCAACTCGGCCGGTGTCGTCGGGCCCAACCTCCCGCTCGTGCAGACCACGCCCGATCAATGGCGGGCGGTGTTCGACGTGAACGTGCTCGGCACGGTCCTGATGATGCGGGCATGCATCCCCGGCATGGTGGAACGCGCCTGGGGGAGGGTGATCAACCTCGCGAGCATCGCGGGTAAGGACGGTAACCCCCAGCTGTCGGTCTACTCGGCATCCAAGGCCGCGGTCATCGCTCTCACCAAGGCGGCGGGGAAGGAGCTGGCGACGACCGGTGTGCTCGTGAACGCGATCGCCCCCGCGGTGATCGCGACGCCGATGAACGCGACCACGGGAGCGGATGTGCTCGCGCACATCACCAGTCTCATCCCGATGCGGCGCGTCGGCCGGCCCGAGGAGGTCGCGGAGCTGGTGTCCTGGCTGGCCTCCGACGCGGTGAGCTTCTCGACCGGCGCGATCTACGACATCAGCGGGGGACGGGCCACCTATTGAGCGTGTTCGGCAGTGCCGAACCTGAGTTGTCCGCGCCGAATGCTGATGGTCGAATCGCACCGCCCGAGATCCCAGGGAGTACATGTGAGCAGTGAAGCCGATCTCCTCCTGCATGGAGGGACACTCGTCGATGTCGTCGACGGCGGTCTGCGCGCCGCCGACATCGCGCTCGCCGGGGGACGGATCAGCGCGATCGTCCCACCGGGATCGCCGCTGCAGGCACGGAGGACGCTCGACTGCACCGGCCTGCTGGTGTCCCCGGGGTTCGTCGACATCCACACGCACTCAGACCTGAGCCGACTCGTCTACGAGGGCCAGGAGAGCCGGATCACGCAGGGGATCACGACAGAGATCGTCGGGAACTGCGGCATGACTCCGGCGCCGCTGGTCGGCACGGCCGAGCGCACGCGCGAGGTCATCGGGCCCGTCGACGTCGTCGATGCGGGACGGTGGGAGTGGACGGACGCGCGGTCGTGGCTCGACGCCCTCGAGCGGAGTTCGGGAGCCACGCACGTCGGGGCCCTGATCGGTCATGGGACGCTTCGCGCCGCGGTCGCACACGATGCATCGGGGGAGACGGTGGATCGTCGCGATCTGATCGAAGCTGTCCACCGCGCACTCGATGCGGGATGCCTGGGCGTCAGCCTCGGCCTCATGTACGCACCGGGCCAGGCAGCCGATCCCGAGGAGCTCCGCGCGGTCGCGGAAACTGTGCGGACAGCGGACGCCCTGCTCTCGGTGCACTTGCGCTCCTACTCCGAAGATGGGCTCCTCGGCGCGGTCGATGAGGCACTCGGGCTCGCCGAATCCACGGGGGTACGCCTGCAGCTGTCACATCTGCGCATGATCGGCGACGATGTCGGACGCTACGACGACGTTCTCACGCGCATCGAGACGGCGCGGCGCAATCTCGACGTGGCGGCCGACGCATACCCGTACCTCTCCGGCCACACCAACCTCGTGCAGCTGCTCCCTTCCGCGTTGCGCGCAGCGGGGGAGCGTGCATGCGCAGTGCTGCCGGTGGCGCAGGTCGCCGAAGGGCTGGAGCGCTCCGGGTTCGCTCCCGATGCCATCACGGTGATGAAGGCGAGGTCGACGCCGGACGCGGTCGGGCGTCGACCCGACCCCTGCGATCCGTGGAGGTGGCTGGCCGGACTCCTCGCGGAGAACGACGGCGCGGTCGACGTCGCGGTCGTGGGCTCGACCGAAGCGAACCTCGAGACAGCGATGCGCACTCCGTGGATCTCGATCGCATCCGATGGAGCGGCGCTCGCATCCACCCACACCACGACTGCGGCGCACCCGCGTTCATGGGGCACGTTCCCTCGCGCGTATCGGCTGATGCGCAAAGTCGGTCTGACTCCCGCGCAGGCGCTGCGGCGATGCACACACGACCCCGCGATGCGGGTGGGTTCGCGGGCCGTGATCGAGGAGGGCGCCCTGGCGGACCTCGTCGTCTTCGACGAGGCCGCGCTCCGTGACCATGCGACGGATGCGGCTCCGGCGACGCCGTCGTCGGGGATCGCTCATGTCGTCGTGGGGGGTCAGCCGGTGATCGAACACGCAGTGCAGACCGCGGCCCGGCCGGGCCGCATCATCAGGAGGAGGTCGGCCGGTGGGCAGTGAACAGCAGCAGACGGGATTCGCGATCGTCGGAGCGGGCGGCATCGCGCTTTCGCATGCCGGTGCGCTCGCACGCTCGACGCGGGGGCGCCTGGTGAGCGTCTGCGACACGAACGCACGTGCAGCCGAGCAGCTGGCGGCCGCGCACGGCGCGCGCCCGGAGACGGAGTTCTCGGAGGTGCTGACCGATGCGGACGTCGATGCGGTAATCCTGTGCACGCCCAATCGCACGCACGTTCCGCTGGGCCGGGCGATCATCGAGGCGGGCAAGCACCTGCTCCTCGAGAAGCCGCTCGCGCTGACATCGGCGGATGCCGAGTTGCTCGTGCGACGGGCCGAAGATCTCGGGCGCGTGCTCGTGGTCGGGCACACCCATCGGCACAGCGATCAGGCGCGCGCGATCGCTGAGTTGGTGCATGGCGAGGAGATCGGCGAGATCCGCTACATCCACATCGTGATGAACGGGGGCTGGCTGTGGGGCGGATGGTCTTCCTGGGTGCTCGACAGGGCGCAGTCCGGCGGCCATGCGCTCCACAACGGCGTGCATCTGATGGACCTCGCGGCGTGGTGGATGAACGACCGTCCCATCGCGGTCCGTGCCGTCGGTCAGAAGGTCACGAGCGCCGCGCTGGCCATCCACGACTATCTCGTCATCGACCTGCGCTTCGCGAACGGTGCCGTCGCGCGGTGCGAGATCAGTCGCGCGGAGATCCCCCGCGATTCCTCGTTCACCGAGATGCGTGTGGTCGGGTCTGCGGGAGCGATCGAACGCCGCTGGGATTCGGAGGGTCTTCTGGCATGGACCGATCGGGCACAAGGGGCGTGGTCGCCGGGTGGCGCAGTCGCGCGTTCCTTCTCCGGGCAGATCGAGCGGTTCATCGACGCGATCGCGGATGCGAGTCGGGCGTTTCCGCCGGCGCGCGACAGCCTCGAGGTGATCCGCTGGGCAGAGGCCGCAGAGGAGTCTCTCGCCACGGGCTGCTCCGTCACGATCGGAGATCTAAGATGACTCGTCTTCTGTTGGCGGGAAGCGACGGGCTGTCCAGCCAGGACCACCAGCGCGACATGTGGCTTCCCGCCGCGCGGCGCATCGGGGCCGACATCGTCTCGATCTGGGCTCATCCTGCTGCCGAGGCGGCGGAGAGCGACCGTGTCGAGCGGCTCTCCGCTGCCGAGGAGATCGCGCTCGTCCGCGATGCCGTCCCCGACCTGCGGGGCGTGGACGGCATCATCTGCTGTCAGCGCGGCGCGCGGCGAGAGATCGTGCTTCGGGCGGCGCGGGACGCTGGCGTGCCGGTGCTGCTGGACAAACCGACACTCGACAGCACCGACACACTCGATGCGCTCGCGCTCTCTCTGCCCGGCATGACTCTGCTGGCGGGGCATCACTTCGCCGCTCACCCCTCGTTCCTGCGCGCGCTGCGCGCGGTGCGCGGAGGAGAGATCGGTCTGCTTCGGGCCGTACACGCGGAGCTCGTCGTCGCACGAGGAGATGGCCCCGCCGACGGCGGCGAATTGCGCAACCTGGTGGTGTATCCGACCGATCTCATGCGGCGTCTGGTGGGGCCTGCCGAACTGCGGGTGAGCGCGGACGTGTCCCACGGCGCCGAGGGCGACGAGCAGAGCTGGACGCTGCTGGCGCAGAGCGAGCGTGAGGTCGTCGTAGGAATCCACGTGACGCGAACGGCAGATGGCGCCCCCGAGGTGCTGTCCAGCCGCGTGCGCGTCCTCGGCTCGCACGGCTCCCTGCTGGTCGACCTCACCGCACCGCATGTGCGGGTGCGTAGCGGACGTGGCTCCACCGACCGGCCGTACGGTCCCGGATCGGTCGACATGCTCGTCGCGGGTCTCACGGACGCGGACGCCCGCGCAGAGCTCGAGGTGAGTCTTCAGGACCTCGCGGGGCTCTCTCGATTCCTTGACGTCGCATCCGAGTGCGCGGTGACCGGCGAAGTGGTCGGAGCGCAGTGGTGAGGGAGATCGAGAGAATGCGAGGAACACAACGGTGAAATACGTCAGCTTCGATCACGACGGGGAACAGCACCACGGCTATCTGGACGGCGCAGAGATCGTCGTCCTCGGCCGCGGATACCTCGATCTCGCCGCGGGCGCCCCCGGAGGCCGACCCATCGGTCACGTCGCGGTCGCGGACGTGCGGCTGCGGGCTCCCCTGGCCAGGCCGGGGAAGATCATCGGCGTTGCCGCGAACTATCAGGAGCACGTCAGAGAAGGCGGGGCTGAGGAGCGGGTCAAGGCCTTCAGCACCCCGCGCCTGTTCCTCAAACCAGACACGACTCTGGCGGGCCCCGGCGACCCGGTGCCGCTGCCCGGCATCACCGCATCCCTCGATTGGGAGGCCGAACTCGGAGTCGTGATCGGAACCGAGGCCAGGGATGTCTCGGAGAGCGACGCTCTGGCGCATGTCTTCGGCTACGTCACCTCCAACGACATCTCAGCGCGCTCCTTCGATTTCGGGGTCGAGCGGGACGGCCAGCAATGGACGGTCTTCTTCGACTGGCTCGCGGGGAAGTGGCTCGACGCATCAGCCCCGATCGGACCCTGGCTCGTCACGTCGGACGAAGTGCCGGATCCGCAGGATCTCGACCTCACGCTCGAGGTCAACGGAGTGATCCGACAGCACTCATCGACCGCCGCGATGATCTTCTCGGTCGCGGAGCTCGTGTCGTTCGCATCGCGACTGATGACGCTGCGACCCGGCGACCTGCTGCTGACGGGTACGCCGGCCGGCGTCGGCGCCGCGACGGGCGACTTCCTCGCGGCAGGCGACGTGATGGTCGCCGAGGTCGCCGGCCTGGGCCCGTTGCGCACCCCCGTCATCGCGGGCTGACCGCCCGGTCGCCGCTCGCCGCCCTGTACCCCGCACGACCCGACATCTGAGAGAAGAGGTACCCATGCGAAAGCAATCCATCATGCTGCTGGCGGCATCGACCGCCGTCCTGCTGGCCGGCTGCTCGGCCGGGAGTCCCCCGGATTCCGATTCGAACGACCCGACCTCCGCGAGCGTCTATCTCTACCAGGAACCGACGTCCTTCAACCCGCTGAAGCCGTTCGCCGGTGGCGAGCAGCTCGCGATGTCGCTCCTCTACGACAACCTCGTCACGACGGATCCCGACTCGGAGTACATCCCGCGCCTGGCCGAGTCCTGGGAGGTCGACGATGACGCGACGACCTACACGTTCCACCTCCGCGAGGGGTTGAAATGGAGCGATGGCGAGCCGTTCGACGCCGAGGACGTCGTCTTCACCTACAACCTCTACGCCGATCCAGCGGTGGCGAGTGCGCAGTCCTCCCGGTTGTCCCAGGTCGTCGGATACTCCGAGTATCAGGACGGCGCGGCTGATGAGCTGGCGGGGGTCAGCGCCGTCGACGACACCACGGTGCAGATCGAGCTCGATGCCCCGAACGCCGGGTTCCTCTCTCTTATCGGCTACGGACCGGTCTTCTTCATCCTCCCCGAGCACATCCTCGGCGACGTGCCCGCAGATCGGATCATGGAGGACGACTTCTTCTCGGCTCCCACAGCAGGCATGGGCCCGTACACCCTCGAGGAGTACAGGACAGACCAGGAGGTCGTGCTGGCAGCGAATGAGAACTACCGCTCCGAGGTCGGTATCGACCGGCTGTACCTCAAGCTCGTCACGAGCGACGTCGCCACGTCGCAGCTGTCGACGGGGGAGATCGACATCGTGCAGGTCTCGCCGAGTGACCGCGCTGCGGTCGAGGGCATCGCAGACGTGAGTGTCGAGTCTGCGCCGTCCCCTGGCTTCACCAGGATGGCCGTCAACACCGAGAAAGGTCTTCTCGGCGATGCGCGCGTGCGCCAGGCGATCGTCACGGCAATCGACCGTGAGGGCATCATCGACGGTATCTTGGGCGGAGCGGGGACAGCACTGAACAGCACGTTCCTCTCGGAGTGGGCGCTCCCCGACGGGCTCGACGACTACGCATACGATCCCGATCGGGCGATGGCGCTGCTCGCGGACGCCGGATGGGACAGCACGACTCCCGTCAAGATCACGTGGATCAACGGTCAGCGTGATCGCGACCTCGCCGTCGATGTCATCGTCGAGAATCTGAAGGCCGTCGGCATCGCCGCGAGCGCAAATCCCGTGGATGCCGCGGGCCAGTCCGCGCTGCTCGATTCGAAGTCGTTCGATCTGCTGCTCTTCGGCGGTGGTGTCTACTCGATGGATCCCGCCAGCTCCACACCTGTGCTCTCGTGCGATGCCCGCTTCCCGGCCGGGTCCAACCTCTCGTTCTTCTGCGACGAGCAGCTCGACGCGCATGCGGCAGCGGGCGCGGCGACGAGCGATCGGAACGCCAGAGCCCTCGCCTACCACGACGCCGCGCGCATCGACAACGCCGAGGTTCCCTACATCTGGTTGAACCGTCCCGACACGATCTGGGCCGTCAGCGATCGGGTGTCCGGCTTCGTGCCCAACGGCGACGCGACGAACGGCTTCTGGAACGCCGCCGACTGGACGATCTCGGGCGAGTAGGAGAGTACACGTTGATCAGGTCACTGAGCGTTCGTCTCCTCTCGAGCATCGCGATCTTCCTCGCGATCGCGATCGGCTTGTTCGCGCTCGTCCACGCTGCTCCCGGGGACCCTGTCGAGATGACGGTGCCCCCGGAGCTGGCGGGCGCTGACCGGGAGGCGTACATCGCGGCGCGGCGGAAGGAGCTGGGCCTGGATCAAGCGGTCATGGTGCAGTTCTTCCGGTGGATGACCGGCGTGTTCTCCGGGGACCTGGGCTACTCGTACTCCTCCGGCCAGCCGGTCGGTCAGGTTCTGACCGACCGGCTGGGTCCCACACTCCTGCTGATGGGCAGTGCACTCGTCATCGGTGCGCTCATCGCCGTGCCGGCGGGAATCCTCGCGGCGACGAAGCGCAACACCCCGATCGACTACGCGATCAGCACGGGAAGCGTGCTGGCGATCTGCTTCCCCGGGTTCTTTCTCGCGATGCTCGGCATCTACGTCTTCGCGGTGCAGCTGCGTGCGCTCCCGAGCGCCGGAATGGTGTCGTCAGGCGGCGGCGACGCCCTCGATGTGCTCCGCCACCTCATCCTGCCGGTGTCTCTGCTGTCGTTGACCGTCGCGGCGCCGTTCACGAGATTCGTGCGCGGAGGGATGCTCGAGGAGCTCAGCAAGGACTACGTGCGGACGGTCATCGCGAAGGGCGGCGGGCAGATCCGCGCCATCGGACATGCTCTGCGCAATACGTTGCTCTCGCTCATCACGGTCCTCATGCTCTACATCCCGGTGTTCTTGGCAGGCGCAGTCGCCGTTGAGCAGGTCTTCGCATGGCCGGGCATGGGGCAGCTCTCGATCCAGGCGGTGCAGGCGCGCGATTACCCCGTCGTCATCGGCTTCGGCCTGTATGTCGCGGTGCTCGTACTGGTCTGCAATCTCCTCGCCGACCTCGCCTATGTGATCCTCGACCCCCGCGTTCGGAGGCAAAGATGACCATCGCGGACTCGCCCCGCCGAGTGGAGCGGATTCTCCGCCGACGGCCGCAGGATACTTCACCGGGTGCTCTTGCGAGGCGCCGGTTCCGCAAGAACGTCTTGGCTGTCGCAGGTCTCCTGATGCTCTTGCTGATCGCGGTCGCGGTCATCGCCGCGCCTCTTCTGACGCCCTACGCGCCGGAGGAGATCGACTTGACGGCAGTGCGGCAGGCGCCGGGTCCGGAGCACCTTCTGGGCACCGACTCGGTCGGGCGCGACGTGCTCACTCGGCTGCTCTATGGCGGAAGGGTGTCCCTCGTCGTCGGCCTCTCCGCCGCCGTCATCGCAGTGACGGCGGGCACCATCATCGGCGTCGTGGCGGGCTGGTTCGGGGGCTGGGTGGACAACCTCATCACACGCGTGATCGACGGGTTCCTGGTCATGCCGGCCGTTCTCGTCGCGATCGTGCTCGCCGGAGTGCTCGGGCCGAACATCACGATGCTGATCGGTGTGATCGCCGGGCTGTCCTGGCCGTCATCTGCGCGCATCGCCCGCAGCATCGTGATCGGGCTGCGACGGGAGGAGTTCATGCAGGCCGCCGAGGTCGTGGGATCGCGGAACCTCTTCATCCTTCGCCGCCATCTCGTGCCGTTCGTGCTGCCGCACGTCACGGTCGCCGCCACGCTCCTGGTGTCCGAGGCGATCCTGCTGGAAGCCGCGCTCTCGTTCCTGGGCGTCGGCGTCCAGCCTCCCACCCCCAGCTGGGGGAACATGCTCACAGAAGCCCAATCGATCACCGTGCTGTCATCGATGCCCTGGCTCTGGATTCCGACCGGGCTCGCTATCGCCGTCACCGTTCTGGCCGCGATGGTCATCGGTGATGGTGTCCGTGACGCTCTCGACCCGAGGAAGGCACGATGACGATGACCGATGAACTGCTGAGGGTCGACGACCTGGTCGTCACATTGCCCACCGCCGACGGCCCCCGCGCACTGCTCGGTGGCGTCGATCTCCGCGTCGGTCGTGGCGAGATCGTGGGTGTTGCCGGCGAGAGCGGATCGGGAAAGAGTCTCACCGCGCTTGCGATCATGGGTCTGCTGCCCGGAAATGCGACGCACAGGGGGTCGATCCGTTTCGACGGTGCGGAGTTGCTGGGCCTGCCGGAGCGGCGGATGCGGTCGCTGCGCGGTGGCCGTATGGGCATGGTCTTCCAAGACCCGATGACGACTCTCAACCCGCTCTTCCGAGTAGGGGATCAGATCGCTGAGGCCTATCTGATCCATCACCCGCGCAAGGGGCGGGCGGTGGCACGTGCCCGTGCATTGGAGGTGCTCCGGCTCGTGGGAGTTCCCGAGCCGGAGCGGCGCGCGCAGCAGTACCCGCACCAGTGGTCCGGCGGTATGCGACAACGCGCGGTGATCGCGATTGCGCTGGCCAATGATCCCGAGCTGGTGATCGCGGATGAAGCGACGACCGCGCTCGACGCGACGATCCAAGCCCAGGTCGTCGACGTGCTCGTGCGCGCGAGGGACGAGCTCGGTGTCTCGGTGCTGTTCATCAGCCACGATCTTGGCCTCATCGCTCAGATCGCGGATCGCGCGGTCGTGATGTACGCCGGGCGCGTCGTGGAGGCCGCTGCGGCGGACGAGATCTTCGAAGACAGCAGGCACCCGTACGCGAGGGCGCTTCTGGCGAGTCGTCCGGGGTCGTCAGCACCGGGTACCCTCCTGCCCACGATCCCGGGACAGCCTGCGAAGCCGGGGCTCATCCCTCACGGCTGTCCCTTCGAACCCCGGTGCCGTTACGTCCACCGATCCGAGAGGTGTCGCGAGGAGACCCCGCACTTGCTCCCCTCGCAGGACGGGAGAGTCAGCGCGTGTCATTTCCGCGACGATCCCCGGATGGAGGTCGGTTCATGAGGGATCCACTGCTCGTCGTCGACCAGCTTCAGGTGCATTTCCGGGCAGGTGGACGCGGACGGGGCGTCATCCATGCGGTCGACGGACTGGACCTCGTCGTAGGGGTCTCGGAATTCGTGGGGATCATCGGTGAATCCGGATGTGGGAAGTCGACACTGGGCAAGACGCTCGTGCACGTGAACCAGCCGACCTCTGGACGCATCCTTCTGCGCGGGGACGATGTCACCTCGCCTGATCGCGAGCGTCTGCGCCGCCTGCGCCGGGAGATCCAGTTCATGTTCCAGGACCCGCACTCGTCGCTGAACCCGCGCTTCACGACGCGGGAGATCTTGAAGGAGCCGCTCATCGCGAACCGGATCTCCGCGACGGACAAGGACCTGGTGCAAATGCTCGACCTGGTCGCCCTTCCCGAGAGCGCGCTCGACCGCTATCCGCACGAATTCTCCGGTGGTCAGCGCCAGCGCATCGGTCTGGCGCGCGCGATGGCGCTCGACCCTGACCTGCTGATCCTCGACGAGCCGGTCTCGGGTCTCGATGTGTCGGTCCAAGCCCAGGTGCTCAATCTGTTGAGCGAGATCCGGCGCGAGCGGAATGCGGCGTTCCTGATGATCACGCATGATCTCGAGGTCGTGAAGCACTCCGCCGACCGTGTGGCCGTGATGTACCTGGGCGTCATCGTGGAGGAGGGGCCGGTGGCCGAAGTCCTCGACGATCCCGCGCACCCGTACACCCGGGCGCTGGTGTCAGCCACTCCTTCTGCGCTGGGCGCTCGAGAGCGAATCGTCCTGTCCGGCGAGCTTCCGTCGCCGCTGAGTCCCCCGAGCGGGTGCCGGTTCCGCACGCGTTGCTGGAAAGCCCAGGACATCTGCGCCGAGCAGACGCCTGCTCTCAAGGCCGCCGGTGCGTTGCGGCGCGTGGCCTGCCACTTCCCGGAGACACGACCTGACAGCACGAGCGATGAAGGAGTATCGGCATGAACGTAGAGGAGCTTCCGGCGGGGATCATGATGGCGGATGTCCCGACGCCCGCGCTCGTCATCGACCTTGGTCTTCTGCAACACAACATCCACCGCATGGCGGAGTTCGCGAGTGAGGCGGGCGTCGCCTTGAGGCCGCACTGGAAGACGAGCAAGAGCCTGCACATCGCGAGCCTCCAGGCTGCTGCAGGTGCCGTCGGGTTCACCTGTGCGACAGGGCGAGAGGCGCGCGTGCTCGTGAGCGCGGGGTACGACGTCTTCTGGGCGTACCCGCCCGTCGGCGACGCCCGAGTGGAGGCCGTGATCGACCTGACCAGGCGCGGGCGTCTCATGGTCGGTCTCGACTCGGTCGAATCGGCACGCGCACTCAGCCGCGCCGCGGTCGACGGGGGCGTGGAGGTCACGGTGCGGCTCGACATCGACACCGGTCTGGGGCGGACGGGGGCAACGCCGAACGAAGCTCCCGCCGTTCTTGAGCAGATCGCCGGACTCGATGCACTCCACATCGACGGCATCTTCACGCACGAGGGACAGCTTGCCGCGCATGGGACCGACCGCGTGGCGCGCCGGGCCGCGGGACGAGCTGTGGGGGAGCTCATGGCTGCCGTGGCGGAGAGCGCCCGCACGCGTGGAGTGGTCCTCACGACCGTATCCGTCGGATCGACACCGGGCGCAGACAGCGCACCGATGGTCGACGGCATCACCGAGATGCGACCAGGCACCTATGTCTTCGGAGACGACAACCAGCGGTTCACGGGAGCGGTCGATGACGACGAATGCGCGCTCACGGTCCACTCGACCGTCGTGAGCGTGCAGCGTGGCGAGACCGTCATCGTCGATGCCGGGATCAAGGCGATGAGCAGCGACGGCAGTGCGCGCAAGGACGGACGCATCGGCACGCGGCTCGACGGCCCCGGCATCCTCGCCACCGGGCATGAGGAGCACGGGTTCCTGCGCGGTGCCGCGGACGTGCGCCTCGGAGATCGCATCGTGGTGCTCCCCAACCATGCGTGCGGCACAGTCAACATGTTCTCTTCGGCCTGGGTCGTACGAGAAGGTCGCGTGGTCGACCAGTGGCCCATCGAGGCACGTCGATGACCGGCGGTGATGTCGTCGTCGGCGCCTATGCGTCGCTCACGGCCGTGGACGGCCCCGATACGGCCGCTGCCTTCGTGCGCGCCGTGCTCGCAATGGACGGCGTCGACGGGTTGGAGATCCCGCTCGGACTCGCCTCGGACGCGTCGTGGTTCCAGTGGGCGGCTGAAGGACGCGGACACGTGGTGACGGCGGTTCCTGTGCTCGCCGTCCGTACGCGCGCCCAGCCGGGGTTCGGTCTCGCGTCGATGGACCGGGGCGGAAGGCGGGACGCTGTCGAGATGGTATCCCAGCTCCGCGACGCGATCGCGCGCTGGCGTGGTGAGGGACGCGACATCACGACGCTCGCGTTGTCCAGCGGCACGCCTGGCGGGGACGACGCCGATGCGCGCCTCGGCGAGAGTCTGCGCGAGATCCGCTCATGGGAGTGGAACGGCGTGCGGATCGCCGTCGAGCATTGCGACGCCCACACCGGCGCGGGGAGACCGGACAAGGGGTACACGCGCCTCGAAGACGAACTCGCGGCGATCTCCCGCAGCGACGGGGTGGGCGATGCCCCGTGCGGGATCACGGTCAACTGGGGCCGATCTGCCATCGAGTCGCGTGATCCCTCCGGGGCGGCAGCACACGTGGATATGGCCGGCGATCGCCTCATCGGCTACATGCTCTCGGGAGTCGCATCGGAGGCGGGACCATACGGCCCGGCCTGGACAGACGCTCACACTCCTGTGGTCGATGCGGCTGATCCGGCTGTCTCGATCCTGACGCGCGATCGGGCAGCGCAGGCGGTCACGCCGGCGGTCCTGCGCGCTGCCTACCGGGGAGTCAAGACATCCTGGCGCCCTGCAGGAGACGACATCTCCACGCGGGTCGCGGCGCTGCAGACCGCCGTCGACCTTCTGACAACAGCATCCAAGAGAGGAAACACATGACCACGCAGACCTTCTTCACATCGCAGGCACCCGCGCCCGTCGGGCCCTACTCGCAGGGCGTCGCCGCGGGCGGACTACTCTTCCTGGCCGGGCAGGGGCCGTTCGACGAGACCGGGGCGCTCGTCGGTGAGACGTTCGCCGAGCAGGCCCACCGCACGTTCCAGAACCTGGCGGCGGTCGCTGCGGAGGCGGGGACCGACCTCGGTGCCGTCGTGCGGCTGGGGGCCTACCTGAACTCGCTCGACGACTTCGCGGAGTTCAACGCCATCGCGGCCGAGTACCTGCCGCAGCCGTATCCGGCTCGCACCACCATCCAGTCGGACCTTCTGGGGTTCTTGATCGAGCTCGACGCAGTGCTGGTGCTCGATGATGACTGATCGTGGTGCAGATGCGGGGGCCCTCCTCGAGAGGGGAGGCCCCCGCCGTCCGACGGGCTCAGCCGACCGCGCGTCGCAGCAGCGCAAGCTGCGCATCGAGGAAGGACTCCGTCTGAGGGTCGATCGCGTAGGCGACCGGTCCCCGCATCCGCGCACTGGTGAACACGCCCTGTGCGACGAGCATCCGCTTCTCGAACGCGACGTAACCGTCCAAGCCGGGCACCATCGAGATCAGGGCGGTCAGCGGGTTGCTGATGGTGAGAGCGCGTGCGGTGTCGCCGTTCTCGAGCGCCGTCCACAGTGCTCGCACCGCCCAGACGAGATCGGGGCCTGGCATCGTGCCGACGATGCCGCGGGCGAACGTATCCATGAGCGCCACGCCCCCCGAGCCGTCGAAGATGCGCGCTTCGTCGCGGGTCGCGGTGCGCAGTTCGGATGCGCGCTGCCCCAGAGGCTCCGCCTCGGGCTTGAGGAGCAGCCGTTCCGCGCCGTAGCGGCGCAGCAGCGACGCCTGCAGGTCGACATCGATGGACGCTCCCACGTAGCCGCTCGCGTCTTGCAACACCACAGGCAGGTCGCACGAGTCGATCACTGCTCCGAGATACTCTTCGAGTTGCCCGGCACTGACGACAGCGAGCAGCGGCGGCGTGACCATGACGGCTGTCGCGCCGACATCCCGCGCGTGGGCGGAGATCTCGCGTGCGGTCTTGGTGCTCTCGGCGCCCACACTGGCGATGACCGGTCCGCGTTCTGCCGCGAACTTCACCGCGAGAGCGTTGAGCGTCATCCGCTCCTGGGTGCTCAGGCGCAGGATCTCCGAGACCATGGCCACGACGATGCCGTCCGCACCGTTCGCGAACAGCCAGTCGATCTCTTCTTCGAGCTGAGTCGCATCGATCTCCCACTCCTCGTCGAAGGGGGTGGCGATGACGGGCAGGACGCCGCTGAGCTGGTCGGACACGTGTTGCTCCTGTTCGTTGGGACAGTCGTCTCTTCGGTGCTCGCCACGCTAGGGAGAGGGGGAAGGCAGAGCCAACAACCGTGCGGTCAGACCGAATGGTGCCTCCAGCAGCACGGTGGGGTGGGGAGACGATGACCGAACCAGGTCCGAAGAAGGCTTCGCGGGTCCAGAGCGTCGAACGAGCCATCGATATCCTCGACGCTCTGATCGCCTGTGCCAGTGGCGCAACGGTGACGGAGGTCGCTGCCAGCGTAGGGGGCTCGAAGAGCGCGGTGTTCGCGACGCTGCAGACCCTGTGCGCACGGGGCCTCGTGCGCTCAGCGGGTACCGGAATGGATCGTCGATACTGGCTCGGCCTGCGCCTGACCTATCTCGGCGAGATCGCGCTGTCGCGGGTCACGCTGAGAGATCTGGCCATGCCGCATCTGCGAGCGCTCACGGACGAGGTCGCTCTCACCTCGCGCGTGGCGACGCGCGTCGACAACTACGTCGTCGTCGTCGGTCGTGTGGAGGGTGCCAGCGGGATCCGGTTCGAGCTGCACATGGGGCAGAAGGAGTATCTGCATTCCTCCGCAGTCGGGAAGGCGATCCTGGCGACGCTCTCGGATCAGGAGGTCGCTCGCACGGTGGCACTGACGCCGATGGTGCGCCGCACGGCGCAGACGATCCCCTCCGTGCCCGCGCTGCTCGCGGATCTCGCGAAGGTCCGGGAACGTGGATTCTCGATCGACGACGAGGAAGATGCAGACGGCGTCGTCTGCATCGGGGCTCCGGTCCTGGACCGGTCAGGGCGCGCCGCCGGTGCGATCAGCGTCACCCGGTTGAAGGCCGGTCTCCGCAGTGAGGAGATCGTGCGTGTGGGGAGGGCAGTAGCGGACCACGCGAAGCGCCTCTCCTTCGCGCTGGGCAACGTGAACCCGGCGTTCGGAGTGGACGAACGAAGCTTTGGCTGAGCGGATGCCTGTGGTGGCATCATCCTGATGAAGAGGAGCCTCCTGTGATCGTCGACGTGCACGCCCATCTGTTCGATCAACACCGCCATCTCGGGGAGACATTCGTCACCCAGGCGGGCAAAGCCGCCGGCCATGAGGTGGATCTTTCAACGCACTGGTCGGGATACTGGGAATCGGCACCGGATGACACGGTGGCCCTCGTCATCGGAGGCAAGGCGAGGCTGTCGGGCATCTGGGTCGATGATCGCGATGTCGCAGAGTTCGTCTCCTCGACGAACGGGCGCGCGGTCGGCTTCCTCTCGCTCGATCCGACGCAGAGCGGCTGGCGAGAGGAACTGGAGTTCGCGCATCAGGAACTCGGGTTGCGCGGGATCAAGCTCATGCCGATGTACGCGGGATTCGATCCGGCGGCGGAAGAGTTCGATCCTCTCTGGGAATACGCAGAACGCAACGCGCTCCCCGTGCTCATGCACACAGGCACGACGTTCATGAGCCAGGCTGTCCTCGCCTATGCGCGTCCCGCCATCGCTGATGACATCGCCAGGCGGCACCCGGAGCTCCGGCTCATCCTCGCCCACATGGGCCACCCGTACGAGGGGGAGTGCATCGCCGTCATCCGCAAGCATCCGCACGTCTACGCCGATATCAGCGCCTTGCACTATCGGCCGTTCCAGCTGTGGAACACGCTCATGCTGGTGCAGGAATACGGTGTGTGGCACAAACTGCTTTTCGGCAGCGATTTTCCCTTCACGACCGTCGACGATACGATCGCTGGTCTGCAGAGGATCGCTCGCGTCGATACGCGCGGATTCGAGCCGCTGTCGCTCGACGAGATCGATGCGCTCATCCATCGCGATGCGCTCGGCCTGCTCGGCCTCTCGCCCTCGGATCGATCCGTCATCCCCCGATGAGCGTGCGTGTCGAGCCGCGCTCGACGAGCTCGGTGGGCAGCACGACGGCCTCGGTGGAGATCTCGCCTCCGGATGCCGCCTGTGCGAGCATCCGCACCGCGGCGGAACCGAGCTCCCTGATCGGTTGACGGATCGTGGTCAGCGAGGGGCGCAGCCACCGTGCGCCTCGTACGTCGTCGAAGCCCACGACCAGCACATCCGCGGGGATCGTGCGTCCGCTGTCGGCGATGGCCCGATAGGCGCCGGCGGCCATCTCATCCGTGCAGGCGAACACTCCGATAGGCCCCTCTCCGTCGAGTTCGGCGAGGGCCCGAGCGCAGGCCCGCCGGGCATCCCACGCGCTCCACTCGGCGCTGGTCTGTACGCGGGGCGCGCGCGGGGCGACCTCGTCGATGGTGCGCAGGAACCCGTCCACCCGCGCGCGTCCGTAGCGGTACGACGGGGCGCCGCCGATCACGATGAACCGGCGCGCGCCCCGCTCGACCAGGTGGCGCGCGGCGGCGGCAGCACCGGCGCTGTCGGTGGTGCGCAGGCTCGGGAGCAGAAGGGAGGTTTCGGACGGGGGCTCGATCAGCACCACGGGGATCGACGCGCGTCGCATCAGGGCGAGCTGCGGGCGAGTGGGCATGATGAGGCCCACGATCACACCGGCCGACCCGCGGGAGTGGATGCGCGCGGGCCAGTCGTCGGCGGGGTCGTCGCGCTCCGCGGTCAGCACCAGGTCGTACCCGAGCTCCGACGCCGTGGTGCGGGCGCCGACGGTGATCTCCTCGGTATAGGGATCGTGGAAGCGGCCGAGCACCAGGTCGATCAGGAGCGAGGTGCCGCGACGGGGACGCCCTCGCCGCTGGCCGGCGGCGCTGTAGCCCAGCTCGGCGGCAGCGGCGAGCACGCGTGAACGGGTGTCGGCTGACATCTCTCCCCGGTCGCGCAGGGCCCGCGACACGGTGGCCACGCTGACCCCGGCGCTCACGGCGACATCGTTGAGCGTGGCGCGTGGTCGGTCGGTCATCCACCTATTTTTGCGCAAAGTTCGGGAGGGGTGCCGCAGGTCGGTGGCAAGCTGACACTCGTTCGCACCTGCTCATCGACGCGGAGGGAAGATCCGATGCCTTTCACACCCTCGATCACGCGAGGATCCGGCTGCCACCGGCCCGCTTCGCGCGAGACCTCATCATGACGGCGCGCACGGCGCTCGTGGTGCGCGGAGGCTGGGAAGGCCACCACCCCGTCGAGGCGACCGAGCTGTTCCTCCCGTTCCTCGCCGAACGCGGATTCGACGTGCGCGTGGAGGACTCCCCGAAGATCTACGCCGACCGCGACGAGATGGATCGTACCGACCTGATCGTGCAGAGCGTGACGATGTCGGAGATCTCCGATGACGCGCTGAAGGGCCTGCGGGGTGCGGTCGAACGCGGCACCGGGCTCGCCGGCTGGCACGGAGGCATCGCCGACTCGTACCGCAACAGCTCCGACTACCTGCAACTCATCGGCGGGCAGTTCGCCACGCACCCGGCACTGCACCCCGACGCGAGGGAGGGCGGGGAGGCCGACAACTTCCTGCGCTACACGGTCGAAGTCACCGACCTCGGCCGTGCGCACGAGATCATGGCGAGGATCGACGACTTCCCGCTCTGCACGGAGCAGTACTGGGTGCTCAGCGACGATCTCAACGACGTGCTGGCCACGACCACCCACCCGGTGCAGCCCTACCACCCCTGGCATCGACCCATCACCTCCCCGGCGGTGTGGACGCGGCTCTGGGGGCGTGGGCGCATCTTCGTCGCCACTCCTGGTCACAGCCTCGAGGTGCTCCGCGACACGAACGTACGCACGATCATCGAGAGGGGGATGCTGTGGGCGAGCCGCACGGTATCGGAATAGTCGGGCTAGGCGTCATCTCGGCGCAGTACCTCGAGACTCTCGGCGCACACCCCGGCGTGCGGATCGCCGCGACCGCCGACCTCGACGCGGTCCGGGCCGAGGCCGTCGCCGCACAGCACCCCGGATGCCGTGCCCTGAGCGTCGACGAACTGGTTGCCGACCCCGAGGTGCAGACCGTGATCAACCTCACCATCCCGGCGGCGCACGCCCAGGTGGCTCTCGCCGCGCTTGCCGCGGGGGCGAGCGTCTTCGGCGAGAAGCCGCTGGCGGCCACGCTCCCGGATGCGCGACGCGTGATGGCCGCCGCGGGGCAGGTCTGGGTCGGCTGTGCGCCGGACACCGTGCTCGGCACCGGGGTGCAGACGGCGCGGGCGGTCATCGACGCCGGCGGCATCGGCGCACCCGTCGCGGCCTCGGCGACCTGGGTGTCGGCCGGGCACGAGTCGTGGCACCCGCATCCGGACTTCTACTACCGAGAGGGTGGCGGACCGCTCCTCGACATGGGGCCCTACTATCTGACGACGCTGTTCCACCTGCTGGGGCCGGTCGCGCGGGTCGTCGGCGCGTCCTCGCGCCCGAGGAGCTCGCGCACCATCGGCTCCGGTCCTCGCGCCGGCGAGACGATCCCGGTGGAGATCGACACGCACGTGACGGGCGTGCTCGAACACGTCGGTGGCGCGGTGTCGACGGTCACGTTCAGCTTCGACGGCGCCGCGACCGAGGCGTCGCCCCTCGAGATCCACGGCGAATCGGGAACGCTCTCCGTGCCCGATCCCAACCTCTTCGACGGGGAGGTGCGTGTGCGCCGCTCAGGTGACGATGTATGGTCGCCGGTGGCCGAGCGGGCCGGCTACGAGAAGGCCGGGCGGGGTATCGGCGTGCTCGATCACCTCGCCACCGGGGCCGGGAGAGCGAGCGGGGAGATCGCCCTGCATGTGCTCGAGATCATGACGGCGCTCGGCGAATCGGCGCACCTCGGTCGCCGCATCGACCTGACGACCGCGCCAGGGCGGCCGCCCCTGGTTCCCTTCACCCCGCAGGCTTCCTGGAGGCAGCGATGACGATGACCGAGATCACCCGGAAGCAGCCCCTGCGGGTCGCCGTGATCGGTGCAGGATTCATGGCCCGCGCCCATTCCCATGCCTGGCGCACGGCGCCCCGCTTCTTCGATCTGTCGCGGGAGCCGCAACTCG
Source organism: Microbacterium sp. LWO12-1.2 (assembly GCF_040675875.1). Taxonomy (NCBI): domain Bacteria; kingdom Bacillati; phylum Actinomycetota; class Actinomycetes; order Micrococcales; family Microbacteriaceae; genus Microbacterium; species Microbacterium sp. LWO12-1.2. Next base: position 2,447,283 of record NZ_JBEGII010000001.1, on the reverse strand, counting down.
CCGTGCTCGTGTCCCGTGATGCTGAGCGGGGACGACAGGCGGCACACACCTGGGGGTGGGAGAGTTGGTCGGATGACTGGGCGGCCGTGATCGACCGGGCAGACATCGACGTGGTCGACATCTGCACCCCGGGCGACACGCACGCCGAGATCGCGATCGCCGCTCTGCGCGCGGGCAAGCACGTGCTGTGCGAGAAGCCACTCGCGAACGATCCCGCCGACGCTGCGGACATGGTCGCGGCGGCGGAGCTCGCAGAGCGACGGGGGATCATCGCGATGTGCGGCTACAGCTACCGGCGCACCCCGGCGCTCGCCCTGGCCCGCAGGCTGATCGACGAGGGTGCGCTCGGCACCATCCGGCACGTGCGCGCGCAGTACCTCCAGGACTGGCTGAGTGATGCCGATGCCCCGCATACCTGGCGTCTCGACCGGGCGGCCGCCGGTTCCGGCGCGCTCGGCGATATCGGGGCGCACAGCATCGACACCGCGCAATGGCTCACCGGCGACCGGATCGACGGCGTATCAGCGCACCTGCGCACGTTCGTGTCGTCACGTCCTCGCCGCAGCGCGGAAGTCGGACTGGGCGGCACGGGTGATCTGGACGGTGCGCGGGTGCCGGTCGACGTCGACGATGCTGCGGCCTTCATCGCCGGCTTCGCGGGCGGAGCCCTCGGGGTGTTCGAGGCGACGCGGATGGCGCTCGGGCGGCGCAACGCGAACCGCATCGAGATCAACGGGGACCGTGGCGCGATCGCCTTCGACTTCGAGCGGATGAACGAACTCGAGTTCTACAGCGAAGACGACGCTCCTGACCGGCGCGGCTTCCGCAGGATCCAGGCGACGGACCCGACCCATCCCTACGCCTCCGCATGGTGGCCGACCGGACACGGTCTCGGCTACGAGCACACCTTCATCCACCAGGTCGTCGACTTCGTCGGATCGTTGGACGGCGTCGGGGCGTCGCCGTCGTTCGCGGAAGCTCTTCAGGTGCAGCGCGTGCTCGCCGCGGTCGAGGAGAGCGCCGCCGACGAGGGGCGGTACACCCGTGTGCGCTGAGGGGCGGGAAGGGCCGATCCTCAGATGATCGACGACAGCCGCTTCTTGCGCAGATTCTCCTTCACGATCCACGCGACATCGGGGTCGTCCGTCGAGAGCTCGCGGAAGGCGGCGAGGCCCGGAATCGGGTCGGCGGCGACGGCGATGCTCCAGCAGTAGCCGAGCGCCTGTCGGAGGTTCCGGGCCGCCGGCTCGGCCCTGCGCTCACGGGGAAGGCCGGTCAGATGTTGAGTGGCTCGGCGGCAGATGTCGATCGCTGTGGCCGCCGCCGCGCGGGTGCGCAGCAGCCGCGGTTCGCAGATCGCCGCGGTGGCCACGCGCTGCACATAGAGGTCGGGATCATCCGCCCATGCGTGCACGATCTCGATCAGTGCGTCGGGCGACTCGTCGCCGAGGAGCTGCAGGCCGATGACGACGCCCTCGCGCACGCGCCACTGTTCATCCGTCGCCAGCGTGCGGGCCTGTGCGGCGGTGGCCGGCGCGGCCGCATGTCGAGCGATCGCCGCAGCTGCGCACATCATCGGGTACTCCCCGCCGTCGCGCAGCAGAGCGTCGATGGCCGGGGGATCCGCGATACGGGCGACCGCATCCACCAGCGTGAGGTTCGCCCGCGGGCCGGGGAGTCCCGAGCGGGCGGTGAGGAACTCCGGCCAGCGCTGAGGGTCCAACGCACGCAGCTCGGCGTGCAGCGTCTCTGAGGTCGACATGGCCCGAATGTACTCCTCTTCTCTCGCTCGACTCTTCCGTTCGACGCGGGGTTGTCGGTACTCAGCGGGCCGACGCCATCGCCGGGACGTCGACGATCCGTCCGTCGACGAGATGGCAACGGCTGCGTGCGCGCCGCGCCACGGTGAGATCGTGTGTGACGACGACCAGGGTCGTCCCCTCGGCGTTCAGCTCGTCGAACACGGCGAGCACCTCCTCGACGGACTCACTGTGCAGAGCGCCCGTCGGCTCATCGGCGAACAGGATGCGGGGGCGGTTCACGAGCGCACGGCAGATGCCGATGCGCTGACGCTGGCCGCCGGACAGCTCATGCGTGCGGCGGCCGCCGAGGTGCCCGATCCCGAGACGCTCCATCAGCCGTGCGGTGTGCGCCCGCGTCTCGTCCGGGATCCGTCCTCGTCGCCGGTGCGCGGGGAGCAGGATGTTGTCGAGCACGAGCAGTTCGTCGAGCAGATCCGTGCGCTGGAAGACGAACCCCACCGTGGTGCGTCGGGTGCGCGCGAGGCGCCGGTCGTCGAGGGTGGCCAGGTCGGTTCCGTCGAGCCGCACCGAGCCCGACGTGGGCTGGTCGAGGCCGCTGAGGCAGGACAGCAGCGTGGTCTTGCCCGATCCGCTCGGCCCGGTGAGCGCGACATAGTCCCCGTCGTCGATCGCGAGATCGACACCGTCCAGCACCGTCGTGCTGTCGTCGCCGCCTGCGGGGAACTGCTTGGTGACGCCTCGGGCGTCGATGAGAGGGGAGCGGGTCATGATGCTCAGCTTTCGTTGCGGAGGGGCGGGAGGGTGAGGGAGGCGAGCACGGTGCCGGCCAGTACGGCCGCCACCACGCTCGCCGCGGCCACGGCGGGCAGGACGTTCGGCGGGGTGAGCGCGGTCGCCCCGCCGCCGAACGACGAGAGCATGGCGCCGAGCACCGACGGCCCGAGCGCTTCCGTCGCGATCCCTCCGAGGAGGAGTCCGAGTGCGGCGACGGTCGCGGCACGGATCAGCGGAACGGCGCGCACCGCGCCCCCTGACCATCCGAGCAGCCGCAGCAGCCGCAGGTCCGTCGCATCACGCGCGGACTCGAGTCGCCCCCGGAGCGCGAACACCAGGAGCATCACCGCGGCCGCCGAACCTCCGGCGACGATCGACGCCGCCTGCATCCGCTCGACCGTGTCGCCGAGGGTGTACTGCACGAAACGATCCAGCTCCGTGAAGGTCGCCGCGGGATGGTCTCCCGACAACGCCGTCGCCTTCGCGTGCTGATCGACTCCTTCGCGCACGTCGATCAGCACCGTCCGCCACAGGGGCACTCCCGTGCCCTCGTCGAACGACGCGGTCTTTCCGGACCGCCCGCCGTTGGTGATGTCGTGATAGATCGCCGTGACCCGATGGCGATGCGTGGCTCCCCCTGAGCTCACCTCGACGGACTGCCCCACCTCGACGCCGGCCTTCTCGGCGGCGAGCGTCGACAGTGCGATCTCGCCGGGCCGGCTCGGTGCTGTGCCCTGCACGTAGGCGACGGGGAAGAGAGAGGTATCGCCCACTTCCAGCGCGATGCTCTCACGGTCGCTCCCGGTCACCAGGTCGACCCGGTAACTCGTCACGCTCGCGAACCGATCGATGTCGGTGTCGTCTGTCAGCGCTCGCTCGAGTCGTCCTGCGGCGCTCTCATCCGAGCCCTCGCGGACGAACGCGCGAATGTCGCTCTGCCCCACGCCCATGACCGCAACGAAGTCGGGTGCCGCGATGGTCTGGGTCACCCGCAGCGGCAGCGAGGACAGCATGACCGCGCACGCGACCATGGCGATCAGCAGCACGGCGGCGCCGGGCCGAGATGTCAGGCCACGGGCGGCGAGGCGCACGGCGACCGGAAACGGGAGATCCCACCGAAGTCGTCGCGGGCGGCGTCCGGGCTTCGGTGACAGCTGCGGCCGGGTCAGCGCCGCCAGCGGGCTGATGCGGCGCACGCCACGCAGCAATTGCGCGGCGAGAGCGATCGAGAGGGCGGAGGTGATCACCACGGTGACGGTCATCGCCGCCGTGGCGGCTCCGCCCCCCGGAGCCGTCAGCGTGGTGCTCCCAGGGCTCGTCAGGAGGGCGGACACCGGCCGGACGAGGAACAGCGCCACGATCAGACCGACGGCGGCATGCACGGCGTACCCGACGAGCAGAGTGCCCTGCACGTCGCGGTGGGAGAAGCCGATAGCGCGGAGCACGCCGATCCGTCTGGCATCCTCCTCGAGCGCGGTGAGCACCATGATCCGGAGGCAGAGGAGCGTGATCGACAGCAGGATCAGCGCCACCAGGATGGTCACGATCGCGACCAGCCCGTCGGACAGTGCGGTGATCAGCCGCAGCAGAGCGCCGTCGACGGCGGCACCGTTCGCGGGAAGCTGCGCGAGGCGATAGGCCTCGGTGAACCGCTCACCGGCCCCGTCCACCAGGCGGAAGGTGAGGATGTGCTCCTCGGAAAGGCTGCCGGAGAGCCGCTGCCAGTCGTCAGGGGAGATGACGAAGCGTTTGGAGTTGACCAGGCTCGGCCCCATCTGTGCGTCGTGGACGATGTCCGAGACGACGAACGGCTCGACCGCCCCGTCGATGACGAGCTCGAGAGTGTCACCGCGCGCGAGCTCGTACGCGCTGGCGTAATAGCTCGGCACCGCGATCTCGCCGTCGCGCACGGCCACAGGACGCCCCTCCGCGTCCAGCAGGAGATCGAACCGCGGGCTCTGCGTGACCAGCAGCAGATCCATGACCCCCGCCCGTGCGACGTCGGATGCCCCGTTCACGCGCAGGGCGAGGTTGTCGAGCTGCAGCGCGACCTGGGCCTGATGGTCGCGGACGATGTCGGGGTTCGCCGCGGCGAAGGAGTCCAGCGCTCCCGGGTCGATCGCGCCGACGTGCATCTGCACGGCATCCGGAGCCTGCGCGAGGCGGAAGAGCCGCTCGGTCGCGCCGACCGATGATGCCAGGGCGAAGACGCCGGCCCCCGCTGTCGCAGAGCTGATCGCGATCAGCAGCATCAGCGCGATGCTGCTGAGGGGGTTGCGGCGGATGCGGGCGGCCGTCATCCGTCCCGTGCTCGCGAGGTCCATCATGGTGCGGGCGGCGGCGCGAAGCGCCACCCGTGCAGGATCGCCGCGACGCCCGCCTCGAACTGGCGCTCGGGGGAGGGGGACCAGCCGGCAGCGATCACGCGTCCGAGATGGGGGAGCGCGGCGAGGAGCTCCGTCTCGGCATCGTCGTGCCCGCGGTCCCCGTCCGGGTGCTCATGCGCGGCATCCGCTTCTGTCGGCTCGGTTCCGGCCGGCGCCGCGAACTCTCCCATCGCCGAGGCGACCGTCACCATGACGAGCACGTTGACGAGGTCGCCGAGCGACGGGTCGACCGGCGCTCCCAGGTCCAGCAGGGCACCGATGGCCTCGTCGGCGACCGTCAGAGCTGCCGGTGAGGTGATCGGATGCGTCGAGACGATGGGGATGAGGCCGGGGTGCGCCGCGAGTTCGGAGCGGATCGCGCGCATGAGGGCCAGCGCATAGGCACGCCAGTCCGAGGACTCCGCAGCTGCGGGGAGGGAGAGCCCCACCCAGAACTCGTCGGCGAGAGCCGCCGCGATCTCGGCCTTGCCGGCGAAGTGCCGGTAGGCGGTCATCGGGTCCGCGCCGAGGGCCGTGCCCAGGCGACGCATCGTCAGTTGCTCCAGGCCCTGCGCGTCGACGATCTCACGGGCGGACGAGAGCACGTCGTGGCGGGACACCCGCTCGGGTCGGGGAGTCATCATGAGGTTCCTTTCCGTGCGCGCAGCGCCAGGGCGAGCGCAGCGAGCAATGCGAAGCAGGTGGTGAAGGCCAGGAGCGCCAGCACGGGCCCCACGACCTCGAGCAGGCCGGCACGATCGAGGGTGATCGCACTCATCGCCCGCAGAGCCCAGTACGCCGGCGACGCGGGCGCGATCGCCTGCATCCAGGTCGGCAGGGCGTCGACCGGTCCGAACGCTCCGCCGACACCGGCCATGAGCATGGCGACGACGTTGCCGATGACCAGTGCGAACTCGAGTGAACGCGATATCGAGACCAGCAGCAGCCCGAATCCGATCATGGCGGCGGAGAAGGCGACGAGCACGAGCGCGAGCGCGGGGAGGGAGCCGGTCGGGCGGAACCCGAAGAGCAGTGCGCCTCCGACGAGCACCGTGACCAGCTGCAGCAGCTGTGCGCCGAACGCGGTCAGGGACTTCCCGACCAGGAGGTCGGTGCCCCGCGCCGGAGATGTGCGCAGCCGATCCCACGTGCACCACTGGTGCTCGCGGAAGAACGCCGTGATGACCTGCTGCACGCACAGCAGGGCGAACAGCACTGCCAGGCCGGGCACGGCGTACTCGACGCCCGACGCCGAGGGATAGCCGGCGGCCACGAGCTGGGCGCGCGCTCCCGGCGTGAAGAACGGAACGAAGACGAGGGGGATCACGGTCATGACCACGACCGGCGACGGGTCGCGGAGGAGGATCCGCGCGTCGATCGCGGCGACGGCCAGGCTATGCCGCAGCATCGTGCACCTCCGCGGTGGAGGTCGATCGGGGCTCGCCTTCTTGGAGGATCCGCAGATAGGCGCTCTCCAGCGTCGGACGGGAGAGCTGCACATCGGTGATGCCGTCCGCGCGCTCGCCGAGTCCGGTGACGAGGCCGGCGAGGAGCTCTCCCGTGGTTCTCGGTGCCGGCTCACTGACCAGCCACTCACCCTCGCGCACCCACCCGGCCGGAGGTCGCTCGTCACCCGGCACCCGCACGCGCAGTGCGGTGCCGCCCTGGGCGTGCACCACATCGTCGACTGCTCCGAGTTCCTCGAGGAGGCCACCGCGCAGGAGCGCGATGCGGGCGGGGAGCTGTTCGAGCTCGTTCAGGTAGTGCGTCGTGTAGACGACGGCAGCACCGTCGGCGGCGATCCGGCGCACGAGGTCGAGGATCTGCTGTCGCGATTCGACATCTGCGCCGACCGTCGGCTCGTCGAGGAACAGCAGGCGGGGTTCGTGAGTGAGCGCCATCGCGAGATGCAGGCGCCGCTTCTGGCCCCCGCTCAGATGCTCGGCGGTGAGGCGGGCGCTCGATGCGAGTCCGAGGCTCTCGATGACCGCGGTGCATCGCACGCGCAACCCGCGGCCCCGCAGGCCGTGAAGCCGGGCGAACGCCCACACGTTCTCCTGCAGGCTCAGTGTCGGATAGATCCCGAGGCTCTGCGGCGCGCTGCCGATCACGGATGCGGCGGCCTCCCGATGTGCGAGCAGGTCGATGCCGTCGACCGTCACCGAACCGGCCTCGGGGGTCAGCGAGCCGTCGGCGATGGCGATCAGCGTCGACTTGCCTGCACCGTTGGGCCCGAGCAGGCCCAGGATCTGTCCGGGCTCCACCCGAAGACCCACGCCGCGCAGCACCGCGCGCTCGCCGAAGGATCTGCGGATGCCGCGCAGCTCCAGCCGTGGTTCTTCCCTCGCCGTGTTCATATTTCTACACTGTAGAGTATGAAGCATCCGTTCCGCGACCACCGCTGTCGAGGGGCGCGACTGAGAGGACTGGCCGATGCCGCGTACGAAGTCTGAGCCGATGCGGGACCGTGCACGCAGGATCGTCGACGCAGATTGGTCGTGGCTGGCGGAGTGGGCCGATGATCCGGTGCTCGATCAACGTCTGGGGCCGATCGACACCGAGTGGTTCGCACACGTGCTCGCCGACGACGGCGGTGTCGAGCTCATCGTGCAGGATGAGCGTGGTCACCCCATCGCCGTCGTGGGCTGCGTGTGGGACGAGGCGAACGCGGCGCATGTGATCAGCGATATCGCGGTGGACCCCCGTCGGCGGCGCTCAGGACTCGGCCGGCGGTCGGTGGACGCCGCACTGGACTGGGACGGTCACCCTCCGACGACCTCCTGGTGCGCGTTCGTCGACCCGGAGAACCACGCTGCGCGGCAGTTCTTCCAGAGCATCGGCTGGATCGACGGGGGAGTCGATGACGGAATGATCCGCTTCAGCCGGCCGCGTCAGTGACCGGGGCGGTCGTCCGTGCTCAGGACCGACATGAGGATGGAGTCCACCCATTCGCCGTCCCAGAACAGGGTGTGCCGCTGGCGCCCCTCGTAGCGGAACCCGGCCTTCTCGTAGGAGCGCGCGGCGCGAGGATTGAACGAGTACACGTCGAGGGCGATCCGATGCAGCCCGAGGCCGTCGAAGGCATGCTCGAGCACGGCGCCGGTGGCTTCCGTTCCGTAGCCGCGCCCGGTCCACCCCGGAGCCAACGCGATACGGAAGTTCATCGCCGCGTTCTCCTCGTCGAGCTCGTTCAGCACGACTTCGCCGACGTAGCCTCCGGTCGCGAGATCGATGATCGCCCAGTCCGCACGATCCGCCCGCGCGTGGAGCGAGTCGAGATGACGGGCCACCGCGTCCCGTTCGAACACCGCGCGGGTGCCGGTCAGGCGGAGCGTCTCCTCATCGGTGAGGCCCTCCATCACGTGATCGAGGTGGACCAGGGCCAGCGGTTCGAGCCGTAGGCGCGTGGTCGACAGCGTGGGTACGGTCAGGACGGACAGGGTGGTGAGCTGGTCGTTCATGAATCCTCTGGGGTCGTTCGGATGGGGATACCGCGTGCCTACGTGGTGCTCCGGCGCTGCGCGCGCTGCACGAACGTCACGGCGATCGCGACGAGCACCGTCGGGATCACGAGGCCGAAGATCGCGCCGAGCGCGACATCGTGCAGATAGTGCACGCCCTGCGCGACCCGGCCGGCGGCGACGAGGGCAGCGAGAGCGGCAGCCGTCCAGACTATCCACGATCGGCCTGCGGCGAGGGCGATGACGACCATCGCGCCGAACGCGAGGGTGGCGTGATTCGACGGAAGCGACCAGTCGCCCGCCGGTGGGCATTCGCCGGCGATGGCCCACCGGGCGCACGGGCGGGCCTGGGCGAAGAGCAGCTTGGCCCCCTCGCTGGCGGCGTAGGCGATGACGACGCCGAACGCCGCCACGCCCGTCGCCAGCCGGCGCTCAGGATGCCGCAGCCACGAGAGCACGATGGCGCCGGCGGTCACGAGCGCCAGCGCCGCCAGTCCGACCTCGGAGACGAGGTCGATGTGCGAGAAGCCGGCCCCCAGACCCGCGAGCGAGCGGGTGGCGACGACACTGAGGCTGCCGGGCGCTGGCACGATGAGCACCAGGAGCGCGAGTGCGCCGACGGTGATGAGTGGCAGGAGCAGACGACGGGGAAGCGCGAGTGAAGCCATGATCTCGAAGGTACGGTGGGGCGCAGGCGGTGCGCATCGGCCCCTGGGGGTAGTCGAGATCATCCCGCGGAGGGATGCACGCGCGCCCCGCATCATGGTTGCATCGGCCTATCGTGGAGCACATGACTGATGATGTGCGGAACGTGCAGGCGGCTCTGGGGACGATCACCGAGCACTGGCAGCCGCACCGGCTGGTGAGTATCAACGACTACGACGTCAAGGTCGTCAAGGTGCGCGGAGAGTTCGTCTGGCACACGCATCCCGACACCGACGAGCTCTTCATGGTCCTCGAAGGCGTGCTGACGATTCAACTGCGCGATCGCGACGTCGTGCTGGGTCCGAACGATGTGTTCGTCGTGCCGCGGGGCGTCGAGCACTGCCCCCGCGCAGACGAAGAGGTGCACGCGATCCTGTTCGAGCCGAAGGGCACGGTCAACACGGGCGATGCCGGTGGAGACATGACGTCGCAGCTTCGTGAATTCGGGGAATCCGCGCCGGTCTGAGAGACCGGTGCGCACCCAGAAGGCCCCGCCGCTCCGGGACCGGAGAGGCGGGGCCTTCTTCGCTGCGAGACGAGGATTCGGGTCACGTCTCGCAGCCGCTGATACGGAGGGGGGATGCCGTATCAGCCGACTCCGTCCATCGCCGAGGTCTCGGTGTTGCCGATGCGGGCGATCACTTCGGGCTGGCGGGCCTTGAGGTACCAGTACCGGGTGAGTGCCGCGAGCACGCAGACGATGAACACGTAGGGGATCACGTTGAACGGGAATGCCGGAACCGGGAACACGTTCGCGAAGAAGACGTATGCCATGGTGGCGACGGCGATCGTCGCGCAGACCCAGACGAGTCCGTTCCGCATGCCGGCGCGCTGCGTGTAGACCACGCACGCGATCGCGACCAGCGCGTACGCGACCATGTAGCCGTAGGTGCCCCAGGTGTTGACCCACACCAGGATCTCCATGGGATCTGCGCCCGCGACCAGGAAGACGATGTCGACCACGACGGCCAGTGCGCCGGCGGCCAGCAGTACGCGGTGCGGCGTGAGGTGACGTTCGTGCGTGCGGCCGAACCGCTCGTGCACGACGCCCTCCTTGCCCATCACGTAGACGATGCGGCCGATGACGTTGAGCGGGGCGACGACCACGGCGAAGAACGATGCCGCGACACCGAACGTGAGCACCGGTGCGAACCAGGCCGGCATGCCGATGAGCTCGGACATGCTCTCCAGCGGGCTCGCCGCGGTGGCCAGGTCATCGCCGAGAACGGCGATCTGGGTGTACGCCGCGAAGACGTAGAGGATGCCGACGGTGAGGGCGCTCCACATGATGGCGCGGGGGATGGCCTTGTAAGGGTTCTTCGCCTCGCGTCCGAGCGCATCCGCCGAGGAGAAGCCGACGAAGCCGAGGATTCCGAGCACCATGCCGGCGGCGATGCCCTGGAACGACGAGCCCTCGGCCAGCAGCTGCGCCGGATCCCAGGCTCCGGGACCTGCCCACACGAGCGCCGAGATCAGCAGCACCAGGATGATCGCGACCGACAGCAGCTCGAGCACGAGGGACACGCGCGCCGAGAGCCGGATGCCGCGGATGGTGAACAGCGTCGCGAGACCGCCGAGCACGATCGCGAGTCCGATGCTCCAGCCGAGGCCGGACGCGGGCACGCCGAGGAGGGTGAGGAACTGGCTCATGTACGAGACCGACCCCATGAGCGATGCCGCCGCGATGCCGAAGCATCCGATCAGCAGCGTCGCACCGGCCAGGTACGCGCCTGCGGGGCCGAGTCCCTTCGACACGTAGGTGTAGAGCGAGCCGGCAGAAGCGTGCTTGCGGGCGAACACCACCACGCAGTAGCCGACGCAGAGGATCACGATCGTCGCGAGTCCGAACGCGTAGATGGTGCCGTTGCCGGCGCCGAGGAAGATCGCGGCGGCGGTGAAGGCGATCACCGCACTCGGGGCGATGTTGGCGATCGCCTGGGCGGCCAGCTCCGGGCCGCTCATGACACCGCGGCGCAGTCCCGCGTCGGTCGGTGTGCCGGGCGGTTGCTGGTGGGCTGTCGTGGTCAAGGGGTGCTCCTTCGCATCGGGTCTTGTCGGAGTGCGGATAGGGGAGGGTAGGGAGTGCGGGTCAGGGGATGAGGAGGGTGCGCAGCGCCTGGCCGGATTCGAGCTCGGCGAACGCCTCGGCAGCCTCGGCGAGCGGGCGGCGCGAGGAGATCAGCGGGTCGAGGATCAGCTGGCCGTCCATGTACCGGTCGACGAGCGCCGGGATGTCGATGGCCGGACGCACCGAGCCGTAGTTCGAGCCGAGGATGCGCTGGTCGGCCTCGGCCAGCACGAGGGGCTCGAACGACGCCCGCGCGCCGGTCGGCGGGAGGCCCACGATCACGGCGGCACCGCCGAGTCCGAGCATCTCGATGGACTGCTCGGTGGTGATGGTGCGGCCGATCGCGTCGAAGGCGTAGTCGACACCGTCGGGCAGGAGTGCGCGCAGCTGCGCGACCGCGTCGCCGTCGGGAGCGACGATCTGGTCCGTGGCGCCGAACTGGGCTGCCAGGCGCGTCTTGTCCTCGCGGACGTCGATCGCCACGATCCGTTCGGCACCGGCGAGACGTGCGCCCTGGATGACGTTCAGGCCGACGCCTCCACATCCGATCACGGCGACGAGCGCACCGGGTTCGACGCCAGCCGTGTTCATCACGGCACCGACGCCCGTCGCGACCGCGCATCCGACGACGGCGATGACGTCGAGCGGGGCGTCGTCGCGCACCTTGATGGCGCCGGAGGCGGGAACCACGACTTCCTCTGCGAACGAGGAGACGCCGAGGTAGTGGTGGATCGTCTCGCCGTCCTTGCTCAGGCGCGAGGTGCCGTCGAACAGCACGCCGTGCGGGGCGACGACCGTCGCCACCTTCTGGCAGCGCGCTTCGTGGCCGGAACGGCAGTACCGGCACTCGCCACACGGCGGCACCCAGCTGAGCACGACGTGGTCACCGACAGCGAGCGAGGTCACGCCCTCGCCCAGTTCCACGACCACGCCAGAGCCCTCATGGCCCATGACCATCGGGGCGGCGGCTGTCCACTCGCCGCGCTTGACGTGCAGGTCGGAGTGGCAGACGCCTGCGGCGGCGATCTTCACGCGCACCTCGCCGGCAGCCGGGGGCGCGAGCTGCACCTCGGTGTGCTCGATCGGGCTGTCGGTGTCGCGGAATACGATGGCCTGCATGTGGCCCCCTTCGTTCGTGTAGGTCGGGCCCCATCGTAGGAACGCACGCACCTCCGTGTCATTCATCAAAATGATGAGTTTCAGCGGGCGTGATCGACATTCCTTATACTTCGGGTATGGCACGAGACCTGGCGTCGGTCGCCCGCCTGCTGGGCGGGACCCTTGTCGACGGAGGCGCACTCGGGGCCCGCGCAGCAGTATCGAGCGTCGTGCCCCTCGCGGACTTCGCCGTCGTGCCGCATCCGCAGTTCGCGACCCTCGTCGTCGGCGACCCCGCCGATGTCGTGTCCGCCCTCGACAGCGACGAGCGCGGCACTCCGCTCCGGCTCGCCGTCGTCGTCGTGACGGGGGTGCTCGACCCCGTGCCCGATGGGGTGACTGCGATCATCGAACCCGCCATGGAGCCCGCGGTGGTGTTGCCGACCCTGCAGGCGCTGCTCGCGACCGACGCGGCGGCGGAGGACCGAGCCGTGCTGGCCGCCACCAAGGTGCTGGCGTTGGCAGCGCGCCGCAGCGGCGTCGCCGGCGTCGTCGCCGAACTCGCCAGAAGACTCGACGGATGGGCGGTGCTGCTCGACCGCGACGCGCAACCGATAGCTTCCGCCGGGGCAGGCGCACTGCACGTGGGGGATGCCGTCGCGGTGGCGTTCAACCGCCCGGTGCGGGTGCGCAGTCGCGCGCTGCAGGTGCACCCCGTGGGCACGGATGAAGACATGTCGGCATTCCTGGTCGTGACCGCGCGGAGCGGATCGACGAGCCGGGCGCGCGACCTGAGTTCGCAGGCCGCGGCGCTGCTCGACCTGCTGCTGCGCACGCACGACGGCAGCCGCACGGAGCGGCTCGGTCGAGCCACGATGATGCGCGTCCTCGAAGAAGGCGGGCGCACCGCCCTCGCGCTGGCGAAGGAATGGGGCGTGCGCGATCGCACCCTCGCGGCGTTCGCGCTCTCCGCGCGGTCATCCGACGTCGATGCCGAACGCGTCGTCATCCATTGGCTGGAAGATCTCGGAGCTCCGCACCTGCTGTCCGCCTCGCACGGCGTGGTGACCGGCTTCGCGCGCGAGGAGCACATCGAGGAGATCGCGCGGCGGGCGGCGGCGTTCTCGGTGCCGCTGCACCTCGGCCTCGGTTCGCCCGCCCCCATCGACGCGCTCGCGGGCTCGGCCGAGGAGTCGCGTCGCGCCCATGAGGTCGCCGTAGCCGAGGGGCGTGGTGTGGTCCGCTATCGCGGCATGCCGACCATCGACCTCGTGCTGGACCGACTGTCTCCGCCCGATGCGCGGCGATTGGCATCGGTGCTGGAACCTCTCCGCGACGACGACCTCATCGACACGCTGCGGGGGTTCCTGGCCGAGAACGGTGCGTGGGGCGCTGCTGCCGCTCGACTGGGGGTGCATCGGCAGACGCTGGCCGCCCGTGTGCGCCGGATCGAACAGCTCACGGGGCTGTCGATGTCGAGCCCCGACGACCGGGCCGCCGCCTGGATCGCGCTGCGGGCTCAGGCGTAGAACCGGAGGGGTGGCGTCAGCGAGTGTGCATGCTCGCTACCACCGTGGACTGACCCTTGCGGGCCTCGTCCAGGGTGACGAGGCCCGCAACGGGGAGTTCCGCGATGGGAGATCGGTGTCGCTCGGGTGCGCGCCGACCGTCGCGGGGAACAGGTGCCCCTCTCGAGTTCTCCGGCTCCCCAGCCGGATTCTCGAGGGGCACTGCCACCAAGGGGTGACGCCTCTGTTCCTTGCTTTTTTGGCTCAGCGCCCCAGACGCTCAGCCCGTGTAGCCCCAGCTACGTTGATCGAGACTAGCGCGAAAATCCGTGTCCCCCAAATGGGGGACACGAGTTTTTGCTGAGAGTTTCCTGAGGGTCGGCATCCGCCGGATCGTTGCTTGGGGTCCATAGTTGCACTTCTGCAACTAGTAGGCGTATAGTTGACTCTTATCAACTTTCTACGCAGGAGCTCTTCCCCGTGACAACACCCTCTTCTTCTTCGATCTCCGAGGCGACACGATCGCCTCGTGAGGTCTTCACCGCGATCTCCGGCCTCGTGGTCGGCATGTTCGTCGCGGTGCTCTCGGGCACCGTCGTCTCGACCTCGATGCCGGTCATCATCGCCGACCTCGGCGGCACCCAGTCCCAGTACACCTGGGTCATCACGGCGAGCCTGCTGGCGACCGCCGTCTCCACGCCCATCTGGGGCAAGCTCGCCGACCTCGTCGACCGCAAGATCCTGGTGCAGCTGTCGCTCATCATCTTCACGGTCGGCACCGTGATCGCCGGCTTCTCGACCGACACGAACATGCTGATCGCCGTGCGCGTCGTGCAGGGCATCGGCGTCGGTGGCCTGATGTCGCTCGTGATGATCGCCGTGGCCCTCATCATCTCTCCGCGTGAACGTGGCAAGTACATGGGCGTCGTCGGCGGCATCATGGCCCTCGGCACCATCGGCGGCCCGCTGCTCGGTGGACTCCTCACCGACGTGTGGGGCTGGCGCTCCAACTTCTTCGTCGGCGTGCCGTTCGCGATCCTCGCCCTCGTGCTGCTGCAGTTCACGCTGCATCTGCCGAAGCCCCAGCGTGACACCAAGGTGTCGATCGACTACTTCGGCATCGTCCTCCTCGCGGTCGGCGTCTCGACGCTTCTCATCTGGGTGTCGATGGGCGGCAGCCAGTTCGACTGGGACTCCTCGACGAGCATCATGCTCGCCGCGACCGCCGGCGTCGCGATCGCAGGGTTCATCGCGGTCGAGTTCTTCGTCAAGGAACCGATCGTCCCGATGTCGCTGTTCCGGAACCGCACCTTCACCCTCTCGGTGATCGCGTCGATCGCCATCGGCGTCTCGATGTTCGCCACGTCGGTGTTCCTCGCCCAGTACTTCCAGCTCGCGCGAGGTGCCACACCCACCGAGTCGGGTCTCATGACGATCCCGATGATCATCGGCCAGATGGGGGCGTCGATCATCATCGGCCAGCTCGTCAGCCGGTTCGGAAAGTGGAAGGGCTGGATGCTCACGGGCGCCACGCTGACCACGATCGGCGTCAGCCTGATGTCGACACTGCGCTACGACACCCCGTTCCCGCTGGTCGCCGTCTACATGTTCGTCCTCGGCGCCGGTCTCGGCATGGTCATGCAGAACCTCACCCTCATCGTGCAGAACGACACGCCCCCGCGGCAGCTCGGCGCGGCTTCGTCGAACGTCAACTTCTTCCGCACGATCGCCGGCACCATCGGCGTCACGGTCATGGGCGCCATGCTCTCGACCAGCGTCGCCACCTACATGACCGACGCGCTCAAGGGCTTCACCCCGACCACGCAGGACGAGGTCGACGCGCTGCAGCACCTCGCCTCGGGTGACGTGCCGAAGGTGGCACAGCTCCCCGACACGATCCGCGCGATCGTCGAAGGGGCATACGGTCACGGCATCGCCGACGCCTTCATCATCGCGATCCCGCTGGCGGTGATCTCGATCATCGCGATCGCGTTCATCAAGAACAAGCCGCTGTCGACCAAGAATGCCGCCGAGCAGCTGCGCGAGCAGGCAGAGGAATCGGTGATCGAGGTCGCCGAGGCCGAGGTCGGTGCATCGCTGGCCACCGGGTCCATCCGGATCGCCGGCACCGAGTCCACGCCGACGACCACCGGATCGGTGACCGTGCTTGAGCGCGAAGACCGGGAGTCGGGGCGCTGACATGGTCGCCTCGGAAGCGGCGATGTCCTCGGACGTCGACACTGCCCTCAGTGACCTGCAGACACATCTGAACCTCATCTTCGCGAGGACGCGGACGCTGTGGAAGGAGTCAGCGGCACGCATCGATCCGGAATTGCAGGTCGGCGGCTACAAACTGCTGACGTTCATCGAGCGAGCCGACACGGCGAACGCCCACGAGCTCGCGGAACGATTCGAGATGGACAAGTCCGTCATCAGCCGCCAGGTGCGGATGCTGGAGGAACTGGGTCTGATCGAGTCGCGCCCGGACGAGCGCGACGGCCGCCAGCGCGTGCTGACGGCGACGCCCGCAGCACATGACGCACTCGCCCAGCTGCGGCGTGACCACGCCACGCGCCTGCGCACGGTCGTGGCGGGGCTGACACAGGACGAGATCGATGCCGCGTCGAAGGTCTTCCGGCTGCTCTCCGAGGTCTGATCGAAGCCCCCGCCGTCTCTCCGTCGGCGGGGGCTTCGCCGTAAGCTGGCGAGCATGAGCGCCTCGTCCGACGACCCCGCCCGATCCGCAGCGCCGGACGCCGCTGAGAAGCCCGATCTCGACCAGGCGGTCGCCCGCGTCGAGCACGAGTTGGGGCGTCTCTTCGCCCGGATCCGCGTGAGTTGGCGCGAGGCCGCGGCCACCGTGCATCCCGATCTGCAGCCGCTGGGCTATCAGGTGCTGACGTCGATCGCGACGGGCAAGGCCACCTCAGCAGGGGCCATCATCGAACGACTGCAGACCGACAAGTCCGCCGTCAGCCGCCACGTTCGTCAGCTCGAGGAGCTGGGGCTGGTGGAGAGCGTCCGCGACCCGGAGGACCGTCGGGCCCGCGTGCTGGTCGCCACCGATCTGGCGCAGGAGCGGGTGGCACTCGCCCGCTCGCGGTACGAGGCGCGCCTGGCTGAACGGCTCCGGCGCTGGTCCGCGGACGACCTCGATCACTTCGCGGAGCTGCTCGCCGCCTTCGGTGACTGAGGGCTGGGTCTCTGAGTCTCTGGGCCTGGGCCTGCTGCGGCACGGTGCGCTTCCTCAGAGGTCCTGAACAGTCGCATCCCCGTTCGGATGCGGCGATGACGCGACCCCTGGCTGGTCATAGCTCCGCGAGGGAGGATGGAGGCATGACCTCCCATCCGTACGACTCCCGCCCGTGGCTCAGCTCCTATGCGGACGGCGTTCCCGCGGAGATCGACGAGCCGACGCAGACCCTGCCCGAGATGATGGCGGCGAGCGTGCAGACGTTCGCGCGGCGCCCCGCGCTCGAGTTCTTCGGTGCCGTCACCACCTACCGAGAGCTCGGAGTGCAGATCGAGCGCGCGGCCGAGGGATTGCGCCGGCTCGGCGTCGGCAAGGGTGACCGCGTCGCACTCGTGCTGCCCAACTGCCCCCAACACGTGGTGGCGTTCTATGCGACGCTTCGTCTCGGCGCCATCGTGGTCGAGCACAACCCGCTCTACACCGCGCGGGAACTGCGGCATCAGTTCGAGGACCACGGCGCGCGGGTCGCGATCGTCTGGGATAAGGTCGCCGACACGGTCGCCGGCTTCCCGTCCGACCTCACCGTCGAGCACATCGTGAGCGTCGACCTCACGGCCGCGATGCCGCTGTCGAAGCGTCTGCTGCTGCGACTCCCCGTGCCGAAGGCCCGCGAGTCGAGAGCGAAGCTGACCGGCACCCCGAAGGCGCGACACCTGATCTCCTGGAAGTCGCTGCTCGACCACCGACGCGTGTCGCGCCGCGTCCCCGGGCCGACGCTGAGCGACACCGCGCTGCTGCAGTACACGAGTGGAACCACCGGGGTCCCCAAGGGCGCGATCCTGACCCATGCGAACCTGCGCGCCAACGCGATGCAGGGGCGTGCATGGGTGCCGGGACTCGTCGACGGCGAGGAGACGTTCTACGGGGTGCTGCCGCTGTTCCACGCCTACGGCATGACGCTTTGCCTCACCTTCGCCATGAGCATCGGCGCGAAGCTTGTACTGTTCCCCACGTTCGATCTCGGGCTGGTGACCGCGGCGGCGCGGACGAGCCCGCCCACGTTCCTTCCCGCAGTGCCGCCGATCTACGATCAGCTCGCCCGCGCGGCCGCCCGCGGGACCATCGATCTGTCGACGGTGCGGTTCGCGATCTCCGGCGCGATGAGTCTGCCGGTCGCGACCGTGCAGCGCTGGGAGGAGGCAACGGGCGGCCTGCTGGTCGAGGGATACGGCATGACCGAGAGTTCACCGGTCGCGCTGGGCAATCCGATGGGTAGGACCCGTCGTCCCGGAACCGTCGGCGTGCCCTTCCCGAGCACGGAGATCCGCGTCGTGGACCCCGCAGACACCGACGTCGATCTGCCGGCCGGCGAGCGCGGCGAGCTGCTCATCCGCGGTCCGCAGGTGTTCCAGGGGTACTGGGGGCGCCGGGGCGAGACAGCGGATGTGCTGCTCTCCGACGGATGGCTGCGCACCGGCGACATCGCCGAAGTGTCGGCGGATGGATTCGTGACGATCGTCGACCGGCTCAAGGAGCTCATCATCACCGGCGGTTTCAACGTGTCGCCCAGCGAGGTGGAGGACGCGCTGGAGGCGCATCCCGATGTGGTCGCCGCAGCCGTAGTCGGGCTACCGCGATCCAGTGGCGGCGAAGAGGTCGCCGCGGCGGTCGTGCTGCGCGAGGGTGCCGAACTCGACGCGAGTGCGCTGCGCGACTTCTGTCGCACCAGGCTCACCCCGTACAAGGTGCCGAAGCGCATCGTCGCGGTCGATGATCTGCCGCGCTCGCTCATCGGCAAGGTGCTGCGGAGGCAGGTCAGGGAGCGGATGCTGGACGGGGAGTGACCCGGGTAACCGCTACGAGGGAATACCGCGCCCCGCCCCCGCCTTACCTCCCACTGTGAGTCTTTACGAGCCAGCCGTCTTCGGCGCCCTGCAGCTGTCCAACCGCGTCGTCATGGCGCCGCTGACCCGCACGCGTGCCGACGCAGACGGTGTGCCGACCGACGTGATGGTCGAGTACTACCGTCAGCGCGCCGGGGTAGGCCTCATCATCACCGAGGGAACGTGGCCGGCGGCCGAAGGCAAGTCGTACCCGGGGCAGCCCGGCATCGTCACCCCCGCGCAGATCGAGGGATGGCGGCGCATCGCGGATGCCGTGCATGAGGCCGGCGGCACGATCGTGATGCAGCTCATGCACGGCGGACGCGTGGGGCACCCGGCGATCTCGGGGGAGCCGAGGGTTGTCGCACCCAGCGCGCTCGCCGCACCGGGGCAGACCCGCACTCCCGAGGGCAAGGCCGACCTGCCGGTCGCGCACGCCCTGACCGCCGAGGAGATCCCGGCCGTGGTCGAGCAGTTCGCGCAGGCCGCGCGCAACGCGATCGCCGCCGGACTCGACGGCGTCGAGGTGCACGGTGCGAACGGCTACCTCGTGCACGAGTTCCTGTCGCCGGTGTCGAACATCCGCGAAGACCAGTACGGCGGATCGCCCGAGAACCGCGCCCGCTTCGCGATCGAGGTCACCACGGCGGTCGCCGAGGCTGTGGGCGCCGACCGCACGGGCATCCGGCTCTCGCCGCAGCACAACATCCAGGGCGTGCTGGAAGAGGACGACGCGGATGTGCGCGCGACCTACACCGCGGTCGCCGAAGGGCTCGCGCCGCTCGGGCTCGCCTTCGTCGACGTGCTCCAGGCCGCGCCGACCAGCGAGCTCGTGCAGCACATCCGCCGCACTGCCGGTGCACCCCTGATCGTCAACACCGGCTTCGCCGTGCCGACCACCCGCACCGACGCCGAGGAGCTGGTCGAGGACGGCTGGGCGGACGCGGTCGCCGCCGGGCGTCCGGTCATCGCCAACCCCGACCTCGTCGAGCGCTGGTTGCAGGACGCGGAGCTCAACGAGCCCCGCCCCGAGCTGTTCTACGGTTTCACCGCCGAGGGGTACACCGACTACCCGTCGCTCGAGACGGTGCGCGCGGGGGCCTGAGCGCTCAGCGGCGCACGCGGGCGCGGGTCTTCGTGACGCTCCCGAGCGTGGCGCGCACGGGGGTGCCCAGGTAGAGGCCCAGTGATGCGCCCGAGGCAAGTCCGACGCCGATGATCGCGGCGTAGATGAGCGAGCCGCCGGCGCCGACGACATCCGATGCCGAACCATCGGTGTGCACCATCTCGAGCAGCCCCTGGAACACGGCGACACCGGGGACCAGGGGCACGATCGCCGCGGTCGTGACGGCCACCGACGGCACGTGCAGGTTGTGCGCGATCAGCACCCCGACGAAGCTCGCGAGCAGGGCGCCGATCGCGCTCGCCGCAGCCGGGTGCACGTTCAGGGTGGTCGCGAGCGTGTACCCGGCGATCGTGATGGCGCTCAGCAGTGCGCTCACGAGGATGATCCGGATCCCGGCCCCGTTGAACACGGCCACGGCGACCGCGATGATGATCGCGCCCGCGAACACGCTCGGCAGCGGACCGAACGGCGCAGGGTCGTCGGGCAGCTCCATAGTGAAGCCGAGCACGGTGCCGAGTTCGAGTCCCACCAGGATGCCGATCACGACGCCCAGGGTCTGCATCGTGAGATCGAGGATGCGACCGCCCGCGGTCAGGGCGAACCCATCGATCGCATCCTGCGCCGCACCGACGACGGTGAGGCCTGCGAGCATCAGCACGATGCCCGAGGCGACGATGATGGATGGCCGGATGTCGACGAACGGTTCGATCCCCGCGGCCCCGAGCGCCGACACCACGACGGCGACGACGGTGGTGACGAAGCCTCCGGCGATCTGGCTGAAGAACAGGGGTACGCGCAGGCGGGCGAGTCCGGCCTGGGTGAGGGCGGCGGCGAGGGCCGCGATGAAGGTCAGGCCCACGATGAGCGGCGAGGCGCCGAGCAGGATGCTCACCCCGACCGCGAGCATCGCGCGGGCGACCACGACCACGGGCTGCTGGTAGCGGAACGGCACGCGACGGATCACCCGGAACGCGGTGCGCGCGGACTCCAGGTCCAGCCCGCCGCGGATGTCGGAGACCAGCGCCTGCACGCGCTGGAGCTTGGCGTGATCCGGCGCCGCCACGCGCACCACGCGCACCAGCGTCTCCGGCCACACCTCGCCGCTGAGGTGGAAGGAGACCGTGATCGAGTTGTACGTCACATCGACCTGTACGCCGCGGAGTCCGTAGGCATCGCAGACGCGCGTGATGGCGAGAGTGACCTCATGCGCCGACGCCCCGACGGCGAACATCGACTCGCCGATGCGGGTCGACAGGTCGAGCACCTTGGGCACCATGCCCTCGTCGATCACGGGCATCACTTCGGTGAGGGCCACGGCCGAGGGGTCGCTGTGCACGATCCGGCGGAGGGAGGCGAGCAGTCGCCGCGGGGACTTCGGGGACATGCATCCATTCTCTCCCGCGCTCCCGCGCTCCCGCGCTCCCGCGCTCGCCGAGTGCACGGGATGCTGCCGAGTGCACGGCGTGCGTGCGCGGCGATGTCGTGCACTCGACGCCAGACCGTGCACTCGGAGCCAGGGGGACGCGGGATACTGCATCCGTGCCCCGCGAGGCAACCCCCTCGTCGTGCCCGAGCACCCACGCATAGGTTCGGGAACGTGGAACCGCGGTGGCTTCGGGAGGGTGCGGCCTCCGCGTGAGTTCCGCGCGCCGGTGGTCCGCTGTCGTCCTCAGGGGGCGGAGCGGGTCACCGGCGGTTTTCGGCCGTCGACTCCTGTGGCCGCCTCGCCCGACCTGCAGGAAGATCCGCCGGTCGCAGGAGGGATTCCCGGCGAGTCATCCTGCAACCCGCGAATCCTCCTGCAACCCGCGCGCCGGAAGCGGCCGTCAGGGTCACTCCGTGGAGTTGCTGAGCCCCATGTCGGGGTCGACGTTCGCCTCGTCGCCCTGTTCGAGCGGGTCGAGGCCGTCAGCGTCGTCGTCGGTGTCGTCATCGTGGGTGTCGTCGTCGGCGGTGAAGACCTTCTCGCCGGCCGGCGTCTCCGCGGCGGCGTCGAACGGTCCCTGGTCCTCGGGATATGAACGGGGGTCGGACATGGTTGTCCTCTCTGGTCGGATGCTCCGCGCCGCCGGATCGGGGCGATCGGATGCTCAGCCTCGCGCACTCCGCGCCGCCGCGCGCACCCGTTGACAATGTGCGCGACCCGTGGTCGCGGCCCCGCCGGTCACGGTCGAGCGCTGGCTCCGCTCACGCGCCGCAGGTCTCGAACACATACGCCGGGTTGTCGGGGGTGACCAGGTCGCGGTCGCGCAGCACCATCGACGCCGGCGACTCCGCATCCGCGCACATCTCCGCGAAGCTGCGCGGCAGCTCGTCGCTGTACTCGATGTCGATCACGTGCGCGCCGTACACCGCGGTGTACACGTCGCACTCCTCGAAGACGGCGCACTCCTCCGTCACCGCGAAGTCGAAGCCCGCCCGGTCGCGGAGTGCCGCGGCGTCTTCGGCGGCGTTCTTCTGGCCGGCCGCGAGGCCCGCGCCGTGGGCGGCATCGACGAAGAGGGTGGCGAGGGCGAGGTTGTCGTCGAGCGAGAGCGTATCGTCGGACCGGGTGTAGGAGTCGAGGTTGTCGAATTCGACAGCCGCGAAGCCGTCATCCGCGCAGCCTTCGATCCAGGGGATGATCTGCGCGGCGATGCGCTCACGGCGGTCGGCGGTCGACGTGTCGAGCAGGGCCTCGTCGGGCCAGTCCGGGTCGAACACCGTCGCGCCATCGTGCTGCAGCAGCAGATCTGCGTCCCAGCTGCCGAGCTCACCGGGCTGCGTCTGGAAGCCGTTCACATAACAGATCGAGTAGGCGTCGGCCGCGGGATCCGCTGACCGATCACGCCCCACGATGCCGACCTCGGCCGCCGGCTCATACGCTCCGCCGAGCTGGTAGTCGGGTGTGGCGCCGGCGGGCGGCAGCGACCAGTCTCCGCCCGCCGGGGCATCGCCGGAGTGCTCGGAGTGCGGGTCCATGGCGGAGCCGACCGTGCAGCCCGTGAGCGCGAGGACGGTGACGAGCACCGTGACGAGCGCCGCGAGGGTGCCTCGTCCCGTTCGCCGATCTCGTTCGAGCATCCCTCGAGCATAGGTCGGATGCAGCGTCGAGCACCGTCATCGGGCTGCGGGTACGGGTCCTCCCGGGGCGGTCGCGGGAGCGTCGACGGCTTCGGCGGGGTTGCGGCGGATGCCGATCCACGACACCACGCCGCCGAGCACGAGCAGCACGGCGGTGACCCAGGCGGCGTTGTGGAAGCCGTCCAGATCGAGTGAGCCTCCGACGATGGTCGACAGCATCGCGACCACGAGCAGGCCGGCGACGCGTGAGACGGCGTTGTTCACGGCCGAGGCGATGCCGGAGTGCGACTCGTCGATCGCGCCGAGGATCGCGGCGGTCAGTGGGGCGACCGTGAGCGAGAGGCCGAGACCCATCACGATCATGGCGGGGAGCACCTGCCACCAGTAAGAGAACTCGGTCGAGACCAGCAGCAGGAGCAGTGCGCCCGCCGCCATCAGCAGGGGGCCGACGGTCATGAAGATGCGGGGGCCGAAGCGTCCGGCCCACTGTCCGGCACGGGCGCTGAGCAGGATCATCAGGATCGTCATCGGCAGGCTCGCGAGGCCGGCGGCGGTCGCCGAGAGGCCCGCACCCTGCTGCAGGTAGACGCCGATCACGAAGCCGCTGAGCGACAGCGCCGCATACACGAACAGGGTCGCCAGGTTGCCCCAGCCGAAGTCGCGCACCCGGAACAGCCAGAGCGGCATGAGCGGTTCGGCGGAGCGCCGCTGGCGCAGCAGGAACCAGACGAAGAGGGCGGCGCCGCCGATGCCCGGGATCCAGATGGCGGGAGAGCCCCACCCGAGGTTGGGCTGCTCGATGAGCGCGAACACGACCGCACCCAGCCCGACCGCGCACAGTGCGCCGCTCCACCAGTCCACCTTGACGCCGCGCGGATGCTCCGGCAGACGCAGCCGGGCGAGCAGCAGCAGAGTGATGCCGATCGGGATGACGTTGATCAGGAAGACGAAGCGCCAGGAGAGGTAGTCGACGAACAGCCCGCCCAGGAGCGGGCCCACCAGTTGCGCGCCGGTGGTGAAGGCCGTCCACACACCGATCGCCCTGGCCTGCACGCCGGCGCGCATGGTCGCGGTGATCAGGGCGAGCGAGCTCGGCACCAGCAGGGCGCCGGCCGCGCCCTGCGCGGCGCGCGAGATGATCAGCATGAGGGGATCGATCGAGGCGGCCACCGCGACAGAGGCGATACCGAAGGAGATCAGTCCCACGCGCATCACGACCACCCGCCCGTAGGCGTCGGAGACCGATCCGGCCAGCAGGATCAACGCACTCAGCGTGATCAGGTACGAGTCCACGACCCACTGCTGGGTCGTGATGCCGCCGCCGAGCTCTTCGCTGATCGCGGGCAGGGCGACGGTGACGACCGTGCCGTCGAGGAACGTGACGAACGAGGCGAGCACGGCGATCGAGATCACGAGCCGCTGGAGAGGGGCGAAGGAGGCCACAGCCCGACCCTACTCTCGGCCGACGACCTCAGGGGCAGATGAAGAGTCGGCTACTCGGGCGCGACCGCTGTGCCCTGACGGTACAGTTCCCGCAGTCCCTCGACCCCGGCTCTGGCGAAGGCCCGCCGCTGGCGTGCAGCGCCGGTGCCGTCGGTGCGGATGCGCGCCATCCGCTCCTCCACGAACGCCCGATCGTCTGACTCGTCGAGCGCGGGCCCGATGGCATCGAGCAGCCGGGAAGCCGCTGTTCCCGCTTCCACGACGTCGTCGGAGGCGGGGTGCGTGATGCGCGCGTCCCTGCCGTGACGCGCTGCGGTCCACAGTGACGCGTCGATGGCGTCGAGGTCGACGTTCGACCATGGGGCGTCGTCGGTGAGGGCGATCGCCCGCACCAGCGCCGCCGCGAGCAGGCTGTCCTCGGGATCGAGCTGCGCATCGAAGACCCGCACCTCGACCGTCGGGAAGCGCTCCGAGATCCGCACGGCCCACGACAGCGACGCGGGCTCGGCGATGGCGCCGAGGGCCACGAGCTGGTCGATGTGCGCCCGGTAGCCGTCGATGTCGCGGAACACCGGCGGGCACCACGACGACGGCAGGCGTCGGATCAGGATGCTCCGCCAGCTGTCGAAACCCGAGTCGAGGCCGTCGGCGAACGGGCTGTTCCCGCTGAGAGCGAGAAGGAGAGGGAGCCAGCCGCGGATGCGGTTGAGGACACGCACCCGTTCGGCCTCGTCCGGTACCTCCACGTGCACGTGCAGGCCGTTGACCTCGTGGCCTCGCGTGATGTGCTTCAGCAGCGCGGCGACCTCGTCGTAGTGCGGTGAGGCCGAGACCTCGACGGTCCCCGTGGTCGCGAAGGGCGTGCCAGTGGATGCGGCGACGGCGCCGCTCGTTGCGGCATGGTGGGCGATCGCGCTGCGCAGGCCGCGCAACTGCTCGAGAGCTTCGGCGCGTGTGTTCAGCGGATCCGTCGCGCACTCGACCTGACAGGTGAGGTACTCGGGCATCACATGCCCCGCGAGCGGGGAGGTCTCCATCCGCCGCCGCGCCTCCGCCGTGATCGCGGTCGGCACGAGCGACTCGCTATCTAGGAGGACGAACTCCTCTTCGATCCCGAACCGCGCCATCAGGGGCGCCTAGTGGTTCCGGAGCGCGGAGATCAGTTCCGCCTTGCGCTTGCGG
Source organism: Microbacterium sp. LWO12-1.2 (assembly GCF_040675875.1). NCBI lineage: Bacteria > Bacillati > Actinomycetota > Actinomycetes > Micrococcales > Microbacteriaceae > Microbacterium > Microbacterium sp. LWO12-1.2. The sequence continues at coordinate 2,421,650 of NZ_JBEGII010000001.1, read as the reverse complement.
CTGTACCCGGTCAGACCGAGCTCCTTCGCACGGCTGCGCAGTTCGGCGACCGTCCAGTCCTCGTAGTCGCCGTGCTCGCCGCCGCGGCGGCCGACCGTGCTGCGTCCGTCCCTTGCGGCGGCATTGGAGATGCGCGCGGCCTTCTCCTTCGACGCACCGTCATCGCGAAGCTCTTCGTACAGCTCCGGGTCTTTCAGCGAGTTGTTACGACGTCCAGGCATGCTCTGATTCCTCTCAATGGCATCTCGGGGGTGTCCACGTCAACCCCCTCCCCCGGATCGGTCGGACGGGCCTAGCGTGGTGAACTGCAATCGGGGTGCCCAGCCCCGGAAGAAGGGAAGACCGATGAACATCCTCCTCATCATCGTCATCGTCATCGCCGTGATCCTCGCGATCACCGGCGGACTGGTCCAGTCGCTGCAGTTCCTGCTCTGGGTCGGACTGGTCCTGCTGGCGATCGCTGTGATCGCTTGGTTGATCCGGAGCATCTCCGGCAGCCGCAAGGTCTGACCTCAGCTGTGGGTCCGCCGGATGGCGGGCCCCCTCCTGAATCGAGACTCAAGGAGTGAGACCCGCCATCGGCGTAGGTCTCACTCCTTGAATGCGTCTCGGACGTTCTCGCCGGCCTTCTCGGCGGCATCCTTCACGTCCTGGCCGGCCTGCTTCGCGGAGGCCTTGACCTGATCTGCTCGGCCCTCGGCCTCGAGCTGCTCGTTGTCGGTGACCTTCCCGACGTTCTCCTTGACCTTGCCCGCGGCCTTCTCGGCGGCGTTCTTGATGTCGTCTGCAGCACTCATGGCGTGCTCCTCTCCTCGAACGATCAATGGGACTGCCACCCTCGCATTCCCGCGCGAACCCGGCCACGGGATTGACAAGCGGCGCGCGCCGTGACAGTGCGTCGTGCGCGACCGCCCTCATGTTCCGCGAGACTGGGAGCCACCGCCCCCGAAGGCGGTCCGGCCGCTCGACGCCCGACCCCTGTGCGTCGTCGCTGCCGTGTGCACCACACATTCATGTCCCTCCGGCATGGGTTGTCGACCCATGGCTGAGCGGTGACGGGACTGTCCACACTGAGCTATCGCACACAACACGACAGGACGGAGCGTCATGGGGACCTTTGAGGTGGCAGTGGTGGGGATGGGCGCGCTGGGCAGCGCGGCCACGTATCACCTGGCTCGCCGCGGAGCGCGTGTCGTCGCCTTCGAGCAGTACGAGCTCGGGCACGTGCGCGGCGCCTCACATGACACCTCGCGCATCGTGCGCACCTCCTACGGCGCTCCCGAGTACGTGCGTCTCGCGCAGTCCGCCTACCGCGACTGGGCCGACCTCGAGCAGGAGTCCGGTGAGCGACTGCTCACCGTCACCGGGGGAGTGATCTTCCTGCCGACGGACGGCCCTTACTCCGCCTCCGACTTCACCTCCGCTCTCACCGAGTGCGACGTGCCGCACGAACTCCTCACTCCCGCTGAGGTGCACGCGCGCTGGCCGCAGTTCCGCATCCCCGAGAACGTCGAGACCGTCTATACGCCCGACTCCGGCATCGCGCATGCCTCCCGCACGGTCGCCACGCTGCAGCTGCGGGCCAGGGCGCTCGGCGCCGACATCCGCGATCGCACGACGGTCGAGATGCTGGAGCCGGATGGCGACGGCGTGATCGTCCGCACGGCCAACGGCGCGGTCCGCGCGAACAAGGTCATCGTCGCCGCCGACGCGTGGACCAACACACTGCTGGAACCGCTCGGCGCCGCCATCCCGCTCGACATCATGCAGGAGCAGGTGACGTACTTCCGCCCGGAGAACCCGGAGCCGCTCGGACCCGATCGGTTCCCGGTGTGGATCTGGGAGGACGAGGAGTGCTTCTACGGGTTCCCGACCTTCGGGGAGCCGACGGTCAAGGCCGCACGCGACGTGTCGGAGAACCGGATGACGCCGGCCGAGCGCACCTTCGTCCCCTCGCGGGAGCTCGCCGACGAGCTGGGGGCATTCGTGCGCGGACTGATCCCCGATGCGGGATCCGAGCTGCGCACCGTGACCTGCCAGTACGCGCTCACACCCGACCGCCGCTTCGTGCTGGGGCCGCTCTCTGCGCACCCCGACATCATCGTCGCGCTGTCGGCAGGACACGGCTTCAAGTTCACTCCGGCGTTCGGGCGGATCCTGTCCGAGCTCGCACTCGACGGCGAGACGTCGGACGACATCTCCGCGTTCGCCCCTCCCGCCCTGACCCGCTGATCCGCCACGGCTCCCCGACAGCCGCTGATATGGAGGTTTCACCCATGACGCACCTGGTTCGCTGGGTCGAAGCACCGTTATCGCCGGGCTGCCGTCTCGATACCGTGACGACTATGTCACCGAAGACGGGCTGCTGAATGGCGCGCTACATACTCACGCGGGTGCTGTCGTCCCTGTTCGTGCTGTTCGTGCTGTCGGTCCTCGTCTTCTCGATGGTCCGCATCATCCCCGGCGATCCGCTCGCGTCTTTCGCGGACCCGGCCAACCCGGACCCGGCCGCGCTCGACGCGCTGCGCCAGGAACTCGGGCTCGACCAACCCGCCATCACCCAGTACTTCGTGTGGCTGAGCGGGGTGCTGCGCGGGGACTTCGGTGCAGCGATCACCGTCCCCGGCCAGGTCTCCGACATGATCGCGACCCGCCTGCCGCTCAGCCTCACGCTCGCCCTGATGGCGACGCTGTTCGGCGTCATCCTCGGTCTGCCTGCCGGCATCCTCGCCGCGACCCGCTGGCGTCGCCCGAGCGACCACATCGTGCGCGGTACCTCGTTCGTGCTCCTCGCGACGCCGCCGTTCGTGCTCGGCGCCGTGCTGATCCTGGTGAACTCGCTCACCCTGAAGCTGCCGCTGGTGGGCTACTCGGGCGCGGCGGGCAACCCGCTGCGTGCGTTCGGGGTGCTGATTCTTCCTGCCCTGCTGATCGGGATCGTGCTGGCGGCGATCATCGCCCGCTACACGCGCGGCACACTGCTCGACACGCTCGGTCAGGACTTCGTGCGCACGGCGAGGGCGAAAGGCGCATCGCCCTCGCGCCTGGTGGGGCGGCACGCGCTGCGCAACGCCCTGATCCCCGTGACCACGGTCGTCGGCATCGAGCTGGCCGCCCTGGTCGGCGGCACCGTCGTGATCGAGCAGGTGTTCTCACTCCCCGGAATGGGGCAACTGCTGCTCACCGGCATCCGCAGTTCGGACTACCCCATCATCCAGGCGACCGTTCTGCTGATCGGAGCGGTCTACGTCGCCATCAACTTCATCGTCGATCTGATCTACCCCCTGATCGACCCCCGAGTGAGGGTTCACACGCGATGACTGTCACCCGCGAACTCGCCCTGGCCTCGACCGCCGGCCGCCGTCGTCGCCGCCCGCACCTCGGCCCGTCGTTCTGGGCCGGAGCCGGCATCCTCGCCGGCATCCTGCTGCTGGCGGGATGGATGAGCCTGTGGCCGCCGTACGATCCACTGGGCACCGCCGGTCCGCCGATGTCAGGGCCTTCGGCGACGAACTGGCTCGGCACGGACAACCTCGGTCGCGACACGTTCACCCGTCTCGCGCTGGCCGCACGCACCAGCCTGATCATCTCCGGTGCCGGTGCGCTGCTCGGCGCGATCGTGGGAACCACGCTGGGGCTCATCGCCGGGTATGTCGGCGGCTGGGTGGATGCGGTCATCATGCGCATCGTCGACGCACTGCTCGCGCTGCCGGCCATCCTGGTCGCCCTGGTCGTCGGCGTCGTGATCGGCAACGGAGCGGGCCCGCTGATCCTGGCCCTCGGTCTGGTGTTCGCCCCCGGCTTCGCCCGGGTCATGCGGGCGCCGGTGATCGCCATGCGCGACCGCGACTTCGTGCTCGCCGCGCGTCTGTCCGGCGTACGCGGTCCGCGCATCGTGATGGAGCACCTGCTGCCGAACGTGCTGACGCCGCTGTTCGTGCAGTTCGCGTCCGTCGCCTCGCAGATCGTGTTGATCGAGGCCGCACTCAGCTACCTCGGCCAGGGCGTGCAGGCGCCGGAGCCCTCCGCCGGTCGCATGATCAGCGAGTTCACGCGATTCATGCAGGTGCAGCCGCTCCTGATCATCCTGCCGTCACTGGTCATCATCCTGCTCTCCGCCGCGTGGAACCTGCTCGCCGACGGACTGCAGGACTGGCTCGCCCCCCGGCGGGAACCCGCCTTCTCGCTCGGCCGGAAACGTGCCGGCCGGGCGCCGAAGAACAGCTCCACCCGAGAGAACAGCACTACCCGAGGCACCACCCACACAGAAGAGAGTCAGCTATGAAGAAGCCATACCTCTACGGCGCGGCGGTCATCGTCGCCGGCGCCCTGGCGCTCACCGGTTGTACGTCCGGAGGCGAGACCCCGAGCAACGGCGCGGAGGGCGAGCCCGTCGCCGGCGGCACGTTGACCTGGGGCGTCCCCGCAGAACCCTCCGCCGGTGGTATCGACCCGATGGTCGCTACCGCAGTCGCGGCCGAGATCATCGACGCGATCGCCTACGACACCCTGCTCACACGTGACAACGACGGCACCGTGAACCCGGCGCTGGCGACCGAGTGGGATCAGCCCGACGAGCTCACCTGGGTGTTCCAGCTCCGCGACGACGTGACCTTCGCCGACGGCAGCCCGTTCGACGCCTCCGACGTCGTCTACTCGTTCGAGACGCGCAAGGACGGGGGCTCGAACGCCACCTACCTCGCCAACATGGAGAGCGTGGAAGCCACCGGCGACCACGAGGTGACGTTCCACTTCACTCAGCCCGACGGCACGTTCCTCGACGCCGTCTCCGCGCGCCAGACCTTCTTCATCGTGAGCGAAGAGGGCTACGGCAAGGCCACGGAGGAGGAGCGCCAGACGCAGACCTTCGGCACCGGCGCCTTCCAGGTCACCGAGTGGTCGCAGGGCGTCAGTGTCACACTCGACAAGAACGACAACTACTGGGGTGAGGCTCCCAACCTCGACTCGATCGTCTTCGAGCTGTACCCCGACGAGAGCACCCTGCTCGCCGCCGTGCAGCAGGGCAGCGTGCAGGCAGCGTCGTTCATCGACGGCAGCCTGGCGAACCAGGCCGAGTCCTCCGGATTCACGCTCGGCGACCCGCCTTTCCGCCAGAACCTCGCGATCTACATCAACCCGGAGGCGGGACCCCTCGCCGACGTGAACGTGCGTCGCGCGTTCTCGCTCGCCCTCGACCGCCAGGCGCTGGTCGACACCGCGATGCTCGGCAACGCGGGTATCTCGTTCGTGCCGCCGGCCGGCGACCCGGGTGCCCCCGACGCCGCCGACCTGCCCTACTACACGCGCGATGTCGACGAGGCCAAGAAGCTCCTCGAAGAGGCCGGACAGCCGAACCCCGAGATCACCCTCAGCTACATGGGCGACGTGGCGCAGTCGCACCACCCGGTCTACGAGATGATGCAGCAGCAGCTGGCCGAGGCAGGCATCACGCTGAACCTCAAGGCGACGCCGCTGTCGGAGATCGCGCCGATCTTCACCACCGGTGAGTCCTGGACCGACCTGGTCGCGATCCCGGGAAGCCCTCGCGCATCTGCCGCCTTCTACCTCCAGCCCGTGCTGCTGGAGGGCGGCGTGTACAACCACTGGGACGGCAACCCCGATGCCGACAAGGCCCGTGAGCTGCTGACGCAGGCCATGGCCGCGGCCACACCCGAGGAGTACAACGAGCTCATCGACCAGCTGGCCGAGGAGACCGCGGAGCAGGTGCTGGAGATCGTGCCCGCCGCCGTACCGGTGTACTTCGAGGTCTGGGATGCGAACAAGCTGCACGGCTACGAGAGCGACGCGTTCTACTCCCGTTCCCTGCTCGACTCGGCCTGGTTGACCGAATGAGCACCGACGTCGACGCTCTCCGGGTCGAAGACCTGTCCATCGCATACGGGGGTGCTGCCCCCTCGGTGTCCGAGGTGTCGCTCCGCGTCCGCGCGGGGGAGATCGTCGGCGTCATCGGGGAGTCGGGCAGCGGCAAGTCCAGCGTCGCCCTGGCGATGATGGGGCTGCTGCCCGACTCCGCGACGGTCACCGCGCAGACGATGACCGTCGCGGGGTCCGATATGAAGGATGCCGCCGAACGCGACTGGGCGGGGGTGCGAGGCGTCCGCGCCTCCATGGTCTTCCAGGAGCCGATGTCCGCGTTGAACCCGTGCATGCGGATCGGCGCGCAGATCGCGGAGGTGCTCCTCATCCACGGCCTCGCCGACAAGAAGGCGGCGCGCGCCAAGGCGCTCGACATCCTCAAGCTCGTGCGCATGCCCGAGCCGGAGCGCCGCATGGGCTACTACCCGCACCAGCTCTCCGGGGGTCAGCGGCAGCGCGTGGTCATCGCGATCGCGGTGGCCGCAGACCCGACGCTGTTGGTCGCCGACGAACCGACCACGGCCCTGGATGTGACGGTGCAAGCGCAGATCCTCGATCTGATCCGTACCCTGCGCGACGAGACCGGGATGGGCGTGCTGTTCATCAGCCACGATCTGGGGGTCATCGGTCAGCTCTGCGAGCGGATCGCTGTCATGTACCGCGGGCGCATCGTGGAGTCCGGCACGACGCAGCGCGTGCTGGAGGATCCGCAGCATCCGTACACGAAGGCGCTGCTGGAGAGCATCCCTCGTCCGTCGGTGCCCGTTCGTTCCGCGCTCGCGGTCATCCCGGCAGACAACGACTTCGACACGGTCCCGGCCGTCCTGGAGGAGGCATCGTGAGTGAGGGCATCGTGAGTGACGTATCGGTGAAGGCCGGTGCCGCACCGGATGACGTGCTGCGCGTGAAGAACGTCACGCAGCGATTCGGCCACGGCGACAACGCCATGGTCGCGCTGGACGACGTGAGCCTGCACGTCCGCCGCGGCGAGACTCTGGGGCTGGTGGGGGAGTCCGGCTCCGGCAAGAGCACGCTCGCCAGGGCCATCCTGCTCATGCGCAAGCCCACCTCCGGCGCGATCGAGTTCGACGGCGGCGACGTCACCGGACTTCGTGGCTCGGCGCTGCGGCGCCACCGGCGGCGCGTGCAGATGGTGTTCCAGGACCCCAACGATTCGCTGGACCCGCGCTTCGCGATCGGCCGCTCGGTCGCCGAACCGTTGGTCGCGGCGGGCATGCCGCCGAAGGACCGCACGATGCGCGTGTACGAGTCCCTCGAGCAGGTGGGCATCCCGGCGGATGCCGTGAACCGCTACCCGCATGAGTTCTCGGGCGGTCAACGCCAGCGCATCGCCATCGCGCGGGCCATGGCCGCAGACCCCGAGTTCATCGTGCTCGACGAGCCGACATCCGCTCTCGACGTCTCGGTGCAGGCGCAGGTGCTGAACCTGCTCGTACGTCTGCAGGAGCGCACAGGCGTGACCTACCTGTTCATCACCCACAACCTCGCGGTCGTGCACCACATCGCGCACCGCGTGGCCGTGATGCACCAGGGCAAGGTCGTCGAGGAAGGTACCGGCGAGCAGGTCATGAACGCGCCGCAGCATCCGTACACCCGCACACTGCTGGAGTCGATGCCGGTGCTGTACCGCACGTAGGGCGTTCTCGCATCCGGGTGGGAACGGAGACCATTCGCGGTGAGTGCGGCGCGTCGCGGGCCGACCCGCCGCAGCGACGCAGGGTCATCTCTGTTTTCCCACGGACGAAACAGCGGATGCCGCGCCTCAGCGGGCCTGCAGGCGGTCGCGCAGCTCGTCGAGCCGCACGGCGATGCCGATACGGAACATCCGCTCGTCATCGCGCCAGGATGCGCCGAGTACGTGGTCGAGCCTGTCGAGTCGCTGCAGGATCGTGTTGGTGTGGAAGTTCAGTGCGCGGGCCGTACGCGTGGGGCTGGCGTTGTTGCGCACGAAGGCGCGCAGTGTGCCGAGCAGATCGGCCCCGCGTTCTTCGTCGTAGCGGCGGACGGCACCGATCGTGTCGCGCAGGAACGCGCTCAGCGCCCGCACATCCGTGTCGAGGATCGCCGAGTACGGGAGGAAGTCGTCGACCTGTGCGGTGATGTCGGTGAGCTCGAGCGCCGCGATCAGTCGGGCCGTGCGCATCGCGGTCTGGAAGGCCTCCGGCAGGGCGCCGGATGCCGGGCGGGGCACGACGACGGAGACCGGATGCTGGATCGCGGAGGCGACGTGCGCGCGCAGGCGCTCGACCTCGACGACAGTGCGCTCGGCGCTGTACGCGGCGACGACGAACCCGCGGTACTCGCCCACGAGAGAGCGGTCGTCGAGCTGTCTGCTCAGCTCCCGCAGCGCGGCCGTGTGCTGGTCGCCCGGCACCGAGACGAGGATCAGCGAGTCGAGCACCTGCAGATCGACGCCCAGCCGGCGGGCACGCCGCTCGACATCGGCGCGGCGCTCCGGTACGTCGTCGAGCAGATCGGCGACCAGTTCGCTCCGGATGCGCAGGTCGGCTCCCGATGCGGCCTCCTGCTGCAGCTCGAGCAGGGCGCCCACCTGCGCGGCCCGCTCGATCGTGCGCAGATCCACGGCACCGAGCTCGAAGTCGCCGTCGCCGAGCAGCAGTGCGCCGAAGTGCCGACTGCCGGCTGACAGGGCGGCGACGGCGCGCACGCCCCCTTCCGGCACCGCGACGCAGTATCCGGAGCGACGGCTCTCGGCGATCGCTTCGCGCACGGGCTCCGGCAGCGTCAGCATGCTGGGGGCAAGGGGTAGCCCGGCCGCGGCGATGATCTGCTCCTGCGCGTCGATGATCGCGACCGCCCGGCCGAGCGCCGAGGCGAGAGTCTCGGCCACAGGACCGAATCCGCCGCCGGCGAGCACGGCCTGCACCAGCTCCTGGTGCACGGTGTTGGCGCGGTCGCGCTCCACGAGGTGCGCAGTGAGGCTGGCCAGAGTGGTGCGGCTCTCGTCCTCCGACTCCTGCAGGTCGCGCAGCGTCTGGGTGGTCTGCAGGATGATCGACGCGTGGTCGGCCACGGCCGTGAGCAGCGCGACCTGGTCGGGGGTGAAGCTGCGCGCCTCCCTGTTGGCCACGAACAGCACGCCGAGCACGTCGTCGGAGGTCACCATGGGTACCCCGAGCAGCGACACCAGACCCTCGGCCGATACGGCGTCGTCGATTCCCGAGTCGTGGCGCTCCCTCGCGTACTCCGAGTAGTCCGACACCCACTGCGGCATCCGCGACTCGACCACCACGCTCGCCAGCCCCCGTCCTGGCGGCACGCGCAGCGTCTGGAACGACGCGCTGACGGAACCGCTGGTCTCGCGCACCCGCAGCTCGCGGGTGTCGGGGTCGAACTCCGACAGGTAGGCCAGGTCGACACCCATCATGGTGTGGGCCCGCTGCACGAGCCGGGCGAGCACGGCATCGCTGTCGCGCAGCTCCGCGAGCTCACGGGCGCTGGAGAACAGGGCCGAGAGCTCGTGCTCGCGGCGACGCAGCCGCGAGAGCTCACGTTGCGAGCGGTGCACGAGCTCGGCGATCTCGGCCGCATCCCCCTCCGAGGCGCCCAGCTGGGCGAGCGCATCACTGACCGCGGTGGGGCCGACCAGATCGCTGTCGTGGGCGGCATCGAGCAGGGTGGAGATCGCGTCGGATGCGCGGCTCATGAGAGCTCCTTCGGCGTTCGGGGGCGCGGGAGAGCGTAGGTCTTCAGTGTCGAGCATGGGGGAGATCACGCAGGTGTGTCAATCGCATACACCGGCACCCGTTCGCTGAGTGATCCGCCCATCGTCGGCGACGGACGCCGCTTCTAGTGTCGTCCTAGAACCGCGGCGCCGAGGATCCGGCGACCGCCCATCAAGGAAGGTCGCCGATGACGATCAACAGCCGAATCTCAGGTCTGCGCGACCACACCCCGGACGAGCGCCTGACCCTCGTCGCCGGCGGAGCGGGACTCGACGCGACGGCCCTGGAAGCGCTGCAGCCGCACGCCGGCCTGTCGCTGGCGCAGGCCGATCACATGATCGAGAACGTCGTCGGGCTCATCGGCATCCCGGTCGGCGTCGCCACCAACTTCACGGTCGACGGTGTCGACCGGCTGATCCCGATGGCCACCGAGGAGCCCAGCGTCGTGGCCGCCGCGTCCAACGCGGCCCGGATGGCGCGGGTGCACGGCGGGTTCACCACCTCCTACACCGGCGATGTGATGATCGCCCAGATCCAGGTGCTCGACGCGGTCGACCCGCACGGCACCCGCTTCGCCCTGCTGGAAGCCCGCGAGGAGCTCCTCGCCCTCGCCAACGAGCAGGATCCGGTGCTCGTCTCCCTCGGCGGCGGCGCCTTCGACATCTCGGTGCGCGTGCTCCCCACCCGGGTCGGCGCCCAGGTGATCGTCCACCTGCACGTCGATGTGCGCGACGCGATGGGCGCGAACGCCGTGAACACCATGGCCGAGGCCATCGCTCCTCGCATCGCCGAGCTCGCCGACACCCGCACGCTGCTGCGCATCCTCACCAACAAGGCCGAGCTGCGGCTCACCCGTGCCCGCGCCGTGTTCGACGCCGAGCTCCTGGGCGGCGCGCAGGTGGTGTCCGACATCGTCGCGGCCAGCGCCTTCGCCGAGGCCGACCCGTACCGCGCGGCCACGCACAACAAGGGCATCATGAACGGCATCACAGCCGTCGTGCTCGCGACCGGCAACGACACCAGAGCCGTGGAGTCCGGATGCCACTCGCACGCCGCGCGCCTGGGGGGATACTCGGCGCTGTCGCAGTTCGAGCAGGATGCCGCAGGCAACCTCGTCGGCACCCTCGAGGTTCCGCTCGCCGTGGGCCTCGTGGGAGGAGCGACCAGAGCGCACCCCACCGCGCAGGCCGCGGTGCGCCTTCTGGGCGTCGAGACCGCGCGCGAGCTCGCGAGCATCGTCGCGGCCGTCGGCCTCGCACAGAACCTCGCCGCATGCCGGGCGCTCGCCGCCGAGGGCATCCAGCGCGGACACATGACCCTGCACGCGCGCACGATCGCCGCGAGCGCCGGCGCCGAGGTCGACGAGATCGGCGAGGTCGCGGCGCGCATCGTGGCCGAGCGGCGCATCCGCGTCGAGTACGCACGAGAGGTGCTGGCCGAGCTGCGGGCAGAGAAGACCGGCGCATGACTCCGAAGCCGTCGCCGCGCGTGCAGCCGCAACCCGGACTTCCCGCACGCGTCACCGTGTACGAGGTCGGACCGCGCGACGGACTGCAGGCCGAGACCGACATCATCCCCGCCGGCGTCAAGGCCGAGCTCTGCCGCCGGCTGTACGCCGCGGGGTCGCGCGATCTCGAGGTGACGAGCTTCGTGCCGCCGACGTGGATTCCGCAGCTCGCGGATGCCGCGGAGGTCGTGGCGGCGGTCGAGGTGCCGGAGGGAGCGCGTGCCGTCGCCCTGGTGCCGAACCTGCGCGGACTCCAGCGCGCGATCGATGCGGGCATCCGCGAGGTCGCGGTCGTGGTCAGCGCCACGGAGTCGTTCGCGAAGGCGAACCTCAACACCACCAGGAGCGGGGCGATCGACCGGGCGACCGAGGTCATCGCCGCGGCCACGGCCGAGGGCATCCCCGTGCGCGGCTACGTGTCGATGGCGTTCGGCGACCCCTGGGAGGGGCAGGTCGACACGGCAGCGGTGACCTCCGCGGCGACCGCGCTGCACGACGCCGGCGCCAGGACCATCGCGCTGGGCGACACGATCGGCGTCGCCACCCCCGGACTCACGACCCGCGTCGTGACCGAGGCCCTCGCCGCCGGCATCCCGCTCTCCGGCATCGCGCTGCACCTGCATGACACCTACGGCCAGTCGCTCGCGAACGTGCATGCCGCGCTGCTGCTGGGCATCGCCGAGTTCGACGCCTCGGTCGGCGGCCTGGGTCGCTGCCCCTACGCCAAGGGCGCAACCGGTAACCTCGCGACGGAGGACCTGGTGTGGATGCTGCACGGCCTGGGCATCGAGACCGGCCTCGACCTCGGCGCCCTCGCGGCGACGACCGAGTGGCTCTCGCGGGTCCGCGGTATCCGTGCGCCGTCGAACGTGGCGCGGGCGCTCGCCGCCGCCGGACTCGACACCCCCGACACCGCACAGGAGGCTCCGACACCATGACCGATCCCACGCTCCCCGCGCCGGGCGCGCTCACCGGAGTCACGGTGCTCGACCTGTCGCGCGTGCTGGCCGGCCCCTACGCCGCTCAGATGCTCGCCGACCTGGGCGCGACGGTCATCAAGATCGAGAACCCGCGCGATCCCGACGTCTCGCGGGGGTTCCCGCCGTACCTGACGCACGGCGACGAGGAGTTCAGCGCCTACTACGCGCAGTACAACCGCGGGAAGCTCGGCGTGGGCCTCGACCTCGCGAGCCCGGAGGGCGTGGAGGTGCTCAAGGACCTGGTGCGCTCGGCCGACGTGCTGGTGGAGAACTTCCGCCCCGGCACCATGGCGAAGCTCGGCGTGGGGTGGGACGTGCTGCACGAGATCAACCCGCGCCTGGTCTACACGGCGATCTCCGGCTACGGCCACTCCGGCTCCCGCACGCGCCGACCGGCCTTCGACAACACCGCGCAGGCCGCCGGCGGGTTGTGGTCGATGAACGGCTACCCCGACCAGCCGCCGGTGCGCGTGGGCGTGACGATCGGCGACGTCTCCGCGACCCTGTTCGCGGTGATCGGCACGCTCGCCGCGCTGCGCCATGCGGAGGCGACCGGCGAGGGGCAGCTGGTCGACGTCGCGCAGGTCGACAGCATCCTGGCCCTGACCGAGACCGCCGTCGTGGACTACACGGTGACGGGCAAGGTCGCCGCACCGGCCGGCAACGAGCACGCCTGGGTGCGCCCGTACGAGCTGTTCGACTGTGCGGACGGCCAGGTGTTCTTCGGCGCGTACACCGACAAGCTCTGGAACGCGAGCTGCGATCTGTTCGGAACTCCCGAGCACAAGGAAGACCCCGAGATCGACACCATGCGCAAGCGGTTCGACGCCGAGGTCTACGAGCGCAGGGTCAAGCCCATCGTGGCGGCCTGGCTGGCCGATCGCACCAAGGCCGAGCTGGAGGAGCTCGCCGGCGACGTCGTGCCGCTGACAGCGGTGAAGACGATCGCCGAGGTCGTCGACGATCCCGGCACCGCAGAGCGCGACATGATCGTGACGGCCGACTACGGCGATCTGGGCGTGCTGCGCATGTTCGGGCAGCCGATCAAGCTCTCGGCGACGCCCGCCACTCCCGGCCGCACCGCGAACCGCCTGGCCGAGCATGCGGATCAGGTGCTCGCCGATCTCGCCGGCTACGACGCCGCGCGCATCGCCGAGCTGCGCGGCGCGGGCGTGCTGCCGTGAGTGTCGTGCGCACCGAGACCGTGCTCGTCTCGGTGGTCGAGGGCTACCGCGGCACCTTCGCCGCGCAGGAGGAGGTCCGTGAGGTCGGCGCCGTGCTGCCCGCTGCCTGGGAGGGCGTGCTCTTCCCGTTCGCGGTGCCGCTGGCGGACCTGCGCCCGGACGGAACTCCCGCCCGCGACGGCATCATTCCCGAGATCGATCTGCCGCGGCGGATGTACGCGGGCGAGACCACGGAGTTCCTGCGCCCGTTGCGCGTCGGCGACGAGGTGGTGCAGACCACGCGGCTCGGGTCTGTGGTCGAGAAGCACGGCTCGCGCGGACGACTGGTCTTCGTCGATGTCGAGCGCGAGTATGCGGTCGACGGGGAGCCGGCGATCCGCAGCGTGTGGCACGACGTGTTCCTGGAGGCAGCCGACCCCGATGCCCCGGTGCGGTCGCCGCGCACGGATGCGGATGCCGTCGCCGCTGCAGACTGGTCCGACGAGGTCGCACTCGATGCGCGACAGCTGTTCCGATTCTCCGCGCTGACCTTCAACACGCACCTCATCCACTACGACCGCGCCTGGGCGCGCGACGTCGAGGGTCTGCCCGATCTGCTCGTTCACGGCCCGCTCACCCGTATCCTGCTCATGGACGCCGCGCGCAGACATCACCCGCAGCGCGAGGCGGCGCGACTCGATGTGCGTGCGATCGCCCCGACCCTGGTCGATCGATCCGTCCGCGTCGTGGGGCGCGACGACGGGGATCGCACCGTGGTCACCGCGTTGGATGCCGCCGACGTCGTGCTCGCCACGGCCGACATCACCTGGAGAGACTCATGAGGCACACCCCGGACTACGTGTTCGACGACGTCGAGGGCATCCGTGCCCTGGTGCGCGAGAACCCGTGGGGCACGATCGTCAGCTTCGTGCCCGGCAAGGGACTGGTCGCCTCGCACTACCCGCTCCTGCTCGAGGAGGATGCCGAGGGCATCGTGCTCGTGAGCCATGTCGGTCGTCCGGATGAGCGGCTGCACGAGCTCGGTGCGCACGAGGTGATGGTGATCGTCTACGGGCCGCAGGGGTACGTCTCGCCCAGCTGGTACGACACCTCGCCCGCCGTGCCGACCTGGAACTTCGCGGTCGCGCACCTGCACGGCACCCCCGAGATCCTGTCCGACGACGAGAACCTGCGGGTGCTGGACCGTCTGGTCGCGCACTTCGAGAGCCCGCTGCCGGAGCCCTATCTGATGCACCAGACACTGGAGAACACCGCCTACGCGGAGCGGATCGTGCACGGCACGGTCGGGTTCCGACTCCGGGTCGACCGATTCGAAGCGAAAGAGAAGATGAGTCAGGACAAGCCGGCCGAAGTGGTCGACCGCGTGATCGCCGCACTCGGGGAACCGGGTCCGTACGAGAATCCGCAGCTCGCGGCGCGCATGGTGCGCGTGCACGGACGGGAGACCCGGGCATGACCGCCTTCGTGGGCGTCGCCGACATGGTGACCTGGATCGCGACGCACGGTGCCGAACGGATCATGGCCGAGATGGCCGACACGATCGAGTCCGACTTCCGTCGCTGGGAGTCGTTCGACAAGAGCGAGCGGGTGGCCAACCACACCCCGTTCGGCGTGATCGAGCTGATGCCGATCAGCGATCCCGACCTCTACGCGTTCAAGTACGTCAACGGGCATCCGTTCAACCCGGCGCGCGGCTTCCAGACCGTCACGGCGTTCGGGGTGCTCGCCGACGTGCACAACGGCTACCCGGTGTTCCTGGCCGAGATGACGGTGCTCACCGCGCTGCGCACCGCCGCCACGTCGGCGATGGTCGCCCGTGCGCTCGCACGTCCGGACTCGTCCACGATGGCGATGATCGGCGCGGGCAGTCAGGCGGAGTTCCAGGCGCTCGCGTTCCGCGCGGTGCTCGGCATCCGGCGACTGCGTGTGTTCGACGTCGATGAGGCGGCCTCCGCCAAGCTGGTGCGCAACCTCGTGCCGCGCGGCTTCGAGGTCGTCGTGTGCGCTTCGGCGTCCGAGGCGACGGCCGGCGCCGACATCGTCACCACGTGCACCGCCGACAAGGCGGTCGCGCAGGTGCTGACGGATGCCGACGTCGCCCCCGGCATGCACATCAACACGATCGGCGGCGACTGTCCCGGCAAGACCGAGCTCGATCCGCGGATCCTCGAGCGCGGGCCGGTGTTCGTCGAGTACACGCCGCAGACGCGTGTGGAGGGCGAGATCCAGAACGTCGCTCCCGATTTCCCGGTCACGGAGTTCTGGCGGGTGCTCACCGGTGCCGCGCCCGGTCGCACCTCCGCGGAGCAGGTCACGATCTTCGACTCGGTGGGCTTCGCGATCGAGGACTACTCGGCGCTGCGGCACCTGCGCGACAGCGTCGCCGGCACCGACCTCTCCCGCGAGATCGACCTGGTCGCCGCCCCCGAGGACCCCAAGGACCTGTTCGGGTTCACCACGGTCCCCGTCCCCGCCGCCTGAACGGAGCACCATGAGCCACGCCTCCGCCCTGACCCTGCAGAACGTCCGGCCGTACGACGGTGCCGAGCCCGTCGACGTGGTCGTGCGTGACGGACTGATCGCCGCGATCGCCCCGGCGGGCAGGACCCCTGCCGAGGGGGAGGCGGTCGACGGCGCCGGCCGCTGGATCGGCCCGGGGTTCTGGGACGCGCACGTGCACTTCACGCAGCACGTCATCCGCCGTCGTCGCGTCGATCTCACCGAGACGCGCAGCGCAGCCGATGTGCTCGAGGTCGTGCGTCGGGCGCGCGCCGAGGAGTGGCCTCTCGTCGACGGCGTGCTGATGGGCTACGGCTTCCGCGACGGGCTCTGGCCTGTGCCCGCCTCGGTCGCCGCCCTCGACGCCGCCGTGTCGGACGTGCCGGTGGTCCTCGTCAGCGGCGACCTGCACTGCGGATGGATGAACCGTGCCGCCCAGTCGCGCTTCGGCATCGAGCTCGACGACACAGGCCTGCTGCGCGAGGGGCCGTGGATCGCGCTGCTGCACTCCTTCGACGAGGCCAGGGGGCTGTCGCTGTCGGCGTACCGGGAGGCGGCGGATGCCGCGGCGGCCCGCGGCGTGGTCGGCGTGGTCGAGTACGAGAACACCGACAACGTCGCCGAGTGGTCCGAGCGCACCGCGCAGGGCCTCGACGCCCTCCGCGTCGACATCGCGGTGTGGCCCGACCGGCTGGAGGGGGCGATCGCGCAGGGCCTGCGCACGGGCGACATCGTCGACGAGCGCGGGCTGATCGAGTTCGGTCGTCTGAAGGTCGTCGTCGACGGCTCGCTCAACACCCGTACCGCGTGGTGCTGGGACCCGTACCCCGGCATGGATCCGGGCCACCCGCACGCGTGCGGCCTGGAGAGCGTTCCGGTCGAGGAGCTGCGGCGTCTGCTCGGCATCGCCCGCGCCGGGGGAGTCGAAGCCGCAGTGCACGCGATCGGCGACCGGGCGAACTCCGAGGTGCTCGACACCTTCGAGGCGCTCGACATGCGCGGGGTGATCGAGCACGCGCAGCTCGTGCGTGAGGACGACTTCGCCCGCTTCGCCGCCCTCGGGCTGATCGCCAGCGTGCAGCCCGAGCACGCGATGGACGACCGCGACGTCGCCGATCACCACTGGGCGGGTCGCACCGCGCGGGCGTTCGCGTTCGGCTCTCTGCACCGGGCCGGTGCCGCCCTGCGACTCGGCTCCGACGCCCCGGTCGCCCCGCTCGACCCCTGGGTCTCGCTGAGCGCGGCGACGGCGCGCAGCCGTGGAGACCGCGATGCCTGGCATCCGGAGCAGCGCCTGCCGCTGGACGTCGCACTGGCGGCATCCGTGCGCAGCAGCCTCTCGGTCGGGCAGCCGGCAGACCTCGTGCTCAGCGACGGAGACCCGTATGCCGCCGACCGCGACGCGCTGCGCGGGATGCCGGTGGCGGCGACGCTGCTCGCCGGGCGCTTCACCTGGCGCCGGATCTGAGGAGCGCACTCTTGGCACGACACGAACGGGTGGGAGATCCGGCATGACACACACGCTGTTCACGAACGCGAAGGTCTTCACGGGAGAGACCGAGACGAGCTTCGCCTCGGCGTTCCGCATCACCGATGGCCTGATCGACTGGGTCGGCGATGCGGGTGAGGTTTCGGACGAAGCGGGCATCGACCTGGGCGGGCGCACGGTGCTGCCCGGCCTCATCGACAGCCACACGCATCCGGCTCTGATCGCCGGGACCGCACCGGCGGCGGAGTGCTTCCCGCCCGCCGTGACGTCGGCGGACGATCTGGTCGCTGTGCTGCGCGCTCATGCCGACGCCCTTGCCGACCCCGAGGCCTGGGTGCTCGGCCGCGGATTCGACGACACCAAGTTCCCCGGGCGCCGTATGCCGACCGCCGCGGATCTCGACCGGGTGAGCACCACACGCCCGGTGCTGGTGTGGCGCTGCGACGCGCACTCCGCGGTGTGCAACACCCGTGCGCTCGAGATCGCCGGCATCACGGCGGACACCGTCGATCCGGAGGGGTCGCGGTTCGAGCGCGACGCGGAAGGACGGCCGAACGGAGTGCTCACCGAGATCGCCGCGGTCGGCGCGGTGGCCGCCTTCATCCCCGCCCCCACCCGTGACGCGCAGATCGATGCCGTGGTCGCCCTCGGCGAGGAGCTCGCCTCGCGCGGCATCGTCGCCGTGTGCGATCTGCTCTCCAGCCGGATCGACGACCCGGTGGCGACGTTCCGCGCGGCGGTCGAGCGCGGCCTGCGCACCCGCGTCGCGCTGTACCCCGGGTGGGACCCCGCCGCACCTCTCGCGGATCTCGTCGAGGGCGATCGCGAAGGCCAGATCCGCGTCGCCGGCGTGAAGGTGGTGCTCGACGGCGCCTACTCCAACCGCACCGCGTGGGTGCACGAGGCGTACCCGGAATCCTGCGATCACGGTCTGCGCCTGGTCGACGACGCCGACGTGCTGGCCGCGGCCGACTGGGCCCGCCGCAATCACGTGCAGCTCGCGGTGCACGCGATGGGCGACCGCGCGCTCGACCGCGTGGTCGAGCTCTTCGCCGAGGCGGAGCCGTGGCTCGACGGCATCCCCTCGGTGCGCATCGAGCACGCGACGATCGTGAGCGACGACTACCTCGCCCGCCTCCGCTCCGCCCGCATGCGCTTCGGCATCGCCACGCACACCGTGTTCTTCTTCGCCGAGTACGACGGATACGAGAAAGCGCTGCGTGCCGAGCAGGTGCCGGATGCGTATCCGATCGCGCGCCTGTACGCGGGTCTCGACCCGCTCGCGCTGTCGTCCGACCGGCCGGCCACGGCCTGGAGTGGAGCGGATGACGTGATGCTCTCGGTCGAGGCCGCAGTGCGGCGGCGCACCTACAACGGCATCGACTTCGGTCCTGAGGCGGCGATCACGGTGCCGCAGGCTCTGCTGTTGTATACGGGGCGCGCGCGACTGCTCTCGCCGCTGGAGGGGGTCGGTCAGCTGGCGCCGGGATTCGACGGCAGCTTCGCGGTGCTCGACCGCGACGTGTTCACGGTGCCGGACGACGAGATCTCCGGGGTGCGCGTCGCCGAGACCTGGATCCGCGGGGAGCGTGTCTCATGACCCGGTTCGATACGGCGGCCGCGGCGTTGCGGGATCGTCTCATCGCATTGCGGCGAGAGCTGCACGGGGCCGTCGAGGTCGGCACCGATCTGCCCCGGACGCAGCGGATCATCCTGCGGGAGCTCGCCGACCTCGATCTGGAGATCTCGGTCGGCACCGCGCTCTCGTCCGTCACCGCCGTGCTCCGGGGCGGTCTGCCGGGGCCCGTCGTGCTGCTGCGCGGGGACATGGACGGACTGCCGATCACGGAGGCATCCGGACTCGACTTCGCGGCGCAGGGCGCGGCGATGCACGCGTGCGGACATGACCTGCACATGGCCGGTCTGCTCGGCGCCGCGCGGCTGCTCGCGGCACAGCGTGACGAGCTCCCCGGCACGGTGGTGTTCATGTTCCAGCCCGGCGAGGAGGGGCAGGCGGGCGCGCGCCTCATGATCGACGAGGGCGTGCTCGACGCCGCGGGTGAGCGACCGGTCGCCGCCTATGCGATCCACGTCGACAGCGCGGTGCCGGCAGGGCAGCTCGTGGTGCGCGAAGGAGCGATGATGGCCAGCGCCAACGCGCTGCAGATGGTCGTGCGCGGCAGCGGAGGCCATGCCGCCTTCCCGCACCTCGCGATCGACCCCGTGCCCGTGGCCGCGCAGCTCATCCTGGCGGTGCAGACCTTCGCCGCACGGCGGCTTCCGGCCACGGACCAGGCCGTGATCTCGATCACGCGGCTGTCGAGCGACTCCGAGGCGAGCAACATCCTGGCGGCGAGCGTGAGCCTGGAAGCGAACATCCGCACGCTCTCGACCGCGACACTCGATGTCGTGCGTGACGAGCTGCCGGCGCTGTTGCGCGGCATCGCCGAGGCGAACGGCTGCACGCTCGACACGACCTTCATCGCGTCGTATCCGGTCACCTACAACGACCCCGCAGAGACGCGCGAGGTGATCGCCGTGCTCGACGAGCTCGTCGGCGTCGAGCGCGTCATCCGGCGGGAGGCGCCGTACATGGCGTCGGAGGACTTCTCCTATGTTCTGGAGGAGGTGCCCGGCACCCTGGTGTTCCTCGGCGCTGCCGGCGAGCGATCCGTGCCGCTGCACTCCGACGACGCGGTCTTCGACGACGGCGTGCTCGCCCTGCAGGCTACGGTGCTCGCCGAGCTCGCCTGGCGGCGTCTCGCGCGCGGCTGACAGGGCCCGCGTCAGCGAGGGCACGGGGCACTGTCGGAGCGCGGTGATCCCGCCCATCGACGTGGGTGGCGCAGCGGACTACCCTGGCGACAGGCGGGTGGTCCGGCCCGCGATCATGAGGCGGAAGCCACGAGGGAAGCGGTGTGCGATGGACTCGATGATGATGGATGAGATGTCGAAGAGCATGAAGGCGATGCCCGACATGGCGGCGATGGACATGTCGGTCATGCAGGCCTGCATGGATGCCTGCGCGGCGTGCGAACAGGCGTGCACGGTGTGTTCGACTCAGATGATGGACTGCTCGCCGGCCTGCATGAACTGCGCGGACATGGCGAACACCATGATGCGCTCGATGATGCGGATGCAGGGGATGACCCCCGCGTCGATGATGGCGATGCTCGATGCCTGCATCGCGATGTGTCAGACGTGCATGGACGAGTGCATGATGCACGCGGACGACAGCGACGTCTGCCGGATATGCGCTCAGGCGTGCAAGGCGTGCATGGACGCCTGCATGGCGATGCGGTCGATGATGATGGCGTCGGCCTGAGCCGAGCCGATCACCACTTCCTGATCAGAGCGCGGCGACGTTGAACTGCGTGCGCCCGACGGACAGCACGCCGTAGCGGCGGTGCAGCGCCACAGGTGTGCCCGGGGCAGCCTCGAGAGCAGCGCCCGCGCTGTTCCAGAGCGCGTGGGCGTCTCCGTCGAGCGTGCGCACCACGAGCTCGCCGCCTGTGGCATCCGCCGACTCGACGATGCCGTCCACCCACTCGGCCGGCGTGGCCGAGGCGATCCGCGCCTGGATCAGGTGCAGTGCGTGCCCGGGGGCGAAGGACGAGCATCCGTGTCCCTGCGCGCACATGCAGGCCGAACGCTCGCGCACCGAGGTGGGTGAGAGGCGATTCAGCGGCGTGGACACGGGGTCTCCTTCGTGAGCGGATGTTCCCGCAAGAGTAGGTCGGCTCCTCGCGGGAGGGAACCCGCCGTGACACGAGGCGAAACAAATCCCGGGCGTGTCCTCGGGTGTAAACTCGCCGGGTGCTGTTTTCGATGAGTGCCCGTGTGGCGCAGAGGGGAGCTGCAGGCGCATCCCGCGCCGGCGGCAGAGGCTGACGACCAGCCGGAGGCGGAACACCCGTCCCCGGAGCCGCGTCGTACCCGGTGTCCGTTCGGATGCCGTCCTCTCCTTGTCATCCCGCTCGCCTTTCTCGGCGAGCATCGTACGAAAGCACTCATCCCATGCGTCCCATCGACGAGCGCGCCATCCGCGCCTCCTTCCGCAACGCCTCCCGCAAAGAGGCCTCCGACCTGAACCTTCCCGCTGGCTTCCGCGACATCGACTTCAGCCGGTTGGACTACCTCGGCTGGTCCGATCCCAAGTCGCCCCGACGCGCCTACGTGCTCGTCGAGGTCGATGACATCCTCACCGGCGTCCTGCTGCAGCAGGCGGAGCAGCGCGTGATCGCCCGGGCCCAGTGCTCGTGGTGCGACGACGTGACGCTGCGCAACGACGTGCAGCTGTTCACCGCGCGCAAGAGCGGTCCCGCCGGTCGCAAGGGCGACACCGTGGGCACGCTCGTGTGCGCGAACTTCGAATGCTCGGTGAACGTGCGTCGGCTGCCGCCGCTGGCCTACCCCGGCTTCGACCGTGAGGCCGCGCGGGACCAGCGCATCCTGCGCCTCGGCGAGCACGTGCGGGCGTTCGTCCACGCGCTCGACGCCTGAGACAGGAGCTCCGGGTCCCCGATGGGCTCAGCAACCCCTGGGTCCCTGAGCCTGTCGAAGGGCTGAGCCTGTCGAACCCCGGGGTCCCTGAGCCTGTCGAAGGGCTGAGCCTGTCGAACCCCTGGGTCCCTGAGCCTGTCGAAGGGCTGAGCCTGTCGAACCCCTGGGTCCCTGAGCCTGTCGAAGGGAGAGTAGTCAGGCTGTCGGCACGATCTCGATGGTGGTCGCCGTCTCCTCGTGGTCGCACGCCTCGCCGACCCAGAGCCGGATCCGCCCCGGCTCCACTCGACGGATGCCGTCGGTGCCGGTGAACGCGAGGCGCTCGGTGGGAACCGCGAACTCGACGCGCCGTTCCTCGCCGGGCGCCAGGCGCACGCGCCGGAATCCGACCAGCTGCGCCACCGGGCGCGCCACGCTCGCGACCTCGTCGTGGGCGTAGAGCTGCACGACATCCGTTCCCTCTCGCGAGCCGGAGTTGCGCACCAGCACCGATGCGCGGAACTCCCCTCCCGCCGGCACCGAGGCATCGGCCGTCAGCCGTTCGTGCGTGAAGCTCGTGTACCCGAGCCCGAAGCCGAACGGCCGCGCCGGCGTGGGATCGACGCTGGTCACATCCGTGCGCCCGCCCAGAGCGGGATGCAGGTACGAGTACGGCTGCGCCCCTGCCGAGCGCGGCAGCGACACCGGCAGGCGACCCGACGGCGACACGAGACCGCTCAGCACGGCGGCGATCGCCGGTCCCCCCTCCTCGCCGGGGAAGAACGACTGGAGCACCGCCGCGGGAACGAGCCGCTCCGTCCGCACAGGGCCGACGGCAGCGGCAGGGGAGTTCACCGAACCGAGCCCCGCGGTCGCACCGGCTGTGGTCTCGCGGTGCGGCAGCGTCCAGTCCAGGGCGTACGGCCGCCCGGTGAGGGTGACGACCACGACCGGCGTTCCGGTCGCGACCACCGCTTCGATCAGCTCGCGTTGCACGCCGGGAAGCTCCAGGGAGTCGACGTCGTTGCCCTCGCCCACCGTGCCGCGCCCGAACAGTCCCGCGCGGTCGCCGATCACGACGAGCGCGACATCGGCCGCAGCGGCATCCGCCACCGCGGCCGGGAATCCGCTGCGGTCCTCGCCCTCGACCTCGCACCCCACGCTGTGGGTGATCGTGGACAGGGGGAGCTCGGCACGCAGCCCGTCGAGCAGGCTCGGCAGTGCGATGCCGGCCGGCACATCCGGATGGTGCGCCAGCACGTGGTTCACGAAGGAGTAGCAGCCCATGAGCGCCTCAGCGCTGTCGGCGTTCGGTCCGATCACGGCGATGCGCGAAGACCCGGACGGATCGAGCGGAAGCACGCCGTCGTTGCTCAGCAGCACGATCGACTCCTCGGCCAGGCGGCGGGCGAGAGCGCGATGGGCGGGGGAGTCCAGGTCGATCGAATCGGGTGCGGTGACGTCTGCAGCCGTGAAGTCCGTGTCGAGCAGGCCCAGCTCCTCTTTCTGAGCGAGCACGCGTCCGACGGCGCGGTCGAGGATGCCCTGGTCGAGCGACCCCTCGCGCACCTGCGCGGCGAGGGTCGTGTACGCGTCGGGTGACGGCAGTTCGACGTCGATCCCGGCCGTGATCGCCAGAGCAGCGGCCTGCGCCGGGTCCGCCGCGACGTGGTGCATGCTGCGCAGGAAGTCCACGGCGAAGTAGTCCGAGACCACGACCCCGTCGAATCCCCAGCGCTCTCGCAGCACCTCGTCGAGGTAGTACGGATCGGCGGCGACGGGCACTCCGTCGATGTCGGTGTAGGAGTTCATGACGCTGCGCACCCCGCCTTCGCGCACCGCCATCTCGAACGGCGGCAGCAGCACGTCCTCGATCTCGCGGCGACCCGCGGACACCGGGGCGTGGTTGCGACCGGCGCGCGATGCCGAGTACCCGACGAAGTGCTTGAGGGTCGCATGCACGCCCTCCGACTGCATGCCGCGCACGTAGGCGGTGCCCACGGTGCCGACCACGAGCGGGTCCTCCGAGATGCACTCGTCGACGCGGCCCCAGCGCGGGTCGCGGACGACGTCGAGCACCGGGGCGAGTCCCTGATGGATTCCGAGCTCCCGCATCGACGATCCGATCGCACGTCCCACCTCTTCCACCAGGTCGGGATCGAACGACGCGCCCCAGGCCAGCGGAGTGGGGAACGTGGCCGCCTTCCACGCGGCGAGCCCGGTCAGGCACTCCTCGTGCACCAGGGCGGGGATGCCGAGGCGGGTCTCCCGCTGCAGGCGCGCCTGTTCGCTCCAGAGCCACTGCGCGCGCTCGATCGGATCGACCGGACGGGTGCCGTACACGCGGGTCAGATGCCCGATCCCGTCGGCGGTCGCCTCTTCGTAGCGCGTGGACGTCTTCTTCTCGCCGGCCATCGGGGCGACGAGGTCGTCACCCTGATCGACCCAGAAGCCGACCAGCTGCGCCTGCTTCTCCTCCAGCGTCATCTGCTCGAGGAGGTTCTCGACGCGGTCGGAGAATCGGGGTCGGGATGTGGAGGACACGTCCATCTCTTTCTGTGGGGATTCGACCGACATGTTCAACCCTTGACGGCGCCGGTCAGGCCGCCGACGATGCGACGCTCGAACAGGCTGAAGAAGATCAGCGCAGGGATCATCGACAGCGAGGTGAACGCCAGCACCTTCGCCGTGTCGACCGAGTACTGCGATGCGAACGACTGCACGCCCAGCGGCAGTGTGAACGCCGCGGCGTCGTTGAGCACGAACAGCGGCAGGAGGTACCCGTTCCAGCTGCCGATGAAGGCCAGGATGCCGGTCGTGATCACTCCGGGGATCGACAGGGGCAGCACCATCCGCCAGAAGAAGCCGATCCGGCTGCATCCGTCGATGAAGGCCGCCTCCTGGATCTCGTCGGGGATGGCGCGCAGGAACGGCACCAGGATGATGATCGTGGTCGGCAGCGCGAACGCGATCTGCGGCAGGATGACCCCGCCGAGCGAGTTCATCAGGCCGAGGTTGCGCACCACGATGTACAGCGGGGTGATCGCGACGGTCAGCGGGAACATGAGCCCGGCGGCGAAGAACGCGTAGAGCACTCCACGCCCCGCGAACCGATACCTGGCCAGCACATACGCGGCCATCAGCCCGAGTGCGACCACGCCGATCGTGGTGGCGAGTGCGACGATCGTGGAGTTGAGCACCTGCCGCCAGAACACCCCGCCGGTGATGACGTCGAGGTAGTTCGACAGGATCCACGGCTGCGGCAGACCAGACGGGTCGGTCGTGATCTGGGCGTTCGTGCGGAACCCGCCGATGATGATGTACGCGATCGGGGCCAACATGAGCCCGACCACGATCAGCGCCACGAAGTACACGGTGGGGTTGGCCCAGGGCAGTCGTGCCCGTGCCGGTCGGTCCGGACGTCCAGGCCGCGCCGGCCGTTGCGTGACGAGTAGCGAGGTGGCGGTCATGCCCTGGTCCTCTTCTTCCGTGCGGGGGCGCCGGTGAGAGCGCCGTCGGTGTCGCGCTTGAGCACAGCGCGCTGATAGATCAGCGCCACCACGAGCGAGATGAGGAACAGCACCACCGCGACCGCGTTGCCGTATCCGAAGTTGCCGGCGTTGCGCCCCTCGGAGACCATGTAGGTCGCCATGGTCGAGGTGCCGGCGGTGGAGGCGATGTACTGCCCCCAGATGATGTAGACGAGATCGAACAGCTGCAGCGAGCCGATGATCGACAGGAACGCCCAGATGCGCAGCGTCGGAGCGAGCAGCGGCAGCGTGATGCGCCACTGGATCTGCCAGTATGAGGCGCCGTCGATCGCCGCGGCCTCGTGCAGCTCCTCGGGAATGCCCTGGAGGCCGGCGAGGAAGAGGATGACGGCGAAGCCGACGTACTTCCAGGTGATGATCACCATCAGCGTCCAGATGGCGATGTCGGGATTCGACAGCCAGTCGTTCGCGAGGAAGCCGAGTCCCATGTTCTTCAGCAGGTCGTTGAACGCCCCGCTCGTCTGCAGCATCAGGCTCCACCCCGTGCCGACCACGACTTCGGAGATCACATACGGGATGAAGATCAGCACGCGGATGAGCGACTGCCCGCGCATCCGCCGATTGAGGAGAAGTGCCAGCAGGATCGCCGCCGGCCCCTGCAGCACGAGGGAGAAGACCAGGATGAAGCCATTGTGCGCGAGCGCATCGTGGAACAGCGGATCCTGCAGGATCGTCAGATAGTTCTTCAGACCCACGAAGTCCGTCGGCGGACCGTAGCCCTGCCAGCTGAAGAAGCCGTAGTAGGCCGCCATCAGCACCGGGAAGATGACGAAGGCGAGGAAGACCAGGAGGGCGGGCCCGGCCAGAAGGATGACTTCCAGCCGGGCGGCCGCCTTATGCCTTGGCTGCGGCATCCTGGACGGCCTTGACGATGTCCTCCGGGGTTCCCTGACCGGCGAGCATGTTGACCACGGCGACGTTGAGCGCGTTGCCCACGTTCTGTCCGTAGACGGTGTCGAGCCACTGCGACGCGTACGGTGCCGCGTTGTACGCCTCGAGGATCGACTGCAGGTACGGCTCGGTCACGGCCTCCTGCGCGACGGTGTTGACCGGGGGAGCGTTGAAGGCCTTGTAGTAGGCCGTCTGCACCTCTGACGTGCCGAGGTAGTTCAGGAAGTCGACACAGGCATCAGGCGCATCGACCGAGCACGAGTATCCGTCGACGCCGCCCATCATCGATCCGGGCTGGCCTTCGCCGCCCTCGACCTCGGGGAACGGGAACCAGGCCAGGTCGGCCAGCGGCTTCTGGTCGGGCGTCAGCGATCCGATCACACCGGGGTTCCAAGCGCCCATGAGTTCCATGCCGGCCTGGTGGTTGGCGATGAGTCCCGCCGAGCTGCCTGCACCCTGCTGCGCGGTGGTGGTGAGGAAGCCGTCGTTGAACGGCTCGGTGTCGGCGAACGCCTGCAGGTCTTCTCCCGCGCGCACCCAGCACTCGTCGTCGAAGTTCATCTCGTCGGCGGCCTTGGCGAGGGTGTCTTCGCTGCACTCGCGCAGCGCGAGCCAGTAGTACCAGTGCGCGGCGGGCCAGGCATCCTTCGCGCCCAGGGCGATCGGCGCGATTCCTGCTGCCTTCAGCTTCTCGGTCGCCGTCTCGAGCTCGTCGAGCGTGGCGGGGTTCTCGGTGATGCCCGCCTCATCGAACAGATCCTGGCTGTAGAACAGGCCGCCGGGGAGCACGGCCACCGGCATCGCGTATCGCTTGCCGTCGAGGCTGTTGGCGGAGTACGCCGCGTCGGGGATCTCCTCCGCCGCGGGGCCGCTGATCACGTCGGTCAGGTCCTTGAGCTGACCGGCCTTCACCATGGCCGCCATCTTGCCGCCGCCGCGCTGCAGGAAGATGTCGGGAGCGTCGCCGGAGTTGAGCGCCGTCTGGAGCTTGCCGTCGAGGTCCTCGTTCTGGATCGACTGGATGTCGATCGTGACCCCGGGGTTCTCCTTCTCGAAGGCGGCGACCGTGTCTTCCCAGAACTTGACCCCGGGGCCGGTGGTGGAGTTGTGCCAGAGGGTCATCGCCGAATCCCCGCCCTCTTCCGGGGTGCTGGCTGTGCACCCGCTCAGAGCGAGTGCCCCGACGGCTGCGAGTGCGGCCGCGGAGACCAAGGAACGCCGTGTGCTGTTCATGTGATCGTTCTCCTCATCGAGAGTTGTGCGCCGCATCGATGCAGGCGCCGCGGCAGCAAGGTGAGACCGCGTCGGGATGCAGTCTGATCCCGTTGCCGAGAGTCGTCAAACGTTTTCGAAAACAGTTTCCATTGTGAGGACACTCGCGGATACGCTGAGCAATCATGAGCGGGAGAACCACGATCCACGACGTCGCACAGGCGGCAGGAGTCTCGGTGTCGACGGTCTCGAAGGCCGTCAACGGGCGCTACGGGATCGCGGATGCGACGGTCAAGCGCGTGCTCGACGTCGTGCAGGAGCTCGGCTACGAATCGAGCCTGGTCGCCAGCAGCATGAGGGCCCGCCGCACGGGTGTCATCGGGGTGCTCCTGGCCGGCTTCGAGCCGTTCAGCGCCGAGATCCTCAAAGGTGTCGGAGCCGCGGTGAACGACACGGCCGTCGACCTGCTGGCGTACAGCGGGTCACGGCACGGCCAGGGCGAGGGGTGGGAGCGGAGATCGCTCAGCCGGCTCTCCGGCACGCTCATCGACGCGGCGATCATGGTCACACCCACCGTCGTCGGCGCGTCGACCGGGATCCCCGTCGTCGCGATCGATCCGCACACGGGTCGTGCGGATCTGCCGACCGTCGAATCCGACAGCTTCGGCGGTGCACTGACCGCGACCCGGCATCTGCTCGAACTCGGACACCGCCGGATCAGCTTCCTCGGCGGGAGACCCGACCTCCGCTCCGCCGGCCTCCGTGACGCCGGGTATCGCCGCGCGCTCTCCGACGCCGGCATCCCCGTCGACCCCGACCTGATCCGCGCGGGGCGTTACGAGCTCGAGACGACGAGGGATTCGGCCCGGTTGCTGCTGGCGGGACCGTCGCGCCCGACGGCCGTCTTCGCGGCGAACGATCTGTCGGCCATCGCCGTGATCGAGGTGGCGCACGAGCTGGGGTTGCGCGTGCCGGAAGACCTCTCCGTGATCGGCTTCGACGACGTGCCCGAAGCGTCGCGCCGAGCCCTGCCTCTCACGACGATCCAGCAGCCGATGCGCCGGCTGGGGAGTGTCGCGGCCGAGATGGTGTTCACGCTCCTCGCCGGGCAGCCCGTCGAGGAGATGCACGTGACATTGCCGACGCGCCTGGTCGTGAGGGCGACGACGGCGGCGCCGAGCCCAGGCGCGGCGTGACGCTGCTGTCCCTCGCCCGCGATGTCGCAGGCCGAGGCGTCGTACGAGGCCCGCGGGCTCAGCGGTCGGTGACCGCGTGCACGTGCGCGAGCGCGGGCGCGGCGAGCGCTGCCGACAGCCGCGCGAACTCGTCGAAGCTGCGACGTCCCGGCCAGTCGGCGGGCAGCATCGACGGCGGAAGGCCGGGGTCGACGTAGGGGAGCACCCGCCAGCTGTCGATCAGCTGCACGTAGGCGGCGAACGGTTCCGCGGGAAGGGCCTCGAGTGAGCGTTGGAACACGTGGTGCTCGGCGCGCAACGCCTGCAGATCCCACCACTCGGCTGCTGCGTCGACCAGGGGAACGGCTGTCTGCGGAGCGCCGGCCTGGAACAGCGTGACCCACCGGCGCGCGTCCAACTCATCGAGGAGCAGCTCGACCTCGCCCTGCAGGTGTCCGGGACACATCCACAGCGCCGGCGAGACGGTACCGGCCCCGATCCACTGCAGCCGCCGGCGCAGCTGATGACGCACGCTGCGTGCGCTCTCCGGGATCGAGAACGAGATCAGGCACCACGGATCCTGGTCCTGCATCTCGCGCATCGCGAAGATGCGTCGGTCGCCGCGCTCCAGCATCGGCACGGCGGCGGGATTCAGGCGGTAGCCGATCGCGTCTTCGCGCTCCGCGAGCAGGAGTCCCTTCTGCTTCAGGCGTGTGATGCCGGTGCGCGCCTGCGCCGTGGGGATGCCGAGATCGTCCGCGAGCGCGACGAGGTCGGCCGCCGAGATCCAGCCGCCGAGCGGACGCAGGAACAGCCCGATGAGTGTGCGCAGCAGCGATGCGGTGCTGCCGGGGCGCGCATCGATGTCGTCGAGCACTCCGGGTGCCGCCGGTGCGTCGACTGTCGTGTGCGCCTCGGTGGTCATGCGCGCAGAGCGTCGCGGATGGCGAGCACGCCCGTCACGGTCTCGACGTGCGAGGTGCTCAGGGGTGAGAGTCCGAGTCGGATGCCATCGGGGAAACGGAAGTCGGGGATGATCCCGTCCGCCCACAGCCGCTGCGTCACCGCACGGAAGTCCGGATGCCCGACCGTGACGTGCCCGCCGCGGAGGGCTGCATCACGAGGACTCAGCAGCCGCACGCCCAGCGGTGAGAGCACCTCGTCGTAGGCCTCGACGGCGAGGTCGGTGAGGGAGACCGATTTGGCGCGGATCTGCGCGATCGACGACTGCTCGATCAGGTCGAGCATTCCCTGCATCGCGAGCATCGACGTCACGGGCGGCGTGCCGCTGAGCAGCTGACGGATGTCGTCGGCCGGCACGTACTCCGGTCCCATGGCGAAGATGTCGGCGGCGCTCCACCAACCCTGGATCGGCTGGCGCAGCACGCCCTGCAGATCACGGCGCAGATACGCGAAGGCCGGGGAACCGGGCCCGCCGTTCAGATACTTGTAGGTGCAGCCCACGGCCATGTCGACACCCCAGTCGTCGAGCTGCATCGGGATCACGCCCGCGGAATGGCACAGGTCCCACATCATCAGGGCTCCGGCCGCGTGGACAGCATCCGTGATCGCCGGCATATCCGCGAGAGCGCCGGAGCGGTAGTCGACGTGACTGAGCGAGACCAGGGCGGTGCGCTCGGAGACGACGGCCGCGACATCGTCGACCGTGACGCCGTGCACCGGGTCCGGTTCGAGCCAGCGCACGGTCATGCCGGTCTCGGCGGCGACACCGGCGACCAGGAAGCGGTCGGTCGGGAAGTTGCCGGCCTCCATCACGATCTCGGTGCGGGAGGTCTCGACGTCGGGTCCCTGAGCTTCGCCGGTGGGTCCCTGAGCTCTGCCGGTGGGTCCCTGAGCCTGTCGAAGGGCCGCACGCAGCAGCTTGTAGATCAGCACGCTGGTCGAATCGGCGACCACGGTCTGGCCGGGCGCGGCTCCGAGGGCGACCCGGCCGATCCGGTCGCCGAGCTCCATGGGCAGTGCCATCCACTGCTCGTCCCACGAGCGGATCAGCCGAGTGCCCCAGTCTTCGCGCACGAAGGCGGCGAGCTTCTCGGGGGTGTCGCGCAGCGGTCGTCCGAGGGAGTTGCCGTCGAGGTACGCGGTGACGCCCGGGGCGTCGGCGAAGGCCGCGAGATGCGCGTGCAGCGGGTCGGCGGCGTCGAGGGCGCGGGCGCGGTCGAGCAGGCGGGTGTCGAGGGAGTCGGTCATGTCACACCTTCAGATCGGCGGGGGTGAGCGGGCGGGCGAGCGAGGGGTCGGCGGTCGCGGGGGAGCGGCCGGGCAGGAGGAGCAGCAGCGCGGACGCGTCGCGGGGGTCGCATGGCGCGAGCGCACGCAGGAGCGCCGCGTCATCGAGGCCGGCGTCGCGGAGTGCCCGGAGCTCGGCACCGTTCAGGCCGACGGGCGTGGGGCCGTTGCCCATGTCGGTGCCGTAGCGCACGGTGCCGCCCGCCGTGTGGAAGCGTCGGACGTTGTGGATGGCGACGGTCAGGTCTGCGCCGCTGTGGATCGCGAGCGTCGAGATCCAGGAGACGGATGCCGCCTGCTCGGCGATCTCGTCGTCGCTGAGGCGTTCGGTGAACGGGGCGTGCGCGAGGCGACGGGCACCCAGGCGGGCGACGCGCTGCGCCTCGCCCTGGCCTTCGGCATGAGCTGTGACGTCGAGGCCGCGCTCCGCAGCGAGCTCGACGATCAGGCGGAACAGTGCGTCGTCGAACACCAGACCCGCGTGCGCGTTGCTCGCGACCTTGATGCAGGAGGCGCCGGCATCCGCCATCTCCCTCACGGCTCGGGCGGCTGACGCGGCGTCGCCGACCTCACGCACCGAGCCCCCAGGGGCCCAGTCGCGGTCGGACGGGTAGCCGCTGGGCGGGGTGAGGAAGGCGCCGGCGAAGACGATCTCTGGTCGGTGTGGTGTTCGTAACTCCTCAAGAACAGCGGCTCTGGGGGCGGAGGTCGCCCCCGAACCCGCGCGGGGCGAGTTCATTGAGGAGTTGTGAACCGCGAGCTGCGCCACGACCTCGGGATTCGCGCCGAGGTCGACCACCCGGCCGAGCGCCGAGCCGGCCAACAGCGTGTGGTCGACGAGCTGCAGGTGCACGTGGTGGTCGGTGTATCCGCCGACGATCACGCCGTCGAGTCGAGGCGCGTCGGCGGGGGCGGGTTCGTCGCGCAGCAGCAGTCGCCCGTCGACGAGGCCGATGGCGCCCTCGCGCCATTCCTCGCCGTCGAAGAACGTCGCCGCGAACATCAGCCGCCGATCTCCGTGCGCACCGTGTACAGCTCCGGGAAGAACGTGAGGTCGAGGGCGCGCTGCAGGAAGCCGACGCCGCTCGAGCCCCCGGTGCCGACCTTCATGCCGATCGTGCGGGCCACGGTCTTCAGGTGCCGGAAACGCCAGAACTGGAAGTTGTCCTCGAGGTCGACCAGGTCCTCGCACGCCTCGTAGAGATCCCAGTTCTCCTGGTGGTTCTGGTAGATCTCACGGATCGCGGGCACGAGCGAGGGTGTCTCCCGATAGGGCTCGCGCACGTCGCGGTCGAGGATCTCGGAGGGGATCGGGAGGCCGCGGCGCGAGGCGTAGCGCAGGAACTCGTCGTACAGCGTGGGCTTCTCCCACTCGGCTGTCAGCAGTGCGAGGTTGGCGGGGTGGTCGCGGAAGACGCTCAGCATCTTCTCGTTCTTGTTTCCGAGGGCGAACTCCACCGCGCGATACTGCACCGACTGGAACCCGGAGGAGCTGCCGAGCGCACCGCGGAACTGCGCGTACTCGGTGGGCGTGAGGGTCGCGAGGATCGCCCATTGCTGCGTCATCACGTCCTGAATGCGCTTGACGCGGGCGACTCGCTTCAGGGCTTCGCGCAGATCGTCACTGGCCAGGAGCTCGCGG
The DNA here is from genome assembly GCF_040675875.1 of Microbacterium sp. LWO12-1.2. NCBI lineage: Bacteria > Bacillati > Actinomycetota > Actinomycetes > Micrococcales > Microbacteriaceae > Microbacterium > Microbacterium sp. LWO12-1.2. The sequence goes on along the minus strand of NZ_JBEGII010000001.1, from coordinate 2,389,204 downwards.
GCGGAGGACAACTCGTGCAGGAGCTGCTTGAGCCAGAGCTCGGTGGTCTGGTGCTGGATGATGAACAGCAGCTCATCGTGGTGCTCGGGAACGCTGACCGGGTTCTGCGCGGTGAGCAGCTGGTCGAGCGACAGGTAGGAGCCGTAGGTCATGCGGCCGGACATGTCGGTGACGATGCCGTCTTCGAGTGCGCGCTCGTTCTGCTGCTCGGTGCTCATGCGTTGAACATATCATGATCGTGTCGAGCGTCAGAAGTATGAAATGTTCGTGGCTCGGTGCCTCCACGATGCGCCGGGGCGCTGCGCTCAAGACCGCAGTGGGCCTACGGCAACGCCGGCGTGCACGGTGGCGGTACGCGCCGCTCGCCCGGAGCACCGATCGCCTCGAAGCCCGCAGCGAGTCGCAGCAGTGCGGAGTCGTCGTAGGCCCGTCCGGCGAAGGTGAGTCCGATCGGCATGCCGATGTCGCGCATCACGCCCATCGGCACCGTGACGGTCGGGATACCGAGGTGGCGTATCGCGAGGTTGCCGTTCGCGATCCAGACGCCGTTGCGCCAGCCGAGGTCGGCGGATGCCGCGTTCACGTCCATGTCGGCCGGCCCCACGTCCGCCACGGCCGGGAAGACGATTGCGTCGAGTGCGAGCTGGTCCATCCAGGCCTCCAGGTCGAGACGACGAGTCTCCTCCAGTCCCCGCAATCCGGCGGCGAGCTCGGGCATGTCCTCGATGCCGGTGCCGGGGTGGTTGCGCACCCAATCCGGATACTCGGCGATGTCGTCATCGAATCCGGTGTAGCGATCGGGCAGCGCGCCCGCCGGATGCGGGAAGATTGCCGCGCCGTCCACGTCCGCGAGGGTGTGCAGCACAGGGTCGCCGTTCGCCTGCAGGAAGTCCTCCCACCCCCACGCCGAGAGGTCGACGATCTCCTGTTGCAGGTACTCGGGCGAGACGAGTCCGCGGGTCGCGATGGTCGGAGCGCCTGGACGGTCGCCTTCGTAGTTCGACACCACGGGGAAGTCGATCTCCACCACGGTCGCCCCGGCCGCTTCGAGGTCGCGCCGCGCGGCCTCCCAGCGCTCCACGATCGATGCCCGCGTCTCGATGCGCTGCCCGGTCGGTCCGCCGATACCGGGATGCTCCGCCGTTCCCGCATCCGGATCCGCGTTGATGTACATGCGAGGGATGCCGATGCGAGCTCCGGCGAGGGCGCTCGCCGCGTCGGTCTGGAGCGCCGGGTACGACTCCGGCCGCACCGAGGAGGCGGTCGGCAGCGCGACCCAGGGCTGCGTGCGCCAGAAATCGCCGCGGGTCTCGACGTCGTCGGCCACGATCACATCGAGAACTTCGAGCAGGTCGGCCATGCTGCGGGCGTGCGGCACCACCACGTCCATGGTCGGCACCAGCGGCCAGTTGCCGCGCACCGAGATCACCCCGCGCGAGGGCGTGTACGCGCACAGGGCGTTGTTCGTGGCGGGGCCGCGACCAGACGACCAGGTCTCCTCGCCGAGGCCGAAGGCCGCGAAGCTCGCGGCCGTCGCCGTGCCGGAGCCGTTGGATGAACCGGAGGCGAACGGGGCCGTCAGCCAGTCGGCCGAGTACGGGCTCTCGGCCCTGCCGTAGACCCCGCGCTGCATGCCGCCGTTCGCCATCGGGGGCATGTTCGTCAGGCCGAGGCAGATCGCCCCTCCCGCGCGCAGTCGTGCGATGGTGAAGGCGTCGCGCTGCGCGACCAGCCCCGCGAAGGCAGGGCTGCCGGCCGCGGCGGTGAGCCCGCGCACCAGGTAGCTGTCCTTCGCGGTGTACGGGATGCCGTCGAGCGGGCCGTGCGTTTCGCCGCGCGCGCGTCGTGCATCCGATGCCGCCGCCTCGGCGCGGGCCTCCGGGTTCGCGACGATCACGGCGTTCAGTGCGGTCGCTGTGCCGGGGGCGTCGTAGGCCGCGATGCGGGCGAGATATGCGTCGACCAGCTCGACCGCCGTCGCCGCGCCCGATTCGAGCGCCGTGCGCAGCTCGGCGATGGTCGCCTCGGTCACCTCGAACATCGGGTCTCCTTCGAGTCGCAGGGTCGGTTCGGTCCGGTCGTGATCAGAGCGCGGGCTGCTGCTGCGTGATGCAGTGGATGCCGCCGCCGCGGTCGAACAGCGGGCGGGCGTCGACCGTCACCACGCGACGCCCGGGGTAGGCGCCGGTGAGGATCTCTCGCGCCACGGCATCCGCCTGCTCGTCTCCGAAGCCGCACGCCACCACGCCGTCGTTCGTCACGAGGTGGTTGACGTAGCTCCAGTCCACCGGCCCCTCCTCGTCGCGCAGCGTGGCCGGGGCGGGGAGGTCGATGATCTCGAAGCGGCGGCCGGCGGCATCCGTCTGCTCCGACAGGAGCGCGCGCAGGTCGCGGGTGACGGCGTGGTCGGGGTGATCGGGGTTCTGCTGGTCGTGGAGCAGCAGTCGCCCCGGCGACACGATCGTGGCGACGATGTCGACGTGGCCGTTGGTGCCGAAGTCGTCGTAGTCGCGGGTGAGTCCGCGGGGCAGCCAGACGGCCTTCGTCGCGCCGATCGTGCGTGCCATCTCTGCTTCGACGCGCTGTCGATCGGCGTAGGGGTTGCGGCGCGGATCGAGCTGCACGGTCTCGGTGAGCAGCACGGTCCCCTCGCCGTCGACGTGGATGCCGCCGCCCTCGTTCACGAGCGTCGAGCTCACGAGCTCGGCCCCGACGGCGTCGGCGATGATGCGCGCATGCTGGGCGGCCTTGCGCCACTCGGCCCACTCGGGCGCTCCCCAGCCGTTGAAGATCCAGTCGACCGCGCCGAGCGTGCCGGGGCGCTCGTTGTCGAGCACGAACGTCGGTCCGGCATCGCGCATCCAGAACTCGTCGACGGGGGCTTCGATGATCTCGATGCTCCCGCTCAGCATGCGCCGGGCGCGGGCGATCTCGCTCGGATCGACCAGCATCGTGACCGGCTCGAACTCGGCGACCGCATGGGCTACGGCTGTCCAGGTCGCGTAGCCCTCCTCGCGGGCGGCATCCGTGCCGCCGAGGGTCTCGCCCTCCGCGGGGAACGCCATCCAGGTGCGCTCGTGACGTGCGGTCTCCGCAGGCATGCGCCAGCTCATGGGGATCTCCTCGCTGCCGAGTCGGCTCTATTGAACATGCGATCAACAGGTGTTACGGTAGCCCGTGATGAAGACCACGTCAACAGGTGCGACTCCCCGGCGCATGTCGCCGGAGGAGCGCGATCGCGTGATCTTCGATGGAGCCGTCGGTCTCGCGCGCGAGAGCGGACTCGAGAGTCTGACGGTGCGCGCGGTCGCCCAGCGCGTCGGGGTGACTCCCGCACTGGTCGCGCACTATCGGCCCGTCATGGACGCGTTCCTCGCCGAGGTGTTCGGCGAGATCGTCGGCGCGGAACGCGAAGAGGTCATGGCGGAGTTCGGCCAGGAACGTGCGGTGCGCGACGACCTGTTCCGCATGGTCGAGACCCTGCTCGACGGGAGTCGCGACGATGTCACGCTCGTCTGGGTGCAGGCGTGGGCGCTCGGTGTGCGCAACGAGACGCTCGCCGCGCGGGTGCGTACCGAGATGGATCTCTGGCAGAGCGCGATCGAGGAGCACCTCTCGCGTGCCGTCGCCGCGGGCGAGATCGCCGCATCGCGCACCGATACCGCCGCCTGGATGCTGCTCGCCATGATCGACGGGATGAACGCCCACTCGCTGGTGAAGTGGGCGCCGCACGATCGCGCGGATCTCGCGCGACGGGTGCTGTCGGTCGCCCTCGATCACCCCGACGATCCCGCACCTTCGCCCGGTGTGTCTTCGCTCGGTCTGCCTTCTCCCGGTCTGCCTTCACCCGGTCTGCCTTCACCCGGTGCGCCGGAGCGCGCATCCCTCTCGTCCCGACAGTAAGGAAACGTCCATGGATGCTGTGCGCATGCACGCGGCCTCGCCCGAATCCACCGCGATCGTCGATGCCGTGCTCGACTACTCGCGTCGTCGCATGCTCGCCGCTGACGTGCCGCTCGACAAGCCGCAGACCGAAGCAGAGCTGCACCGACTGGTCGGGCCCACCATCACGGATGCGGGTCTCGGTGCGCCGCGGGCGCTGAGCGTGTTCGAGCACATCCTGGCGCCGGCCTGCCTGACCACGAGCCACCCGCTGTACCTGTCGTTCATCCCGACCGCGCCGACCATGGCGGCGATCGCGTTCGACCTGGTGGTGTCGGCATCCGGGCTCTACGGTGGCAGCTGGCTCGAAGGCGCGGGCGCCGTGCACGCCGAGAACGAGGTGCTCTCGTGGCTCGCGCGCGAGTTCGGGCTGCCGGAGACCGCAGGCGGGGTGTTCGTGCAGGGCGGCACGATCGGCAACCTCTCGGCGCTGGTCGCGGCGCGCGAGGCCGCCAAGGCGCGACTGATCGCCCAGGGCAAGGAGCTGCCGCGGCGGTGGAAGATCGTCTGCAGTGTCGAAGCGCACTCCTCGAACAAATCGGCGGCGAAGGTCATGGACGCCGATGTGCTGCTGGTCCCGGCGGGCGACGACGGCGTGCTGCGCGCCGACGGCGTGCGTGAGGCGCTGCGCGAGCACGGCGATGAGATCTGCGCGGTCGTGGCGACCGGCGGCTCGACGAACTTCGGCATCGTCGACGACATCGAGAGCATCGCCGCACTCAAGGATGAGTTCGATTTCTGGCTGCACATCGACGGCGCCTACGGCCTCACCGCGATGCTCGCGCCCGAGGCCCGGCACATCTTCGCCGGGGTCGAGCGGGCTGATTCCGTGATCGTCGATCCGCACAAGTGGCTGTTCGCTCCGTTCGACTGCTGCGCTCTCATCTACCGCGACCCCGACAGCGGCCGCCGGGCGCACACGCAGCACGCCGAATACCTCGACACGCTGACCGACGCCGATGAGTTCAGCCCCTCGGACTACTCGATCCAGCTCACCCGACGTCCGCGCGGGCTGCCGATGTGGTTCTCGGTCGCGACGTACGGTGTGACGGCGTATCGCGATGCCGTGAGCGCCACGATCGCGTTGACCAAGAAGATCGCCGCCGAGATCTCGCGTCGACCCGAGCTGCGGTTGGTGCGCGACCCGCAGCTGTCGGTCGTCGTCTTCGAGCGCGACGGCTGGGAGCGTGCGGACTACGACCGCTGGTCGGCCGCGCTGCTCGATTCGCAGCGGGCGTTCGTGGTGCCCAGTTCGCACGGCGGTCGCCCGAACACCCGCTTCGCCATCCTGAACCCGCTCACCACCTTCGACGACCTGGTCGGCATCCTCGACACCATGAAGTAGTCAGGTTCCTGCGGACCGACCGAGCGTCGGCGATGGATCGGGCGTAGGGCGATTCAGCCGGATTCGGCCTACGTCCGTGTTTTCGCCTACCCCCGGGTGCGCGGTGACGAGCGGATGTCGTCAGCGCGTGGTGTGTGCGCCCAGGAAGTCGATCGTCTTCTGCAGAGCCGTCTGCGCATCGGGCATGTCGAGGTGGAACTGGTACTCGTGGGGGAGCTCCGGTTGGTGCGGCGCGGGCCAGAACTGGGTGGTCACATCGACCCCCAGCTCTTCCAGGCGCTGCGCCATCGGGATCGACTGCAGCCAGGTGAGGCCGTCGCCGTTGCCGCCTGAGATATAGGTCGTCGGGAAGTCTTTCGTCACCCAGTCCACGGTCGACATGGTCGCGCCTGTCGAGTCCTCCGCCCAGGTCTTCGTGCCCGAGTAGGCCCACATCGCCGATTTGAAGCCCCATCCGGCGATGCCGTCGAGCTGCGCGAGGGCCGAGAGGTCGTAGACACCGCAGTTGAGCACGGTCGCGGTGAGCTGGTCGGCGTCGATCGACGGCGTGATGTCCATGATCTCGGCGTACGTGGGGTTCGTGATGAGGGTCGCCATCTGGCTGGCGAGCTGCGCGCCGGCCGAGTCTCCCGCGAGCACGATCTGCGTGGGGTCGACGCCCAGCTCCGCGGCGTGCGCGTCGATGTAGGCGAGCGCATCGTTCAGCTGGTGCACCGCGAGCGGGTACACGCCCTCGGGGCCGATCGTGTAGTTGACGCCGATGGTCGTGTATCCCTCGGCCGCGAGGATGCGCAGATACGGGTCGACGTTCTCCTTGGCGCCCGAGATCCAGGCACCGCCGTGGATCCACACGATCGTCGGCAGGGGGCCGTCGGCGGATGCCGGGGTGAAGACATCCATCGTGGTGTCGGCACCGTCATCGCCGTACGCGACATCGAGCGTCTCGGTGAGCTTCGTGTCGGGGACGTGGCGGTCCATCTCGGCGGCCGTCTCGTCGCCGCCCTTGGTGAACACCGCGCGGATGATCATCGCCGAGGGCCACGGGGTGAGCGAGCCGACGACGGCGACGACCGCGGTGACACCAACGACGCAGGCGATGGCGACTTTCGTGCGGTGCCACGGCCGGCGGATCTTCTTGGGCCGGGCGGACTCTTCGGCGTGCGGCAGCGTAGTCATGGAACCCCCTTGCGCATCAGTGTGCCAGTATTCCGGTCGGCCGCTGAACTGGTGATCGTGTGCGGCCGACGGATCGCGGAACTCATGACGGATCCCGGAGCCATCGACGGCGATCCGTCCGCAGAACGTCCTCGACTCCGTGATCTGTCACCCCGAGCGGATGAGTCCCGGGTGCGGTCTCAGCGCGTCAGGCCGGCGATCAGGCGCTGCAAGCCGTAGTCGAAGGCGCGGTCGACGTCGCCGCCGAGGCGGAACGCGCCCGAGAGTTCCATCTGCAGGAAGCCCGTCGCCCACGCGGTGAACAAGCGGGCGGCGTCGAGCGCGTCATCCTCGCCGACCAGAGCGGATGCGGCGCGGATGAGCGGTGCCGCCGAGCGCTCGAGCGCATCGTGCGGGGAGGCCGCCGTGAACATGATCCGGAAGCCCTCGGGGTGCTCCTGCGCGAAGGAGCGATAGGTGTTCGCGAGGTCAGCCAGGTCATCGCCCGCGGCGTCGAGCCGGGCGGTGAGCGCGTCGATGGATGCCGTGGCCACGGCGGCATGCAGCGCATCACGGTCGCGCACGCGCTTGTAGAGCGAGGGGGCGCGCACTCCGACGCGCTCTGCCACGGCCTGCATCGTGAGCCCGGTCGGGCCCGCGATCTCGAGGATCTCGCGTCCGGCTGAGACGATCGCCTCGGCTGACGTGCGTTCGGGTGTCGGCATGTGCACTCCTCGATGGCTATTGACAATAGCCATGATAGCTACGTAACGTAGCCATCGCAATCATCCTGAGAGGATCCGCCATGAAGCTCGCACCGCATCTGCACCGGCTCGGCAACGACATCGTCGCCTCCTACCTCGTCGACCTGCCGGACGGCATCACCCTGATCGACGCCGGCCTTCCCGGACATTGGCACGATCTGCAGCGCGAACTCGCCGAGATCGGGCGGCCGCTGTCCGACATCCGCGGCATCGTCCTGACCCACGGCGACGGCGACCACATCGGCTTCGCGGAGCGCCTGCGGCGAGAGACCGGAGTGCCGGTGTTCATCCACGCCGCCGATGCCCACCGCGTGCGCACAGGGGAGAAGCCCAAGACCTCGATGGGCCCCGCGCGTCTGGGCCCGACGCTCGGCTTCTTCGCCTACGGCATCCGCAAGAACGCGCTGCGCACCCACCACGTGACCGCGGTCACCGAAGTGGCAGACGGGGATGTGCTCGACCTGCCGGGAGCGCCGGTCGTGATCGGGATGCCGGGGCACTCCCCGGGCAGCATCGCCGTGCATGTGCCCCTCGCCGACGCGGTGTTCGTGGGCGACGCACTGACCACGCGGCATGTCCTCACCGGTCGCACGGGAGCACAGCCCGCGCCGTTCACCGACGAGCCGAGCGAGGCGCGCGCCTCGCTCGACCGACTGGCCGGAGTCGCGGCGTCGTGGGTGCTGCCCGGTCACGGTGCGCCCTGGCGCGGAACGCCGGCCGACATCGCCGCTGCCGTGCGGGCGGCGGACTGACCGGTGGACGATTCACGGACCGAGTGACGATTCGCGGAGCTTCTCGCGGAGAAATCTCCGCAGAACGTCGTGGGCTCCGCGAATCGTCGGGTGTGGACTATCGGTCCGCCGCGGGATTCAACGGGCCGCGAGCACCGTCGCGGAGTCGCTGATCGTGATCTGCGGCGGGTAGAGGCCCATGACCTGCACGGCGGCGGCGTGGTTCTCGGCCGTGGACCCCGCGCACGCGTCGGCGGCGACGGTCACGTGCGCGCCGGCATCCGCTGCCGCCAGGGCCGTCGAGATCACGCAACAGTCTGTCGAGACCCCGGTGAGCACGACGTGCGCACCGCGACCGACGACTGCCTCGATCTCGGGGCCCCATTTGCCGAAGGTCGGCAGGTCGAGCGTGGGATGCGCGGACAGCGCAGCGGCCTCGGGTACGAGAGCGAACAGCGCGTCGCTCGACGGCTGGTCGGCGAACGGCCAGGCGGCGAAGTAGTCGCCCCACGACGTCGAGCGGTCGGCGGTCGGCATCCATCGCGTCACGAGCACGCGCTCGCCGAAGGATGCGGCCAGCGCACGGATGCGCGGCATCGCCTCGGCGAAGAACGGAGAACCCCACGCGGAATCGGGCGACGCGAAGATCGCCTGCGGATCGATCACGATCAGCCAGGCATCCGCTTCCTGCTCGCCGTGGGTCCCTGAGCCTGTCGAAGGGTCCGTCACGCTCGCTCCTGCCGACGGATCTTCCCCGCCCGCGCGAAGTAGGTCACGAGGAACGACAGCACGAGTGCGAAGAACACGCCGAGGTTCGCGTAGGCCCACTCGCCGTCCTTCCCGCCGATCAGGAACAGCAGATACCCCTGCCAGTTGTTCCAGGCGGCGTCCTCCGCGAAGTTGTTCACGACGAGGCCCCAGCCGATCACGCTGGTGACGATCATGGTGCCGATCGATGTCCAGTCCCAGGCGCCGTAGCGACCGTTCTCGTCGAACAGGGCCTCGTCGTCGTAGTCCCTCTTACGGCGCAGGATGTCGGCGATCAGGATGCCGGCCCACGAGGCGAGCGGGACGCCGAGGGTGATCAGGAAGCTCTGGAAGGGCCCGAGGAAGTCCGTCGCGAAGAAGACGACGAAGATCGTGCCGATCGTGAGGATCACGCCGTCGATCGCGGCAGCAGAGGGGCGCGGGATGCGGATGCCGAGGCTGAGCAGCGTGAGGCCCGACGAGTAGATGCCCAGTACCGCACCGGAGACCAGCGCGAGGACGGCGGTCAACAGGAACGGCACCAGTACCCACACGGGCAGGATCGTCGCGAGCGCGCCGACGGGGTCGGCCTGAACCGCGTTGAAGAGGTCTTCGTTGGACCCGGCGAGCAGCAGACCGAACACGACCAGGATGATCGGGGCGATCGAGCCGCCGATCGTGTTCCACGCCACGATCGCCCCGTCGGATGCGGTGCGCTTCTGGTAGCGGGACCAGTCGGCGGCGATGTTGATCCAGCCGAGCCCGAAACCGGTCATGACCATGACCAGGGCGCCGATGACCTGGCCGATGCCGCCGTCCGGCCGCGCCATCACGGCGGCGATGTCGATGCTGGGGGCGGCGAGCACGATGTACAGCACGGTGACGACGCCGGTGACCCAGGTGAGCACCGACTGCAGCTTCATGATCGTGTGGTAGCCGAGCACGGATGCCGCGACGATGAGTGCGGCGACGATCACGGTGGCGGTGATCTTCAGGGCGATGCTGTCTCCGTCGCCGCCGAGTTGGGTGATGACGGTCGCGGTGGCGAGCACGGCGAGGATCGCGAGGAAGGTCTCCCACCCGATCGATGTCAGCCAGGAGACGATGCCGGGCACCTTCTGTCCGTGCACCCCGAACGCGGCGCGCGAGAGCACCATGGTCGGTGCGGAACCGCGCTTGCCGGCGATGGCGATCAGCCCGCAGAGCAGGAAGGAGACCACGATGCCGATGACGGACACGATGGTCGCCTGCCAGAACGAGATGCCGAAGCCCAGCACGAACGATCCGTACGACATGCCGAACACCGACACATTCGCCGCGAACCACGGCCAGAAGAGGTCGCGGGGCTTGGCGGTGCGGTCGGATTCGGGGATGATCTCGATGCCCGCACGCTCGATGAGGGCCGGCTTGATGTCCGTCATGGCAACATCCTGGCACTGCCGAGGGCATCTGCGGCGCGTGATGCGTCAGAAATCGCCGACCGGTCGGTGATCGCCGGGTGTCCGGTGTCCGGGTCCCCGGGTGCCCGGGGGTCCGGGTGTCCGGGTGTCCGTTTGCTGTTCGCTCTTCGTGCGCGGAGGGTCAGCCCGCGAAGAAGGCCTGTGCCGTGCGGGTCAGGTCGTGCAGGTCGGAGACCCCTGCGAGCTCCCTGGCGGAGTGCATCGAGAGGATCGGGATGCCCACGTCGACCGTGCGGATCCCGAGGCGCGTTGCCGTGATCGGCCCGATCGTCGATCCGCACGGCACCGCGTTGTTCGACACGAACTCCTGTGTGTGCACGCCCGCGCGCTCGCACCAGGCGCGCCAGGATGCGGTGCCGACGGCATCCGTCGCATAGCGCTGGTTGGCGTTGAGCTTGAGGATCGGTCCGGACCCGAGCACCGGCTGCACCACAGGGTCGTGCTTGGCGACATAGTTCGGGTGCACCGAGTGTCCGACATCGCTGGACAGGCACCACGACGAGGCGTAGGCCTGGCGTCGTGCGGAGGAGTCAGCGCCGAGCTCGGCGTAGACGCGCTCGAGCACGTCCTCCAGGAACGGGCCGGCCGCACCGGAGCGGGATGCCGACCCGAGCTCCTCGTGGTCGAAGGCGGCGAGCACGGCGATCGGCGCCCAGGCTGCCGGGTCGTACGTTTCGAGGGCGACGAGGCCGGCGTGCACCGAGGCGAGGTCGTCGAGTCGCCCGGCGGCGAAGAACGCGTCGTCCTTGCCGAACACGGCGCCGCGTGCTGTGTCGGCGATCAGAACGTCGTAGCCGCGGATGTCGGATGCCGCGACATCCGCCGACCGAGCGAGCTCGGCGAGGATGTCGGCCTGGGTCGGGTCGCCGAGTCCCCACACCGGCTGCGTCTCGACCTGCTTGTCGAGAGCGAGCCCGGAGTTCGCGCTGCGGTCGAGGTGGATCGCGAGCTGCGGCAGGCGCAGGAGCGCTCCGGTGGCGGCGAGCACGACCCGGCCGTCGGCGAGCGCCAGTCGGCCGGCAAGGCGCAGTTCGCGGTCGAGCCACGAGTTCAGCAGCGGTCCGCCGTACACCTCGACGGCGGCCTGCAGCCAGCCGCGGGTTCCGGTCGTGGGCTGCGGCTTGAGCTTGAAGCCGGGCGAGTCGGTGTGTGCGCCGAAGATCTGCACGGGTGTGGTCGCGGCAGCGTCGGTCGGGACGACCCAGGCGATCGCCGCGCCATCGCGGACGACGACGTAGCGTCCGCCGGCCTGCGACGGCCAGACGTCCTCCTCGTTCAGGCGGGTGAAGCCGACCGCTTCGAGGCGGCGAGCGAGCTCTGCCGCGGCGTGGTAGCTCGACGGCGAGGCGGCGATGAAGTCGGCGAGGTCCTCGGCGTGCGAGAGGGCGACCGGGGTGACGGGCATGTTGTGCCTTCCTGAAGACGGGCGTTCTTCGAGCGTAGTCGCGGTGGCGAGGTGGTCCTCGACCGGAGTGCTTCGGGTTCGCATCTGTGGCCGGGCGCTGTGTCGTTTGCCGGGCGTTCATCCGGCCGCGTTAGGGTGATCGCGATAGCGCCTAGGGTTCCGGGGTTCGCGCCCGACTGGTCCGAGCGGCGCCACGGCTCCTCTCCGCAGGGGAACCGTCATCTGACAGGACAAAAGCCCGGAGGACCCTGTTCGTCGCGCCCGCGCCGAACGGAAGGGTCTCGTCATGTCGTCTCTCGCCTTCATCCTGGTCATCGGCGCCGCGGTCTCGCACGCGGCATGGAACATCGTCGCCCACGGCATCAGTCGCGCGGGGGCTCCGTTCCTCTGGTGGGGTGCCGTCGGCAGCACCGTGGTGTGGGCGGGAGCCGTCCCGTTCACGGGAGGGCTCGGCGCAGAAGACCTCGGGTCCTTCGCGCTCGGCGTGGGCGTCTCGGCCCTGTTGCACGTCGGCTACATGGCGGTGCTGCAGCGCGGATATCAGGAGGGGAACCTCTCCACCGTCTACGCCACTGCGCGTGGTACCGGCCCGTTCCTCTCGGTCATCATCGCGATGGTCGTGCTCGGGGAGCGGCCATCGGCTGTCGCGCTCGTCGGCGTCGCGGCCGTGATCGCGGGAGTGGTCGCGATCGGGCTGGTCGACCGTGGTCGAGGGGTGGCAGGCGCGCGACGGGGCGTCGACCTCGGGCTCGTCTTCGGCCTGCTGACCGGCGTGATGATCGCGATCTACACGATCTGGGACGCGCATGTCATCCGCACGTGGAACCTGTCTCCGGTCGCGTTCATGGTCGGTACCACGCTGTTGCAGGTGCCGTTCTACTCGATCGCAGTGCGTCGTCGCTGGCGCGCGGTCTGGGCGCTGGGGCGCGCGCAATGGCGTCGCATCGTCGCATTCGGGATACTCTCGCCGCTGTCGTACATCCTCGTTCTGACGGCGATCCAGATCGCGCCGGTCGCGCTCGTCGCTCCCCTGCGCGAGGTGAGTGTCGTGCTCGTGAGCCTGTTCGGGGTGTTCGTGCTGCGGGAGTCTCGGCCGGGGTGGCGAATCGCGGCGTCGCTCGTCGTGGTCGGGGGGATCGTGCTGCTGGCGGTGTAGGGCAGGTGACGGGTGCTGTGTGCAGGTGCATGCAGATGACTGTGCGCGCATCTGACGAGGGCCGGCTCCCATTTGCCCGTAAGTTCCGGTGCCTGCGGAGAAGTCGTTTTCCTGGACTCTCGTGGAGTGGCAGTCGATGAAGAGAGCATGCTGGAATACTGCTCTGAACAGGAGTAAAAGGGCAGTGAATGTCGGTGGCCTCGAATTGAATGAGGGGTATGAACAGCGCCGAGGAGATCCTGGAGCGGGTCGTCAGCGACCTGGAACAGGTGCTCGGTGAGGGGTCCTTCGTAGCACTGTCTGATGATGCCAAGATGCGACTGCTGCGGCTCGTAGGAGAGGCGCACCGGAAGGCGGAAGCCATCGTCGTCGAGACCGTGGCCTCGGTGGCCGCTCGGCCGTCGGGGTCGGGGGATCCGGCGTTCTGTGGCACGTTCGGATGCCGCACGATGCATGAGCTCCTGCAACGCGTGCTGAGGGTCGACGCAACGGGCGCGAGCCGTGTCGTTCACGCCGCAAGGGCCGTCCACCGTGAGATCAACATCTCCTCGGGAGGCATGCAGCCTGCGCGTTGGCCGGCGTTGAGGGAGGCACTTCTCGACGGGACGATCGGAATAGCGGGGCTGCTCGCGGCGATCGGGCCGCTCGAGAAAGGGCGGCGTCGAATCGCTGACGAAGTGCGGATGCGGGCCGATGCGGAACTCGCACGTCTGGCTCGCGGCGTCTCGATCGATGACGACGAACCCGGGGTCCACAGCTTCGTTGATGCGGCACCGGTGGCGACTCCGGAAGATCTGCGGGTGTTCGCCCGAGTGATCGCGGCGTATCTCGATCCGGATGGTGCCGAGCCCGCCGAAGAAGCGGCGATGCGGGGTCGCGGGGTGATCCTGGGCCGGGCGAAGAACGGACTCATCCCCATCCACGGGGACCTGTTGCCGGAGACCGCGGGACAGTTGCAGCGGATCTGGGACGCGTATCTGAACCCGAAAGTCGACGGCCCACCCCTGCCGGGGGTGCAGTTCGTCCCCTCCGACGACGAGGATGCGCGGGATGCGCAGGATCGTGCGGATCGGGATGGTGACGTGTTGCCGTCCGGGGATCCGGGCGGGCAGGTCGACCCGCGCACCCGGGCGCAGAAGCAGCACGATGCGTTGGCGGCGGTGCTGGGGATCGCCGCCCGCCATGACGAGATGCCGAAACTCGGTGGGGCGGCACCGACACTGATCGTGTCCGTGACCGCGGAAGACTATGCGACCGGGCACGGGTGGGCGTCGGTGGACGGGATCGATACCCCGACCACGATCGCTGCAGCCCGACACACCGCCTGCGGCGGCACGATCCAACGGGTGTTGTTCGACCCCGACGGCCGCATCGTCGGCATCGGTAACACCGACCGCATCTTCACCACCCACCAACGGCGAGCGATCGCCCTCCGCGACACCGAGTGCCTGATCCCCGGGTGTCACGTCCCGGCCTCGTGGTGCGAGATCCACCACGTGCAAGAGCACTCCCGCGGCGGGCCGACACACACCGACAACGGTGTTGCGTTGTGTTGGCACCACCACCGCACTTTGGAGACTTCCGGGTGGGAGATCCGCATGGACAACGGTCTCCCCACCGTCCGCGGACCCGCCTGGTGGGACCCACACCGACGATGGCGCACACCACGACCCACACTCACCGCCGCGTTCACCGCAGCGAAGAGCCGGTGAGAGCGTGAGTGGCGGCGTGGGACTGCAGCGAAGAGGCGGTGAGACGGTGAGTGCCGGCGTGCGATTGCAGCGAAGAGGGGAAGAGGCGGCGAGTGCCGGCGTGCGATTGCAGCGAAGAGACGAAGAGACGGCGAGTGCCGAGGTGCGACTGCAGCGACGGAGAGCGTGGTGGCTCTCGCAGGCCAGTCGTGTGTGGAGGTCCGCGGTGCACGCTGCCGCCCGCGCCGCGTCAGAAGATGCTGATCACGAGATGATGACCTTCGTCGGCGGCTCTGCGGTGCACGCCAGCCAGGGCATCCCACGCTGCCGTGAGCTCGCGGCGGAGAGTGTCAGGATCGTCGTCCCAGATATTCGGGTAGATACCGGCTTTCGCGAATGCCGTGAAGTCGGCGGCAACGATCACCTCGTCGCGGTCCAGCGAATCCAGCGCCTCGATGATCGTCTGCAGCTCGTCGTTCTCGGTGCAGCCGACGAAGTCCTCGCCGCCGAAGACGTGCACGCCCACGACCGACTCGCTCAGCGGATCGTCGTCGCGCGGGGAAGCAGCCGAGACGCCGGTGAGCAGGAAGTGCAAGCCGTCCCACATCTTGTCGAGATAGACCGTCGGCGAGCCGCCCGATTCGAGATCCTCCAGTGTCGACACGAGCACCTCGGGCGCCAACGACACCAGCCGGTCGAGCGTCAGTTCATCCACGAGTGTGTAGGCCGCGCGCATCCCCATCAGAGTCCCTCCGAATGCGTATCGAATCCCTTCGACTCTACGTCGAGCATGCGACGCCGAAACGCCGGCAGCGCAGAACGTCTCCGGCGAGGACGCCGCCCCCCCCACAACAGTCTCGATCCCTGCATCAGAACAGCAGTGCGCGATCGCTCACGATCTGGGCGATCTGCGCGCCCACGAGAGTCACGACGATCGCCCCGAGTGGGATCCACCACACGCGGCGACGAGAGGAAAACACCCACGAAAGGGCCATCGTGGTGGCGATGATGATGACGGCGAACATCGCGAACGCGAGAGGTGTCCAGTACAGCGTCGTGAAGTCGCATCGTTGGCCGCAGTGGGGGATGCTGATGGCGCGAAACCAGACGAAGAATGCCGAGAGGCCGGCGACGAGGATGAGCGCACCCATCAGCAGTGCCACAGCACGACCGCGGCTGCGGGTGTCCTTGCGCGTCGTCGTCATCCGGGGAGCATAGCCGCCTACCCGCCCACCGCGCGCATGTAGTGGCCATCGGTCGAGATGCCCGACGCGGCGACCGTGAAACGCACGACCTCGCTGAGATACCGGTCCTCCGACGCCTCGAAGACCCGTCCCTCCGCATCGCGGGACGTGCGGCTGAGTCGCAGGATCGGCGTGCCCTGTGGGACCCGCAGCAGCGCGGCATCCTGGTCATCCGCCGCCACGGCGTCGATCACGTGCTGCAGGCTCACGATCGGATGCCCCTGTGCGGCGAGGTGCTCGGTGATCGACACCTCATCGAGATCGACCTCGAACAGCCGTCGTCCCGCCGCCTCGGTGTAGAACAGTCGCTCCAGCATCGTCGGGCGCCCGTCGAGCAACCGCAGCCGCACCACGCTCACGATCGTGTCATCCGCATCCACGCCCAAAGCCGCAGCGTGCGTGCCCGCCCTTCGCAGGCTCAACTCCTGCGTCTGCGCACCGGGCGTGACGCCCAGATCCCGCGCCCACCTCGTGAACGGCACCGACACGTCCACGGCCTGATTCGCCTTTCGCGCGACCACGCGAGCGGGCCTGCCTCTGCTGGTCTCGATGAGTCCCTCACTCCGCAGGGCGGCCAGGGCGTTGCGGATCGGCCCGCGTGACGTGTGCCACTGCGCGGCGAGCTCCGCTTCGGTCGGTACGTCGTCTCCGGGGCGCAGCGCGCCGGCGGCGATCTGCGCGCGCAGCTCCTCGGCGATCTGGGTGTACACAGCTTCGGTCACATAGGTACATTACTTGATCACTTCCGCTCGGCCGGGGGCATTCGCGCAGAGTTCATCCAGGGAAATGCTCGGTGAACGAGGGTTGAACTCTTCCGAGTTAGGTATATTTCTCGGCTCTCCGGCTGAGAGAGTCTTCCGTGGATCACCCCTCCCACCCTTGAAAGGTCCTCATGAAGCTTCGTGCTCTCCCCGCCCTCGTCGGTGTCGCGGCACTCGCGTTCGGTCTCGCTGCATGCTCCGGTTCGGCCGAGGCGACCGGCGCCCCCGGCGCTGACGAGACGTCCGCCGGCAGCGGGTTCGCCGTCGACGAGAACACCCTCGTCTTCGGTGTCGTGCCGGACTCGGTCGACACCGAGACCAACTACCAGCCGCTCATGGACTACATCGCCGAGATCACCGGCAAGACCGTCGAGTACCACGAGTCCACCGACTACGCCGCACTGATCGAGGCCGCCGTCGCCGGCAAGGTCGACGTCGCCTCCTTCTCCGGCTTCACCTACGTGACCGCGACCAACAACGGCGCGAAGCTCACCCCGATCTCCTCGATCGTCACCGAGGAAGGCCAGGAGCCGGGCTACTTCTCGCAGGCGATCGTCCCCACGGACAGCGACATCTCGAGCATCGCCGACTTCAAGGGCAAGAAGGTCTGCTTCGTCGACCCGTCGTCGACCTCGGGCTACCTGTTCCCGTCGTACAACCTGCTCGAGGCGGGCATCGACCCCCAGACCGACATCACCCCCGTCTTCGCGGGCAAGCACGACGTGAGCGTGCAGAAGACCGGTGAAGGCGTCGAGTGCGAGGTCGGCTTCGCAGAGGACTCCGAGGTCGAGAAGTCCGACAAGGTGAAGGTCATCGACGAGACGATGGTCCCCGGCGCCCCGCTGGTGTACTCGTCCACCCTCCCGGATGACATCTCGAAGAAGCTCATCGACGGCCTGTCCGAGATCACGATCGACGACATCATCGCCGCGGGCATCGAGGGCGCCGACACGGATTCCTTCCGCAGCGTCTTCTACGCCACGAAGCCGGTCGACGACGCGTATTACGACCTGATCCGCGACATCTGCAAGGAAACCGAAGCGGAGCAGTGCAAGGCCTGACCGCCTGACACCGCATACCGCCGCCCTTCGTCTCGCTGCACCCGCTCAGGAACCGAGAACCTCCGCATCCTGAGCGGGCCGCGGCGAGACGAAGGGCGAATCCCACATCCACGACCTTCGACCCGCAGGAGCCCCGCGCCATGACCGCCCCCGCCCCGATCGCCCCCGCCCCGACCAGCCCCGCCCGCGACGCGCTGATCCGCCTGACCGGTGTGACGAAGACCTTCGGGTCGACCACCGCACTGAAGGATGCCTCGCTCCAGGTCTCGCGCGGCGAGATCGTCGTGCTGCTCGGACTCTCCGGGTCCGGCAAGTCGACGCTGCTGCGGCACCTCGACGGCCTCGAGATTCCCACTTCCGGCGATGTCGAGGTGCTGGGGGCTCAGGTGCCGAGCTTGCGTGGCACGGCGCTGCGCGCACTGCGCAGCCGGGTGGGCTTCATCTTCCAGCAGTTCGAGCTGGTGCCCTCGCTCACGGTTCTCGAGAACGTGCTCACCGGATCGCTCTCGCGGGTGCGCGGACCGCGCCTCGGACTGTGGGGCTACTCGAAGGCCGCGAAGATCCAGGCACTCGAGCACCTCGACCGGGTCGGACTCCTCGACCGCGCGTACCAGCGCAGCGACACGCTCTCCGGCGGACAGCAGCAGCGCGTGGCGATCGCCCGCGCCCTGATGCAGAAGCCCGACATCCTGCTCGCCGACGAGCCGGTCGCCTCCCTCGACCCGGAATCCAGCGACCAGGTCATGGCGCTGATCCGCGAGATCGCCGCCGACGAGGGGCTCACCGTCGTCTGCAGCCTGCATCAGGTGGATCTGGCCATCAACTGGGCTGACCGCATCGTCGGCCTCCGCCACGGCGAGATCGTGCTCGACACCCCCACGACCGACCTCACCAAGTCCGAGGTCATGGAGATCTACGGCCGCGTCGCCACCACCACCGCCGAGCTCAGGGCCGTGCAGGTGGAACTGACGGATGCCGTGATCGATGCAGCGTCGGTACCGGCGGATGCGCCCGTGAAGGCGCCCGTCTCATGACCCTGCTCGGCGGCGCTTCGACAGGCTCAGCGGCCCAGGGTGGTGGCTCGGCGGCCCAGGGCGGTGGCTCAGCGGCCCAAGGTGGTGGCTCGGCGGCCCAGGGTGGAGGCTCGGGGCCCCGCGGGGGTGGCCCGGCGTCCACCGTCGCGGAGCGCGCGCCCAAGAACCCGATCTCCCCGGAGCGCGTCGCGGCCTCGCTGACGCTGCTCGCCCTGGTCGTGCTCGGCATCCTCGCGGTGAACGAGGTCGGCATCTCGATCCCGGCGATGGTGCAGAGCTGGGGCAACGCCGAGGACTTCATGGCGCGCGTCGGCGGACTCTCGTTCCCTGAGCCCGGCGATCTCCTCTGGTTGATCGCACTGACCGTCGGCCTCGTGCTGGTCGGCACCCTGCTGGCCGCCGTCCTCTCGGTGCCGATCGCCTACCTCGCCGCCTCCAACACGACACCCGGCAACGGATGGCGTGCCGCGGCGCGCTTCGTCGGCGTGCTCACGCGCGCGCTGCCCGATGTGGTGCTTGCGATGGCGTTCGTGCTGATGTTCTCGCTGGGCACACTGCCCGGAATCCTCGCGATCGGCATCCACTCGATCGGCATGATCTCGAAGATGTTCGCGGATGCGATCGAGCAGATCGACGAGGGGCCGCGGCTGGCGATCCGCGCCGCGGGTGGGTCGAAGCTGCAGGAGTTCAGTGCCGGCATCCTGCCGCAGGTGCTGCCCAGCTGGGTCGCCACGGTGCTGCACCGCAACGACATCAATCTTCGCGGCAGCGTCGTGCTCGGCTACGTCGGCGTCGCCGGGCTGGGGCTCGAGATGTCGTACGCCTTCAAATCGCTCAACTACGGCAAGGGCCTCGGCATCGCGCTGGTCATCTTCCTGCTCTGCGTCGCGATGGAGCTCATCTCCAGCCTGGTCCGTGGGGCGATGCTCGGCCAGGAGCGCCAGACCCGCTCCTGGATCGACCGCCTCATCCACCCCCGCCTCGGCGCGACCACGGCTGCGGCGTCCACCCGTCGTGCTGCGTGGGCCGCGAGCCCGCAGACGGCGGTGCGCCGCCCCTGGACGCCGGAGCGCGTGCGCAACACGGCGGCCGGCGCGGTCGCGGTGCTCGTCGTGCTCGGCAGCGTGCTCGTCAGCGACATCAACTGGCTCGACTTCGTCACCTTCTGGGCCAAGCTGCCGGAAGTGGCGGCGAAGTTCTGGCCGCCGTCGTTCGGCAGCTACGACGCCGCCGCCATGATCGATGCGATGCGCGACACGGTCGCCATCGCCCTCGCCGCGACCGTTCTGACGCTGCTGCCCTCCATCGTGCTGGGGTCGCTCGCGGCCCGCAACGTCGCCCCGGGTGCGGGAGTGCGCGGCACCGCGCGGTTCCTGCTCGTGGGCATCCGGGGCATCCCCGAGCTGATCCTGGCGATCGTGCTCGTGGTGATCACCGGCCTCGGCCCGCAGGCCGGAGTGATCGCGCTCGCGATCGGCGGCATCGGCCTGCTCGGCAAGCTGATCGCCGACTCGTTCGAAGAGGTCGATCGCGGACCCGAGCGCGCGCTGCGTGCGGTCGGCGCGACACGGATGCAGACGTACACCGCAGCCACGGTGCCGCAGGGGATGCAGGCTCTGATCGGGCACAGCTTCTACATGCTCGACACGAACATCCGCGCCGCGACCATCCTCGGCATCGTCGGAGGCGGCGGCGTGGGCTACTACCTGCTCAACGCCAGCCAGGGGTCGCGCTACGAGACCGTGACGGCGATCGTGCTGATGATCCTGGTCACGGTGCTGGTCGTCGAAGGGCTCGCGATGTGGATGCGGAAGGTGTTCCGATGACTGGTGGGGCGATGACTCCCGGCCACAACCGTGCGGACGTCGTGGTCGTGGGCTCCGGCATCGTCGGACTCGGCGCTGCCTATGCCGCGGTGCGTCGCGGTCTGCGCGTGATCGTGATCGACCGCACGGGGTCGCCCGTCGGTGCGACGATCCGCAACTTCGGACACCTCTGCATCGGAGCGCAGAGCGGTGAGGCCCGTCGCTACGCGGATGCCTCGCGTGAGCTCTGGCTGCGCCTGTCCCGCGACGCCGGATTCTGGCTGCGAGAGTCGGGCACGCTCGTGGCGGCGCGCCACGAGGAGGAGATCGCTGTGCTCGCCGCTGCCGCGAACGATGACGACGGCATCCGGATGCTGGATGCGAAGGAGCTGCTGCGCCTTGCACCGCTGCGTCGCGAGGCCATCATCGGCGGCGCGCACATCGCGACCGACCTGCAGACCGACCCGCGTGCGGCCGCGGACGCCATCGTCCGCCATCTCGCGACCCTCGGCGTGGACTTCCGGTTCCGCACCGCGGTCACCGGGCTCGGCGGCGGACGCGTCGACACGACTCGCGGGGCGATCACGGCCGCGCACGTGGTGGTCGCCGTGAACCACGACCTCGATCAGCTGCTGCCCGAGATCGCCGAGCGGAACGCGATCGAGCGCTGCGCCCTCGACATGATGCGCGCGGCGGTGTCGGTGCCGCATCCGCTCTCGGCCCCGCTCCTGACCGGCTGGTCGCTCGTGCGGTACGGCAGGTTCGCCGGCACCCCGCACGCGGATCGGCTCCGTGAGCGGCTGCACGCCGAGCGCCCCGACCTCGCCGCGCTCGATCTGAACCAGATGTACACGCAGCTGCCCGACGGCACGCTGATCATCGGCGACTCGCACGCCTCGGCCGTGCAGCCCGCGCCGTTCCAGCCAGAGGCCGCGTTCTCGGCATTCCTCGCCGAAGCCGAAGCACTGTTCGACATGCCGACGCCGCGCGTGCTGGAGCGCTGGCAGGGCGTCTATGCCAAGGGACCGACCGAGTTCCTGATCGAACGCGGCGACGAGGGAGCACTCGTGCTCGCGGCGACGACCGGTATCGGCATGACCACGGGGCTGGGGCTCGCTGAAGAGAATCTCACCGCCGCCTTCGGGTGGGCACCTGCAATGGAAGGAACATCATGACCACCCCTCTCGAACTCGTCGTCCTCGACATGGCCGGAACCACAGTGCTCGACGACGGCGTCGTGGAGCAGGCGTTCCAGCGCGCCGCCGAGCGCACCGGCGTCGCCGAACGGATGCCCTGGGCCGAGGCCCTCGACCATGTGCGCGCGACGATGGGCCAGTCGAAGATCGACGTCTTCACTCACCTCGCCGGCGGCGACGTCGCCGCGGCCGCCCGCGCCACCACCGCCTTCGAAGGTGCATACGCCGAGATCGTGGAGGAGCAGGGGGTCACCGAGATCCCCGGCGCTGCGGATGCGATCCAGTCCCTCAAGGATGCGGGGCTGCGCGTGGTGCTGACGACCGGTTTCGCCCCGGTCACGCGTGACGCGTTGCTGGACGGTCTCGGCTGGAACGGCCTGGTCGATCTCGCCCTCTCACCGGTGGATGCGGGCCGCGGGCGTCCTGCTCCCGACCTGGTCCTCGCCGCGCTGCTGCGCACGCGGACCTCCTCGGTCGCGGCGGTGGCCGTGGCGGGAGACACCGTGAGCGATGTCGAATCAGGACGCCGGGCCGGTGCAGGGTTCGTCGCGGGGGTGCTCACGGGGGCACACGACCGCGTGGCACTGGACGCGGCCGGCGCGGATGCCGTGCTCCGCGATGTCACCGGGCTCCGCGGAGCGCTTGCCGAGCGTGGTCTGCTGCCCCTCGTCGCGACCTCGTGAGCGGGAGCATCCCATGGGCACGTTGCTGATCAGGCCACCCGGACACCGCAGGGACGTGGCTCTGCGGCCCGCAGCCACCGCGATGGTGTGGATCGGCGAGGGACACCGGCACGAGATGATCGCGGTGCCCGGTGTCGCGCTCGGCGATGCCGACGTGCTGGTCGCGGTGGAGATGTCGACGATCTGCGGGTCGGATGTGCACACCGTGCAGGGCCGTCGCTCCGCACCGACGCCGCTGGTGCTCGGCCATGAGAGCGTCGGGCGGGTGATCGCGATCGGCGATGAGGGAGCCCTCGCGGTCGACGGCACCCCGCTGCGCATCGGCGATCGCGTGGTGTGGTCGGTGACCATCTCCTGCAACCGCTGCGACCGGTGCCTGCGCGGGGTGCCGCAGAAGTGCCGGGAACTCGGCAAGTACGGCCACGACCGCATCGGCGTGCACGGCGACCTGACAGGGGCGTTCGGCAGTCACATGCAGCTGCGCGCGGGAACCGCGATCGTGCGCGTCCCTGAAGCATTGCCGGCCGCGGTGCTCGCCCCCGCCGGGTGCGCGACGGCGACCGCCTGGGCCGCGGTGGCCAGGGCAGCGCAGGGCAGGGAGCTCGAGGGGGCGACGGTGCGGATCCACGGCGCCGGGTTGGTCGGTCTCTCGGCGGCGGCGATCGCTTCGGATCAGGGCGCGCTCGTCGAGGTGCTCGATCCGAATCCCGAGCGCCGCGCGCTGGCGACCCGGTTCGGGGCGACCGCTCTCGATCGCGAGCCGGATGTCGTGATCGAGGCGTCGGGTCATGCCGTCGCCGAGGCGCTCGCCGGCGTCGCGGTCGGCGGCACCGTGGTCCTGGTCGGCAGCGTCTTCCCGACCGATCCGGTGCCTCTCGACGCCGAGAGCATCGTGCGACGCCTGGTCACGATCGCCGGGGTCCACAACTACACCGGCGCCGAGTTGGCCGCCGCCGTCGGCTTCCTGGCCGGCCGCGGTCGCGCCTACCCGTTCGGCGATGCGGTGGGAGCGGTGCGCGCGCTCGCTGAGATCGACGAGGCGCTGCTCGCGGCGGCGGCGCCGGGAGCACCTCTGCGGATCGGACTGGTGCCCGGCCGCTGAGCGCGCGCCGGTTCCGACGTCGTCAGAGCCGCGATATGGTCGCATCGACCCGGAAGTCGCGGTGCGCTGTGTGTGGTTGTCACATATCCCTCCGGTAGCCGCGCTGAGAAGCTGGGCGGACGGCCGTACCCGCCGCTCCACCGTCGAGGCCGGAGCGTGCGTCGCAGAAGGGACCACACGATGATCGACGACGAGCTCCGCGCACGACTGGAATCTCTCGGAGGGCTGGATGCCGGCCCGGGTTCTCTCGCCGGTGTGGTCGTGATCGACGTGACGCGCGTGGTCGCCGGTCCGTACTGCTCGATGATCCTCGCCGACCTGGGCGCCACGGTGATCAAGGTCGAGCACCCGGACGACCCCGACTACACGCGCACCTTCCCGCCGATGCTGGAGCGCGACGGTGCCGACGCGTTCAGCGGCTTCTTCGCGCAATACAACCGCAACAAGCTCGGCGTCACGCTGAACCTGCGTCACCCCGAAGGCAAGATCGCGCTGGAGCGACTGGTCGCGCAGGCCGATGTGCTGGTCGAGAACTTCCGTCCTGGCACCATGGACCGCCTCGGGCTGGGGCATGAGCGGCTGCGCGAGGTCAATCCGCGTCTCGTCTACGCGGCGCTCAGCGGCTACGGGCAGTCAGGCCCTTATCGTGGCCGCCCCGCCTACGACAACAGCGCGCAGGCCACCGGGGGACTCTGGTCGATGAACGGCCCGGCGGGCGGACCACCCACCCGCGTCGGCACGATCATCGGCGACCTCGCCGCGAGCCTGTACGGCGTGATCGGGGTGCTCGCGGCGGTGCGGCATGCCGAGCGCACCGGCGAAGGCCAGCTCGTCGATGTGTCGCAGCAGGACTCCGTGCTGACGCTCACCGAGAACGCCGTCGTCTCCTACACGACAGAGGGGATCGTGCCGGAGCCACTGGGCAACCAGCATCCGTTCGTGCGCCCATACGAGCTGTTCGCGTGCCAGGACGGGTTCGTCTTCTTCGGGGGATACACCGACAAGTTCTGGAAGATCTCCTGCGAGATCTTCGGAGCACCCGGCGAGTTCGACGACAACCCCGACCTGCACACGATGGGCGTCCGGTTCGACGAGGCCGTCTACGCGGAACGGGTCAAGCCCATGGTCGAGCGCTGGTTCGCCGGACGCACCAAGGCGGAACTCGAAGCGCTCGCCGGCGATCTCGTGCCGTTGAGCGGGGTCAAGGACATCGCCGAGGTGGTGGCAGACCCGCAGATCGCCGCCAGGGACATGGTGGTGGATGCCGAGTACGCGGGATACGGGTCGCTGCGCACCTTCGGTTCCCCGGTCAAGCTCGACCGCACCCCACCACGCGCCCGGGGCATCGCCCCGGACACCGGCGAACACACCGCCGCGATCTTCCGCGACCTCCTGGGCTACACGCCCGAGGAGATCGAGGATCTCCGCGCCGCCGGGACGATCTGATGGGCCGCATCCGTCTCGACCGTGACGGCGCGCTCGCGGTCATCACGATCGACCGCCCCGAGAAGCTCAACGCCCTCACCCTCGCGATGTACGAGCAGTTGGGCGAGGCGTTCGCCGAGGTGCGCGACGACGACCGCATCGGTGCGGCGATCCTCACCGGTGCAGGGGAGCGGGCGTTCTGCGTGGGCGCCGACCTGGGAGAGTCGATCCCCGCCCTCACCGAGGGGCGCTTCGACATCAGCGAGTGGGATGCCGCACATCAGAAGCACACGACCCTCGACAAGCCCGTCGTCGCCGCTGTGAACGGACTGTGCCTCGGGGGCGGCTTCGAGATCCTGCTCTCGACCGACATCCGTCTCGCGTCAGCGGACGCGGAGTTCGCGCTGCCCGAGACCGGCGTGGGGGTGGTCCCCGCGGGGGGAACGCTCGTGCGGCTGATCCGGCAGATCCCCTATGCCTGGGCCATGGATCTGATGCTCCGAGGCACGAAGATCGACGCCGCGACGGCGCTGCGCTACGGCATCCTCAACCGGGTCGTTCCCGCAGGTGACCTGCAGTCCTCCGCGCTCGCCGTGGCTGAGGACCTGCTCTCGCGCAGCTGGACCGCGGTGGCGACCATCAAGAGCGCCGTCCGCGCGCTCGCCGACCTCCCCGAGGACGAGGCGTTCCGCCGGGAGGCCGTTCTCGGCCAGGCGGCGTTCACGAGTGCGGATGCCCGCGAGGGGCTCGCCGCGTTCGCCGAGCGACGTCCGGCGGTCTTCCCCTCCCACGAGTCGTAGGCAGGAAGAAGACCCCGGAGTCCGACTCAGGTGGTGCGGTCGTCCGCTGCCGAGGCGTTCGCGTCGTCGCTGTAGTCGGGCCGTGGCGGCTGCAACTCCTGGTCGTCGTACTCGCCGCCCTTGCGTCCGCCGAACGGGCGGCCGTGGTCGGCGAACTCCTCGCGGGCGAACACGAACGTCCAGGGGCCGGCGCTGAACTGTGCGCCGGTGCGCAACGTCTGCGAGTCCTTGCCCTGGTGCGTGCCGTCCGTGCCGGCGCTGGCGCTGGTCTCGCCGTCGCCGTGCAGCGTGAGCACATACTCGTCGCGCTCGTCGTGGGTGATGGTCGCGTGCACCGGGTCGGTGTCGGCGAGCCGCAGCTCGTTGCCCTCGGCGGAGCCGATGCGCACGACATCCGCATCGAGCAGGTACTCGGTGCGCTCCTCGTCGCGGGAGATACGCAGGCGCGGTTCTCCTGCGCCCCACTCCGCATGGGTGGTGGTCGGGGTGTAACCCTGCTCGGGTGTCTGCGGATCGCTCATCCTCATCGCCTCCTCGGCTGGTGGATCACCGACTCTAGGCGCAGAGAAGACAAGGATGGAGGGGGTTGACTTCGTGGCGTCGCAGGCCCATTGCTGCCCCGGCACGGCGCGGGGGCGACGCGCGCGGTTCCCCGCGCGTAGTGCAGCATCGCCCAGGAGGACTTACGCTACGCAGAGGGAAAGTGTCAGACCGACCGAGACCGTCCTGGCAGAGAAAGAGATCATTCCGCATGGGCAAGTTCATCTACGAAGGCGGCGTGAAGACCGAGATCGAAGATCGGGCCCTCACGCATCTGCAGCTCGTGATCACGGCGAAGCTCCGTCGTGGAGAGCCGTTCCCGTTCAGCTGGCGAGAAGACTCCAGCGTCGGCGGCGGACGCACCACGGTGTGGATCCATCCGGGCAGCTCCCTGGTGTTCAAGTACTTCGGCAGCCGCCAGCCCTCCATCAACCGGGCCTGGATCGAAGCTCTCGCGTTCACCTCGAACGCGCCTTCCGGCCTCTACCTCGTGCCGGAGCCGTCCGAGTCGGGCGAGGCGCCGAAGACCAGCGAGACCCCGGTCTCCCTGCCCGGCTGACGCACCGGAACGTCGGGCGCGCGACGATCGTCGCCGGGATGAGCGGAGACTGTCAACCCCCTGGGCGGTGACGGCGACCTCGTCGAGAGTCGGAAGACACCTCGATGAAGGAGATCCCGATGACCGACACCCCCATCGACCCCCGCCATGCCCATCGCCCCGACGGGTTCCCCGATCAGCGCCAGGATCAGCCCGGTCTCACCGCACAGACCAGTCCCACGCCGGACCACGGCGAATCCACGTATCGCGGGCACGACCGGCTGAGCGGCCGTCGTGCACTGATCACCGGGGGAGACTCCGGGATCGGACGGGCCGTCGCGATCGCCTTCGCGCGGGAGGGTGCCGATGTCGCGATCGCGCACATGCCCGAGGAACAGGACGACGCCGACGAGACGATCGCGCACATCCGCGACGCGGGGCGCACAGCCCTCAGCCTGTCGGGCGACCTGCGAGACGAAGGCTTCGCGACCGGCATCGTGGCGCAGACCAGGGCTGCTCTCGGCGGGCTCGACATCCTCGTGCTCAACGCCGGCTACCAGCACGACATCGACGGCTTCGGCACTCTGAAGACCGAGGACATGCGGCGGGTCTTCGACACCAACCTCACAGGTCTCGTGCAGACCGCCCGCGCCGCTTATCCGGATCTCGCCGCAGGGGCGAGCATCATCGTGACGGCATCCGTTCAGGCCTACAACCCCTCGCCGGGGCTCATCGACTACGCCATGACAAAGGCCGCCCAGGTGGCCTTCGTGCAGGCGCTCGCCGAGGAGGCCGGTCCGCGCGGCATCCGCGTGAACGCTGTGGCCCCAGGGCCCATCTGGACGCCGTTGATCCCGGCCACCGGATGGGATGCCGAGCGGCTGGCGACCTTCGGTCAGGACACCCCGCTGGGGCGTGCGGGCCAGCCCGCCGAGCTCGCCGGAGCCTATGTCTACCTCGCCTCGGACGAGTCGATGTACGTGTCCGGCGCCGTGCTCCCCGTCACAGGAGGCAAGCACCTCTGAGTGTCGAGTGGACGCGGGCGACGCCGATGCCCCACGCTGGAGTACGTGCAGCAGTCAGCGTCGTCCCGTCCTCTCGTCGGCGTCGCTCTCGTCGTCGGATCCTGCCTGTCGCTGCCCTTCGGCGCGGCAGTCGCCGCTCAGCTCTTCCCGGTGCTCGGCCCGTGGGGCGTGACCTCGCTGCGCGTCGCGATCGCCGCACTCCTGCTGCTCGTCATCGTGCGTCCGCGCCCGCGTCGCTGGACGCGGCAGCAGTGGACGGCCGCCGTCCTCTTCGGCGTCTCGCTCGCCGCGATGAACGGGTTCTTCTATGCCGCGATCGACCGCATCCCCCTCGGGCCGGCGGTCGCGATCGAGTTCCTCGGACCGCTCATCCTCGCCGCCGTCCTCACCCGTCGGCTCGCTGATGCCGCCTGGGTCGGGGTGGCGCTGGTCGGGATGGTGCTGCTCGGTGTCGATGGACTGATCGGAGCAGAGCCGCTCGACCCGCTCGGCGTCGTGTTCATCCTGATCGCCGCCGGATTCTGGGCCATGTACATCCGTATGAGCGCGCGCGTGGGGTCTCTGATCCCTGGCAGCGGCGGCCTGGCGATGGGGCTCCTCGTCGCGGCGTTGCTGCTCATGCCGGTTGGCGTTCCCGCCGCGGTCACGGTGTCGGGCGACATGCAGCTGCTGCTTCTCGCCGCGGTCACGGCGGTGCTCTCCTCGGTGATCCCGTACACCTTCGAGCTCGCGGCGCTGCGCCGGCTGCCGCAGCGCGTGTTCGGGGTGCTGCTCAGCTTGGAGCCGGCCTTCGCGACACTCGCCGGATGGTTGATCCTCGGCCAGAGTGCGACGCCGCTGCGGATGCTCGCCATCGCCCTGGTCGTCGCTGCGAGTGCGGGGGCCACCCTCGGCATCCGCCGGCGCACCCGAGCGGCTGCCGAGGAGACCCGCGCGGAGTCCCGTGGTGAGGACGATCCGCCCGCCGTCTTCACCGGGCCGATTCCCCTGCCCGACTGAGCTTCTGTGTCGCCACCGGGAGCGGGTAGCGGCGACGCAGGATCGCCCGCTGCGTGAGCGTCCACACGACCGTGACCGTGAGGTACAGCGCGGCCGCCAGCGGCACGAACGCCGCGAACACCGCGGTCAGATAGTGCAGCGCGCTCATCATCCGCAGCATCGCCGGGGAGTTGAGCGGCGAGTCGCCCTCGACCGGCGCCGGACGGAAGACCCGTCTGGTGACCTCGGCGACCACGATCATGATCGCCAGCAGCACGCCGAACACCAGGAACGTGGCAGGTGTCGCGGTGCCGCCGAAGATCGCGGACACCAGGCTCGTGCCGAGCGGGGCACCGAACAGGTCGTGGGTGAGGAGCTCGTTCGGGTGCCCCGCGATGTCGGGGCGGATGAACAGCGTGTACAGGATGCCGACCACCGGGGCCTGCGCCAGCACGGGCAGCATCCCCGCGAACGGCGAGGTGTTCTCGGCGCGGTAGAGCGCGAGCGTCTCGCGCTGGAGCCGTTCCGGGTTCTTCTTGTGGCGGCGCTGGATCTCGCGCAGCTTCGGCGCGAGGCGCGCCCTGGTCTGCTCAGCCTTGGCCTGCGAGATGCCGACGGGGATCAGCAGGGCGCGCACCAGGAGGGTGACGAGGATCACGGCGGCAGCGGATGCGGCGCCACCGGCGAGGGGTTCGAGCAGGGAGGAGAGCCCGGCGAGGGCACCGTAGGCGGCGTCC
Source organism: Microbacterium sp. LWO12-1.2 (assembly GCF_040675875.1). Classification (NCBI taxonomy): domain Bacteria; kingdom Bacillati; phylum Actinomycetota; class Actinomycetes; order Micrococcales; family Microbacteriaceae; genus Microbacterium; species Microbacterium sp. LWO12-1.2. Next base: position 2,359,879 of record NZ_JBEGII010000001.1, on the reverse strand, counting down.
AGGAGGGCAGCGAGAGGTGGGAAGGCGAAGAAGTCCATGAAGTGTCCGTTCGAGAGGTCGGGAAGGGTCGGCGAAAGCCGCGCGGTCCCGGTCGGAACGGACTACGCGGCGGTCGCGACTCCCGGCGCTCGCGGACGCGGGTGCCCCGCGGCATCCGGATCGCTCTGCGAGAGAAGGGTGGAGACGTCGATGGCGCGCCAGGGGTGCGGCGCGGTGCGGCCCGTGGCTTGCTGCAGGCTCAGCACCAGGGCGAGCGTGAGAGCGGTCACCGCGATGAGGGCGATCGCGAGGCCGAGAGCGGCGGCATCCGGAACGGAGACCAGGCCGAGCGCCGTAAGGACGATGCTCAGCATCTGTCCGAACCACTCGCTCATGTGCGCTCTCCCCTCTGCTGCGAGGGTAGCACCGGGTGCGGGATGCCGGCGCGGGATGCCGCGCTGCCACAGAAGGTGCCGCAGTCGGAGCCCCGGCGCACAGCGCGGCGTAGCCTCGAGGCATGAGTGATCTGCGTGCCCTGGTCGGTGTCGAGCATCCGATCGTCCTCGGCCCCTTCGGCGGCCTGTCTTCCGTGTCGCTGACGGCGGCCGTGAGCGAGGCCGGCGGCCTGGGGTCCTTCGGGCTGTACGGGTACGACGGCGATCGCATCCGGCAGACCGGAGCCGAGCTCCGGGCGGCGACATCGCGGCCTTTCGCGCTGAACATCTGGCTCCCGGTGGGTGACGAGGTCGCGCCGAACGCGCAGCACGCGATCTTCGCTCAGGCCCTGCAGCCGTTCTTCGAGGCGGTGGGGCAAGAGCTCCCCGCACGGCCGGAGGCGTACCTGCCCTCGCTCGACGAACAGCTGGAGGCCATCTGGGACGTGGCGCCCGCCGTGCTCAGCGTGGTGTTCGGGGTGCCGTCCGAGGCCCTGATTGCGGAGGCGCATGACCGCGGCATCCGGGTCATCGGCACGGCGACCACGGTCGCAGAGGCGGTGGCGCTCGCCGAGGGGGGAGTGGATGCCGTCGTGGCCACGGGCGCGGAGGCTGCCGGTCATCGGGTCTCGTTCCTGCGCGCCGCCGAGGAATCGCTGGTCGGCACCTTCCCGCTCGTACCGCAGGTGGCCGACGCGGTCGATGTGCCGGTCATCGCTGCCGGCGGCATCTCCGACCGGCGCGGTGTGGCCGCGGCCTTCGCCCTCGGTGCGCAGGGCGCTCAGGTCGGCACGGCCTTCCTCGCCACCGCGGAGTCCGCGATCACCGACGCGCACCGCGAGGCGATCCGCCGCACGTCCGCCGATGAGACGGTGCTGACCAGGGCGATGAGCGGACGCCTCGCCCGCGGGGCTCGCAATCGCACGGTGCGGGCGATCGAGGCGAGCGGCACGATCGCGCCGTTCCCGATGCAGAACTGGCTCACCGGGAAGTTCCGCGCCGCAGCGGGGCAGCAGAACCTGGGCGAGCTGCAGTCGCTGTGGATGGGGCAGGCCGCGCCGCTCGCACGCTACGGCACGGCTACCGAGGCGTTCGCCGAGCTCGTGGAGGGCGTTCCCGCCCGGTGACCGTGTGGGTCGGTCGTCGTCAGAGGATGACGGTCGATTTGCCGTGCACGATCACGCGGTCCTCCGCGTGCCACTGCACGGCGCGGGCGAGCACGAGACGCTCGACGTCGGCGCCGCGGCTCTGCAGCTGGGCGGCCGAGTCGGAGTGCGTGACGCGCGTCACGTCCTGCTCGATGATCGGCCCCTCGTCGAGGTCGGCGGTCGCGTAGTGCGCGGTGGCGCCGATCAGCTTGACACCGCGCTCCTTGGCCCGTGCGTAGGGGTTCGCCCCGATGAACGCGGGGAGGAACGAGTGGTGGATGTTGATGACCGGGGCATCGAGCTCGCGGATGAAGTCGTCGGTGAGGATCTGCATGTAGCGCGCGAGCACGACCAGATCGACGTTGCCGCGCAGGAGCTCGAGCTGACGCTGCTCCATGGACTGCTTGTCGCCCGAGGGGATGTGCACGAACGGCACCCCGAACGACCGCACGGACTCGGCGAGGTCGGGGTGGTTGGACACCACCATCGTGATGTCGATGTCGAGCTGGCCCCGCTGCGTGCGCCACAGCAGCTCCATCAGGCAGTGGTCGTACTTCGAGACGAAGATCGCCACCCGCTTGCGACGGGCGGTGTCGTGCAGCGACCACTCCATGCCGAAGCGCTCGGCGACCTGGGCGATGTCCGCCTCGAGAGCGGGGCGCGCGGCCGACAAGCCCTCGAGGTGGATGACGGTGCGCTGGAAGAAGCGCCCGCCTTCGGAGTCGGTCGAGTGCTGGTCGAGCGAGATGATGTTCGCGCCGTGCGCGGAGAGCACGCCGGCCACGGCTGCGACGATGCCGGGCTGGTCGTCGCAGGCGATCAGGAGGCGGGCGGTATCGGGCTGTGACATGAACGCTCCTCGGGGGTGTCCCTCGATTCTGCCGTGGATGCGCGCCACCGGGCGAATCGCGACCGAGTCGATACTCTGAGTCCGTGAACGCGGGCGACGTAGGACTGGTGCTGATTCCCTTGCTCGCGGTCGCCGCACCCCTGCTGGCACGCGGTGTCAGACCGATCGTGCGGGTCCCGATCATCGTGTTCGAGCTCGTGCTCGGCATCCTCGTCGGACCCGCCGTGCTCGGCTGGGTCGAGCCGCACGCCCTGCTCGAGAAGCTCAGCGACTTCGGCCTGGCGATGCTGTTCTTCATCGCCGGCTCCGAGATCGACTTCCGGGCCGTGGCCGGACGACCCGTGGTGCGCGCGTCGCTCGGCTGGGTGATGAGCGTCGCGCTCGGCATCGGTGTCGGGTTCTTCTTCGCCCCGGGCGAGGGCATGGTGGTGATCGGCATCGCGCTGAGTTCCACTGCACTCGGCACTTTGATGCCGATCCTGCGGGATGCCCGCGAGCTCGACACGCCGTTCGGCAAGGCGCTCACGGCCATCGGGGCCGTCGGGGAGTTCCTGCCGCTGATCGCGATCTCGATCTTCCTCAGCACCCGCACGACGATGATCGCCGCCATCGTCCTGCTCTCCTTCGTGCTGCTCGCGGTGCTGGCGGTCGTGGCTGCCCATCGGGTGTCACACGGACGCCTGCACGCGATCGTGCGCGCCACGCTGCACACCTCGGATCAGTTCGGCGTGCGGTTCGTGCTGCTGCTGATCGCGGCGCTCGTCGGCCTCAGCGTGATGCTCGACCTCGACATGCTGCTCGGTGCCTTCGTCGCCGGCGCCGTGTGGCGGATCATCATGGCACGCGCCCCGAAGAAGGACGCGGAGGCGGTGGAGAGCAAGCTCGAAGGGATCGCCTTCGGCTTCCTCGTGCCGATCTTCTTCCTGTACACCGGCGTGAACTTCGATCTGCAGGCGCTGCTGACCTCGCCGGCCTCGATGGCGCTGGTGCCGCTGTTCCTGATCGCGCTGCTGGTCATTCGCGGCTCTGCCGCACAGCTCTCGGCTCCGGCCGGCGCGACCGGTCGAGACCGCGCCGCTCTCGGGCTGCTCACCGCGACCGGTCTGCCGATCATCGTCGCCGTCACCGCGATCGGCGTGGATGAGAAGATGATCGACACGGGCACCGCGGCCGCCCTCGTCGGCGCCGGCATGCTGTCGGTGCTGTTCTTCCCGGTGCTCGGGATGCTGCTGCGCGGAGACCGCGACCGGATCGCCGGCCCGCGTCCCGCCGATGAACTTCCGCAAGGAGAACTGTGATGACGGCATCCGCTCTGCTGACGCAGGCAGTCCACGATCTCGCCGGCGCCCCGCAGGAAGGGCTGGGCGAAGAACGCGAATCCCGGTGGCGCGGTCGCCGCATCGTGCGCGTCGGGGCGGCATGGCACCTGGGCGTGCTGCTGCTCACCGAGACGCACGCCCTTGCGACCGCAGAGGTGCTGCGCGCAGCGGACCCCGGTCGTCGGGGTTACACCGCTGAGTCGGCGCGGGAGCGCGCGGCACGTCGCGAGGAGGCGCTGCGGGGAGGCTTCGACCAGGGCGAGGTCGTGCACGTCGGCTGGAGCATCATCGATGTCGACGCGGTGGACGCCGGTGGATCCTCCGGTCCGCTCGCGCTGATCGACGGTGTGCCGAAGGTGCGTTGGAGCACCGCAGGCGGGTACATGCCGCTGGAGGCATACCTGCGTGAACGGGTCGAGCTGCTGCGGGGTCCCGTGGTCTGAGACCGGGACTGCGGACGGAGCCGGGGCTCGGTCTCAGGCGAAGGTGTCGGCGAACCGGCGCAGCAGCGCGGCACCTTCGGTCACGGATGCCGACAGCACCTGGTCCTGCACACGGTCGAACTCCTCGGGGTCGAAGTACCCGGTCGTGCGGTAGAACGTCATCCGGTCGGCGAAGTCGCGCGGGGTGGGCTCCGGGTGGAACTGCGCCGTGTACAGGTGCGTTCCCACGCGGTACGCCTGCACGGGGCAGGACTCGTTCGTCGCGAGCAGGGTGGCGCCGGCGGGCAGTGCGACCGCGCTCTCCTTGTGGGCGGTGAAGACGGTGAGCGCAGGGGAGCTGGGACCGAAGACCGGATCGACAGCGCCGTCGGCCGTTGTGCGGATCACCGTGGCACTCGCGGCCTCGGGTGTCGCGGTGGTCACCTCGCCGCCCAGCATCTGCGTCACGACACCGATGCTGAAGCACGTGAAGAACGCGGCGACGTCACCGTCGATCGCCCGATGCGCGATGCGTCGCAGATCGGACTCGACCCGCAACTGCACGGCGTCCTTGTCGGAGTCGGTGACGTTGAACGGAGAGCCGCCGACGACGACGCCCCGGTAGCGCGCCAGACGTGCAGGGTCGAGGGCTTCTTCCAGCAGATCGAGCCGATCCACCACCTCGACACCGAGCGCACGACGGAAGGACGCATGTTCGGCATCCGCCGCCCCGCGCTCCGGACGCACGCAGACATAGAGAAGCGAAGCCATCCGGCGATTCTAACGAGCGGAGAGCGCTGCCGAGAACGCGGTGACGTCCGCACCGCGTCCATTGCTCAGGAAGAACCGAGCGCTCGGGGCGCTTTCCTGCCGTGCGGACGCCGATCCGGCGCGGATCTCCTGAGTGGTGAACGGCCGAGTTCTGGATGGCCGAGTTGCGAACGCCCGGTCAGCGCGAGGAGTTCGCCGTGCGGCCGCGGACGATGCCCACGAAGGTCTCGACGTCGTCGGTCGTCCGGTCGCGCGGCCAGACCAGGGCCACGGTCGACGTCGGTCCGTCGATCAGCGGGCGGTGGTCGGCGTCCTTGCGGTGGTGCAGACGTGCCAGCGACATCGGCACGATCACGATGCCGGCTCCCGAGGCCGCGGTCGCGATGGCATCTGCCGTGGTCGCGAGGGTGGGGAAGTTCGGGGTGACGGTGCCGGGGAGCTCCTGCAGGCCGAGTACGTCGTCGCCGGGGATGATCACGACCTCGCCGGAGAGATCGGTCGTGGAGAGCTCGTCGACCGCCAAGAGGTGCGAGTCCGTGCCGGCGACCACTACGGGAACCTCGTCGTAGAGCGGGATGATGTGCAGCGTCGGGTCGACCAGCGGCAGCCGGACCAGCGCCGCATCGAGATCTGCGAGTGCCTCGCGCTGCTGCGCGGCCGAGATCGGGACGAGCTCGAGTCGCACGTGGGGCATTCGCTGCTTCCACGCGTCGATCCATCGGCCGGGCGTCGCGCCGGGCACGGCACCGAGCCGGAAGATCCGCGGCTCCTCCGGAGTGCTCCGTGGCGCGTCGAACACGACCTTGTCCTGTGCCGCCTTGCGGGATTTCGAGGAGGGCTTCTGCGCGGCCCCCGCCTTGCCGCGACGCGCAGGCGTCGCTCCGCCGGTGCGCCGCGCCGGTCGCCGTCCCTGAGTCGCCATGCGATCCAGAGTATCGGGCGCCGGGCGGCGCATCCGCGTCAACGCTGTGGAGCAGCCCGGCGCTGGGCGTGGCGGATCAGACCGATCGCGCCGCTCACCAGGATCAGCACACCGATCGTCAGGAGCACAAGCGAGTAGACCGTGTTCGGAGTCAGGGTGGTGATCCATCCGGCCGTGCTCTCGCGACGGTCGTCATCGGTGAGGGTCCAGATCCCGAACGCGGCGATCGCGGCGAACAGCAGTCCCCACACGATCGCGGCTCCGCGCGTGCGGGGAGCTGTCGGCTCTGCGGGAGCCGCGGATGCGGCGGCAGGTTCGGCAGCAGCGGATGACACCGCCGCCGTGGCGGCGACGGGGACGGGAGGTGCCGCTTCCAGCGAGGGGAGAGGCGGTGTGTACTCCGCCTGGTCGTCGCCCCGTGTGGAGGACGCGGAGGCTGAGGCATGCTCGATCGGCTCGGGCATCGCAGCCGTCGTGTCGTCCGCGGATGCGTCCGGGGTGTTCTCGGTGCTCATCGTTCTTCCTCCGCGCTCTCGTAGATGGTGACCTCGACGTTGCCGGAGGTCTGGGTGATCGTGACGGGCTGCCGGGTGACCACGGGGGTGTTCTCTGCCGCCGCACGTTCGGAGGCGGTGAAGGTCCCGTCGTTCTGGCTGACCAGGGGCCAGGTGCCGTGGTCGAGGGTCGCCCCGGTTTCAGCGTCGACCCGCACCCAGGACACGTCTCCTGTTCCGAAGGTCGCGCTGAGTTCGAGCTCCACCCCTGGCTGCACGTCGATCCATGTCTGACCGGTTCCCTTGTCGATCACGATCGGACGCGGCGCATCGTCATGAGGCAGGAGCGTGACGTTCAGATCGCCGAACGGCTGGCGCACGTGCGTCGACTCGACGTTCGACACCGAGGCCCAGCCGAGCGTCAGGTCGTCGAAGGTGGCGACGGACCCCGCCGTCACTCCTCCGGCCAGGGTGAGCATGGTGAGGAAGGCGAGGAAGCCGCTGCGACGGCAGAACAGGCCGGCGACGATCATGCCTACCGCGAGCACGAGTGCCGCGGACAGCAGGCCCAGTGCGCCTGCCGTGGGGCCGCCGGTGAGTCCGACGGCCGCGCCGACCGCCAGGGCCAGCCCCATCGCGGAGGCGACGAAAGCGAAGCTCGCCCGCGGGTTCGATGCGCGGCGGATGCGGCGGCGTTCCGAGGCTTCGGTCGCGAAGGTCGCGGCGGCCGCCTGGCGCTCCCGACGCATCTGGTCACGGGCGGCACGCTCGGCATCCTGCTGCTGTCGGCGCCAGGCCTGATCCTGCTCTCGCCAGGCCGCATGCTGCGTGCGCCACGCAGCGAGCTCTTCCGGGTTCTGCGCGTTCTCGGCGAGGAGGACGGGTACGGCCGGTCGCCCGGCGGCGGGGAATGCGTGTCCTCCGGCGGCGTCGGCGGCGTCGGCCGCGGGAGAAGGCACGAAGGGGAGCGGGGATGTCGCACCCGCGCCCTCGGCAGTACCCGAATCGCCGAGGGTCGCGGATGCTCCCGGAGCCGCGGAGCCGGGCGAAGCCTGCCCACTCGACGCGGAGACATCCGGGGTGCGGCTCGCAGCGCGCACGATCAGGAAGAGCAGGCCACCGACCAGGATCAGTCCGGCGATCCAACCGAAGACCGACAGGGCCGACCAGCTCTCGTAGCCGAGGCCGAACAGGCGACCGCTCAGTGGTGCCGTCGGGATGAGACCGACGACCGCCATGCCGAGGATGCCGAGCTGCACGGGCTGGAAGTCCCGGTTGAGCAGATCGCGGGCGTGGATCCGCCCGTCGGCATCCGGCAGCAGCGCCCAGGCAAGCGCATACAGGAAGATCACCGGCAGCCCGAAGAGGGCGGCGATCACCAGCACGCCGCGGACGATCAGCGGATCGATGCGCAGACGGGCGGCGATGCCCGCTGCGATGCCGCCGAGCCAGCCGTCGGAGCGCGCGATACCGAGACCGGCGCACCAGAGGAAGAAGCGCTCGGCAGAGGGAGATGTGGCGTGCGTCGTGCGGCTGTCGGCGGCCGGATCGGTCGCGTCGGCGGCAGGCGGGGGCGCTGTCGGAATCGTCATGCTTCGATACTGTCCGCCGCGGGGGTGCTCCGGCCATGGGGTGAACCCCTGAGCGACCCCTGATCTTGTCCGCGGGAATCCCCTCAGGGCGGCGGCGGGTGATTGGATGGGCGACATGTCCTCTTCCGCGCCGCCCGCCTCCGCGCGCCCTCCCCGAGTCGCCGCGCCCCCGCGTCCGGCGCTCACCAGGGACCGCGAGTGCCTGGTGTCGGGTGTCAGCGCGGGCCTGGCTCGTCACCTGGGGGCGCCGGTCTGGATGATCCGCGCGCTGTTCGTCGCGCTCACGCTGTGCGGCGGTGCGGGTGTGCTGCTCTACGCGTGGTGCTGGGTGTTCACGCCGTGGACCGAGGTCGAGCCCACGGGTGAGGCAGCCACCGACGGCGGATCCGCCCCGTCTCGACGGGTGCCGGTGGCCTGGATCCTGCTCGCGCCGGCCGCGCTCGGGGTGCTGATCCTCGCATCGTGGTCGGTGGGCGGGAGTCCCACCGACAGTGTGCTCTCGCAGGCACCGGCTGTGCTGACGGCGACGGCATCGGTGGCTCTCGCGACGGCCGCAGGGCTGTGGGCGACGCTGATCGACCGTACGGACACCGCCCGCGGCCCCCGCCACACCGCCGTGGTCCGCATACTTTCCGTCGCCCTGCTCGTGGTGCTCTTCTTCGTGCTGCTGTCCCGCGCCGCCGGGGGTATCGAGTTCCTGATCGCGCTGCTGCCGCTGGCCGGCATTCTGGCTGTCGCCTCATCGACGCTCATCCATCGCTGGCGGGAGCTCGCCGGAGAGCGCACCCGTCGCATCCGGGAGGAGCAGCGCAGCGAGATGGCCGCGCATCTGCATGACTCGGTGCTGCAGACGCTCGCACTCATCCAGAACCGGGCCGGAGCCTCGAGCGAGGCGGCTCGCCTGGCCAGGGCGCAGGAGCGCGAGCTCCGCGCCTGGCTGTACGACGGCGATGCGCCCGCCGACAGCGACCTGCCCACCGACCTGCGCGACTACGCAGGCGCGCTGGAGCTCGACTATCCGGTGCGGATCGATGTGGTCTCCGCCGGGCTGTCTGCGGAGCGCGCGAGCGGGGAGCTGGCCGCTGCCGCACGCGAGGCGATGGTGAACGCCGCGCGGCATGCGGGTGGTGAGATCTCGGTCTACATCGAGGGCAGCGTCTCAGGAGTCGACGTGTTCATCCGCGACCGCGGCACCGGGTTCGACCTCGACGCGGTTCCGAGCGATCGGCTCGGTGTCAGGCAGTCGATCATCGGGCGCATGCGCCGCGCCGGCGGCAGCGCCACCGTGCGCAGCACCGCCACAGGCACCGAGGTGCACCTGACCTTCACGACGACGGGGGAGAACCGTGTCTGACCGCGTGCGCGTGGTGATCGTCGACGATCATTCGATCTTCCGCTCCGGCCTCCGCGCCGATCTCGACGACAGCGTCGACGTCGTGGGGGAAGCGGCCGACGTGCCCTCAGCGATCGCTGTGATCCGCGAGACGGCGCCCGACATCGTGCTGCTCGACGTGCACCTTCCGGGTGGGGGCGGTGATGACGCGAGCGGCGGAGAGGCCGTGATCCGCGGCAGCGCGCCCACGACGTCGAAGTTCCTGGCACTGAGTGTCTCGGATGCGGCATCCGACGTGGTCAGGGTCATCCGGGCCGGGGCGCGCGGGTATATCACCAAGGGGTCGTCCGGCGTCGAGGTCAGCAGCGCCGTGCATGCGGTGGCCGGCGGTGATGCGGTGTTCTCGCCGCGGCTGGCCGGGTTCGTCCTCGACGCATTCGGTGCGGTGTCGGGCGAGACCGCGACCGCGAACGACGAGCTGGACCGCCTCTCGGCGCGCGAGCAGGAGGTCATGCGGCTCATCGCCCGCGGGTACGCCTACAAAGAGGTCGCCGCAGAGCTGTTCATCTCGATCAAGACGGTCGAGACGCACGTCTCCGCCGTGCTGCGCAAACTGCAGCTCTCCTCACGACATGAGCTGACGGTGTGGGCCTCGGAGCGACGGCTGCTCTAGAGCGCCGTGCCCGTGAGGCCGCCACGGCAGTGCCGGAACGGATCAGGCGGCGAGCCAGAGACCCTTGGGGTTCGTGGCCACCGTGAGACCGGCCGCGACCGTCTCGTCGTCGCCGATGCGGGCTCCTCGAACGATGCGTGCGCCAGCGCCGACCTCGGTGCGGACTCCGACATACGCGTTGTCGCCGATCGCCGCGCCCTGACCGATGTGCGCGTGCGCCTCGATGTGCGCCCCTTCGCCGATCACGGCATCCGGTTCGATCCACGCACCTCGTGCGATCGTCGCACCGGCGCCGATGCGCGCGCCCGGTTCGATGTAGGCGCCGGCTTCGATGTGCGCCTTGGGGTGCACCTTCGCGCCGTGCGCGACGAGACCTCGACCGTTCGCGTGCTTGCGGTATCGCAGCGTGGCGCCCTGGTCGTTCTCGATGTCGATGTAGTTCTTGCCCACGATTCCTCCCGTGCTCCGGAGATTCCCCGGATATATGCACAACCATGGGACTGGTGAATTCATTCCCTCGCAGGGATGCTGTTCACCGCTGGCACGAGGGGCACCAGAAAGTGATCCGTTCGCGCGTCGGATCGGCGCCCTGCTCGCCTCGCCGGATACGGGTTCCGCAGCGCCGGCATGGCCGCCCGGCGCGTCCGTAGACCCACGTGGCCTGGCCGGGGCGATCGATGCCGGTGAACGTGCGTCCTGTGCGGTCGCGGTTGGCGCGGATGGTGCGCACGCCCAGGTCGATCAGAGCCGCGGTGTCGACCTCGGGCGTCGGCGTGGTGGGCAGGATTCCGCGGAGGAACAGGAGTTCTGCGGCGTACTCGTTGCCGAAGCCCGCGACGTTGCGCTGGTCGAGGAGCGCCACGTGGATGCTGCGGGTGTCGGCGCTGAGACGGCGTACCGCTTCGGCCGCGTCCCAGTCCGGAGCCAATGGATCGGGGCCCAGATGACCCACCAGCTGACTCTCGTCGCGCGTGGGCACGACCTCGATCTCGGCGATGTCGACCCCGACCGCCTCACGCTCAGCGGTGCCGACGATCGCGCGCACCTTGAAGGCCGGATGCCGCCATTTCTCGCCCGGCCGGTAGACGAACCAGGCGCCGTCCATGCGCAGGTGCGAATGCAGAGTGCTGTCGCCGATCCGCAGCAGCAGGTGCTTGCCGCGGGCCGCCACGCCGTGGATCGGCTGACCGGTCAGATCGACCGTGGCGGCCTGAGGGACGCGCAGGTCGAAGCGGGTGGCCGTCGCCCCGGCCAGTGCTTCGTCGAGAAGCCGGGCCGTGCGGAAGACGGTGTCGCCCTCGGGCATCAGCGGAGTCCGGTCGGTGGTTCGTGGGTCCCTGAGCCTGCCGAAGGGGCGGGGAGGTGGGTCCCTGAGCCTGTCGAAGTGGTGGGGACCGGGGCCGGCGTGCGCTCCGTCATGGTGCGGGCGAGCATCGTGGCGCCGGCGACCGCAGCCGGCATCACCGCGACCGCGCCGCCGGGGATGAGGAAGCACAGCTGGGTCGCCACGCCGAAGCCGAGCACCCGCGCCCTGCTGCCGCCGAACAGCGCAGCGCGGACGGCAGGACTGAAGTCGCGGGCGTCGAATGCGCGACCGGTGAGCTCGCGTGCCAGCATCCGCCCGGAGAGCACGATGCCGGCCACGGGGCCGAGGGCGCCGCCGATCAGCGGGACCAGCCCGAGGAACAGCACGAGGATCGCGATCAGCAGACCCAGCAGCACGAGCCGGAGGCCTTCGCCGACCGTCGTCCAGAAGCTGCCGCCGTCGGCTGGAGGTGCCTCGCCGAGGTCGCGTTCCACGGCATGCCAGATGCGCTGGTAGAACGGGTCGCCGATCGTGAGGGTGAGTGCGGTGAAGACGGCGCCGGCGAGTGCGAGACCCGCGGCGATGATGACGAGACTGACCGCGCCGCGCAGCAGCCCGCGCCACGGCTCGATCCAGCCGTCGGCGAACGGGGTGATCCAGGTCGAGATCGACCCGGTCCCGAGCACGAGGGGCACCAGCCCGGCGGCGAGCACGATGACCGCGATGACTGCGGGGATCAGGCCGAGGGCCATCAGACCCGGCCGCGTACGCCAGAGCCCGAAGCCGCGCAGCAGGAGACGCACGCCGGTGCTGAACTCTCGGATCATGACTCTCAGCGTAGGAGACGGGGAGGCCGACGTCGCGGTGGCCGGCGCCTCCGACGGGATCGGAGTGCGCAGGGTCAGACCGCCTTGCGCAGGGTGTAGCCGCGGGGAGTGACGACGAATCCGGCTTCCTGCAGGGCGAGGGCGAGTTCGGTGCCGTAGACGCCTTCGCCGTTGACCTTCTCGACCGTGAGCGTGTCGAGGCGCCGACCCCGAGCGGTGGCGGCCAGGTCGGTGGCCGCGGCGCGCAGCACCTCGCCATCGTCACTGAACGAGAGCACGGTGCGTCCGCCCCGTTCGAGGTAGAGCACGAGGGCACCGTCGACCAGCACGACCAGGCCACCCGCCTTGCGCCCAGGGCGATGCGACACCTCGTCGAGCTTGGGCCACCCGAGCGCGGCGCCGTACGGGTTCGCGGGGTCGGTGGCCGCGAGGGTCACTGCCGTGCGGGGTGCGGGGTCGGCGAGTCCGGCGAAGGTGCGCAGACGGTCGACCGTGGCCGATGCCGCGAACTGCGCAGCACCCAGCTTCTCGATCACGTAGCCGCGGCGACAGTGGCCGGCTTCCTCGAAGCCCGCGAGCACACGATAGGCCTGAGCGAAACCGCCCGGCACGCCCTCCGCCTGCACGGCGCCGCGGGTGACGACGCCGTAGCGGTCGAGCAGCAGCCCTGCGGTGACGGTGGCGCGCCGCGCGGCGTCGGTCTCGACGGTCGGCAGCAGCGACCATCGGCCGCCGATCGAGGTCGGGCGCGGGGCCGTGCGCGTCAGCGACATGCCGCGGTACGTGCGCGTGCGCGGCGCCTTGCGGGTCACGCGATGCGCCTGGGAACCCCCGGCGAGCAGCGAGCGGATCGGTGCGAAGGTGTCGTTCGTGACGTGCCCCGACCAGGTCAGCGACCACAGCGCCTCCAGCACGGACTGCTCGTTCTCGGCCGCCGCCATCTCCTTCAGCTGGGCGGCGAAGTACGCGCCTCCCGCCTGCAGCGCCGTGAGCAGTCGTGCCTCGAGAGAGTCGGCGGCGACCTCGGCATCCGGTTCGGGGAGGGTGAACGGAGCGAGGTCGGCGGGGTGCAGCGATACCCAGCCGTCACGTCCCGGCAGCGTGCCGTGCCCCGACCAGATGACCTCGCCGGCCGCGGTGAGCTCGTCGAGCATCGCGGGGGAGTAGTCGCGCACGCGCGAAGGGAGCACCAACGACTCCCACGCGCTCGCGGGGATCGGCACACCGGCGAACTGCTCAATCACGCTGATCACACCGTCGAGGCCGTCGAGCGGACGGCCCAGATGCTGCCAGTCGGGCAGGAAGCGCGCATACGCCTCCGGCGATACCGGCTCGACGCTGCCCCGGATCGCCGCGAGCGACCGCATCCGCAGTCGCCGCAGGACCTCGGTGTCGCACCACTCGATGTCGGAGCCGGAGCCGGCCGCTTCGGGCAGGAAGTACCCGCTCGTCAGGCGCCCTGCGGCCTCGAGCCGTTGCAACGTGTGCCGTGCGACCGCCGCGCCGATGCCGAAGCGGGTCGCGATGGCATCCGTCGTGAAGGGGCCGTGCGTGCGGGCGTGCCGAGCGACGAGATCGCCCAGCGGGTCGGCGAGCGGTTCGAGGAAGGCGACGGGGATGCCGGTGGGCAGCGCGACCCCGAGCGCATCGCGCAGGCGCCCCGCATCCTCGATCGCCGCGACGCGGGTCGTGCCCGCGATCGTGACGGGGATCGCTCGCCGTGCGGCGATGAGCGCATCGAGGTGCGCGGCGGCGGTCTCGATGCGCACGACGTCGGCATCGGCCTCGTTCTCAGGGGAGAGTCGGGCGGCGACTTCGACGGCGTCGAGCGGTCCGAGCATGCGCAGGAGGTCCGCGACGCCTTCCAGCCCTCTGGCGCGACGCTCGGGGTCCAGACGCTGAGCCTCGCGCTCGAACTGCGCGATCACTTCGGGGTCGAGCAGCTCACGCAGCTCGACGGTGCCCAGCAGCTCGCCGAGCAGCGCGGGGTCGACTGAGAGCGCCGCCGCCCGCCGTTCGGCCAGCGGAGAGTCGCCCTCGTACATGAATGCGCCGACGTATCCGAACAGCAGATCGCGCGCATAAGGGGAGGGCTGGGCGGGCTGCGTCTCGACCAGGCGCACCCGGCGGTCGGCGATCGAGGTCGCCAGACGCCGCAGGGAGGGGAGGTCGTAGACGTCTTGCAGCACCTCGCGCAACGTCTCCAGGATGACCGGGAAGGTGGGATGCCGGCGCGCGACCTCGAGCAACTGCGCAGAGCGCTGCCGCTGCTGCCACAGCGGGGATCGACGGTTCGGGTTGGTGCGCGGCATCAGCAGCGCGCGGGCGGCGCACTCGCGGAACCGCGAGGCGAACAGCGCGGACCCGCCGACCTCCTCCGTGACGAGGTGTTCGAGCTCATCCGGGTCGAACACGAACAGCTCCGCGCCGGGAGGCTCGGCCTCGGCATCCGGGATGCGCACGATGATGCCGTCGTCGCTCGCGACCGCCGACCCCTCGACCCCGAGGCGTTCGCGCACCCGGGCGTTGATCGCCAGCGCCCACGGTGCGTGCACCTTCATGCCGTAGGGGGAATGCAGGATCACACGCCAGTCGCCGACCTCGTCGCGCCCGCGCTCGACCGTCAGCGTGCGGTCGGTGGGGAGTGTGCCAGTGGCCTCGCGCTGCTCGCTCAGATGCGCCAGGAGGTTCGTGCGGGCCTGCTCGTCCAGTCCCGCCTCGATCAGGCGCTGCGTGGCCTTCTCCGGGGTCGCCGTCGAGACCTCGCGCGAGAACCTGCCGAGCGCCTCTCCGAGTTCGAACGGACGCCCGATGCCGTCGCCGTGCCAGAACGGCACCTTGCCCGGCTGGCCGTACGCGGGGATCACGTTGACGCGGTCGTGCGTGATCTCGGCGATCCGCCAGCTCGTGGTACCGAGCGTGAACACGTCGCCCACGCGCGATTCGTAGACCATCTCCTCGTCGAGCTCGCCCACCCGGGCGCCGGTGGTCTCGCCCGCCACGAAGACGCCGAAGAGACCGCGGTCGGGGATGGTGCCACCGCTCGTCACGGCGATGCGCTGGGCGCCGGGGCGGCCGGTGAGCGTTCCGGCGTCGCGGTCCCACACCAGTCGGGGGCGGAGTTCGGCGAACTCGTCGGAGGGGAAGCGTCCGGCCAGCAGATCGAGCGTGGCCTCATACGCCGAGCGCGGCAGCGACTGGAAAGGCGCAGAACGGCGCACCGTCTCGAACCACTCCTCGACGCTGATCGCCCCGAGAGCACTGGCGGCCACGGTCTGCTGGGCGAGGATGTCGAGCGGATTGCGCGGCACCTGGATCGCCTCGATCTTGCCGGCCAGCATCCGCTCGGTGACGATCGCGGTGTGCAGCACATCGCCGCGGTGCTTGGGGAACAGCGCGGCGCGGCTGATCTCGCCGACCTGGTGACCGGCACGTCCCACTCGTTGCAGCCCTGATGCGGCCGACGGCGGCGCCTCGACCTGGATCACGAGGTCGACCGCGCCCATGTCGATGCCGAGCTCGAGGCTGCTGGTCGCCACCACGCACCGCAGCACACCCGATTTGAGCTCCTCCTCGACGAGGGCGCGCTGTTCCTTCGACACCGATCCGTGGTGGGCTTTCGCCAGCACGGGGTCGGCACCGGCCGTCGCCCCTGCCTGCGCCATCATCTGTGCGGGCA
Source organism: Microbacterium sp. LWO12-1.2 (assembly GCF_040675875.1). Lineage (NCBI taxonomy): Bacteria > Bacillati > Actinomycetota > Actinomycetes > Micrococcales > Microbacteriaceae > Microbacterium > Microbacterium sp. LWO12-1.2. The sequence continues at coordinate 2,344,130 of NZ_JBEGII010000001.1, read as the reverse complement.
CGGTGGTCTCGGGGAGCGGGGCGCCGATGCGCTCGGAGTAGATCTCGTTCAGGCGACCGGTCAATCGCTCGGCCAGGCGCCGCGAGTTCGAGAACACGATGGTCGAGTTGTTCTGCAGGATGCGGTCGACGATCGCCTCCTCGACATGCGGCCACACCGAGCCGGTGACCTCGGTGTACTCCGCGTCTCCCGCATGCGGTGGGGTCCCTGAGCCCGTCGACGGGCCGGGAGGCGGAGGCGGATTGGTCATGTCGTCCATCGGCACGACCACCGAGAGCTCGAAGGTCTTCGACGCAGGCGGCGCGACGATCTCGACCGGCGCCGATCCGCCGAGGAACCGGGCGACCTCGTCGATGGGGCGCACCGTCGCCGACAGCCCGATGCGCTGGGCCGCCGTGAACTCGCTGGGTTCCTGAGCCTGTTGAAGGGCATGTGAGCGACGCAGCGCGTCCAGACGCTCCAGGCTCACGGCCAGGTGGGCACCGCGCTTGGTCGCAGCCACGGCGTGCACCTCGTCGATGATGACGGTGTGCACCCCGCGCAGGGTCTCGCCGGCGCGGCTGGTGAGCATCAGATACAGCGATTCGGGCGTGGTGATCAGGATGTCGGGCGGATCGGAGACCAGCTTGCGCCGATCGCTCGATGTCGTGTCGCCGGAGCGCACCCCCACCGTGACGGCAGGAGCAGGGATGCCCAGGCGACGGGCGGACTGACCGATGCCGATCAGGGGAGAGCGCAGGTTGCGCTCGACGTCGACGCCCAGTGCCTTCAGCGGCGAGATGTAGAGGATGCGCGTGCGGGGCTCGCTCTTCGCGGGAGCTTCTGTCGCGCTCGTGCGCTCGCGGAACACGCTGTCGATCGCCCAGAGGAACGCCGAGAGCGTCTTTCCCGAACCGGTCGGAGCGACCACGAGGGCGTGCTTGCCGGCCGAGATCGCCGTCCATGCGCCGGCCTGCGCGGGAGTGGGCGCGGGGAACGCCCCCCGGAACCAGTCCTGCGTGGCGGGGGTGAAGCGGTCGAGCACGTCGCTCATCCCTCCATCATCACGCCTCCCACCGACATCCGGGTGGTCGGGGACTCAGAAGCTGGCGATGCCCTTGCCCAGCAACTGCGCGCCGAGCACGATGAACAGGATCGTCATGATGGTCGCGTTGTTCGCGGTGAGCCAGATGCGGATGCCGGCGAGCACGGTGGCTGCTCGTGCGGGAGCCGCGACCGCGGTGAGGACGGGCACGGTCACGCTGAGCGCGGCGATCACCGTGAAGACCACGGTGGTGAGTGCCATCGCGCCGGCATCGAGCGAGCCTCGTCCGATGGTGGCTCCGGCTGCAGCCGCCATCATCAGGTTCTTCGGATTCACGGCGGCGAGCGCGAAGCCGAGACCGATCGCGGCGAGCGGCTTCATCGAGTCGATCTTCGACATCCACGAGGGCAGCTCCGCGGTGAGGCCCGGAGCGGGACGCGACCGCCACTGGCGCACCGCGAGCAGGAGGAGCAGCGCGCCCAGGACCAGCTGGAACGTCCCGATGACCGGCTCCGATCCTCCCGATGCGTCCGGCTCCGGCACGGCGCCGGCGAGCAGCACGAACGTCGTCGTCGCGACGAGTACACCGACGATCCAGCCGAGCAGGAAGCCGAGTCCCAGCTGCTTCGACCGAGGGGACATCAGCATCAGGATCACGGCGATGATCGGGAGGGGGCTGATCGCGATCGCGACCGCAGAGGGCAGCGTAGTGCCCAGGACATCCAGCATCTTCTGTCCGCTCTGCTCAGGAGCCGAGAAGCTGACGCTTCGCCAGAGCGAACTCGTCCGCGGACAGCAGGCCCTGCTGCTGGAGTTCGGCGAGCTGCTGGAGCCGCGCGACGAGGTCGATCGGAGCAGCGGCTGCGGCAGCGGGTGCCGGTGCGGGTGGGGCCAGGGGAGCGGCGGCCGCCTGCTGTGCGTATGCGGCCTGCTGCTGGTGCTGGAGTGCCTGCTGCTCGGCGGCTCTGGCGTGCTGGCGCTGGGCGACGGCACCGCTCACGGCTGTCGCGGTTCCGGCGACCACGGCTGTCCGTGCGGCCATCCCCAGGAGACCGGGGCGGCCTCCTCTTCGCATCAATGGCATGTCAGATGTCCTCTCCGGTGGCGACCAGGGCGGCCGATACGAGCTCGTTCACCAATGGCGCGGGCACTCTCTCCGTGCGCACCACTCGCCCGCCCTCGGAGGCGAGTCGGGAGGCGAGTTCCGTTGCCCAGCGCATCTCGATCGCGGCGATGGCCACACCGAAACCGGGCGCGGTGTGCGCGATGGACTCCGCGATGTCGTCCTCGCCGATGAGGCCTTCGATCTCCAGCTCGAGTCCTATCCCCGAGAGCGCGTGCGCGGCATCCTCCCGGAGTTCGGTGAGGTGGACCGATCCGTCCGCGCGCCGGGCGACCACGACGAGGTCGACCACGCGTACTGTGCCGGATGCCGACAGCGTCAGGAGCGCATCGAGGACGGCGGGGGCGAGGCCCTCTCCCTCGAACTCCACGACATACACCTCGATCGGACCATAGGCGAACCCGGATGACGTCATGATCCGGCTCCCGCGATGCCAGGGAAGGTCCAGGAGCCGTTCAGCACCTCGGGGCGCGGGCGATACAACCGCACCAGGTAGTTCCAGCCCTCCGTGATCGGCAGCGCATTGGGCGCCGACGGATCGCCGCCGAAGTGCACCGTGATCGTGCCGTCGTCCTCGCGCTGCCCCGTGATGTTGTTCACGCTGTAGGCGCCGGATGGGTTCGCCTCGAAGTAGCCGTCGGCGTTGTACAGCGAGATCGACCAGAAGCCGTCGACCGGGACATCTCCGATCGTCAGCGTGTACTCGCCGACCGGCAGCTCCGGGTTGACGTTGATGTAGAACGCCTCGGTCTCCGGCAGGCCGCCCCATCCTGCCGCGGCACCGAGGAGGTGGCGGATCGGGTCGACGTCCTCCTTCCTGCCGAAGGCGCGGTCGAATCCTCCCAGTCCCTTCGCGAGCTCGAGGATCGCGCCGCGCGTCGCCGCGAAGGAGGCCTCGTCATATGGGGCAGGGGCGAACTGACCGCCCGCGACAGAGGAGAGCGCCAGCTGATCCTGCAGCGCGTTCACGGCCGCGACATCCGCCGGATCCTCCGGGTCGACCAGCACCCGCGCGGCCGCGAGCACGAAGTCGCTGCCGAGCGCGTCGGCGGTCAGGTCGTACGTGCCGCCGGAGTGCAGCACGAGGTTGATGTAGTGGTCCTCGTTCACGAACATGACCGAGATGTAGCGCTCACCGGCATCCGGGATCGTGATGGTCGCGCCCTGGGACACATCGATGATGGCCGCGCTGTAGAGCGTGTCGCGATTCATGCGGATGACGGTCTGCTGGTCGATCGGCGTCGGCGTCCGGTAGTGGTTCCAGATGTTCGATCCGCCGGCCGCGGCGGCGATGCCGGCGAACATGCGGGCACTCTCGACGCGGACGAAGTTCTCGAACGTGACGTGGACGGAGGAGTCGGACATGGCGGCCTTTCGTCGGGTGTGCGACCATCCTGGGGTATCCGCAGTGGCGTGCGCATCATCAAACGAGGATGATCTCGATCAGGAGAATTGGTGAGTGCGCAGTCGCACGGGATGTACTGGGGTGCGCAGCGCGAACGAAAGGCACATCGCACGATGACGAATCTCACGATCGGGAGTGCCTTCGGCGACCCCGAGATCCCCGTCCACCTCGACGCCCGACGATTCAACCGGCACACCTTCTGGTGCGGCCAGAGCGGCAGCGGCAAGACATATGCGCTGGGCGTCGTGCTGGAACAGCTCCTGCTGAAGACGGAGCTGCCGCTGCTCATCCTCGACCCGAACGGCGACTACACCCGGCTGCGCGAGACACGTCCATCGGCGCAGGGCGACGATGCATCGACGATCTCCGAGCGGGACATCCGCGTGTTCCGCTCCGGGCCTTCCGGTGGCGAGCCCCTGCACGTGCGCTACACCGAGCTCTCCGTGGCGTCGAAGGCGGCGGTGCTCCAGCTGGACCCGATCGCGGATGCCGATGAGTACAACGTGCTGCTGCACGCCGGCGCCGACGCCCAGGACTTCGACCCCGGGCATCTGCTGTCGCGACTGCGCGCCTCGGGTGATCCGGGGCAGGCGCGACTCGCGAACCGGATGGAGAATCTCCAGGTGCTGGAGTGGGATCTGTGGGCCCGCGGTGCGTCGACCGTGCTCGAGGCCATCGACGAACGTCCTCATGCCACCGTCCTCGACCTGGGCGGGTTCGCGCATCCCGTCGAGCCGAAGGTCGCTGCCCTCGCGGTGCTCGAGCACCTCTGGGCGCGCCGTGAGGAGCGCCGTCCCGTGCTGATCGTCATCGACGAGGCCCACAACATCTGCTCGCCGAACCCGCAGACCGCTGTCGAGCGCGCTCTCACCGCGCAGCTCGTGCAGATCGCCGCGGAGGGCCGGAAGTTCGGCCTCTGGCTGCTCCTGTCGACCCAACGTCCGACCAAGATCCACCCGAACGTGCTCTCCCAGTGCGACAACCTCGCCCTGATGCGGGTGAACGCGCCGCGTGACCTCGCGGAGATCGCCGACGTGTTCGGGTTCGCGTCGGATGAAGCCATCCGTCGCTCCTCCGGTTTCGCGCAGGGGCAGGCGCTGTTCGCCGGCGGGTTCATCTCCGAGCCGACGTTCGTGCAGATGGGGGCCCGTATCACCGAAGAGGCCGGCGGCGACGTCAGGGTGCCGCTGCGCGCGCAGTGATGCCCTCGCGCAGTCGCAGACGGACGGCTTCACGGCGGTTCGCCACCCCGAGCTTGCGGTAGATCGACCGCTGGTGGGTGCGGATCGTGTTGACCGATACGAACAACGCAGCACCGATCTCGATCGCCGTCATCGTGGTGCCCAGATACGCGTAGATCTCCCACTCGCGTGCCGAGAGCATGGTCCCGAGATCGAGAGCCGCAGGCGCTCGCCGGTCATCTTCGGCGACACGCGCGGCGAGGAAGGCCTCGTGAGCGGTGCCGGTGGCGGCGTGCCGGACCAGGAGCTCCCTCAGGCGCCCGTCGTTCCGGGAGAAGGGCAGGACCACGCCGTCGGCGGCACCGGCGTCGAGAGCGCTCTCGATCCGCCGGTGCGCCTGACGCGGGTCGCCGCGCTCGTCGGCGATGAGCGCGGCCGTGACCCGGGCCGACGCGGCCACATACGAGATCGACAGTTCCGGAGCGGTGAGTGCGGCGAGCAATTCGGTGGCATCGGCGATACGGCCGGCACGACGAGCGATCTCGGCCGCCTCGATGCGAACGCCGGGGATGTTCTTCAGCGGACGGAGGGGTTCGATCGCCGTCATCGCGCGGTCGAAATCCCCGGCGGACGCGAGCAGCGCGGCGTTCGCGATGCTCCGGTAGGCGGGCCACGGCACGCCGCGCGTCTCCCGCGTGCTCACGCGCGAGATCAGTTTTCGTGCCGCGCTCAGTGCTGCGGGGCTCCCCTCCCGTGCGGCGCAGAACGCGAGGTAGACCCGGGCGAGGGCGGTGTACGACGCGTCGTGCCCGCCCTCGGCGACCAGCACGCCGAAACCGGCCTCGGCATCCGCCATCCGGTCCTGCCAATAGTCGGTGAATGCACGGGCGAACAGCTCGATGCCGCCGTCGTAGTACTGCCAGTCGTCGGCATCGTCGTCGCGCGCGCGATGGTCCTCGATCAGCCGTCGTGCGGCGGAGAGGGAGCCGCCGTAGCTGAGGGAGAAGAGCAGATTGGTCGATGCGCGTCTGGCGAGGACGGCGCGGCGGGTGGCGATCGCCTCCTGCTTCGCGGATTCGAGCAGTCGGACGGCGCGCGGCGGGTCGCGGCGCAGGCGCAACTCGGCCCAGCCGAGGAGGAACAGGGAGTACGCCTGCATCGACGCCGGAATGTCACCGCGCTCGAGCACTGCGCGGGCGCTGTCGGCCGCCGCGGACAGCGCGGTGTGCTCGTGTGCGAGGAACAGCGCCGCGAACGCGTTGGTCGCCTCATGGGCGGGAGCGAGTGCCCCGAGCGTGGCCGCTTTCGAGGCGAGCAGGGCAGCGCCGGTCCGGTCGTCGAGCTGATCCAGGCAACAGGCGCGGATCAGCAGGATCTCCGGATGTTCGGCGAGATGCGGTGGCAGTGCGACGCACAGGGTGCGCAGCGCCTTCGCCCCGTCGTCGACGATCACCCGGAGCCAGGACGAACGGATGATGTCGATCGCCAGGGCGGGCTCGTCAGCCCGCAGGGCGTGGCCGACAGCCTCCGCGGGATAATACGGTGCCATCCAGCGCGCCGCGATGACCTCCAGAGCGCGTCGACGCGCCCCGCTCGCGCGTGTCAGGATCTCCCGGCAGCGCGCGGCGAACTCATCATGCCAGCGGTACACGCGGGCGCCGTCGGGGTCGAGGTAGCGGTCGAGGAAGAGCCCTTGTGCGATGCATTCTTCGAGGAGTGACTCGCTCTCATCGACACCGCTGAGCGCGCGGGCGAGAGCGGGCGTCAGCCGGGAGCATACGCTCGTGGCGAGCACGAACCGTTCCAGGTCCGGGCGCAGGCGGGGTAGCACGTTCCCGGCGATGTAGTCGGTCAGCAGCACATCGGAACCGATCAGAGCGGGGCCGGCGTGGCCGGCGAGCCGGCGAAGCTGCACCGCGATCGGCCAGCCTCCTGTCGCGTCGAGCAGGGCTTCCGCATCGGCCTCATCGATGGCAGACGGGGCGTCCTGCGCGATGTCGGCCGCGGTCAGGGCGAGGTCGGCACCGGTCAGGACAGCGGCCTCCCGGCTCACGAGCGACCGCGAGAACCAGCTCGACAGTTCGGGCGTGCCGGCGAGAGCGAATCGGAGCCGTCCTGCCGTCAGTGCGGTCAGCACGTCGACCACGCCGCCGGCGAGCGAGGGGCCGGCGTGATGTGCGTCATCGATCACGACGACGATCGTCTCATCGAGTGCGCCCATGGTCTCTGCGATCCGACCGATGATGGCGCGGGCATCCGCATCCGGTGCCGGCATTCCTCGGACGGCGGCGTCGGGGGCGAGCTCGGCGAGTCGTCGCATCGCGCTCAGGATGCCGGAGAGCACCAGCGTGTCATCCCCGTGATCGTGCGGGGTCAGCGTGAGCCAGGCCGTCGTGGACGGGTGGTGGCTTGCCCATTCCGCGAGCAGGACGGTCTTTCCGTATCCGGAGGGTGCCGCCAGCAGAGTGACCTGACTGGTGGCGAGAGAATCGGACAGCAGGGAAAGCAGCCGCGTGCGCGCGATGGTCCCCGCCGTGGTCTGCGGTGGGGAGGTGAGGAACCACGGAGACGGTGCCCGAAGGGTCGCGGGGTAGCCATCCATAGAGCCACATGATATCGATGTGCGGTCGGTCGAGGGGCGGACGGGGACGAGCCGCGACACCGATGCCCTCATCCTTAGGTGATGAGATCGGCTCTCGATTCTTCCGGGTCACGGTCCCCGCGGAGCAATGTGGAGGGGGAACGCGACCGGCGGCCCGTCGTTTTTCTGAGGAGGCGCAGCCGATGCGGACCCCCCTGCCCGGTGTGACACGAGAGAACTTCGTGCGAGAAGCGCTCGCGGGCGTGACGTTGCTCGCGATCGCCGTTCCGTTGAACATCGGCTACGCACAGATCGCCGGGCTGGCCCCGGTCGCCGGGCTCTACGCCCTCGTCGTCCCGACGATCGTCTACGCCCTGCTGGTCTCATCGAGACAGGTCGTGGCATCGCCGGACGCCGCGGCTGCCGCTCTCGTATTCGCATCCTTGACCGGGCTCGGCATCGCCGGTGATGACTTCGCCTCGATGGCGGCCGCACAGGCGATCCTGTGCGGCGTCTTCCTGGTCGCAGCGTCGGTGCTGCGTCTGGGGTTCCTCGCGAACTTCCTCTCGCGGCCCATCCTGGTCGGTTTCGTCTCGGGTCTGGCGCTGGAGGTGCTCCTCAGCCAGGTCGCCAAGATGCTCGGCATCCGTCTCGCGGCTGACGAGGAGTTCTTCGCGCAGGCGCTCGATCTGGCTCTACGGATCGGGGAGACGTCATGGGTCTCCCTGGCGATGAGCGCGGCGGCCGTCACGTTGCTGCTTCTCGGACGACGGTTCGTGCCGTCCGTTCCCGGTGCGCTCGTCGTACTGGTGGGAGCCACGGTCCTCACCGTCGCACTGCGCCTCGACGAGGCAGGAGTCGCTGTGCTCGGCGTCATCGACGGAGGTCCGCCGGAGTTCGCGTTCCCCGCACTGGGATGGGCGCAATGGCTGGCGCTCGTCCCTTCTGCCCTTGCGCTGGCCATGATCACGATGGCGGAGGGCGTGCTGATATCGCGGTCGTATGCGGACAAACGCGGGTATCCAGTGTCCGCCGATCGCGATCTGCTTGCCTTCGGCGCGGCGAATGTCGCGGCGGGGATGTCGATGTCCTTCTCGATGGGGTCCTCGACCTCACGGACGGCGGCGATGGATCAACTCGGCTCGCGCACGCAGCTGCCGAGCCTTGTCCTGGCGGGTGGATCGCTGATACTGCTGCTGGTCGGCACCGAACTTCTCGCCCAGATACCGTCCCCGGTGATCGGTGCGGTCGTCGCCGTGGCCGTGATCAAGCTGATCGGGCTGGGAGAGCTGCGCGCTTTCTTCCGGCTCTCGCGCTACGAGTTCGGCATCGCCGTGGCCTGCCTGCTCGGGGTGCTGATCATCGGACCGCTCGGCGGCCTGTTCCTCGCCTTCTTCTTGGCGCTCGTCAACCTGGCGCGCAGAGCGTCGAATCCGGAGATCGACGTGCTCCACGCGTCCGAGGATCCGCAGCAGACACCTGTCGTCGGAGTGCCGACGGCCGGTGTGGCCGGCGTCCTCGTGATCCGCTTCGCGGCGCCACTGTTCTTCGCGAACGGTGCCGTGCTCGTCGACCGCGTTGCCGAGATCGTGCACGCTGCGGGGCCCGGTCTGCACGCGGTCGTGATCGACGCGGAGGGCATCACGGACGTCGATGTCACAGGGGCGGAGGCGCTGCGGGGGATTGAGCGGTCGCTGCGTGGTGCCGGCATCACGATCGCTGTGTCGCGTCTGCGTCCGGGGTTGCGAGAGCGGTTCGCACGGTTCGATCTGTTGGACGGCGTCGTCGAGTTCGACTCGAATCGGGCCGCCCTCTCCGCACTGACGCGGGGGACGGTGTGACGGGTGTCACCAGGGAGCCGGCAGTTTCGCCGGCGCCGTACTGACCCGCCACACCGTCGCCCGGTGCGGACCACCTCAGCTCGCGTCCGCCTCCCGCAGCGCGCCGTCGGCGTCGATCTCCAGCCGTAGATCCAGGTCGAGCCGCGCGAGGAACGCGTCGTCGTGGCTCACGATCAGCACTGCTCCGCGATAGGCGCGCAGCGCCTCGATGAGCTGGTCGACCGTGTCGATGTCGAGGTTGTTGGTCGGTTCGTCGAGCACCACGAGGTGCGGCGCCGGATCCGCGAGGAGCAGCGTCGCCAGCGCCACCCGGAACCGCTCGCCTCCCGACAGCGAGTCGATCGGCCGATCGGCCGTCGCGCCGCGGATCAGGAACCGCGCGAGCCGGTTGCGCAGCTCCTTCTCCGGTACGTGCGGCGCCGCCGCGGCGATGTTCTCGAACACCGAGCGGCCTTCCTCGAGCCCGTCCACGCGCTGCGGCAGGTAGGCGACCAGCGCGGTGTGTGCGCGCGCCTGCAACGGCGGCCGTTCGCAGCTCAGGAAATCCAGGCCATCTTCGGCGGAATCGGGTGTTTCGAGGCTCGGAAGCCCCGTTTCTCCTGAGTCATGAACGCGCGCGCCGTCGGCGACGACACCCGCACTCGCCACCAGGCGCTCCAACAGCGTCGTCTTCCCTGCGCCGTTGCGCCCGACCAGCGCCACCCGCTCCGGTCCCTGGACCACCCACGACCGCTCGCCGTCGCCGATCGTCGCGATGCGTCGGGTGCGGGACACCTGTGGGTCCGGGAGCTCGATCTTCATCGAGGCGTCGGAGCGGATGCGGCGGCCGGCCTCGTCGTGTGCGGCACGGGCGGCATCCTCCTTCGCCCCGACCTCGGTGCGCAGCTTGCCTGCCGACACCTCCGCGGCCATCTTGCGACCATGCGCCACGATCTTCGGCACACGCTTCTCCCGCTCGGCCTTCTTCGCCGTGCGTGCCCGATGCGCGAGCTTGGTCTCGGCCTCGATGCGCTGCCGCTTCTCCTTGCGCACGGACTGCGCCGCTTCGCGCTCCGCCTGCTTCGCGGCATCCTGCTCGGCGTCCAGCCAGGCGCGCCACTGCGAGTACGGTCCGCCGAACACGCTCAGCGTGTGCGCGTACAGCTCGGCGGTGTCGTCCATCAGCTCCAGCAACGAGACATCGTGGCTCACCACGATCAGGGTGCCCTTCCAGGCCGCGACCATGGCGGCGAGCTTCGCGCGCGCGTCGCGGTCGAGGTTGTTGGTCGGTTCATCGAGCAGCGTGATGGGTGCGCGACGCAGGCGGATGCCGGCGATCGCCACCAGCACGGCCTCGCCGCCCGAGAGCTCGCCGACACGACGGTCGAGGAAGTCCGGGGCGAGGCCGGCCTCGGCGAGCGACACCTCCGCGCGCGCCTCGATGTCCCAGTCGTCGCCGACCGTGTCGAAGTGCACAGGGTCGACGTCGCCCGCGGTGATCGCACGCACTGCATCGAGCGCCGGCGCGACGCCGAGGAGATCGGCGACCCGGCGATCGACGTCGAGCGTGAGCCGCTGCGGCAGGTAGGCGACCTCTCCGCTGCTGCTGAGCGCGCCGGCGGTCGGTGTCAGCTCGCCCGCCATCAGGCGCAGCAGCGTGGACTTGCCGGAGCCGTTGCGGCCGACGAGGCCCGTGCGACCGGCGCCGAATGAGCCGGACACCTGATCCAGCGCGATCGAGCCGTCGGGCCAGGTGAAGGTGAGTCGGTCCAGAGTGACCGAGGCGTGAAGGGTAGGGGTGGACATGAGGTCTCCTGTCGAGTGCGAGGGTGCACTGACACCGGAGCACCGGCGGGGTCGTCGAGAGTCGACGCCCTCGAAGGGCGGTGCGGGCCGTGTGAGTCGGCGATCGTCGGGTCAGCGCGCGGAAAGAGAGGCGCGGAGGCGACGGATCAGATCAAAGGACTTCCAGACACGGCGGACAGGACTCCCCGACGATACCCGGGCGTGTCGCGCTTCGCAACCCTCGGGCGTGTCGTTTCGTTCCTGACCGGAGACGGCGGGTCTCAGGGCGTGATGCCCTCGACCCACTTGGTCAGGAACAGCCGCACGTCGACGAGCTCCTCCTCGGAGATGCTGTGGGTGAGGCCGATGTAGACACGGCCGGACAGCTCGGAGTGCTCGGGCAGCCACTGCGCGGTGTGATCGATCAGTGCCGGAGGGATGACGTCGTCGTGCGAACCGCGTCCCCAGAACACCGGCGGCCGCAGCTCCTTCAGATCGTCGTCGTGCGGCAGCTCACCCGGCGCCGCATAGCCACTGAGGGCTGCCACGGCGCCGAAGCGCTCCGGAGCCAGCCGTAGGGCCTGCAGCGCCACTGCTGCACCCTGCGAGAATCCCAGCAGGGCGACGGAGGATGCCCCGGTCGCCGCGGTGTCGAGCCACCGGAGGAAGGCGTCGGCGGCGGCGGTCACCGCATCTGCACTGCGCCCGTCGAGGCCCTCGATCGGGTACCAGGAGCGGCCGGGCATGGGCCATGGCGGTGTGAGCGGCGCGGCCACGGATGCGGCGGCGATGCCCTCGGGCAGGTGGGGGACGAGCCCGAACAGGTCGTGCTCGTCGGCGCCGTAGCCGTGCAGCAGCACCACCAGCGGCATCCCGGCGCGGTCGGGCGTCGACCAGCGCGTCGCGGCGTCGTCGATCGTCAGTTTCTCGCTCACTCCTTCATCCTGCCAGGGCCCTCCGACGTCCACACTGTGTCGACGGAGAGGTGCGGCTGGTAGAAAGGACGCATGGCCGTTCGCACACCTGATCCCGATCCTGAGCCCGACGACGGCCTCGGAGCTTACGGCGACGGGCAGCAGCCCACCCGAGACTCCAACCCCGGCTGGCTGAGCGAGTTCGAACTCGCGGAGGCGCGTCGGCACCTGCCGATGCTCTACGTCGAGGCGATCCCCGTACGCACCGACGGCTCGGGTCAGGTGATCGAGATCGGCATCCTGCTGCGGTCCACACCGATGGGCGAGATGACGCGGACGATCGTCTCCGGCCGCGTGCGCTTCGGCGAGACCATCCGCGATGCGCTCTTCCGCCACGTCGAGAACGACCTCGGACCCATGGCGTTCCCGCTGCTGCCGCCGCAGCCGCTTCCCTTCACGGTCGCCGAGTACTTCCCCATCCCCGGCGTCAGCGCCTATCACGACGACCGTCAGCACGCGGTCTCGCTGGCCTTCGTCGTGCCCGTCACCGGCACGTGCGAGCCGCGTCAGGACGCTCTCGAGGTCACCTGGTTCTCGCCGGAGGCCGCCGGATCCGACGCGGTCGCTGCCGAGATGGAGGGCGGCAGGGGCACGCTGATCCGACAGGCCCTCGCGAACCTGGGCCTGCTGCGCTGACGGCCCGCCGTGCGCGGTGGCTGCTGCCGAGTGCACGGGATGCTGCCGAGTGCACGACGTCGTGACGCACGCACCTCGTGCACTCGACGCGAGGCCGTGCACTCGGCGCCCACGATTCGCGGCCCGAGGGCGGGTCAGGGTGCGGTGAGGCGCGACAGCTCGGTGACGAACGCGTCGACGTCGGACTCGTGCGTGTCGAAGCTGCACATCCAGCGCACCTCATTGCGCGCCGCATCCCAGTCGTAGAAGCGGAACGACTCGCGCAGGGCATCGGCGACACCATCGGGGACAGTTGCGAAGACGCCGTTGGACTGCGTCGGCTGGGTGAACGAGACGCCGTTGATGGAGCCTGCCGCGATGCCGGCCTCGATCTCGCCGCGCAGTCGTGCGGCCATGGCGTTCGCGTGCCGGGCGTTGCGCAGCCACAGGTCGCCCTCGAGCAGCGCGATCAGCTGTGCCGAGACGAAGCGCATCTTCGACGACAGCTGCATGTTGAACTTGCGGGAGTAGACGAGTCCATCGGATGCCGCGGGGTTCAGCACCACGACCGCCTCGCCGAGCATGGCGCCGTTCTTGGTGCCGCCGAAGCTCAGCACGTCGACGCCGGCGTCGCGCGTGAAGGCGCGCAGCGGCAGGTCGAGTGCGGCGGCGGCATTCGACAGTCGCGCACCGTCGAGGTGCAGCTTCATACCGCGCTCATGGGCGTGGTCGGCGATCGCACGGATCTCTTCTGCGGTGTACAGCGTGCCGAGCTCGGTCGACTGCGTGATCGACACGACCAGCGGCTGTGCCCGGTGCTCGTCGCCCCAGCCCCACGCCTCGCGGTCGATGAGCTCGGGGGTGAGCTTGCCGTCCTCGGTCGGGACCGTGAGCAGCTTGAAGCCGCCGATCTTCTCGGGGGCGCCACCCTCGTCGACGTTGATGTGGGCCGTGGAGGCCGCGATCACGGCGCCCCAGCGCGGCAGCATCGACTGGAGTCCTGTGACGTTCGCTCCGGTTCCGTTGAACACGGGGAACGCCTCGACGCCGTCGCCGAACTGCTCCTGGAAGACCTCCTGCAGCCGAGCCGTGTAGACGTCGCTGCCGTACGCACCCTGGTGCCCGTCGTTGGCCTCCGCGATGGCCGCGAGGACCTCGGGGTGGATGCCGGAATAGTTGTCGCTGGCGAAGCCCCGGATCGCGGGGTCATGCTGGATGCTCACCGATACAGCCTAAGGCCCTGGCCCGCGGCGACCGGCGTGCGGGCCTCTGATTCCCCCTGTCCAGGGGGCGGATTCTTCGAGCTGCCGACGGATCACGGACGAATGGACGGAACACGGACCGATCGACGGGAGAACCTCCGCCGATCATCGTGGTCTCCGTGAACCGTCGGCTCCGACAGGTCCGTGAACCGTCGGTCCGGGGGAGAGGGGTTCCGGATGTCGGAGGTGCGCTCTACCCTCGGAACATGCAGCGCACCGCAGCGAAGACGGCCTTCGCGAATGTCCTCGTCAACACGTTGATCGCCAACGTCACGACGAGCTTCCTGTGGTTCGCGCTCACGTTCTGGGTGTACATCGAGACGCAGTCCGTGCTGGCCACCGGAATCATCGGCGGCGCGTACATGTTGATGGTCGCGTTCTTCGCGATGTTCTTCGGCACGATCGTCGATCGGCACCGCAAACACACCGTCATGCTGCTCTCGAGCGTCATCTCGGCCATCGCGTTCCTGCTGGCCGGCGTGCTGTACGTGTGGCAGCCCGAGAGCGCGCTGCTCGACCTCGGCGGACCGTGGTTCTGGCTGTTCTCAGCGGTCATCCTCTTCGGCGGCGTGATCGAGCAGCTGCGCAACATCGCCCTGTCGACCACGGTCACGCTGCTCGTGCCTGAAGACAAGCGTGCGAACGCCAACGGTCTCGTCGGCACCGTGCAGGGTCTCGCCTTCCTGGTGACGAGCGTCTTCTCGGGACTCTCGATCGGGTTCCTCGGCATGGGGTGGACCCTCGCGATCGCGATCGTCGCGATGGGGTTCACCTTCGTGCACCTGCTCTTCATCCGTATTCCCGAGGGCACCCCCGAAGCCGACCCCGAGGCGAAGAGTGCCCTGGACTTCCGCGGGAGCGTGCGCGCGATCCGGTTGGCGCCCGGTCTGTTCGCCCTGATCATCTTCTCGACCTTCAACAACCTCATCGGCGGCGTCTACATGGCGCTCATGGATCCCTACGGACTCACGCTGTTCAACGCGCAGATGTGGGGTTTCGCTCTGGCCTTCGCCTCGACGGGGTTCCTGATCGGTGGACTCCTGGTGGCGAAGTTCGGTCTCGGTGCGAAGCCGATGCGCACGATGCTCCTCGTCGTGATCGCGATGGGGCTCCTGGGGTCCGTCTTCATGCTGCGCGAGTGGTGGCCGCTGTATGTGCTGGGCATGTGGGTCTACATGGCGCTGGTGCCCCCGGTGGAGGCGGCGGAGCAGACGGTGATCCAGAAGGTCGTGCCGTTCGAGCGTCAGGGGCGCGTGTTCGGCGTCGCTGCGGCGATGGAGGCGGCCGCAGCCCCGATCACCGCATTCCTGATCGCGCCGATCGCCGAGTTCCTGATCATCCCGTACATGAAGACGCGGGAGGGGCAGCAGCAGTGGGGGTGGCTCCTCGGTGAAGGTGAGGCCCGCGGCATCGCGCTGATCTGCCTGTTCGCGGGACTGATCATGGTCGTGGTCGGCACGCTCGCGTTCTTCACGAAGTCATACCGTCAGCTCACCGAGCTGTACACGAACGCCCCGGATCCGGTGCCTGAACAAGAGGGCGAGAGGGATGCCGGGAACGACCCCGAGTCGGTCGCCGCAGAGGGTGAGCTGCCGGATGCCGTGTCGTCGGGCCGGGAGTCGCGCGACGGCGCCAGGAGGTTTGACGCCCCGCCGATCGTTCCAGGGATGCCGCCTGACGCACGGTGACGGCCGGCGACGACGTCTGGTGACGACGTCTGGTGACGACGTCTGGTGATGGCAGGGCGCAGGATGACGGCGCGTGTTGATGGCGCCTGAAGATTGCGGGGTGCGCCGGGGGCGCGTCAGGCGAGGTCGATCACACGGTCGTTGAGGTCCGCAGCATCCATGTCCCACAAGGCGCGGATGCGGCTGGCGAGACTCTGCGGGTCGAGGGACTTCGCCCGGTACACGACGGATGCCGCGCGCAGCGGTTCGCCGGACTCGCGGGCTGCCTTCGCGAAGCCCTGCGCGACCGCCCGGGCCCACGCCTCGCTCGCGGCCTTGATCGCGGCATAGTTCGCGCCACCGGCGAGCGGGCGGGCGACAGCGGTGGACGACACGATCGCGAAACGTCCGGCATCCGACGCCTGCAGTGCCGCGTCGAACGCGCGGCTGGTCGCGCGCACCGCCTCGAGCGCGGGGAGCAGCGCGGCGAAGTCCTCGTCGCTCTGCCCGGCGAGCCCGCCACCACCGCGCCATCCGCCGACCAGGGGCACGACGGCATCCACGCGGCCGATGCGGGCTGCCAGATCCGTCATCTCGGCGAGGGAGGTCGCATCGGCGACCTCGATCTGCGCGCCGGCATCCGCCAACTCCTGCAGCCGTTCGGTCGAGCGCCCGGTCGCGATGACCTGAGCGCCGGCAGACCGCAGCGTACGGGTCGCGGCGAGGCCTGCGGCGCTCGTCGCTCCGGCGAGCAGAACCGTGCGGCCGGAGATGTCCTGGTGATCGGTCATGTCTCTCACTTTCGCGGATGGAAGACACTTCTGCGGCCAGAACCGGCGGAGTGATCCGCAGAAAGTGGTTCTGGCCGCAGAAGCAATGCGCCCCAGCGCCGTATCCGTACGCGCCTCAGGCGCGTGCCGGTCAGTCGTCGGTGCCGCGGATGCCGACCGTCGACTCGATGACGGGCTTCATCTTCTTGTCGAGGGTCTCGAAGAACATCGACAGCGGGAATTCGTCGTCCATCACCGCATCCGTGTAGCCCTTCGGCGCGCCGGCGAGGATCTCGTCGGACAGACCGCGCGCCCACTGCGACGCCGGGTGCGGGGTGAGGGTGCCGCGGACGAGCTCGTACGCCGCCAGCCAGTGCGCGACCTTGGGGCGGTCGATCGAGTGCCAGTACAGGTCGTCGATCGCGTCGCCCAGTGCCACGACGGCATCCGGCACGTTGTCCCAGTCGAAGGCGAGAGCGGTGTCGGTCCAGTGCAGCACACCGCGCTGGTGCAGCCACGCGAACAGCAGCTGACCGCCGACCGCGTCGTAGTTGCGCGTGCGGGTGCCTGTGATCGAGAAACGGAAGATCCGGTCGAAGATCACCGCGTACTGCACGAGGTGCGCGTAGTCGTGCATCTCCTGCTCGGTGTCGGTGAGCACTTCGCCGGCCGCGATGCGCGCGGCGAGGGCACGCTCGATCTTCACCGATTCGCGGAACGCCGTCATGTCGCAGCGCATCTCCTCGAGCGAGTAGAGGAAGAACGGCATGCGCTGCTTGATCATGAACGGGTCGAACGGCAGATCGCCGCGCATGTGGGTGCGGTCGTGGATGATGTCCCACATCACGAAGGTCTTCTCGGCCACCTGCTGGTCGTCGAGCATCGCGGCGGCGCGCTCCGGCAGGTCGAGGTTGGTGATCTCGGCAGCGGCGCGGGTGACGCGGCGGTACCGGGCGGCCTCGCGGTCCTGGAAGATCGCGCCCCACGTGAAGGTCGGGATCTCGCGCATCGCGACGGTCTCGGGGAACAGCACGGCGGAGTTGGTGTCGTAGCCGGGCGTGAAGTCGACCAGGCGCAGCGAGACGAACAGCTTGTTGCCGTAGTCGCCGGCCTCGAGCGCAGCGATGAACTCCGGCCAGATCGTCTCCACGATCAGCGCCTCGACCAGGCGATCGCTCGAGCCGTTCTGCGTGTACATCGGGAAGACGACGAGGTGGCGGATGCCGTCGACACGGTGCTGCTGCGGCTGGAAGGCCACGAGCGAGTCGAGGAAGTCCGGCACGCCGAAGCCCGAGGCGACCCAGCGGTCGAAGTCGACGATCGAGGCGGCCAGGTACTCCGCGTCGTGAGGGAAGGCAGGAGCGAGAGCGCGGATCGCTCCGGTGATGGCGCTCACGAGGTCACGCGCGGTGGCGTGGTGCGCGGCATCCGGGATCGAGCCGTCCTTGATCTGGAACTCACGGATCGCGATCGCGGCATCCTTGAGCTGGGCCCAAGCAGGGGAGTTCTCCACGCCCTTCGACAGGCTCAGGGACCCATCGGGGAGGCTCAGGGACCCATCCTCGACGACCTCGGGTTCGCCGACGATGGCCTGTGCAGCAGAGCTGTGGGCGGAAATGATGGACATCGGGACCTCCGATCATGCGGCATGCCGGAAACTTTCCGGTCATAACGGGATACTGACGATAATCTTACATCCGTGGATGATTCTGTCGACCGCGCGATCGTCGCGGAGATCGCTCGTGACGGACGCGCGACGCTCTCCCAGCTCTCGGATGCCGTCGGCCTCTCGGTGTCGGCCGTGCAGTCGCGGCTCCGGCGGCTCGAGACCCGCGGCGTGATCACCGGCTACCGAGCGATCCTCGACCCCGAGCTGGTGGGCACGCCCCTCTCCGCCTTCATCGAGATCACCCCGCTCGACCCCGCGCAGCCCGACAACGCCCCCGAGCTGCTGGAGCACCTCGACGCGATCGAGGCCTGCCACTCCATCGCCGGTGATGCCAGCTACATGCTCTTCGTGCGTGTGGCCTCGCCCCGCGCGCTGGAGGAACTCGTCCGCGACATCCGCACGGCGGCATCCGTCAGCACCCGTACGACCGTCGTGCTGCAGACCTACTATGAGCACCGGCCGATCCTGCCGCTGGGCACGGAGGACGCGATCGAGGGCTGACGACCGCTCCGCGTGATCCGGCAGCGTTGTCGACCTGCAGCATTGTCATCCGCTGCGCGCTCGGCCATGATGGCTCTCGCACCGCTCGACACAGGAGACCTCATGTCCTTCCAGGCTTACCTCGACAACATCGAGACCAAGACCGGCCTCACCCCGCGCCAGTTCATCGAACTCGCCAAGGAGAGGGGGTTCGACGAGACGACCAAGGCCACCCCCATCGTCGCGTGGCTGAAAGAGGAGTACCAGCTGGGCCAGGGCCACGCGATGGCACTGGTGCACGTCATCACCAAGGGGCCGAAGATCGGCGACAAGCACGTCGGCAAGCCCGGTGCGCACGGCGACAAGAGTGACACGCTCTGGCTCGAAGGCAAGGACTCCAACCCCGACGCGTGAGACGTCGCGCGAGTTCCACGCGCGAATCCCCGACGGCGTCGACGGCCGTCATCAGCGCGCCCAGTAGGATTCCGAGCGTGGCAGCATCGTCGAAGCGCAAGAGTTCTGCGCGCACCAAGAGCACCCCGCGTACCCCGAGTCGCACCAGCGGCAACCCGGCCCGACGCCCCATCGTCGAGGCCGGCCCGGTCACGGTGGGGGACTGGATCGGCGCTGCACGACTGCGCACGCTGCCGCTCGCCGCGGCTCCGGTCATCATCGGCTCCGGCGCGGCCCGCAGCACGGGCCCGGAGTTCCACTGGGTGATCGCGCTCGCGTGCCTGGCGGTCGCGGTGCTGCTGCAGATCGGCGTGAACTTCACGAACGACTACAGCGACGGCATCCGCGGCACCGACGCCGTGCGCGTCGGGCCGGCGCGCCTGACCGCTTCCGGGCGCGTGAAGCCCCGCACCGTGCTGATCATCGGGCTGAGCTTCTTCGCGCTCGCGGCTCTCGTCGGCCTCGCGATCGTCGTACGCACCGAGCAGTGGTGGATGCTGGCGGTCGGCGCCGTGTGCATCGTCGCCGCGTGGTTCTACACCGGCGGCAAGCGGCCCTATGGCTACGCGGGCCTCGGCGAGGTCTTCGTCTTCGTGTTCTTCGGCCTCGTCGCCACACTCGGCACCACCTGGGTGCAGGTGTTCCAGCTGCCGCAGCAGGCCTGGCTCGGGGCGGTCGCTGCCGGCCTGTTCGCCTGTGCCGTGCTGCTGGCCAACAACCTGCGCGACATCGATCAGGACCGCGAGGTCGGCAAGCGCACCCTGACCGTGCTGATCGGCCGCCGCGCGACCCAGGTGCTGTTCACGCTGTTCATGCTGGTGCCCTTCGCGATCGCTGTGTTCCTCGCGCTCGTGTTCCCGATCGCGTGGATCGCGCTGCTCGCGCTGCTCGCCGGACTGCCCGCGGTGCTGATCGTCTGGACGTACCGGCAGCCGCGCGAACTCGTGATCGCCCTCGCGCTGACCTCGCTGACGTCGCTGCTCTACGCCGGCGCACTGTTCTGGGCGTTCGCCGGCTGACGCGCGTTGTGGCGGCGTCATCCTCCGTCACCGAGGCGCGCAGATGGGCGCATGTTGTCGCTTCGCGGGTGCGGATGCGACGATGTGCGACCAGTCAGTCGCGCGGGGTGGCGCCATCCTGCGCGGTCGCGCCTTCGGATGCCGCACCTTCGGATGCCGCATCCTCCACGGCGGCGTCTTCCGCTTCGGCGTCGGCCTGACGGCCCGAGGTGCGTCCCTCACGACGCTCGTGCAGCTCGGCGGACGCCTTCGAGAGCGGCGCGCGCAGGAAGAGCATCGAGATGCTGGTGCCGATGAGCGCGGCGAAGATCGCGGCGAGCCACCAGAACTCCCGGAAGATCGGGAAGAAGAACCACATGATCGCGAGGGGGACGAGGAACGCCAGCAGCCGCAACACGGTGTAGACGAGGAGGGGTGCAGGCTTCACTCCACCAGTCTAAACGCGCCGCCGCCGCTCAGCCTTCGAGCCCGATCCGCGCGAAGGGGATCCCCCGGACCACGCGTCGCCGCGGATGCTCCCCGAGCGACCACAGCATCCTCGCCTCCGGGTCGAGCGCCAGATCCTCGCAGCCGACGGGCAGCGCAGTCGGGTGCGGGGCCAGAGCTCCGACCGGACCCGACCACAGCGTGCCGGGTCTCATGCCGTCGGACTGCGACACGAAGACACGGTCGCCCCAGCGCACGGCGCCCTGCATGTGACCGATGCCCGGCGCGAAGCGGTCCCTCTCCTCGAAGCGGCCGCCCTCTCCCTCCGGCAGCGCGAACTCGCCGATGCGGCCGCGGTCGTCGGCACGGAACTCGCCGATCAGCACCCGCGGCAGGGGGGTGCCGTCCTCGTCGTACAGGCGGCCAAGGAACGAGCAGCGCAGGGCGACCGGATGCACCTGCGTCCGCACGGCCACGAGCGACCTCGCCCCGGGGCGACGCCCGGAGATCCCGCGAAGGCGGCGGGCGACGGCGCCGCGCACCTCGCACACCTCGCCGAGGTCGAACTCCCAGATGCCCTGCCCCGTCGCGGCGGCGAACAGCCGATCGCCGAACCAGGCGATCCCGCCGGTGTGGATGCGGGCGGGCTGCAGTTCGCCGTCCTCCTCGATCGCGAGGGCGATGTCGATGTGGCGGGAGCGCTGCAGATCGATCAGCACGACGCGCGAGGCGAGGTGACTGCCGCTCCTGTCCTGCCGGAACCAGCTCACCGCGAGGGTGCGCCGACCGCGCCAGGAGCCGACATCGACGCCCTGCGGATACCAGCGGGTGGTCCAGGCGCGGGCCGTGAACCAGCGGAACTCGTCCGTCTCGCGCACGCGTCGGCGCATCGGGCGTCCGTGCGAGTGCCGAGACCAGAACATCTGTCCATCGTCGCCGATCCGCGCGGGTCCCGTGACCAGGACACCCCGCGTTCACCGCGGCGTCGGCATCCGGCAATGCGCAGCTGCGATCATGCGGGCACCGTCCACCTCGGGAGTTCCGTGCGCAGACCGCTCGTCACCGTCATCCTGCCCGCAAAGGACGCCGGCGCCTACATCGCGACGACGCTGGAGACCCTGTTGCGGCAGTTCGACGACCCCTCGGCGCTGCAGCTGGTCGCGATCGACGACGGTTCCCGCGACGGGACCGGCGACCTCATGCGCCGGTACGCCGCTCGGTTCCCGAACGCCGACGTGATCGTCAACGCTTCGCCGCGCGGGCTCGCGAGCGCGCGCAACCAGGGCCTCGCGCTCGTGGAGGCCGAGACGTTCTGCTTCGTGGACGGCGACGACTGGATGCAGCCGGGGCGACTGCCGGTGCTGTCGTCGCGGTTGCGGGAGCTGGACGCCGATTTCCTCCGTACCGACCATGTGACGGTGCGGGATGGGGCGCGCACGCTCGTGCGGGCCCCGCATCCGTGGCGCGAGCAGGTGGTGCCGCCGCGCGAGGCGATCCTCCCGGATGCGGAGACGACGATGGTCGACTACCCCTTCGCCTGGGCCGGGATCTTCCATCGCCGGATGATCGACCATGGCCTGGCGGCGTTCTCGCCAGGGCTGTTCACGGCGGAGGACCGGCCCTGGATCTGGCGCCTGCACCTGCAGGCACAGTCCTTCGCGGTGGTGGACGCCCCGGCTCTGCTCTATCGTCGCGGTGTCTCGACCTCCCTCACCCAGGTGCGCGATCGACGGCAGCTGGATTTCGCGCGGGCGATGTCGGAGGTCGTCGACCTCGTCGAGATCGATCCGGAGGCCGAGCGGTTCCTCCCCAAGGCGGTGTGGACGGCGCTCGCCCTCAGCTCGCATCACCTGGTGAGATCGCGACGGATGCCCCGCGCCCTGCGCCTCGAGATGCGCGCAGCCATCCGCGGTCTGCTCGAGCGTCTGCCGCACGCGGAGGTGGTGGCCGCCGTTGCTCGGCTCGATGGCCCTCGTCGGCGTGTGCTGGCCTCCAGCCTCCGCAGAGCGGGGCACACGCGATGACCCAGATGTTCGCGCTGCACAGTGCCTACGGACTCGCGACCGCCGCCGCGGCGATCGACGAAGGTCTCCTCGGCGACTCCGCAGACCGCGTGCTCGTGCCCTTCGTGTCGGCCCGGGTGCCCGAGACCGTCGTCGGCATCGGTGTCGACCCGTCACTGGAGTCGCTGCGTGGGCGATTCGACCGCGTCGAAGACCTCGGGGCGCTGCTGGGAGCCCTGCATCCGAGCGACTGGCAGCCGGCCGACGCGGATCTGCCCCTGCTGGAGAGACTGTTCATACGGGCCTGGGGCATCGACCCCGACGACCTGGAGCTGTTCGTGCAGAGTCCCCAGGTCGCGCCGGCGCGCACCCTGATGTCGATCTTCCCTCGCGCACGGCTGTCGATCATCGGTGACGGACTGATGACGTACTCGCCGATGCGGGTCGCGCTCGGCCGATCGGTCGCCGCGCGGATCGGGCAGGTCGTCTACGCCGACGTGGTGCCGGGAGTGCGACCGCTGGTCGGATCGCCTTTCGCGACCCCGCTCCCGGTGCCGCCGGCGCGCTTCCAGCAGGTGCTGCGCGAGAGCGATTCCGGCGCCCCGGTGGTCGATGCCTCGGGTGCGGCGCTGGACGACACGGTGCCGACCGCGCTCGTGCTGGGCCAGTACCTGTCGGCGCTCGGGCTGCTGACCGTGCGCGAGGAGGCGGCCCTGCACCGTGACCTGATCGATCGCGCGATGACCTGGTCGCCGCAGAGGGTCGTGTTCAAGCCGCACCCCGCAGCGCCGCCGCTGCAGTCCGACGCCGTGCGGGAACGGGCGCTCTCGCTCGGGCTCGAGTACGCCGAATACCGCGGAGCGCTGCCCGCCGAGGTGCTCGCAGAGCGGATCGATGCGGTGGCCGTGGTGGCGGGGTTCTCGACCGCGCTGCCGACGGTGCGCGCGACCCTCGGCATTCCCGTGGGGTCGGCGGGGACGGCGCGCCTCCTCGCGGGTCTGGCGCCGTTCGAGAACAGCAACCGCGTGCCCCTGGTCCTGGTCGATGCGCTCACCCGCGACGACTCTGCGCACGCGGATCCCGCACGCCTCCAGCTGCTGATCGACGCGGTCGGTCACACGATGCAGCCGGAGATCGCGGTACACCTGCGACCGCGTGCCGAACTGCTGCTGCGCACGCTGGACGCGTCTGAGCGCGACCGCTACTTCGCCCCCGAACGTCTGTCGCTCCTGCGTCTGCCCGGTGCGCCGGTGGAGGGCCCGGTACGACGGATGCTGCGCTCCGCCGGGGGAGCGGGACGGGTGGAGCAGTGGCGGCTGACGGCTCTCGGAGCGCGCAACCGCGCAGGACGAGTGTGGCGAGTGATGCGAGGACGATGATGACCGAGATCGACGAGCACGTGACGACGGATGCGTCCCCGCAGGCCGATGCACCCCCGAGGACCGTGGCGATCATCCCGGCCCGTGGAGGGTCGAAGGGCGTGCCGCGCAAGAACCTGCAGCGCGTGGGCGGCGTGGCTCTGGTCGCGCGCGCGGTCAGAGCGGCTGCAGCGGCGGGCGTCGAGCTGGTCGTCGTGTCGACCGACGACGACGAGATCGCAGGCGTCGCGGCATCCGCGGGAGCACGGGTGATCCACCGCCCCGCCGAGCTCTCGGGTGACACGGCGTCGTCCGAGAGCGCGATCCTGCACGCGCTCGACGAGCTGGAGAGCGCCGGCGAGCACTACGACATCGTGGCCTTCCTGCAGGCGACGTCCCCGTTCATCCCGAGCGACGCGCTCGCCGCCGCCGTCGCCGAGGTCGCGGCGGATCGTGCCGACAGCGTGTTCTCGGCGTACGAGACCTACGGCTTCCTCTGGCGTCAGGATGCGGACGAGGTGGCGGTCGCGGTCAACCACGAGGCCGCCCATCGTCCCCGGCGTCAGGATCGGGAGCCGCACCACCTCGAGACCGGCGCGTTCTATGTGTTCCGTGTCGCGGGATTCCGCCAGAGCCGGCATCGTTTCTTCGGCCGGATCCGCATCGCCGAGGTCCCGGAGTGGTCGGCGATCGAGATCGACGATGACCAGCAGCTCGGGATCGCCAGGGCGCTCGCTGTGCGGCATGATGCGGTCGAGCGGATGAACGTGCAGGCGGTCGTGACCGACTTCGATGGCGTGCACACCGATGACACCGCCCTCGTCGATGCGGACGGGCGCGAGCGCGTGCGGGTGAGCCGCGAGGACGGGATGGGGGTCGCGCTGCTGCGCCGGGCCGGGCTGCCGATGCTGATCCTCTCCACCGAGGTGAACCCGGTGGTGCGGTCGCGGGCCGAGAAGCTGCGGGTGCCCGTGCTGCACGGCATCGACGACAAGGAGTCGGCGCTGCGCGGATGGGCCGAGGAGGTCGGCGTCGCGCTGGCCGACATCGCCTACCTCGGCAACGACGTCAACGACCTTCCTGCGATGCGGATCGTGGGGTGGCCGGTGGCCGTCGCCGACGCGCATCCGCTCGTGCTCGAGGAAGCGCGTGCGGTGCTCACCCGGCGCGGAGGGCATGGGGCCGTGCGGGAGCTCATCGAGCGGGTGTTGTCGAGCTGACCGGTGCCGGTAACTCCCCGGTCGCATGGTGTTCACCCGCGAGGCGTAGCCAGGAGGGGCGGGGATTTCAGACCGCTCGACGACCGGAGGAATCATGACTGTCAGCATCGGATCGCGCGTCATCGGAGGCGGTCATCCCGCCTACGTCATCGCCGAGATCGGACTGAATCACAACGGTGATGTCGACATCGCCAAGCGTCTGATCGACGTCGCCGCGCGTGCAGGCGCCGATGCGGTGAAGTTCCAGAAGCGCACCCCCGAGATCTCCACGCCGGAGCACATGCGCGACGTGCCGCGCGAGACGCCGTGGGGCACGATGAGCTACCTGGACTACCGCCGCCGGGTGGAATTCGGGCGTGACGAGTATGTCGCGATCGGCGACCACGCCACGCTGCAGGGGCTCGACTGGTTCGCCTCGCCGTGGGACGTGCCGAGCGTCGACTTCCTGGAAGACCTGAACGTGGTCGCTCACAAGGTCGCCTCGGCCAGCCTCACCGACACCGAGCTGCTGCAGGCGCTGCGGGCGACCGGCAAGCCCGTGATCCTCTCCACCGGCATGTCGACGATCGCGCAGATCGACCGCGCGCTCGAGACGCTCGGCACCGACCGGGTGGTGCTCATGCACGCGACCTCCACGTATCCGCTGGAGCCGGAGGAGGCGAACCTCCGGGCGATCGCCACGCTGCGTGACCGCTACCCCGGTATCCCGATCGGCTACTCGGGGCACGAGCGCGGACTGCAGATCTCGCTGGCAGCCGTGGCCATCGGCGCGGTCGCGGTCGAGCGGCACATCACGCTCGACCGCACGATGTGGGGCTCCGATCACGCGGCCTCGCTGGAGCCGACGGGGCTCGAGCACCTCGTGCGCGACATCCGGGTCATCGAGACCGCTCTGGGGGACGGCGTCAAGCGCGTCTTCGACAGCGAGCGCGCCCCCATGGCGAAGCTGCGTCGCGTCACCGCATGAGCGGAGAATCCATGAGCGGGGAATCCATGACGAGCGGCCGCCTGGACCGCGACGGTCTGCGGGTCGTCGCGATCGCCGACGCAGACTCCTTCGTGAAGTGGTCCGCCTCCTTGCTCGGCTCGGTGCCGGGCATCCGTGCGCACCTGCTGCTGGTGCGCACACCGTTGACGGCGAGCGTCGATCAGCAGCGCACGGCACTCGCCGGCACCGGCCTGGCGGCGGATGCGGTCACTCGGGTGCGCTTCACCGAGGTGCAGGCCTGGTTGGAAGGGCAGCGGCCTGATGTCGTGCTGCTCGCCGGACGCGGGCCGTTCGTGCGGCTGCTGGGTCGAGTGATCGACACCCTCACGCACCGACCCGTCACGATCTCCGGGCTGCCGGGCATGGCCGTACCCGCGCAGCGCGGCGCCCTGGAGTATCGCCGGCACACCGACCTGCTCATCCTGCACTCCCACCGCGAGGAGCGTGCTTTCGCGGAGCTCGGGCGGCGCATCGGCGTCCCCCTTCCCACGGCGCTCGCGACGCTGCCTTTTGCGCGGCGGCGACAGCGGATGCTGAAGCCGGAGCACGTGCGTGTGGATGCCGTGGCGCGGAGCCAGGGCGCGGTCGTGGTGGCCGAACGTCCGCCGACGCCGGTCGCGGTGCGACCCCCGGCCACCGACATCGTGTTCGCCGCGCAGGCCCTCGTCCCGGTCGAGCGCGAGGAACGTGCCGAGATCGCGGCGATGCTGGTGCGCGCGGCCGAGGCCGATCCGGGAAGGCGCGTGGTCGTGAAGCTGCGCTCCCGGCCGGGCGAGTCCGAGACGCACCTCGAGCGCGCGCCGTATGCGGAGCTGCTGCCGGAGCGGCGGCCCGAGAACCTGGTCTTCTCCTACGAGTCGATGGCATCGGCACTCGACAGCGCGGCAGGGCTCGTCACCGTGAGCTCCACGGCGGCGATCGAGGCGACTGCGCTCGGCATCCCTGTGATCGCGCTCGACTCGTTCGGCGTGAGCAAGAGCCTGCTGAACACCGTGTTCGTCGGCAGTGGGCTCCTCGGCGGGCGGAGCGAGGTCGTCGCCGGGCGGTTCCGGCATCCGCATCCGGACTGGCTGCGCGACAACTACTTCCACCCCGAATCCGAGTCGACGTGGTGGGAGCGAGTCGAGCAGCTCGTCGCCCTGCGCCGGGCCGGGGCGCTGCCGCCGAAGCGCCTACCGGCGGCACGCGGCGGCGCGCTGCATGACGCCTGGCATCGCGCGAGCGTGCTCGGCGCCGAAGATCGCACGGTGCAGGGAGTGGCGGCGCTCGCGGTCGGTGTTCCGTTCACGGGTGCGCTCGCCGCGGTGCGGCGGCGACGCCAGCCGGCCGACGGGGGGACCTGGTCCGACGCCTCCACCGACTACACGCTCGAGCCGAACCCGTTCCAGGACTCGATCCGGCGGTAGCGCGCGTGGGCGCTGCGACCAAACCCGTCCCGCACTCGTCGCCCGATAGGGTTCAGGGGTGACATCGAATGGTAAAAGCGCAGGCGAACGCGTGCCCTTTGACGCCGAGCAGCACTACAAAAACCAGCTTCCATCGCTCGAGCGGCTTGCGACAGAAGTGCAATTCGCGCTGGCCCACGCGTTGAGCAGTTCAGGTATCAAGCTGCACGGAGTGACCGTCCGAGTGAAGGATCAGACCAGTTATCTGGAGAAGATCGCTCGCAAGAACTACAACGATCCGCAGAGCGAGGTGCAAGACCTCGTCGGGGCGAGAATCGTGTGCCTTTATGCCTCCGATCTGCCGAAGCTTGGCGAAGTCGTAGAGTCTCTGTTCGAAGTGATCGAACATGAGGACAAAGTCAACTCCGGGCCAAGCGAGGCGTTCGGCTATATGTCAGTCCACTACGTCTGTCGTCTACCCGCGACGAGCGCCGGTCCGAGGTATGAGGGACTTCACGGACTTGCGTTCGAAATACAATGCCGGACCATCTTGATGGATGCGTGGGCGAATGTCTCTCACCATCTCGCCTATAAAGGTGAAGCGAGTATTCCGAGGGCATTGAAGCGCGATTTCCATGCGTTGGCCGCGTTGTTCCACATCGCCGACTCGCACTTCGAGATCCTCGCTGAACGGTCACGTCGCGCGGATGAGGAGGCGGCCATCCTCATCACTGAGACGTCGAGTTCTGCTTCTCTGTGGATTGACATGCCCATTGATCGCTCTACTGTGCAGGCCTATCTCGTCTTGAAGATGCGAGAGCGTCAAGCGATAAGGCCGGTCGAGGAATGGGCGGTATCTGACCTTGTAGAGGAGATCAGCGAGCTCGGTGTTGAGACGGTCGAGCAGCTCGATGATCTGCTTACGCCCGTCCTCGCTCTCGCATACGAGTATGAGTCCGAGTACCCGCCTGGCCAAAGTGAGGACGATGGGCTCTACTTGTTTTCCCCTATAGGTCTAGCTCGTACGGGCCTCGCTATCGCAAGTGCTCGATACGCCTCGGATAAGTATCCGGAGGAGGACAGAGTATTCCAGGACTATCGCAGTCGGGTCCCGCTCAACTAGTGCTCGCGGACTGGGTGGCAGCCGTCGGCCGTCGATGCGCTCCGGGGCGTCCGGCGCGACTCAGTCCACGGGGTCACGGACGTTATGGTCTGCACTCAGGAGAGTCGTCGAGCAGCACCCTTCGAGTGTGCTCGGCGTTCCGGTCACCGGAGCGCTCGCCGCGCTGCGCCGCCGACGCCTGCCGGCCGACGGGGGGACCTGGTCCGACGCCTCAACCGACTACACGCTCGAGCCGAACCCGTTCCAGGACTCGATCCGGCGGTAGGTACTAGCGGGCGAGCAGGGCGCCGATCTGTCGGCGCACGTCGTCGGCGAGTTCGTCGATGCTCAGGCCGACGTTGATGCTCGCACCCATCGTCAGGAACATGATCGCCGAGACGATCCGCGCCAGCGAGGCGGCGTCGTCCTCGGCGATCGCGGGATCGCGATGCAGGATGGCGGCAGCCGCCTCCTCCGTCTCCGCGACTATGCGCAGCGCTTCGGCGTGGTGCGCATCCGTGGGATCGCCGAACACCATCTCGCGCACGTAGACGCGACCGTTGTCGATCTGCACGCGGTTGCACTCGAAGATCGGACGCAGCAGCGCCATGAGCGCATCGAGAGTGTCCGAGATGCGCGCGGCCGTCGCGATGCCCGACTCGAGCGCGGCAGCGTAGTGGGCGTTCTGCACGAGCAGCAGGAGCTCGCCCTTGGTCTTGGCGTAGAGGAACAGCGTGCCGGTGCCGACATCCGCCCGTTCGGCGATCTGCTGCGTCGTGACATCGTCGATGCCGCGCTCCGCGAAGAGTTCGGCGGCTGCCGCGGTGATCCGCTCGAGCTTCTGCTGCTTGTTCCGCTCACGGCGTGTGACGGCTGCTGCAGTCGACATGGAACCCCCGGGAATAGAAACTGAGTGCGCTCAGTTATGAGTGAAGTCGCTTACGTGCGCACTCAGATATCCATTGTCGCAAAGAAGAGAGAACAGTCCATGCCTTCACTCACCGGAGCCGTCGTCCTCATCACCGGAGCGAACGGAGGCATCGGCACGCAGTTCGTCGCCGAGGTGCTCGCGCGCGGTGCCGCCAAGGTCTACGCGACGGCCCGTACGCCGCGGACCTGGGATGACGAGCGCGTGGTCCCTCTCGTCCTCGACGTCACCGACCCCGCATCGATCAGCGCCGTCGTGGAGGCCGCGCCCGATGTGACCGTGCTGATCAACAACGCGGGAGCATCCGTGCCCACGGCCGGCATCCTGACCCATTCGGATGACGACATCCGCAGCAACGTCGAGACCAACTTCCTCGGCCCGCTGTTCCTCGCTCGTGCGTACGCCCCGCTCCTCGCCGGTCGCCCCGGTGCCACGATCATCGACATCCACTCCGCGCTCTCGTGGTTCGCGGTGGGCGGGATCTACAGCGCCACGAAGGCGGCGCTGTGGTCGGTGACGAACTCGCTGCGGCTCGAGCTGGCGCCGGCGGGCGTGCACGTCGTCGGAGTGCACGTCGGCTACGTCGACACCGCGATGGCCGCGCACGTCGACGACCCGAAGACCGACCCCGCCGATCTGGTGCGTGCCGTCCTGGACGCGACCGAGCGCGGCGAGTACGAAGTGCTCGCCGACGAGACCTCGGTACAGGTCAAGGCGGGCCTGAGTGCGCCGCTGGAGGCGCTCTACCCGCAGCTTCGGGCTGCATCGGCCTGATCCGCGAACGTCGATCGAGCACAGGAGAGCACGGAGTCATGCGCGCATTCGTCGTAGAGAAGTACAAGCAGCCGCTGGTCCTCAGAGACGTTCCGGAACCCGTCGTGGGGGAGCGGGACGTGCTGGTGCGGATCGAAGCGGCGGGGCTCAACCAGCTGGACGAGAAGATCCGCAGCGGCGAGTTCGCGCAGATCCTCCCCTACGGGCTGCCTCTGATCCTGGGCAACGACGTGGCAGGGACAGTGATCCGTGTCGGACGGCTGGTGCGGCGCTTCCAGCCGGGCGACGGTGTCTTCGCGCGGCCCGACGACTCCCGCATCGGGGCGTTCGCCGAGCGGATCGCGGTCGCTGAGGCCGACCTCGCCCTCATGCCCACGAGCATCTCGATGGTCGAGGCGGGCTCGCTGCCCTTGGTCGCGCTCACGGCATGGCAGGCGCTGGTGGAGCGGGGCAAGATCGGGCCGGGGCAGAAGGTGCTCATCCACGCGGGCGCTGGGGGAGTCGGTTCGATCGCGATCCAGCTCGCCGCGCACTTGGGGGCGACGGTGGCCACCACGGCGAGTGCAGCGAACGCCGACTTCGTGCGCGAGCTCGGCGCCGACGTCGTGATCGACTATCGCGCGCAGGACTTCGCGGAGGAGCTGTCGGGCTACGACCTCGTGCTCGACAGCCTCGGTGGCGAGAACCTCGAGAAGTCGCTGCGCGTGCTGAAGCCGGGCGGTACGGCGATCGGCATCTCCGGTCCGCCCGATCCCGCGTTCGCGGCCGCACGGGGCATGAACGCGTTCCTGCGCCTGGCGATCGCCGCGCTCAGCCGCAGGATCCGTCGGCAGGCGAAGAAGCTCGGGGTGACGTACGAGTTCCTGTTCATGCGGGCCGACGGTGCGCAACTCGGAGAGATCGCCGCCCTCGTCGATCAGGGCGCGCTGCGGCCGGTGGTCGCGCAGACGTATCCGTTCGCGCGACTGCCGGAAGCGCTGGCCGGGCTCGCCGGGGGAGGGAGCCGCGGCAAGACCGTGATCACGGTCGCCGAGTGAGGTCCGACGGATGACACCTGGTGTCATCCGTCGACTCATGGCGTTATTTCAGGTGCCGTCCCTGGCTTTGCAGATCACGGCCCGGTAACGTCGTTCTCATCGCGGCGATCCGGGCGGTCCCGGGCCTCAGCTCATACCTGTTGGCGTTGCGGGTTCGACTCCCGCCGTCGCGTCCACTTCGGAAGCCCCGCTCGTCCTGATGGTTCAGGGCCGGCGGGGCTTCGCCGTTCAGCCGAGCCGTTTCCCGGCGCGAGGCGCGAGGCGCGGAGCGACGTGACGGTCGCCGGGGGCCGCGACCTTCAGCGGATGAGGGTCAGCAGGTGTGCGGCTTGGGCCTCCGTCGTGCCGGCTGGGTTTCGGCGGAAGCCGCCGTTGCCTGGCAGGAGCATCACGAGCCAGAACGCCGCCCAGAGCGGGCGGTAGGCATCCATCCGCTCCCGCTCGTCTTCGGACAGTCCGACGGCGGCGGAGAGCGCCGCGGGGTCGAAGACGCCGGTGAGGCGACCGGCGAGGTGCTCGACATGATCGGCCAGATCGTAGGCCGGATCGGTGAGGCCCCCGTCCTCGAAATCCACGAGCCGGCACGTCCGGCCATCCCAGAGGATGTTCGCGGGGTTGAGGTCGGCTATCCCGAGCGCGACGAGTCGCGTTGCCAGAAGCGCATCGGGCCGAGCCAGCCACTCCCGCGTCGCGTCGATCGCGGCTCGCACCTGCGCGGGGTCCTGGCAGGGGGACAGGTCGTGCGGTTCGTCCAGCCAGTGGCTGAGTGCGGGCGGAAGCGTCGACGGGCCGAAGCGTCGCTCGCCGATCCCTGCCGCGGTGATGTGCTCGTGAGGGATGTCGTAGAGGCGTCGCAACGTGCGTCCGAGGGATGCCGTCTGCGCGGCCGTGAGCGGCGTGCCCCCGAGGGGCTCTCCGGCGAGCCGCTCCATGACCACGACAGGGTGGCCGTCTGCGGTCTCCTGCCGCAACGGTCGCGGCGCGATCCCCGGCGCCTGTTCTGCGATGACGCGGAGGCATCTCCACTCGCGGTCTGCCTCCCCGTCAGCCCAGCTGAGGAACCTCTTCCGCACCTCCGTGTCGGTGAAACGGAGGTCGTGCGTCTGGGACTGCATGTCACACAGCCTACGAGCAGGGTCGACGGGTGGCTCGCGCTCCTAGACTCGCAGCATGAGGCTCCTGGCATGAGAGACGTGACGCGTCGCGGCCTGCTGCTCTCGTTGTTGCTCGGAGGTGTCGCCGGCTATGTCGACGCGATCGGCTTCATCGAGACGGGCGGCCTGTTCGTCTCGTTCATGAGCGGCAACTCCACCCAGGCCGGTGTCGAGGCCATCGAACAGGGAGCGACGGCGGTGATCTTGCCGCTGTCACTCGTCGCGGCCTTCGTCGCCGGGGTCACCGCCGGGGCTCTTCTCGGTCGGCAGGGGCAACGGCGGGCCTGGGCCGTTGCCGCATCCGCCGCTGCCGTCGCGATCAGCGCGGGGCTCTCGTTCCTGCAGCCCGACGGACCGTGGCGGTTTCTGCTGCTCGCGGCGGCGATGGGCGCGCTGAACACCCTGTACCTCTCGGAAGGGCGCGCGCGGGTCGCGATCACCTATGCCACCGGCACGCTGGTGAGCCTCGGGCTGGCGCTCGCGGCACTGGTGACCGGGCGCTCCCGTACTGCGTGGCAGCGCCCCCTGTTGTTGTGGGGCTCGCTCGCGGGCGGAGCGGTGGTGGGGGCCGCCGCTCACCGGCTCGGAGGAGGGGTGGCTCTCCTGATCGCCGCCGTGGTGCTGGGCATCGTGGCGATCGCGCTGGCGGCGCGACGTCGGTTGCCCATCCGGCCCTGACGAATCGACCGGCTACCGTCTCCGGCCGTGAGCCTCGGGTGCCGCGTCGTCCTTTTCGAACGTGTCGGGGTCGGGATCGCGCCGGTCGAGCGTCGCCCTGAGCTCCGCGTTCTCGTCCTCGAGGCCCATGACCGTTCTGATGCCGGCCAGATTGATGCCGTCGGTCTGGTGATCGGCGATGCGGCGCATGCGGTCGATGTCATCAGCGCTGTATCGCCGGGTTCCGCCGTCGGTGCGCGCCGGGAGGACCAGACCCTTCCGCTCGTACAGCCGCAGCGTCGCAGGAGGCAGGTCGAGGAGTTCGGCCGCAACGCTCATGGTGTACACCGGCACGGTGCGGGAAGTCGGGTCCATGGAGAGAGCTTCCCCCACGGGCTTGCATTTCGTCAAACCTGGGTGTAGAAAATATGCATCAGTTGATCCAGATCTTTCCGGGTCGCGGTACCACGACGCACGGCACCGCGACAGCAGGCGACGACAGGTATGGAGGTGATCGCGGATGGCGGCGATGTGCCAGGCGGATAGCTCGCAGGCGGATGCTGCGCAGGAGGAGTTCGCGGACATCGTGTCCGCGGATGCGGAGTGGGTCGCGTCGGAGTTCGCGCAGATCGTGGCCGTGCTCATGACCGAGTCCACCGCAACGGCCACCGTGCCGCGTCCCGCCGCGGATCACGGCGTTCTCCGAAGCCCCCGGACCGTTCCTTTCGTCGACCTGTGGGTCCGAGCGCTCTCCGAACGTGTGCGGGCGCCTCCGCGTGGGGCCGCCGCGCGCGGCCGTTCTCATCACCCGCTACGACAGGACGGCTCCTGACGCCGTCCTCCATTGGAAGGAGAATCTTTCACCATGTCGATGTCATTTGATCCTTTCAGCCAGCTGGACCGAATCGCCCAGAGCGTCTTCGACACCAGTCGGCAACCGCGCCTGATGCCGGTGGACCTGTTCCGTGAAGGCGACCGCTACGTCCTCAACGCCGACCTCCCCGGGGTGGACCCCGGATCGGTCGATGTCGACGTCGATGGTCACCTCCTGACGATCCGCGCAGAACGCACCGAGGCGAACCGTGACAACTCGCGGTGGCTGGCACAGGAGCGTCCGTTCGGTTCCTATGTCCGCCGCTTCACGATCGGTGACGACGTAGACGCGCAGGGCATCAGCGCCGCTTATGACAACGGCGTGCTCAGCGTGGTGATCCCGATCGCTGAGCGTGCCAAGCCGCGCAAGATCCAGGTCGAGTCTGTCGGCTCTCACAGCTCCAAGGCTGTGACGGCCTGACCCGGCGGGGCCCGCGCGAACGGGCCCGACCCCGTTCCGTGGGTGGTCGCAGCGTCACCGCGACCACCCACGGGTGGCGTGACGCCTCGCGACCTGACGACCCCTCCCGGTCGTCAGGTCGTCACTCCACATCGCGCCGTGTGAACACCAGGTGCACCACGCCGGAAGGTGACGGCGTCGCCTCGATGTCGAAGCGCTCCTCAAGCCCTTCCAAGCCGTCCCACAGGCGCTCGCCGCGGCCGAGCACGATCGGCACGAGCACGATGTGCAAGTGGTCGATCAGATCGGCGGCGAGGAACTGCCGCACCGTGTCCACGCCGCCGCCGATGCGGATGTCACGATCGCCGGCCAGAGCGCGGGCCTGCGCCAGGGCGTCGACGGGGTCGGCGTCGACGAAGTGGAACGTGGTGCCCCCGGCCATCTCGAGCGTCGGTCGCGGGTGATGCGTCAGCACCACGACCGGGGTGCGGAAGACGGGCTCATCGCCCCACCACCCCTTCCACTCCTCGGCCTCCCAGGCACCGCGCTGCGGGCCGAACTTGTTGCGCCCCATGATCTCCGCACCGATGCCGGGACCCCACTGGCGGGCGAAGGCATCGTCGACGCCGGTGGACCCCGGGGTCGGACCCGGCAGCCCCATCTCGCGGAACGTGCGCGTGCCGAACGCCCACTGCATCAGGCGCATGTCGGCGTGGCCGAACGGCGCCTCGAGGGTCTGCCCTGCGCCGGCACCGAAGCCGTCCAGCGAGACCGAGAAGTTGTGCACGCGGACGAGGGACATGTCATCTCCAAGGGGGCTTGTCGTGTGTGCGACAACCGTACGGCGAAGGTTCCGCGCTCGGCAACAGTTGCCGGCGCGGACCCCCCGCACCGTCAGAGCCCGAGCTGGTCGAGCCTCTCCTCGAACCGCACCTGCACGTCTTCCGGTTCGTCGTCTTCGATCTCGGTCCAGATCGCGTCGAGCTCCTTCTGCACCGACTCGGGCAGGGCGGCGAACTTCTCATCCCAGGCGGCGATCGGGGTCCAGTAGCCGACGACCTTGAAGCGCGTCGCGGGGAGGCCGAGCTCCTTGCGCAGGTACTTGCGCACATCGCGCAGGGCCACGGTCTCGCCCGCCACCCAGACGTATCCCTCATCGAGGGCGAGACGTTCATCGACGATGCCGCGCACCAGCTGACCGAGAGCGCTCGGCCCGTGCCCGTTGCCGCCGACGACCCAGGTGACCTCGACGTCGGGGCCGACCGCGAACGCGACCTGATCGTGCGCGGTGGGCACCTCCAGCACGACGCGGGTGCGCACGCCCTCCGGGGCATCCGCGGCGATGCGTGCGACGGCGGGCAGGCCGGTCAGGTCGGCCACGAGCACCTGCCAGGTGATGTCGGCCGGGGGTGCGTACAGACCGGTCGGCGCGTTCAACCCGAGCACGTGGCCGGGCTCGGCGCGGAGCGCCCACGGGCCCGCGACCCCCGCCTCATGCGTCACGAAGTCGATGTCGAGCTCACCGGCATCCGGACGCACGCCGCTGATCGTGTACGTGCGCATCGGAGCCTCCGGCGCGCCCTCCGGGGTCTCCCACCAGTCGCCCGCGGGCACGGGCAGTGAGACGTCGGTGGGGTCGTCGCCGTGCGGGAAGAACACGCGCACGTACTCGTCGCCGACGCCGGTGCTGAGGAAGTCGGCGACGCCCTCACCGCCGAGGGTGATGCGTACCAGATTCGGGGTGAGGGTGGCCGTGCTGCTGACGATGCCGCGGTGGATGTTCACGGAATCTCCGTCTCTTCGTTCGGGGTGGGGGAGTGAGCGGGGGAGGTCGGGGCGTGCGCGGTCTGGGCGAGCCAGGCGTCGCGGTAGAGACCCTCGGCGGCGAGGAGCTCCTCGTGCGTGCCGCGCTGCGTCGGTCGACCGTCGGCGAAGACGACGATCTGCTCGGCCGTGACGGCCTGCTCTAGCCGATGCGCGATGAGCAGCGCCGTGCGGCCTCTGCGCAGTGCGGCGATGGCGTCCTCCACCGCGTCGCGGTGATGCAGTCCGACGTCGGCGGTCGCCTCGTCGAGGATCACCACGGAGGGGTCGGCCAGGAACGCCCGAGCGACCGCGAGCTGCTGGATGCGGCCTTCGTCCATCGGCACTGCGGGCTCGTCTGACGAGTCTGCGTCGCCGGCCCCGCGGTTCAGCGCGTCGACGGCCCACTCCGCGCCGACCGCCCGCAGTGCGGCGACCATCTGGTCGTGGCTCGCCTCCGGCGCGACCAGTCGCAGGTTGTCGGCGATCGTGCCGCGGAACTGATGCAGCTCCTGCGACAGGTAGTAGGGCGCATCCGTGGTCGCGGCCAGGTGCACGCCGCCCGAGGTCGGCGGGTGGTGGCCGGCGATCACCCGGGCGAGGGTGCTCTTGCCCGACCCCGAGGTGCCGACCAGCGCAGTGGTCGTGCCGGCCGCGACCCGCAGGTTCACGTCGCTGATGCCGCGGCCGGTCGTCGGGTAGTAGAACGTCAGGTCGCGCACCTCGATGCCCGCAGATGCGGTCGGTGCCGCATCCGCATCCGCGCCCCGTGTGCTCGCGATCGCAGGGGCGAGGTCGATGACGCCCACCAGGCGCGCGAGCCCGATCGCCGCGCGCTGGATGTCGTCGAGACCGAAGATCAGCTGACCGACCGGGCCGAACAGGCGGTGGAAGAGCAGCGCGGCGGTCGTCACCATGCCGACGGTGATCGCGCCGGCGGACTGCAGCAGGAAGCCGGTGCCGAGGATCGCGGCGAGACCGACCAGTTCGCCGCCGTTGATCCACCGGAACAGCCGGTTCGTCACGCGCACGCCTTCGATCTGCATCTGGATCGATGCCTCTGCGCGCGCGGAGACGCGGGCGAGCGCGTGGTCCTGCTCGTTGAAAGCGGTGAGGGTGTCGATGCCCTCGACCGCATCGAGCACGGCCTGACTGCGCGCCGC
This sequence comes from Microbacterium sp. LWO12-1.2, assembly GCF_040675875.1. Taxonomy (NCBI): domain Bacteria; kingdom Bacillati; phylum Actinomycetota; class Actinomycetes; order Micrococcales; family Microbacteriaceae; genus Microbacterium; species Microbacterium sp. LWO12-1.2. The sequence goes on along the minus strand of NZ_JBEGII010000001.1, from coordinate 2,307,031 downwards.
CTCGCGCACGCGCACCTCGCGGAACACCACGCGCGACCTCCGCAGGAACGCGCGGGTGCCGAGCACGTAGAAGGGGGCAGAGGCGATGCCCGCGAGCGCGAGCCACGGGTCGAGCGCGGTCAGCGCGACCACCGAGACGGCGATCGCGAAGGCGGCCGACAACAGGGTCGGCGCGACGTTCCCTCCGGCCTCCGCCACGGCGTCGACATCACCTGTGACGCGGGAGAGCAGGTCGGCGCTCTCCCCGTCGTCGACCGCGCTCACCGGCAGGCGCATGGCCGAGGTGAACACGTCTTCGCGCAGGCTGGCGAGCATGTCCTGCACGAGACCGGTGAGTACCCGCACGGCCCACAGCATCACGACGGCAGCGCCGATCGCGCCGGCCCCGGCGCCGACGACCCAGCCCGTGATGGTCGCGAACCCCGCGTCGGACGACACGGCGTCGACGATGCGCCCCAGGCACGCGGGCATCACGATGCCCAGAGCGGATGCGGCGAGGAACAGCACGGCGACCCCGATCGCCCTGCCCGGATGCTGCCGCAGCAGCGCCCCGACCGCGGCGCGCACGCGGGCACCGGAGGCGATCGGCAACAGGGGGGTGGTGGTGTCGATGGCGTCACTCATGGCGAGCATCCGATCCAGGGGAGGGGAGTTCGATGACACGGTCGCAGGCGCCGAGGAGAACAGGGGAGGTGGTGATCACGATGACGGTGTCGGTGTGCTCCGCGAGCGAACGGGCGATGTGCGCCTCGGTCACGGCGTCGACCGCCGAGGTCGGCTCATCCAGCACGAGCACGTCGGCGTCGGCGTGCAGCGCCCGCGCGATCCCGATGCGCTGGCGCTGTCCGCCCGAGAGGCGCCGGCCGGCTTCACCCACCTCCGACTCCCAACCGCCGACCTGCACGACGGTGTCCTGAAGGGCTGCCATGTCGACGAGGGCGGGGTGGGGCGATCCGTCGATACCGTGCCCGCGCACGGCCTCGCGCAGGGTTCCGCTCACGATCGTCTGCCCGTGGGGCGGGGCGACGACGCGGCGGCGGTACTCGACCGGATCCCACTCCGTCAGATCCCGGCGCTCACCGTCGACGGCGAGCTGGACCCTGCCGCGCTCAGGCGGCGTGCGCAGGCCGAGAACCCGGGAGAGGGCCCGTGCGCTGTCGCTGTCGGCGGGGCGGATGCCGAGCAGCTCCCCCTCCCGCACCTCCACGAGCGACTCGTACGCCGCGCCCGCACGGAAGGCCAGCACGACGTCATCCGCCGGGTCTGCGCGACCCTCGTGCGCGACCGGGCCGCCGAGAAGGTCTTCGGCATCGATGACCTCGGCGAGCCGCTTGGCCGAGGCGAGCTTGTGGATCCAGTTCGAGGGGAACGAGCCCGCGTAGGCGAGGTAGCCGCTGATGAACTGGGCGAGGCCGAGCACCGTGACCAGCTCGCCGATGCTGATGCGGCCCTCGGCAGCGAACCAGGCCGACATGCCCGCGAGCGCGGTCGTCGCGACCGCGGCCAGCGTGCTGCTGATCGCCTCGTACGAGGCGAGGGATCGACCGGCCGCCGTCGCGGCGCGGCGTGAGGTGTCGCTCGCGGCGATGTAGCGCCGCACCGCCTCCTCACGCGCGCCGATGCCCACGAGCACGCGGAAACCGCTCATGAAGTCCGCGGCGACGGCTCCGGCCTCGGTGGCCGCGTGCTGCTCAGCGAACCCCCGACGCTCGAGGGGACGCGAGACGACCTGCATCACGAACATCATCGCGATCGTGGAGCCGAACACGACGAGGGTCGCGACGGGCGAGATGACCAGCATCGCGAGCCCTGCTCCCAGGATCGCGGCGATCGTGGAGCACTGCTGCGCCACGGACCAGGCCACACCGGCCACGCGATAGGTGTCGGAGGTCACGTAGGTCAACGCCTCACCCGGGGTCACCGTGCGGCGGGAGAGCCGGGGGCGCAGCATTCGCGACAGGGCGAGGTGGCGCAGCGCCTGCTCGCCATACCCGTAGATCGAGACCATCAGGCGGGATGCCGACTGGTAGCTCACGGTCAACACGAGGAACGTCGCGACCAGCACGCCGAGCCAGATCGCGAGCGCCACGGCGTCGGCGGGGAGCACCGCGCGGTCGATCGTCGCACCGATGATGACGGGGATCGTGGCCTCGGCCAGCGCGTGCACGATGAGCAGCGCCGTCGCACCGGCGAGGGCGATGCCGCGTCCCTCCGTCCTCAGCGCGATCCCGAAGAGCCGCCGCGGGGTGTTCGTCACGGCGTCCTCCGGCCGAGCGGGAGAACGAGCGGGGTGCCCGAGACGGGATCGGTGATGACCTTGCAGGGCAGGTCGTACACGGCCTGCACGAGCTCGGCCGTGATGATCTCGCGCGGGTCGCCCTGCGCCACGATGGCTCCGTCGCGCATCGCCACGAGATGGGTCGCGTAGCGGGCGGCGTGGTTGAGATCGTGCAGGACCGCGACGAGCGTGGTGCCGTCGCGATGCAGATCCGCGAACAGCTCCATCAGGTCGATCTGATGCGCGATGTCGAGGAAGGTCGTCGGCTCGTCGAGCAGTAGGTGCTTGGTCTGCTGAGCGAGGGCCATCGCCACCCACACTCGCTGCCGCTGGCCGCCCGAGAGCTCGTCGACCAGGCGACGCGACAGATCGGTCACCCCGGTCGCAGCCATCGCCTCGGAGACAGCGCGCTCATCGGCGCTGCTCCAGGTGCGCATCGCGCTCTGGTGCGGGAACCGGCCGCGCCCGACGAGGTCGGCGACCGTGATCCCGTCGGGGGCGATCGACGACTGGGGGAGGAGCCCGAGCTTGCGGGCCGCCTCCTTCGGCTTGAGGGAGCGCAGTTCCGCGCCGTCGAGGAGGACGGCCCCGGTGGTCGGACGCAGCAGCCGGGCGAACCCTCGGAGCAGGGTCGACTTGCCGCACGCGTTCGGCCCGATGATGATCGTGAACGAGTTGTCGGGCACCTCGAGAGACAGGTCGGAGATGATCGGGGTCTCCCCGTAGCCCAGCGTGATGTCGCGGGCCAGCAGCGAAGCGGTCATGCGTGTTCCTTTCAAGTGCGGCGCGCGTACTGGGCGGCCAGCAGCCAGGCGAGATAGATGCCGCCGACCGAGACCGTGACGACGCCGACGGGCACGGCGACGAGCTGGGCGACGGCATCGGACACGACGACGAGAGCGGCACCGGTGAGCATCACGGGCACTGTCCCCATCGGGGTGTTCGAACGGGTGAGGCGCTGCGAGATCTGCGGAGCTGCGAGCGCGATGAACGAGATGGGGCCGGCCGCCGCCGTCACCAGTGCGACCAGGGCGACGCCGAACACCATCGCCGCGAGTCGTGTGCGACCGGGGCTGACGCCCAGAGCGGTCGCCGCGTCGTCTCCCATCTCGAGCACCGGCAGCGTGCGGTTCAGCGGGAGCGACAGCAGGGTGACGATCGCGAACACGATCGAGGCGGGGATCAGCTGGTCGAAGCCGAGCGAGGCGAGTGAACCCGCACCCCAGGTGGCGGCCATCATCGCTTTCTCGACACTCACCGAGATCAGGATCCAGGAGGTGAGCGATCCGAGTCCGGCCGAGACGCCGATACCGACGATGATCAGGCGGAACGACGACAGGGTGTTCTTGCTCGCCAGCACGTAGACGAGCAGGGCGGTGAGCAGACCGCCGATGAGCGCACCGACCGCCTTGAACATGTAGGTGTTCAGCTCCAGCACGACCATCATGAGCGTCACCCCGAACTGCGCGCCGATGCCGAAGCCGATGATGTCGGGGGATCCGAGCGGATTGCGGGTGAGCGACTGGAAGATGCCGCCGGCGAGGGCGAGGGCCGCCCCGCACAGCACAGCGAACAGCACGCGCGGCAGGCGCCACTCGAACACAACCTGGCGGATGTCGGGGTCGGCGGACGGGTCGACGATGGCCCGGATGACCGAGCCGAAGTCCACCTCGTAGGCGCCGATCGTCATCGACGCGAGACCCGCGGCGATGATCACGACGGCGAGCGCGACGCAGACGATGATCGAGCGCACCGGGATGAGTGTCGCGATGCGGGCGGTGTCGATCCGGAGCTGACGGCGTCCGTGATCGACCGGGGTGAACTCCGTGCCGTCCGGGGCGGTGGCGGGAGCCGCGGGACGCTGATCTACGCTCACAGTCCGCTCACCCGCTTGCGGCGCACGAGCGCGATCAGGATGGGAGCGCCCAGCAGAGCCGTGACGATCCCGACGCGCAGCTCGCCGCTGGGGAGCACGATGCGGCCCAGGATGTCGGCGAGCAGCAGGAAGGCGGGGCCGATGATCATCGAGTACGTCAGCACCCAGCGCTGATCCGGGCCCGTGAACCAGCGGACGATGTGGGGGATCATCAGCCCCACGAAGGCGATGGGGCCGGCGGCGGCGACACTCGTGCCGGCCAGCAGGGTGACCGCGATGATCACGAGCACGCGGGTGACGCGCACCCGGGCGCCCAACGCCTGCGCCAGGTCGTCGCCGAGCGCCAGCGCGTTCAGCGAACGGGCGCAGAGCAGCCCGATAAGGAGACCGGCGATGATCAGCGGCGCGGCCCAGGCGAGCTGGTCGAGGGTGCGTCCGCCGATCGAGCCGACGCCCCAGAAGCGCATGACCTGAAGAGTGCCCAGGTCGCGCAGCACGATCGCGGTGGTGAGGCCCGTGAACGCCGCGCCGAGGGCGACCCCGGCGAGCGTCAGCTTCATCGGAGTCGCGCCGGAGGCTCCGAACGAGCCCAGAGCGTACACGAGGATGGTGAGCACGAAGGCGCCGGCCAGCGCGAAGGGCACATAGGCGCCGGGGGTGGTGAGCCCGAGCACGCCGACCGCGAAGGTGACGGCGAAGGACGCACCGGCGTTGACACCGAGGATGCCGGGATCGGCCAGGGGATTGCGGGTGAAGGCCTGGATGAGACCGCCGCACACGGCCAGAGCGGCGCCGACGACGATGCCGAGCAGCGTGCGGGGAACACGCAGCTCCATGACCATGAGGTGCAGCGCGTTCTCATCGTCGTAGGCGAAGAGGGACCGCAGCACGGTCACAGGATCGATCGCGCGGTTGCCGACGGCGAGCGAGGCGATGGCGGCGAGCACCAGCACCACTGCCGAGACGATCAGTCCCACCACCATCGTCCCGCGCCGGTGCGGGGAGCCGTGTGCACGACTCCCCGCACCTGTGTTCGAGACGTCCGTGCCGTCTTTCGTCGCCAGGGACATCTCGGTGGTCACTCTCCTGCGATGGTCGGCTCGCCCTGCAGCGCGGCTGCGAGGTCGTCGACGTACTTCGGGAGGATGTACTTCAGCGACAGCACGGTCGGGGCGCTGATCGCGGAGGCCTCTGCGGCATCCGCGTAGATCACGTAGGAACCGTTGGCGATCGGGTTCCAGCGCGAGACGACCTTGTTCTCGACTGTGTACTCGCCCTCGGCTGCGGTGCTGCCCCAGGCGGCGAACAGATCGGCCTGCACGTCGTAGAGCTTCTCCAGGCTGACGCCGGTGTACCAGTTGTCGCCCTCGGCGCTCGCGAGGAAGCTGTCCATCGAGGAGGTGGAGGTGAAGCCGAGCGCCTCGGTGATGCGTACACGGGGGTCGTACTCCAGGTAGACGCCGAGGTCGGTGCCGCCCTCGTTCAGGGTCAGGCCCCAGACGAAGGTCTTGTCCTGGAACTCGGGATGCTCGCCGGCGAGGGTGGTGATCTGCTCCTCGGTCTCGGCGATCAGCTCTTCGGCCTTGGCATCCTCCGACAGCGCCTTGCCGACGGTGCGCGTCATGCCCTCCCAGGTGCCGGGGTTCCAGGGGCCTTCGATGTAGGGCACGGTCGGCGCGATCTCGCTGAGGCGCTCGTACTCGATGTCGCTCACGCCGGAGTACAGGCTGAGGATCAGGTCGGGCTTGAGGGCCTTGATCGCCTCGTAGTTGGGGCCGTCCTCGGTGAACGGGATGATCTCGGGGGTCTCGCCGTACTCTTCGGTGACGAAGTCCTCGAACCAGGGCTGGTAGCCGCTCTCGCCGGCGCCCCAGACCTCTTCGATGCCGACGGGGTTGGTGCCGAGGGCGGCGACGATGTCGGGCGTCATCCAGCCGAGGGCGACGACGCGCTGGGGCTTCTCGGGGATCACGGTCTCGCCGTGGCCGTGCTCGATGACCACGCCGTCGGTGGATGTCGACGACGGGGCGGATTCGGCGCTGTCGCCGGTGGTCGAGCACCCGGCCAGGGTGAGAGCGGCGGCGATGGCCGCGGCGACGAGCGCGGAGCCTCGCCGGATCTTCGGGCGCGCGAGAGCGTGCGACATGGTTCTCCTTCAGAGAGATGGGGAGGGGAGTGCCGCGTCAACGCGGCGAGAAGTTAGGTAAGCATGCCCTAACAGAACGATGCTAGAACGCGGATGCCCTGGCCAGTGTCGATCGACGGACGACTTGTGTCGCGAAACGGACAGATTGCGTCGGATGGGCGCGAGAGTCAGCGCCAGTAGAGGTGGTGCGCGGAGTCGGCCTGCACGCGGGCGACGTGTTGACGCGGCGTGAGTCCGAACCGCTCCTTGAAGCTCGCGGAGAAGGCGCTGGTCGTGGCGTAGCCGCAGCGGTGGGCGGCAGCGCCGATCGGGGTGCCGTCGACGATCAGGCGGGCGCCGAGGGTCATCCGCACGCCGGTGCGCCACCGGCCGAACGTCATGCCGACGTCGTTCTGGAAGATGCGCAGGACGGTGCGCTCGTGCAGGCCGTGGGCGAGGAAGAGCTCGCCGGCGCTGCGCTGGTCGCCCGGATCGTCCAGCACCGCCTGCACCAGGGCGCGCACGCGCTCGTCGGTGGGCAGCGGGACCTCGCCCCAGCCGTCGAGTGCCTCAGGAGCCGGCTGCTGCAGCATCTCGATCAGCGTGGACTGGATACGGACGCGCAGGTCGGTGGGCATGTCGTTGATGCCGAGATGCAGCAGCATCTCCTGCACGGCCCGCGGCACGAGGACCCGGGTGATGTCATCGATCGGTGCGATCGCGGATGTCGCGGGCAGATAGGTGTAGCAGCCGACGGAGTCCCGCTCGTGGTGTGCCGTGTGCGGCGTCCGTGCGGGGATCCAGACGCCCTGGCCGGGAGCGAGGCGCCACATCGCGTCCTGCAGGTGCACCCACACGGTGCCGCGGTAGCACCAGGCGAGCATCGCGTCGGCGTGGGAGTGCGGAGGGGAGAGCGGGCGGGTGCCGGTGTCGTCTCCGGTGACGACACCTGTCCCCATCAGATACGGCGCGACCACGGTCGACGGATGCTCCGGGCTCGCGTCCCAGTCATCCTGCCGGTACGCGTTCATCGTGCTTCGTCGCTCGCGCTCGCCAATCGTGCCTCGATCGGCGACCATCCGCTGTCCAGGATCGCGAACCCGGCGTCGAGTGTGCCGAGCTGGTCGTCCGAGTCGTTGACGAGGAGCTGTATCTGCAGGATGAAGCGCGCGTAGACGCGGACCTCGGCGGTCGGCTCCGACAGGCCGAGCTCATCGGCGATCGCATCCGAGAGAGCGTCTTCGTGGCGGAGCCACATGCGCGCCGCGTAGTCGCGCAGCGCCGGGGTCTCATTCAGGAATTTCATGAAGATGCGGGTGACGTCGTCGCCGTGCTCGTCGACGTTGGCGCGGAGCTCCGTGGCGTAGAAGTCGTGGATCGCGCGGTTGATCGTGCTCCCAGAAGGGCGATCGCGCACGGCGGAGACGAGCCGGTCCCGCTGCTCGTCATCCTCGTCGAAGACCAGTGCCTCCTTCTGTGGGAAGTGCGCGAAGACGGTGGTGGGGGAGACGTCGGCGGCATCCGCGACCTCCCGGATGCTCACGTTGTCGAAGCCGCGCTCGAGGAACATCATCGTCGCGACATCGGAGATCGCTTTGCGGGTCGCCGCCTTCTTCCGCTCGCGGCGCCCCATCGGCTCGGTGCTCGTCATGATTCCAGCCTATCGTGCACTCGATACAATACTGGCTTGACACCAAAACTGGTATCACTACACTTTCGGTATGACTTCACTCATTTCCTCTCTGCGCGACGTGAACCGCGCCTGGATCATGCTCGTCGTGCTGACGATGCTCACCGTCATCGGGATGACGGTCGTCCTCCCCGTCCTTCCCTTCGTCGTGCTGCAGTACGTGTCGGAGGAGAAGGACCTCGCGATCTGGGTCGGCATCCTCGAGGCGGTCAACGGCCTGTGCGCCTTCCTCGTCGCGCCGTTCCTCGGTCGGCTCTCCGACCGCTTCGGCCGTCGCCCGGTCATCATCGGCGCCGCGTTCGGTGCCGCATTCGCCATGGCGCTCTTCGGCATCGGCGGTGCGCTCTGGGTGCTGGTGCTCGCGCGCGTCATCCAGGGGCTGACCGCCGGTGACCTGCCGGCACTGTTCGCCTACCTCGCCGACATCACGCCTCCTGAGCAGCGCGCCCGGCGGTTCGGTCTGCTCGGAGCCCTCACCGGCATCGGCATGATGATCGGCCCGGCCGTCGGCGGTCTCCTCGCGGCGGTGAGCATCCAGCTCCCGGTCTTCGTCACTGCCGGCGTCGGTCTCGTGATCGCGATCCTCAGCATCTTCCTGCTCCCCGAGAGCCTCAAGCCGGAGAACCGCATCCCGCGGATCGCCCTGCGCGAGATCCAGCCTTTCGGCGTCTTCAAGGAAGCGTTCGGGCGCAAGGAGCTGCGCGGCCTGATGATCGCGTTCGGCGTGCTCGCGCTGCCGTTCGGCTTCTTCGTGAACAACTTCAGCGTGCTCGCCTTCGACGCGATCCAGTGGGGCCCGACGCAGATCGGTCTGTTGACGGCGGCTGTCGGCATCATCGACATCCTGATCCAGGGCGTGCTGCTCGGCATCCTGCTCCCGCGCATCGGCGAACGCGGGGTGATCGTGAGCGCCATCATCGCGCAGATGATCGGTCTCATCGGTCTCGCCATCGTCGCCTCGGTCTTCGCCCAGCCGTGGGTGTTCATCGTCGGCGCGCTCATGCTCGCCGCGGGTCAGGGCGCGTCGACCGCCGCGATGGACGGGGCGATGTCCAACGCCGTCGGCGACGACGAGCAGGGCTGGCTCGGCGGGGCGACGCAGTCCCTCGCCGCCGCCATGAACACCGCGGCCCCGCTGATCGCCGGAGCGCTGTACGTCACCGTCAGCCATGCGGCTCCGTACTGGCTCGGTGCTGCGCTCATGGTGGTCGCTGCGATCGTGGTCGCCCGTGCGCACATCGCCAACACGGCGAAGGCCGCACCGGACCAGACTCCAGTCGACCAGGTGGAAGCCCTCGCCTGACGCCGCACTCGCCCCGGGGGCGTGGGCGGAGGATGATGGAAGCATGCCCTCCGCCCACCGCCCCGGTCTTCGCGTCTCGGCCGGGGTCACGATCCCCGAGTCCGAGCTGTCGTGGCGATTCTCGCGGTCGTCCGGGCCCGGCGGTCAGGGCGTGAACACCGCCGATTCCCGGGCGGAGCTCGTGTGGGACGCCGCCGCCTCGACCGCGCTGTCTCCGGCGCAGCGCGAGCGGCTTCTCGAGCGCCTCGGTGGTCGTCTGGTCGACGGCGTGCTGACGATCGCGGCCTCCGAGCATCGCGCGCAGCTGCGCAACAGGGATGCCGCGCGGGAACGACTCGTGGCGCTGGTGAGTGAGGCACTGCGTCCTCCGGCTCCGCCGCGCAGAGCCACGAAGCCGAGTCGCGGCTCGAAGGAGCGTCGTCTGAAGGCGAAGCAGCGGCGCACAGACGTCAAGCAGCTGCGTCAGCGCCCCCGCGACTCCTGAGGCCGGCATCCGGACGCGTCACACCCGCCCGTTCCGGGCGCGACGTGCAGGACCATCCGCGACGTGCAGGAGAAAACCACGGCGGATGCTCCTGCACCTCGCACTTCTTCCTGCACGTCGCGGGCGCCGCAGCACACAGCCCCGCTCACCCGGACCTGTCGCGGTCAGTCCTTGTCGCCGCCGCGCACCAGCTCCAGCCCGGCACCCGCGAACTGCCGCAGCGTCGCATCCGGCAGGAACGCCCGCGTCAGCGCCCCACCGATCCGGGTGAGGTCGCTCTCGTCGCGGAACAGCAGGTACATGGTCTCGTAGCGCGGGTGGAACTTCTGCTTGAACCGGTGCAGCGAGCCGAAACCGTAGACGGGCTCGAGTGCCTCGGCGAGCCGATCGCTCAGCGCCGCGATCACTCCGGCGTCCGGCGGGTAGTCGTGCGCGAGCGGCGCCCCCGACAGTGACATGATCGCGGCGCCCTCTTCCGAGAACTGTTGCGCCGATGATCCGATCAGGTACTCCATCACCGGCCCGAAGCCGCCATCGCGCCGCCGCATCAGGTCGAGGGTCCAGCCGTGCACCGTGCCGCCCTCGCCGTACACCGGGAGCCAGGAGAGGAAGCCGTCGACGTCGCCGTTGGGTGCGATGGCAAGGGCGAGTCGCACCTCGGGGTCCTCCGCCTCCTCCAGCGTGCCCAGCGTGAAGCGCATCTCGGGCAGATCCTTGTCGCCGACCCAGGCCTCGGAGATCGCTCGCAACTGCTGCTGCACACCCCATGATTCGGACTTCAGGTGCGTCATCCGGAAGGTCATGTCCTCGCGGCCCGCCTTGTTGAGCGAGGTGCGCACGGAGTTCCAGCGCTTGCCGGTGAAGGTGAGACCTGGCAGGTCGACGATCGTGTCGTCGGCGACCACGATGCTGCGCCAGGTCGCCGGCACCGCGGCGCGGGTGGCTTCGTCCGCGCTGAAGAAGCAGGGCACCAGGCCCGCCTGCTCGGCGTCGCGGATGAACTCCTCGACGGCAGTGGCCCGCAGCGGGGCGGGGCCGATCGGATCGGCGAGAGCCAGCGCCACGCCGTTGCGCCGCTGATAGGCGACGATGCCGCCGTTGGCGCGCGCGTAGCTGTTGCCGTCCCACGTGGTCATCCACGACAGGGTGCCCCCACCGTGTGCGCGCAGTTCTGTCTTCACGTCGTCGATCATGGGCGGCGGCTGGATGCCCAGGGTCGACCGTCTCTTGGCCCGGAAGGCGCGGCGCACCCATACGAGATAGATGATCATGATCAGCCAGAGGAAGCCGTTGGCCATCACGAGCTCGGTCTCGCCGTCCCAGCGCAGATCGAGCTCCGCCTGGCTGGTCAGGATGATGAGGGTCAGAACCAGCGCGGCACCCAGCAGGTTGTACAGACCCAGCAGGATCGCGAGCACCCAGGCGAAGCGCCGGCCCCGACGCAGACCGTTCACCAGCACGAGGATCACGACGAGGTCGATCGCGAGATCGATGAACCCACCCGAGGCGGGGTCGGTCGGGCCGAACGGGCCGTCGGTCGCCACGAAGGTCGTGATGATCTCGACAGCTCCGAGCACGAGGATCGCCACGACGGCGATGAGCCGCTGCTCCCGCACGGTGGTGTGCCGCACCCGGAGCGACCGGTCGACGACCAGGATGAGCAGGACTGCCAGCAGGTGCTCGAGGTCGGCGAGCTTGCCCCAGAACAGCATCGCGATGAACACGAAGCCGAGCAGGATCAGCCAGCCGCGCACCCGCCACGGCGGGCGGAAGAGGCCGACCGCTGCCGCGATGCAGGCCATCGTGCCGCCGGAGGCTCCGACGTCGAGCGCCTGCGCCTGCGCCGTCGCCCACGCCCAGGGGAACTGCGAGAGCGCGAGCAGGAGAAGCGCGGTGGCGAAGATCGCGAAGAGCTGGCCGATCCAGTAGTACGCGAGTGCCACGCGCGATCCGCGCCGGAACTCCAGGTACGCCATGCCCCAGAAGCCGGTGATCGTGAAGATGTACACCCAGGGCTGGTTGACGAAGAACGTGCCCGTCAGCGGGGTCCACCACTTGCCGTCAGCGAGATTCGGCAGGCCGTAGGCCACGGTGCGGAACAGCGCCGTGTCCTCGAACGGGGTCCACAGTCCGTGCCAGACCACGCCCACCACGAGGATCAGCAGCACCATCGACAGCGTCGCCGGGATGCGCCTCATCACGGAGAGCACGGGGTTCGGCGTATGCGTTCGCGCCTCGGTCATGCGCTCAGCGTAGCGAGGGCGGCGGCGCGCGCACATCCGCCCTTCCCCGAAAGCGTCGTTCGGTGTGGGATGGAGGAGGGAGGATTCATGGCGATGAGGCGGGGCGGGATGCTCGCGGCGATGACCGTCGCGATGCTGGCGCTCGCCGCATGCACGCCGCAGCCGGGATCCGCCCCTGCCGGAAACGATCCAGAGCCGTCATCCGAGGTCGTCGCCGAGGGGCTGGAGGCGCCGTGGTCGATCGTGTTCCACGACGGTATCCCGCTCGTGAGCGAACGCGACAGTGGCCGCGTGCTCGAGCTCGGCGACGACGGCGCAGTCCGCGAGGTCGCCGTCATCGATGGTGTGGCCGGCGGGGGCGAGGGCGGGCTCCTCGGGCTCGCGGTGCACGGCGGCGACCTCTATACGTACTTCACGGCCGCCGACGGGAACCGCATCGAGAGCCGTGAGATCCTCGGCGATCCAGGAGCGCTCGCGCTCGGCCCACCCACGACCGTGTTCGACGGCATCCCCTCGGCCGGCACTCACAACGGCGGCCGCATCGCCTTCGGACCGGACGGCATGCTGTACGTCACGGCGGGCGATGCGGGGGACCGCGACAGCGCACAGGATCGCGATGCCCTGTCGGGAAAGATCCTGCGGCTCACGCCCGACGGTGACGTGCCGGACGACAACCCGTTCGACGGCTCGCCCGTGTACAGCTACGGTCACCGGAACCCGCAGGGCATCGCCTGGGATGCGGCGGGGACGATGTACGCGAGCGAGTTCGGGCAGGACACGTGGGACGAGCTGAACGTGATCGAGGCGGGGGGCAACTATGGGTGGCCCGCCGTCGAGGGCATCGCCGGTGACGAGGACTACATCGACCCCGTCCAGCAGTGGGCGCCGTCGGACGCCAGCCCGAGCGGCATCGCGGTGCTGGGCGACCGGATCGTGATCGCGAACCTGCGCGGTGAGCGGCTGCGGGTCGTGCCGCTCGACGACCTGGCGACGTCATCCGAGTGGTTCCGCGGAGAGGTCGGCCGTCTGCGCGACGCGGTCGTCGCCCCTGATGGCTCGCTCTGGATCGTCACGAACAACACCGACGGTCGGGGCGATCCGGCAGATGGCGACGACCGGATCCTGCGACTCGACGTCGGCTGATCTCGGCCTGTGGGCTATGCGCCGCGCAGCACCCGCCGCAGCGCGGTGATCTCGTCGTCGGTCAGGCCGCCGCTGCGCAGGTACCCGGCCGCATCGCCGTGCTCGCTCTCGATCCAGTCGAGCGCGGCTTCGATGGCCGAGGCCGGCGATTCGGTGGCGAGCGTCTTCAGGCGCGGGGTGAGCGGTATGCCGATCGCGGTGATGAGGCCCGTCAGCGCCTCGGCGAAACCGCGTGCGAGGTTCGTTCCGGTCCGGGTGTAGTCCTCGACGATGGCTGCGCGCGGCACACCGGCGACCTGCAGCAGAAGTGCAGCCGCGAGACCGGTGCGGTCCTTGCCGGCGGTGCAGTGGAACAGCACTCCGGGCCGATCAGTGCCGGATGCGGTGATCACGGCGCGGGCGACGGTCGCGAACTGCGTGGCACTGCCCCCGAGGATCGCGGTGTACAGATCCTCCAGTGTCGGCACCCGGTCGAGCACCTCGGCGAGCTGCGTGTCGGAGAGCGGGGTGCCGTCGGTGGCCGGCAGCAGCTTCTGCACCATTTCGTCCATGGCTCCGCCCTGCACCGACAGCGGGATCAGCGTGATGCTGCCATCGGCCGGCAGTCGATCGGCCGACCGGGAGCGCTCGCCCTCCGTGCGCAGATCGATGACCGTCCCGATTCCGAGATCGACCAGTCCCTGCAGCCCCTCGTCGGTGAGAGCGCCCAGCGCATCCGAGCGGAAGAGGATGCCGGAGGCCAGAGTCCCGCCGTCCGAGGTCGGCAAGCCCGACAGCTCACGCGAGTTGTGCGTCACGGCCAGAACAGAGGTCAGATCCATCGTCATCGGGTCCTTTCCACGGTGTGCCCTCAGCGTATCGGGGGCAGCAGGATGCGACGTGAACCCTGTCGGTGCCGGAGCGGGCACCGACAGGGAGGCCGGCGTCAGCCGTTCACTGCCTTCTCGATCGCCTGCTCGAGGTCGTCCCACTCCTGCAGCACCACGGCTTGGCCGTCGATGAAGAACGAGGGCGTGCTGCTCACCCCCAGCTTCTCGCCGTCGGCCTTGTCCGACTCCACGCGCTGCAACGTGGCGGGGTCGGCGATCGCGGCGTCGTACGCCTCCATGTCGAGCCCGAGGTCCTCGGCGAAGGCGCGGAACACCGCCGGGGTCTCCTCGGATCCCTCACCCCACTGCGCCTGGGTCTCGAACAGGCGGTGGTACATGTCCTCGAACCGGTCCTGTCGAGCGGCGGCTTCGGCGGCGAGTGCGGCCTGGGTCGAGTTGATGTGCCCGGGGAGCGGGAAGTAGCGCACCACGTAGGTGATGTCTCCCGCATAGGTCGCGCGGAGCTCCTCCACGATCGGGTAGAACGCGCCGCATGCCTCGCACTCGAAGTCGAGGAACTCGACGACCGTGACGGCATCCGCGCCACCCTGGTCGAGCACGTGCGAGTCGGAGCGGACGGTCTGCAGCTTCTCTCCGGCCTGCGGCTCCGGTGTGGCGGCGCGCTGCGTGATGGCGAAGACGATGCCGACGATCAACAGGACGACGGCGACGGCGATGGCGATCAGGGTCGCCTTGACAGAGGTTTTCATAGGGGTCTCCAGGTACAGGTGCAACGACAGGGGAAGGGGGCCGCGCGCAGCGGCTCGTTCGACGCGCTGTCGTTCAGGTGCGGGAGATGGAGAGCTGGATGAGGCTGAGAGCGGAGGGGACCCGGTGCGGGCCCGCACGCGCCGGCTGTGCCGTCCGGGGTGATCTTCGGGCCGGAACGCCACGGGTGCCTGCGAGCAGGCGGCGCAGCAGGAGCACGAGCGCGACGCCGCAGAGCACGGCGATCACGCAGAGCGCAGCATCCGACGACAGCACATCGACCGCGGCGACCTCGTCATGGTGCTCGGCGGATGCGGTGGCAGCGGGAGCTGACACTCCGGGAGCGAGGCAGAGAGCCGCATGCACATCGGCATCGCCGCGCGAAGTCGACCAGGCGCCCACGACGAGCAGGAGCGCGAGACCGAGGGCCGTGACGATCTTCGCCAGCAGCATCTGCTCGGTCCGCACTCGCAGCGGCGGAGACGACATCGAGGGCGGCATTTCCCGCGCAGTCTAGCAACGGCGCTTCGGTGCGGATCGGGAGGCGGACCCGGCTCCTGCCGACCGGCTTACACTGGAAGGGTGGCGAGACTACTGATCGTCGGCGGCTTCCTCGCCGCCGTGTTCTGGGTGTTCAGCATCGTCGACTGCGCTGTGCAGCCGGCGACGCGGCATCGTGGCGTGCGAAAGCCCGTGTGGTTGGCCATCGTGATCCTCATTCCGGTCATCGGCGGGATCCTCTGGTTCGTGATCGGACGCCGCCGCGCCAACGACCAGGGCGTCGCACGGGTGCTCGCTCCCGACGACGATCCCGCGTTCCTGCGCAGCATCAGCAAGACCGAGCAGGATGCGCGCATCCGCCGCCTCGAAGAGGAGCTCGCACGCCTGGACGACGAGACCGACGAAGGTCCGGCGCCGGAACCTCGCGCGTGACCTCGTCGCCCGCCTCCGACGCGGCGGCTTCGCTGATCGCCGAACTGATCGCGCATGGTGTGCGCGACCTCGTGCTCTCGCCGGGTTCGCGTTCTCAGGCGCTCGCGCTCGCCGCGGTCCGTCGGGCCGATGAGGGTCTGCTGCGCGTGCACGTGCGCATCGACGAGCGCGTCGCCGGATTCACCGCGCTGGGCATAGCGCGCGAGACCGGACTCCCGGCCGCCGTGGTCTGCACCTCGGGCACCGCAGCGGCGAATCTCCTGCCCGCGGCCATGGAAGCCTTCCACTCCGGCGTGCCGCTGCTGCTGCTGACGGCTGACCGCCCGCCGGAGCTGCGCGGCGTCGGGGCGAACCAGGCCACCACGCAGCCGGGGATGTTCTCCTCGTGGGCGCGCGAAGAGATCGATGCCCCGGTGCCGATGGTCGGCGACGAATGGTCGGGGCTGGCAGCTCGCGTCGTCTCTCGCGCGCTCGGCGCCGACGCCGCACATGGTCATGCCGGGGTGGCCGGCCCTGTGCACCTCAACCTGCCGTCGCGCGAGCCGCTGTCGGGCGGCGCCTCTCCGCGCGAGGTGATCCCTGGCGCGGCACCTGCGATCGTGACCGGTGAGCCGTTCGTGCTGGAACGAGGACCTCGCACGGTCGTCATCGCCGGTGCGGATGCCGGAGCGACGGCCGAGGAGATCGCCCACGCCGGAGCCTGGCCCCTGATCGCCGAGATCGTCAGCGGAGCGCGGTTCGGACGCCAGATCGTGCACGGCTACCGAGGGCTTCTCCGCGTCGATGAGCTGGGCGGCCGCATCCAGCGTGCCGTCGTGCTCGGGCATCCCACGCTGAGCCGGGAGGTCACGGCACTGCTCTCCCGCGCGGACATCGATGTCGTGGCGGTGCGGCGAGGCGGCGAGGAACTCGACCTGAACCACCGCACGACCGCGGTGGGATCCGTGGCCGTCGCCGATGGTGCCCCCGACCGGGAGTGGCTCGGCGCGTGGCTCGAAGCGTCGGCGGCGGCGGCCGTCGATCTCAGTGAGGCGGCGCCCGACCAGGACGGACTCTCGTCAACGCACTTCGCCGCTCGACGCGAGGCCGTGCGCGCCGAGCTCGATGCGGTGCGCCGGCCGCTCGATCGGGAACTGCTCGTCGATTCCGTGTGGCGTGCCACGTGGCCGCACGACCGCCTGATGTTCGGGTCATCGCGGCTCGTGCGCGTGGCAGACGCCGTCCTCGGCGGCAAGAAGGTGCCGGTGCACGCCAACCGCGGTCTCGCAGGCATCGACGGCACGATCGCCACCGCCACGGGCATCGCGCTCGCGAGTCAGGCGGGCGGTGCTCCCGGCGTCACCCGCGTGCTGCTGGGCGACCTCACCTTCCTGCACGACGTCGGATCCCTCCTCCTTCCGCCGGACGAGACCGAGCCGCGGCTGCAGGTCATCGTCGGCAACGACGGGGGCGGCACGATCTTCGACTCGCTCGAGGTCGCGGGCTCCGCACTGCCGGCGGATCTCGATCGCGCCTTCTACACGCCGCACACGGTGCGACTGGAGCACCTGGCCCTCGCCTACGGCTGGGAGTACCAGCGAGTCACCACCCGCACGGCGCTCGACCAGGTGCTCACGACACCCGCCGGCGGTCGTCAGCTCATCGAGGTCCCGCTGCCGCGCTGACGTCCGCAGGTGCGGAACCGGCCGAGAGTGGGCAGGATGAGCACATGATGAACGCGCACCGCTGGGCAGACACCCTCCGTGTCGACGACGGGTTCCGTCTCGCCGACGTCGACCCCGCGAGCACTCCCGGCTACGAGCACGGCAAGGCGAACGGCAAACTCGACCTCGAGGAGGGGCTCGTGTCGCTGAACACCCTGCAGGAACGGCTGTTCGCCGAGAGCCGCGCCGGTGTCGCGCAGGACGCCGTGCTGCTGGTGCTGCAGGCGATGGACTCGGCGGGCAAGGGCGGCATCGTGCGGCACGTCGTCGGGGGTGTTGATCCGCAGGGCGTGGCGCTCGCGGCGTTCAAGGCCCCGACGCCCGAGGAGCGGGAGCACGATTTCCTGTGGCGCATCGAGAAACGCCTCCCCGAGCCGGGGTTCATCGGCGTGTTCGATCGCTCGCACTACGAGGACGTGCTGATCGGCAAGGTCCGCGCACTCGCCGACGCGTCCGAGATCGAGCGCCGCTACGAGGCCATCAACGCGTTCGAGGCGCAGGTCGCGGCATCCGGCGTGCGCATCATCAAGGTCATGCTGCACATCTCGCCCGACGAGCAGAAGGCACGTCTGCGCGAGCGTCTCGAGCGGCCGGACAAGCACTGGAAGTACAACCCCGGCGATGTCGACGAGCGTCTGCTGTGGCCGCACTACATGGACGCGTATCAGACCGTCTTCGACCGTACCTCGACCCAGGCGGCGCCGTGGCACGTGATCCCGGCGAACAGCAAGTGGTACGCGCGGCTGGCCGTGCAGGAGCTCCTGCTCGCGGCGTTGGAGGACATCGATCCGCAGTGGCCGGTCGCGGAGTTCGACGTCGAGGCCGAGAAGAAGCGTCTCGACGCGAGCTGACCGTCGGTCTCGCGGCTCAGGCCAGCGCGTCGACCAGCGGGCGGAACTTCACACGCGTCTCGAGCAGCTCCGACTCCGGGTCGGAACCGGCGACGATCCCTGCGCCGGCGTAGGCGGTGACGCGGATGTCGTCGTCTCCGGCCTCGAACTGCGCACACCGCAGAGCGATCGCCCACTCGCCGTTGCCCGCCGCGTCGACCCAGCCGACCGGCCCGGCGTAGCGGCCGCGGTCGAAGGGCTCGAGCTCGCGGATCACACCGATCGCGATGGTGGTCGGGGTTCCGGCGACCGCGGCGGTCGGATGCAGGGCGCCGATCAGGTCGAGGGCCGACTCGCCCTCTGCGAGTTCTCCCTCGACATCGGTCGCGAGGTGGAACAGGTTCGGCAGCTTGAGCAGGAACGGCTGTTCGCTCGCGGCGAGGGCCCGCGTGTGCGGTCGGAGCGAGGCGAGCACGCTCTGCACGGCGTACTGGTGCTCGTCGAGATCCTTGGTGCTGGAGGCCAGCGCTGCCGACGCGGCCGTATCGGCATCGGCATCCGCTCCGCGCCCGACCGTGCCGGCGAGCACGCGCGCCGTGACGGTGCGGTTCTGCACCGTGACCAGAGTCTCGGGGCTCGCGCCGATGAGTCCGTCGACCGCGAAAGCCCAGGTGTCGGGGTAGCCGGTCGAGAGAGCGCGCACCAGGCGCCGCAGGTCGGAACCGGCCGGGATCGTGCCGGTGAGGTCGCGCGCGAGCACGACCTTGCTCAGCTCGCCCTGGGCGATGCGCCCCAGCGCCTGTCGCACCGAGTCCTGGTAACCCTGCGGGCTCTGCGCGCCCGGACCGACCGTGCCGGCCCAGTGCGGTCCGTACGGCTGTTCGTCCGTGGCGGCCGGAACGTCTGCCTCAGCGAGTCGGATCGTCGTGCGCCAGAACGTGTGGCCGTGTCGCCCGATGACCTGCGAGGGGATCACGAGCACGCTGTCGGAGGCGGACTTCTCGTCGAAGGCCAGCGCACCGAAGGCGACCAGGCCGGTGCCTGGCAGGCCGACCGGGTCGTCGATCCGCGCTCCGGATGCCAGGTAGCGCCACGCCGTCGCGAGGGCGGAACTGCGCAGCCCGGTGGAGCCGGCAGATGCGCGGAGCTCTCGCAGCGGCTCGCCCACCGCGACGATGCCGTCACCGCGACGCAGCCAGGCCAGCGGCCGTGCGGGGTCTGCCGCGGCCAGAAGATCCTCGACCGGATCGATCTCTCGGGTCTCCACGACCAGCGTGCTGCTCACTGCTCCAGCCTAAGACTCGGCGCTGTGGGCGGGACGCCATCGCGCACAGCGCGTCGCCTTAGGGTGGGCGCATGAGTGACGCACGTCCCGCAGCAGGTGCCGAGATGATCTTCCAGTGGCGCAAGTGGGACGGCTCGCCGCACTGGCGGCACGAGTGCGTGTACCTCGGCGCCGACGAGTGGGGCGACTGGCTCGGGCAGCCGGTGGGATGGCGCAGCGCCCGTCCCGGTGCCGCCTTTATCGCGGCCGGGCCCAACGTCACTCTCGTCGCGCCCGAGGGCGACTTCGCTCTCACCGTCAACCGGAACCATCCTCACGGCATGCGCATCTACATCGACCTCGGGTGGGAGGTGCGGTGGTCGGATGACCCGCTGCTCGCGACCGGCATCGACATGGACCTCGATGTCGTGCGCGTCGAGGGGGAGCGCGGAACCTGGGTCGACGACCGCGACGAGTGGGCGGAGCACAGCATCCGCTACGGCTATCCCACTGAGGTGATGTCGCGCCTGGAAGCTCTCGCGCTCGACCTGGAGGACCGGGTCCGCCGACAGGTCGCTCCTTTCGACGACGCGACGGCCGACATCTGGCTCGATCGACTCGAGGCCCTGCGGCTCGCCCCCAGGTCGTGACATCTACACTGGGTCAGGTGACCTCGAACGAGCCCAATCGCGCCGATCTCGGCAAGGACCCCGCCCGCGTCAGCGGCATGTTCGACCAGGTCGCGGCCGGATACGACCGCACCAACACGGCGATGACCTTCGGCAACGATGCGCTGTGGCGTGCCGCGACCACTCGCGCCGTCGCCCCGAAGCCGGGGGAGCGGATCCTCGATCTGGGGGCCGGCACCGCCTCGTCGTCCGCATCGCTCGCCCGCAGCGGCGCCCAGGTCGTCGCGGCCGACTTCTCGCCGGGCATGCTGGCCGAGGGTCAGCGACGCCACGGGGCGATGCGCAACCTCTCGTTCGTCGAGGCAGACGCCACGAACCTGCCGTTCGGGGATGCCGAGTTCGACGCCGTCACGATGTCGTACGCACTGCGCAACGTCAGCGATCCCCAGAAGGCGCTGCGCGAGCTGTTCCGCGTCACCAAGCCTGGTGGACGCCTCGTGATCAACGAGTTCTCGACCCCGCCGGGCACGCTGTTCCGCGGCGCCTACCGGTTCTACAACGACAAGGTCCTCCCGCGGGTCGCGCGCGTCGCCGGCACGAACGGTGACGCCTACGACTATCTGAACGAGTCGATCCGTGACTGGCCCGACCAGAAGAAGCTGTCGGCATGGATCCGCGATGCGGGCTGGACCGATGTCGCTTACCGCAACCTCACCTTCGGCATCGTCGCCCTGCACCGCGCCCGTAAGCCGGAGTAGTCGCGTGGACGTATCACCTCTGCGCGACGACGGTAGGCTGGGGTCGTGACTTCGAGCCGCGTTGCCCCGGGTTCGCGACTGGCGAGCCGTCTCGGTTTCAGCGACCGTGTCTTCATCGGTCCTGCCGCACGGCGAATCGCCCAGTCCATCGAAGACGGACTGGAGCTCGTCGAGACAGGACTGGCGGAAGACGTCCGCGTCGCCGATCCGCTCGCCGACGCTGCCAGCCGCTATCTCTACGAGGCCGGGGGCAAGCGCATCCGACCGGTGCTCACGCTTCTCGCCGCGCAGCTCGGCGACGGCAACACCGAGGCCGTGATCGATGTCGCCAAGGCGCTGGAGATCACGCATCTCGGCTCGCTGTACCACGATGATGTGATGGACGGTGCGGACCGCCGTCGTGGCGTTCCCGCCGCGCATGCGGTGTGGGGCAACAACATCGCCATCCTCACGGGAGACATCCTGTTCTCTCGCGCGAGCCAGCTCATGTCG
Source organism: Microbacterium sp. LWO12-1.2 (assembly GCF_040675875.1). Classification (NCBI taxonomy): domain Bacteria; kingdom Bacillati; phylum Actinomycetota; class Actinomycetes; order Micrococcales; family Microbacteriaceae; genus Microbacterium; species Microbacterium sp. LWO12-1.2. The sequence continues at coordinate 2,285,703 of NZ_JBEGII010000001.1, read as the reverse complement.
CGTCTCGGCGAGCGGGCGATCCGCCTGCAGGCCGACACCTTCGAACGCCTGGTGCTCGGCCAGATGCACGAGACCCTCGGGGCGCAGCCGGATGACGACCCGATCGAGTTCTACATCCAGGTGCTGGCCGACAAGACCGGTTCGCTGATCGCCGCTGCCACTCAGGGTGGCGTGATCTTCTCGAACGCACCCGCGGAATACGAAGAGCCGCTGCGCGTCTACGGCGAGAAGATCGGGGTCGCGTTCCAGCTCCTCGACGACGTGATCGACCTGTCGGCCAAGCCCGAGGACACGGGCAAGGTGCCGGGAACCGACCTGCGTGCCGGTGTGCCGACCATGCCCTACCTGCTGCTGAAGGCCGAGCCGGATGCCGCATCGGTCGAGCTCGCCGCACGCATCGACGACGGCGTCGCTCGCATCGCCGAGGGCGCCGATCCCGCGATCCTGGACGGGCCGCTCACCGAACTGCGCGACCACGCGGGCACGCAGAAGACGCTCGCGCTCGCGCACACCTGGACACAGGATGCGATCGACGCGCTCGCTCCGCTCCCGCGCGGCACCGTGCGCGACGCGCTCACCCGTTTCGCAGAGACCCTCGTCGAACGCTCCAGCTGACCGCTGCGCGGCCTCCTCGGCTGCGCGCACCGGATGCGACGGCATACGAAAGGACCCCCTATGACCAAGCTCAGACTGGCCATCGTCGGAGCAGGGCCCGCCGGCATCTACGCCGCCGACATCCTGCTGAAGGCCGAGCGCAAGTTCGACGTCTCCATCGACCTCTTCGAGCAGCTCCCCGCGCCGTACGGGCTGGTCCGCTACGGCGTCGCCCCCGACCACCCGCGCATCAAGGGCATCATCACGGCCCTCCGCGATGTGCTCGACCGGGGAGACATCCGTCTGTTCGGCAATGTGCGTTTCGGTGAGGACATCACCCTCGAAGACCTCAAGCGCCACTACAACGCGGTGATCTTCGCAACAGGCGCGATCCGCGACACCTCTCTCGACATCCCCGGAATCGACGCGGTCGCCTCCTACGGGGCTGCCGACTACGTGAGCTGGTTCGACGGCCACCCCGACGTCCCGCGCGAGTGGCCGCTGGATGCCGCCTCCGTCGCCGTCCTGGGCAACGGCAACGTCGCGCTCGACGTCGCCCGCATGCTCGCGAAGCATGCAGAGGACCTGCTCGTCACCGAGGTCCCGGCCAACGTCTACGAGGGTCTCCAGGCCAGCGAGGTGACCGACGTCCACGTGTTCGGCCGCCGCGGTCCGGCACAGGTGAAGTTCACCCCGCTCGAGCTGCGCGAGCTCGGCGAGCTGCGCGATGTCGACATGGTCGTCTACGACGAGGACTTCGATTACGACGAGGCATCGAAGGATGCCGTCGCCAGCAACAAGCAGGTCATGGTCATCGACCGTGTGCTGCAGTCGTGGCGCAAGCGCGACTCGGTCAACAATGCCGGCGGCACGGCCTCACGCCGCTTGCACCTGCACTTCTGGGCGCGCCCCGTCGAGGTCCGCAAGGATGACGCCGGTCGGGTCGCGGCACTCGTGTACGAGCGCACTCAGCCCGACGGTCAGGGCGGAGCCGTCGGCACCGGCGAGATGCGCGAGGTGCCGATCCAGGCGCTGTACCGCGCGATCGGGTACTTCGGTTCGCCGCTGCCCGACGTGCCGTTCGACAAGAAGCACGGTGTCATCCCGAACCGCGAGGGTCAGGTGCTCGCGAAGGACTCGAATCAGCAGGTCCCCGGCATCTACGCCACCGGATGGATCAAGCGCGGCCCGGTCGGACTCATCGGACACACCAAGTCCGACGCGATGGAGACCGTGCGCCACATCATCAACGACCAGGGCTCCTGGTGGCATCCGGAGGATCCCTCCGAAGAGGCGATCCCCGCGCTCCTGCAGGAGCGCGACGTCAAGTGGACCGACCTCGACGGCTGGCACCGACTCGACGAGCACGAGATCGCTCTCGGTGCGCCGGCGGAGCGCGCGCGCGTCAAGGTCGTGCCGCGCGACGAGATGGTCCGCGTCTCCCGCGGAGAGTGAAGAACCGTTCCGATCGGGCATGCTGCCCTCTCGGTGGGCGTGCCTCGGCTAGCCTGGCGGCATGGTCGATTGGACTCCGGATGTGCTCGGCGACGAGTTCGAGCAGCTGACGCTCGACCTCGGAGAAGACGATCAGGGCCCGGTGGTCGCGACGCTCGTGCGGGCGCTGCCGACGCCGAAGAGCTGGTGGGAGCGTGTCACGGGTGTCCCGCGTCCGCTCGAGAACGTCGATGTGCTGTACGTGCACGGGTGGTCGGACTACTTCTTCCAGAAGCGGTTGGCGCGCTTCTGGACGTCGCGCGGTGCGCGGTTCTTCGCCCTCGATCTGCGCAAGTACGGACGCAGCCTGCGTGAGGGGCAGACTCCGGGGTACATCACCGACCTCCGCACCTACGACGAGGACATCGCCGCGGCGCTCGACGGCATGGGGCGGGGCGAGGAGGGCGAGGCATCGACGCGGAAGCTCGTGCTCTTCGGCCATTCGACCGGGGGATTGACGCTGAGCCTGTGGGCGTCGCGGCATCCGGATGCGGCGGACGCCGTGATCCTGAACAGCCCGTGGCTCGAGTTCCAGTTCGCATCGGTGCGCTCGGCGATCGCGCCGATGGTCGAGCTCACGGCGCGGCTGCGTCCGCTGGAGGTCGCGCCCCAGGTGGACCTCGGCTTCTACACTCGGGCCCAGCAGGAGGTCGTCGATCCGGATGATCCGATGGAGGTCAACCTGGCGTGGCGTCCTGTGCAGAGCATGGCGGTGTACGCCGGATGGCTCAGTGCGATCCTCTCCGGGCACAACACGGTCGCCGCAGGACTTTCGATCTCCGCGCCGGTGTGCGTGCTGCTCTCCGCGCGCTCGGCGACACCCACCCGCTGGTCCGACGATCTCACGCGGACGGACTCGGTGCTCGTGGTCGACGACATCGCACGGGCGTCACTCAAGCTCGGGTCGACCGTGACCGTGCAACGTATCGACGGCGCGCTCCACGACGTCTTCCTTTCGCGGCACGAGGCGCGTGAAGACGCCTATCGGCGGCTCGGTGCCTGGACGACGGGATGGCGAGCGACCTGGTGAGCGTCGCTCACACGTAGTACATCGCTCGGGAGAGGCCCTCGGCCTCGTCGGCATCGCCGCGCAGGATGGCCGCGCGGAAGCTCGCATACGTCGTGTGCATGCGTTCGTGATCGGCGCGGGGTACCCGCCAGTCGCGCAGGTTGCGGAACACGGCGACCTCGGCATCGTGCATCAGGGATACGTGTTGCGTGTTGCCGCTGTGGTCGCTCAGATACGAGAACACCGCCCATCTGCTCTCGGTGGTGCCTTCGTCGGCCTCCAGCGCGATGTGCATGTCGTCGACGAGCTTCGCGAGGTGCGTTCGCTGCGTCGCCGTGATCCGAGGAACACCCATCCGGGCTGAGATCCCGGCCTGATAGCCCGCGAACACGCGGGTCTGGTCGATGATCTCCCCTGTCACCGTCGTGACCTCGGTGTATCTGCTGGGGTACATCATGACGAGGCCGAGCCGCTCGAGGCGCTGCAGTGCCTCGCGCACCGGTGTGCGCGACACATGGAACTCCTCGGCGACATCGACGTCGCGGATCCGATGCTGCGGCGGCAGCACACCGTCGATGATCTGCTGCCCGATGTGGTGGAAGACCTCGTCAGCCAACAGCTGCTTGCTCTCGCCGATGTTCTTGGATTCCGTGACGCTCATGGAACTGCCCCCAGTTTGTCCTTCTGTTCCCGAGCACCCCATGATTCTTCGCCCGGGACGGCAACTACATCATGAAGTCGTGTGCAGTGCCAATACCCGAACGGTGAGACGCCCGGGGGTGCGTGACCGCTCTGTGGCCGGTGGGCGCGTGAGGCACCCGCCGGCCACGGACGACGCGAAGGCATGCGACTGCCGAGTACCCGTTCCCCACAGGGTCGTTCTCGTGATCCCGAGACCGCGAAATCGATGTGTGGCAGCGGAGCATGCGGCGCCCGCGTCGTCGGCCGCCTCCGGTTGCGGCCTCATACATTCTTGGTGATCTCAACCCGTATATCGGTATGCAATTCGGCGAAGAGGGAAGAAGCAGCGGGTGGCGTCACGAAATCCCCCAGTTCCGGGGTGGGCCGGGGAGGCTGAAACAGGTCGGGGCCGCGTCCCGACGCGCTGCTAGGCTGAGCGCGCTTCCGAAGCGATCCGACTTCGGCTCTGCTCAGATCGCATCGTGAAGGATGTTCCGTGCCCGAAGAATCTGTCGTCCCCGCTCGTTCTTCCCACCCCTCGCTTTCGCGCCGCACGGTCCTCACCGCTGGCGCCTGGTCGATTCCGGTGGTCGCGGCCGCTGTCGCCGTGCCTCTGCACGCGGCCAGCGAGGCGCTCGCGCTCGATGCGAGCGGCGTGGTGTGGAGTTTCCCTGATTCCACAGGCCCCCTGGTGAGCGGCAGCTCCGAGCTCGTGCTGAGCGGTCAGGTCGTCTTCTCGGTGCCCCCGGTGTCGGCGACGGACGTCACCGTGACCTTCACCTGGCAAGGTGTGGGCGCCAACGCCGGCGCTGACGGCATCTGGGTCTACGGAGGCAACAACGGCGGTCTCGACGGCTGGACCTTCGTGCTGGGAGCCCCGGATGACGGGCTCTACCCTGTCGTCGCCCTTCAGACCACTGCAGCCGCCGGTACCGCGCAGGTACCTGTCGTCTCTCGATACGACGGTGACACGACGAAGGCGATCATGTACGGCGAGGAGACGCCGGTCGGCGGTGGCGCCGAATATGACGGTGTCTACACCATCCGCTTCTCCGCGCCGGGGTACGCAGACGCCGTTCTCACGGTGCCCTACACTCGACCTCTCGTCGACTGAGCAGAGCCTTCTTCGCCTCCCGCTCGCTGATGCGTGCGGGAGGCGAAGTGCTGTCCGGGGCGGGAGCGGAGCCCTCGACGGTGCGGGTGTCGTTCAGCGCCGTGCCCGGTTAATGACCGTGAGGGAAGCCGCCGCCGATCGGATCCGAAGCCCGCAGCTCAGCGGGCAGCTCTACCGGTAGTTGATGAACTGCAGGTCGACGTCGAGGTCGGAGCCCTTGAGCAGGGCGATCACGGCCTGGAGGTCGTCGCGGCTCTTGGACTGCACACGCAGTTCATCGCCCTGGATCTGGCTCTTCACGCCCTTGGGGCCCTCGTCGCGGATGATCTTGTTGATCTTCTTCGCGTTCTCGGAGGAGATGCCGTCCTTGATCGTCGAGACGATCCGGAACTCCTTGCCGCTGGCGAAGGGGTCCCCCGACTCGAGGCTCTTCAGCGAGATGCTCCGCTTGATGAGCTTCGACTGGAAGACGTCGAGCACTGCCTTGGCGCGCTCCTCGGAGTTGGCGATGATCAGGATCTGCTCGCCGCTCCATGCGATCGATGCCCCGGTGCCCTTGAAGTCGTAGCGCTGCTCGATCTCCTTGCGGGCCTGGTTCAGGGCGTTCTCCGCCTCCTGGTGGTCGACTTTCGAGACGATGTCAAAGGAACTGTCAGCCATACAGGCAGTGTACCGAGCCTGACGAAGCGGTGCCTGTCTGGAAACGCTTTCATGCAACGATGCTGCGCCGATCCCCATCACAGCTTGATATCGAAGGAATCCTCCGTTGCGATTCCAGTCGATCTCGATGCATACTGTAAGCGCTTGCAGTATCGCAGGCCTTCAGCACTGAGAGAGGCACACACCAATGAAGGTGAACAAGAGGGGCATCGTCGCCGCAGGCGCCATCGCCATCGTTTCCACTCTGTCGCTTGCCGGCTGCTCCACCGGGACCAGCGGTGACGACACCTCCGACAGCGGCAGCGCCAGCACGCTGACCGTCTGGGTCGACGCCGAGCGCGTGGATGCGCTGCAGGGCGCAGCCGACTCCTACAAGGAGAAGACCGGCGTCAAGGTCGAGCTCGTCGGCAAGTCGGTCGACGACATGAAGGATGACTTCATCCAGCAGGTTCCGACCGGCAAGGGCCCCGACGTCGTCATGGGCGCCCACGACTGGCTGGGCGAGCTCTCGACCAACGGCGTCGTGGCGCCGATCGAGCTCGGCGACAGCTCCGCGGACTACCTGCCGGTGGCACTGCAGGCCGCCACCTACGACGGCACGGTCTACATGCTTCCGTACGCGGTCGAGAACATCGCGGTCCTGCGCAACGCCGACCTCGTCCCGAGCGCACCCACGAGCTTCGACGACATGGTGTCGAAGGGCACGTTCGTGGTCGAGCAGGGCGCAGAGGGCAACCCGTACCACCTGTACCCGTTCCAGACCGCTTTCGGTGCCCCCGTCTTCGGCACCGACGAGTCCGGCAGCTACGACTCCTCCGACCTCCAGCTGGGCAGCGAGGGCGGCTTCGCCTTCGCCGACTGGCTCGCCGCGCAGGGCGCAGCGGGCACGCTGAACACCGACATCGACGGTGAGATCGCCAAGCAGCAGTTCCTCGACGGCACCGCGGCATTCTGGCTGACCGGTCCGTGGAACGTCGGAGCAGCCGAGGACGCAGGCATCAATGTCGCGATCGATCCCGTTCCGAGCCCCACGGGTGAGACGGCGTCGCCGTTCGCCGGTGTGAAGGGCTTCTTCGTCAGCTCCGAATCCAAGAACAAGGTCGCGGCGAACGACTTCCTCGTGAACTACCTCGGCACCGAAGAGGTCCAGCTCGAGCTGTTCAAGGCGGGCAACGTGCTTCCCGCCCTCACCGCGGCGGCGGACTCCGCGGCATCCGACCCGATCATCGCCGGTTTCCAGGCCGTCGGTGCCGACGCGGTGCCGATGCCCGCGATCCCGGCCATGGGTGCGGTCTGGCAGTACTGGGGCGTGGCCGAGGCCGCGATCATCAACGGCGAGGACCCGACGTCGACGTGGCAGAAGCTCGTCGACGACGTGACCGCCGCGATCAAGTAACACCTCACGTACCGACCCTGCCGGGGCGGGCCTTCCGTGCCCGCCCCGGCAGAACCTTGACGAGGACGAGATGACAGACACCGTCGAGCCCACGGCTCCTCCGACCAAGCGCCAGCGACAGGCCGCGAAGATCGCCGAAGCGGCGTCAGGCCCGATCGGCTGGCTGCTGCTGAAGATCCTGCTGCTGGCCGTCGTCGACGCCATCGCGGTCTACGCGGCGTTCGTGCTGTACATGCACCAGGAGTGGCTGATCCTCGCCCTGGTGGTCGCGGTCACGGTCTTCGTCAACTACATCTACTTCTCCCGCCGGCGCGTGCCGGCGAAGTACCTCACGCCGGGCATCATCTTCCTGGTCGTGTTCCAGGTCTTCACCCTGCTGTACACGGGGTACATCGGCTTCACGAACTACGGGACGGGACACAACGGGTCCAAGGAGCAGGCCATCTCCTCGCTGCTGGCGTCTTCGCAGGAGCGCGTGGAGGATTCCCCGACCTACCCGGTGACGGTCGTCGAGCAGTTCGGCACTTACGGGCTGCTGGTGACCGATCCTGATTCCGGCGATGCGCTGCTGGGGACAGCCGAGCAGCCGCTGCAGCAGGTGCAGGCCGAGTTCGAGGGCGGCAAGGCGGTCGCGGTCGACGGCTGGACGACGCTCCCGCTCGCCACGGTCTTCACGCTCTCCGAGCAGCTCGAGAACCTCGCCGTGCCGTTCAGCGACGACCCCAACGACGGCAGCCTCCGCGCGCCGGACGGGCAGAGCGGATACCTGTACGTCTCGACGCTCGATTTCGATGCCGAAGCGGATGCGATCACCGACACCCGCACCGGAACGGTCTACACCGACACCGGCGCCGGTGCCTTCACGTCTGAAGACGGCGAGCAGCTCCTGCCCGGCTGGCAGGTCACGGTCGGCTTCGACAACTTCGTGCGCGCCGTGACCGATGAGACCATCCGCGGACCGCTGATCTCGGTGACGATCTGGACGTTCGTGTTCGCGATCATCTCGGTCGCGACCACGTTCTTCCTCGGTCTGCTCCTTGCCCTGGTGTTCAACAACACCCGGATGCGATTCCGCAACGGCTACCGGATCATCCTGATCCTCCCGTACGCGTTCCCGGCCTTCCTCTCCGCGCTGGTCTGGGCAGGAATGATGAATGAGAGCTTCGGATTCATCAACCAGGTCATCTTCGGGGGAGCGGACATCTCGTGGCTCACCGACCCCACGCTCGCGAAGGTCTCGATCCTCATCGTGAACCTGTGGCTCGGGTTCCCCTACATGTTCCTGGTCTGCATGGGAGCGCTGCAGGGCATCCCCGAGGACGTGAACGAGGCGGCCGTGATGGACGGTGCGAACCCCTGGCAGGTGTTCCGACGGATCAAGCTGCCCCTGCTGCTGGTGACGGTCGCGCCGCTGCTGATCTCGTCGTTCGCGTTCAACTTCAACAACTTCAACCTGATCTACATGCTGACCAACGGAGGCCCTCGCTTCAGCGATGTGTCGATCCCGGTCGGGCACACCGACATCCTGATCTCGATGGTCTACAAGGTGGCCTTCACCGGGCAGACGCGTGACTACGGTCTCGCCTCCGCGTTCACGATCCTGATCTTCATCGTGGTGGCGACGATCTCGATCATCAGCTTCCGCAAGACAAAGGCCCTCGAGGAGCTGAACTGATGAGCACCATCGACACCCCCGTGCGCCGACGCAGCTTCGGAGCCTGGTTCGCCGACACCGGATGGCGTCACGTCGTCGCCGTCGTGGTGAGCGCGTTCGCGCTGTTCCCGCTGCTCTACGTCGTCTCGGCATCGCTGAACCCGAAGGGCACGCTGACCGGGTCCAACCAGCTCTTCTCCGCGATCGGCATCGACAGCTACGTGCGCATCCTCACCGATCCGCAGAACCCCTACCTGCGCTGGTTCGGGAACACGCTCCTGATCGCGCTGGTGACCGGCGCGGTCACGGTCTTCATCGGCGCCTGCGCCGCATATGCGTTCTCGCGCATGCGGTTCGCCGGGCGTCGGGTGGGACTCGTGACGATCGTCGTCGTGCAGATGTTCCCGCAGCTCCTCGCCGTGGTCGCGATCTTCCTGCTGCTGTCGACGCTGGGGGACTGGTTCCCCGCGATCGGGCTGAACACGCACACCGGCCTGATCCTGGTCTACCTCGGTGGTGCGCTGGGCGTGAACACCTACCTGATGTACGGCTTCTTCAACACGATCCCGAAGGAGCTCGACGAGGCCGCGCGCATCGACGGCGCCGGTCACGCCCGCATCTTCTTCACGATCATCCTGCGCCTGGTCGCTCCGATCCTCGCGGTCGTCGGGCTGCTGTCGTTCATCGGCACGGTCAACGAGTACGTGATCGCGAGCGTCATCCTGATCGAGCCGGAGCAGCAGACGCTGGTTGTCGGTCTGACCAAGCTGGTCGCGAACCCGCGCTACGCGGACTGGTCGGCCTTCTCCGCGGGGGCGGTGATGGCAGCGATCCCGGTGATGATCCTGTTCCTGTTCCTGCAGAAGTACATCGTCGGCGGTCTCACGGCGGGTGCCACCAAGGGCTGATGCGGGAGGGTCAGCCGGCGGTCCTCTGTCCGCCGCTGACCGTCTCGAGCACCTGGTCCTGCACGCGACCCAGTGCGAGTCGGAGGCCGCCGTCGAGCACGGCGTTCTCCTCGAGGGTGGTCAGGAGCACGAGCGGGCGCGCCACGACGGCGGCGCGAAGCCCCGCCTCGACGCGGGAGCGGAGGCGCTCTCCTCCCGCCAGCGCGAGATCTCCCGCGAGCACGATGAGCTCGGGGTCGACGATCGCGATGACGGCGGTGAGGCCGAGCACCAGGCGTCGTGCGATCTCGTCGAGCGCACGGTCTGCGTTGTCGTCGTCGGATGCCGCCGCCGCGCGCAGGGCCTCGATCGGCGTGGCCTGAACGAATCCCTGTTCCGCGAGTATGCGGCCGAGCGCGGGACCTCCGGCCAGCGCCTGCATCCCGCCTGTTCCGAACTCGGGCGAGTCCTGGGGAGTGGGGGCGCCCGGTACGGGGAGGTCGGCGATCTCACCGGCTCCGCCCGTGAGGCCCCGGTGCACGCGGCCGCCGAACATCAGACCCATGCCGATGCCGTCCGAGATCCACAGCACGGCGACGCTGTCATGATCGGCGGCGACGCCATGCGCTCGTTCGGCGATCGCGGCGAGGTTCACGTCGTTCTCGATCATCACCGGCAGCCGGAGCCGCTCCGTGAGGGCGGCGGTGAGGGAATCGCCCTGCCATCCGGGCAGGTGCGCGGCAAAGCGAAGCCGGTCGGACGCGGGGTCGATGGCCCCCTGCACGCCGATCACCACGAGGTGCAGTGCCGACAGCGGAATGCCGGCCTGTGCGCAGGCACCGGAGAGCGCGTCGTGCACCCGTTCGACCGCATCGGTGTCGTCGCTCGCCGGAGTCGCCAGCACGTACTCGCCGACACGGGTGCCGATCAGGTCGACGACCGCCGTCGCGATCCGTTCCGGCGTCACGTCGATGGCGGCCGTGTACGCGGCGCTCGCGTTCACGCGGAACATCTCGGCAGCCCGCCCGACCGTCCCGTCATCGCGGTTCCCGTCGCTCAGCACCAGTCCGTCGTCGCGAAGCTGCGCGAGCAGGTGTGAGGCTGTCGGCTTCGACACGAGGAGGCGTGCGGCGATGTCCGGCCGGCTCTGCGGCCCCTCGTCGAGCAGCAGCCGCAGCGCCGCGCGCGCGTTGATGGCGCGGACGACGCTGGTACCTGTCGGGGGAGTGGGCACGGGGTCCTCACGATCGTGGGCGGTGCTCCGAATGCTACCGAAGCGACAGTCGTCGACCGCGTCGGCATCGCCGCGTGGCGTCGCTCGTGGTCTCACCGGAGTGCGCGACGCCGGGTGGTCGAGCACTGCGGGGTCATGAGCGCCCGGCCGTTGCGCTGGTGCGCGCGATGGCAGTAACGTGCCTCGCATGCTACCTTGTCATGCATGACAGCTGATATCGGAGCGCAGATGCGCAAGGGAGTGGTCGAGTACTGCGTGCTCGGGCTGCTCTCGCGCGAACCGATGTACGGCTGGCAGCTGGCCGACGCGCTCACGCATGCGGGGCTGATCGCCAGCATCGGCACGCTCTATCCGTTGCTGGGGAGGCTGAGGGACAACGGCTGGGTCAGCACGTTCGATCTCCCCTCGGAGAGCGGGCCGGTGCGCAAGTACTATCGGCTCACGGACGCCGGAATCGAGCAGCTCGCCCGGTTCCGCGCGCAGTGGGCCCCGTTCGCCCGTGTCGTCACGGGCATCGTCGGAGAGGGATGAGCATGACCGAGACCACTGCTGAGGATCTGCGCGAGGACTACCTCGCCCGACTCGACGAGGCCATGCGCGGACTTCCGCACGGCGTCGCCGCTGACATCCGCGGTGGCATCGCCGAGGAGCTGCAGGGCCTGGATGCCTCCTCGGTGGCAGCGCGGATCGCACAGCTGGGCGACCCTGTCGCGATCGCCCGCGAGGCGCAGGACGAGACACCCGCCGCCCCTCCCTTCGTCGTCGCCGCGCCGATTCCCGCCCCGGAAGCGCCTCGCCCGCCGACCACGTCGACCCGCGGCTTCGCGCTCACAGCGGCGCTGACGTTGAGCTTCGGCGGGATCGTCGTGCCCGTCGTCGGCTGGTTCGTCGGCGCAGTGCTGGTGGTCCTGAGCCCGCTGTGGAGGACGTGGGAGAAGGTCGTGGCGATCGTGGTGCCCTTCAGCGTGTTCCTCCTCACGGCCATCCTCATCACGACGATGCAGGGGTTCTCCGTCGCCACCGCCACCGGCAGCTCCTCCGGCACGGGGACGCCCCCGCCGATCGCGAATCCGCTGCTGCCCGCCTGGTACGACTTCATCTGGTTCGGAGTGATCGCGCTCGGATTCGTGCTCATCCCGGCGTCCGGCCTCTGGTTGCTCTGGCGACTGCGCGGGCGCGCGGTGCGCTGACGCCGTGACGCGCGCGCCTCGGCGTTGCGCGCGCGACACGCATGCGCGTCATCGTACGGTGGGGGCATGGCACGGGTCGCGGGGCGCAATCTGACGCTGAGCTGGATCGCCGGTGTGTTCTGCACCGGTGTGATCCTCGCTCTGCTCTGGTTCTCGCTCCCGATGCTTCCCCTGCTCGCCGAGTTCGCCGGTGCGGCGCTGCGGAACACATTGCCCTGACTCTCCCTGCCTCTCGCGAGCCGAGCGTCTGGGCGACACGTCGGCACGCCTCCCTGAGCGCCCGCGCACCCGGCGGTACCCTCGCAATGCAGACATCCGATGAGAGGCGCACCCCATGAGTGACCCCGACGTTCCCCAGCCCGAGAAGCCGGCAGACGTCGACGACGTCGTCGGCAGCGCGAACGCCGGCCTGGACGCTGCGGCCGCAGCGGGCGCCGACGTCCCCGGCGCCGTTCCGGAATCCGTCGACGAGAAGGTCGTCGACCCCGATCTCGCCGCCTTCGAGGAGGCCGAGAGGTCCTATCCCGGCACTTTCGCGCCGCCCGCCGCGGCCGCCGCCGCTCCGCCGCCCGTCGTCAGCACCGAGACCGATGCCGACGCGACCGCCGTCTTCGCCGCCCCGGTCTCCTACGCCGAGGAGCCGTCGGTGGCAGACGCCGCCTACGCTCCCGCGTACAACTCCGCTGAGACGCAGATCGTCCCCTCGGAGCCCCTGCTCGTCGCCGCGGCATCCCCGCAGCTCCCGCAGCCGATCTTCGTGCAGGCGCCGGAACCGCCGCGCGACCGCGGCAACCGGGGTACCGCGGGCGCGATCGGCCTGCTCGCCACCCTCGTCTTCGCGGTGCTGTACCTCGGTACGACGCTGGGCCTCGGTGCCCTCGCGGGAGATGTGACCGGAGAGAACATCGGTCAGTCCGCGCTCGCGCCGCTCGCGACCTGGGGGTTCTGGACGCCCGTCGTCGTCTTCTTCGTCGGCTTCTGGCTCTTGGGCGCGATCATCAACCGCGGCCGCTGGGGCCTGTGGGTCGTGTTCGGCATCATCGTGGGCGCCATCGCCTACGGCGGGCACATCCTCGGCCAGATCTTCGAGGCGGGCATCCTCACGCTCACCCCGTCCGCCGCATCCGAACTCGTCGGCGAGCAGCTGCTCGCCCCCCTCGCGATCGCAGCCTTCATCTTCGCCCGCGAGCTCACCATCTGGTTCGGTGCCTGGGTCGCCCGTAGCGGCGCACGCAAGACCGAGCTGAACGCCGAGGCGCAGCGCGAGTACGAGCGCACGCTCGAGGCCGGCCCGACGCTGGCGAGATAATCACGAACGCCACCACGCCGAACCCCCGCGGACCCGAGTCCGCGGGGGTTTCGGCTGTCCTGGCGCTGGTCCTCGCGACCACGGGATTCTTCGCGCTCGCGGTGTTCGGGCTCGGTGCGGTGAGTGTGGCGACCGACACCGACATCATCTCCGTCCCCGGCCTCGGCCAGGGACCTGGCGTGACCGGGATGCTGATCGCCCTCATGGTGTTCGCCGTGATGCTGGGGCTCACGCTGCGTCGGCCGCACCCCGCGTACGTCGCCTCCCTCGCGATCTCGCTGTCCACGGCTCTCGGGCATCTGGTCGGCGTCTGGACTGCGGTCCTCATCGGCACTGGCGGGCTGGTCACTGCGACCGCGGTGGCCGGCGATCTGGTCCGCGGCGGCCCCAGCGTGGCCTTGATCGTCGCTGCCGCGATCGCGGCCTGGTCGGGCATTGCGCTGCGGCGCACCCGGTCTGCGCGGCCGCGCTGGCGCTGGGAGCGCGATGAAGAGGAGTGACGCCCCGCCGTCACCGCAGAAATAGGCGCGCCGGCGGCGTCAGCGCCGTACGCTGTCGTTGTGGAGCGTTCATTGGAGGCGCAGGTCGACCAGGCCGTCGAGTCCTGGTTGCGCTGGGTGCCGCGCTGGGAGCCGGCCACCCACCGCGGGCGCGTCGCTCCGTGCCGCCGCTGCCTCGGCTCGCCGATCCTCTCCGCCGCCGGGATCGGGGCCGATGTCCCGCACGGCGTGCAGCACGGGCTTTCGACCAGGATCAAGACGATCGTGGATCACGCGGTCGCCGAGTACACCGCGCGGAACCTGCCGACACTGCAGCGCGAGCTCGATCAGCAGGCCGCGCGCAACCGTGCCCGCGCGTACCGGCCGAACGAGAATCTCGATCCCGAGTTCGACGGTCTCCCGCTCGATCCGGAACCCGTCGCGGGAGCTCCCTTCCTGTTCACGATCGCGGGGCTCGCTGACGACGCCTCGGCGGAACTCCCGCCGCTGCCTCCGCTGTCCGACGAGGCCAAGGCTGCGCTGCGCCAGGAGGTCGGCCTCGCCGACGAGTACGCGAACATGGTGGGGCGCGAGGTCTGCGGGCTGCTGCTGCGGCACCGACTCTCCATCCAGGCGGCGATCTCCCAGCACGTCGAGCCGCAGATCGAAGCACTCCTGGCCGAGCTGACGCAGTCACTCGACTCGCCGTTCGACCCCGACATGCCCTGACCCGCGGTGCGGGCGGTGCCCGCTCCCATTTGACCGTCACGTTACGCGCCATTACACTTGATCAGGTGTGTGCACGTCTTGACGTGTGCGCTGGGCGTCGGCACCTTGCCGGTCCGCCTCCACGGCATACCCACCACACCACAAAGCGCGTCGATTCCGGCGTGCCGGTGGGTCATGATGTGAAACCCATCACGCTGTCACCGTGCAGCACTATGAGGAGAGAACGTGCCAACCATTCAGCAGTTGGTTCGCAAGGGTCGCTCGCCCAAGGTCACCAAGACCAAGGCGCCCGCCCTGAAGTCGAACCCGCAGCAGGCCGGGGTCTGCACCCGCGTCTACACCACCACCCCGAAGAAGCCGAACTCGGCGATGCGCAAGGTCGCTCGTGTGAAGCTCCGCAACGGCACCGAGGTCACCGCGTACATCCCCGGTGAGGGCCACAACCTGCAGGAGCACTCCCTGGTGCTCGTCCGTGGCGGTCGTGTCAAGGACCTCCCCGGTGTGCGTTACAAGATCGTCCGTGGCGCCCTGGACACCCAGGCTGTCAAGAACCGTAAGCAGGCTCGTTCCCGCTACGGCGCGAAGAAGGGTTGAGTTAGATGCCTCGTAAGGGTCCCGCCCCTAAGCGCCCCGTCGTCAACGACCCGGTATACGGCGCTCCGATCGTCACCTCGCTGGTGAACAAGATCCTCGTCGACGGCAAGAAGTCGCTGGCCGAGTCGATCGTCTACGGCGCCCTCCGCGGCGTCGAGGCGAAGAACGGTCAGGATGCCGTCGCCACCCTCAAGAAGGCGCTCGACAACGTGCGCCCGACCCTCGAGGTCCGCAGCCGCCGCGTCGGTGGCTCGACCTACCAGGTTCCGGTCGAGGTCAAGCCGCACCGCGCGAACACCCTCGCGCTGCGCTGGCTCGTGAGCTACGCCAAGGGTCGTCGTGAGAAGACGATGACCGAGCGTCTCCAGAACGAGATCCTGGACGCGTCGAACGGCCTGGGTGCCGCGGTCAAGCGCCGTGAAGACACTCACAAGATGGCCGAGTCGAACCGCGCGTTCGCTCACTACCGCTGGTAAACAGCTTCGCCCGTCCCCGGCCACTCGTCGGGGGCGGGCACCCACTCTTCGCAGTACGACTGCTCGACAGATAAGGACACTCCTGTGGCACAAGACGTGCTCACCGACCTGAGCAAGGTCCGCAACATCGGCATCATGGCGCACATCGATGCCGGCAAGACCACGACGACCGAGCGCATCCTGTTCTACACGGGCGTCAACCACAAGCTCGGCGAGACGCACGATGGCGCCTCGACCACCGACTGGATGGAACAGGAGAAGGAGCGCGGCATCACGATCACGTCTGCCGCCGTGACCTGCTACTGGAATAAGAACCAGATCAACATCATCGACACCCCCGGTCACGTGGACTTCACGGTCGAGGTGGAGCGCTCGCTCCGCGTCCTCGACGGTGCTGTCGCCGTGTTCGACGGCAAGGAGGGCGTCGAGCCCCAGTCCGAGACCGTGTGGCGTCAGGCTGACAAGTACAACGTCCCCCGCATCTGCTTCGTCAACAAGATGGACAAGCTCGGCGCGGACTTCTACTTCACGGTCGACACGATCATCAACCGCCTCGGTGCCAAGCCGCTGGTCATCCAGCTGCCGATCGGTGCGGAGAACGACTTCCTCGGTGTGATCGACCTCGTCGAGATGCGTGCACTCGTCTGGGCCGGAGACTCCAAGGGTGACGTCACCATGGGCGCCTCCTACGAGGTCCAGGAGATCCCGGCCGACCTCAAGGAGAAGGCTGACGAGTACCGTCAGGCTCTCCTCGAGACCGTCGCCGAGACCGACGACGCTCTGCTCGAGAAGTTCTTCGGTGGCGAGGAGCTCACCGTCGCCGAGATCAAGGGCGCGATCCGCAAGCTGACCGTCGCCTCCGAGATCTACCCGGTGCTGTGCGGCTCCGCGTTCAAGAACCGCGGCGTCCAGCCGATGCTCGACGCGGTCGTCGACTACCTGCCGAACCCGCTCGACGTGGGTTCCATCGAGGCGCACGACCCCAAGGACTACGACACGATCATCGAGCGTCACCCCGACGCCAACGACCCGTTCGCAGCCCTCGCGTTCAAGGTCGCGGTGCACCCGTTCTTCGGTCGCCTCACCTACGTGCGCGTCTACTCGGGTCACCTCGAGTCCGGCTCCGCGGTCATCAACTCGACCAAGGGCAAGAAGGAGCGCATCGGGAAGATCTTCCAGATGCACGCCAACAAGGAGATCCCGGTCCCCTCGGTCACCGCAGGAAACATCTACGCGGTCATCGGTCTGAAGGACACGACCACGGGTGACACCCTCACCGACCCCGCAGCACCGGTCGTCCTCGAGTCGATGACGTTCCCGGAGCCGGTCATCGAGGTCGCCATCGAGCCGAAGACCAAGGCCGACCAGGAGAAGCTGGGTGTCGCCATCCAGAAGCTCGCTGAAGAGGACCCGACCTTCCGCACGGAGCTCAACCCCGAGACCGGTCAGACGACCATCAAGGGAATGGGCGAGCTGCACCTCGACATCCTCGTCGACCGCATGAAGCGCGAGTTCAACGTCGAGGCGAACGTCGGAAAGCCCCAGGTCGCGTACCGCGAGACGATCAAGAAGGCCGTCGAGAAGTACGACTACACCCACAAGAAGCAGACGGGTGGATCGGGTCAGTTCGCCAAGATCCAGTTCAACATCGAGCCTCTCGACCTCGACGGCGACAAGACCTACGAGTTCGTGAACGCCGTCACCGGTGGTCGCATCCCTCGTGAGTACATCGGATCGATCGATGCCGGTTTCCAGGACGGGATGAACGTCGGCGTGCTCGCCGGCTACCCGATCGTCGGTGTGAAGGCCACCATCGTCGATGGTGCCGCTCACGACGTCGACTCCTCGGAGATGGCGTTCAAGATCGCCGGATCGATGGGCTTCAAGGAAGCTCTTCGTCGGGCGAACCCCGTGCTCCTCGAGCCGCTGATGGCGGTCGAGGTGCGTACTCCCGAGGAGTACATGGGTGACGTCATCGGTGACCTGAACTCGCGTCGCGGTCAGATCCAGTCGATGGAGGACGCCGCTGGCGTCAAGGTCGTCCGTGCACATGTCCCGCTGTCCGAAATGTTCGGCTACATCGGCGACCTGCGCTCGAAGACCTCGGGTCGCGCCGTCTACTCGATGGAGTTCCACAGCTATGCTGAGGTTCCCCGCGCGGTGGCCGACGAGATCGTCCAGAAGAACCAGGGCGAGTAATCGTCTTTCTGAGAGCCGGGTTACGGCCCGGCTCTCAGGTCCCCTACAACTTCACATTCCCTCTCTACTAAACTGAGATTCACACCCGTAGAGAACCGGTCGCAAACCAGTGCCCGGCAACCTCTACATGACGTCCTGAGGAGGACCCAGTGGCTAAGGCCAAGTTCGAGCGGACCAAGCCGCACGTCAACATCGGAACCATCGGTCACGTTGACCACGGCAAGACCACGCTCTCCGCAGCGATCTCGAAGGTGCTTGCTGACAAGTTCCCGTCTGACACCAACGTGCAGCGCGACTTCGCTTCCATCGACTCGGCGCCGGAAGAGCGCCAGCGTGGTATCACCATCAACATCTCGCACATCGAGTACGAGACCCCGAAGCGCCACTACGCGCACGTTGACGCTCCCGGCCACGCCGACTACGTCAAGAACATGATCACCGGTGCGGCTCAGATGGACGGCGCGATCCTCGTGGTCGCCGCCACCGACGGCCCGATGGCTCAGACGCGTGAGCACGTGCTGCTCGCCAAGCAGGTCGGCGTGCCGTACCTGCTGGTCGCGCTGAACAAGTCCGACATGGTCGACGACGAGGAGATCCTGGAGCTCGTCGAGCTCGAGGTCTCCGAGCTGCTCGCCTCGCAGGGCTTCGCTGAGGACGCTCCTGTCGTCCGCGTCTCCGCTCTCAAGGCCCTCGAGGGCGACGAGAAGTGGACGCAGTCGATCCTCGACCTCATGGAGGCCGTGGACAACAACGTTCCCGACCCCGTGCGCGACAAGGACAAGCCGTTCCTGATGCCCGTCGAGGACGTCTTCACGATCACCGGTCGTGGAACCGTCGTCACCGGCCGCGCCGAGCGTGGCACGCTGGCCATCAACTCCGAGGTCGAGATCGTCGGACTGCGTCCGACCGTCAAGACCACGGTCACGGGTATCGAGATGTTCCACAAGCAGCTCGACGAGGCATGGGCCGGCGAGAACTGCGGTCTCCTGCTCCGTGGCACGAAGCGCGAGGACGTCGAGCGCGGTCAGGTCATCGTCAAGCCGGGTTCGGTCACGCCGCACACCGACTTCGCTGGCACCGCGTACATCCTGTCCAAGGATGAGGGTGGGCGTCACAACCCGTTCTACACGAACTACCGCCCGCAGTTCTACTTCCGCACCACCGACGTCACCGGCGTCATCACGCTGCCCGAGGGCACCGAGATGGTCATGCCCGGCGACACCACCGACGTGACGGTCGAGCTGATCCAGCCGATCGCCATGGAAGAGGGCCTCGGCTTCGCCATCCGTGAGGGTGGACGCACCGTGGGCGCCGGTACGGTCACGAAGATCATCAAGTAAGCAGCTGCTTTCTCGCAGTGGGGTCGGACCTTCGGGTCCGGCCCTTCTGTCGTTAACGCACGTTCTGCGGGGACTTCTGCGGTATCAATCACGTCTGAGGGTTCCGTTCGCCAGCGCAGACCTGCACAATGAGGGTGATCGACCGCACCGGTCGTCAGCACACACCTCTGAAGGGGAACACCATGGGTATCGAGGACGCCGTCAACAAGGGCAAGGATCTCTTCGAGCAGAACAAGGACAAGATCGCCGAGGCCGTCAAGAGCGACCAGGCCGAGGACATCAGCGACAAGGTGCTCGATGGCGTCGCCGACTTCGCCAAGAAGATCGCTCCGGGTGCGGCGGACAAGATCGACGAGATCCGCGACGGCGCCGACAAGGCCGTCGGCAACGAGTAGGCGCACGACAGCGCGTCACAGAAGCGGCGATCCACTGCGGTGGGTCGCCGTTTCGGCATTCTTGCAGGAGAATCGTGGCTCGGGATGCTCGCATCCGGGATGTCGAACCCGTAGACTGTGTTGAGTCGCCTGGGGATCTTGCGACCTGGTACTTCGAAGGGGTTCGAAGTATCGAAGCTGCACGGCTGTGGCCGTGCTCACAACTGGGGAATTGATTTTGGGGATCATCGTGCGTTGCGCGCCGTCTGTGCGCCGCCGTTCCGTCCCGCTTGCGCGGCGGGTCCTCCGTCGCGCCCTCGAACGAGGATCCTGGCGTCCCTTCACGCCGGATTCCTCGCGTTCGGTGTGCCCCCTCGCACTGAACGCCCTCCCCAAGCGGGGCGAGGCATGGGGATGCCTCGCCCCGCTATCTCCTGCAGTCTGACGCGCTTCCTGCGCCCCTTCCCGGACGCGGATCCGGAGCGCGACACGCCCGGGTTTGCGCAAGTGAAATCAGGCATGGCAGAATAGACAGGTTCGACATTTCGGCGCGCTGTGCGTTGCCGGATCACTACCAGGGCAGTGCATAGGCGGCTTCTCCTCCGGGAGAGTGCAGGGTTCTAGGCCGCGGGTAGCAGAACACAACCCCCGACACCTTCATGATGAGGGCTCCGCCATGTGCGGCAGACGTCGGCATCCCGGTCGCTGAGAGGTGTCCGGGCTGACAGAAGAACAGTGGTGCAGCAGATCGACTCGCGAGAGCCGTTCGAGTGCCGAGGCGCGAACAGCGCCGACGTGCGTCCAATGCCCCTGGGTCACCCGGCCCAGGTCGGTAAGACGCTTAAAGAGAGTGAGCAGACAATGGCGGGACAGAAAATCCGCATTCGCCTGAAGTCGTATGACCACGAGGTCATCGACTCGTCGGCACGCAAGATCGTCGACACCGTGACCCGTGCGGGCGCGACCGTCGTCGGCCCCGTGCCGCTTCCGACCGAGAAGAACGTCGTGTGCGTCATCCGGTCGCCCCACAAGTACAAGGACAGCCGCGAGCACTTCGAGATGCGCACCCACAAGCGTCTGATCGACATCGTCGACCCGACGCCCAAGGCCGTCGACTCGCTGATGCGTCTCGACCTCCCGGCCGATGTCAACATCGAGATCAAGCTCTGAGGTTCGACATGGCTGACATCAACGCAAAGATTTCCAAGGGCATGCTGGGCACGAAGCTCGGTATGACCCAGGTGTGGAACGAGAGCGGCAAGCTCATCCCCGTCACCGTCATCGAACTCGCACCCAACGTGGTGACTCAGGTTCGTACCCCCGAGAAGGACGGCTACAACGCCGTGCAGATCGCGTACGGCCAGATCGACCCGCGCAAGGTGAACAAGCCCCTCACGGCTCACTTCGAGGCAGCCGGCGTCACGCCGCGTCGCCACGTGACCGAGATCCGCACCGCGGATGCTGCTGACTACTCACTCGGTCAGGAGCTCACGGTCGACGGCACGTTCGAAGCCGGTCAGCTCGTCGACGTCGTCGGCACGAGCAAGGGCAAGGGCTTCGCCGGTGTCATGAAGCGTCACAACTTCAAGGGCGTCTCGGCATCGCACGGTTCGCACCGCAACCACCGCAAGCCCGGCTCCATCGGCGCATCGTCGACCCCGAGCCGCGTCTTCAAGGGCATGCGCATGGCCGGCCGTATGGGTGGCGAGCGCGTGACCGTCCTCAACCTCACGGTGCACGCCGTCGACATCGAGAAGGGTCTGCTGCTCGTCAAGGGCGCCGTCCCCGGTGCTCGTGGCCGCATCGTCTATGTCCGCAACGCAGTGAAGGGTGCCTGAACATGGCTGACTCCACTCTCGCGCTCGACGTCCTCAAGGCAGACGGCAAGAAGGCAGGCTCGATCGAGCTTCCCGCCGCGCTGTTCGACGCCAAGACGAACATCCCGCTCATCCACCAGGTCGTCGTCGCGCAGCTCGCGGCGGCACGCCAGGGCACGCACTCGACCAAGCGTCGTGGCGAGGTCTCCGGTGCCGGCCGCAAGCCCTTCAAGCAGAAGGGCACGGGTAACGCCCGTCAGGGTTCCATCCGCGCGCCGCACATGACCGGTGGTGGCATCGTCCACGGACCGAAGCCGCGTGACTACTCGCAGCGCACCCCCAAGAAGATGATCGCCGCCGCCCTCCTGGGTGCGCTCAGCGACCGCTTCCGTGGTGACCGCATCCACGCCATCGAGTCCTTCGGGATCGACGGCACGCCTTCGACCAAGTCCGCGGTGAGCTTCCTCACCAACGTCGTCTCGTCGAAGAACGTGCTCGTCGTCATCGAGCGCAACGACGACGTGACGCTGAAGAGCATCCGCAACCTGTCGAACCTGCACGTGCTGACGTTCGACCAGCTCAACGCCTACGACGTGCTCGTCTCCGACGACATCGTCTTCACCCAGGCCGCGCTCGAGGGCTTCATCGCCTCGAAGTCCGGCGCCAACCAGGAGGTCTCCGCATGAGCGAGCAGGCATCTGTTCTCCAGACGGCCCTGAACAAGGACCCGCGCGACATCATCCTGAAGCCGGTCGTGTCCGAGAAGAGCTACGGTCTCATCGATGAGGGTAAGTACACCTTCCTCGTCGACCCGCGCGCTTCGAAGACCGAGATCAAGCTCGCCATCGAGAAGATCTTCGGCGTCAAGGTCGCTGGGGTCAACACCCTCAACCGCGTCGGCAAGGCTCGTCGCACCCGCTTCGGAACCGGCAAGCGCAAGGACACCAAGCGCGCCATCGTCACCCTGAAGTCGGGCACCATCGACATCTTCACGGCAATCGGCTGATCCGGGGGATAAGGACAATAATGGCTATTCGCAAGTACAAGCCCACGACCCCGGGCCGTCGCGGCTCGTCGGTGGCTGACTTCGCCGAGATCACTCGATCGACGCCGGAGAAGTCGCTGCTGCGCCCGCTCTCGAAGACCGGTGGTCGTAACAACCAGGGCCGCATCACGACCCGTCACATCGGTGGTGGCCACAAGCGCCAGTACCGCGTCATCGACTTCCGTCGCAATGACAAGGACGGCGTCAACGCCAAGGTCGCTCACATCGAGTACGACCCCAACCGCACCGCACGCATCGCGCTGCTGCACTACTTCGACGGCGAGAAGCGCTACATCATCGCGCCGAACAAGCTGAAGCAGGGCGACATCGTCGAGTCGGGCGCCGGGGCTGACATCAAGCCGGGCAACAACCTCCCGCTGAAGAACATCCCGACGGGTACCGTCATCCACGCAATCGAGCTCCGCCCCGGTGGCGGCGCGAAGATGGCACGTTCGGCCGGAGTCTCCGTCCGTCTCGTCGCCAAGGATGGCCCCTACGCCCAGCTGCGTCTGCCCTCGGGCGAGATCCGCAACGTCGATGCGCGCTGCCGCGCGACCATCGGCGAGGTCGGCAACGCCGAGCAGTCGAACATCAACTGGGGTAAGGCCGGCCGCATGCGCTGGAAGGGCGTCCGCCCGACCGTCCGTGGTGTCGCGATGAACCCGGTCGACCACCCGCACGGTGGTGGTGAGGGTAAGACCTCCGGTGGTCGTCACCCCGTCTCCCCCTGGGGCCAGGCTGAGGGGCGTACCCGTCACGCCAACAAGGAAAGCGACAAGTACATCGTGCGTCGTCGTAACGCCGGCAAGAAGCGTAAGTAGGAGTAAGAGAAGATGCCTCGCAGTCTTAAGAAGGGCCCCTTCGTCGACGAGCACCTGCTTCGCAAGGTGATCGGTCAGAACGAAAAGGGCACGAAGAACGTCATCAAGACCTGGTCTCGCCGGTCCATGATCATCCCGGCCATGCTGGGTCACACGATCGCGGTCCACGACGGTCGCAAGCACATCCCTGTGTTTGTGTCCGAGACCATGGTCGGTCACAAGCTGGGCGAGTTCGCGCCCACCCGCACCTTCCGCGGCCACGAGAAGGACGACAAGAAGGGGCGGCGCCGCTAATGGTCGAATCGATCGCACGCGTGCGACACATCCGCGTGACCCCTCAGAAGGCTCGTCGTGTCGTCGCGCTCATCAAGGGCAAGCAGGCCCAGGAGGCTCTGGCGATCCTGAAGTTCGCACAGCAGAGCGCCAGTGAGCCGATCTACAAGCTTGTCGCGTCGGCCATGGCCAACGCGCAGGTCAAGGCAGATCGCGACGGCGAGTTCCTCGACGAGCAGGACCTGTACGTGGCTAACGCGTACGTAGACGAGGGCACGACGCTCAAGCGTTTCCAGCCCCGTGCACAGGGTCGCGCTTTCCAGATCAAGAAGCGCACGAGCCACATCACGGTCGTGCTCTCCACGCCTGCAGCAGCTCCGGCCGCAACGGGCGACAGCAACAAGAAGGCGAGCAAGTAATGGGACAGAAGGTAAACCCGTACGGCTTCCGTCTCGGTATCACCACGGACCACGTGTCGCGCTGGTTCTCGGACTCGACGAAGAAGGGTCAGCGCTACGCCGACTACGTCGCCGAGGACATCAAGATCCGCAACCTGCTGAAGACGCAGCTCGACCGCGCCGGTGTCTCGAACATCGAGATCGAGCGCACCCGTGACCGCGTCCGCGTCGACATCCACACCGCCCGTCCGGGCATCGTGATCGGTCGCCGTGGTGCAGAGGCAGAGCGTATCCGTGGCGACCTCGAGAAGCTCTCGGGCAAGCAGATCCAGCTGAACATCCTCGAGGTCAAGAACCCCGAGGCTGACGCTCAGCTCGTCGCGCAGGGCATCGCCGAGCAGCTCTCTGCTCGTGTGGCGTTCCGTCGTGCGATGCGCAAGGGTCTCCAGGGCGCGCAGCGCGCTGGTGCCAAGGGCATCCGCATCCAGGTCTCCGGCCGCCTCGGCGGCGCTGAGATGAGCCGTTCGGAGTTCTACCGCGAGGGTCGTGTGCCGCTGCACACGCTGCGCGCGAACATCGACTACGGCTTCTACGAGGCGAAGACCACCTTCGGCCGCATCGGCGTGAAGGTCTGGATCTACAAGGGCGACCTCACCGCGAAGGAGCTCGCTCGCGAGCAGGCCAACGCACCGAAGGCCCGTCGCGACGACCGTGGTGGCGACCGCCGCCGCGCGCCGCGTAACGAGGCACCTGTTGCAGAAGGAGCGTCGGCATAATGCTCATCCCCCGTAAGGTCAAGTTCCGCAAGCAGCACCACCCCGGTCGTTCGGGTCAGGCTACTGGTGGCACGAAGGTCTCCTTCGGAGACTTCGGCATCCAGGCGCTCACGCCCGCTTACGTGACGAACCGTCAGATCGAGTCCGCTCGTATCGCCATGACCCGTCACATCAAGCGTGGCGGCAAGGTGTGGATCAACATCTACCCTGACCGTCCGCTCACGAAGAAGCCTGCTGAGACCCGCATGGGTTCCGGTAAGGGTTCGCCGGAGTGGTGGGTCGCCAACGTCAAGCCGGGTCGCGTCCTCTTCGAGGTCGCCGGCGTGAGCGAGGAACTCGCTCGCGAGGCACTGACCCGTGCCATTCACAAGCTGCCTCTCAAGGCACGCATCATCAAGCGCGAGGAGGGCGACGCGTAATGGCGATCGGCACCAAGGAGCTCGCTCCTACAGAGCTCGACACGTTCGAAGACCAGCGCCTCGTCGAGGAGCTGCGTAAGGCCAAGGAGGAGCTGTTCAACCTCCGTTTCCAGTCGGCCACCGGCCAGCTGGAGAGCCACGGCCGCATCCGCGCCGTCAAGCGCGACATCGCGCGTCTCTACACCGTGATCCGTGAACGCGAGCTGGGCATCCGTGCGACGCCCGCTCCGGTCGAGGTCCCGGCGAAGAAGGCGACCAAGTCGAAGGCGAAGAAGGCGGACTCCGCCGACGACGCCGTGAAGGAAGAGGCTGAGTGATGGCCACCAAGAAGGAAGCAGCCGTCGAGGTTGAGCACGCCGCTCACGACGTCCGCGATGCGGATGCCCGTGGGTACCGCAAGGCGCGTCGTGGCTACGTCGTCAGCGACAAGATGGACAAGACCATCGTGGTCGAGGTCGAGGACCGCGTGAAGCACCCGCTTTACGGCAAGGTCATCCGCCGCACCTCGAAGGTCAAGGCGCACGATGAGGCGAACTCTGCCGGCATCGGCGACCTGGTCCTCATCAACGAGACCCGCCCGCTGAGCGCCACGAAGCGCTGGCGTCTGGTGGAGATTCTGGAGAAGGCCAAGTGATTCAGCAGGAATCCCGACTCAAGGTCGCCGACAACACCGGTGCCAAGGAGCTGCTCACCATCCGTGTGCTCGGTGGCTCCAAGCGTCGTTACGCCGGCCTGGGCGACACCATCGTCGCGACCGTCAAGGACGCGATCCCCGGTGGAAACGTCAAGAAGGGCGACGTCGTCAAGGCGGTCATCGTCCGCACCAAGAAGGAGGTCCGTCGTCCGGACGGCTCCTACATCAAGTTCGACGAGAACGCCGCAGTGATCCTGAAGAACGACGGGGAGCCCCGCGGCACCCGTATCTTCGGACCGGTCGGTCGTGAGCTTCGTGACAAGAAGTTCATGAAGATCGTGTCGCTGGCGCCGGAGGTCATCTAATCATGGCGAAGATCAAGAAGGGTGACCTGGTTCAGGTCATCACCGGAGCCAAGCAGGAGCGCGGCGGAGACCGCGGCAAGCAGGGCAAGGTCCTCGAGATCCTGTCCGAGCGCAACCGCATCATCGTCGAGGGCGTGAACTACGTCACCAAGCACACGCGCGTCGGTCAGACGCAGCGTGGCACCAAGACGGGTGGCCTCGAGACTGTCGAGGCCCCCATCCACATCTCGAACGTCGCACTCGTCGACCCTTCGACCAAGAAGCCGACCAAGGTCGGCCACCGGGTCGAGGAGCAGGTGAAGGACGGCGTCAAGCGCAACGTCCGCGTGCGTTTCGCGAAGAAGTCAGGTAAGGACCTCTGATGGCAAGCACCGATGCCGCGGTGGCTGGCAAGATCCAGCCCCGCCTGAAGGCGAAGTACAACGCCGAGATCAAGAAGGCGATGCAGGAAGAGTTCGGCTACGCGAACGTCATGCAGATCCCCGGACTGGTCAAGGTCGTCGTGAACACCGGTGTCGGCGAGGCAGCTCGCGACAGCAAGGTGATCGATGGCGCGGTCGACGACCTCACCAAGATCACCGGCCAGAAGCCGATCGTCACGAAGGCTCGCAAGTCCATCGCGCAGTTCAAGCTGCGCGAGGGTCAGGCCATCGGCGCGCACGTCACCCTCCGTGGTGACCGCGCGTGGGAGTTCGTCGACCGCCTCGTCTCGCTCGCACTGCCCCGTATCCGCGACTTCCGCGGCCTCTCGGGCAAGCAGTTCGACGGCAACGGCAACTACACCTTCGGTCTCCAGGAGCAGAGCGTGTTCCACGAGATCGATCAGGACCGCATCGACCGGGTTCGCGGCTTCGACATCACCGTCGTCACCACCGCGAAGACGGATGACGAGGGTCGGGCACTTCTCCGTCACCTCGGCTTCCCGTTCCGCTCGGAAGACGCACAGGCGTGATGCTTCGACAGGCTCAGGAACCCTCGGGTTTCTGAGCCTGTCGAACTCATCGCCAATGTGCACGTACAATTGAAGATTGCGTGCTCATCGCAGGCCGTCTGTCGTGTAACGGCAGCCGGAACCTCATGAACAAAGGAACAAAACCATGACAATGACAGACCCGGTCGCAGATCTGCTGACCCGTCTGCGTAACGCGAACTCGGCGCACCACGATTCCGTGACCCTGCCGTCGAGCAAGCTGAAGACGAACATCGCCGCCATCCTCCAGCAGGAGGGCTACATCGCCGGCTGGGAGACCTCTGACGCTCGCGTCGGAAAGAACCTGACGCTGACGCTGAAGTACGGCCCGAACCGTGAGCGGTCGATCGCAGGCATCAAGCGTGTCTCGAAGCCCGGCCTCCGCGTGTACGCGAAGTCCACGGAGCTCCCCACGGTCCTCGGCGGCCTCGGCGTGGCCATCCTGTCCACCTCCTCCGGTCTTCTCACCGACCGTCAGGCAGAGCAGAAGGGCGTGGGCGGAGAAGTTCTCGCCTACGTGTGGTAATTCGAAATGTCGCGTATTGGACGACTTCCCATCGACGTGCCTGCGGGCGTCACCGTTTCGGTTGACGGCCGTGAGGTCGCGGTGAAGGGCCCCAAGGGTGAACTCACCCTCACGGTGGCCAGCCCCATCGAGGTCGCGGTCGAGGAGAACCAGGTTCTGGTCTCCCGCCCCGACGACGAGCGCGCGTCGCGGTCGCTTCACGGCCTGACCCGCACGCTCATCAACAACAACATCATCGGCGTGACCCAGGGCTACACCAAGGGTCTCGAGGTCGTCGGAACCGGTTACCGCGTCGCTCAGAAGGGCAGCTCGGTCGAGTTCGCACTCGGCTTCTCGCACCCGGTCCTGATCGACCCGCCCGCCGGGATCACGCTCACGGTCGAGGGCAACAACAAGCTCACCGTCAGCGGAATCGACAAGCAGGCTGTCGGCGAGGCAGCTGCCAACATCCGCAAGATCCGCAAGCCTGAGCCGTACAAGGGCAAGGGTGTGCGCTACGCCGGCGAGAACGTGCGTCGCAAGGCCGGAAAGAGTGGTAAGTAACCATGGCTCTCAAGTCAAAGTCTGACGCCCGCGCGCGTCGTCACGCCCGCCTTCGCAAGAAGGTCGTCGGCACCGAGGTGCGTCCGCGCCTCGTCGTCAACCGTTCGGCTCGCCACGTCTTCGTGCAGCTCGTCGACGACAGCAAGGGTCACACCGTCGCGTCGGCTTCGACGCTCGAGACCGACCTGCGCTCGCTCGAGGGTGACAAGACCGCCAAGGCCCGCAAGGTCGGCGAGCTTCTCGCCGAGCGCGCGAAGGCTGCCGGCGTTTCCGAGGCAGTGTTCGACCGTGGCGGCAACCGCTACGCCGGTCGTGTCGCAGCCATCGCCGATGGCGCCCGCGAAGGGGGGCTGGCACTGTGAGTGACAACAAGGAGAACGAAGTGACCGAAACGGCTGCTGCCGCTCCTGAGACGGCCGCGGTCGTCTCTGAGACGGCCGCCGGTACGACCCAGGCCGAGCCGGCTCGCGAGGGCCGCCGTGGCGGCGGTCGCGATCGCAACCAGGGTGGCGGCCGTGACCGCAACTCGCGCGACCGTGGGGACAACCAGTTCCTCGAGCGCGTGGTCACCATCAACCGTGTCTCGAAGGTCGTGAAGGGTGGACGTCGCTTCAGCTTCACCGCCCTCGTGGTCGTCGGTGACGGCAACGGTCTGGTCGGCGTCGGATACGGCAAGGCTCGTGAGGTTCCCCTCGCGATCTCGAAGGGTGTCGAAGAGGCCAAGCGCAACTTCTTCCGCGTTCCGCGCGTCGGCAGCACGATCCCGCACCCGGTGCAGGGTGAAGCGGCCGCCGGTGTGGTTCTGCTCCGTCCGGCCGCGGGTGGTACCGGTGTTATCGCCGGTGGTCCCGTCCGCGCCGTGCTCGAGTGCGCCGGTATCCACGACGTCCTGTCGAAGTCCCTCGGCTCGTCGAACACGATCAACATCGTGCACGCGACCGTCGCTGCCCTGAAGCAGCTCGAGGAGCCCCGTGCGGTCGCCGCACGTCGTGGCCTCGAGTTCGACCAGGTGGCTCCGGCGCGTCTCGTCCGCGCGGAGGCCGAGGCCATCGCCGCACAGAAGGTAGGTGCCTGATGGCTTCGCGCCTCAAGGTCACGCAGGTCAAGTCCAAGGTGAGTGAGAAGCAGAACCAGCGTGACACGCTGCGCAGCCTCGGTCTCAAGCGAATCGGCGACAGCACCGTTCGCCCCGACGACGCGCAGACGCGCGGTTACGTCAAGACCGTCGCCCACCTCGTCAAGGTTGAGGAGATCGACTAATGGCTGAGAAGAACGACGCCGTCGAGGCCGAGAAGGCCCCGAAGAAGGCTGCCGCTCCCAAGGCTGCCGCCGAGAAGAAGCCCGCAGCGAAGAAGGCACCGGCCAAGGCCGCCGCCTCCGACGCCAAGGCTGAGGCTCCGGCCAAGAAGCCCGCTGCCAAGAAGGCTGCGCCGAAGAAGGATGCTCCGGCGTCCCGCCCCGGCGTGCTGAAGGTGCACCACCTGCGTCCGGTCCCCGGCGCCAACACCGCGAAGACCCGTGTCGGTCGTGGTGAGGGCTCCAAGGGTAAGACCGCTGGTCGTGGTACCAAGGGCACCAAGGCTCGCAACACCGTTCGCGTCGGCTTCGAGGGTGGGCAGATGCCTCTGCACATGCGCACCCCGAAGCTGCGCGGGTTCAAGAACCCGTTCCGCGTGGAGTACCAGGTCGTGAACCTGGAGAAGCTCGCGGAGCTGTACCCGAAGGGTGGCGACGTCACCATCAGCGACCTCGTCGCCAAGGGTGCCGTTCGCAAGAACGAGAAGGTCAAGGTTCTCGGAAACGGCGACATCGCCGTGAAGCTCACTGTTTCGGTCGACAAGGTCTCGGGTTCTGCCGAGCAGAAGATCGTGGCCGCGGGCGGATCCGTCAAGTAACCACTACGCAAGAGGGGCCGGAGATTCTCCGGCCCCTCTTGTGGTTAGTCTCTCCGGCTCGTCCGGGTAGGTTACCCTGGTCTTTCAGCCGCCCTTCGGGATTCGGCAACCCTTTCAGGAGGAACGTCCTTGTTTAGCGCCATCGCGCGGATCTTCCGCACGCCCGACCTGCGTCGGAAGATCGGTTTCACTCTGGCGATCGTCGCCATCTACCGGCTCGGTTCCAATGTCCCGGCTCCGTTCGTGCATTTCCCGAACGTCGAGGAGTGCCTCGCTCAGAATGCGGGCACCGACGGACTGCTCGGTCTGGTCAACCTCTTCTCCGGCGGTGCGCTCCTGCAGCTGTCGATCTTCGCGCTCGGCGTCATGCCGTACATCACCGCGACGATCATCACGCAGCTTCTGCGCGTCGTCATCCCGCACTTCGAGGCGCTGCACAAGGAAGGGCAGGCCGGTCAGGCCCGCCTCACCCAGTACACGCGGTACCTCACGATCGCCCTCGCGCTGCTGCAGTCGACCACGCTGGTCACGGTCGCCCGCAGCGGCCAGCTGTTCGGCACGACGGATGTCGCGGCCTGCCAGAACCTGCTGACGAATGACGTGTGGTGGGCGCAGCTGCTCATCATCATGGCGATGACCGCCGGTACCGGCCTCATCATGTGGTTCGCTGAGCTCGTTACCGAGCGCGGCATCGGCAACGGCATGTCCCTGCTGATCTTCACCTCGATCTCCGCCACGTTCCCCGGAGCGATGTGGATGATCTGGGAGAGCAAGGGCTTCGAGGTCTTCCTGCTCGTGCTGCTGGTCGGCATCATCGTGATGGGGCTCGTCGTGTTCGTCGAGCAGTCCCAGCGACGCATCCCGGTGCAGTACGCCAAGCGCATGGTCGGACGCCGGACATACGGCGGAACGAACACCTACATCCCGATCAAGGTGAACATGGCGGGTGTGATCCCCGTGATCTTCGCGTCGTCGCTGCTGTACATCCCGGCGCTGATCGCTCAGTTCAACACCCCGCAGGACGGCTCGACGCCGCCGGCATGGGTCTCCTGGATCAGCGCGAACTTCACCACGGGAAACCACCCGGTCTACATGGCCGTGTACTTCCTGCTCATCATCGGCTTCACGTACTTCTATGTCGCGATCACGTTCAACCCGGTCGAGGTCGCCGACAACATGAAGAAGTACGGCGGCTTCATCCCGGGCATCCGTGCCGGACGCCCGACCGCCGAGTACCTCGACTACGTGCTCACACGTATCACGCTCCCCGGTTCCATCTACCTGGGTCTCATCGCGCTGATTCCGCTCATCGCTCTCGCCACCGTCGGCGCCAACCAGAACTTCCCGTTCGGTGGCGCCTCGATCCTGATCATCGTGGGTGTGGGTCTCGAGACGGTCAAGCAGATCGACGCGCAGCTGCAGCAGCGCCACTACGAAGGGCTTCTTCGATGACAGCATCCGCACGCCTCCTGATCGTCGGCCCTCAGGGCTCCGGCAAGGGCACGCAGGGTGTGCGCATCGCCGAGTCGTACGGCATCCCCGTGGTGTCGACGGGAGACATCTTCCGCGCGAACATCAAGGAGGGGACGCCGCTCGGCCAGCAGGTCACGGCGATCCTCGACAAGGGCGATCTGGTGCCGGACGAGCTGACCAGCGAGATCGTGCGCGACCGTCTGTCGCAGGAGGATGCCGCGAACGGCTTCCTGCTCGACGGCTACCCGCGCAACACGGCGCAGGTGGCGCACCTCGAGGCGTTCCTGGCCGAGCGCGGCGAGGCCCTCGACGCCGTGATCCTGCTCGACGTCCCGCGTGAGGAGAGCCTGTCCCGGCTCACGCTGCGTGCGACGGAGCAGGGGCGTTCGGATGACACCCCCGAGGCCATCGGTCACCGTCTGGACATCTACGAGCGCGAGACTGCTCCGATCATCGAGGTGTACGGCGCCAAGGGCATCGTCGACCGCATCGACGGCGTCGGCTCGCTCGAGGAGATCACCTCTCGTGTCTTCGCCGCGCTGACCGCTCGCGGTCTGCGTCTCGCAGCCTGAGGGGCCGAGCATGTTCCGCCGGTCGATCTACAAGACCCCGGCTCAGTTGCGAGCCATGGTCGAGCCGGGGCTCATCACCGCGGCAGCACTGGATGCGGTCCGGCCCCTGATCAAGCCCGGCGTCACGACGCTCGAGCTCGATCAGGCCGCCAATCGCGTGATCATCGGGCGCGGCGCGGAGTCCAACTTCCAGCTCGTGCGCGGCTACCACCACACGATCTGCGTGTCGGTGAACGCGCAGGTCGTCCACGGCATCCCCGGTGACCTGGTGCTGCAGCCGGGTGACATCGTGTCCGTGGACTGCGGTGCGCAGTTCGAGGGGTGGAACGGCGACAGCGCCGTGACGTTCGTGGTGCCCGACCCGGAGCGGCCGGAGCTCGTCTCCCGTCGTGAGGAGCTCTCGCGCGTCACGGAGGGCTCCCTGTGGGCCGGTATCGCGGCCATGGCCACGGCAACCCACATCGGCGAGATCGGCGCCGCCATCCAGGAGTACATCGAGGCGCAGGGCCCGTCGGCCGTGTCGGGGGAGACCTACGGCATCCTCCGCGAATACGTCGGCCACGGCATCGGACGCAAGATGCACGAGGCTCCGAGCGTCTTCAACTACCGCACGCCGGACCCTGGCCCCGAGATCAAGGACGGTCTCGTCCTGGCGATCGAGCCGATGGTGACCGCGGGCGGCGAGGCGACCTACATCGAGGACGACGACTGGACCGTCACCACCGTCGACGGCACGGACGGCTCGCACTGGGAGCACAGCGTCGCACGTCATGCGGACGGCATCTGGGTGCTGACTGCCGTGGACGGTGGAGCGGCCGGTCTCGCGCCGTTCGGCATCGTTCCCGTTCCCGTGCCCTGATCCGCCGCGCGTCCCTCACACGAACTGCATAGGCTGATACGGCAAAATCAAAAGGTACATGCGCCTGCATGATGTGCGGCGAGACCGAGAGAAACGGAACACAATGGCAGCGGCGAAGAGCAACACCAACTGGTTCGCGATCGGCGTCTCCGCCGCCGTGGTCGTCGTACTGGTGGTCCTGGGTGGACTCGTGGTGTTCCTGAACAACCAGGCCACCGCTCCCGGCGTCGCGCCCAGCAGCAACGAGGCGTTCAACGCGGACACGGGCGCCATCTCGTTCGGTGATGGCGAGGACACCGTGGCGGTGTTCGTCGACTTCCAGTGCCCGGTCTGCAAGAGCTTCGAAGACCAGTTCGGTCCGCAGCTGGAGGCAGCCGCGGCGGACGGGCGTATCACTCTCGAGTATCACCCGATCGCGATCCTGGACCGCTTCTCGCAGGGGACCGATTTCTCCTCTCGCTCCGCAGGCGCTGCAGTCTGCGTCGCAGAGTCGAACCCGGACCTGTACCTGGACTACGCCAAGACGCTGTTCGCCAACCAGCCGGCGGAGAACTCGTCGGGGCTGACCAACGAGCAGCTCGCCGACTTCGCGACGCAGGTCGGTGCGGACGACGCCGTGTCGTGCATCAACGACGAGACATACCGCAAGTTCGGCGTCGCGCAGGCCAAGTCCAATGACATCAACGGCACGCCGACGGTCGACGTCAACGGCACGCGCTTGAATCTGCAGGATTCCGCGGATCTCAAGAAGCTCACCGATCTCATCGGCTGACCCCGCTGGTTCGCCGGCGCTCAAGTTGCCGGATGGCTCCGGAGCGTCTAATATAGATCTTTGGTGCTTTGTGCCTTGATTCGGCGTGTCCGGCGGCGCAGCACCACAATCCATTCACCCACCGCAGATCGACCGGTCTGCAGAAGCGTCAGCGAGGCTATGGCTAAGAAAGACGGTGTCATCGAGATCGAGGGCGTGATCTCCGAAGCACTGCCCAACGCGATGTTCCGCGTTGAGCTCAGCAACGGACACAAGGTCCTGGCAACGATCTCCGGCAAGATGCGGCAGAACTACATCCGTATCATCCCCGAAGACCGCGTGGTCGTGGAGCTCAGCCCCTACGACCTCACCCGCGGCCGTATCGTCTACCGCTACCGCTAACCGGTCGAGAAGTAACGGCCTGCCTCGGCATCGGGGCGGTACGAAGACAGCGAACAGGAAACATCATGAAGGTCAACCCCAGCGTCAAGCCCATCTGCGATCACTGCAAGGTGATCCGCCGTCACGGCCGCGTCATGGTGATCTGCAAGAGCAACCCGCGTCACAAGCAGCGCCAGGGCTAAGCACCTGCGCTGTGCGGCCACCGCTCTCGCACATCTCACAACTGAATACACATACGGCAGGATCAGACGCTTCGACAGGCTCAGCGACCGGGTAACCGGCGGAGCGGTTGAGGCTGACACCTCGGGCGGAGGCCCGGGCACCGATCCTGTTCCATACCTCCACAACACCCAGGAGAACCGCATGGCACGTCTTGCCGGCGTTGACATCCCGCGCGATAAGCGCGTGGTGATCGCCCTTACCTACATCTACGGCGTCGGCCGTACCCGCTCGGTCGAGATCCTCAAGGCGACTGAGATCGACGAGAGCATCCGCGTGAAGGACCTCAGTGATGACCAGCTGATCGCCCTCCGCGACCACATCGAAGGCAACTACAAGGTGGAGGGTGACCTGCGCCGCGAGGTCGCCGCAGACATCCGCCGCAAGGTCGAGATCGGCTCCTACGAGGGCATCCGCCACCGTCGTGGTCTCCCGGTCCGTGGTCAGCGCACCAAGACCAACGCCCGTACCCGCAAGGGCCCGAAGCGCACCGTCGCAGGCAAGAAGAAGGCCCGCTAAGCAGCGGCCCCAGGGACTAGGAGAACACTTTCATGGCTGCACCCAAGGCCGCCGCGCGCAAGCCGCGCCGCAAGGAAAAGAAGAACATCGCGCTGGGCCAGGCCCACATCAAGTCGACGTTCAACAACACGATCGTCTCGATCACCGACCCGTCCGGCGCTGTCATCGCGTGGGCATCGTCGGGTGGCGTGGGCTTCAAGGGCTCCCGCAAGTCGACCCCGTACGCCGCCGGTATGGCTGCCGAGTCCGCTGCCCGTCAGGCTGCGGAGCACGGCGTCAAGAAGGTCGACGTCCTCGTGAAGGGTCCGGGCTCCGGCCGCGAGACCGCGATCCGTTCGCTCCAGGCCGCCGGCCTCGAGGTCGGCTCGATCCAGGACGTCACCCCGCAGGCGCACAACGGCTGCCGCCCGCCGAAGCGTCGCCGCGTCTGATCCGGCTGGTTGAGCCGCTCGTGCCTTCGACATACTGAAGCGCCGAGCGGCTCTCCGCCCGCGTGCGGGCATCGACTTCCACAACTCAAGACCTCACCCACCACATGTCATATAGCGGGCATGTGATCGAAAGGAACACAGAGTGCTTATTGCACAGCGTCCCACACTGACCGAGGAAAAGATCGTCGAGAACCGTAGCCGGTTCATCATCGAGCCTCTGGAGCCCGGCTTCGGTTACACGATCGGCAACGCGCTGCGCCGCAGCCTGCTGTCGTCGATCCCCGGCGCCGCGGTCACCAGCGTTCGCATCGACGGTGTGCTGCACGAGTTCAGCACCATCCCCGGCGTGAAGGAGGATGTCACCGAGATCATCCTCAACATCAAGCAGCTGGTCGTCTCCTCGGAGCGCGACGAGCCCATCACGGCGTACCTGCGTAAGACCGGTGCGGGCGAAGTGACCGCCGCTGACATCTCGGCTCCGGCCGGTGTCGAGGTCCACAACCCCGAGCTCGTCATCGCGACCCTGAACGACACCGCGAAGTTCGAGCTCGAGTTGACGATCGAGCGTGGCCGTGGCTACGTCTCGGCGACGCAGAACCGCAACGAGTACGCCGAGGCCGGCCAGGTGCCGATCGACTCGATCTACTCGCCCGTCCTGAAGGTCAGCTACCGCGTCGAGGCGACTCGTGCCGGTGAGCGCACCGACTTCGACAAGCTCGTCCTCGACGTCGAGACCAAGTCGTCGATCAGCCCCCGCGACGCCGTCGCTTCGGCTGCGAAGACGCTGACCGAGCTGTTCGGTCTCGCTCGCGAGCTGAACGTCGAGGCCGAGGGCATCGAGATCGGCCCGGCACCGGTGGAGGCAGTGAACTCCAGCGAGCTGTCGATGCCGATCGAGGACCTCGACCTGTCGGTCCGCTCGTACAACTGCCTGAAGCGTGAGGGCATCAACACCGTTTCTGAGCTCGTCGCCCTGTCGGAGACGCAGCTCATGAACATCCGCAATTTCGGCCAGAAGTCGGTCGACGAGGTGCGCGACAAGCTCATCTCGCTCGGTCTGTCGCTCAAGGATTCGGTGCCCGGTTTCGACGGCGCCCACTTCTACGGCGGCAGCGAAGACGAGTCCTTCTGATACCCGACCTTTCTGACCAGGAGCTAGACGATTATGCCCAAGCCCACTAAGGGTCCCCGCCTCGGAGGCGGCCCCGCACACGAGCGCCTCATGCTTGCGAACCTCGCAGCAGCGCTCTACACCCACAAGTCGATCAAGACGACCGAGACGAAGGCCAAGCGCCTTCGCCCGCTCGCCGAGCGTCTGATCACCTTCGCCAAGCGTGGCGACCTGCACGCGCGCCGTCGCGTGCTCGCGGTCATCGGTGACAAGAGCGTCGTGCACACGCTCTTCACCGAGATCGCTCCGCTCGTCGCGGACCGCGAGGGTGGCTACACCCGTATCACCAAGGTCGGGAACCGCAAGGGCGACAACGCCCCCATGGCCGTGATCGAGCTCGTCCTCGAGCCCGTGAACCCGAAGCCGAAGTCGGCCAAGAAGACCGCCAAGGCTGAGAAGCCGGCAGAGGTCGTCGAGGAGGCTCCCGTCGAGGAGGCTCCCGAGGCTGCCGCTGAGGAGGCTCCCGCTGAGGAGACCACCGAGGCTCCCGCCGAGGAGAAGTCCGAGTAATCACTCGATTTCATGGCGAAGCCCGCCGCCCCTTCCGGGGCGGCGGGCTTCTTCGTGTCCGGGTGCGGCGCCGTGCGCCGTGACGTTTCACGGAGGTGGGGACGGATCGCGGAGCATCCGCCACCGAAACCTCCGCAGATCGTCACAAGCTCCGTGAATCGTCGGGCGGTACGACCCGCGGTCAGCTCAGCGGGCGCGCAGATCCTTGCGCAGGATCTTGCCGGAACTGGACTTGGGGATGGCGTCGATGAACTCGACCTGACGAACCTTCTCGTGCGGGGCCACCCGCCCGGCCACGTGCGCCATCACCGCATCCGCGTCGATCTCCGCGCCCTGCTGCACGACGACGAACGCCTTCGGCACTTCCTGGCCGTCTTCGTCGAGCGCGCCGACCACCGCCGCGTCCGCGATGGACGGATGCTCGAGGAGCACTGCCTCCAGCACCGCGGGCGCGACCTGGTACCCCTTGTACTTGATCAGTTCCTTGAGCCGATCGACGATGCGGAAGATGCCGTCATGCGTGACCGTGGCGACGTCTCCGGTGTGCAGCCAGCCGTCGGCATCGAGCATCTCGGCCGTGGCATCCGGACGGTTCAGGTACCCGCTCATCACCTGTGGCCCGCGGATGAGAAGCTCGCCGGGTTCGCTCGCACCCGCGGAGGGCACGACGACCTCGGCGCCGGTCTCCGCATCGAGGAGGCGCGCTTCGGTGCTTGCGAGCAGCAACCCCACAGAGGAACGGTCGATGTCGTCACGGTCGAAGGGGATCGCGTGCGTGACCGGGCTGGTCTCGGTCATGCCGTAACCCTGGCAGACCGTGCACCCCAGACGTGCGGCGACGGCCGAAGCGAGGGCTCCGTCCAGGGGTGCTGCCCCCGAGAAGATGACCTTGATCGCCGAGAGGTCGTACTGATCCACGAGCGGATGCTTCGCGAGAGCGACGGCGATGGGCGGGGCGATGAACACCCAGCTGGTGCGATGCTCCGCGACCACACGCAGGAACTCCACGAGGTCGAACTTCGGCATGGTGACCAGTGCCGCCCGCTGCCTGAGCGCGAAGTTCAGCAGCACCGTCATACCGTAGATGTGGAAGAACGGCAGCACGGCCAGCACCCGGTCGTCGTCTCCGAGCGAGATCGTCGACCGGCATTGCGTGACGTTCGCCACCAGGTTGCGATGGGTCAGCATCACGCCCTTCGGCCGTCCGGTCGTGCCGGACGAGTAGGGGAGCACCGCGAGATGCGTCGCGGGGTCGAAGGAGACCTCAGGGGCCGCATGCCCCTCTCCGAGGAGGGCGGGCAGCGGCGGGTGGCCCTCGGCGCCGTCGAGCACGATCAGGTGGTCGGCGTCGATGCCGACCTCCGCAGCAGCGGCAAGAGCGCCGGGAAGCAGGGGCGAGACGGTGATCAGCCACTCGGCGCCGGCATCGGTGAGCTGGTTCGCGATCTCATCTGACGTGTAGAGGGAATTGATGGTGGTCGCGGTGGCGCCCGCGCGGAGGATGCCATGGAAGACCGAGGCGAACGCGGGGATGTTCGGGCAGAGGACGCCGATGCGCGTGCCGACACCGACACCGCGTGCTGCCAGGGCGCCCGCGAACAGGCCGATCTGCCCGACGAGCTGGCGATAGGTCGTGGTCGCGCCACTCGTGCCGTCGATCAGTGCGACGGCGTCCAGCCGTGCGTCATCGAGGTCACCGAACAGGAAGTCGTACACGGAGACGTCGGGGATCTCCAGGTCGGGGAACGTGCTGCGAACCATCAGATCTCCTTCGATCCGGTCGACGCCGGCGCCATCGCCGGTGTTGCGATCCAGTCTCGCATATGACGGGACTGCGTCCCAGGGGTTTGCGGATCGCGTTCAAGTGACGTGCGATGCGGCGAAAGCACCCGGCAACTGGGGGATCCCGCGCAGGAGGGGTGACGCGAGCGAGCGGTTGTGCTCTCCTGGGAGCGAGAGGCGCGCGCATCTCCCCATTCCCCACAGCGCTGCGCCCCTCGTGAACTGATCGCGGCTGTCGCGTGACTCCCACTGCGCGACGATGCACAGGCACACCGGAAGACCCGGTCACGGCTCCCCCCGAGATCGGGTCTTCTGCTCGTCCAGGGCGTCGGGCAGGTGTGCGGCGCGGGAGTAGGCTTGTCGCGGTGCGGCCGTCGTGCGTCGCGGGGGAGGAACGCAGCGTGAACGATGCCGCGGCAGGTCTGCGTCGAGGGCCGCGCGCATACGCGGCGTTCATCGGAATCGGCCTTCTCGCCGGATTGCTGTCCGGTCTCTTCGGAGTCGGGGGCGGAACGGTCATCGTGCCGCTGCTCGTGCTGCTGCTGCAGTTCGACCAGCGCATTGCCGCTGGTACCTCGCTCGCAGCGATCGTGCCCACGGCCAGCGTCGGAGTGATCTCCTACGCCGTCTCCGGCTCGGTGGCATGGATTCCGGCGCTCATCCTCGCGGCAGGAGCCGT
Organism: Microbacterium sp. LWO12-1.2; assembly: GCF_040675875.1. Classification (NCBI taxonomy): domain Bacteria; kingdom Bacillati; phylum Actinomycetota; class Actinomycetes; order Micrococcales; family Microbacteriaceae; genus Microbacterium; species Microbacterium sp. LWO12-1.2. Next base: position 2,246,440 of record NZ_JBEGII010000001.1, on the reverse strand, counting down.
GGTCGGCGCACAGATCGGCACCAGGCTGCTCCCACGCATCTCCCAGACCGCGTTGCGCTGGGGCTTCGTCGGTTTCCTGGTCCTCGTCATCATCACGCTGTTCCTCGTGATCCCGTCGCGCGATGCGACCTTCGAACTGACGTTGCTCACGGGGCTCGCCCTGGTCGGTGTGGGACTCGGCACTGGGGTGCTCGCCGGCCTCATCGGCGTGGGCGGCGGCGTGATCGTCGTCCCCGTCCTGATGCTGGCGTTCGGCACGAGCGACCTGGTGGCCAAAGGCACCTCCCTGCTCATGATGATCCCCACCGCGGTGTCGGGCACGATCGGGAACCTGCGCACCCGCAACGTCGACCTGCGTGCCGCCGTGCTGATCGGCGTGTCCGCCTGCACCACGACGGCTCTCGGCGCGTGGATCGCCACCCTCATCGATCCGACTGCCGGGAACATTCTCTTCGCGGCATATCTCGTCGTCATCGCCGTGCAGATGGCGATCAAGGCGGTACGGGGCCGCCGCAGGGGCTGAGCGCGGAACCGGGCGACCGCCATGCTCGATAGGATCGAGGGGTGGCAGTGAACACAGAACTGATCGGCCGGGAGTTCCCGCCGACCGCCCCGTACCTCGTCGGCCGGGAGAAAGTGCGCGAGTTCGCTCGCGCCGTCTTCGCCGAGGCTCCGCAGCACACCGACGTCGAGGCCGCCCGCGCGGCCGGATACGCCGACGTCGTCGCGCCGCCGACCTTCGCGATGGTCATCCAGGATCTGACCCTGCAGCAGCTCCTCGCACTGCCGGATTCCGGCATCGTGCTGGCGCGTACGATCCACGCGGAGCAGCGGTTCGCCTACTCGCGTCCGATCGTCGCCGGCGATGAGCTCGTCGGGCAGCTGCGCGTCACCGCCATCCGCGCGATGGCAGGAAACGCGCTGATCACCAGCGAAGCCGAGATCACAGATGTCGACGGCGCCCATGTGGTGACCGCGACCAGCGTGCTGCTGGTCGGCGATGACAAGGAAGAGGAGGCGACGCGCTGATGTCGTATTCCGTCGGAGACGTCCTCGCCGAGCGCACGGTGCACCTGACGCGCGAGTCGCTCGTGCGCTACGCCGGAGCATCCGGAGACTTCAACCCCATCCACTACCGCGACGACATCGCGTCCTCCGTGGGACTGCCTGGTGTCCTCGCGCACGGCATGCTCACGATGGGTATCGCCTCGTCCGTGCTCCTCGCCGCGCTCGAGCCCGGCGTGCGCATCCTCGACTACGGCGTGCGCTTCACCAAGCCGGTCGTCGTCGACCCGGTGGACGGTGCTGATGTGCACGTCACCGCAACAGTTGGTGCCGTCGATGACGATGCCGCGCGCGTCGACCTGAAGGTCACGTTCGGCGACGCCACTGTGCTCGTCAAGGCGCAGCTGCGCATCGCGGTCTGACATGAGAGAGATCGATCCGATCCGCCTCGCCGACCTCACCACGCTGCGCACCGGGGCTGCGCCCGAGCGGATGCAGGAGGCGACGACCACCGCAGGGCTCGTCGAGGCACTGCGCGACACCTGGGCACGGGGCGACGACTGGTTCGTGCTCGGCGGCGGGTCCAACCTCTTCGTCGGCGACGAGCCCTTCGAGGGCACTGTCGTCCGCATCCTGACGACAGGGATCGAAGAGCTCCCTTCGCCTCATGCCGGTCGCATCCGTCTGCGAGCCCAGGCCGGGCACGGGTGGGATGACTTCGTCGCCTACGCCGTCGAGCACGGGTACGCGGGGCTGGAGGCGATGTCGGGGATCCCCGGCACGGTCGGTGCCGCTCCGGTGCAGAACATCGGCGCCTACGGCCAGGAGGTCCAGGAGACGCTCGTCGAGGTCGAACTGATCGATGCGAGCACGGGAGAGATCTCCACCGTCCCCGCCGCAGCATTGGGCCTCGGGTTCCGCACATCGGTGCTCAAGCATCACTACGGCAGCGAGCCGCAGCGCCGCGCCGTCATCCTGTCGGTGACCGTCGATCTGGTCGTGACGCCGGAGCGCATCGTGCGCGGCGAGCAACTGCGCCGCGCACTCGGCCTCGAGGGCGACGCTCCGGTCGCTCTGACCTGGGTGCGTGAGCGCATTCTGGACACGCGCGCGTCCAAGGGGATGCTGCTCGACGAGAACGACCCCGATACGCACGGCGTCGGATCCTTCTTCCAGAACGCGATCGTCCCGGAATCCGTCGCCCGTGCCCTGCCGGCGGAGTGCCCGCGGTGGCCGGTGAACCCCGATCTCGACGCGATCACCGTCATCCCTCTTGCGAACTACGACGGTCTGGTGCCGGCCCCGCGTCGCGGTCCCACCGATGTCAAGGTGAGTGCGGCCTGGCTCATCGAACAGGCCGGAATCCGCAAGGGCTTCAAGCTCCCGCGATCGCGGGCATCGGTCTCGACCAAGCACGCTCTCGCGCTCACGAACCGCGGGGGAGCGAACGCCGCGGAGGTGGCCGAGCTCGCGCGCTTCATCCAGAGCCGAGTCCACGCGGAGTTCGGCTTGGTGCTCCAGCCTGAGCCGGTGCTGGTCGGCGTCGAGCTCTGACGGTCGGCCGAGGCTACACTCGCGGCATGAGTGGACTGATCCCCTACCTCCTGTTCCCCGGCAACGCGGCTGAGGCGATGCGGCACTATCAGTCCGTGTTCGGCGGTGTGCTGCAGATGTTCGACTACGCCCAGCTCGACAGGCACGACGGTCCGAGTGATGCGATCGGTCACGCGACGCTGCAGGGCGTCGTGGAACTCTCCGGAGCGGACGCCGGCATCGACGACGACGCGGTGCAGATGAACGGTATGTTTCTCTCGCTGCTCGGGACAGCCGATGCATCGACGTTGACCGGCTGGTTCGCGGATCTCTCCGTCGGCGGCCGGGTGATTGACCCGCTGCAGCGGCGCGCCTGGGGCGACTGGGACGGCACGCTCGTGGACCGCTACGGTATCCGCTGGCTGATCGGGTATCACCCGCAGGACTGAGGGCCGGCGCCGCGTGCGTCGAGACCCCCCCACCGTGACGAGACCCCCTCCTGCACGTGTCGGCAGGAGGGGGTCTCGTCGGTACGGTGGGGTCTGGGCGATGGTTCCCGAGCCAGGGTGCCTCAGGAGAACAGGCGCTGCAGGCGCTGCACGCCCGTGAGGAGTGCGTCGTCGCCGAGAGCGTACGACATACGGATGTAGCCGCTGGGGCCGAAGGCCTCGCCGGGTACGACCGCCACCTCGGCCTGCTCCAGGATCAGGTCCGCCAGCTCGAGAGAGGTCGTCGGCGTCACGCCGCCCCAGGTGCGGCCGAGCAGGCCCTGCACATCGGGATAGACGTAGAAGGCCCCGAGCGGGTTGGGTACGACCAGGCCGTCGATCTTCGACAGCTCAGAGACGATGAGACGGCGGCGGCGGTCGAACGCCTCGCGCATCTGCTCCGCCTCGGTCTGCGGTCCGTTGAGCGCGGCGATCGCGGCCTTCTGGGCGACGTTGTTCACGTTGCTCGAGAGGTGCGACTGCAGGTTGCCGGCGATCTTGATCGCATCGACCGGACCGACCATCCAGCCCACGCGCCATCCGGTCATGGCGTACGTCTTCGCGACGCCGTTGACCAGGATCGTCTGCCCGGCGACAGCGGGCACGGCCTCGACGATGGAGGTCGCCTTGACACCCTCGTAGGTGAGGTTCTGGTAGATCTCGTCGCTGATGATCCAGATGCCGTGCTCGAGCGCCCACTCGCCGATGGCCGCGGTCTCTTCCGCGGTGTACACCGAGCCGGTCGGGTTCGAGGGAGATACGAAGACGAGCACGGTGGTGCGCTCGGTGCGGGCGGCTTCGAGCTGCTCGACCGTGACCTTGTAGTCCTGGTCGGCGCCGGCGAAGACCTCGACGGGGATGCCGTCGGCCAGACGGATGGCCTCCGGGTAGGTGGTCCAGTACGGTGCGGGGAGCAGCACCTCGTCGCCGGGGTTCACGACGGTCTGGAACGCCTGGTAGACGGACTGCTTTCCGCCGTTGGTCACGATGACCTGGCTCGGGGACACCTCGAGGCCGGAGTCGCGCAGGGTCTTGGCGGCGATCGCCTCACGCAGCGCCGGAAGCCCGGCAGCGGGGGTGTACCGGTAGTTCGCGGGGTCCGCGAGAGCGTCGGCTGCCGCATCCACGATGAACTGGGGGGTCGCGAAATCCGGCTCGCCGGCGGCATAGGAGATGATGTCCTTGCCTTCCGCCTTGAGAGCCTTCGCCTTGGCATCGACCTTGAGGGTCGCAGACTCGGCGATCGCGGACAGTTTGCGGGAGAGAGGAGCGCGTTCAGTCACGATTACGAGCGTACTCGGGTCGCCCGTGCCGGTGAGGGCCGAGTCGTCATGAAGATCCTGAGTTCTTTCGGTTTCGAGTCGTCCGACGACGGGTCACAGAGCGTGCGCCCGCGCGACGGCCTCCAGCACGATGCGCCCGCCCTGCACGTTCAGGCCCTTCGCCAGCGCGGCGTCATCCGTGGCAGCGCGCTCCCAGCCCTTTCCGGCGATCGCCGAGACATAGGGGAGGGTCGCGTTGGTCAGTGCCCGGGTCGCGGTCTCGGGGACGGCGCCGGGCATGTTCGCCACGCAGTAGTAGATCGAATCGTGCACCGCGAACGTGGGAGCGTCATGCGTGGTCGGCCGCGAGCCCTCGAAGCATCCGCCCTGGTCGATCGCGATGTCGACCAGCACCGAGCCGGGCTTCATGGTCGCGACCATGTCGTCGGTGACGAGCTTGGGGGCGGCGGCGCCGGGGATGAGCACGGAGCCGATCACCAGATCGGCGGTGGCGAGTTCCTCGGCGATGTCGTAGCGGCTGGAGGCGCGGGTCTCGAGCGCGCCGCCGTAGCGGTGCTCGAGCTCGCGCAGGCGCGGCAGCGAGATGTCGATCACGGTGACCTTTGAGCCGAGGCCGAGCGCGTTGGCGGCGGCGTGCTCACCGGCGACGCCACCGCCGATCACGACGGTCTTGGCTCGCGGGGTGCCGGCGATGCCGCCGAGCAGGGTGCCGCGGCCGCCGTTGGAGCGCAGCAGCGCGTAGGAGCCCATGGTCACCGAGAGCCGCCCGGCGATCTCGCTCATCGGCACGAGCAGCGGCAGGCTGCGGTCGGGCAGCTGCACGGTCTCGTAGGCCACGGCAGTCGTCCCGGCATCCACGAGAGCCGTGGTCAGCGGGCGGTCGGCGGCGAGGTGCAGGTAGGTGAACAGCGTGAGGTCGGGCCGCAGGAAGCCGTACTCCTGGGCGATCGGCTCCTTGACCTTGATGAGCAGGTCGGCCGCGCCCCACACCTCGGCAGCGGAGTCGAGGATCTCGGCGCCGGCGGCACGGTAGGCGTCATCGGAGATGCTCGACCCGAGGCCGGCGCCGGACTGCACGAGCACGCGGTGCCCCTCGTTGACGAGGCGATCGGTGCCGGCGGGCGTCAGCGCGACGCGGTTCTCGTTGTTCTTGACCTCGGTGGGTACGCCGATCTTCATCGATCCTCCTCGTGTGGGTGTGATGCACACAGAATCGCAGAAACATCGGCTCATCAACAGATTCTGTTCAGAACATTCGACAGGATCGAGAATCCTGAATAATGCTTCGTATGGAACAGTCGAATGCGGCAGGTTCGCCGAACACTCTTCGGGCGCCGGCGCTCGACGCGATCGATGCGCAGATCGTGCGCCTGCTCGGCGCGGACGGCCGGATGACCAACGCGGAACTCGCCGGCACGCTCGGCGTGGCACCATCCACGGCGCACGCGCGCCTGCGCTCGCTGATCGAGCGCGGGGTCATCACCGGTTTCCATGCGAGCGTCGACGAGCGGATGCTGGGCGCAGGGCTGCAGGCGATCATCGGGGTCAGTCTGCGCCCGAGCGCGCGACGCGAGAGCATCGTGGCCTTCGCCGATCGGGTGCGGGCGCTGCCCCAGGTGATCCAGGTCTTCTTCCTCGGGGGAGAGGACGACTTCCTGCTCCACATCGCGGTGGCCGACTCCTCGCAGATGCGCGAGTTCGTGCTCGAGCACCTCTCGGCGCAGAGCAGCGTCGCGTCGACTCGCACCAGCATCGTCTTCGACTATCACCGCAACTCGGTCGCCGCGACCTTCAGCTAGCCCGCGCTGCGCGTTCCCGGTGCTCAGGGGGCGTGGACGGCGAGGCGCAGCGGGGCGCCACGTCGTATATTGCACGCGCGCAAAGCGCCTGGCTAGTGTGGCTCCGGGGATGGGGTGCGCGCGTCGCGCAGGCGGCGCGCGCCTGACATGGGGGACCGTGATGGTGCAAACTCTGGGGAACTCCGACGCTCTCGTCGTGCGCGCATCGCGCCTGGCCGTCGTGCGCGAGCGTCGGGCGTGACGGCGATCACCGCCGGCGAGACCGCCGCCTGGATGCGGCGCCTGTCCGGCGGCCTCTGGCGCGAGGAGACGGACGACGACCGCGACCAGCACCCACCGGAGTGGTACACCTCCGCGGTGATCCGGCTCGACGGTCCGATCGGCATGCAGCAGCTGTCGAACTTCGGAACCATGAAGGCCGCCGACCCTCTCGGCTTCGAGGCGGCGCTGCTGCGACGCTCCATCGGCGCGACGATGCTGTTCAGCACGCTCGAGACGCCGCACACCGTCACCTACGATCGTGGCGCCCCGCAGGACGAGGACATCATCATCGTCGGGGTCTCGAACCTCGGTGGGCAACGGCTGCACACCGCCCATGGCGTCCACGATCTGCGCGTCGGCCGTATGGGGTTCATGTCGAGCGTGGGGCCGTCTGCCGCCGAGCATCTCGGCCTGAGCGAGACGACCGGGGTCGTGGTCCCGGTCGCGGCCATCCCCGGATACCAGCACGTGCTGGCATCCGGCGCCGGCCTGTTCCCCGACACCCCGCTCACGCGGGCGGCGGGGGTCGCGGTGGGCCGCATGCTCTACGAGTGGGTGCAGGATCCCGATCAGGGGGCCGGAGCGCTCGCCGGAACGGAGGCGGCGCTGGTCGCGCTGGTGCGGGGACTGTTCCGTCAGTTCCCCGGCGACGGCGAGACCGACCGCGTCAGCCGGATCAGGGCGGAGGCGGCGCAGATCATCGAACGCCGGCACCGTGACGCGGAGTTCGGGATCGACCAGCTCGCGGCCGAGCTGCACATGAGTCGTCGTCAGCTGTTCCGCTTCTTCGCAGGGGCCGATGAGAGCCTCTCGGCACAGCTGCTGCGTCGGCGCCTCACGACCGCACGGGAGGAGCTTCTCGTGCTCCCGGCCCAGGAGCTCGCGGTGGTGGCGAAGCGTGCGGGGTTCGTCGACGCTGCCGCTCTGCGCGCGCAGTTCTCGCGACACGTGGGCGGGAGTCCCAGCGCCTTCCGCCTCGCGGCCCGCTCCCGGCCGGTGCAGCTCGCCGAGGCGATGCTGTTGACCGATGAGCAGACCGGTCCCTCGCGGTGAGCGCAGCAGCGATCCTGCGACATGTGATCGCGCAACCGGTGCCAAGCCGGTCATCCCGTGCCCGGTTTGGCGCCACCCGGTGACAGACCGCTCCCGCGCACTTTCCGCGGTCGTGGTGGGTGCCTACTCTGAATCTGCCCGCTTCCCCAGTCGGGCTTCTGACGGAAGGCTCCTGCGAGCCGAGGCTGCCTCCCCAGCGCCCCGTCACGACTTCCGGGTGCGGTTCGGCGCCCCGCCCGGAAGCTCGGGGGCCTCCGCCTCAGGAACCGAACGACGCCGGCAATGCGCAGTAGTCGGCGGTGCGGCGGACCGGGTTCACGGGATCGGTCAGGTCGACCAGCGCGGACGCCACACTGTGCGGCGGTTCTTCCCCGAAGAGCTGCCACAGCGTGAAGTTCCACATGCCGCGCGCCGTCGGGCTGAGCAGGGCGGAGGGGCCGGAGACGATCAGCACCCGGTCGGCCTTCGGCCCGTTCCGGAACGGCGTGACGACATCGGCGCGCAGCGTCTGCTCGTCACCGTCTTGACTGTGCGTGCGCTCGACCTCGTGGCCGGCGCCGACGAGCGCCGACGCGAGAGCGTCGGCAGCGGTGCGGGAGCGCTCGGCATCCGCACCCGCCACGGCCAGCAGCCGGCGTCCTGTCGGGTAGAGGTGGAGGAACTCCTCGGCGATGCCGTGCCATGCGTCGGTCATGGCTCCAGGCTACGCCCGCAGGGAACCGGTGGCTCGGACAGGCGAAGCCCCTCGCCCGTGGGGGAACGGGCGAGGGGCTTCGGGACGACGGATCAGGCCTCGTGGACCAGGAATCGGCTGTCGGCGGGGCGTCACGGACTCGTCGTCAGCTGAACTGGTTCATGGTGTTGTGCTGACCGCCGGCCTTGAGTGCGGCGTCGCCCGCGAAGTACTCCTTGTGGTTGTCGCCGAGGTCGGAGCCCGCCATGTTCTGGTGCTTGACCGTGGCGATGCCCCCGCGGATCTCGCGACGCTGGACGCCCTTGACGTAGGCGAGCATCCCTTCGTCGCCGAAGTACCCCTGCGCGAGGTCATCGGTAGACAGCGCCGCGGTGTGGTAGGTCGGGAGTGTGATGAGGTGATGGAAGATTCCCGCGCGGGCGGAGGCGTCGCGCTGGAACGAGCGGATCTTCTCGTCTGCCAGCCGTGCGAGCTCGGTGTCGTCGTAGTCGACGCTCATCAGCGCACTGCGGTCGAACGCCGACAGGTCGTGGCCCTGCTCCGCGAGCAGGTCGTAGGCCTGCTGCCGGAAGCTCAGGGTCCAGTTGAACGAGGGGCTGTTGTTGTAGACCAGCTTCGCGTTCGGGATCTCCGCACGGATCGCGTCGACCATGCCCGCGATCTGCTCGACGTGCGGCTTCTCCGTTTCGATCCACAGCAGGTCGGCGCCGTTGCGGAGCGACGTGATGCAGTCGAGCACGACGCGCTCCTCTCCGGTTCCCGGGCGGAACTCGTAGAGGTTGCTGGCCAGGCGCTTCGGACGCAGCAGCTTCCCGTCTCGCTTGAGGACCACGTCGCCGTCGCTCAGACCGGCTTCCGAGATCTCCTCGACGTCGAGGAAGGAGTTGTACTGATCGCCGAGGTCGCCGGGCTCCTGCGAGACGGCGAGCTTCTGGGTCAGCCCCGCGCCGAGCGAGTCGGTGCGGGCGACGATGATGCCGTTGTCGATGCCGAGCTCCAGGAACGCGTAGCGGACCGCGTTGATCTTCGCGAGGAAGTCCTCGTGCGGAACGGTCACCTTGCCATCCTGGTGGCCGCACTGCTTCTCGTCCGACACCTGATTCTCGATCTGGATGGCGCACGCCCCGGCCTCGATCATCTTCTTCGCGAGCAGGTAGGTCGCCTCCGGGTTGCCGAAGCCGGCGTCGATGTCCGCGATGATCGGGACGACGTGGGTCTCGTAGTCGTCGATCTGCGACTGGATGAACTCCGCCCCTGTCTCGTCGCCGGCGGCGCGGGCGGCGTCGAGCTGGGTGAAGAGCAGGTCCAGCTCGCGGGCATCGGCCTGGCGGAGGAACGTGTACAGTTCCTCGATCAGGGCGGGCACTGCGGTCTTCTCGTGCATCGACTGGTCGGGGAGCGGACCGAATTCCGAACGCATCGCGGCGACCATCCATCCGGAGAGGTAGAGGTACCGCTTGTTCGTGGACTTCAGGTGCTTCTTGATCGAGATGAGCTTCTGCTGCCCGATGAAGCCGTGCCAGACTCCGAGCGACTGCGTGTACACGGAGGAATCCGCGTCGTACTCGCCCATGTCTCGGCGCATGATGTCGGCGGTGTACTGCGCGATCTCGAGTCCGGTGCGGAACCTGTTCTGCGCCCGCATCCGTGCGGCCGATTCGGGATCGATGGCGTTCCAGGCGGAGCCGTGCTCCTCCTTCAGTGCCCGGATGGCGTCGATGTCGTCCTGGTACTGGGTCATGTCGTGTCCTTCTTCGTGGTGAGCGGGTCAGTTGTTCTCGATGAGGTGACGCGAGTACGCGCCCAGGGTGAGGAAGGTGGGGAACTCCTCCTGCAGCGCGACCTCCCGGAAGACGTCTGCGGCATCGTCGAAGCGGTCGCCCGCGCTGCGCGTCGCCTGGGCGAGCACCTGCGTGATCAGCTCCTCGATGTACTCCACCGTGATGGCCGTGCCGTCCTGCGTGGTGCGGTCCTGGTGGATCCACTGCCACACCTGCGAGCGGCTGATCTCGGCGGTCGCGGCATCCTCCATGAGGTTGTCGATCGCCACGGCGCCGAGGCCGCGCAGCCAGGCCTCGATGTAGCGGATCGCGACCGATACGTTGTCGCGCACGCCCTGGGCGGTGATCGGACGCCCGATGTGCAGGTCGAGCAGATCCGCAGCCTCCACGTGCACGTCGTCCCGCTGGCGGTCGACCTGGTTCGGACGGTCGCCGAGCACGGCGTCGAACTCGGCCAGCGCCGTGGGGATGAGGTCGGGGTGGGCGACCCAGGTGCCGTCGAAGCCGTCTCCCGCCTCGCGCTTCTTGTCGGCAGCGACCTTCTCGATCGCCCGTGCCGTCGCCTCGGGGTCGCGGCGGTTGGGGATCGATGCGCTCATGCCGCCGATCGCGAACGCGCCCCGCTTGTGGCAGGTCTGCACCAGCAACTCGGTGTAGGCCCGCATGAACGGCACTGTCATCGTGACCTCGCTGCGGTCGGGGAGTACGAAACGCGCGCCGCGGCCGCGGTAGTTCTTGATGATCGAGAAGATGTAGTCCCAGCGGCCGGCATTGAGACCGGCACAGTGATCGCGCAGCTCGAACAGGATCTCGTCCATCTCGAACGCGGCGGGAAGGGTCTCGATCAGCACGGTCGCCCGGATGGTGCCGTGCGGGATGCCGATGTACTCCTCGCTGAACGAGAAGACGTCATCCCACAGCTTCGCCTCCTCGCTCGACTCGATCTTGGCGATGTAGAAGTAGGGGCCACGGCCGGTGTCGATCAGCGCCTGCGCGTTGTGCAGGAAGTAGAGCCCGAAGTCGACCAGCGAGCCGGAGGTCGAGGTGCGGCGCCCCGCCCTGTCGATGAAGGAGATGTGCTTCTCGGGCAGGTGCCAGCCGCGAGGACGCATCACGATGGTGGGCGTGCGCTCCGCGGTGACGCGGTACTCCTTGCCCGCAGGCGACGTGAACGACAGCTCTCCGCGGATCGCGTCGCGCAGCGAGAGCTGACCTTCGATCACGTTCTTCCAGGTCGGGCTCGTGGCATCCTCCTGGTCGGCGAGCCAGACGCGGGCGCCGGAGTTCAGTGCGTTGATCGTCATCTTGGGGTCGGTGGGCCCGGTGATCTCGACGCGGCGGTCCTCGAGCCCCGGTCCAGCGCCGGCAACGCGCCACTCGGCATCCTGGCGGATGTGCGCGGTGTCTTCGCGGAAACGCGGGTCGTGTCCGTTGCCGATCTCGAAGCGGCGGCGCATGCGATCGGCCAGACGGTCATGCCGGCGCGAGGCGAACCGGTGGTGCAGCTCGGTGAGGAAGGCGATCGCCTCGGGGGTGAGGATCTCGTCGTAGCGGTCGCGGAGTGGTCCGGTGACCTCGATCGCCGGACCCGGCTGGGTCGTCTGGATCGGCGCGGTGACGGTGGGAGTGCTCATGATCAGAAGCCCTTTCTTCGAACGGTCCGGCTGTGACGCCGTGTGGCTTGAGACCACTGTGTGTGAAGTTCGCGCATTCAACTGACCAAAATGCGTGTGAAGTTTGATCAATATTCTGTTTCTGTGACAGAATCGCCGCCATGTACCCTTCGACAAGCTCAGGGACCCAGGTCGGCTCAGGGACCCAGGTCGGCTCAGGGACCCAGGTGGGCTCGGGGCCCCAGGTCAGCTCGGGGCCCCAGGCCGCGGCAGAAGAGGCCGACGCCCTCACGATCGGCCGACGCATCCGGCAGCTCCGCACTGCCCGGGGAATGACGCTCGAAGAGCTCGCCTCCGCCGTCGACCGCGCGCCGAGCCAGATGTCGATGATCGAGACCGGCAAGCGCGAGCCCAAGCTCACGCAGCTGCAGGCGATCGCGCGTGCGCTGGGCGTGACGATCGACGCGCTGATGGAGGGGGAGCCGCTCGACGAGCGCAGCGCTGTGGAGATCGCGCTCGAGCGTGCGATGAAGGGACAGACCTTCCAGGCGCTCGGCATCGAGCCGTTCCGCATCGCGAAGACTCTGCCGACGGACGCGCTGAAGGCACTGCTCGCGCTGCACGGCGAGATCGACCGCCTCAAGGACGAGCGGGCGGCGACCCCGGAGGAGGCGCGGCGTGCGAACGTCGAGCTGCGCCATCTGATGCGCCGTCAGGACAACCACTTCCCTGATCTCGAGGCCAAGGCCTCGGAGATCCTCGCCGCGGTCGGACACTCGGGCGGACCGCTGACCCAGCGCGCGGCATCCGAGATCGCCGCCTACCTGGGATTCACCCTGCACTACGCCCCCGATCTGCCGCAGACCACGCGCAGCGTCGCCGACCTGGCGAACGGGCGGCTGTACCTGTCGAGTCAGGTGCAGGCCAAGGGTGATGCGCGCACTGCGGTGCTGCAGGCGCTGTCGAGCCGCATGCTCGGCCACTCCGAACCGCGCAGCTATGCGGAGTTCCTGCGCCAGCGGGTCGAGACCAACTACCTCACCGGGGCGCTGCTGATCCCCGAGGCGCATGTCGTCCCTGCGTTGAAGGAGGCCAAGGCGCGGCGCGCGATCTCGATCGAGGACCTGCGCGACGCCTATTCCGTGTCATACGAGACCGCGGCGCATCGGTTCACAAATCTCGCCACCAGGCACCTCGACATCCCGGTGCACTTCCTCAAGGTGCACGAGTCGGGCACGATCACGAAGGCCTACGAGAACGACGACGTGAACTTCCCGACCGACCGCCTCGGCGCGATCGAGGGGCAGATGTGCTGCCGCAAGTGGACCAGTCGTGTCGTGTTCGATGAAGACGACCGCTTCAACCCGTACTACCAGTACACCGACACCGGCAACGGCACGTACTGGTGCACCGCGCGCGTGGAGGCGTCGAGCGAGGGGCTGCATTCACTGAGCGTGGGGGTGCGCTTCGACGACACGAAGTGGTTCGTGGGTCGCGACACCCCCCACCGCGGCGTCTCGAAGCACTCGGTCGAGGTGTGCTGCCGCCGTGCGCCCGCCGAGCTCGAGGAGCGCTGGCGCGAGCACTCCTGGCCGAATGTGAAGACCCCGCGCACGCTGCTCGCGACCCTGCCGACCGGTGCGTTCCCCGGGGTCGACACGACCGATGTCTACGAGTTCCTGGAGGCGCACGCGCCGCGCGCCTGACTCACGTCGCGTCGGCCGGCCGCCTCCCCGGTGCTGGTCGACTCTTCCTGCGCCCGGATGCACGATTCGATCACGGATGCACGCCCAAAGAGGCAAGCCGGTCGTGCATCCGTGCCGGGGTCGTGCATGTGGGCTCGGGCCGCAACCGTGCGGCATCCGCGGATTCCGGCCCCCCGACATCCGCCGACCGTCAAAAAGTAGTTTGTTGTTGCTTAGTCAATCTTGACTATGTTACTTTCAACGAGCCATCAATGATGAACGGCCGAGAAGGGACCCCCATGGCTACTTCCTCTGCGGAAACCCGATTCCGCATCACTGCCACCCTGACGTGCGTTCTCGCCGCCACGCTGACGCTCGGAGCCTGCTCCGCGCAACCAGCCGGCAGCGATACCGCCCCCACGGATGCAGCATCCGACACCTGCCAGCGCAACAAGGATGCCGGCAAGATCACCTACATCTCCGGCTACGGCTACTCGGCCAGCGCCGGACAGCTCGACGTGTTCCTCGCCGAGGAACTGGGCTACTTCGACGAGCTCTGCCTCGACGTCGAGATCAACGCCTCCGGCGCCAACGGGCAGCAGCTCGTGGCCTCTGGTCAGGCGCAGTTCACCGCGCTGGGATCGGCATCCGATGTGATGCTCGCGGCGGCGAACAGCAAGAACCTCACCGCGGTCGCCACCTACGGCACCACCCCGCCGTTCTCGATCTTCGGCAACGAGAAGCTGAAGAGCCTGAAGGACCTCGAGGGCGGATCGCTGGGCTACTTCATCAATCTCACCCCGATCGCCTCCGCCATGCTGGACGAGGCAGGCGTCGACGTCTCGAAGGTCGAGATGGTGAAGATGACGAACTACGACCCGACCGTGGTCGTGCGCGAGCAGGTCGACGCGATCGTCGGCTACGCCTCCAACCAGCCGCAGTCGCTCAAGGCGCAGGACCTGCCGTTCAGCGAGTTCCTCCCCGCCGACCTCGGCGTGGAGGGCACGTACAACGTGATGGAGGTCAACTCCCGCTTCCTCGACGAGCACCGCGAGGTCGCTGCCGACTTCATGCGGGCGAGCCTCAAGGCGCTGCAGTACTGCCTCGACGAGTCCGACGCCTGCATCGACAAGCTCGCGCAGCTCGCGGAGGACAACAACCAGGGTGCGGCCTTCCCGCGCGACCAGCTCGCCCGCACGTGGGAGGTGGAGTCCGCCTGGGTCCGCGAGAGCGCCGGCGGCAACCCGGGCGTGCAGAACGCCGCGATGTGGGAGCCCGAGTACGCGCTCGTCGAGAAGTACGGCGACGTCAAGGACCTGCCCGCGATCGAGGACATGATGGATGCCGGCCTGGTCGCCGACCTCTACGACGGCGACGCGCTGATCTGGCCGGCGAAGTGATGTCGTCCGCACAGGGTGCAGGCGTCGAGGTCCGAGGCGTCACCAAGACGTTCGGCGTCGATGGCGCGCGGGTGACCGTGCTCGACGACGTGAGCCTGACCATCGGCATGGGCGAGTTCGTGTCGGTGATCGGTCCCAGCGGATGCGGCAAGTCGACGCTGCTCAAGGTCGTCGCAGGTCTCATCGACGCCGATTCCGGCAGCGTGACGATCGACGGCGAGAGCGTCGCTGCGGCGTCGAGGGACAAGAAGATCGGCCTGGTGCCGCAGTCTCCCGCCCTCCTGCCGTGGAAGACCGTGCAGGAGAACGTCGAGCTGCCGGTGCGGCTGAACCGCAAGGCGAACGGGGATCGTGCCCTGCGCGACCCCCAGGAACTGCTGTCGACCTTCGGCCTCGGTCAGGCGATGAAGAAGTATCCGGGGCAGCTGTCCGGCGGCATGCAGCAGCGCGCGGCGATCGCCAGGGCGTTCGTGTTCGACCCGGCCATCATGCTCATGGACGAGCCGTTCTCGGCGCTCGACGAGATGAACCGCGACCTGCAGCGGATCGCGCTGCTGGAGTTCTGGCAGTCGAACCGCAAGGCGGTCATGTTCGTCACCCACTCGGTGCCGGAGGCGATCATGCTCTCCGACCGCATCGTCGTGATGGCCGCCCACCCCGGGCGCATCGCCGCGGTGATCGATGTGAACCTGCCGCGACCGCGCACCGAAGAGGCGTACGCGACCGACGAGTTCCGCGAACTGGAAGCAGTCGTGCGCACCACTCTGCGCGCGCAGACGGAGAAGGCCCATGTCTGAGATGACGATCCGCGATACGACCGCGACGCTCGCCACCGCGCGACTGCGTGCGGGTGCACGACGCGGCGGGATCCCGCCGTGGCTGCGCTGGGGTTCCTGGGTTCCGACGCTGATCACCTTCGTGATCGCCGCGACACTGTGGCAGGTGGTGGCCTGGACCAACCCGTACGTGCTCCCGACGCTGGAGGCGATCGGCGGCAGCCTCGTCGACGACGCCGGCATGTACTGGTCGAACTTCCTGGTCACACTGCTCGAGGTCGTGGTCGGCGCCTCCGCCGGCATCCTCGCGGGCTTCGTGCTCGCGGTGGTGATGGCCGAGTTCCAGATCATCGAGCGTGCGGTGATGCCGCTGGTCATCATCGTGATGGTGACGCCGATCGTCGCGATCGCCCCTGCGCTCGTCGTGGCGTTCGGCTTCGGCATGGTGCCGAAGTTCATCGTCACCGGTCTCGTGGTGTTCTTCCCGATGCTGGTCAACTCGCTGGCCGGGCTCCGTGACGTCGACCAGCGTGCACTCGACGTCTTCAAGACGCTGCATGCCTCGCGCTGGGAGATCTTCCGCGAGCTGCGCTTCCCCGGCAGCATGCCCTACGTCTTCGCCGGGTTGCGGATCGCGCTGCCCCTGGCCGTCGTCGGCGCCGCGGTCGCGGAGTTCGTGGCGGCCGGACAGCAGGCCGGTCTCGGCTCGCTCGTGACGACGTCGGCCGCACAGGCCAATCTCCCCGTCACGTGGGCCAGCATCGCCCTGCTGTGCCTGCTCGGCGTGCTCCTCATCATCCTCCTCGCGATCGTGCGCAAGCGCGTGCTGTGGTGGAGCGACGGCGAGGTCACGGCGAAGGGCTGACGCAGCATCCTCATCCCGGGGCGGGACCCCCGCCCGCCCCGGGTTCCTCCGGCGTGCCCAGCGCCAGGGGAGAACGACACGAACCACCCACAAGGAAGGCACCGCACATGACCGATCAGAACAGCGTCAAGCAGCTGCGTCTCGGCCTCTTCGAGAACGCCCAGGCGAACGACTCCGGCACCGCGACCTGGCGTCACCCCGACAACAAGCGGTACCTCTTCGACAAGTTCGAGTACTGGCGCGATACCGCCCGGATGGTCGAGGATGCCGGTTTCGACTTCCTCTTCCTCGCGGATGCCTGGGGCTGGGCCGACGTCGCCGGCGAACGGCCGGACATCTGCTCGGTCGAGGGGCTGGACCTGCCGCGCCTCGACCCGGCGATCATCCTCGGCGCGCTGATCCCCGAGACCAGCCGCCTCGGACTGGTCGCGACCGGATCGACCCTGCTCGAGCCGCCCTATGCGTTCGCGCGTCGGATGGCGACCCTCGACATCCTCTCCGGTGGACGCATCGGCTGGAACGTCGTGACCACGGGCACGGCCGACACCGCGGTGCAGGGTTTCGGCGTCCCGATGGTCGGTCACGACGAGCGCTATCTCATGGCCGACGACTTCATGCAGGTCGTCTACAAGCTGTGGGAGCAGGCCTGGGAGGAGGGGGCACTCGAGCGGGACAAGTCCGGACGCTTCGCGGACCCGTCCAAGGTGCACCGCATCGCCCACGACGGCCCGTACTTCCGCTCCCACGGCTACGGCAACACCTCGCGCTCGCCGCAGGGCACCCCTGTGCTCTTCCAAGCAGGAGCCTCTCCCGCCGGGCGCGAGTTCGGTGGCAAGCACGGCGAGGCGATCTTCGTGGGCAGCGGCTCGGTCGAGCAGCTGCGTGCGCACTCGACCGCGATCCGTGAAGAGGCCGTGAAGAACGGCCGCGCAGCGAGCGACGTCAAGATCATGTCGGCGTTCGCCGCGATCGTGGGCAGCACGGAGGAGGAGGCGCAGCGCAAGTACGCCGAGGTCGCCGACGCGCAGAACCCCGACGTCACGGTCGCCTCGTACGCCTGGTTCACCGGCCTCGACCTGTCGGCGTACGCGCCGAGCACGCCGATGGCCGAGCTGAGCACCGAGCTGTCGCAGACGCAGGTGGGCCGTTTCGCCGACAAGACGGTCGGCGACGTGCTCGGCGACTGGCACGCGCACGGTGTCGGCGCTCGGCCGATCGTCGGCACTCCCGAGCAGGTGGCGGACCGGATGATCGAGCTCGCCGATGGCGCCGACCTCGACGGATTCCTGTTCGCCCCCGTCATCCCGCCGGCATCCACGGTCGATTTCATCGAGCACGTGCTGCCGATCCTCAAGCAGCGTGGGGCCATCGTCGACCCGCCGGCCGAGCCGCAGAGCCTGCGCGAGCGGCTGATGGGCACGCCGACCCCGGCGCTGGCCGACACGCACACCGGATCGCAGTATCGCCGGACGATGTCGCGTGTCTGACACCCTCACGGGCGTCGCCGTGGTGGGGAGCGCGAACCTCGACCTCGTCGTCGAGGTGTCGCGCCCTCCCCACGTCGGCGAGACCCTGCTCGGGCGTGCGGGTGGCCGCTTCGCCGGCGGCAAGGGTCTCAACCAGGCCGTCGCCGCCGCACGCAGTGGCGCTCCCACCCGGTTCTGCGCCGTGGTCGGTCAGGATGAGGCGGGCGACGAGCTGCAGCGCACGCTGACGGATGCCGGAGTCGCCGGGGCGCTGCGCCGCACCGACACCGCGCCCACGGGCGTCGCGCACGTGCTGGCCCTGGACGACGGTGACAACAGCATCATCGTCGCCGCTGGAGCGAACGCCGAGCTCGGCGTCCGTGATGCCGTCGACGGCGTTGCGGGCGCCGCGGTCGTGCTGGCACAGCTGGAGGTGCCGGTGCCCAGTGTCGCCGCAGCCTTGTGCGCCGCGCGACAGGCGGGTGCGCTCACACTGCTGAACGCGGCTCCGGCCGCGACCGCCGCGCTGGACCTGCTTCCCGACGTCGACATCCTCATCGTGAACGAGACGGAGTGCGCCGAGCTGGGCGGTGTCGAACGCCTGCACGCAGCCGGCGCCGCGCAGATCGTGCTGACCTGCGGAGCCGGGGGAGTGACCTTGCACCGCATTGGCGCCGAGCCGCTGCACGTCCCCGCGTTCCGCATCGACCCCGTCGACACGACCGGCGCCGGTGATGCCTTCTGCGGCGCGCTCGCGGCGGCGCTCGCCGCCGGGGACGACATCGCCGATGCGCTCGAACGTGCCTGCGCTGCAGGTGCGATCGTGGCGCAGCACCGTGGCGCCAACACCGCGGCGCTCAGCGCCGCCGCGAGCGCAGATCTCGTCGCGACGCGCTGACCTGCGCGCTCAGGGCCGGTGCCTACTCGGCCGGCGCGGCAGTGTCCGCGACCGCCTCGCCGGCGAACACGTACTCGCCGTCGCGCAGGCGCCCGAGCAGGTCGAGCAGCCACTGCTTCTCGGCCGTGAGGCGTGCGGTGGAGAGGTCGAAGATCTCCCTGACGTACTTGGGCGTCGTCTCGGAGCGCAGCGTGTCCTGCACGTCGAAGCCGTTCTGCGTGATGATCGCGTCGCTCTTGATGAGGCGGTGCTCGAGGCCGGCGATCACCTCCTGACGGCTCAGCACGAACATGAACGAGGCGACCGTCATGATGGCCTGGGTGTCGAAGGCGGCGACGTTCCAGAGGTTCTCGCGCAGCATCCGCTGCAGCTCCACCTCGCCGGCCGGAGTGATGCTGTAGGTCGTGCGCGCCGGGCGCTTGCCCTCGGTCTCTGTGCCGCTCTCGGTGATGTAGCCGTCGACCTCGAGCGCGCGAAGGGCGTTGTAGATCGAGCCGGGCTGGATGTGCGCCCACTCGTCGACGTGCCAGGTCATCAGCTCTCGGCGGAGGAAGTACCCGTGCACGGGCTGGAACTGCTTCACGGCGCCGAGGACGACGAGGCGGGTGGTCGACATGCCCTCATGCTAACGGCTGGGGCGCGGAAGTCGTGGTTGTTTGCATGGTCAAAGTTGCCTATGATCAGAACTAGTCAAAGTTGACTACCGAAAGGACGCAGAAATGACGACTGCCGCGACTGAGACCCTGCCCAGGGATCGTGCCCTCCGCCGTGCTTTCTCGGTGTACCCGACCGGTGTCGTCGCCCTCGCCGCCGAGGTCGACGGTCGAGCGGTGGGGATGGCCGTCAACTCGTTCACCTCCATCTCGCTCGAGCCCGCGCTCGTGGCGATCAGCGCTGCGCGCACCTCGAAGACCTGGCCGGTGCTGCGCGCCGTGCCTGAGCTCGGTATGAGCGTGCTCGCTGCGCATCACGAGCCGCTCAGCCGGCTCCTCTCCTCGCGGGAGGACGACCGGTTCGGCACCCACGGCTGGCATCGGAGCGAGCAGGGCGCCGTGCTCGTGCAGGATGCCGCCCTGTGGCTCACCTGCCGCCTGCACAGTACCTTCGACGGCGGCGACCACGAGGTGGCGCTCTACGAGATCGCCGACATCACGGTGTTCGATGACGTCGAGCCGCTGGTGTTCCAGCAGAGCCGCTACCGTTCGATCGCGGCATCCGAGATCGAGTGACCGCAGCGGCATTCGACGTGCTCCAGGGCGTGGTCGTCCGCGGCGACGGGCGCGGGCGCGAACTGGGGTTCCCGACGGCGAACCTCGCCCTCGACTCCGGGGTCCCGCCTGTCGACGGCATCTATGCCGCATGGGTGCGCGTCGGCGACGACCCTCGGCGATGCGCTGCCAGTGTCAGTATCGGGGCCAACCCCACCTTCCCGGGGCGCCGTGAGCGACGCGTCGAGGTGCACCTCCATGACGCGGCCGGCGACCTGTACGGCCGCCGGCTGGTCGTGCAGCTCATCGCTCACCTCCGCCCGACGCTCCGCTTCGACGGCGTCGAAGCGCTGATCGCGCAGACGATCGAGGATGTCGCCCTGTCCGCGGCACTGTTGGCCGAGGACGCCGCGCGCGTCTAGACGGCGTTCCAGGGCGGCTGCTCCGCGGCCGTGAAGTCGGCGAGCGGCGTGGCGCTCTCGGTGACCGGGAACATCGTGATCAGCAGCGCCGGTGTCGCGGCGCGCGGGGCGATCGAGAACGCGAGAGCGCTCGGACCCCGCGCGGAGGCGAGGGCGACGTGCGCCTCACGCCCACCGAATGTGCGGGTCGCCTCGACGCCCGGTGAGGCGCGAACGGCTGTCGCGGCCCTGGTGGCTCTTGCCAGCAGCGTCGATTCCTCGTGCCACGGGTGGAACGCGTCCGCCGGGAGACCGCAGGCCGATGCCAGAGCGGCGCCGATCCAACGGTCCCGCTTGAGGCCGTACGGCGTCATCGCCGTTGACAGCAGGTATCCGTAGCAGTGCAGGAGTCCGGCGTTGCCGATCGGCCAGTCCGCGTCGATGCCCGCCCTCCGGTGCAGGTCGTCGAAGAGCGCGCGCGAGAGGAGGGGCGTGCCGGTGTGCTCGTCGATGATCGTCGACTGACCCCACGCCTCGAAGCGGCCGGCGGCGCGATCGCCGTGGATCGCGGCCTCGAGCCAGGGGATCTGATCGAGGGCTGCACGCACGCCTGCGGCCGTGTCTTCGGCGGCGAGGGAGGCGGCGCGAGTGAGGTGATCGAGTTCGGACACGGCGCTCACCATACGGCAGTCGGGTGGACGGATTGTTCACGCGGCGTTCACGCGGCAGGGGCTTTCCGTCCACGATCGTTGCTCATGCTGGACGGAGCGTCCCCACAGAAAGAATCTCGTGAACTCCATCCTCCTCTTCGACTTCGACGGCACGATCGCGCTCGGCGAAGGGCCTGTCCTCGCGTACGCCCAGCACGTCGCTGCCGCACTCGATGATGACGGCGACTTCGTCGACGACATCCGCCTCCAGTTGGCCTCCCACGGCGGCGAAGCCCGCGACGGCTACGACGCGGTGCGGCGCGCAGCGGTGAAGAGAGGCGCGGACTCCCGTCTCCTCAGCGCCGCATATCTCGCCAGCCGTTCTCAGCTCGCCACCGCCGACGCCCCCATCTCGGTGCCTGACGGCCTCGTCGCGTTCCTGGAGGGCGCCCAGGCCGAGCGACTCCTCGTCACCAACGCTCCCGCCATCCGGATCACCGAGGCGCTCGACGTTCTCGGGCTCAGCGGCGTGTTCGACCGCATCGTCACCGACGCCCGCAAGCCGCGGGGACTCGATGCCGTGCTCGACGATCTGCCCACGCACGCCCGGGTGCTGAGCATCGGCGACATCTGGCGCAACGACCTCGCTCCCGCGCACGCTCGCGGCCACGCGACCGCCCTGATCGGCGGGTTCCCCGACCCGGACGCGACCCCCACCTTCCGCGCAGCCGAGTTCTCGACGCTGGTTCCCCAGCTCGAGGCGTGGCTGCGCGGCTGACGCCCACCCTCCCATCCCACCCTTTCCTCCCACCCCTCTCACCCCAGAAGGATGAACATGCGTATCTCCCCCCTCCGCTCCTCCGCAGCGGGCGCCCTCGCCGTCGGCGCCCTGCTGACCGTTGTGCTCGCGGGTTGCTCCGGTGCCACTGCCGCACCGGAGGACTCTGCCGCTCCAGCGGCCGACCCCGACTCGATCGTGCTCGCTCTCGTCCCGTCGCAGGACCAGGACGGGCTCGTGGACACCGCCGCGCCTCTCACCGACTACCTCACCGAGGAACTCGGCATCGAGGTCACCGGAGTGGTCTCGAAGGACTACCAGGCCGCCGTCGAGGCGATGGGGGCGGGCCAGGCGCAGGTCGGCTTCCTGCCTTCGCTGCAGCTGTGGCAGGCGAACGACATGTACGACGCCTCGGTCGTGCTCCAGACCGAGCGCAACGGCAACATCACCTACCCGGCGCAGTTCATGACGAACAACCCCGACAAGTACTGCGACGACCAGCCGGTCGAGCGGGACGGGATGCTGTTCTGCAACGGCGCCGACGCGATGTCGGGTCCTGCCGGCCTCGACAGCATCGACAAGGTCAAGGGCGCCAAGGTCGCCCTGCTCGGACCGGGCTCTCCGGCCGGCTACATCTACCCGGTCCTCGCGCTGCAGGAGGCGGGTCTCGACACCGACACCGACATCCAGCAGATCCCGGTGACGGCGAACGACGCCTCCGTGCTCGCGGTCTACAACGGGGACGCCGAAGTCGGCTTCAGCTTCTGGGACGCCCGGACCATCGTGCAGAAGGACACCCCCGACGTCGGTGAGAAGGTCGTGGTCTTCGCGCTGACCGAGGAGATCCCCAACGACGGCGTCGCGCTCTCGGCCGACCTCTCGCCGGAGCTGCAGGACCGGATCACGAAGGCGCTCGAGGACTTCTCGAACACGCCAGAGGGCTCCGAGATCCTCACCAGCATCTACTCGATCACCAAGCTCGCCCCCGCCGACCCCGACTCGCTCGACGTCGTCGCCCGCGCCGCACAGGCTCTGGGGCTCCAGTAAATTGTCCGACCAGCTCCAGAACGTGGACGTCGCAGCTTCGGCTGCGGCGTCCACGCCGTGGTCCATCCGCCTCGACGAGGTGACGGTGCGCTATCCCAACGGCACCCTCGGTCTCGATCGCGTGTCGCTCGAGATCGCAGCGGGCGAGATGGTCGCCGTGGTCGGGCTCTCCGGCTCGGGGAAGTCCACTCTCATCCGCACGATCAACGGCCTCGTGCCGGTCACGCGCGGCACGCTCGACGTCGGCGAGCACCGGGTGAGCGGCGCGTCGCCGCGCACACTCCGCCGTCTCCGCGGTGACATCGGAATGGTGTTCCAAGGGTTCAACCTCGCGGGTCGGGCGAGCGTGCTCCAGAACGTGCTCGTCGGACGCCTCGCGCACACGCCCCTGTGGCGCACGCTCGTCGGGGCGTATCCGGAGGCCGACAAGCAGCTCGCCTATCGGGCGCTCGACCGCGTCGGCATCCTTCCGAAACTCCATTCCCGTGCCTCCGAGTTGTCGGGCGGTCAGCAGCAACGCGTCGCGATCGCGCGCGCTCTCGCGCAGGAGCCCCGCATCGTCCTCGCCGACGAACCGGTGGCCAGCCTCGACCCGCCCACGGCGCATGGTGTGATGAACGACCTGCGTCGGATCAACCGCGATCTGGGCATCACGGTCGTCGTCAACCTGCACCTCCTCGACCTCGCCCGCGAGTACGGTGCGCGGATGATCGGCATGCGCGCCGGCCAGATCGTCTACGACGGACCGGCCACGAGCGCGACCGATGCGGACTTCGAGAGCATCTACGGGCGCTCGCTCACCCCGGAAGACCGGTTGGACGCGTGAGCGCGGTGGAACAGGCGTCCGCCCTCGACATCCCGGCGCGACCGCCCGGAGCATGGAGAGGCCCCCTCATCGTCGTGGTGCTCCTCCTCGTCACGGTCGTGACGTGCCTGCCGGGGATCGGGATCGGCGTCGACCTCTCCGCGATCGCCCGCAACTGGCAGAACGGGGCGGACAAG
Source organism: Microbacterium sp. LWO12-1.2 (assembly GCF_040675875.1). Taxonomy (NCBI): domain Bacteria; kingdom Bacillati; phylum Actinomycetota; class Actinomycetes; order Micrococcales; family Microbacteriaceae; genus Microbacterium; species Microbacterium sp. LWO12-1.2. The sequence continues at coordinate 2,222,754 of NZ_JBEGII010000001.1, read as the reverse complement.
ATCGTCAAGCTGCTCCTGCCCGAGTGGAGCTTCTTCCCCCGGACGATCCCTCCGCTCATCGAGACGCTCCAGATGGCGGTGATCGCGACCGCCATCGGCGCTGCGGTCTCGCTGCCGCTGAGCTTCTGGGCTGCCCGTGCGACAAATCCGAACGCCCCGGCGCGGATCGCGCTGCGTGGCGCCCTCAACGTGATCCGCAGCGTCCCCGACCTCCTCTATGCGGCCATCCTCGTGGCGATGGTGGGCGTCGGTGCGCTCCCCGGGATCCTGGCACTGCTGCTCTTCAACGTCGGCATCATCGTCAAGCTCGTGTCCGAGGCGATCGACACCAACGACCGTGGCCCCCTCGAAGCGGGACGTGCGGTCGGTGCGACCCAGGCCCAGATCAACCGCACGATCGCCCTGCCCGACGCCTGGCCCGCATTCGCCAACCAGACCCTGTACGTATTCGAGCTCAACGTGCGGGCCTCGACCGTGCTCGGTCTCGTCGGGGCGGGTGGCATGGGGCTGCTCATCGATGCGGTCCGCACGTTCTACCGCTACGACCAGCTCTCGCTCATCATCCTGGAGATCCTCATCGTCGTCATCGTGATCGACCTCGTCTCCGACGCGATCCGACGGAGGCTCGTATGACTGCGGCGCTCACGGCGATCCCGGTTCGTCCCCGACGACCGTGGGCGATCGCGGGATGGTGCATCGTCACGGGCATCGTCGTGCTCGCGTTCTGGTCGATCGCGATCGACTGGACCCGCCTCGCCGACCTGCCTGCCGAGGTCATCCGATACACGTTCCTCATGTTCGCCGATCCGAACTGGGAGAAGCTGCCGGAGGCGCTGTGGCAGACGTGGCGCAGTGTGCAGATGGCCTGGGTCGGCACGATCCTCGGCATCCTGCTCGCCACACCCCTGAGCCTGCTCGCCGCCCGCGGCTTCGGGCCGGCCTGGCTGCGTGCCCTGCTGCGTGGGCTGTTCTCACTGATCCGTGCCGTTCCCGAGATCATCATCGCGATCGTGATCCTCTCCGTCACCGGGCTCACGCCCTTCACCGGAGCCCTCGCGCTTGCCGTCAACGGCATCGGCACTCTGGGCAAATGGGGATACGAAGCGGTGGAAGCCGTGCCGCGCGGGCCGATCGAAGCGGCCACCGCAGCCGGTGGTGGCACGCTCCAGGTGCTCCGTTGGGGCGTGTGGCCTCAGGTCGAGCCGGCGTTCTGGTCGTTCTGGCTCTATCGCTTCGAGATCAACGTGCGCTCCTCGGCGGTGCTCGGACTGATCGGCGTCGGCGGAATCGGTGACATGCTCACCTCCTACACCCAGTACCGTGAGTGGTCGACGGTGGGTGTCCTGCTCATCGTCGTCGTCGTGGTGACCATGCTGATCGATGCGGTCTCCGGCGCTGTCCGCCGTCGGATCATGGAGGGAGTCCCCGCCCGTGTTCTCGCCTAGCGCCCCGCCCACCGTGCGCATCGCCGCGGTGCTCAACACCTTGCAGCCCGCGGAGCGGCGTGTGGCCGAGCTGATCGTCGAATCCGCCGACGCAGTCGTGGAGTGGACGGCGCAGGAACTCGCCGAACGCGCCGGTGTCGGCCGGGCCACCGTCGTGCGCGCCTGCCAGAGCTTCGGCTATCGGGGATATCCGCAGTTGCGCGTCGCGCTCGCGGCGGAACTGGGCAGCGGCCAGGGGGAGACGGGGGTCGATCATGGCCCCAGTGTGCTCGGGAGGATGCGCAGCGAGATCGACAGGGTGGCCTCATCTCTCCCCGCCCTCGCGAGCCTCCTCGATGCGGACGCCGTCGCCGAAGCCGTGCGGATCTCAGCGTCCGCTCGTCGCGTGCTCGTGCTCGCGAACGGACTGTCGTCGCCGATCGCGAACGATCTCGCGATGCGGCTCACAGCCGCAGGGCGGTCGGCGGAGTTCATCGCCGACGCGATCGCCCAGCAGATCGCGGCGCGTCATCTCACCACGGACGACGTCTGCCTGATCGTGAGCGGATCCGGGGCGAATGAAGCGAGCCTGCGGGTCGCCACCGCCGCCGCGCGCGGCGGGGCCACGGTGATCGCGTTGACGTCGTTCGCGACCTCGGCGCTGACGGAGGTGGCGTCGGTGTCTCTCGTCATCGCCCCGACCGGCGTGAGTTTCCGGGATGAGCTGCAGCATGCGTCCCGCGTCGCGTTCCTGGTCTTCGCCGAGGTGTTCGCAGCCGCCGTCACGACGGAGCGGGGAGAAGACGCGGTTCAGGCGCGGGCCCATGTGCTCGAGGTGGTGTCCGAGAATCTCGGTGAGAACGCCTCCGACTGACGACGACGGTCATTCCCTGGCCGTCTGCAGCAGCGTCCACAGCTCCGCGCGGGCCGGGAACGTCGACAGGTCGGTGCCCAGCAGGGCACCGGCCTGCGCGATCCGCGCGCGGAGCGTGTGGCGATGCACACCGAGCACCGCAGCGGCGGATTCTGCGCGGGCGTCGTGCTCCAGCCAGCATCGCAGCGACCATTCGAGTTCGGCTCCGGTGCGGGCATCGTGCTCGCGCAGGGGAGCCAGGCGCGACTCGGCCACCAGCCGCGCCTCGTCCGTCGCGAGGGCGGAGAGGATGCTGGCGCCGATCGTGTCGGCATACCGTTCGGCGCCGGGCGTCCCGTGCTGACGCAGCACGGTGAGGGCCTGCGCGTGTGCGCGCGAGAAGGCGTCGAACCCCTCCGGCTCGGAGATGCCGATCCGGATGGCGAAGCGCGTCGCCACCTCGTCGAGCAGCGCTTCGTCGCTCGCCGACAAGCAGATGGTGAGGCCGTCGTCGGACTCGGCGAGGAAGAAGGCGGTGCCGTGTTCTGACCTCTGACGCTCCCACCAGTCGGTGAGTGATCCGGCGGGAGCGTCGGCCGCGACGGCCACGACGACAGGTGTCGCGGGGAGGCTACCGAGCACCCGGCGAGCCAGTGCCGGATCGTCGTCGAGCAGTGAGGACAGCAGCTGCGTGTGCAGACGTCGGCGGCTGCGGGCGAGCTGCTCGCTCTGCTCCATCGCGAGCCCGGCCATCGCGATGACCGAGGTCACGACGGAGCGCGCCTCCTGATCGAGCGCATCGATCGCGAGCGCGATCACTCCGCGCAGGTGCCCGCCGCGTCCGATCGTGAACAGCATGAAGGTGTGGTCGTCGATCGTGAGGGACTGCCCCGCCTCGAGCCCGCGGGTGAGGATCTCCAGCACCCGCTCGCCGAGTCGGTCGAGTGCGTCCCGCTCGATCGCATCGCGGGGATGGGCGAGGACCAGCGAGCCGGCGGCGTCGAACATCCCGACCCAGGCATCGAGGCGGCGCCCGAGCTCGTCCAGTGTCGCGTCGAGACCGCGCGGACGGAGAGCGGCGAGGGCGAGGCCGCGCTGCGTATCGAGCGCCCACGATCGCCGCGCATAGGCCTGTGCGGCGATCGCCTCGGAGTGGGCGCGGGCCACGGCGATGAACGGCGTGCGGTACGGGACCTCGAACAGGGGCAGGCCGTGCGCGACGCAGGCGGCGAGGAGATCCTCGGGGATGCCGGCGCGATGCACCTCGGTGCCGAAGCCGAGCCCGAGGACTCCCCGGTCGATCAGGCGACTGACGTAGAGATCGGCCGTTCCTGCGTCGTCGAACTGGGTGCCCGTGGTGAGGAGCACGAGGTCCTCCGCCAGGAACGGTGTGGGATCGGCGAGGTCGGAACTGTGCACCCAGCGCAGGGGGCGATCGAGCGCATCGGACGAGAGGGAGTCGGCAGGGGACACCAGCCGCAGCCCCAGGTCGCGGCGGTACAGCAGAGCTCGCAGGGTCGGCTGCTCGGGGGTGGCCATGCGTCCTCCCGGCCTCGGTGTATGTACAAGGTGTACATACGAATATCCAGATTGTACAAGGCGGCGAATGCGACAGATCCAGAGGCCGCCGTACGCTCGCGGCATGGCACTCCTCGACACCGCAGCTGTTGCAGTTCCCCTCGGCGGACCCGAGCTCCCTCAGGAGCGTCGTCTGGTCACTGAACTCCCCGGGCCTCGCTCGGCCGAGATCCTGGCGCGCAAAGCGGATGCCGTCGCCGCCGGAGTCGGTCACACCGTGCCCGTCGCGACCGTGGCCGCGGGTGGCGGCGTCGTCGTCGACGCGGACGGGAACTCGCTCATCGACCTCGGATCCGGCATCGCCGTGACCACGGTGGGCAACGCGCACCCGAAGGTCGCCGCTGCTGTCGCCGCGCAGGCCGCTCAGTTCACGCACACCTGCTTCATGATCTCGCCCTACGAGTCGTACATCGAGGTCGCCGAGGCACTGAACCGCGTCACCCCCGGTGACTTCGCGAAGAAGAGCGCGCTGTTCAACTCCGGTGCGGAGGCGGTCGAGAACGCGATCAAGATCGCCCGCAAGTACACCGGTCGCCAGGCCGTCGTCGCCTTCGACCACGGCTACCACGGTCGCACGAACCTGACCATGGCGCTGACCGCCAAGTCCATGCCGTACAAGAGCGGATTCGGCCCCTTCGCTCCCGAGGTGTACCGCGCCCCGATGTCGTACCCGTTCCGCGACGGACTCGACGGTGGCGAAGCCGCAGCACGCGTCATCCTTCAGCTCGAGAAGCAGATCGGCGCCGACAACCTGGCCGCCGTGATCATCGAGCCGATCCAGGGCGAGGGCGGCTTCATCGTCCCGGCCGACGGCTTCCTGCCCGCGATCGTCGAGTGGTGCCGCGCGAACGGCGTCGTCTTCATCGCTGACGAGGTGCAGACCGGCTTCGCCCGCACCGGCCACATGTTCGCGAGCGAGATCTTCGGCATCGAGCCCGACCTGATCACCACGGCCAAGGGCATCGCCGGCGGACTTCCGCTCGCCGCCGTCACCGGTCGCTCCGAGATCATGGACGCCTCGCACGCCGGCGGTCTCGGCGGCACGTACGGCGGCAACCCGATCGCCTGCGCTGCGGCGCTCGCCGCGATCGACGTCTTCGAGAACGACGGAGTGATCGAGCGCGCCCGCGAGATCGGCGTGATCCTCACCGAGCGTCTCACCGCGATCCAGCAGAACGACCCGCGCGTCGGCGACGTCCGCGGTCACGGCGCGATGATCGCGGCCGAGTTCGTCGACCCGGAGACCAACGCTCCCGACGCCGCGCTCACCGCGGCCGTCGCGAAGGCGTGCATCGCCCAGGGCGTCATCGTCCTCACCTGCGGTACCTACGGCAACGTCATCCGCTTCCTTCCCCCGCTCGCGATCGGCGACGATCTCCTCAACGAAGGAATCGACGTCGTCGCTGCGGCGCTCGCCGCGGCGTAGGACCAGCATGAGGTCGCGCTCCCGCGCGGCCTCCACCCCACGTCCGGTCGCGACCCCAATCGGGGGATTTCGGGTCGCGACCGGCATTTTCCCAACGAAGGAGTTGCAGATGGCTGAGATCACACGCGACGTGCTCATCGTCGGCGCCGGAGCCGCAGGGCTCACGGCAGCGAACGACCTGCGGAAGGCCGGCCTCTCGGTCGCCGTCCTCGAGGCGAGGGACCGGGTGGGAGGACGTCTGTGGACCGACGTCATCGACGGCGCCATGCTCGAGATCGGCGGACAGTGGGTCTCGCCCGATCAGGATGCGTTGATCGACACAGTCGCCGAGCTCGGCCTGGAGACCTACAGCCGTTACCGCGAGGGCGACAGCGTCTACGTCGGACCCGACGGCCAGAGTCACCGGTTCACGGGGGAGATGTTCCCGGTATCGGCCGAGACCGAGAAGGTCATCGCCGAGATCACCGAGCGGCTCGACGCGATGGTCGCCGAGATCGACCCGGACAAGCCGTGGGAGCACCCGAACGCAGCAGAGTGGGACTCCGTCACCTGGGACGCCTGGCTGCGGGCCCAGACCGACGACGACGAAGCCGTGCGCAACCTCGCCTTCGCCACCGGATCCGCGATGCTCACCAAGCCGACGCACGCGTTCTCGCTGCTGCAGTCGCTGCTGATGGCCGCATCGGCCGGCTCCTACTCTCACCTGGTCGACGCGGACTTCATCCTCGACAAGCGCGTCGTCGGCGGACTCCAGCAGGTGCCGATCCTGCTCGCCGAGCGCCTCGGTGACGACGTGTTCCTGAACCAGCCGGTGCGCACGCTCGAGTGGGGCGACTCTTCGACAGGCGCGGGGGCCCAGTTCGTGCGGGCCACGACCGACGACCACACCATCAGCGCCCGATTCGCCATCCTCGCGCACGCCCCGGTGCTGTACGACCGCATCTCGTTCGTGCCGCCGCTGCCGCGCCGTCAGCACCAGCTGCACCAGCACCTGTCGATGGGCTTCGTGATCAAGGTGCACGCCGTCTACGACCGGCCGTTCTGGCGTGAGCAGGGCCTGAGCGGCACCGCCTTCAGCCCCTACGAGCTCTCGCACGAGGCCTACGACAACACCAACCACGGCGACGAGCGCGGCACCCTGGTGGGCTTCGTCTCCGACCGCAACGCGGACGGCGTCTTCGAGCTCTCGGCCGAGGAGCGCAAGGAGCGCATCCTCGAGTCGCTGTCGCATTATTACGGCCCCGAGGCCAAGAACCCGGTCGTCTACTACGAGAGCGACTGGGGCAGCGAAGAATGGACCCGCGGCGCGTACGCGGCGAGCTTCGACATGGGCGGTCTGCACCGCTACGGCGCCGACCTGCGTACTCCGGTCGGGCCCATCAGCTTCGCCTGCAGCGACATGGCGGGCGCCGGCTACCAGCACGTCGACGGCGCGATCCGGATGGGGCGCCTGGTCGCCTCGCAGATCGTGGACTCGAGCCGTTCCGCCGGCGAACCGGCTGAGAGCAACTGATGTCCGGGGCCATCGTCGTCGGCTACACCGCGACGGACTCGGGTGCGGATGCCGCAGCGCTCGGTGCCCGGCTCGCCCGCAGCACGGGGGCGAGGCTGCACCTCGTCCTGGTGCTCCCGGCCGAGGGCACACGCAGCCCCGCGGTCGTTCCGCCGGAGCGCGCCTACGAGGAGCACATCCGCGCACAGGCGAAGAAGTGGCTCGAAGACGCGATCGTCCGCCTGCCGCAGGAGATCACGCGCACCGGACACGTGCGCATCGCGGAGTCGTTCGCCGAGGGGCTCATCGCCGCCGGCGAGGAGTTCGGCGCCCGCCTGATCGTCGTGGGTGCGGCCGGCGGCGGCCTGTTCGGCCGTCACCGTCTGGGCAGCGTGGCCTCCGAGCTGCTGCACTCGTCGACCATTCCAGTCGCCCTCGCGCCCGCGGGTACGGCGGGGCAGGACGACCACGTCATCCCGCGGGTCACGGTCGCCGTCGGCACCCGTCCCGGCGCCGAGAACCTGCTCGACGAGGCGGCATCGATCGCAGCGGAGAGCGGTGTCGGACTGCGGCTCGTCTCGCTGGTGCCGTTCGATGTGCCTCCGGGGCTCGACACCGGCGCCATCCGACTTGCCGGCACCACGCACGCACACGAGGTGCTGGCGGTCGCCAAGGAGCTGTTGCCCCACGACCTGGGTGCAGTGATCGAAGAAGCACCGGGCGACACCGTCGAGGATGCCGTCTCGAACCTCTCCTGGCTCCCCGGCGAGGTCATCCTTGTCGGCTCCAGCCGCCTCGCGCAGCCGCGCCGGCTGTTCCTGGGCTCCACGGCAGCGAAGATGCTGCACGAACTGCCCGTTCCGATGATCGTCGTCCCGCGCACCCGCGCCGAAGCAGGAGTCCGCTGATGAGCAGCACGAACAGGGCAACGGAGCCCGACCCCGTGACCACAGGCATTTCCAGCAAGGGTCTGAGCGCCGGAACGGTCGGCCTGATCGGCGCGATCGTGATCGGCATCTCGTGTATCGCCCCGGCGTACACGTTCACCGCGGCGGTCGGACCGACCGCCTCGACGGTGGGTCCGCAGATCCCCGCCATCATCCTGGTGGGCTTCATCCCGATGCTGCTCGTCGCCTTCGGGTACCGCGAGCTCAACAACCGCATGCCGGACTCCGGCACCTCCTTCACCTGGGCGACCCGGGCATTCGGTCCGTGGATCGGGTGGATGGCCGGATGGGGCCTCGTCGTCGCGACGATCCTCGTCCTCTCCAATCTCGCCGGCATCGCGGTCGAGTTCCTCTTCTTGCTGATCTCGCAGATCACGGGGAACCCCGATATCGCAGATCTCGCGAGCAACACGTTCATCAACATCGCCGTGTGCCTGTTGTTCATGCTCGGTGCCACCTGGGTCTCCTACCGCGACATGCAGACGACGCAGAAGCTGCAGTACTGGCTGGTCAGCTTCCAGATCCTCGTCCTGGTGTTCTTCGCGGTCGCCGCGATCACGCAGGCCGTCAACGGAAACGGATTCGACTACCAGCCGTTCGACCTGAACTGGTTCAACCCGTTCGCGATCTCGTCCTTCAGCGCCGTCGCTGCCGGACTCTCGCTCTCGATCTTCATCTTCTGGGGCTGGGACGTCACCCTGACCATGAACGAGGAGACGAAGGATCCCGAGAAGACGCCGGGACGTGCTGCCACGGCGACCGTTCTCACGATCGTCTCGCTGTACCTGCTCCTCGCGGTCGCGATGATCATGTTCGCGGGCGTCGGCACGGGGGCTCTGGGCCTCGGCAACGAGGACATCCAGGAGAACGTGTTCTTCCACCTGTCCGGTCCGATCCTCGGACCACTCGCGTTCCTCGTCTCGCTCGCCGTGCTCACCAGCTCCGCGTCGTCGCTGCAGTCCACCTTCGTGGGACCGGCCCGCACGCTACTGGCGATGGGCCACTACGGCGCACTCCCGAAGTCGTTCGCCAAGGTCAGCCCCCGGTTCTTCACCCCGGGCTTCGCGACCATCGTGTCCGCCATCGTCGCCTCCGCCTTCTACGCCGTCATGCGCGTGGTCAGCGAAGACACCCTGTGGGACACGATCCTCACGCTCGGCATGATGATCTGCTTCTACTACGGGATCACCGCGTTCGCCTGCGTCTGGTACTTCCGCAAGCAGTGGTTCGACTCGACGCGCAACTTCTTCTTCACGTTCCTGTTCCCGCTGGTGGGAGGCGCCATCCTCGCGGTGCTGTTCTTCACGACCCTCATCGACTCGATGGACCCGGGGTACGGATCCGGATCGCAGATCGGCGGCGTAGGGATCGTGTTCATCCTCGGCATGGTCATCATCGTGGTCGGTATCGCGGTGATGATCTGGAACGCCATCAAGCGGCCCGCCTTCTTCCGCGGCCAGACGCTCGGCATGGATGCTCCGCCGAGCCTGCGTCGCCGCTGACCCACACTCCCCACAGAAAGAGAATCCATGAGCACTCAGATCGCACCGGCCGAGCAGGCGCTGCTCGACAGCATCCCCACCGGCCTCTTCATCGGCGGAGAGTGGACGGATGGCGAGACCGGCGGCACCTTCGATGTGAAGGATCCGGCGACCGGTGAGGTCATCCGCACGATCGCCGACGCGACACCGGGCGACGGCATCCGTGCGCTCGATGCCGCGGTGGCCGCACAGGACGCGTGGGCGGCCACGGCGCCGCGCACGCGCAGCGACATCCTGCGCCGTGCGTTCGACCTGGTGCAGGCGCGCAAGGAGGATCTGGCGCTGCTGATGACGCTGGAGATGGGCAAGCCGCTCGCCGAGGCGCGCGGCGAGGTCGGCTACGGCGGCGAGTTCCTCCGCTGGTTCAGCGAGGAGGCCGTGCGCATCAACGGCCGCTACGGGCTCAACCCTGAAGGCACTGGCCACATGGTCGTGTCGCAGCGTCCGGTCGGACCGTCGTTCTTCGTCACCCCGTGGAACTTCCCGTTCGCGATGGCCACGCGCAAGATCGCGCCCGCTCTGGCAGCCGGATGCACCGTGGTGATCAAGCCCCCGGCCCTCACGCCGCTCACGACCATGTTCTTCGTGTCGCTGCTGGAGGAGGCGGGTCTTCCGGCCGGCGTCGTGAACGTCGTGCAGACCTCGCGATCGAGCGCGCTGTCGGCTCCGATCATCGCCGACCCGCGTCTGCGCAAGCTCTCCTTCACCGGCTCGACCGAGGTGGGCCGCAAGCTCATCGCGCAGGCCGCCGAGGGCGTGCTGCGCGTGTCGATGGAGCTCGGCGGCAACGCGCCGTTCGTGGTGTTCGACGACGCCGATCTCGACAAGGCAGTGGAGGGGGCGCTGGCCGCGAAGTTCCGCAACATCGGGCAGGCGTGCACGGCGGCCAACCGCTTCATCGTGCACAAGGACATCGCGGGCGAGTTCGCCAAGCGCATCACCGAGCGCGTCGACGCCATGAAGATCGGTCGCGGCACCGAGGATGGTGTGGCGATCGGACCGCTGATCGACGACGACGCCGTGGCCAAGGCCGGGGAGCTCGTCGACGAGGCCGTGGGCCGGGGCGCCACGCTGCTCGCCGGAGGAAAGGCGCTCGACGGCGTCGGCAGCTTCTACGAGCCGACCGTGCTCACCGACGTGGTCGCCGGCAGCGCGATCCTGCGTGAGGAGATCTTCGGACCGGTGCTCGCGATCGCGACCTTCGAGACCGAGGAAGAGGCCGTGCGCCTGGCCAACGACACCGAGTACGGCCTGGTGTCGTACGTGTTCACGGAGAGCCTGCAGCGCGGCCAGCGCATGATCGACGCGCTCGAGACCGGCATGATGGGTCTCAACGTGGGCGTGGTGTCGAACGCGGCCGCTCCCTTCGGCGGCGTCAAGCAGTCCGGCGTCGGCCGCGAGGGCGGCTTCGAAGGCATCCACGAGTACCTGTCCACCAAGTACACGCTGATCCCGGTCTCCTGACCGGCCTGCAGAGAGGACGAGACATGACCGACTACGCCGTCATCAACCCCGCCACCGGAGAGACGCTGGCGTCCTTCGACACCTTCACGGATGCGCAGATCGAGGAGGCCGTCGCGGCCGCCGACGAGGCGCACCGCGAGTGGTCCCGCTCGTCGACCGTGGCTGAGCGTGCTGCGCTCCTGCGTCGCGCCGCCGAGCTGCACCGCGAGCGCCGTGAGGCTCTCGCCGACGTATTCGTGCGTGAGATGGGCAAGCCGCGCGAGGCGGCCCTGGGGGAGGTTGACTTCGCCGCCGACATCGCCGAGTACTACGCCGACCAGGCGGAGGCCATCATGGCCGACCAGCCGATCGCGATCCTCGGAGACGGCACGGCGATCATCCGCCGTTCGTCGCTGGGCCCGCTCGTCGGCATCATGCCGTGGAACTTCCCGGCCTACCAGATCGTGCGTTTCGCAGCCCCGAACCTCATCGTCGGTAACACGATCCTGCTGAAGCCGGCCCCGCAGTGCCCCGAGTCGTCGACTGCCCTCGAAGCGATCTACCACGATGCCGGATTCCCGAAGGGCGCCTACCAGAACGTGCTGGCGACCAACGAGCAGATCGCCACGATGATCGCCGACCCCCGCGTGCAGGGCGTCTCGCTCACCGGTTCCGAGCGTGCGGGAGCGGCGGTCGCCGAGATCGCCGGTCGTCACCTCAAGAAGGTCGCGCTCGAGCTCGGCGGCTCCGACCCGTTCATCGTGCTCTCCACGGACGATCTCGACGCCACGGTCCAGGCCGGTGTCGACGCACGTCTGGATAACAACGGCCAGGCCTGCAACGGCGCCAAGCGGTTCATCATCGTCGACGGTCTCTACGACTCCTTCGTCGAGAAGTTCACGGCGGCGATGGCATCCGTGCAGGCGACCGACCCCACCCTCGACGACACCGTGCTCGGACCGGTGGCCTCGGAGACCGCGGCCGAGAACCTGCAGAAGCAGATCGACCAGGCCGTCGATCAGGGCGCGACGCTGCTCACCGGCGGCACCCGTGACGGTGCGTTCTTCGCACCCACCGTGCTCGCCGACGTCACGCCCGAGATGAACGTCTACCACGAGGAGCTCTTCGGCCCCGCAGCCGTCGTGTACCGCGTCGCGGATGAGGATGCGGCCGTCGCCCTCGCGAACGACACGTCGTTCGGCCTCGGCTCCTACGTCTTCACGACGGATGCCGAGCAGGCCGAGCGCGTGGCCGACAAGATCGAGGCGGGCATGGTCTACGTCAACCTCGTGCTGGCCGACAGCCCGGAGCTGCCCTTCGGCGGCGTGAAGCGCAGCGGCACCTCGCGCGAGCTCGGCCACCTGGCCGCCGACGAGTTCGTGAACCGCAAGCTCATCCGCATCGGCTGAGCCTTCGCGCCCCTTCACGCGCTCACCCGCGCATCGAGGGGCACCAGCGCCGCCTCCCGACCGGGGAGGCGGCGCTTTCGCGTACCCGGTCGGGCCTTCGCCTCGGTGAGGGGTCAAGACACGCCCTCTGCGGACGCGGACCTGCGGCGTGTCCTGACCCCTCACGACGTGCCGGGGCGCGCGCCTTCGCGCCCCGTGACCGGGTTGAGGTGAGGAGTCAAGACACGCCGCACGCACGAGCCCGGCTGCGGCGTGTCTTGACCCCTCACCTGGTCTGCCCAGGCGGGCGTCACGGCGAGTTATGCACGGGTGCTGGGGAACGGGTCAGGCAGCGGATGCGGGTGCGGCCACGATCGGCGGATGCGTCCAGCCCCGCTTCCCTCCCAACTCCCTGTCGCCTTCACGGTCTCGGAGGCGTTCGTGCACGGCGTCGCCCCCCAGCGCCTGCGCGCGAAGGATCTGAGCAGTCCCTTCCACGGGACGCGGTCCCGCGAAGCTCTGACAGATGCGGAGCGAGTACGGCTGCTGTTCGACGCGGTACCTGCTCATGCCTTCATCTGCGGCACCACGGCCGCTGCCGTGTGGAGGCTTCCGCTGCCGGGTGTCATCGAAGCGGATGCCTGGGCGGCACCACGCATCGGTGTCCCGCAGCATGAGACAAGGGTGCGACGTGCCGGTATGGTCGGCCACCGTCTCGCGATCGACGACGGCGACATCCGGTTCGTGAATGGCGTGGCCGTGCTATCGCCGGCTCGTACGTGGATCGACGTCTCACGCGCCGTGACCCCGCCGCGCCTGCTCGCGCTGACGGATGCGCTCATCAGCCGGCGGCGACCGCTGGTATCTCTCGCCGAGCTCACGGACTTGCACGAGCGGTTCAGAGGCGGACGTGGTTCGCGCGCGCGAGAGCGGTCGCTGGAGCTCGCCGACGAGCGCGCCGAATCGCCACGGGAGTCGATGCTGCGCCTGATCCTCATCGATGCCGGACTGCCTGCTCCGGAGTGCAATGTCGAGATCTGGAATGGGCCCCGGTTCGTCGCCCGTGTCGACATGCTCTACCGCGACCTCGGACTGATCATCGAGTACGACGGCGACCACCACCGGGACCCCGACCAGTGGAGCCGCGATCAGATCCGGCGGGCTGAGCTGGAGTCCCTCGGCTACCGCTACACCACCGTGACGAGGCGCGACTTCGACGATCCGGTCGCGCTGGTGCGTCGCATCCGCCGTCTGATCGCCGCCGCGTGACGTGAGGGGTCAGAACACGCCGTGCGCCCGCTGCAGCCCAGGGCGTGTCGTGACCCCTCACCCGAGCATGGGTCGCCGCGGAGCCCTGCGACCCGGCCGGGCGTAGGGTCGAAGCATGGCCAATGTCGCTGAGAACATCGTCAAGACTCTGCACGCCAACGGGATCGACCGTGTCTACGGCCTTCCCGGTGATTCGCTCAACGGATTCACGGATGCCCTCCGCAAGGACGGCACGATCCGCTGGGTCCATGTGCGGCACGAGGAGGCCGCGGCCTTCGCTGCCGCAGCGGATGCCGCCACCACCGGCGAGCTCGCGGTCGTCGCAGGCTCCTGCGGACCGGGCAACCTGCATCTGATCAACGGCCTCTACGACGCGAACCGCTCACGCGTGCCGGTGCTCGCGATCGCCGCGCACATCCCGACCACGGAGATCGGCACCGGATACTTCCAGGAGACGCACCCGCAGGAGCTGTTCCGCGAGTGCAGCGTCTACGTGGAGTACGTCGCAGACCCGAAGCAGATGCCGAGGCTGCTGGAGATCGCAATGCGCGCCGCGATCGAGCAGCGCGGCGTCGCTGTGCTCGTGATCCCCGGCGACGTGGCACTGGCCGAGATCGCCGACGACCGCGCCGTGGTGATCGAGCGCGCCCGTCCGGTGATCGTGCCGAGCGGCCCCGAGCTCGAGCAGGCGGCGACGCTGCTGAACGCGGCCAAGAAGGTCACGATCCTCGCGGGCGCCGGAGTCGAAGGAGCGCATGACGAGGTCATCGCGTTGGCCGACCGACTGGGCGCACCGATCGTGCATGCACTCCGCGGCAAGGAGTTCATCGAGTACGACAACCCCTTCGACGTGGGGATGACGGGGCTGCTCGGCTTCGCCTCGGGATACCGCGCGATGGAGGCCGCGGACGCGCTGCTCGTGCTGGGCAGCGACTTCCCCTACGAGCAGTTCTACCCCGAGCACGCCACGACGATCCAGGTCGACATCCGTGGCTCTCAGCTCGGCAAGCGGCATCCACTGGATCTGGGGTTGGTCGGCGACGTCCGCGCCACCGCAGAGGCACTGCTGCCGCGTCTGGCCGAGAGGCAGGACCGTTCGCACCTCGACGACTCCACCGCCCACTACCGCAAGACCAGGGCGAAGCTCGACGACCTCGCGGTGCCGACCAAGGCCGGGCGCCCGATCCACCCGCAGTACCTCGCGCGGCTGCTCAACGAGCAGGCGGCGGATGACGCGATCTTCACGGCCGATGTCGGCTCGCCCACCGTCTGGGCGGCACGGTACCTGAAGATGAGCGAGCACCGGCGCCTGGTCGGCTCGTTCAACCACGGCTCGATGGCGAACGCACTGCTGCACGGCATCGGGGCGCAGGTCGCGCATCCGGACCGCCAGGTGGTCGCTCTGGCCGGCGACGGAGGGCTCGCGATGATGCTCGGCGAGCTCATCACCCTGACGCAGAACGATCTGCCGGTCAAGACGATCGTGGTGAACAACTCCTCTTTGAACTTCGTCGAGCTGGAGATGAAGGCCGCCGGTTTCGTGACGTACGGCACCGACCTGAAGAACCCGAGCTTCGCCGCGATCGCCGAGGCCATGGGCATCTTCGCGCGGCGCGTCGAACGCAGCGAGGACCTGCCGGATGCCGTCCGCGAAGTCCTCGCCCATGACGGCCCCGCCCTGCTCGACGTCGTCACCGAGCGGCAGGAGCTGTCGATGCCGCCGGCGATCGAGGCCGCGCAGGTGAAGGGCTTCGCGCTCTACGCCATCCGCACGGTCATGTCGGGTCGCGGCGACGAGCTGCTCGATCTCGCCCGAGCGAACTGGCGCCAGCTGTTCTGAGCCCGCCGCTGTTCTGAGCCCGCTGCCGGCGCGCGCTCAGCTCTCGATGAGCGCGCGCACCTCCGCGGCCTCGCCGTGACGACCGAGCGCCTCGAGCGTGTCGCCGAGCTCCAGCCCCGCGACCTGGCGCAGGGGAGGGTGCTCGGCACCGTGCTCGAGCGCGCTGCGGTACACGGCCACCGCGTCACCCGCACGCTCGTTGCCGGCGAGCAGACGGGCGGCGAACAGCTCCGACCCGCCGGCTGCTCCGCTGTCGCCGATCTCTGCGAACGCGTCGGCAGCGGTCAGTGCGGCGGCGACCGCTTCGTCGATGCGGCCGATCTCGGCGAGCGCCCGACCCCGGGAGTCGGTGACGTCGGCGAGCAGCCACTGCGCCTCATGCTGCTGCGCGAGCGCGGTGACCTCGTCGAACAGGGCGAACGCGCGCTCGTCCTGTCGTCCGCCGTACACCTGGCCGAGGTTGTGCAGCACCTCGACGTGCGCGCCGACGGCGTCGGGCGCACGGCGCACGATCTCGGCCGCCGACTCCAGCAGCGCGAGGGCGTCGTCGTTCTCGTCGAACCGGGCGAGGATCTTGGCCTGCTCGGTCATCGAGATCGCCTGGTCGGCGTGCTCCTCGGCCTCGCCGTAGAGCGTCGCCGCGTAGCCGAATGCGCCGACGGCCTGGCCGTACTCGCCCGCACCGGTCAGGGCGCGTGCCAGCATCGACGCCGTCATGGCGCGGGACGCGGCGGGCACCTCGGCCTGCTCCTCCTGCTCGAGCACCGTGCCGAACAGCTCCGCGGCCTCTTCGGCGTCGCCCACGGCGAGCATGGCGCGCGCCAGACGGAAGTTGGCTCCGGCGATGTCGCCGCCCTCCTGCGCGACCAGTCGTGAGGTCACCCGATACCGCGCGAGGGACTTCTCCGGCTGACCGGCGTCCTCCCAGAGTGCGCCGGCGAGCAGGTGGGCTGCGGCGAGGGCCTGGGTGGCGCCGAGGCCGGCGAGCAGACGGCATGCCTCATCGGCATCCGTCGCGCCGTCCACATAGGCATCGGAGCCGCCGCGCACGCGGGCGCGCGTCTGCAGGGCCTGGGCGCGGTGGCCGATGCTGAGATCGTCCTGCGCCAGGAAGCGATCGAGCAGGGATGCGGCCGATTCGATGTCGCCCTTGCTCAACACGGCGTGGATCGCGACGAGCGTGGTCGTGTTCGACAGGCGTGTGTCCTCGGCCTCCGCGAAGGCGCGTGCTGCGTGCTCCGCCATGTCCAGCGCGGCATCCGCCTCATCGGACTGCAGATGCAGCGACGCACGGCTGATCGCGAGGTCGCCGCGCGACCAGGCGGGCAGCGACGCGGCGTCGGCGAGGGCATCCTCGAGGTCCGCCGTGGTCTCCGGGGTGTTGAGGCCGAAGGTGGCGAGGCCCAGACGCTCCTCGAGGGCAGCCTGCGTGTCCTTGCCGGCCTCACGCAACGCGGCCACGCGCTCGGGAAGCAGCTCAGCCGCCTCCGCGGCGCGGTCGAGCGCGACCAGGATGCCGATGCGCATCGACAGCAGCTGCGCCCGCTTGTACGGGTCCGCGACGCCGCTCGCGCGGGGCAGGGCTTCGAGCGTCTCGTGCTCGGCGCCGTACTGTGCGAGTTCCATCGCTCTGTCGAACCAGCCGTCGGCGTCGACCGGGGTCGCCGCCGCGGGTGCCGCCACGAAGGCGTCGGAGCGGATCGGCACGTCGTACTGCTCGGAGGCCAGCGCCCGCATGCGCCCGAGGGCCTGTGCGTGGCCGTCGGTGCCGTCGCGCTGGTCGAATTGCGCACCGATGCGCTCGGCGGTGGCCCAGGCCGTCGCCGCGAGTTCCTGCGCCGTCCAGGCGCCGTCGTGCGCGCCGAAGAACGGCTCGAGGGCGGGTGCGTCCGCTCCGCGCACCGGGGTGTCGCCGTGGCCCGCCGCCGTGACGCGGTCGAGGGCGAACGCGAAGGCCGCCAGCGCGGCGAAGTGCGCGTCGACGTTGAGCCCGTCATGCGCGAGCCAGGAGATGTGCCGCTCGACCAGCGCCAGCGCACGCGCCTCGTTGCCGGTCAGCGCCGCGAACACGATGTTGTTGGCGACGATGCGCAGGTTGTCCGGATTGTCCTTGGCGAGGCGGTAGCTGCGCAGGTGCGCGGTCTTCGCCTCTTCGCCGCGGCCGGCGCGGAGATAGGGGATCAGCACGCGCGACAGGGCGTGCTCCGGTTCCTCACCGCAGGAGAAGCCGCCCTCGATCATCTCCTCGACCAGGCGGATGGCGTCGGCATCCCGGTCCGTCTCGGCGAAGAAGCCCGCGAACTGGCTGCGGCCGCACGCGTCGCAGTGGCTGTGCTCGTCGCGGGGAGTGGCCTCGAGCTGTACGCGCAGCGCCTCGGCATCCGCGATCCGTCCGGCATCCCAGGCGTCCTCGAATCGGGCCGTCAGCACACCGCTGAGGCCGAGACCGGCGGTGCGGTAGTGGGTTTCCATGTCGTCGAGCACCGCGACGATCTGCTCCTGCGAGAACGCGGGGGAGGAGCGCAGCGATGAGGCCATCCACTTGAACTGCCACATCAGGTCGGCGCCGCCGTAGTCGAGGTCGCTCGGGAAGCGCTGCGGGTCGGCGTCGTGATGTGCGAGACACCATGCGAACGAGTTCAGCATGACGTCGGTCGCGCCGTTCATGTTCGCCGACGCGGTCTGCCGCATGCGTGCCTCGTACTCGAGACGCTCGTCGCCGATCTCCTGCGCCAGGGCGACGGCCTCGCTGACGAGGGCCTGCTCCGCAGGACCCCACGGGGTGCGGTCGATCTCCTCGAGCAGCTGCTGGAAGCGCTTCTTCGGACGTGCCATGGACGGGTCCCTTCGATGGGTCGGTACGTGGTGGCTCAGCGGGCCTCGTCGAACGGGATGGTGTCCCCTTCGAGGCCGGCCGAGAGCGAGACGAGATCGCTGAGCGCGGTGGTCATCAGCCCGCGGTCGGCGTCGGTGAGCGGATGGTGCCCCGCGAGCAGGGCCTGGATGTACAGCAGCTGCAGCGTGCGGGCGAACACGGCGTCGTCCTGCACCCGCACGAGCGCCCGCACGACGCGGTTGCTCCAGTTCAGGCACAGTCGCGCGCGCAGGTCGTCGTCACGGCCGAGCGAGCGGCTCTGGTCGATCTTGTCGAGCACACCGCCCCAGAGTGCGCCGGTGATGCCCTTGGTGCGCGTGCGGTCGATCGCGCGCAGCACCTCGGGGTCGGCGACGTAGAGCGCCGAAAGCTCCGGCCGGTCGATCGACCGCACCACGACCGAGCAGTCGGCGGTGGCGAGCACCGCGCCGGCACGGGCCTCGAGGGCGACGGCGGCGTCGCGGTCGTCGAGAGGGGGAGGGTCGAGGCGGTCGAGCTCTCCGGTGACGTCGACCTGCTCGATCGTGACGTTCGGGTACAGCTCGGGCAGCATCCGCACCAGGTCGGCGTCGAACAGGTAGCCGCCGTTGACGAGCACTTCGGACGACGGCGAGATGCCCGCCACCTGGCGGAACTCGTCGACCGATGCGGCGTAGCGCACGTGCGGGTAGCGTTCGACGAGGTCGCCGATGCGGATCGTGCCGTGCGTGGTCTCGAGGGTCAGCCAGCGTGTGATGAACTGCGCGAGCTCCGGGTCGTGGCGCACGAGCGACTTGAGCCCCACCTCGTGGATGGCCACGAACTGCGCCAGGCGGTGCGGTTCGCGCAGGCCCAGCTCGAGCACCCAGCGGCGGATCCCGGCGCCGAGCTGCTCGCGCACCCGCTCCAGCGCTGCGTCCTCGACCAGGGACTCCCTGCTGGCGGTCGGGGCGAGTCCGGTCGAGTCGACCACGGCGCGCACGAAGAACGCCCAGTCCGGCAGCACGTCGTCGACGCGCTCCGAGAGCAGCATCCGTCCGAGGTACATGCGGGTCGCCTGCCGTGCGCCGGGCGGCGGCGCGTAGGGGAGCACGTACGCCAGGCCTCGGGTGCCGGTGGCTGGCTCACTGAGCTCGATGACGTCGAGCGGCCCGGCGCCGAGCAGGGTGCGGCCATAGCCCACCGCGGCGTCGATGTCGTCCGCGACGTCGAGGAACGGAGGGGTGCGGGTGACCTCGATGTCATCGCCGGGGGCGTCGATCGTGACGCGCACCGGCAGGAACTCGCCGAAGGTCTTCGCGAGCTCGTGCACTGCGGCGGGGCGGAGCAGCTCGTCGGCGTCGAAGCGGGGAACCAGGTGCACGCTGGTGCCGATCGGCAGCTCTTCGTCGATCTCGGACACCTGGAAGGTGCCGTCGGAGCTGCCCGTCCACTCGACCGAGGCACCGCCGCGGGCGCTGCGGGAGCGGATGACGATGGTGTCGGCGACCATGAAGCAGCTCAGCAGCCCGATGCCGAACTGGCCGAGGTAGTCGCTGCGGGGCAGATCGAAGATGTCGCGCTTGGAGCTGCGGCCCACGGTGGCGAGGAGATCTGCCACCTCGGAGGCGGTGAGCCCGACGCCGTCGTCGCGCAGCACGAACTCGCCGTTCTCGGCGGTCAGCGGCGTGATCCGGATGCGTCCGCCCCCGCCGTCGACCTCGCGTCGGGCGGTGATGGCGTCGCGCGCGTTCTGCAGGAGTTCCCGCAGGTACACCCGCGGGCTGGAGTAGATGTGCCTGCTGAGCAGATCGACGACCCCGCGCAGATCCACCTGGAACTGCTGTACTTCAGCGCTCACCGGCGCTCCCTCCTGATGCATCCGCTCGCCGAGCCTAACAACAACACGCGCGTGCGCCTTCGGTTCGGCAGCAGCGGACGGATGCCGTACACTGATGTGGCAGTTGTTTTCTGCATTCTTTCGCCATGCCTGGGGTCCTCGATCCTGGAATCGGTGGCAGAGTGGAGAGGACACCCCCGAGTCCACACGGTCTCTAGGGCGGTAGCTCAATTGGCAGAGCAGCGGTCTCCAAAACCGCAGGTTGCAGGTTCGATTCCTGTCCGCCCTGCGCGTCAGCGCAACGCTGACACACGAAAGGTACATTCAGGATGGATCAGGACGAACCGCGCGGCGAGGTCGTCGCGGCTGGCGCCACCCGCGAGAAGAAGGGCAACCCCTTCTCCCGGTTCTTCGGGGGCATCGCCCTGTTCATCCGCCAGGTCATCTCCGAGCTCCGCAAGGTCGTCACCCCGACTCGCAAGGAGCTGTTCAAGTTCACCGGGGTGGTGCTCGTCTTCGTTCTGATCGTGATGGGCATCGTCTACGGCTTGGACACTCTGTTCGCATTCGTGACGCACTGGGTTTTCGGAATCCCCGGCTGATGATGCCCGCGGCTCGCGCCGCAGCTATGGAGAAGAAGAAACGTGTCTGAACGATATTCCGACGACGCCGACTGGGCGACCGCGGCTGAGCAGTCCAGCGAGGAAGACGAGGCCCAGGAGGGCAACGTCCTCGCCGCAGAGGAACTCTCGGTCACCGCGGCAGAGCACGTCGCCCTGCACATCGAGGATGTGGACGGCGAAGAAGAAGACACTGACACCGATGGCGACATCGTCGTCGAAGACCCGGAGGCGGACGCGATCGTGAACGACGCTCTCAACCTGGACGAAGCGGCCGAGTCTGAGGCAGCCGCTGAGGTCCTGAACGACGCTGTGGCCGAAGAGACGGCTGACCAGGAGGCCGCTGCGGCCGACGAGGTCACCCCCTACGACGGTCCCGACCTCGGTGCCGATGACGAGCAGGCCGACGAGGACTCCTCCGATGAGGACGACGAGGACGCGGAGGAGGACCCGTACGAGGCCTTCCGCATGGACCTCCGCATGCTCCCGGGCAAGTGGTACGTCATCCACTCCTACGCCGGTTTCGAGCGCAAGGTCAAGGCGAACATCGAGCAGCGCAAGTCGACGCTCGAGGTCGAGGACGAGATCTACCAGATCGAGGTCCCGATGGAGGACGTCGTCGAGATCAAGAACGGCCAGCGCAAGATGGTCACCCGTGTGCGCATCCCGGGCTACGTGCTCGTGCGCATGGAGCTCACGGAAGACACCTGGTCGGTCGTGCGTCACACCCCCGGTGTCACCGGCTTCGTGGGCAACGCCCACAACCCGACGCCGCTGCGTTTCGAAGAGGCCTTCAACATGCTGAAGTCCCTCGTCGAGGTCAAGGACCTCCCCACCGCGAAGAACATCGCATCGAAGGGTGGCGTGGCCGTGGCCCGTCCGCTCCCGGCCGAGGTCGACTTCGAGGTCGGCGAGACCATCACGATCAAGGAAGGCTCGTTCGCGGGTCTGCCCGGTTCGATCAGCGAGATCAAGCCGGAGAGCGGCAAGCTCACCGTGCTCGTCTCCCTGTTCGAGCGCGAGACCCCGGTCGAGCTCTCGTTCGACCAGGTCACCAAGATGATCTGACACCCACTTCACGAGAACGGCCGTCCCTTCCGGGGCGGCCGTTCTCGCGTGTGGGGGCGGGTACACCTGCACGATCAGGGGACGGATGCACGGCGCATCCGCTCGTTCGGGTGTGCATCCGTCCATCGATCGTGCATCTGTGCCGTGGGCCTGGGGATGGCAGGGGCACCCGGGTCTGGGCGGGGTCGCCGGGTGGGCCGGGATCAGGTAGACTTACGTGGTTTGTGTGCCGCTTCGGCGCGCGCACAGACGACCACGGTCCGGAGATGCCGGATCTGTGGGAGAAGCGGATGCTCCGGCATCCGATTCGATGAAAGGAAAGAGAATGGCACCGAAGAAGAAGGTGACCGGCCTGATCAAGCTTCAGATCAACGCCGGTGCAGCCAACCCGGCGCCGCCGATCGGCCCCGCGCTCGGTCAGCATGGCGTCAACATCATGGAGTTCTGCAAGGCGTACAACGCCGCGACCGAGTCGCAGCGCGGCAACGTCATCCCCGTCGAGATCACCGTCTACGAGGACCGCAGCTTCACCTTCGTCCTGAAGACCCCGCCGGCGGCGGAGCTCATCAAGAAGGCCGCAGGCGTGGCCAAGGGCTCTGCGACCCCGCACACGGTCAAGGTCGCGAAGATCACCAAGGACCAGGTCCGTCAGATCGCCGAGACCAAGCAGGCCGACCTGAACGCGAACGACCTCGAGGCCGCCTCGAAGATCATCGCCGGCACCGCCCGTTCCATGGGCATCACGGTCGAGGGCTGAGGAGAATAATCATGGCTACGAAGTCCAAGGCTTACAAGGCTGCCGTCGAGAAGATCGAGGCAGACCGTTTCTACACTCCCGCTGAGGCTGTCGCCCTGGCGAAGGAGACCGGCTCGGCGAAGTTCGACTCGACCGTCGAGGTCGCGCTGAAGCTCGCCGTCGATCCCCGCAAGGCAGACCAGATGGTGCGCGGCACCGTCATCCTGCCCCACGGAACCGGCAAGACCGCCCGCGTCATCGTGTTCGCCACCGGCCCCGCGGCCGAGGCAGCGATCGCCGCAGGTGCAGATGAGGTCGGCGGCGCCGAGCTCATCGAGAAGGTCGCCGCAGGCTGGACCGCGTTCGACGCGGCCGTCTCCACCCCTGAGCTCATGGGCCAGGTCGGTCGTCTCGGAAAGGTCCTGGGTCCGCGTGGCCTGATGCCGAACCCGAAGACCGGTACCGTGACCCCGAACACGGCCAAGGCCGTCGAGGAGATCAAGGGCGGAAAGATCGAGTTCCGCGTCGACAAGCACGCCAACGTGCACTTCGTCGTGGGCAAGGCCTCCTTCACCACCGAGCAGCTGAACGAGAACATCGACGCCGCTCTCGAGGAGATCGTCCGCCTCAAGCCGTCGAGCTCCAAGGGCCGCTACATCCAGAAGGGTGCGGTGTCGACCACGTTCGGCCCCGGCATCCCGCTGGACGTCAACGCCATCTGACGCTTCGACGCGGTTCCTGAGCCTGTCGAAGGGCAGCGACCCAGTCGCAGAGGAATGCCCCCGGGTCCGCCCGGGGGCATTTCTGCATTCACGGTGGAGGGGATGCTGAAACTCGGCGTCATGCGATGCGCGGTCGCGGCCGGGCACGCATACTGTGAATGAGTTCCTTTGACACCGCGCGCCACAGCACTCGCGCACACTGCACCCCAGGAGGGTCCGCCCATGTCTCGTCGCTTCATCGCCGTCACGGCTCTCGTCCTCACCGCCGCGGCTCTCACCGCCTGCAGCGGCACCAGCGCCCCCGAGTCGACGGGCGGCAGCGACAGCTCCGCGTCGTCCGACTTCGGCCTCGTCACCGACGGCACGCTCACGGTCGCGACCGAGGGCACCTACCGCCCGTTCAGCTTCCACGACGACGGCGGCAGCGGCGAGCTGACCGGGTTCGACGTCGAGATCATCCAGGCGGTCGCTGACAAACTCGACCTCGAGGTGAAGTTCGAGGAGACGCAGTGGGACGCGATCTTCGCGGGCCTCGACGCCGGCCGCTTCGACGTGATCGCGAACCAGGTCACCATCAACGACGAGCGTGAAGCCGCGTACCTCTTCAGCGCCCCGTACACCGTGTCGCCCGGCGTGATCGTGGTCGCGGACGATGACGACTCGATCACCTCGTTCGCCGACCTCGACGGCAAGACCACGGCGCAGTCGCTGACCAGCAACTGGAACGACCTCGCCGAGGAGTCCGGTGCGAAGGTCCAGGGCGTCGAGGGATGGGCGCAGGCTGTCACGCTGCTCCGCCAGGGCCGTGTCGATGCGACCATCAACGACAAGCTCACCTTCCTCGACTACGAGAAGACGGATGGCCCGACGGGCCTGAAGATCGCCGCTGAGACCGAGGATGCCGGCAAGCAGGCTTTCGTGTTCACCAAGGACAAGCAGAGCCTGGTCGACGCCGTCGATGGCGCTCTCGAGGAGCTGCGCGCGGACGGCACCCTGGCCGAGATCAGCGAGAAGTACTTCGGCGCTGACGTCACCGAGTAGCCGATGTCGCCCTGGGAGCTCTTCCTCGCCTCGATCGGACCGATCGCCTTCGGTGGGCTGATCGGCACCATCCCGCTGGCGCTGAGCTCGTTCGCGCTGGGCCTCCTGATCGCGCTCGGGGTCGCGCTCATGCGCATCTCGACGCGGTCCATCGTGTCCGGCATCGCGCGCGTCTACATCTCGATCATCCGCGGTACGCCGCTGCTGGTGCAGCTGTTCGTGATCTTCTACGGGCTCCCGTCCATCGGGGTCACGATCGACCCGTGGCCGTGCGCGATCATCGCGTTCTCGCTGAACGTCGGTGGATATGCGGCTGAGGTCATCCGCGCCGCGATCATCTCGGTCCCGCAGGGGCAGTGGGAGGCCGCGTACACGGTCGGGATGGGCCGCACCCGCACGTTGACCCGCGTCATCCTGCCCCAGGCTGCGCGCGTCTCGGTGCCGCCCCTGTCGAACACGTTCATCTCGCTCGTCAAGGACACCTCGTTGGCGTCGCTGATCCTGGTGACCGAGCTGTTCAAGGTGTCGCAGCAGATCGCGGCATCCACCTATCAGTTCATGGTCGTCTACCTGACGGCGGCGCTGGTGTACTGGGTGTTCTGCCTGGTGCTGTCGACCGGCCAGAGCTTCTTGGAGAGGAGGCTGGACAGCCGTGTCGCGAACTAGCCCCGCAGAACCCCTGCTCACCGCTCGCGGACTGTACAAGAGCTTCGGCTCGAACGAGGTGCTGCGCGGCATCGATCTGACGCTGCATCGCGGCGAGGTCGTCGTGCTCATCGGTCCCAGCGGTTCGGGGAAGACCACCGTGCTCCGTTCGCTCAACGGGCTGGAGACGCCGGATGCCGGCCGGATCTCGGTCGACGGCGGCCCGGAGATCGATTTCGCGACCCGTCCGTCGCAGACGGACCGCTTCGCCCTGCGCGACCGCTCGGCGATGGTGTTCCAGCATCACAACCTCTTCCCGCACTTCACCGTGCTCGAGAACGTGATCGAGGGGCCGTGGCGCGTGCAGCGCCGCCCGAAGGACGAGGTCGTCGCCGAGGCGCTGGCGTTGCTCGAACGCGTCGGCTTGAGCGACAAGGCGGATGCTCGTCCGCACCAGCTCTCCGGCGGCCAGCAGCAGCGCGTCGGCATCGTCCGTGCGCTCGCGCTGAAGCCGGACCTGCTGCTGTTCGACGAGCCGACCAGCGCGCTCGACCCCGAGCTCGTGGGCGACGTGCTCGTCGTCATCAAGGAGCTGGCCGACGAGGGTTGGACCATGGCGGTCGTCACGCACGAGTTGAGCTTCGCCCGCGAGGCCGCCGACCACGTGCTGTTCATGGACGGCGGTGTGGTGGTCGAGCAGGGGACGCCGGAGCAGGTCTTCACGGCGCCGCAGCACGAGCGCACGCAGCGCTTCCTCACTCGCCTCCTCCGCCCCCTCGACGGGATCTAGACCGCGCCCTCGGTGGCACGGCATCCGGCCGAGGTGGCAGGATGCCGGGATGGGCACCATCGACGAGTACGTGGCCGAGCTCGCACCGGCGGATCGTGACAGCATCCAGCGTGTGTACGCCCTCGCGAGCGCTCTGGCGCCCGAGGCGGAACAGGGCAAGGGGTACGGCATGCCGGCCCTGGTCTACCGGGGCAAGCCGTTGCTCTCGGTGATGCGTGCCCAGAAGCACATCGGGGTCTACCCGTTCAGCCCCGCGGCGGTCGCGGCGGTCGCCGGTATCCTGGCGGACCACCCGGGGATCGGTCTCGACAAGGGCACGATCCGGTTCCAGCCGGAGCATCCTCTGCCCGAGGGCGCCATCGAGGCACTGGTGCAGGCGCGCATGGCGCAGATCGACGGCTGAGCGCGTTCACGCGGCCAGGACAGGCAGCACCAGGCTCACGGCGATCGCGATCATCACGACCGCGATCACCGCGTCGAGGATGCGCCACGACAGCGGCGTCCGTAGCCAGCGACCCAGGTAGCGCGCACCGAATCCGAGCGCGGTGAACCACAGGATGCTCGCGGCCACCGCTCCTGCAGCAAACAGCCAGCGGTCCTCACCGTGCGTCGCGGCGATCGAGCCGAGCATCAGCACTGTGTCGAGATACACGTGCGGGTTGAGCCACGTGAGGGCCAGAACCGTGAGGATCACCGGGGCCAGGGGAGTGCGCGTGCGCGTCCGGGTGAGTGTGCTGCCAGGGGCCTGCGTGGCAGGCTCCTCCTCGTTCTCGACCTGCAGAGCCTCGCCGGTTCCTGTCCACGCGCGACGGGCGGCCAGCACGCCGTAGACCAGCAGGAATACGGCGCCCGCCCAGCGCGCGAGGACCACGAGCCAGGGGGCGGTGGAGATCACGTACCCGAGCCCGGCGACGCCGGCGATGATCAGCAGCGCGTCGGACACCGCGCAGATGATGACGACCGCGAGCACGTGCTCTCGACGGATGCCCTGTCGGAGCACGAAGACATTCTGTGCGCCGATGGCGACGATGAGCGAGAGGCCCAGGCCGAGGCCTGCGAGAACCGAGAGCATGTCTCCAGAGTAGAAAGAGGCAATCATCAACACCAGCGAGGATTTCTACAGAACCATTAGCATCGCTGATGTGAGGATCGATCCGGAACTGGCAGCCACCGTCGCGGCGGTCGCTGACGAAGGCACGCTCGACGCGGCCTCCCGCCTGCTGCGCATCACCCCTTCGGCGGTGAGTCAGCGGCTCAAGACGCTCGAGCAGCAGCTCGGCCGCATCCTCATCGTGCGCAGCAAGCCGGCGAGGCTGACGGAGGCGGGAGAAGCCGTCGTGCGACTGGCCCGCCAGATCGCGCTCCTGGAGCACGATGCTCTCGCAGGCGTCGGGCTCGACGACGAGAACGGCGCTCGGCGCATCACCGTGCCGCTGGCCGTGAACGCCGATTCGATGGCGACATGGTTCCTCGCCCCGCTCGCACGGCTGTCGGCCCAGCACGATATCGACTTCGACCTGCACCGCGACGATCAGAACTTCACCGCGCGGCTGCTCGAGTCGGGCACCGTGATGGCGGCCGTGACGAGCGAGAGCGTGGCGGTCGCCGGATGCTCGGTCACCCCGCTCGGCGTGCTCGAGTACGAAGCGGTCGCTGCACCCGCCTTCGCCGACCGTTGGTTCCCGCACGGGGCGACCGCCGATGCCCTGGCACAGGCGCCCTTCGTCGACTTCGACCGGCGCGACACGTTGCAGCACGAATGGCTGCGCGAGCGGGGCGTGGCTCATCAGGAGGTGCCGCGCCACTACGTTCCGGCATCGCACGACTATGCGCTCGCGGTCGAGCTCGGGCTCGGATGGGGGATGCTGCCGTTCCCGCAGGGCTCCGCCGGTCTCGTGCGACTCGGAGGCCCGTCGGTGCGGACCGCGCTGTACTGGCAGCAGTGGAACCTGCGCTCCGCCCTGCTCGACACCATCGCCGCCGAGGTGGCCGCGGAGGCGCGCAGGATCCTGCGCCCCTAGCCCCGCTACTCGGGCGTCACGCCGGACGCGAGAGCGTGCAGCAAGCGGGTGAGGTTGCCGATGTCGGTGAGGCTCCAGTCGTGGAGAGTGCTCATCAGCATCCCCTCCTGGGGGGCGCGAGCCGCGGCGAGCCGGTCGGTGCCGAGCGGGGTCAGTCGCAGCAGTGACGAGCGGCCGTCGCTCGGGTCGGGTGATCTCTCGATGAGCGCGAGTTCTTCCAGCTCGCGGACCGTGCGGCTCACCTGTCCTTTGTCCATCAGCATCCGCTCGGCCAGCGCTGAGGCCGTCACCTGCTCGCATCGTGCGATCGTGGTGAGTGCCTTGTAGGCGCCGGGGAGCATGCCGGGGCTCACGCGGTTGGCGTTCTCCATGATGAGCCTGCGGAAGTGGGTGATCAGCTCACCGAACTCCGCCTCGAGGGCGCGGACCGCAGCGGCCCGCGCCTCGGGGGAGTCGGTGGTGTGCTCAGCGGCGGTCATCGCTCGGAGCCGTCGTGATCGTTCCGGTCGGTGCCCCGGAGAGAGCAGTGGCGTCGGCGATCGCGATATCGGCCGCCTCGTCGACCGTGCCGCCGGGCTCTCCAGTGCTCGTGCCGGATTCGGCCTTCGCCGCATCGGCCCGGGCCCGCTCGCTCGTGGTCATGGTCGTGAGCGGACGGTTCGGCAGGAACAGGATCGCGACCAGACTGATCACCGCGAGCGGGATGCCGATCAGGAACGCGTGCGAGATCGCCTGGGCGTAGAAGTCCTCGATGATCGACCGCACGGGCTCAGGAAGCAGCCGGACCTCGGGGATCGTGCCGCTGGAGAGCTGCGCGGCGACATCCGCTCCCTTGGCGCCGAGCTCGGCGATCGCCGCCCCGATGCGCTCCTTGCCGTCCGCGAACAGCGACGTGAGCGAGTTCGCCAGCACGGCGCCCATGGCCGAGACGCCGATGGTGCCGCCGAGGCTGCGGAAGAAGGTGACTCCCGAGCTCGCGACGCCCATCTCGCTCGGCCTCGCCACGTTCTGCACGATGAGCACCAGGTTCTGCATCGTCATGCCGACGCCGGCGCCGGTGAGGAACATGTACAGCGAGACGAGCACGAAGTCGGTGTCGTAGTGCAGGGTCGACAGCAGCGCGGAACCGGCGATCAGCAGCACGGAGCCGAGGATTAGGTACCCCTTCCACTTGCCGAAGCGGGTCACCAGCTGGCCGACCACCATCGAGGAGATCAGCAACCCGGCCATCATCGGCAGCGTCATCAGACCTGCCTCGGTCGGGGAGGCGCCGCGCGACAGCTGCATGTACTGCGCCAGGTACACCGAGGTGCCGAACATCGCCACCCCGATGGAGATCGAGGCGATGACCGAGAGCGTGAAGGTGCGCCCGCGGAACAGCGAGAGCGGGATGAGCGGCTCGCGCACCTTGATCTCGACGATGATGAAGACGATCGTCGCGACGATCGCGCCACCGACCATGAGGATGGTCTCGATGCCCCACCAGTCGAAGGTCGATCCGGCGTTGGTGATCCAGATGAGCAGCAGGGATACGGCGGTCGAGAGCAGCACGATCCCGGCGTAGTCGATCGAGGCCTTGCGGGTGCGCTCGGTGCTGATGTGCAGGGTCTTCTGCAGGATGATCAGCGCGGCGATCGCGAACGGCAGCGCGACGAAGAAGTTCCAGCGCCAGTTCGCAGCATCCGTGATCCATCCGCCCAGCAGCGGTCCGCCGACAGTGGCGACGGCCATCACGGCGCCGAAGAGGCCCATGTAGCGCCCGCGCTCGCGCGGGCTGATGATGTCGGCCATGATGACCTGGCCGAGGGCCGCGAGGCCACCGCCGCCGATGCCCTGGACCGCGCGGAACGCGATCAGGGTGCTCGTGTCCTGCGCGAAGCCGGCAGCTGCCGTGGCCCCGACGAAGATGACGATGGCGAGCTGGATCAGCAGCTTGCGGTTGAACAGGTCGGCGAGCTTGCCCCAGATCGGCGTCGAGATGGCCGTGGTGAGCAGGGTGGCCGTGATGACCCAGGTGTAGGCGGCCTGGTCGCCGCCCAGGTCATGCACGATGACCGGCATCGAGGTCGAGACCACCGTCGTGGCGATCATCGAGACGAACATGCCGAGCAGGAGCCCGGTGAGGGCCTCGAGCACCTGGCGATGCGTCATCGTGACGGGGGAATCCGTGGTCATACGGGACCTTTCATGTGAGTCGCAGGGTGTGGCGGCGACAGCTCTGGCGCCCGGAAGATAGTTGAACTTCGTCAACCATACGTATCTGGTTGATATTCGTCAACCATCTCTGTGATGAGGTTGTGATCTCCTGCGCGCAATGAGTGCTCTTCCTGCGCGGAATCGCCTTGTCGTCTGGGATTTGTCTCGCGAGTATTGAGTACGGCTGTACACGCAGGTCTCTGAGGGGCGACCATTCCCAGGCGTTTCGCACGGTCGATGGATTCCTGAGGGGGAATTGACCATGGTCACAAAGCAGAATCAGCGCAAGGTGCTCGCGGTGCTCGCAGGCGGCCTCGTTCTCGGAGTCGGCGTCGCTGCCGTGCTCGCCGCGTGGAACGACTCCGAGTTCGCAACGGGCACGTTCACCGCCGGCACGTTCAACCTCGAGGGGTCGAGCACCGGCAACGCGAACTACAGCGACCACAACGTGGATGACGGCGACACCGCGGCCACTCTCGCCTTCACTCTTCCGACCGGTGTGGTCGACAGCATGGCGCCGGGCGATTCCGTCTATGCCGGCTTCTGGGTGCGTCTCGCTGCGGGGACGACCACCGGCGCTGATCTCGTCGCTGATGGGACCACCGCGGATGCGGCCGGCAGCTCGAACTCCGAGCACCTCTCGTACGCGATCTATCAGCTCGCACCGGGCGCGACGTGCAACGCCGCATCCGCGACCGGCACGCCGATCGCGACGGGAGCCACGCTCGACGTGCAGACCGGCACGACGACCGTCGCGCTTCTCGAAGGAGCAGACGTGTCGACGGCAGGAGCTGCAGTGCAGCTGTGCTTCGCGGTGACCGCCGATGCGAACCTGGAGCAAGGCCTCGCCACGACGGCGACGTGGAAGTTCACGGCGACCTCGACGAACTGAGCCCACCATGAACACCCGCCGACACGTGCGGGAGGCGAAGCGCAACCGCTCCCGCCGCATACGGGCCCTCCTCGCTGGCGGACTCGTGCTCGGCATCGGCGCGAGTGCGACTCTCGCTGCCTGGAACGACTCGGAGTACGGATCCGCGACCTTCACCGCCGGGCGCTTCGACATCGTGGGTGCGGCTGACGGAACGACCTTCACCAGTCATGCGACCACGGGAGCGGCTGCGGCGCTGACGTTCGCCGCAGCCCCGTCGTTGATGGTTCCAGGAGCGACGACGTATGCGCTGTTCAGCGTCAAGACAGCGAATCCCTCGGTGGCGGGGAACCTGCAGTGGAACGCGGTGACGCCGGCGACCACCGGACTCGCCGTCTACCTGCGATACGGGGTGCGGACGATCCCCGCGGCGACCGCCTGCAACTCCACCAGCTATGCCGCGGGGACATCGGTGGTTCCCGACGTCTCCGCGCTCACCACGAACGGCACCGCAACCCAGGCGGTGTCGGCCGACGGCGGATCCACCGTGAACTACTGCATCGCGGTGACACTCCAGGCAGCGGCTGACAACACCGTGCAGGGTGCCAGCACCACGCTCACGTGGCAGGTGCTCGGTACGGCGGCTGCCCCATGAGCGAGATGCTCCAGACGAACGGGACGAGGGGACCGAGATGACGATGCCGACGACGAGACGGAGTCTGCGGGAGCAGTCCGCCTCGACCGACGCGCCCATCGACGCGCCTCCTGTGTCTGTCCCGCGTCGTCGCCCGGGGCGGGTCATCGCCGATGTGCTGCTCTGGCTCGCGGCTGTGGGAGGGGTGGTCTGCATCGTGCTGGTGGTGCTCGCCTTCACCGCGCAGATCACCCTGATCATGTTCCGCACCGGCTCGATGTCGCCCACGATCCCCGCGGGTTCGGTCGCCGTCGTGCAGCGCGTCCCGGCGGCCGACATCGCGATCGGCGACGTCGTGACCGTCGACCGGGTGGATGAGCTCCCGATCACGCACCGCGTCACCTCCGTGGAGTCCGGCGCGACGGCCGACGAGCGCATCATCACGATGCGTGGAGATGCAAACGCGGATGACGATCCGTTCCCGTACGCCGTGACGTCGGTGCGCATCGTGCTGTTCTCGATCCCCGGCATCGCGACGGTGATCGTCGGGATGGGGAACCCGTACGTACTCGGCGGGCTCACCCTCGGGGCGACGGCGCTGGTCGTCTGGGCGTTCTGGCCCCGTGCTGAACGGGCTGAACGGGCTGAACGGGCTGAACGGGCCGAACGGTCGGAACGGTCTGAACGGTCCGAGCGGTCCGAGAGGCACCGGAGAAGCGACGACAGCCCATGATGATCAGAAGTCGGCCCGTCGCCTTGCTCTCCGCGCTCGCCGTCGGGAGTGGGCTCGTCACGCCGACCGCAGCATGGGCTGCGCCCACCACGCAGGTGATCCAGGGCGAGGTGCTCCGTCTCGTGTCGGTCGCCGATTGGGAGGCGGCATCCCGCCTGCTGCCGGGCGAGCCGGTGCAGTGGGACGTCGCGATCAGTGCGGATGCCCCCGACCCCGGCACCGTCCGCATCGCGGTGAGCGCGGCCGGAGACGCGCCGCTGACCCTCGACGCCACACTCTGCATGAGGGAGTGGGAGAACGCCGGCTGCCCCGGCGGCGCGACCGCGCTGCGCACGGCGTGGAGCATCCCGCGTGACGGCGCCGAGATCGCGCTCGCCGAGATCGCCGACACCGAGGTCGCGCACCTCCGGCTCGCCATCACCCTGAGCACGCACGACGAGGGCGGCACCACCGACATCCGCGTGCACGCGCACGGTGCGGGCGAGTCGGCGGTGGTCGGACCAGGGGGAGGGCTCGCGACGACCGGACTCTCGCCCATCGTGCCGTTGGCGTTCGGTGCCGGTGCGCTGCTCGTGGCCACCGGTGTCGTGCTGCTCCTCGACCGTCGCCGGCGCGCGCCGCGCGAGAAGGAGGATGCCCGATGACGCGGGGTACGGGGCGTCGGATGCTCGCCGGTGCTGCCGGGTTGGCGCTGTTGCTCGGCCTCGTCGTGGCACCGCCCGTACAGGACACCGAGGCGGCCTTCACCGATGTCGAGTACGCCGGGGCGACGGTCACCGCTTTGGCGCTGCTGCCGCCGGCGGTCGAGCCGTTGCCGGGCGGGCTGACCTGTCCGAACCCTCTGAGCACGCTCCTCGGCGGAACCGCGTTGACCATCAAGTGGCGCTGGCCCACCACGCCGACCGGCTACCCGGCCACGACCGCGCTCAACGTGTACCTCACCGCAGCGGCCGATGGCTCGGGAGGGTCGATCGTCGCGCCGGGGACGGCGACTGCGGGGGTGTACACCACCGCGGTGAGCAAGGGTGTGCTCGACGGGCTCCTGGGTGGCTTGGGGTTCCTGCTCGGCGGCGGGCAGTACGTCATCTACTTCGGCACGTCGTGGGTCACGGCCGGAGGTGTCACGTGGCGGTCGCCGACCAAGGTGAAGATCACCGTGACGTACGCCGCTCTTCTCGCGGGTGGGGCGACGACATGCACGTTCGCCGCTGCGTAGCGGTTTATCGCGGGTGCCCGCCCGCAGACGCTCGGCGTCAGTCGGCCAGAGCCAGGGCGCGGAACGCGTCGCGCTCGCGCAGGTGCTCGCGCCGACTCGCGGCCGCGGCAGTTGTGGCATCCGCGATCCGCGAGGACGGCGGCTGCTGCCCGGTGGTGCGGCGGTAGAGCTCGTCGATGAGGTCGGTCGCGAGGCCGACCAGCTTCGCGATCTCCTTGTCGTCGCGGTCGATCCACACGCAGCGGGGCTCGTCGTGGATCGGGGCGAAGTCGACGTGCTCCTCCCAGACGAACAGGGTGCGCTCGGCGCCGAGCACGTGCTGCTGCCACCAGATCTGGCGAAGGTAGGTGCGAGGGATGCCGCGGAACGCCTTGTTCGTCGTCTTGATCTCGGCGAGCTTGACCCGGCCGTCGGCATCGACAGCGATGCCGTCGGGAGTGGCGAGGTGACGGTGCTCGACCTCGGCGCGGAACAGCGCCGATGAGGGGAGGATGCCATGGGTCGCGGCCACCCACGCGGCGATCTCGGGCTCGCGGCGCCGACCGTGGTCGGTGTAGGCGTTGCCGCCGAACCGGGGGCCTCCGCCGAGCTTGGCATCGGCAGCGCGTGCGATGGAACGCTCACTGGTGAGTCCGGCGACGTCGGTCGCGGTGATGCCTCGGGACCGTGCTCGCAGCCACGCCACCCGGTCGCGGGAGTCCGCGACGATGCGTGCGGCGAGGTCCTGATTCACTCCTCGAGCCTAACTCCGCCCACGGACCTCGCTCCCCCCACACGCCGCCTTCCCCGCATCCCGCCCGGCTCCGGCTTGCTGTGTCGCCGAGTGCATCCGCGTCTCGCCCAGACCCATCACGCCTGCCCGGGCCCATCGCCGGCGACGTCGCGCACGATGGGTTCCGGCGCGGCTGGTGGGTCTGGGCGAGGCGGCTGCGTGCGCACTCTTACTGCACGACACGCGTTTCGGATCCGTTGCCCACCGGACGCACATCTGTCCGCGCGAGCTACCGGCAGGTGTGGTCAGGATGGTCGGATGCCGAGAGCCATCACGATCGAGAATGCGAAGCGGATGCTCCGCTCGTGGACGCAGCTGCGCGAGTCCGGATCGACAGATCGCGAGGTGATGGGCGCGGTCGCGTCCGGCGAGCTGATCCGGATCCGGCGCGGCTGGTATGTCGACGCCGCAGCCTGGCAAGGGCTCTGGAACGAGGGGCGGCATCTTCTGGCGGTCGTCGCCGTGCACCACGACTCGTCCTACGCGGCACCACCCTTCTGCTTCGAGTCGGCGGCTGTCATCCACGGACTGCCGCTCTATCGTTCGGCGCCGGCCGTGGTGCACACGCTCGTCGGAGACACCAGTCATAGCCGAGCTCGAGCGGGCGCCGCCCGACATGCATTGCGTATCGCGCCCGACGACGTGGTCGAGGTGAATGGCCTGCGCTGTACCTCGGTGGAGCGCACCGTCCTCGACCTCGCGCAGCGGATGACGCCCGAGGCCGCAGTCGCCAGCGCAGATGCGGCGCTGCGTCGCTTCGCCGTGCACGAGCAACATCAGGATGAAGCGCGTGCGGCCGCGTGGCGCGACAGGCTGCTCGAACGAGCTGCGGGTATATCCACTCGCGGCATCCGTCGCGCTCGGCGAGTGATCGCTTTCGCCGATGGCAGGGCCCAGCTGCCTGGAGAGAGCGTGAGTCGGTTGCAACTGCACCGTCTCGGCTTCACGGGTGTCGGACTGCAGACTCACGTGGTCGGCCCTGACGGCGAGGACTACTGGACGGACTTCGTGTTTCCGAAAGCGCGTGTGTTCGGCGAGTTCGACGGGCTCGGAAAGTACCTCGACGACGAGACGCGGCGGGCGTTCAATGGACGAGATCCTCCTCGCGGAGAAGCGGAGGGAGGACGCGATTCGTGGTGTCACCGGCTGGCGCATCGTGCGCTGGGAATCGTCACACATCGTCTCCGCAGAACGTCTCGGGGCACGCTTGGCATCCTTCGGCATCCGCCCCTGACTCCAGACCCACCGTTCCTGCCGAGACCCATCAGCGAACACGTCGGCGCCGATGGGTCTCGACGAGAGTGATGGGCTTCGGCGGAGGCGGGGAGGGAGCAGGGCTTCGGGGGAGTGCGGCACTCGGCGATGAGAAGGAGCGCGCGCTGATTTGGGGGACGGGAGCGGGTGGGGTACTCTGGTCACAACCGAAGACCGCTGGTCATCGTCGTGCGCGCAAGTGCACGGAGATTGAAACTCTGCATCGCAGGGGCCCGCGCAGGTGTCACGAACTTCTGAAGCTCCGTGCGCTTGCGCCGGAGCTTTTTCTTTTGCAGGCGGTCGGGGTTGGTGCCTCACCACCGTGGGGCGCCTCGTACACACCAAGGAGTGACCATGGCGCAGAAGGATGCATCGGTTGCCGAGCTCACGAAGTCATTCGAGAACTCGTCCGCCGTTCTGCTGACCGAGTACCGCGGTCTGACGGTTGCCCAGCTCAAGGAGCTGCGCAACAGCATCCGTCAGGACGCTGAGTACGCCGTGGTGAAGAACACGCTGACCAAGATCGCCGCCAACAAGGCCGGCATCACTGCGCTGGATGACGACCTCAAGGGTCCGTCGGCTGTCGCTTTCGTGCACGGTGACTTCGTCGCCACTGCCAAGGCTCTTCGTGACTTCGCCAAGGCCAACCCGCTTCTCGTGATCAAGGCCGGCATCTTCGAGGGCAACGCCCTCTCTGCCGACGAGGTCAACAAGTACGCCGCGCTCGAGAGCCGTGAGGTTCTGCTGGCGAAGGCTGCGGGCATGATGAAGGCGACGATGGGCAAGGCTGCGGCCACCATCGATGCTCTTCGCGAAAAGCTGGAGACCGCAGAAGCCGCGTAAGCGACCTGCGATCTCGTCTACTAACCCCATCTATCTAGGAGATACATCATGGCTAAGCTCACCACTGAGGAGCTGCTCGAGCAGTTCGCCGGCCTGACCCTCGTCGAGCTCAACGACTTCGTCAAGGCGTTCGAGGAGAAGTTCGAGGTCACCGCTGCTGCCCCCGTCGCCGTTGCCGGCGCAGGTGGAGGCGCCGCGGAAGAGGTCGAGGAGAAGGATTCCTTCGACGTCGTCCTCGAGGCTGCTGGAGACAAGAAGATCCAGGTCATCAAGACGGTCCGCGAGCTCACCTCGCTCGGCCTCGGCGAGGCCAAGGCTGTCGTCGACGGTGCTCCGAAGGCTGTGCTCGAGGGCGCAACCAAGGAAGCCGCCGAGAAGGCAAAGGCTGCTCTCGAAGAGGCAGGCGCCACGGTTACCCTCAAGTAATCGTCTCCGGGTCGACGCGTCCAACGCATCGGCCCGGCGTCTCATCGCTTCACCGAAGGCCCCGGGTTCGCCCGGGGCCTTCGTGCGTCTCCGGCGCCGATGCTCGCGGTCAGCGCGGCGGCGCCGTGGAGCTGCGCACCACGAGAGCGGATGCCGCCGCGACATGCTCGAGTGCTGCATCGGGTTCTTTCATCCGCAGAGTCAGCAGTCGCACCGCCTCGTGCCCCTGTTCGCGGGGCGACTGCCCGATCGTCGTGAGGGCGAACATCTCGGCATGCTCGTGGTCGTCGATGCCGACCACGCTGAGCTCGGTCGGCACCGCGATCCCCAGGCGTCGTGCGGCGATCACGGCACCGATTGCGGCTTCATCGCACACGCCGACGATCGCGGTCGGGCGTCGTCGACGGTCGCCCAGCAGCCCGGCCGCTGCCGTGTATCCGCCCGGCATGGTCGGGGTCGCGCCGGCGACCCTCGCGTGTGCCGAGAGCCCCGCCGTATGCAGGGCGCCGTGGTACCCGTCGAGCCGTCTCGCGTCGCCGAAGCTCAGCTCGCCGGAATCCGTCGAGCCCCCGACGAAGGCGATGTCCCTGTGGCCGAGTTCGATGAGGTGCTCGGTCGCGATGCGGGCCGCAGCGGTGTCATCGATCGAGATCGAGCTGGAACCAGCGCTGTACGGGCCCACGCTCACCAGAGGGCGTCCGGTTCTCTGCAGCCGTTCGAGTTCGCGGGCGCTCGGCTGGATGCCCACGGCGATGATGCCGTCGAAGCGTCGGCGGGGGAGGACGCTCTCGAAGAGGCGCTCCCTGGTCTCGGACCCCTCGGGGACGCCGTAGAGCGAGAGGTCGTAGTCCAGCGCGAACAGCGATTCCTGGATGCCGGCGAGCAGCTCGGCGAAGAACCAGCGATCGACGGGCGGCATGACGATGCCGACGGTCTGCGTGCGGCCGGTGGCGAGACTCGTCGCAGAGGAGTGCGCGACGTAGGCGAGTGCGTCCGCCGCGTCCACGACCCGAAGGCGCGTCTCCTCCGACACGTAACCACGTCCGCTGAGCGCGCGGCTCGCTGTCGCCTTAGACACGCCTGCTCGCGCGGCGACGTCCGCGATCGTGCTCATCGGTCCTCCTCGACCAGGCGACGCCTGCGCGTCCTGCGATGCGCCGAAGGCAGCTCGCGGATGTCATGGTAGCCGTTCCAGGCTCCGAAAGGAACCGGTTCCACATGATCGACGCGGGAGCGCTCCCATTTGCGGAGCAGCCATCCCTCGAAAGGTTGCGAGCTTGTGATACTTCCCCATTGTGCGCGGGTGTGGAAGGCCAGTAGGTTTACCTGGAATCGGTTCCCGAACGACGCCGGGGGTGGCGTCGGACGAGGTAGGGGCCGTGAACTCGAAGAGGAGAATTCACATGGGTCTTTCGCAGCGTTCCAGGCGGCTCGCGCCGCTCGCTCTGCTGGGGGTCGCGGGTATCGCGATCGCAGGTTGCGGTGCTCCCGGTGCCGCACCGGGCGACGGCGGCGGGGGTGAAGACGCCACTGTGACCATCTACGGCACCATCGTCGACGACGAGGCGAAGCTCCTCCAGGAGTCCTGGTCGGACTGGGCCGACGAGAACGGCATCACCATCAAGTACGAGGGCAGCCAGGACTTCGAGACGCAGCTCGGCACGCGAGCGCAGGGTGGGAACCCGCCGGACATCGCGATCTTCCCGCAGCCCGGCCTGCTCAAGGACTTCGCAGACCGCGAGTACCTCAAGCCCGCGCCGGAAGAGGTCGAGAAGAACGCCAACGAGTACTGGACCGAAGACTGGGTGAACTACGGCACCGTCGGCGACACCTTCTACGGCGCACCGCTGATGGCCAACGTCAAGGGGTGGATCTGGTACTCCCCGACGAAGTTCGCGGAGTGGGGCGTCGAGGTGCCCACCACTCTCGACGAGCTCAACACGCTCACCGCGACCATCCAGAGCACGAGCGGAGCCGCGCCGTGGTGCGCCGGGTTCGAGTCCGGCACCGCTACCGGCTGGCCGGGAACGGACTGGATCGAGGACTACGTGCTGCGCCAGTCGGGCACCGAGGTCTACGACCAGTGGGTCGCCAACGAGGTCCCCTTCACCGACCCGCAGATCAAGACCGCGTTCGACTCCGTCGGCGAGATCCTGCTCAACCCGGACTACGTCAACGCCGGCTTCGGCGACGTGCGCTCGATCAACTCGACCGCATTCGGCGACGTGGCCCCGGCTCTGGCCAATGGCGACTGCGCGCTGACGCACCAGGCGTCGTTCCTCTCGGGCTTCTACCCCGAGGGCACGAACATCGCCGAGGACGGCGATGTCTGGGCCTTCATGCTCCCGGGTGAGACCGCGGGCGAGACCACCGTCACGGGTGGTGGCGAGATCGTCGGTGCGTTCAGCGACTCCGAGGCCACGCAGAAGGTGCTCGCGTACCTGTCCAGCCCGGAGTGGGCGAACAGCCGCGTCAGCCTCGGCGGCGTCACCTCGGCGAACAACGGGCTCGACCCGGAGAACGCCAAGGACCCGATCCTGCAGGAGACCATCAAGATCCTGCAGGACCCGGAGACGACGTTCCGCTTCGACGCCTCCGACCT
Source organism: Microbacterium sp. LWO12-1.2 (assembly GCF_040675875.1). Taxonomy (NCBI): domain Bacteria; kingdom Bacillati; phylum Actinomycetota; class Actinomycetes; order Micrococcales; family Microbacteriaceae; genus Microbacterium; species Microbacterium sp. LWO12-1.2. Next base: position 2,183,690 of record NZ_JBEGII010000001.1, on the reverse strand, counting down.
GATGCCCGGTGCCGTCGGCGCCGGAACCTTCTGGAAGGGCATGGTCGCCTGGGTCAACGGAACCTCGACCGATGAGGTCCTGACGCAGATCGAGACCGGCTGGCCTGCCAGCTGATCGGATGAGGAGGGCCGCCCCGCGAGGGGGCGGCCCTCCTTCTCCTATCCACGGAGCGCACACAGACGTGCGCGCCGCTGATCCGCAACGCGTCATGAAGGGGATTCCGTGAACGCGACAGTATTCTTCCAATGGGTCGGTACGCTCCCGCCGATCCTGCAGGCCGTCGTCGTGGTCATCGCGTTCGCGGTGGTCGTGGCCGTCATCCTGCTCCTCGTGGATGTGGCTCCACGCAAGGGAAAGATCTACACCTGGGTGCGGCTGGCGATGTGCCTGCTCATTCCGCTCGCCGTGATGTTCTTCTTCAGCTCCTACTACTGGGCCATGGGAGTCGCCGTCGTCGTGGGCGCGCTGTTCTTCATACTCGACTATCGCTCCCGCGACGGTGTGGGATACCTGATCCAGCTGGTCGCATTCATGGCACCGGCACTGCTCCTGCTGCTCGTCGGGCTCATCCTGCCGTCGATCCAGACGATGTATGCGTCGTTCCTGAGCTCGTCCGGAAAGGACTTCGTCGGGTTCGCCAACTACCTGTGGATCTTCACGCAGTCCGACGGCATCACCTCGGTCGTCAACTCGATCATCTGGGTGCTGCTCGTGCCGACGGTGTCGACGATCGTCGGTCTCGCCTATGCGGTGTTCATCGATCGCACACGCGGAGAGAAGATCTACAAGGTCCTCGTCTTCATGCCGATGGCGATCTCGTTCGTCGGCGCCAGCATCATCTGGCGTTTCATGTACGAGTACCGCGGGCCGGAGTTCAAGCAGATCGGTCTGCTCAACCAGATCCTGGTGTGGTTCGGCGGCGAGCCGCAGCAATGGCTGCTCAACGAGCCGTTCAACAACCTGTTCCTGATCGTGGTGCTGATCTGGGTCCAGACCGGTTTCGCGATGGTCGTGCTCTCAGCGTCCATCAAGGGCGTTCCTCAGGAACTGCTCGAAGCGGCGGAGCTCGATGGAGCGAACGCTTGGGAGCGCTTCATCGCCGTCACGATCCCCTCGATCCGCCCTGCGCTGATCGTGGTGCTCACCACCATCTCGATCGCCTCGCTGAAGGTGTTCGACATCGTGCGCACGATGACTGCCGGAAACTACGGCACTTCCGTTCTCGCCAATGAGATGTACACGCAGTTCTCGAAGTTCGAGGCGGGCCGCAGCGCCGCGCTGTCGGTCATCCTGTTCATCCTCGTGCTGCCGATCGTCATCTACAACGCGAGACAGATCAAGAAGCAGCGGGAGGTGCGCTGATGAGCGACACGGTGAAGACTCAGACCGGCGCGACCAGCACGCGGGCGATCACGACCGGCGGGGGCCTTGACGGCGCCGCAGGGCGTGCGCGCAAGAAGCTGTCACGGCCGTGGGCATCCGTCGGTTCGATCCTGATCGCGGTGCTGTGGACGATTCCCACGCTCGGGCTGTTCATCTCTTCGTTCCGCCCGCGCGACCAGATCCAGTCCAGCGGATGGTGGGAGTTCTTCGCCAATCCTGAGGTGACGCTGGAGAACTACGTCGATGTGCTGCAATCGGGAACGACGCAGCTGACGATCCTCGAGTCGTTCGTCAACTCGATCGCGATCACGATTCCCGCGACCGTGATCCCGTTGATGATCGCCGCGATGGCGGCCTACGCGTTCGCGTGGATCGACTTCAAGGGACGCAACGCGCTGTTCATCTTCGTGTTCGCGCTGCAGATCGTGCCCATCCAGATGGCCCTCGTGCCGTTGCTGAGCTCGTTCTCCCGAGGGATCAACCTCTTCGGACTGCAGGTCACGCTCCCGCTCGACGCCTCGCAAGGCTACGCGCAGGTGTGGATCGCACACTCGATGTTCGCGCTGCCGCTGGCGATCTACCTTCTGCACAACTTCATGTCGGAGATCCCCGGTGAGATCATCGAGGCTGCTCGCGTCGATGGGGCATCGCGCGGACAGATCTTCTTCCGTGTCGTGCTGCCGCTGACGATGCCCGCGATCGCGTCGGTGGCGATCTTCCAGTTCCTCTGGGTCTGGAACGACCTGCTCGTCGCCCTCGTCTTCGCCGACGGGGCCGCGGCGCCGATCACGAAGCTGTTGGCCGAGATCACCGGTACCCGAGGCAACGACTGGTATCTGCTCACGGCCGGTGCCTTCGTGTCGATCATCGTTCCGCTGATCGTGTTCTTCGCACTCCAGCGATACTTCGTCCGCGGCCTGCTGGCCGGATCGACGAAGGGCTGACGCTTCGGCAGGAGCGGGAGAACCTTCGCACACGGATGCCGTGACCGGGCGCAACACAGCCCCGGTCACGGCATCCGCGCACGTACCCTGAGACCATGAAGTACGCAGACTCGATCGTCGACCTCGTCGGCAACACGCCCCTCGTGAAGCTCCACCGCGTCACCGAGGGCGTCGCGTGCACGGTTCTGGTGAAGCTGGAGTACCTGAACCCCGGTGGCTCGGCGAAGGACCGCATCGCCTCGCGCATCATCGACGCCGCGGAGGCCGCAGGCCACCTGAAGCCGGGTGGCACCATCGTGGAACCGACCAGCGGCAACACAGGGGTCGGTCTCGCGCTCGTCGCGCAGCAGCGCGGTTACAAGTGCGTCTTCGTGGTACCGGACAAGGTCGCCGAGGACAAGAACGACGTGCTGCGGGCCTACGGCGCGGAGGTCGTCGTGACACCCACATCCGTTCCGGCGGACAGTCCGGAGTCCTACTACAGCGTCAGTGACCGGCTCGCCCGCGAGATTCCCGGCGCTTTCAAGCCGAATCAGTACGAGAATCCGAACGGCCCCCGCAGCCACTACGAGACGACGGGACCCGAGATCTGGCGCGACACCGACGGCGCCGTCACGCACTTCGTCGCGGGGGTCGGCACCGGCGGCACGATCACCGGCACGGGGCGCTACCTGCGAGAGGTGTCGGACGACAGGGTGCGCATCATCGGCATCGACCCCGAGGGCAGCGTCTACAGCGGTGGCACGGGGCGTCCGTATCTGGTCGAAGGAGTCGGCGAGGACATCTGGCCGGGCACCTACGACCCGAGCGTGCCGCACGAGATCGTGGCAGTGGGGGATGCTGAGTCCTTCGCGATGACCCGTCGCCTGGCGCGCGAGGAGGGCATCCTCGTCGGCGGCTCCAGCGGCATGGCGGTCGTCGGGGCGCTGCGTATCGCACGCGGCCTCCCGGCGGATGCCGTCATGGTGGTGCTGCTGCCCGACGGCGGACGCGGGTACCTCAGCAAGATCTTCAACGACGGATGGATGCGCTCCTACGGCTTCAGCGATGTCGAGGCGGGTGAGACCGTGGCCGATGTGGTCGCGGCTCGCACGGCGCGGCAGGGCGACGGGATCCCCGACCTGGTGCACGCGCACCCGACCGACACCGTGCTCGAGGTCATCGGCATGATGACCGAGTTCGACGTGTCGCAGCTCGTCGTGCTCAGCGCCGAGCCTCCGGTCATGATGGGGGAGGTCGTCGGGACGGTCGACGAGAAGGGGCTGCTCGATCTGCTGTTCCGCGGCGAGGCCAAGCCGACCGACGCCGTCGGCTCGCACACGGGTGAGCGGTTGCCGCTGATCGGCATCCATGCCTCGATCGCCCAGGCGCGCGCTGCACTCGCCGAGGCCGATGCACTGCTGGTGACCGAGGGTGGCAAGCCGCATACGGTGCTCACCCGCCAGGACCTCCTCGCGTATCTGTCCCGCTGACGACGCATCGCCGTGAGCGGACCCGCGACGTAACAGGGGGCCACCCCCGGGGGAGGCCGGTCGTAGGCTGGGGGCATGTCCGAGCACGCTTTCGCCACCCGAGCCATCCACGCGGGCCAAGCCCCCGACCCGACGACCGGCGCGATCATCCCGCCGATCTACCAGGCCTCCACGCACGTGCAGGACGGCATCGGAGGGCTCCGCGAGGGGTACGAGTACAACCGCTCGGGAAACCCGACACGTTCCTCGCTCGAGACACAGCTGGCCGCCCTCGAGGGGGGTGCGAGCGCTCTCTCGTTCGCGTCGGGGTTGTCGGCCGAAGACGCACTGCTGCGGGGCATCCTGAAGCCAGGCGACCACGTGCTGCTCGGCAATGACGTCTACGGCGGCACCTACCGGCTGTTCACGAAGGTGTACGCCGCATGGGGCATCGAGACGACCACCGTCGAGCTCGGCGACCTCGACGAGATCCGCGCCGCGCTGCGCCCCGAGACGAAGATCATCTGGCTCGAGACGCCCAGCAACCCGCTGCTCAAGATCGTCGACATCGCGACCGTCGCCGAGGTCGCACACGCGGCCGGCGTCATCCTGGTCGTCGACAACACCTTCGCCTCGCCGGCGCTGCAGCAGCCGCTCGCCCTGGGTGCCGACTTGGTCGTGCACTCCACCACCAAGTACCTCGGCGGGCACTCCGACGTGCTCGGCGGCGCCGTCGTCTTCCGCGACGACCGCTTCTACGATCAGGTGAAGTTCCAGCAGTTCGCGGTGGGTGCCGTGTCGGCCCCGCTCGACGCCTGGCTCACCACCCGTGGCATCAAGACCCTGTCGGTGCGCATGCGCCAGCACTCCGAGAACGCGCAGGCGATCGCGGAGTGGGCGGCAGCGCGGCCGGAGTTCGCACAGGTCTTCTACCCGGGGCTCGCCTCGCACCCCGGACACGAGATCGCGGCATCGCAGATGAGTGGATTCGGCGGGATGCTCTCGCTCGGGCTCTCCGCCGGCGCGGATGCCGCCCGTGCGTTCGCGGAGTCCACGGAGCTGTTCCAGCTCGCGGAGTCACTCGGTGGCGTCGAGTCGCTCATCGGCTACCCGCCGGACATGACCCACGCCTCGGTGCGCGGCACCGAGCTCGCCGTGCCGGAGAACATCGTGAGGCTGTCGGTCGGCATCGAGGATGTCTCCGACCTGATCGCCGACCTCGAGCAGGGCCTCGCGCGCCTCTCCCGCTGAACGGGGGCGCACCGGCCCGCCGGTGGCGTGGTCGAGAAGACACTCGCGGGCGGGCCCCGCGGTGCTTTTTCGACCGCGCAACGGGGTGACGGATGCCGACGCGGCGGTAACATGGGTGCTTGCCCAGGTCGAATCGATTCGACCTCTCCTCCGATTCCGGAAGGACCTCCGTGTCCGACGCCCCCCGCACCGACTCCCTGCCGACGGTTCCCTCACCGGAGCGCGCGCCAACGGGCAGCATCCCGACCGCGACAGGGAGCATCCGCACGTCGACCGCGACGGGGGCCATCCGCACTCTCGGATCCAACCCGGCGACGGCGCCGATCATGCTGCACCCCGGCGACTCGATCCCGAACCGGCGTCGGGTGCTCTACATCCTGCTGCTCGGTGCGCTCACAGCGCTCGGACCGTTCACGATCGACCTCTACCTTCCCGCCTTCCCGGTGCTGGAGGAGGACTTCCAGACCACGGCGGCGGCGATCCAGCTCACCCTGACCGGAACGATGATCGGCTTCGCGATCGGTCAGCTCGTGGTCGGACCGCTCAGCGACAAGGTCGGACGCCGCATCCCGCTGATCGTCGTCACTGCGGTGCACGTACTCGCCAGCGTCGGGGCCGCGTTCGCGCCCTCGCTCGAGCTGCTCAGCGTCGCCCGTGTGCTCATGGGGATGGGTGCTGCCGCCGGAGGCGTCGTGGCGATGGCGATCGTGCGCGACCTGTTCGGCGGGCGACGGCTCGTGGTCATGCTGTCCCGCCTCGCGCTGGTGTCGGGGGTGGCGCCGGTCGTGGCGCCGCTGATCGGGTCGTGGCTGCTCACCCTCATGCCGTGGCGAGGGATCTTCGTGGTGCTCGCCGCGTACGGCGTGCTGATGCTGCTCTCGACGATCCTGTTCATCCCGGAGACGCTGCCGGTCGCCCGGCGACAGGAGCGCGGCGGATCGACGGTGCTGCAGCGCTACCGCTCCGTGCTCTCGGATCGGGTCTTCATCGGTGTGCTCATCATCGGAGGGATGACGTTCTCGGGACTGTTCTCCTACCTGTCGGCCTCGCCGTTCCTGTTCCAGCAGACGCACGGGCTGGACGCGCAGCAGTACGGTCTGCTGTTCGCCGTCAACTCGCTCGGCGTCGTGCTCGGCGTGCAGACGGCTTCGCGTCTGGCCGCACGCTTCGGCCCGCAGTGGGTCATGGCGTACTCGACCTCGGTGCTGCTCATCGCCGCCGTCGCGATCGTCGTCGCGGACCAGCTGGGCCTCGGACTGTGGGGCACGGTCGTGCCGCTGTTCGTGTTCATGACCGCGTGCGGATTCACGTTCCCGAACGTGCAGGTGCTGGCGCTCGACCGCCACGGCAAGGCGGCGGGAACCGCGGCCTCCGTCCTCGGTGCGACGAACTTCGGTGTCGCCGGGCTCATCTCGCCCGTGGTCGGCTGGATCTCGAAGGATGCCGGGATCACCGCCACCACCATGGCCTCGGTGATGGTCGGCTGCGCCGCGATCGGCATCCTGTCGCTCTGGTTGATCGTGCGCCCGCGCACCGTGGGGATGCTCACTCCCTGAGTCCACAGGCGTCGTCCGCCAGAATAGGACGATGAACAGATCGACGATGCTCTGGTGGGGCGCCGGTTTCCTGGCGCTGGCCACCGCCCTCGGTGCGGCCGTCGTCTTCGGTCTGACCGAGCCTCCGGGGTTCGACGTGTGGTGGAACACCACGATCGCCGCGAATCGCGCCGACTGGATGCTCGCGGTGGCCCACCTCACCAACGAGGTCGGCGGCGGATGGATCGCGATCTTCGTGGTGCCGCTGCTCGTGATCGTCGCGTTCCTGCTCGCCCGTCGCTGGCGCACCGCCGTGTTCGCCGCCATCTGCTTCGCCGCGAGCGCCGGAGCAGTGCAGCTGCTCAAGCAGCTCTTCGGTCGCGCGCGCCCCGAGGACATGCTGGTGATCAGCGACTTCGGGTCGTTCCCGTCAGGCCACACCGCCAATGCCGCGACGATCGCGCTGGTCCTCTGGCTGGTGTTCCCGCGCGTCTGGATCGCCATCGCCGGAGCACTCTGGATCCTCGTGATGGCGCTGTCGCGCACAGTGCTCTCGGTGCACTGGGCGACCGACACACTGGGCGGCGCGCTGGTCGGTGCGGGGGTCGTGCTCGTGCTCGGCGCGTGGCTGCTCCCGTGGGTGCTGCAGCGCCGGGAGACGGTCGAACCGGCGCTAGGCTGAGGGCTTCCGACCCCTGCCGAGGAGCCCGCTGTGTCACGCATCCGTCCGTACCGTCCCGCCGACCGTGACGCCCTGTACGAGGTGTGCGTGAAGACGGCGGATGCGGGGGGAGATGCGACCGGCATCTTCTCAGACGATCGTCTCTGGGGTGACCTCTTCGCCGTGCCCTATGCGCAGCGGCATCCGGATCTGGCCTGGGTGGTCGAGTCCGACGACGGGCGCGTGATCGGCTACATCGTCGCGACCGACGACACCGACGCGTTCGAGCAGTGGTTCCGCGACGAGTGGTGGCCGGCGTTCCACCAGCGCTTCCCGCAGCCTGCCGATCCGGCGTCGCGCGAGGAGAAGATGCTCGCGTACGCCTATGGTCGAGGTCCGGGCAAGGAGCCGAACGCAGGGGAGTACCCCGCGCACCTCCACATCGATCTGCTGCCCGAGACACAGGGGCAGGGCCTCGGGCGTCGCCTGATCGAGACGCTCTTCGCCGAGCTGACCCGCCGCGGCGTCTCCGGACTGCACCTCGGCATGGACCCGAACAACACCGGCGCTGCCGCGTTCTATGAGCGACTCGGCATGCAGCCGCTGCCGACGGCCCCAGGCGGACAGAGCTTCGGCGTGCGCTTCGCGGACTGAGGCTCTTCGGGGATGCTGCGGGTTCGGGGCGGTGTTCATAACTCCGCAGAAACCGTCTCGAATCGGGCGAAATCGGGACGCCAGGTCCGGAATCCGTCGATTGTTCCGGAGTTATGAACACCCGGCTGCGGTGACACGGCCAGACACACAGAAGAAGGGCCCCGCGTGAGCGGGGCCCTTCTTCTGTGTTTGGCGGTGACGGCGGGATTCGAACCCGCGGTTGCTTGCACAACACACGCTTTCCAAGCGTGCTCCTTCGGCCGCTCGGACACGTCACCAGGGAACAACCTGTTCATCTTATCCGATGGTTCGGGGGTCCCGTGACCGACTGCGGTCGCCGCCGCGCGGGAAGAGGCGCGTCAGGCGTTCGCCGCGGGGATCTCGTCGATCGAGAAGTACACGGGGAGACCGCGCTCGCGGGCGATGGCGACGTCGTTGTCCGCGCCGGCGGAGGCGCCGGGAAGCCGCAGAACGCCATCGCAGTGCTGCAGCAGTCGAGCGGCGACGTCGTACATCACGTCTCCTTCTGCGGCTTCGGCGGCGTCGAGACCGCGAAGCACGGGGAGAGCGACCCATTCGCCGATCATGGGGACGTGCCCGAGGCGGTGGATGGGTGCTGCCGCGGCCTCGAGTCGTTCGAGATTGCGGGCGATAGCGGCGGGGTCGCCGTCGGTTCCGGAGCGGTAGGGGCCGGCGATCAGGATCAAGAGTGGCTTCTGCATGTCAGAGACTGTAGCGTTAACCGTGCAAGAACGTGAAACAATCGGAAGAAGCATGAATGCTGGGTGCGCAGCGCAAGGATCATCTGCTCGAACTCCTCACGAGGGACGGCCGTGTGGTCGCGAAAGACGTCGCCGCTGACCTCGAGGTGTCGGAGGACTCCATCCGCCGGGATCTCCGGGAGCTGGCCGACGCGGGGCTCTGTGTGCGGGTGTACGGCGGGGCGCTCCCCGTGCCGCCCGCCGACGTGCCGGTCGCGCAGCGCGGCGCCGTCGCGACCGACAGCAAGGAGCGCGTGGCGAGGGCGGCCGTCGCACTGATCCGCCCGGGGTCGACGATCATCCTCGACGCGGGCACGACGACGCTCGCCATGGCGCGGATGCTGCCGGACGACCCCGCTCTCACCGTGATCACCCCGAGCCCCGCGGTGGCCGTTGCGGTCGCCGAGAGCTCCCCGGCGCGGGTGCTGATCGTCGGAGGAGAGCTGAGCAGACACTCGCTCGTCACCGGCGGGGCGCTGGCGCTGGAGGCGATCGGACGCCTCGGCGCGGACGCGTTCTTCCTGGGGGTCACCGGAATCCACCCGGACCACGGGCTCAGCACCGGTGTGCTCGACGACGCCGTGGTCAAGCGAGCGCTCGCCGCACGGAGCGCCGACGTGTACGTGCTCGGCAGCGCGGAGAAGATCGGCGCCGTGTCGCGATTCCCCGTCGTCGGGTTCGACGAGGTGTCCGGCATCATCACGGATCCCGAAGACGCATCGCCGCTTGCTCGGCAGTGGCGAGGGTTCTCCTCGACGTAGGATCCCTAGGTGGCAACACCCAAGATCGTCCTCTTCTACGCCTTCACCCCGCTCGCGGATCCGGAGGCCATTCGGCTCTGGCAGCGTGACCTCGGCGAAGCGCTCGGGCTGCGTGGGCGTCTCCTCATCTCGAAGGACGGCGTCAACGGCACCCTCGGCGGCGACCTGCCCGCGCTGAAGAAGTGGGCGAGGTCGTTCCGCTCCTACACGCCGTTCGCGGATGTCGACATCAAGTGGAGCGAAGGGACCGGTGTCGACGCCCACGGGCGGAGCCTGGACTTCCCCAAGCTCAGCGTCAAGGTGCGCGATGAGATCGTGTCGTTCGGTGCACCGGGCGAGCTCCGCGTCGATGAGCACGGAGTGGTCGGCGGGGGCACCAGGCTCAGCCCCGAGGACCTGCACGCGCTGATGGACGAGCGAGGCGACGACGTCGTGTTCTTCGACGGCCGCAACTCCCTGGAGGCGCAGATCGGACGGTTCCGCGGAGCTGTCGTGCCCGATACCGAGACGACACGTGATTTCGTGCGCCTGCTCGACTCCGGTGCGTACGACGACCTCAAGGGCAAGCCGGTGGTGACCTACTGTACCGGTGGCATCCGCTGCGAGGTGCTGTCGAGCCTGATGACCGCTCGAGGGTTCGGCGAGGTGTACCAACTGGAAGGCGGCATCGTCCGGTACGGCGAGAAGTACGGCGATGACGGCTATTGGGACGGGTCGCTCTACGTGTTCGACAAGCGCGGATCGGTCGATTTCTCCGACCATGCGGCGGTGATCGGAGAATGCGTCGGGTGCGGGACCGCAACCAAACGCACCGCGAACTGCCCCGATCTGAGCTGCCGCGTGCAGTCCGTCGTGTGCGAGAACTGCGACGCGGTGTACTGCGCGGAGCACGCCGGAGCCTGAAGGCGCGGCGCTCTGATCGCCGTCAGACCACCGTCGCTGCGTCGACGTCGCGCGTCGCGAACAGCGACCGCGGCACGAGCAGCGCCTTGGTCCTGGCGAACCGATCGCTGTGCGCGTGCATCGAACCCAGCACGCTGCGCAGCGGACCGGAGAGGTCTTCGGCGTCCGCTCCGGGGCGGGCGTAGTTCGCCTGCTCGACGGCCTCCGTCAGGGCGCGCATCTCCACGGGATCGACGCCGCACTCGCGCACCAGCGCCGATCCGCGCACGCGGGGGGTGTCGGCGTCCGACACCGGCAGACGGAGGTCGATCATGGTGTCGCGCAGTTCGGCCCAGGCCGCTCCCGCGTCGCCGCGGCGTGCGCGTCGCAGCCTCAGCCCGCGCTCGGTGCCTCGCACGAGGGCGGGGAGGAGCAGCAGCACGAGCGCGCCGACGACGGTCAGCACGACCGGGGTCGGGTCCAGGCGCCGCAACGTGCCGGTGGACGAGCTGTTGTCGCCGGCATCGGCGCGGTCGACCTCGGGGCCGGTCGTCTGCTCGGCCTGAGGCGCGGTCGTCGGCGCGGGCGTCGATGCGCCGCCCGTCCCCGTGCCTGCGGTCGCGGCGGCGGCGAAGGCGGTCGGAACGCCGAGCGAGGCGGTGGGCTCGAAGGGGATCCAGCCGACGCCGGGGAACAGCACCTCCGGCCACGAGTGCAGCTGATCGCTCTCCACCGAGAAGATCGACTCGTCGCCCCGCTTCTCGTCGGTGAGCGAGCCGGGAAGGTACCCGACCACGATCCGCGCCTGCATGTCGAGGCTCTGGGCCATCAGAGCGAATGCTCCGGCGAAGTGCACGCAGTACCCCGAACGCACATCGAGGAACCGGGCGACGGCGTCGGCACCCGTGCCGTCGAAGTCCTCTTCGACCGGGGTCTCCAGCGAGTAGATGAAGGAGCTGCGGAACCAGGTCTGCAGGGCCACGAGGCGGTCGTAGTCCGTCGTCTCGTCCTCGGTGACCTCTGCGGCGAGCTCGCCGATGACGGACGGCAGCTCGACCGGGTCCTCGTCGTCGTCGACCACGGGAGGGGCGGCATCGATCGCGCGGATCTGCTCGAGGGTCGGTGAGACGCGGGTGGATGCGACGGTGTAGTCATTGCCGACGGCATCGCCGTTGCGCGACACGAGCGTGCGGTTGTCCGGCATCACCCGCCAGGTGTCGGCGAGGCCCTGCACTCCGGTCGCAGGGTACGGGAGAGGCAGCCAGGAGCTCGACATCCGGAGCACACGGATCGAGGTCGTCGTGTCCTTCGTCACGATGTCCTCGCCCCACTCCGGCTCGCCGAAACCCTCGCTCTGCGCGTTCAGGTCTCCACGGTCGGGCTGCCACACCCGGCCGTTGAACTGCGACAGCGTGGTCAGACGCAGGTAGGGCGCGACATCGTTCTTCGTCGCGACCGTCAGCACCTCGACGGGGTTGGGCTGACGCAGGTCGTCGCCGAGGCGGAGGGAAGCGTCGACCGTGATGCCTGCTCCGGTGCCGGCGAGGCTCGCCGCGACGGGGAGTCCGGGGGCGATCACGATCGTCACCGCCAGCGCGGCGACCCCCACGCCCGCGGCGAGCGAGGTCGAGGATCGGCGTGGCGCGAGCGGATGGCGGCGTGCGGTGAAGCGCAGCAGCACGAGGGCGAAGATGCCGAGGAGGACGAACCAGACGACGTTCGTGTCGCCCAGCGTCACGATCATCGGCACGGCCCCGAGCACTCCGGTGAGCACGATCGCGAGGATCGCCGACCGGTGGGAGACGAGGTGGTCGAGCAGGATCGCGACCAGGGCGAAGCCCGCGCCGAGCACGGCGGCGAGTCCAGCGGTCGCCGCGAGAGGGGCCGATCCGTAGGCGATCTCCTCCCAGGCCGCCGCGGCGAGGGTGCGGAACACGGAGAACGTCGTGGAGGTCGGGATGATCCCGAGCGCGGCGGAGTCGCCGGCGACGAGCCGGATCAGGACTGCGACGGCGACCGCGATCTGCACGGCGAAGGTCGTCAGGTCGCGAATCCACTCGCTGCGCCGACGCATCCAGGTGCGCATGAGCGCCCCGGTGACGCCGACCATGATGATCACGGCCACGACGGTGAACGACCAGGCTCCCGGTTCGATGACCGACGTGTACGGCCACATCGCGACGAGCCCGGCCACCGCGGCGAGGACGGCCGGTACCAGCACCCCGTGCTCGTCCTCGTGCTCGCGATGCCAGGTGGGCGCGGGGCGTGCCGGTGCCGCGCGTCCGGTCCGGCCGTCCTCAGCGCGGAACATCGCCGACTCCGATCCGCGCGGGCAGGGCGTCTTCCCAGGCCTCCGCGACGTCGCCGCCGAGAGTCGTCACCGTCCAGCCGTGCTGCGCCGCCGCGGCACTCGCGCCCGCGAGCGGGTCCGTGCTGAACAGCAGCGCTGCTGCCGCGCCCGATGGGCGGAGCAGAGCGGCATCCTCCCCGTCGATGCGGCCGGTGATGTAGACGAGCGGTCCGGGCGGCGTGCCACCGATCAGCGTCGTCAGATCGCGGGACTCGCCGCGCGGCGAGACCATTGCCAAGGCGACCAGCAGCCCGTCGCGGTCGTCCTCGTGTCCGCGCAGCGTGCCGAGGGAGAGGCCGGCACTGTCGATCACGTCGACGCCGTAGCCCTCGTCGGCCAGGTGGATCGCCGACGAGGCGCAGAGGGAGACGGCCGCTTCGAAGGCGGCGTCCGCATCCTCGCCGGGGGTGCCCCAGCGGGCGCTGCTGCGATCCAGCACGACGAGCGCGTCCGGACTGGACTCCTCCTCCTCCTGACGCACCATCAACTGCCCGCGGTGAGCCGTGGCCCGCCAGTGGATGCGTCGCATCGAGTCGCCGGGGATGTAGCGCCGGGGCGAGAGGTTGTCACTGCCCTGCCCCAGACGGCTCGAGGACGTCTGGGCCGTTCCGCCCGCGGCGCCGACCTTCACGGAGAGCGGCGCGAGGGCGATGACCTCCGGCACGACCGTCACGGTGCGGTGCTCGCCGAACGCCTGCTCCCTCTGGGCAAGGCCGAAGGGGTCGACCGTGCGCAGCAGGAGCGGTCCGATCGGCCAGACGCCGCGCCGGATACCGGTGATCAGATAGCTGAGCTGGCCGGACTCCGGCGGATACTCGCCGCTGGAATCGCCGGACACCGCATCCGGCAGCACGTCGTGCCAGAGCCCGTGGGGGACGCGGATGGAGCGGAGGGCGAAGCGCAGAGTGACCCTGGACGTCTCGGAGACCGTCAGCAGGTCCGTCGAGACCTGTCGCGAGATCGTCCCGGTGCGCCGCGGCGCATGCACCACGATCAGCGAGAATCCCGTCACCAGGGCCAGGAGCACGCCGAGGTAGATGAGGATGGGCGCGCCCACCAGGTTCGCGACGATGATGCAGCCCAGTGCAGCCACCAGTGCACCCGCCCCGCGGATGGTCAGTGCTCGACGGCGTCCCATGGTCGCTCGATCAGGAACGGGTGGCGACGGGAACCCGCACGCGTTCGACGATCTGGGTCAGCGCTGCCTCGATCGGCTGCGCGCCGGCACGATGAGCTCCGCGCGCGGGCAGCAGACGATGCGCGAACACGGGGATCAGCAGGGCGGTCAGATCGTCGGGGATCACATAGTCGCGGCCGTCGAGAGCCGCCCACACCTTGGCGGCCCTGATGAGCTGCAGGGTGGCGCGTGGGCTCGCGCCCAGGTGGAGGTTGGGGTCCGAACGGGTGGCCTGGGCGAGAGCGACCGCGTACTCCTCGAGAGCGGGCGCGACGTGCACGGCGCGTCCCCAGGCGATGAGCTGCGCGATGGAGGTCGCGTCGGCGACGGGGGATACCGCGCTCAGAGGGTTCACGACATCGCGCTGCCGCAGCATGAGGGCCTCGGCGGCGGCATCCGGATATCCCATCGAGATACGCATCATGAAGCGGTCGCGCTGCGCTTCGGGGAGGGCGTACGTGCCCTCCATCTCCAGCGGGTTCTGGGTCGCGACGACCAGGAACGGGTCGGGGAGCGGATGCGTGGAGCCGTCGACCGTGACCTGGCCCTCCTCCATCGCCTCCAGGAGTGCGGACTGGGTCTTGGGTGAGGAGCGGTTGATCTCGTCGGCGATCACGATGTGCGCGAACACGGCGCCGCGCTTGAACTCGAACTCCCGGTCGACGGGGTTGTACACCGAGACGCCGGTGACATCGCCGGGGAGCAGATCGGGCGTGAACTGGATGCGACGCACGGTGGCGTCGACGCTGGCGGCGAGTGCGCGGGCGAGCATCGTCTTCCCGACACCGGGCACGTCTTCGATCAGCAGGTGGCCCTCGGCGAGGAGGCAGACCAGTGCGCTGCGAACGGCATCCGGTTTTCCGTCGATCACCTGGCCCACGGAGCCGAGGATCGCGGAGGTCTGCGCCGCGAACTGCTCGGCCGTGATCAGGGGGGAGTTGTCGGGCATGCGTTCCCTCTCGCGTGAGGCGCTTCTGTGCGCGTTACTCGATCGTAACCCGGTGAAGAGGGCGCTGCTCTGGCAGGTTGCCCTGAGGATGCATGTCGGCGGGGGAGGACGCCGGGTGTCGGAGCATCGGGCATCGTCGGGTTAGGATGGTTGACGGCTCTCCGCGTGGCGGCATCCAGGCCAATTCCCCCAGGGCGGAAACGCAGCAAGGGTAACCGGGCTCTGCTGGGTGCGCGGAGGGTCACTTTCTTTTTCAGCGTCCTCCGGGGCGGCACTGCGAGGATCGTGACGTGACCAGCCCCGCCGATTCCCCGCGCTCGACCACGCTGAGCCGTTTCGCCTCGCCGGTCGTCCTGCTCGCCCTGATGTGGATCATCCAACTGGCCGATGCGATCCTGCCGGGTTCGTTCTCCGGCTTCGGGTTGCGCTCCTGGGACCTCGCGGGTCTCGGCGGCATCGTCGCCGCACCGCTGCTGCACGCGAGCTGGGGTCACCTGTTGGCCAACTCCCTCCCGTTCCTCGTGCTCGGCTGCCTGGTCGCGGTGGAAGGCGCTCGCCGCTTCTGGACGGTCACCGCGGTCATCGCCGTCATCGGCGGTCTCGGCACCTGGGTGTTCAACGCCCCCGGTACCCTCACGGTCGGTGCTTCCGGTCTCGTGTTCGGGTACTTCGGCTACATCGTGATGCGGGTGTTCGCACCGGCGAAGGTCGCGCACCGCATCCTGTACGCCGTCGTCGCGCTGGTCGTGATCGTGCTGTACGGCGGAACCATGCTCGCCGGCGTCGTCGGTGTCAGCGAGGGCATCTCGTGGCAGGCGCACCTATTCGGCGCGGTCGGCGGAGGCGTTGCCGCACTGACCGGCCGTCGCACCGGCCAGGCGGCGCTCCGGGACCGCGCGGGATGAGCGCCCCGCGCGCGAAGAGCCGCGCGCGGCCGCGGAAGCGCGCGAAGAAGCGCAAGCCGGGGGCGCGCGCTCGCGCCGCGATCCGGCTGCGTCGGCGGCGGATGCTGCGCCGCATCCTCATCTCGACCGCCGTGGTCGCTGTGGTCGTGGGGGTCGCGGTGCTGGTCCCGTTGAGCATCGCGCACGATCCCGTCGTGGTGTGCGCCGACGACCCCGGCACCTTCCCCGAAGCGGGGATCGAGGGATGGCAGGGCGAGCAACTCCAGAACGCCGCGACGATCATGACCACGGCGTCTGCGCTGGGGCTCGGGCGCGACGGACAGATCCTGGGCGTCATGACCGCGATGGGCGAGAGCAGCCTGCGCAACATCGACTACGGCGACTGGGAGACCAGCGGATTCACCAACCCCGACGGCACGCGCACCAGCAGCATCGGGCTCTTCCAACAGCAGGACTGGTGGGGGAGCGTGGAGCAGCGGATGGACCCGGCGACCTCGGCCACCCTGTTCTTCACCCGACTGGTCCGGCTGCCCGACTGGCAGCAGATGGAGCCGTCGCACGCGATCCACCGGGTGCAGATCAACACCGACCGCGACTACTACTCCCGCTACGAGGCGGATGCCACTGCCGTGGTCGACGGGCTTTCCCACGGGTGCTGACCGGCGCGCCCTCCACGCGACCCGCCTAAGCTGAAGGGGTGGCGCGGAGCATCTACATCACCTCGGCCGAAGGTCATACCGGCAAGTCCACGATCGCGCTCGGAGTTCTCGATGCGCTGATGCGCGTCAGCCCCCGCGTCGGGGTCTTCCGCCCGATCGCCCGCTCGGTCGCCGAGCGCGACGAGATCCTCGAGCTGCTGCTCGCGCATGACGGGGTGCACCTCGACTACGAGGACTGCATCGGCGTCACCTACGACGATGTGCGCCACGATCCGGAAGCGGCGCTGTCGACGATCGTCTCGCGTTTCAAAGCCGTCGAGGCGCAGTGCGACGCTGTCGTGATCATCGGCAGCGACTACACGGATGTCGCGAGCCCTGCCGAGCTCGGGTTCAACTCCCGCATCGCCGCCAACCTCGGCGCCCCCGTGCTGCTCGTGCTCAGCGGTCGAGACCAGCAGCGTCAGGCCGAGCAGCTCGGTACCACCACGGCGCGCGTCGCCGGGGCTGTCGGTCAGATCGCGGCACTCGCCCTCGCCGAGCTCGACGCGGAGCGCGCAGAGCTGTTCGCGGTCATCGTGAACCGTGCCGACCCTGAGGCGCTGGACGACATCATCGCCGCGGTCCGGGGTATCCGTCCGCAGAAGGAGACCCCGGTGTGGGCGATCCCGGAGGACCGCACGCTGGTGGCCCCGTCGATCCGCGGCATCCTGTCGGCCGTGGATGGACGCCTGATCAAGGGAGACGCGGACCGGCTCGGGCGTGAGGCCCTGACGATCGTGGTGGCGGGAATGTCGATGGTGAACGTGCTGCCGCGGCTGACCGAGGAGGCGGTCGTGGTGATCCCCGCCGATCGCACCGAGGTGCTGCTCGCGACGCTTCTCGCCGATGCCTCCGGCACCTTCCCCCGCGTGGCCGGCATCATCCTGAACGGACCATTCCCTCTGCCGGAGCCGATCGTGCGGCTGCTCGACGGCTTCTCGTCGACGGTGCCGATCATCGCGACCGACCTCGGCACGTACGACACCGCCGTGCGGGTGATGGGCGCGCGCGGACGCATCTCCCCGGATTCGCGGGGCCGCTACGACCGCGCGCTCGGGCTCTTCCAGACCCACGTGGACTACACCTCGCTGACCACCCAGCTCGGGCTCGCGGAGTCGCGGGTCGTGACGCCGCTGATGTTCGAGTACGGTCTGATCGAGCGGGCGCGCGCCGATCGGCGGCGCATCGTGCTTCCCGAGGGCGATGACGACCGCATCCTGCGCGCCGCGGCCACCCTGATCGCCCGAGAGGTCGCGGATCTCACGATCCTCGGCGATGAGCGGGCCATCCGTGCCCGTGCGATCGAGCTGGGGATCGACATCTCCGGCGCCCAGGTCGTCAGCCCGCACGATCCGGAGCTCGTGCAGCGCTTCGCCGAGGAGTATGCCCGGCTGCGCGCCCACAAGGGCATCACGGTGTCCCAGGCGGCAGACACCGTGACCGATGTGTCGTACTTCGGCACCATGATGGTGCACCTCGGACTCGCGGACGGCATGGTCTCCGGGGCCGCGCACACCACCGCGCACACGATCCGGCCCTCGTTCGAGATCATCAAGACCAAGCCGGGCGTGAAGGTCGTCTCGAGCGTCTTCCTGATGGCGCTCGCCGATCGCGTGCTCGTCTACGGCGACTGCGCCGTGATCCCGGATCCAACCAGCGTGCAGCTCGCTGATATCGCGATCTCCTCTGCGGCCACCGCGCGCCAGTTCGGCATCGACCCGCGTGTGGCGATGCTGTCGTACTCGACCGGGGAGTCCGGTTCCGGCGCCGACGTCGACAAGGTGCGCGAGGCCACCGCCCTCGTGCGCGAGCGGGCGCCCGAGCTGCCGGTCGAAGGCCCGATCCAGTACGACGCGGCGGCGGACGCCGCGGTCGCGAAGGCGAAACTGCCCGACTCCGCAGTCGCAGGGCGCGCGACCGTGTTCGTGTTCCCCGACCTCAACACGGGGAACAACACCTACAAGGCCGTGCAGCGCTCGGCGGGTGCCGTGGCGATCGGCCCGGTGCTGCAGGGGCTGAACAAGCCGATCAACGACCTCTCCCGCGGAGCGCTGGTCGACGACATCGTGAACACCGTCGCGATCACCGCGATCCAGGCCCAGGGAGGGGCGGTATGAGCGCGATCCTGGTGATCAACAGCGGTTCCTCTTCGCTGAAGTACAGCCTGATCGACATCGAACGGGAGAACGAGCTGGCGAGCGGTCTCATCGAACGCATCGGTCAGTCCGTCAGCCCCGTCGCGCACACGGTGCGTCCGGAGACCGACCGGGATGCGGTCCCCACGATGCTCGACGCCACCTACAGCGACGAGCGCGAGATCGCCGACCATCACGCCGCCTTCGCCGTCATGCTCGAGCAGTTCGCCGAGCACGGTCCCTCACTGGCCACGCACCCGCCTGTCGCGGTCGGGCATCGCGTGGTGCACGGCGGAGCCCGGTTCTTCGCACCGACCCTGATCGACGCCGACGTGGAGCGCCAGATCGAAGAGCTCTCGGTCCTCGCGCCGCTGCACAACCCGGCGAACCTCTCCGGCATCCTCGCGGCGAAGGCCGTGTTCCGGGGAGTGCCGCACGTCGCGGTCTTCGACACCGCCTTTCACCAGACCCTTCCTCCGGCCGCCTACACGTATGCGATCGACAGTCAGCTGGCGAAGGATCACCGCGTGCGCCGGTACGGTTTCCACGGCACGAGCCACCAGTTCGTGAGCGAGGCGGCGGCCGCGCACCTGGGTCGAGACCTCGCCTCGCTACGTCAGATCGTGTTCCACCTCGGCAACGGTGCATCGGCCACCGCGATCGACGGCGGACGCTCCGTCGAGACCTCCATGGGGCTCACCCCGCTCGAGGGCCTCGTCATGGGCACGCGCTCCGGCGACCTCGACCCTGCCGCGCTCGTGCACCTCTCGCGCCGGGCCGGACTCTCGATCAACGACCTCGACGCGCTGCTCAACACCCGCAGCGGACTGCAGGGGCTCGCGGGGCGCAGCGACATGCGCGACATCCTCGCCGGCGTCGATGCGGGGGAGGAGGCGGCCACCCTCGCCTTCGACGTCTACGTGCACCGGCTGCGCGGCTACGCCGGTGCGTACATCGCCCAGCTCGGCGGAGTGGACGTCATCTCATTCACCGCCGGTGTCGGTGAGAACGCGGCGCGGGTACGGGCGGCGGCCATGGCGACACTGGGATTCGCCGGAGTCGAGATCGATCCGGCGCGCAACGAGGAGCGGGAACGCGGCATCCGTCGGATCAGCACGGATGCCTCTGCCGTGACCGTTCTGGTCGTGCCGACGAACGAGGAGCTGCAGATCGCCAGGCAGACCTCGGAGCTCCTCTGAACAACCGCTCATCCGAGGGGTTACCCCCGACGGCACTCGGCAACTACGCTGGCACAGTGGCACGGAGAGGTGCCGACCTTTCGCCCCTTCTCCTGGAGGCTCCTGTGCCCGAAGCCCTTCCCGATCTGCTCGCCGCGGATGGCGTGCTGTTCGACCTCGACGGCGTGCTCACCCCGACCGCCGAGGTGCACATGCGCGCCTGGAAGGTCGTGTTCGATCAGGTGTTCGCGCAGTGGGGGATCACGCCCGCCTACTCGGATGCCGACTACTACGACTACGTCGATGGCAAGAAGCGCTACGACGGCGTCGCCAGCCTGCTGCACAGCCGCAACGTCGAGGTGCCGTGGGGTGATGTCGACGATGCGCCGGAGGCCGAGACGATCTGCGGCATCGGCAACCGCAAGAACGCCGCGTTCGCCGCCTCGCTGCGTGCGGAGGGCATCGCCCCGTACCCGGGCTCGCTCGCCGTCGTGCAGGGGCTGCACGACGCCGGAGTGCCGCTCGGAGTGGTGTCGAGCTCGAAGAACGCCGAAGAGGTGCTGGCCGCCGCCGGCCTCCGCTCCTACTTCCGAGTGGTCGTCGACGGTGTCGTCGCCGAGCGCGATGACCTCGCCTCGAAGCCCGCTGCCGACATGTTCCGCGCCGGCGCGGAGAACCTCGGTGTCGACCCTGCGCGCAGCATCGCGGTGGAGGACGCCACCTCGGGCGTGGCCTCCGCTGCCGCGGCCGGGTTCGCCGACGTCATCGGTGTCGACCGTGGCTCCGGTGCCGACGCACTGCGCGCATCCGGCGCGACGGTCGTCGTCGACGATCTCTCCCGTTTCCTCCCGCTCAACCCGAACCTCACCACGGAGACCGCATGATCGACCGCGACCGCTTCCCCGTCGACCCGTGGCGTCTCGTCGAGACGCGCTATTCGGAGGAGGGCGTCGGCGAGACGCTGTTCTCCGTCGGCAACGGCTACCTCGGCCTGCGCGGCAACCACATCGAAGGACGAGGCGCGCACGAGCACGGCACGTTCATCAACGGACTGCACGAGACCTGGCCGATCCGCCACGCGGAGCAGGCATACGGCTTCGCCGAGGTCGGCCAGACCATCGTCAACGCGCCGGATGCGAAGGTCATGCGCGTCTACGTGGACGACGAGCCGATCTCGTTCGACGTCGCCGATGTGCGCGAGTACCGCCGCACGCTCGACATGCGCACGGGTGTGCTCGAGCGCATCGTGGTCTGGGAGACGCCGTCTGGCAAGCGCGTGCGCATCCGCGACGAGCGCATCGTGAGCTTCCAGGAGCGCCACCTCGCGGTGCTCCGCCTGGAGGTCGTCGTCGAGAACTCCGACGCCCCCGTCACGATCAGCTGCCAGCTGCTGAACCGTCAGGACGGCGCCGGGGTCTACGCCGGCACGCCGGCCGCGGCCAAGAAGCCGGCCGGATTCGACCCGCGCAAGGCCGAGAAGATTGCCGACAGGGTGCTCGAGCCGGCCGAGCACTGGCAGGACGGACTGCGCTCAGCGCTGTCGTACCAGGTCGCCGATTCCGGGATGACGGTCGCCGTCGTGGCCGATCACATCATCGAGACCGAGAACGAGTACAACGCTCGCACGCTGATCGAAGCCGACATCGCCAAGAACGTGTTCCGGGTGCAGGCGAAGGCCGGGGTCCCGATCCACGTCACGAAGCTCGTGAGCTATCACACCTCGCGTGGTGTGCCGCCGCGTGAGCTCGTCGACCGCTGCCGCCGGTCGCTGGACCGCGTGATCGTCGAGGGTGTCCAGACGCAGTTCCAGCGTCAGCAGGAGTGGCTGGCCGCGTTCTGGGAGCGCAGCGACGTGCAGATCGGCGGTCGCGACGACCTGCAGCAGGCCACACGCTGGTGCCTGTTCCAGCTCGCCCAGGCCTCGGCGCGCGCTGACGGCACCGGTGTGCCCGCGAAGGGCGTCTCCGGCTCGGGCTACAGCGGCCACTACTTCTGGGACACCGAGATCTACGTGCTCCCGTTCCTCACGTACACGTCGCCGCAGTGGGCGCGCAACGCCCTGCGCGCCCGCGTGCACATGTTGCCGGCCGCGCGCCGTCGCGCCGCGCAGCTCAACGAGGCCGGCGCCCTGTTCCCGTGGCGCACGATCAACGGCGAGGAGGCCTCGGCCTACTACGCCGCCGGCACCGCGCAGTACCACATCAACGCCGACGTCAGCTTCGCGCTGGGCAAGTACGTGCGTGCCACGGGCGACGAGGAGTTCCTGCGCAGGGAAGGCGCGGATGTCGCGGTCGAGACCGCGCGCCTGTGGGCGACGCTGGGCTTCTGGCGCAGCTCGCGCCTGGTCGAGGAGGTCGGTGCGGATGACGGCATCCAGACCTTCCACATCCACGGCGTGACCGGCCCGGACGAGTACACGACGGTGGTGAACGACAACCTCTACACGAACGTCATGGCGCGCTACAACCTGCGCTACGCCAGCCGTATCGTGCGCGAGATCGCCGAGAGCTACCCCGAGGACTATGCCCTGCTGGTCGAACGCACGGGGCTCGGCGAGGGCGAAGCCGACGCATGGGAGCGCGCGGCCGAGGCCATGTTTATCCCCTACAGCGAAGCCCTCGGAATCCACCCGCAGGACTCGCTCTTCCTCGAGCGCGAGGTCTGGGACCTGGCGCACACGCCCGATTCGCAGCGCCCGCTGCTGTTGCACTTCCACCCCCTCGTGATCTACCGCTTCCAGGTCTTGAAGCAGGCGGATGTCGTGCTCGCGCTGTTCCTGCAGGGCAACCATTTCTCGCCAGAGGAGAAGCGCGCGGACTTCGACTACTACGATCCGCTGACCACGGGCGACTCGACGCTGTCTGCCGTGGTGCAGTCGATCCTCGCGGCCGAGGTCGGCTACCAGGACCTCGCTCTGGAGTACTTCTCGCAGTCTCTGTTCGTCGACCTGCACGACCTGCACCACAACGCGGCGGATGGCGTGCACGTGGCATCGGCCGGTGGCGTGTGGACGGCGCTGGTGTGCGGCTTCGGCGGCATGCGCGACTACGCAGGGGAGCTCAGCTTCGATCCGCGGCTCCCCGCCGGATGGCCGTCGCTGTCGTACCCGCTGCAGTGGCAGGGGTCCGCTGTGCAGGTGACGATCACCAAGGACGAGCTGCGGGTGCAGGTGCGCTCCGGCGATCCGGTGCCGTTCACGGTGCGCGGCGAGGCGTACATCGCCACCGCCGACGCCGAGGTCGTCGTGCCGCTCGCTGACCAGGGACCGCTGATCCCCGGACGCCCGACCCTGCGGCAGTTCGCAGACGCCCGTCGCGAGGACGGCACCCGCCTGTCGGCGTCCGTCCCCGTGATCACGACCGCGATCCCGGTGATCGAGCCCATCGACTGAGAGGTGAACGTCGGAGCCCGCCGAACGTCCGTGGCACGCCGTAGGCTGTTGAGGTGACCACAGCCCTCTACCGCCGCTACCGCCCCGAGACGTTCGGCGAGATGATCGGGCAGTCCCAGGTGACCGATCCACTGATGACGGCCCTGCGCGGTGACCGCGTCGGTCATGCCTATCTGTTCTCCGGGCCGCGCGGCTGCGGCAAGACGACCTCCGCCCGTATCCTCGCGCGCTGCCTGAACTGCGCGGAAGGGCCGACCGACGTGCCGTGCGGGACCTGCCCGAGCTGCGTGGAGCTCTCTCGCGCGGGCGGTGGATCGCTCGACGTGGTCGAGATCGACGCTGCCAGCCACAACGGTGTCGACGACGCCCGCGACCTGCGCGAGCGCGCGACCTTCGCCCCGAGCCGCGACCGGTACAAGATCTTCATCCTCGACGAGGCGCACATGGTCACCCCGCAGGGGTTCAACGCGCTGCTCAAGCTCGTCGAAGAACCGCCGGAGCACGTGAAGTTCATCTTCGCGACCACCGAGCCCGAGAAGGTCCTGGGCACCATCCGCTCGCGCACACACCACTACCCGTTCCGGCTCGTGCCGCCTGCGGCGATGCTTGAGTACGTCGAGAAGCTCTGCACCGAAGAGGGCGTGCTCGTGGAGCAGGGTGTGCTGCCGCTCGTCGTCCGTGCCGGTGGCGGCTCGCCGCGTGACACGCTGTCGCTGCTCGACCAGCTGATCGCCGGTTCCGACGCCCCCGCCGATTCGCCCACGGTCACTGTGGGCTACGCGCGCGCCGTTGCTCTGCTCGGCTACACCCACGGCGCCCTGCTCGACGAGATCGTCGACGCGCTGGCGGCCGCAGATGCGGCTGCCGCGTTCCCCGCGATCGATCGTGTGGTGCAGACCGGTCAGGATCCGCGTCGCTTCGTCGACGATCTGCTCGAGCGTCTGCGCGACCTCATCGTGATCGCCGCCGTCGGAAGCGGTGCATCTGCCGTGCTCCGCGGCATCGCCGACGACGAGCTCGAGCGCATGCGCGGTCAGGCGCAGGGGTTCGGTGCCGCGCGCCTGTCGCGCACCGCCGACGTCGTCAGTGCCGCGCTCGACGACATGTCGGGTGCGACCTCGCCGCGCCTGCACCTCGAGCTCATGGTCGCGCGCGTTCTCGCCGCGGCGTCTGCGGATGCCTCGGCTCCGGCGGTGGCCTCGGCGCCTGCGGCCGCTCCGGCCGCACGCACCACGGCAGCAGGCCTCCCGCAGGCGCAGTCTGCCCCGCCGGCTGCTGTGGCTCAGGCGACGCACGCTCCGTCCCCGGCGGCTCCGGCGGCTCAGCCCACGGATGCACCGGTATCGACGCCGGCGGCTCCCACACCGGCGGCTCCCGCGGTTGATGAGGCACCGGTCGTCGCCCCGGCGGCTGCCGAGGTCGAAGCAGCCGCACCGGTTCCGGAGCCTGTCGCCGCGCCGACCGGTCCGGTCACCTTCGCTCGCATCACGGCGGTCTGGCCTGCGGTGCTCGCGCGGCTCGAGACCATCAGCCGCACGTCGTGGCTGGTCGTCACCACCGTGCAGCCGTTGGCCTATGACACCGATACCGAGGTGCTCACGCTCGGGTTCGCCAGCCAGCACGATGTCGGCAAGTTCAAGGGCACCACGCCCGGCGCCGGCACCTCCGATCACCTGCGTACCGCGATCGAGCAGGAGCTCGGCGTGCGCGTGAAGTACCTGCCGGCACCGTTGCCCGCTGCGGGGTCGTCGGGGGCTCCGGCAGGATCCTCGGCACCGCCGAACGGTGCGGCTCCGAACAACGCTGCGACTCCGAAGAACTTAGCCGCGTCGAAGGACTCAGCCCCATCTAGGGACTCGGCCGCGTCGAAGGACTCAGCCGCGCCGGCCGCGAAGTCGTCAGCTCCCGCTCCCTCTCGTCCGCAGTCGCACGGCTCCTCCGCGCCTGCGGTCACCGAGTGGGCGGTCGCGCCGATCCCCGCGGGCGAACCAGGAGGAGCGCCGCTCAGTGCCCCCCAGGCGCCGCTGCCGGTCGACGAAGAGCCCGAAGAGGTCGAAGCGGAAGCATCCGCACCGACGCCCCCTGTCGACGGTGGTGTCGACAGAGGGGAGCCGCCCCTTCCCGGCGACGACGACGTACCGTACTTCGACGATGAGCCGCCGTACGATCCCTCGTACGAGCCGGCGCCGTCACAGGGCCAGGGGGCTTCGACGCGAGGCGCATCGTCCGCGCCGCTCCCGTCCGCCCGGGGTCCTGTCCAGAACTCCGCGCAGAACCCTGCGCAGACAGTTGCCCAGAGCGCCGCTCCACGGACGGTCGCGCCGCCGGCGCCCCGTTCCGCACCCACTCCGACCGTCACTGAGCGCGCCCCCACCGTGGGCGGAGTGCAGCGCTACGGTGAGGCCGTGATCCGCCAGGTGCTCGGCGCGACGTTCGTGCGCGAAGAGCCCTATGAGCCCCCGACGAGGTTCGCCTGATGTACGACGGCATCGTTCAGGAACTGATCGACGAGTTCGGTCGTCTTCCGGGCATCGGCCCGAAGTCCGCACAGCGGATCGCGTTCCACATCCTGCAGACACCGACCTTCGATGTCGCGCGCCTGTCGGAGCTGCTCCGCGACATCCGCGATCGCGTGAAGTTCTGCGACGTGTGCGGCAACGTGTCCGAGCAGGATCGCTGCGCCATCTGCCGTGACCCGCGACGCAACCAGACGCTGATCTGCGTCGTGGAAGATGCCAAGGACGTCTCGGCGATCGAGCGCACCCGGGAGTTCCGCGGGCTGTATCACGTGCTCGGCGGGGCGATCAGCCCGATCGCCGGCGTCGGACCCGACGACCTGCGCATCACCCAGCTGATGACGCGCCTCGCCGACGGCACGGTGCAGGAGGTCATCCTCGCCACGAACCCGAACCTCGAGGGCGAAGCGACGGCCAGCTACCTGAGCCGTCTGCTCACGACCATGCAGATCACGGTCTCGCGTCTCGCATCCGGTCTTCCGGTGGGAGGCGATCTGGAATACGCCGACGAGGTCACTCTGGGGCGCGCCTTCGAAGGCCGGCGCGTCCTGTGACCAGCGTCGTCGCGTCTCAGCGCGCGGTGACTCGGTGAACGCCGGCGGTGGGTTCTCCCGCCGAGGATGGCTGCTGTTCGGAGCGATGGCCCTGCTGTGGGGCGTGCCCTACCTGTTCATCAGCATCGCGGTCGAGTCGATCTCGCCCGCGGCCATCGTCGCGGGCCGCACCCTCATCGCGGCACTGCTGCTCTTGCCGTTCGCCATCCGCAGCGGCGCTCTGCGCGCCGCGTGGAAGCACTGGCCCTGGGTGCTGGCCTTCGGCGCCGTCGAGATGGCGGGACCGTTCCTGTTGCTCGGACATGCCGAGATGACGCTTCCGTCCGGCATGACCGGACTGCTCGTCGCCACGGTTCCGCTGTTCGCCGCGCTGATCGCGCTCGGCGGCGGGGATCGCGGGGTGCTCAAGCCGTCACGGGCGATCGGGCTGATCGTCGGCTTCCTGGGGGTCGCGATCGTGGTCGCCGGTCCCGGACTGTTCGGCGGAGAGATGAGCCTGCTCGCGGCCGGTGAGGTGTTGCTCGTCGCGGTCCTCTACGCGATCGCGCCGTTCATCGTCGCACGCAAGCTCGGCGATGTGCCGTCGCTGGGCACCATCACCCTCTCGTTGCTGATGATCGGCGTGTTCTATCTGCCCATCGGTGCGTTGACCCAGCACGAGGTCCCGACGCTGCCGTCGATCTTCGCGCTGCTGGCACTCGCGGTCATCTGCACCGCTGTGGCCTTCCTGGCGTTCTTCGCGCTGATCCGCGAGGTCGGACCGGTGCGTGCTCCGCTGTTCACCTATGTCAATCCGGTCGTGGCGATCCTGCTCGGAGCCCTCGTCCTCGCCGAGCCGCTCACGCCGGGGTTGCTCGTCGGTTTCCCCCTCATCATCGCCGGCTGTTGGTTCGCCGCCACGGGTGGCAGGCTGCGTCCGCCACCGCCGGTCTCCGTCCCGCTGCCACCCGCCCCGTAGGCGGAGCCGAGTGATCGCGCCCGTCGTCACATGCGCACCGGGGCATATGGGCCGATCGTAGAATGAGCGTGGGCGGATCCGCCCGACATCCCAGGGAGTGATCGTGGCCCTCATCGTGCAGAAGTACGGCGGCTCGTCCGTCGCCAACGCAGAGAGCATCAAGCGCGTCGCCAAGCGCATCGTCGACACGCGCCGTGCCGGCCACGACGTGGTCGTCGCCGTCAGCGCGATGGGCGACACGACGGATGAGCTTCTCGACCTCGCGAACGAGGTCGCGCCCATCCCGGCACCGCGCGAACTCGACATGCTGCTCTCCAGCGGTGAGCGCATCTCGATGGCGCTGCTGGCCATGGCCATCCACTCCATGGGTTTCGAGGCGCGCTCGTTCACCGGCAGCCAGGCCGGCATGATCACGGACTCGCAGCACGGCGCCGCGCGCATCGTCGATGTGACGCCGGTGCGTCTGCGGGAGGCTCTCGACGAAGGTGCGATCGTCATCGTCGCCGGTTTCCAGGGCTTCAACCGCGACACCCGCGACATCACCACGCTCGGACGCGGCGGCTCCGATACGACGGCCGTGGCTCTCGCTGCAGCGCTCGACGCGGACGTCTGCGAGATCTACAGCGACGTCGACGGCATCTTCACGGCTGACCCCCGCGTGATCCCGCGGGCGCAGAAGCTCGACCACATCTCGAGCGAGGAGATGCTGGAGCTCGCCGCCAACGGCGCGAAGGTGCTCTACATCCGCGCTGTCGAATACGCACGCCGTCATGGCGTCCTCATTCACGCCCGGTCGACGTTCTCGTCGTCCGAGGGTACGTACGTTCTGGGCGAGGGCATGAAGAACCCGCGCGAAGCCGAGGGAGCAGACATGGAAGAACCGATCGTCGCGGGCGTCGCCACCGACTTCAGCCAGGCCAAGATCACCGTCGCCGGTGTGCCCGACGTTCCGGGCAAGGCCGCCGAGATCTTCAAGATCGTCGCCAAGTCCGGCGCCAACGTCGACATGATCGTGCAGAACGTGTCGGCCACCGGCCGCACGGACATCTCCTTCACGGTGCCGAAGGCCGACGCGGCCGCCGCGCTCAAGGCGCTCGCAGGGGAGCAGACCGAGGTCGGTTTCCAGAACCTCGTTCACGACGACCAGATCGGCAAGCTCTCGGTGGTCGGCGCAGGCATGCGAACGCACTCCGGTGTCTCGGCCGTGCTGTTCGAGGCCCTCTCGGCCGGGGGTATCAACATCGAGATGATCTCGACGTCCGAGATCCGCATCTCGGTCGTGCTGCGTGGCGACGATCTCGCCGAGGCCGCACGCACCGTGCACACCGCCTACGGTCTCGACGGCGAGTTCGACGCCACGATCCACGCCGGCACCGGACGCTGACCGCCTCCACCTCCATCACGGAGGTAGGCGAACGAGGCGGGGGAGGAGCATCCCCGCCACATCGACCTACGCCGGAGTATTCTCCTGCACTGAATCCGCCGTCCCGCGGGTCACGATAGACTCGCCGGAACCCTGACATCGGCGCCAGGCGCAGCATCCGCATCCCGACGCCGCGCCTTCCGCCTCGTACGCAGCACCGCACGACGCCAAGGAACCTCATGACCCGCATCTCCGACTCAGGACTCTCCGTCGCCATCGTTGGCGCCACCGGCCAGGTGGGCACCGTGATGCGCGAGATTCTCGCAGAGAGGGCGTTCCCGATCCGGGAGCTGCGCCTGTTCTCCTCGTCGCGTTCCGCGGGCACGGCGATCGAGTTCGGGGGAGCGACGGTCATCGTCGAAGACGTCGAGACGGCGGATGCCGCGGGCATCGACATCGCCCTGTTCTCGGCCGGAGCCACCGCGAGCCGGGCCTACGCGCCCCGTTTCGCGGCGGCCGGCGCGATCGTCGTCGACAACTCCAGCGCCTGGCGCAACGACCCCGAGGTTCCGCTCGTGGTCAGCGAGGTCAACCCGCACGCGATCGACGATCGCCCCAAGGGCATCATCGCGAACCCGAACTGCACCACCATGGCGGCGATGCCGGTGCTCAAGGTGCTGGATGCCGAAGCCGGACTCGAGCGTCTGATCGTGTCGACCTACCAGGCCGTCTCCGGCTCCGGCCTCGCCGGTGCCCAGGAGCTCCTGGGGCAGGTCGAGGGCGTCCTCGCCCAGGGCGACACGCTGCGCCTGGTGCACGACGGCTCGTCCGTCGACTTCCCGCAGCCGGAGAAGTACATCGCGCCGATCGCGTTCGACGTGATCCCGTTCGCCGGCAACCTCGTCGACGACGGACAGAACGAGACCGATGAGGAGAAGAAGCTCCGCAACGAGAGCCGCAAGATCCTCGAGCTGCCCGAACTGCGCGTGGCCGGCACCTGCGTGCGCGTCCCGGTCTTCACCGGGCACTCGCTGTCGATCAACGTCGAGTTCGCTCGCGACATCACCCCCGAGCGGGCGCGCGAGGTTCTCTCGGTCGCTCCCGGTGTCGTCGTCGAAGAGGTTCCCACCCCGCTGTACGCCGCTGGCAAGGACCCCAGCTACGTGGGTCGCATCCGCGCGGACCAGTCCGCCCCTGAGGGCAAGGGTCTCGTGCTGTTCATCAGCAACGACAACCTGCGCAAGGGCGCAGCACTGAACGCCGTGCAGATCGCCGAGGTCCTCGCGGAGCGCCTGGGCGTCTCCGTCTGATCTGGGAACGGCCGCACCTTCTGCGGCCGTTCCCACTTTCTGCGGCCGTGATCGGGCGATCGGGCCGCAGAACTGTGCTCTGGCCGCAGAACTGTGCTCTGGATGCGGTGGCTCGGAGGCCCGTCACGAACCCCGCGGATGGTCCGGGGCGCCGCGCCTCCGAACTAGACTGTTCTGGTGACCGAAACCGTCGATGTCGTCCTGATCGGTGGTGGCATCATGAGCGCCACCCTGGGTACTCTGCTGCATGAATTGCAGCCGGAGTGGAAGATCGTCGCCTTCGAGCGACTCTCGGAGGTGGCTCAGGAGAGTTCCAACCCCTGGAACAACGCCGGAACGGGCCACGCCGCACTCTGCGAGCTGAACTACATGCCGCAGGGCGACGGTCCGCTGGACCCGGCCAAGGCCGTCTCGATCAACGAGCAGTTCCAGCAGAGCCGTCAGTTCTGGTCTTCCCTCGTCGACCGCGGTGTGCTCGACGCGCCCTCGACGTTCATCAACGCGACGCCGCACATGACGTTCGTGCGCGGCGAGAAGGATGTCGCGTACCTCAAGGCCCGCTATGAGGTGCTCAAGAAGCAGCCGTTGTTCGCCGGCATCGAGTACAGCGAGGACTCCCGCGTCATCAACAAGTGGGCGCCGCTGCTCATGCAGCAGCGCCGCAAGGGCGAACCCTTCGCCGCGACGCGCGTGCCCGCGGGCACCGACGTCGACTTCGGGGCGCTCACGCATCAGCTCTTCGACCACCTCACCGACTCGGGCGTGACGCTGCGAACGAACCACGAGGTGCGCTCTCTGAAGAAGCAGAAGGACGGCACCTGGCTGGTCAAGTACCGTAACCGCATCGGCCACACGCCCAACGAGATCAAGGCGCGCTTCGTCTTCGTCGGCGCGGGTGGCTGGGCGCTCAAGCTGCTCCAGAACGCCGGAATCCCCGAGATCAAGGGGTACGGCGTCTTCCCGATCGGCGGCCAGTTCCTCAAGACGACGAACCCGCAGGTCGTCGCGCAGCACAAGGCGAAGGTCTACTCGCAGGCATCCGTCGGCGCTCCGCCCATGTCGGTGCCGCACCTCGACACGCGTGTGGTCGACGGCGAGGCTTCGCTCATGTTCGGCCCGTTCGCGACGTTCAGCCCCAAGTTCCTGAAGAACGGTTCGATGCTCGACATCGTCTCGCAGGTGCGCACGCACAATCTGCTGCCCATGTTGCAGGTGGCCGTCAAGAATCCCGACCTGATCACGTACCTGGTCGGCGAGCTGCTGAAGAACCACGCGAAGAAGGTCGACAGCCTGCGCACCTTCATGCCCACCGCGAAGGATGAGGACTGGACCCTCATCGATGCCGGTCAGCGCGCGCAGGTGATGAAGAAGGATCCGAAGAAGGGCGGCGTGCTGCAGTTCGGTACCGAGGTCGTCGCCGCGTCAGACGGCTCGATCGCTGGACTGCTGGGCGCATCGCCCGGAGCATCCACGGCTGTCCCGATCATGCTGAGCCTGCTCAAGTCCTGCTTCCCGGAGGAGTACCCCGGCTGGGAGTCGGAGCTGCGCGCGCTGATCCCCACGTTCGGCGAGCAGCTGAACACGAACGCCGCGCTCGCGGAGGAGTCGACGGCGGCGACCGCCGCCACCCTCGGCATCAACGTCTGAGAGACCGTGGCCAAGCTCTACTTCCGCTACGGCGCGATGAACTCGGGCAAGTCCACCGCACTGCTCCAGGCCGCCTACAACTACGAGGAGCGCGGGCAGCATGTGCTGCTCGCGAAGCCCGCGATCGACACCAAGGGTGCGGGGGAGATCGCGAGCCGCCTCGGTGTCACTCGTGCGGTCGACTTCCTGATCGCGCCGGAGGACGATGCCCGCGAACTGTTCGCGCGCAACCGAGAGCGTGCACGGCGCTCTGCGGAAGACGAGCTCCTGCCCAGTGGGCCGGTCGACGTGGCCTGTCTGCTCATCGACGAGGCGCAGTTCCTCACCCCCGAGCAGGTGGATGACCTGTTCCGTATCGCGGTCGAAGACGGCATCCCGGTGATGGCGTACGGCATCCGCAACGACTTCCGCACGCACGCCTTCCCCGGGTCGGCCCGCCTTCTCGCGATCGCGCATTCCCTGGAGGAGCTCAAGACGATCTGCCGCTGTGGTCGCAAGGCGGTCTTCAACGGCCGGGTGGTCGGCGGGCGGTTCGTCTTCGACGGCGACCAGGTCGCGATCGACGAGGGGGCCGACGGCTCCGCGGCTCCCGAGCTGACGACCTACGAGTCGCTCTGCGGCACCTGCTACCTCCAGGAGTCCGGCGGACGCCTGGGCTGAGCCCGCCGCCCGCTGCCCTCTCCGGTAGCTCGTTCGATCAGCCGGTGTCGCCCCGCGCACGTGCACAACTCAGGAAGATGTTCGGCCCGCACGGAGAAAACGACGCCCGCGCGCCGTTTTCTCGTGTTCTTCCTGAGCTGCGTCCGCGGTGGAGAAACGCACGCCCTGTTTGCGTGGTCAGACCACACGCGATACTCTGTGGTCTGACCACAGGAGGCGAGATGGCGGAGCAGCCGGCGCGTGCATGGCGACTCGTTCTCGAGCGCATCGAGAGCGACCTTCTCGACGGCCGTCTCGGCCCGGGGGACCGCCTGGCCTCGGAACGCGACCTCGCCACCGAACTCGGCTTAGGGCGATCGAGCGTCCGCGAGGCGTTCCGGGTGCTCGAGGTCATGGGACTGATCCGCACCGCCACCGGCTCAGGGCCGCAGTCGGGTGCGATCGTGATCGCGACGCCCACCGGCGGGATGTCGGCGCTGCTGCGCCTTCAGGTCGCCGCGCAGGGCTTCCCGCTGCACGATGTGGTCGAGACCCGCCTCGTGCTGGAGGATGCCGTGGTCGCCGCACTGGCCGCCGCCGACGAGCGTGACACGACGCGTGCGCATCAGCTGCTCGCGGCAATGGAGGAGCCCGACCTGACACCGGGGGAGTTCCTGGCCCTCGATGCGCAACTGCACCTCTCGCTCGCCGAGTCCAGCGGCAACACGGTGATCGCGGCGATGATGGCGGGGCTGCGTTCCTCGATCGAGTCCTACGTGCAGGCCGGTGCCGCCTCGATCCCGGACTGGACGGCCATGGCATCCCACCTGCGCGCCGAGCATCATGCGCTCGTCGCCGCCATCGATGCGGGTGACGGTGACGCGGCACGTGCTCTCGTGCGCACCCACATCACCGGCTACTACGAGAAAGCACTCGGCCCGCGCCGTTCGCCGGCGGCACCCTGATCCATCCGAACACCCCCTGAGCCTGCCTCGGGGCCCGATATCGCGAACCACGACTGAGAGGAACACCATGGTCCAGCGCCAGGTTCCCAATCCCGCAGAACTCCTCGATCTGATGAAGTTCAAGAAGCCCGAGCTGAACGGACGCAAACGTCGTCTGGACGGTGCCCTCACGATCGACGACCTCCGCACGATCGCGAAGCGCCGTACGCCCAAGGCCGCGTTCGACTACACGGATGGCGCGGCCGAGGGCGAGCTCTCGTTGACACGCGCTCGCCAGGCGTTCCAGGACGTGGAGTTCCACCCCGGCATCCTCCGCCCCGCGCCCGATGTCGACACCAGCGTCGACATCCTCGGCGGTCCGTCGGCCCTGCCGTTCGGTATCGCACCGACCGGTTTCACGCGGCTGATGCAGACCGAGGGTGAGGTCGCCGGAGCAGGCGCCGCCGCAGCCGCGGGCATCCCCTTCACCCTCTCCACGCTCGGCACCACCTCGATCGAGGGCGTCAAGGCGGCCAACCCCACCGGGCGCAACTGGTTCCAGCTGTACGTGATGCGCGACCGAGAGATCTCGTACGAGCTCACGCGTCGCGCCGCCGCGGCCGGATTCGACACGTTGCAGTTCACGGTCGACACCCCGGTCGCCGGCGCCCGCCTGCGCGACAAGCGCAACGGCTTCAGCATCCCGCCGCAGCTGACGCTGGGAACCATCATCAACGCGATCCCGCGTCCGTGGTGGTGGTTCGACTTCCTCACCACTCCCAAGCTCGAGTTCGCCTCGCTCAGCACCACCGGTGGTACGGTCGGCGAGTTGCTGGATGCGGCGATGGATCCGACCATCAGCTATGACGACCTTGCCGTCATCCGCGACATCTGGCCCGGGAAGCTCATCATCAAGGGCGTGCAGAACGTCGAGGACTCAGTCCGCCTGCGGGATGCCGGCGTCGACGGCATCGTCCTGTCCAACCACGGCGGTCGTCAGCTCGACCGTGCGCCGATCCCCTTCCACCTGCTGCCCGAGGTGCGGCAGGCTGTCGGGGACGACTTCACCGTGATGATCGACACCGGCATCATGAACGGTGCCGACATCGTGGCCGCTGTCGCGCTCGGCGCCGACTTCACTCTCATCGGCCGCGCCTACCTCTACGGCCTGATGGCCGGTGGACGACAGGGCGTGGATCGCACCATCGCCATCCTGCGCAGCGAGATCGAGCGCACGATGCGACTGCTCGGCGTGGCGTCGCTCGCCGAGCTCGAGCCCTCGCAC
Organism: Microbacterium sp. LWO12-1.2; assembly: GCF_040675875.1. Taxonomy (NCBI): domain Bacteria; kingdom Bacillati; phylum Actinomycetota; class Actinomycetes; order Micrococcales; family Microbacteriaceae; genus Microbacterium; species Microbacterium sp. LWO12-1.2. The sequence goes on along the minus strand of NZ_JBEGII010000001.1, from coordinate 2,149,407 downwards.
GTGACGCAGCTCACGCGTCTGGTGCCGGTCTCGCGCGCCGCCACCAAGGTGGACGCCCGCTGAACCTCTCCCGTACCGCCCGTGCGGCTGCTCCGACCGGTCTCAGGGCTGCGGAGCGGTCGCGCGGGCGCGCGGAGGCCACGGGATGAGCATCGACGTGGTGCTCCGGTAGTCGGCGTAGGCGGGATACTTCGACGCCGTGATCGATTCCGTGAAGATCGTCGAGCCGATGAACAGTCCGGTCAGCAGCACTGCGCCAACGATGCTCGAGTTCAGCACGCCCCCGACCACACCGCCGCCCGACACGACGGCCGCGGTCGCCCCGATCGCGTAGAACGCCCACCACTGCGCCTGCTCGAAGAAGAAGTTGGGGTGGCGGCTGAAGCGGAACAGTCCCGTGGTCGCGAAACCGGGGGAGAGTGTGCCGCCCGCGCGCTTCTTGCGCTGATGGAAGGCCCACTGCTGTTGGTCGGCCACGGTCTCTCCCGCCAGGAATGCCACGAACGCGAGTGCGAACACGACATCCCACGCCGTCAGGTTGGACGGATGCTGCGCGGCGACGGAGGCCGGCAGGGTGATGAGCACGAGCAGAGTCATCTGGTAGCCGATGATGAAGAGCACGTTGAAGATCTGGAACTGCCACGGCCGCATCCGCGCCCGCAGGATCGCCCACCGATAGTCCTCCACACCGGAGTATCCGCCCTTGCGCGCGAAGTTGAACGTCAGACGCGCGCCCCAGGCGGTGGCGAGGACGCCCATCAGCACGACCCGGGCCGAGCCGTCGCCGTGGGCGAATGCCCCGACGACGAAGATCCATACGTAGACGACGGGAACGATCGACCACGCACGATCCACCCATGAGGTGTCACGGGTGATCAGCGAGAGCACCCAGCATCCGATGCTGGCGATCGCGGCGACGATGATGACGATCAGCAGGGCATCCATGACGCCATGCTAGGACCCGCGCGCAGCGGAGTCGCGCTTTACAGCGTCTTCAGCAGCGCGTCGAGCTTGTCGGCGGTGTCTTCCCAGCCCTCGACGGCGACGGAGGGTACGCCGATCGCGAGCACGGGGTAGTCGTTGCCACCCTCGTCCAGGCGATCGCCGTAGAACAGCATCGATGTCAGCGGGATGCCGGTGCGCGCGGCGAGCTCTCGCATGCCGAACGCCTTGTCGATCCCCGCCTGGGTGATGTCGATCGAGGTCGATCCGCCGGAGCGGACCTCCAGGCCGGGGAGGCGCGCGGCGACAGCATCGCGCAGCGAGGAGCGCTTGGCCCCGCTGGGGTCCCAGTCGTGTTTCGCGTCGCGGGGCGCGCGCTGCCCGAGCGCCGAGAAGGTGATCTGCGACCCACGGTCCTCGAGGATCTCTCCCCAGGGCTCTGACTCCCAGAGACCCAGGCGCTGCGCTTCCTCGCGCAGCGCGGTCAGCGCAGCCGCCTTCTGGTCGTCGCTGAGGTCGTGCGCGTACACGGGCGCGAACTCGACGCCGTCGTGGCGCAGGTAGCGGGTGCCGCAGGTGGGCAGCAGGTGCAGTCTCGCCAGGTCGGCGGCATCCGCATCGCCCAGCTGGGCGATCACCTGCGTGCGGAACTGCGCCTCGTTGCCCCCGGAGATGATCGCGACATCGACCGACCGCAGCAGTGCCCGCAGCAGAGTCGCGATACGCGGGTCGATCGCGCCCTTGGAGGGGGCGAGGGTGTCATCGAGGTCAAAGGCGACGAGAGCAGGCGTGGTCATGATGCTTCCAGCGTAGGAGATGGATGCTGTGCGACACGTGGAGCGAACAGCTGAGTACAGGCGAGAGCGCACAGCGCCAGCGCCCAGCCGCGCGTGCGGCGCCGAGGAGCGGGGAGCATCGGGCTCATGCCTTCCCTTTCGTGGCGTTCCCGGTACAGAGAAGGCCGCCCCTGAGGGCGGCCTTCCGGTGTCACTGGTCGGGGTGACAGGATTTGAACCTGCGACCTCTTCGTCCCGAACGAAGCGCGCTACCAAGCTGCGCCACACCCCGTTTGCAACCCTCCGAGTCTACAGGGAAAACCTCGCAGCACCGAATCGAGGGGCGGATCAGCTCCGCGCCGTCAGCGTCAGCAGCGTCGCCTCGGGCCGGCACGCGAAGCGCACGGGCGCGTAGATCGAGTGCCCGCACCCGGCGCTGACGTTCAGCGGAACCGTGCGGTCGCCGTGCGACCAGGTGCTCAGACCCTTGGCCTGCTTCAGGGGGATGTCGCAGTTGGCGACGATCGCGCCGAAACCGGGGATGCAGACCTGACCCCCGTGTGTGTGGCCGGCGAAGACGGCATCCGCACCGAGATCCGTGAAGCTGTTCAGTACGCGCTGATACGGCGCGTGAGTGACGCCCAGGACCGAGGTTCCGGCATTCCGTGGACCGAGCGCGGAGATCGCCTCGGGGAGCACCTCCAGCTTGTCCCATTGCCGGTGCGCATCGCTCACGCCGAACAGGTCGAGCGTGTGCCCGGCGACCGTGAGGCGTGCGGCGGCGTTGTTGAGGTCCGTCCAGCCGAGGTCATCCGTGAAGAAACGATCCATCGCGTCCGTGTCGAGGAAGGTGGGCTCGCGGTGTCGCTTCGAGGGCCCGGAGAAGTAGCGCAGCGGGTTGCGCGGCGCAGGGCCGTTGACGTCGTTCGACCCGTGCACGAAGACCCCGGGGATCCCGGCGAACGGCTCGAAGGCGCGACGGATCCCGGCGAGACCGTCCTGGTGACCGAGGTTGTCCCCGGTGTTCACGATCAGATCCGGCTGCAACTGCGCGAGGGATGCCAGCCAGTCCTGCTTGCGGTGCTGCCAGGGCGCCATGTGCGTATCCGACAGGTGCAGCACGCGGAGTGGCGTCGAGCCGGGCGCGAGGGCGGGGGCGGTCACCTCACGCACCGTGAACAGGTACCGCTCGATGCCGATGCCCCAGACGGCGGCCGCGACGCCCGCGGCCCCCACCGCGCCGAGCGCGATGAGGGCCGGGTGAGCGGGCGACCGAGTGGCCGTCAGCACGACACCGAGATCTTGGTGGACCTGTTCGCCGCCGTGTTCGCGGCGGGGCTGGTACCGGTCACTTTCGCGCCGGGGGCACTACAGGCACCTGCGAAGTCGACGGACCCGAAGCCGGCCCCGACCAGCGCGGCTCCGGCCGCGGTCGGATCCTGCCCTGTCACATCAGGGACCGTGGCACCTTGGCCGTTGCTCGGCGAGATCGTGATGGTCGCGCCGCCGGCTGCCTGTCCTGAGGGGTCCTGCGCCACGACGATGTTCGTCGCCTTGTCACTGTCGACCGCGGCGCCAACCGAGACCGAGAAGCCTGCCGCTTCGAGCGTCGACGTCGCCTCGTCCACAGTCATCCCGACCACACTGGGAACCGATGACATCACTTGGCGGACCAGCTTGTCGTCCGGTCGGGGGAAGGCATCTCCGGGGTAGGCGCTGTTCGCGGCCGCCTGCGCCGCTCGCGCGAGGGGATATCGCATCTCATTGAGCAGGTAGCCGGTGTCGGCTCTCTGCCGGTAGATGTTCGCCTGACCATCCCAACGGCCGACCCACACAGCGGTCGCGACCTTGGTGCTCGACTCGATCATCATCGTCGACCAGGTGTCGTGGGTACCGGTCTTGCCGATGACCGGGGTGCCGTCATTGGGGTTTGCCTGATTTCCTGTACCGCCACGGGCCATCACGCCCTGAAGGGCGTATGCCGCCGTTGCGGCGACCTCGGGGCTGATGACGCCCGGCGTGCACGACGACTTCGGCAGCTCGCGGTCGACGCCGTCCGCTCCGACGACACGGTCGATGGCGCGCGGGGTGCAGTACTCGCCGCCGCTCGCCACTGTTGCGTAGGCGTTCGCCATGGCCAAGGGCGAAATGCTCTCGGAACCGATGACGTTGGACGGAACATTGTTGTCAGTGGTCTTGTCGCCGTTGGCGAGCGTGACGCCCATTCGATCCGCGACCTTGTTGATCTCGCAGAGGTCGAGCTTCGAAGCCATCGCGAAGAATCCACTGTTCAGGGACTGCGCGGTGAAGTTCATCACCGTGTTGGTGTAGCCGCCGCCACCACCGAAGTTGCCGATCTCCTTGGTGTTGGCGGTCATCGTTCCGCCACCGCACGATGCCGCAGTGAACTTCATGTTGGTCTGAACCCGGCCGTTGACGACCTCACGTACGGAATGCCCCTTCTCGAGCCAGTCGATCAGCGTGAAGAGCTTGTACGTCGAACCGACCTGGAACCCGCTCGAGTTGCCGTTCTTCTTGTCGCCAGCGAAAACCAGGGATGAGTACGCCTGATCGCCGGTGATGCTCTCGGAGAACACGGTGTTCTGCGTCATGGAGAGGATGCGCCCGGTGCCGACCTCGATCGAGACGCCGGCCGCACCGAAGTTCTTGTTGTCGTAGTTCGTCGGCACGACCTCCGCCATCTTCTCCGCAGCCGGATCCTGGATGCGGTAGTCGAGCGTCGTGTAGATCTTCAGGCCGCCACGGCGGAGCAGTTCGCGCCGCTCGGGGGCCGTGGCGCCGAATGCCTCATCGCTCTCGATGATCGACTTCACGTACTGGCAGAAGTATGCGTTGCGACCGGCCGCTGCGCAGCCCTGAGTGGGCTGCGTGATCGCCGGCACGATATCCGAGGCATCGGCCTCGTCGTACTGCGCCTGGGTGATCTTGCCGTTCGCGAGCATGCGGCCGAGGACGTAGTGACGGCGGTCCTTGGTCTCCGCGTAGCCATCCGCCTCGCTGTTGTGCCCCACGCCGGCCTTGTCCGTGTAGGTGCCCCCGGTCAAGTCGATGCGGTACAGGTTCGGGTTCTGCACGATGCCCGCCAGCGTCGCTGCCTGGGCGACTGTCAGATTGGATGCGGTGGTCGAGAAGTAGTAGCGGGATGCGGCCTCGATGCCGTAGACCGTGCCGCCGAAGTTGGCGATGTTGAGGTAGCCGAGAAGGATGTCGTTCTTCGAGTAGTCCTTCTCGATCTGGATCGCGTAGCGCATCTCCTGCAGCTTGCGTTCGATGCCGTCGGTGCCCTTCGCCTGGGTCGCATTCTCCCAGCAGGCCCGGAGCTCCTCGGAATAGGTCTCCGAGGCCGTGTCGACCTCCTGCTCGCACTCCTGGATCAGCACGTTCTTCACGAACTGCTGGCTGATCGTCGAAGCACCGCGGGATGACGTGCCCTTGAGGTTGTCGATGACGGCGCTGACCGTCGCGCCGAGGTTGACACCTCCGTGGCTGTAGAAGTTCTTGTCCTCGCTTGAGAGGATCGCGTCGTACAGCACCGGGGATACCTGCTCGTACGTCACCGGCACGCGGTTCTGCTCGTAGAACGAGGCGAGTGCGATGGGATTGTCGTCAGGATCCATCGCGTAGATCGTCGACTGCTCCATAGGCGTGATCGGGTTCAGCTTCTCGGGGAGCTTGTCGAACAGCGTGAGGGCCTGGGTTCCGGCGACGCCCGTCATCGCGAGGACGGGGGTGACGCTGGCTGCGACGAGGAGACCGGCGACGGCGCTGAGACCGACGACCCCGAGGAGGCCGCCGAGCACGCCGTTCACCGTGCGATTCTTTTGAGGCATACGCTGATCGTAGGGGAGTTCCCTGAATACCGGCTTTGACGAGCGCACGCCCGATTCGGTGCGGTGACGCCGAATCGATAGGAGTGCCATGACCACGTGGGAGTACGTCACCACGCCGCTGCTGATCCACAACACGGCGGCCATCCTCAACAAGTGGGGCAAGCAGGGCTGGGAGCTCGTGCAGGTCGTCCAGGGACCTGAAGGCGGCCTCGTCGCCTACTTCAAGCGCCCGGTCACGCAGGACGGCTCGAACAACGCGGGCCTCGCTGCGGCGGCCGAAGCCGCGCGCCAGTTCGAAGGGGGTGCGGCATGACCGTCAGTGCTCGCCTTGCCGAGCTCGGTATCGAGCTCCCTGCCGTTGCGGCCCCCGTGGCGGCCTACGTGCCCGCCGTCAGCCACGGAGGTCTGGTCTACACGTCGGGACAGCTCCCCTTCACAGACGGCGCTCTGCCCGTGACCGGCAAGGTCGGCGCGGCCGTGTCCGCCGATGACGCGAAGACGTACGCCCGCACCTGTGCGCTGAACGCTCTCGCGGCAGCGGCAGACATCGCCGGCGGCGTCGACCGCATCGCCGGTGTGCTGCGCCTCGGCGGCTTCGTGGCCTCGGCGCCGGAGTTCTCGGGTCAGCCCGGCGTCATCAACGGCGCCAGCGAAGTGCTCGGTGAGATCTTCGGTGATTCCGGCCGCCACGCTCGCGCGGCGGTCGGCGTCGCGGTCCTTCCGCTGGACAGCCCGGTCGAGGTCGACGTCGTCTTCATCCTGGCCTGACGGCATCCGTTTCACGCAGCGAACGGCCCCTTCCGGCTTCGGAAGGGGCCGTTCGCTGTCTGGATCTACTTCACCTGTGCGGAGATGATGCTCATCACTGCCGTGTCGGCGAGAGTGGTGGTGTCGCCGACCTCGCGACCTTCGGCCACATCGCGCAGCAGGCGCCGCATGATCTTGCCCGAGCGGGTCTTGGGCAGCTCGCCGACGATGTAGACGTCGCGGGGGCGAGCGATCGCACCGATCTGCTCGCCGACCCAGAGACGCAGCAGCTGGGCGAGCCCGGCCGGGTCGTGCGCGGCGAGGTAGCTCTCCTTCACGATCACGAAGGCGACCACCGCCTGACCTGTGGTCTCGTCGGAGGCGCCGACCACCGCGGCCTCGGCCGTCGCCTCGTGCGCGACCAGCGACGACTCGATCTCGGCCGTCGACAGCCGGTGACCCGAGACGTTCATGACATCGTCCACGCGTCCGAGCAGCCAGAGATCGCCGTCCTCATCCAGGCGCGCGCCGTCGCCGGCGAAGTAGTACCCCTGGTCCTCGAACTTCTCCCAGTAGGTCTCCTTGTAGCGTTCCGGGTCGCCCCAGATGCCGCGCAGCATGCTCGGCCACGGCTCGGTGATCACGAGGAGCCCGCCGTTGCCGTTGCCGACCTCGGCTCCCTGCTCGTCGACCACGTCGATCGAGATGCCGGGCAGGGGGACCTGCGCGGATCCGGGCTTGGTCGCCGTCACACCGGGGAGGGCGGAGACCATGATGGCGCCGGTCTCCGTCTGCCACCAGGTGTCGACGATCGGGGCCTTGTTGCCGCCGATCACCTCGCGGTACCACATCCACGCCTCGGGGTTGATGGGCTCGCCCACCGAACCGAGCAGGCGCAGCGACGACAGGTCGAACTTCTGCGGCACCGCGCGGCCGATCTTCATGAACGAGCGGATGGCGGTCGGCGCCGTGTAGAAGATCGAGACCTTGTACTTCTCGATGATCTCCCACCAGCGGCCGGGGTGCGGAGCATCCGGTGTTCCCTCGTAGAGCACCTGGGTCGCGCCGTTCGCGAGCGGACCGTATGCCACGTAGGAGTGGCCGGTCACCCAGCCGATGTCGGCGGTGCACCAGAAGACGTCGGTCTCGGGGTGCAGATCGAACACGTACTTGTGCGAGTATGCGGCCTGGGTGAGATAGCCGCCGGACGTGTGCAGGATGCCCTTGGGCTTCCCGGTCGTGCCCGAGGTGTAGAGGATGTACAGCGGGTTCTCGGACGGGAACGCCTGTGCGGTGTGCTCGGCGGATGCGGCAGGGACGGCCTCATGCCACCACACGTCGCGACCCTCCACCCAGTCGACCTCGTTGCCGCCGCGCTGTACGACCAGCACGTGCTCGACCGTCTGCTGCTCGCCGTCTCCGCGATCGCCGAGAGCCTGGTCGACGGCCGGCTTGAGCGCAGAGACGCGGCCCTTGCGGTAGCCGCCGTCTGCGGTGATGACGACCTTGGCGCCGGCGTCGTCGATGCGGGCGCGCAGGCTGTCGGCGCTGAATCCCCCGAACACGACGGAGTGGATGGCGCCGAGACGGGCCACCGCGAGCATCGAGGCGATGGCCTCGGGGATCATCGGGAGGTAGATCGCGACGCGGTCCCCGTGCCCGACGCCGAGGTCGGTCAGCACGTTCGCGACGCGCTTGACCTCATCGGTCAGTTCGGCGTAGGTGATCGTGCGGGAGTCGCCGGGCTCGCCCTCCCAGTGCAGCGCCACGCGGTCGCCGTTGCCCGCTTCGACATGGCGATCGAGGCAGTTGTACGCCACGTTCAGCTCGCCGTCGTCGAACCACTTCGCGAAGGGCGGCGCCGACCAGTCGAGTACCCGAGTGAAGGGCTTGTGCCAGTGCAGCAGTTCGCGGGACTGCTCTCCCCAGAATGCTTCGCGGTCGGTGGCGGCACGTTCGTACAGCTCCGGCGAGGAGATGGACTGGGCCACGAACTCCTCGGAAGGCGGGAACTTGCGCGTCTCGTCGAGAAGGTGGTCGATCTGGCTGCTCATCAGCAGGCGCTCCTTTGCGTCAGGGCATGGTCGTGAGAGGGCACGATCAAGTCAGGGCGAATCTAGCCCCGCCCTCCGACATCGCATACTGCCGAAAGTAGGTAGTACCGCGGGTTTTGTCAGGACCGTCGCCTTGCGTACACTCGACGACAGCCGAATACTCATTCCGGCCTTGGCGTGCCCCGATTCCCCCGATCGCGGAGCGCCGTGGGCGGCATCTCATTCCCCCCGTGAGGTGCCGCCCTTCTCCGTCTCCGCGGCCGTCGTGATCGGTCGGACGGTGCACTCGCGAACCGTCCTGCACGGAGGGACGGCGGGAGCGGTTCTTCACAGGCCGTGTGATCCCGGCATCCCCGCGGGGGCGCCGGCTCCTAGCGTCGGGGCATGGCCGATTCCTTCGTCATCCAGCCCCGACAGGCGAGCGCCGCATCCGGAGCAGATCCGCTCTCGTCCGCGTCCGCGCTCCGTGTCGACGGGGCGTTCGGGCCGCTCGCCGAGTACTGCGCTGATGACACGGTCACCGACATCTTCGTCAACGGCGCACGGGGCCTCTTCGTCGACAGAGGACAGGGTACGGAGCCGGTCGTCGGATGGAGCGCATCGGAGCGCGAAGTGCGGGATCTCGCCGTGGCCCTCGTCGGCCTCGGCGGCCGCCACCTCGACGACCAGGCGGCCTGCGTCGACGTGCGCCTGGCCTCCGGCATCCGGGTGCACGCGGTGCTCGCCCCCATCGCCACGGCGGGGACGGCGTTGTCGATACGGATCCCGCGCGTGCATGCCGCCGACCTCGATGCTCTTGCCGCCAGAGGAACAGTCGACGAAGGTCAGCAGCGATGGTTGCGGGGGCTCGTCGACAGCAGAGCCAACATCCTCATCACCGGAGGCACCGGAACGGGCAAGACGACACTGCTCTCCGCACTGCTCTCGGAGGCTCCGCCGGCCGAGCGCATCGTGACGATCGAGGATGTCGCCGAGCTCCGGCCGCGACACCCGCACCATGTGGCGCTCGAGGCGAGACAGGCGAATCTCGAGGGAGCGGGGGAGATCAGCCTGGCGCGTCTCGTGCGGGAGTCGCTGCGCATGCGCCCGGATCGCCTGGTCGTGGGTGAATGCCGAGGAGAGGAGGTGCGCGAACTCCTCAGCGCGCTGAACACCGGGCACGACGGGGGAGCGGGCACGCTCCATGCGAGTGGTCTTCGTGACGTGCCGGCGCGACTCGAGGCGCTCGGAGCGCTCGCCGGGATGGACGCGACGGCCCTCGCACGTCAGGTCGTCAGCGCGTTCACGATCGTGCTGCATCTCGAGCGGACCCCCGACGGCGTGCGGCGGATCGCTCAGGCCGGCGTCTTCGAGATGCGTGGAGACCGTCTGGGTATCGAGGAGGTGCGGCCGTGGTGATCCGCCTCTGGCGTGCGTCGTCGGCGCCGCGCGGAGGTGCCTCCACCGTGGACGCGGCGACATCGGTGCAGACGCTCGCCGTCCTCCTCCAGGCCGGCGCCGTTCCTGCCGCTGCGTGGCGGCACCTCGCCGACACGGGGGACGTGCACGCGCAGTCCGTGGTCGCACGCCTCGATGGCGGCATGCCGCTGCTGGCGGCGATCGAGGCCGAAGGAGGTGCGTGGATCGACCTCGCCGCTGCATGGGAGATCGCCACGACCGTCGGCGCACCTCTCGCTGAAGTGCTGCGCATGATCGCGGAGACTCTGAGGGATGCGGCGTCCGCTGCGGATGACGTGCGTATCGCGCTCGCCGAACCCGCGGGGACGGCGCGCCTGCTCCTGTGGATGCCGCTGGCCGGACTGCTCCTGGGATTCGCGCTCGGTTTCGACACGGTGGGCGTCGTCGTGCGCAATCCGCTGGCGGCGACGTGCGTGCTGGTCGGTCTCGGTCTGGTCGGTGTCGCACGCATGTGGACGAGTCGGCTGCTGAGGCGGGCCCGCCCGCGGCCCGGCACACCGGGAATGCGCGCCGAGCTCGTGGCGATCGCCGTCTCCGGCGGCGCCTCGGTCGAACGGGCCCTGCACCTGGTCGCGACGACTTCCGTCTCCGGGGAGGAGCCGGAACACCGGATAAGAACAGTCCTCGATCTCTCGCGTGCCGCAGGTGTTCCCGCCGCGGAGCTGCTCCGTGCCTCGGCGGCGCAAGAGCGTCATGCCGCACGGGTGCAGGGGCGGCTGCGGGCGGCCCGGCTCTCCACCCGATTGCTCCTCCCGCTCGGCGTATGCACGCTGCCGGCCTTCCTCCTGCTCGGCGTCGCCCCGTTGCTGCTCAGCGTCCTCGGCTCGACACCGCTTCCGCTGTGACCCATCACCCGATGCACACGCATCCTCAGAGAAAGAAGGAACATCATGACCGCACTTCCGAGATTGGACCGTCGACGTGCTGCCACCCTGTTCAGCGACGACACCGGCGCGGCCACGGCCGAGTACGCCATCACGACCATGGCCGCCGTCGCCTTCGCCGGCCTGCTGGTGGTGATCATGCGGTCGGACGAGGTGCGGGGGATCCTCACCGATCTCATCCGCCGGGCCCTCACCGTCTCGTGACCGGCCGGATGCGTCGCCCGCGTCGAAGACGGGCGGACACGACGTCGAGGGAGACGACTGAACACGGGTCTGTCGCCGCAGAACTCGCCGTGGCACTCCCCGCTGTCGTGCTCACCATCGCGCTCGGCGTCGGAGCTCTCGGAGCCGCGGCGAGGCAGGTCGCCTTGCAGGATGCTGCGGCCGACGCTGCGCGGGTGCTCGGTCGCGGTGAGACTGACGAAGCGGCGGCGCGGATCGTCAGCGGAGCTGTGCCTGGCGCGGGGCTGTCCTCGTCGCGTGATGATGATCTGGTCTGTGTGACGACGAAAGTCGATGCGGAGGTCGCTGGACTGATCCGGCTGTCGCTGAGAGCCCGGAGTTGCGCACTCGACGGAGGAGGCTGATGGCGGGTTCGGCGATCGCTGCCGGTGCGCTCGGAGTGGTCGCCGCCCTCGCTCTCGGCCTCGCCGTCGTGGGCGGTGCGGCGGTCACCGCTCAGCGCGCGGCCGGTGCAGCCGACGCCGCGGCGCTCGCTGCCGCCGATGCGGCCACTGGTGCGGTGCTGGTCGACGACGAGCCGTGCGTGCTCGCCGCGCGGGTGGCGTCGGCCGCCGGTGCGACGTTGACGCAGTGCGCGATCACGGGCTTCGTGGCGACTGTAGAGGTGCAGGCGGCGTACGCTGGACTCGCTGCCGTCTCCCGAGCCCGCGCTGGGCCACCCGAGGGGAACTGACGGCTGCACGAAGCACCGATCCCGCGAACAAGCAGGCGCTGACTGTGAACAACCCCACACAGTGGTGTGTATGGTGTGCTTCGAAGAAAGGACGCACCCTTGGCTGAAGGCAAGAAGCTCGTCATCGTCGAGTCCCCGACGAAGATGCGGTCTATTCAGGGATACCTCGGCGACGGCTATGAGGTGCTCAGCTCGGTCGGCCACATCCGCGACCTCGCCGATAAGAAGGACATCCCGGCTGCCGACAAGCAGGCATACGGGAAGTACTCGATCGACATCGACAACGGCTTCGACCCGTACTACGTCGTGTCCGATCGCAAGACGAAGACCGTCGCCGAGCTCAAGCGTGCGCTCAAGACCGCAGACGAGCTCCTGCTCGCCACTGATGAGGACCGCGAAGGCGAGGCGATCGCCTGGCACCTGCTCGAGACGCTGAAGCCGAAGGTCCCTGTCAAGCGCATGGTCTTCCACGAGATCACCAAGGACGCGATCCAAGCGGCCATCGGCAACACCCGTGAGCTCGACCACGACCTGGTCGACGCGCAGGAGACACGCCGTATCCTCGACCGTCTCTACGGCTGGGACGTGTCGCCGGTCCTCTGGTACAAGGTCAAGACCGGCATCTCGGCCGGACGCGTGCAGTCCGCGGCGACCCGGCTCATCGTCGACCGGGAGCGAGAGCGCATGGCGTTCACCTCCGCCGAGTACTGGGATGTCGACGCCGCCGCCGCGGCGACCGGCACCTCGTTCAAGATCCGCCTCGTCCGAGTCGACGGCGGCCAGCTCGCCCGTGGCACCGACTTCGACGACAGCGGAAAGCTCAAGAAGGCCGTCGTCATCCTCGATGAGGCCAAGGCCACCGCGCTCGCGCAGGCCGTCGACGCCGTCGGCGCCGGCACCGTCACGAAAGTCGAGGCCAAGCCGGGTACCCGCAGCCCCTATGCGCCTTTCACGACCTCGACGCTGCAGCAGGAGGCCGGTCGCAAGCTCTCGATGGGCGCCAAGCAGGCGATGGGTGTCGCCCAGCGTCTGTACGAAAAGGGTTACATCACCTATATGCGTACCGACTCGACGTCGCTGAGCACCCAGGCGGTGCAGGCGGCGCGGAGCCAGGCGGTGGCGCTCTACGGCGACAGCGCCGTGCCGCTCAAGCCGCGTGTCTACAAGTCGAAGAGCAAGAACGCGCAGGAGGCCCACGAGGCGATCCGTCCCTCCGGCGACAACTTCCGCACGCCCGCATCGCTCTCGTCCGAGCTGGACCGCGACGAGCAGCGTCTGTACGACCTCATCTGGAAGCGCACGGTCGCCAGCCAGATGTCCGACGCGAAATACGAGACCACCACGGTCACGATCGCCGTGGATGCCGCGGGCCAGAAGGCCGAGTTCACGGCCTCAGGAACGGTCTACACCTTCAAGGGCTTCCTGGAGGCGTATGAGGAGGGCCGCGACGAGAAGCGCGGCGACGCCGACGCGGCGGAGAACCAGTCTCTTCCCGCCGTCGCGGTGGGCGATGAGCTCGCCGTCAAGGATGCCGAGGCCAAGGGGCACCGCACGACGCCGAAGCCGCGCTACACCGAGGCGTCACTCGTGAAGGTGCTCGAGGAGAAGGGCATCGGACGCCCCTCGACGTTCGCCTCGATCCCCGAGACGATCCTCGATCGCGGCTACGCGGTCAAGCGCGGTCAGGCGCTGGTGCCGACCTGGCTCGCGTTCAGCGTGGTGCGTCTGCTCGAAGAGCACTTCGCCGACCTCGTGGACTACGACTTCACCGCTGCCCTGGAAGACGACCTCGACACCATCGCCCGCGGAGAGCAGAACCGCGTCGAATGGCTGAAGTCGTTCTACTTCGGTTCGGACTCGCATGTCGGTCTGCGCCAGGTGGTCGACAACCTCGGCGAGATCGATGCGCGCGCCCTCAACTCCACGCCCATCACCGACACCGCGACTCTGCGTTTCGGCAAGTACGGTCCCTACCTCGAGGTCGTGGACCCCGAGAACCCGGAAGCCAAGCCGCGCATCGTCAACGTGCCGGAGGACCTGGCGCCCGACGAGCTCACCTCGGAGAAGGCGCAGGAGCTCATCGATGCGCCGGTCGCCGGGGATCGCGTACTGGGGGAGAACCCCGAGAACGGCAAGATCGTCGTCGTGAAGGACGGCCGATTCGGCCCGTACGTGCAGGAGAACGACCCGGTGTCCGAAGATGCCGCGGTCGACGAGAGCACGGGCGAGGTCGTCGAGGCACCCAAGCCGAAGCGCGGCGCGAAGAAGGAGACGGCTCCCAAGCCGCGCACGGCGTCGCTGTTCCGCTCGATGTCGGTCGATACGCTCGAACTCGACACCGCGCTGCAGCTGCTGAGCCTTCCCCGCGTCGTCGGAACCGATCCTGAGTCTGGCGAGGAGATCACGGCGCAGAACGGCCGCTTCGGTCCGTACCTGAAGAAGGGCACGGACTCGCGTTCGCTCGAGAGCGAATCTCAGATCTTCGACGTGACCCTCGAGCAGGCGCTCGAGATCTACGCGCAGCCGAAGTACGGCGCCCGTCGTGCATCGAGCGCGCTCGCCGAGTTCGATGCGGATCCCGTCAGCGGCAAGCCGATCCGCATCCGCGACGGTCGCTTCGGTGCGTACGTCACCGACAGCGAGACGAACGTGACCATCCCGCGCGGGCAGAAGGTCGAGGACATCACGTTCGAGATCGCCGTGCAGATGCTCGCCGACAAGCGCGCCAAGGGGCCGGCACCCAAGCGTGGGGCAGCCAAGAAGGCTCCCGCGAAGAAGGCTCCCGCGAAGAAGCCTGCGGCCAAGAAGGCTCCCGCCAAGAAGGCTCCGGCCAAGAAGGCTCCGGCCACGAAGACGGCGGCGAAGGCTCCGGCGGATGCGGCGAAGTCGGCTGCGCGGTCGGCCGCGGCGAAGAAGGCAGCAGCGACGCGGGCGGCCAACGCGGCCAAGCGCGAAGCCGAGACCGCGGGTGCGAAGGCGGACTCGTGACCTCAGGTCCCGGTGCGTGGATCACGCTCGAGGGCGGCGACGGCTCCGGCAAGACCACGCAGTCGAACCTGCTGGCCGGATGGTTGACGGAAGAGGGACACACGGTCGTTCGCACGCGCGAACCCGGCGGTTCCGAGGTCGGTCAGCTGATCCGCGACATCGTGCTGCACCACCGCGGTGATATCGCCCCCCGTGCCGAGGCTCTGCTGTACGCGGCGGACCGTGCGCATCACGTCGCCACGGTCGTGCGTCCGGCGTTGGCGCGCGGCGAAGTCGTGCTGCAGGACCGCTATCTCGACTCCTCGGTCGCGTATCAGGGGGCCGGACGAGTGCTCGACGCCACCGAGATCCGCGACCTGTCGCTCTGGGCCGCCGAGGGTGCGCTGCCCGATCTCACGGTGCTCCTCGACCTGGACCCGGAGACGGCCCGTACGCGCCTGGACTCGGCCGACAAGCCGTTCGACCGCTTGGAGGCCGAGAAGGCGGAGTTCCACGGACGCGTCCGCGACGCCTATCTCGCGCTCGCGGCCGCAGAACCCGAACGGTTCCTGGTGCTCGATGCCGCCGTATCCACGGAAGAGATCGCCGCACTCGTGCGGGACAGAGTCGCGGCTCTGCTCGCATCGCGCTGAGTGCTGCGTCTGCACAGAATCCCCTGCTCCGCGCCGCGAGCGTCGGTGCTCCCGTCTAGGCTGAGTGCATGCCCCACACCGTCGCGCTTCCGTTTCCATGGGGCGATGTCTGGGGACAGGATGCGGCTGTCGAGACGCTGCGCGGAGCGGCATCCGATCCTTCGGCGCTCTCGCACGCCTGGTTGATCACGGGCCCTCCCGGCTCCGGCCGCTCGACCCTCGCCTATGCCTTCGCCGCCGCGCTGGTGGCTGATCGTCCCGACGACGAGGCCGCGATGCGCCAGGTGCTCGCCGGTACGCATCCCGACGTCACCGCGTTGCGCACCGACAAGGTCATCATCACGATCGCCGAGGCCCGTGCGCTCGTCGAACGCTCCTACTTCGCGCCCTCGGCCGGCCGCTACCGCGTGATCGTCGTGGAAGACGCCGATCGTATGGTCGAGCGCACGTCCAACGTGCTGCTGAAGGCTCTCGAGGAGCCGCCCGAGAACACCGTCTGGATCCTGTGCGCGCCGAGCGAGGCCGATCTGCTGCCCACCATTCGCTCGCGCGTGCGTTCGCTGCGGCTGCGCGAGCCCGATGTCGCTGATGTCGCTCGGCTGATCACCCTGCGCACGGGGGTCGACGAGGCCGTTGCAGAGCAGGCAGCACGGCATGCGCAGCGGCACATCGGCATGGCCCAGCGCCTCGCCACCGATGAGGGTGCCCGTCGACGACGAGATGAGACGCTGCGCTCCGTGATCGGCGTCCGCGGTGTCGGAGACGCCGTAGAGGTGGCCGGACGTATCATCCAGGCCGCCACCGAAGACGCGAAGTCGTTGACAGCGGAGCGCGACGCGCAGGAGCGCGCCTCTCTGCTGCGCATGGTCGGCATCGCCGAGGGACAAGCGGTCCCTCCGGCACTGCGCTCGCAGCTCTCGGCGCTGGAAGACGATCAGAAGAAGCGCGCGACACGCAGCCTGCGCGACGGCATCGACCGCGTGCTCACCGACCTGCAGTCGATGTTCCGCGACGTCGTGATGCTGCAGTTCGGTCAGAGCGATGAGCTGATCAACCGCGAGCTGTTGCCGGAGCTGAGCGCCCTCGCGGCAGCCTGGCCCGAGACCCGTACTCTTGTCGTACTTGACCACCTTGCCGAGACGCGGCAGTCGCTGGAGCGCAACGTCGCCCCGCTGCTGGCCCTGGAGAGCTTGCTCGTGACCATCACGAGCGGGAGGACACCGTGAACAACAGACCGACTTCCCGCTTCCGCCGCGCCGCCGCGATCATCGCAGGGCTCGCCGCGGCATCCGTCGCCCTCTCCGGGTGCCTGTACGCCATGATCCCCGAGCAGACGGAGCCGAAGCCCTCGGCGACCAACGCTCCTGACACCGAAGGCGTCGCAGAGGATCTGCTGCCGTATTACTCGCAGACGTTGACCTGGACCGAGTGCGGCACCGGGTTCGACTGCACCGATGTCACGGCACCGCTCGACTGGGAGAACCCGGGGGCGGGGGAGATCACGCTCTCGGTGGTCCGTCACCAGGCAGAGGGCACGGCGATCGGATCGCTGCTGACCAATCCGGGCGGCCCTGGTGCCAGCGGCGTCGACCTCATCCTCGACAGCCTCGACTACGCTGTCGGCGCCGACCTGATCGAGAACTACGACGTGATCGGTTTCGATCCGCGTGGTGTCGGCTCCTCGACGGCCGTGACCTGCTTCGACGCCGCCGAGATGGACGACTATCTCTACGGCATCCCGGCCGCGGCGCGAGGGACGGCTGAGTGGGAGGCCGAACTGCTCGACAGGCACAAAGCGTTCGCAGACGCGTGCGAAGCCAACAGTGACGGCATCCTGCCCTTCATCACCACGATCAACGCGGCGCGCGATATGGATCTCATCCGCGCGGTGCTGGGCGACAAGCAGCTCAACTACCTGGGCTACTCCTACGGCACGTTCCTCGGCGCGACGTACGCCCAGCTGTACCCCGAGAAGGCTGGTCGACTGGTCCTCGACGGTGCCATCGACCCCGCGGTCCCGGGTCTCGAGGTCGGCGCGACGCAGGCTCTCGGTTTCGAGTCGGCACTGCGTGCCTACATGCAGGACTGCCTCGATTCCGGCGAATGCCCGTTCACCGGCACCGTCGATCAGGCGATGGCAGACCTCGGCGCGCTGCTCGCGAGCGCCGACCGCGCACCGCTGAAGAACGGCGACGGTCGTCTGATGGGGGCGGACTCCATGATGACCGGCATCATCGCCGCGCTCTACTCGCAGGACAGCTGGAGCTTCCTCACCCAGGGTCTCGAAGAGGCGCTGCAGGGCGACCCGGCCACCATGTTCCTGCTGGCCGACTTCTACAACGGGCGAGAGGGCGGGACCTACGTCGACAACTCGTCCGAGGCGTTCCGTGCGTACAACTGCATGGACTATCCGGTCGAGGACGACCCCGAGGCCGAGGCAGCGATACGGGCCAAGATAGCCGCGGGTGCGCCGACCATCGCCCCGTACTGGGAAGGCCCGGACTCCTGCGAGGTGTGGCCGTACCCGCCCACCGGCACGCGCGGCGAGATCGCTGCCGAGGGCGCGGGACCGATCCTGGTCGTCGGAACCACGAACGATCCGGCGACTCCGTACGAGTGGTCGGAGTCGCTCGCGAACCAGCTCGAGCAGGGTGTGCTCATCACGCGCGTCGGCGAGGGCCACACCGGCTACAACAAGGGCAACGCCTGTGTCGATGACGCCGTGGAGGCCTTCCTGCTCGACGACGTGGTGCCCGAAGACGGGCTGCGCTGCGAGTGACTCGGCCTCGATTCGCGAGTGGGCGCGAGACAGGGTAATATCGGTGATCGCGCCGGTTCGTCCGTCGCACGCCGCTTTAGCTCAGTCGGCAGAGCATTTCACTCGTAATGAAAAGGTCGTCAGTTCGATTCTGACAAGCGGCTCCGACAGGCCCCGTGATGCGAAGAACATCACGGGGCCTTTCCCGTTCCCCACGGCGTACGCTCGAATCATGAGCAGAGCACTTCTCATCGTCGACATCCAGAATGACTTCACCGAAGGCGGTGCGCTCGCGGTCGCTGGCGGCGATGCCGTGGCCTCCGCGGTCTCCGTGTATCTCTCCGCGCACGCCGGTGACTACGGAGTGATCATCGCCTCGCGCGACTGGCACGACTCCGAGAGTGACAACGGCGGCCACTTCGCCGATGACCCCGATTTCGTCGACACCTGGCCCACCCACTGCGTGGCAGGCACCGACGGAGCGGAATATGACCCACTGCTCGAGACCGGCGCTGTGACCCATCACGTGCGCAAGGGGCAGGGGAAGCCCGCGTACTCGATGTTCGAGGGCATCACCGATGCGAACGAGACGGTGGGCGCCGTGCTGACGGCGTCGGGCGTGCTGGATGTCGACGTCGTGGGAATCGCAACGGATCACTGCGTGCGGGCGACTGCGCTGGACGCCGTGGCGCACGGGGTGCGGGTGCGGATCCTCACCGATCTGATCGCGGGAGTCGGTGCCGAGTCGAGTGAAGCGGCACTCGCCGAGCTCGCGCATGCGGGCGCGGAGCTGATCGAGAGCACGCAGGCGTGAGTCGCAGCGTCCTGCTGTTGCGTGCCGTGAACGTCAGCGGGCGCAACCGCGTGCCGATGGTGGAGCTGCGGGAGGCGCTGACGGCGGCGCATGTGGTCGAGGAGGTGTCGACCTACATCGCGAGTGGGAACATCATCTGCGCCCATCCGGACGATCCGACGGCGGCGTGCGACCGCGTGCGGAAGCTGATCTCCGCCGAGTTCGGGGTGGACACCCCGGTGATCCTCCGCACGCACGACGCGCTGATGGCAACGCTCGCGGCCCATCCCTTCACCGACCCGGTCGAGAAGCTGCTGCACGCGATGTTCCTCGAAGCGACCCCGGCCGCAGGCGCGGTCGATGCCCTGCGTGAGCGGCTGGTGCCGGGGGAGGAGATCGCTCTCGTGGGTGAAGACCTCTGGATCAACTACGGCGAGGGCGGAGTGCACTCCACCCGGCTCACCAAGGCCGTGCTCGACCGGGCGCTCGGGGTGGCGGGGACGGCACGGAACCTGCGCACCGTGCGCACCCTCGCCGAACTGACCGCCTAGCGCGTCGAACCCGAGGTCTTGCCGATCTCCCGGGTGAGCGCAGCGGGCGGCTGCTGCGGATGCACCTGCACGTCCAGGCGGTGGCTGCCGCAGTCGGCGCAGCGCACGTAGAGCAGGGTTCCCTCGCTCGTACGGTGTCGCGAATCGACGAGCCAGGCGTGCTCGTGCGTCGTCGCAGGCAAAGGGATTCGGGGGATCGGGAGAGTGTGCAACGTGGTCATGTATCCAGCGTGATGTAATGGCCTTATGCATCTCAACCCTTACGGCGAATACGCCGTGTTGCTGGCGGCGTCCCTCGCCAACGACTGGCCTGAGGATCGTGCAGCGATCGAGCAGCGCACGCTCGACATGGGCATGACGATGATCTTTCCGCCGGCGCCCGACGATCATGAGCGGATCCGCGCGGTGATCGACGACTGGCTCACGATCGTCGACGAGCCCGATCATGACGCGCGCGCCGTGCTGTTGAACGCGCAGCTCGCCGAGGCTGCGGCCTACCCGCGGCTCACCAATCACGACGGCGAGGGCTGGCACCTGCACTACCGCGACGACGTGCAGTCGCTGCCGTTCGTGCTGCGGGCCGTCATCAACCTGGGCACGTCGCTGCATCTCGTGACGCGGGGGATGAGCCGGCTAGGCCGCTGCGAGGCGTCGCCGTGCACGAACGTGGTGGCCGATGTGACGCGCAACGGGCGTCAGCGCTTCTGCTCGGTGCGCTGCGCCAACCGCGCGGCGGTGCGGCGTCACCGGGCGCGCGGGGCCTGAGTCAGTCTGTCCCCCTGGAACGCCTCCGTGCCGTGCAGACGTGCCCTCACCTGGAGCAGTCCCACGCTGGTTCTTCGTACTCGACGCCGACATTGACATCTATCCCTGAGGAATCCGTCAGAGTTAGGAAGAGGTGGCTGATTCTGTCGGGGCAGTTCAGCATCCTGCGCGCATCTTCGTCGAAATCCACTCGGATGCGGAGCTGCTCACCCTGCTCCATTGCCAGCGGCAGCGAACATTGATTCGCCGCGCCGTCATCCCGCGTGCCGCACATCACTGACGTGATCGGAATGGCCTGTTCGCCGATGGCGAGATAGGACATCTCCGTAATGGATCCAGCTGCACGACCGTTGTTGGCCACATCCATCCACACGGAGAGGGTGTCGCCGGTATCGATGTCCTGAACGCCATGATCATCCGGCTCGCCCATAGCGTCGGGATAGTCGGCATCGAGAACTCCGGCCGTCATCGCCATCACCACGAGCTTCTCAGATGACGATTGCTGCATGACTTGCACCTGCGCCCATGTCCCTACCGCCGCGACACTCGAAACGACCAACGCAAGCACCGAGAGCGCGATCGAGATCCCGGTGAGCCAATGATTGGACTTGCCCCGTCTGCTGCGGCGAGTGCCGATGTTCTTGTCGGCAGTTTCGTCAGCTTTCGTCATGGACCGAGCGTACTGAGCGGGCGGGCCGCGCATCACCAGATTGCGGCTTCTCCGACTCTGCGAGCGACTGCGCTGGAAGTGACCCGCTCTGGAAGTGACCGGTGAGGTCTGGCGCCTGGCGGACTCGCTGTCGCGGGGTCTGGTCAGGCGGTCTGCCCCGCGTGCTCGCCCTCCGCGATCTCCTCGATGACCTTCGCGTTGAACGCCGGCAGATCGTCGGGTGTACGGCTGGAGACGAGGCCCTGATCGACCACGACCTCCTCGTCGACCCACGTGGCACCGGCGTTGCGGAGATCGGTCTTCAGGCTGGGGTAGCTCGTGAGCGTGCGTCCGTCCACGACGCCGGCTTCGATCAGGATCCAAGCCCCGTGGCAGATCACCCCGACCGGCTTGTGCTGCGCGAAGAACGCGCGGGCCAGGTCGATCGACGGCTGATCCATGCGCAGGTGATCTGCGTTGACGACCCCGCCCGGAAGTACGAGGGCCTCGAAGTTCTCGGCCGTCGCATCCGCTGATCGCAGATCGACGGACTGCACATGCCCGTTCTTGCCGGTGATCTCCGCACCGTCAGGGGCGATGAGCGTGGCGCTGGCGCCGGCGGCGGTCACCGCCTCCCACGGGCTGGTGAGTTCGCTGTCCTCGAATCCGTCTGTCGCGAGGAATGCCACGCGGCTGCGCAGAGTCGTCATCTTCCGTCCTTCCGTGAGAATGCCGCTCCCTGTTCGGGAACGTCTCGACTCTCGTGCAGGGTGTCTGCGAAGTGAAGGGGGTTGGCGACGCCGACGCGGGATGCTACGAGGCGCCGTACACAGATGAAATGCGGTGGGCCCCGTGGGGCTCGAACCCACGACCCGCGGATTAAAAGTCCGATGCTCTGCCAACTGAGCTAGAGGCCCGCGTCTTCCAGTCTAAGGTGCACAGAAGGGGCGTCGGTGACAGTGTCACCGACGCCCCTTCTCGCCCTCTCGCAGACCTCCCCGACTGGGAGAGGGCGAGATTTGCCGGGGTCCCTTCCCGGCAGTCCGGCTTACTCAGCCGGGGGCATCAGAACCGTGTCGATCAGGTACACGGTCGCGTTGGCGGTCTGGACTCCACCGCAGATGACGTTGGCGTCGTTGACCATCAGCTCGTCTCCGCTGCCGGTGACCTCGAGGTCAGCACCCTGCACGGTGGCGTGCGTGCCCACGATGTCGTCCGGAGCGATCTGGCCGGGGACCACGTG
Source organism: Microbacterium sp. LWO12-1.2 (assembly GCF_040675875.1). Taxonomy (NCBI): domain Bacteria; kingdom Bacillati; phylum Actinomycetota; class Actinomycetes; order Micrococcales; family Microbacteriaceae; genus Microbacterium; species Microbacterium sp. LWO12-1.2. The sequence continues at coordinate 2,127,400 of NZ_JBEGII010000001.1, read as the reverse complement.
GTACGTCAGGATCGAGCTCAGCGTCGCGCTGTCGGTCTTGAGCGCTTCGATGGTGGCGGGGTCGATCTTGGCGAAGGCGTCGTCGACCGGTGCGAAGACGGTGAACTCGCTGCCGTTGAGCGTGTCGACGAGGTCGACGTCGGGGTTGAGCTGACCGCTGACCGCTGCGACGAGCGTCGTCAGGAGCGGGTTGTTGGAGGCGGCGACCGCAACCGGGTCAGCTGCCATGCCGGCGACGGATCCTGCGCCGTCCGGCACTGCCTCGGCGTAAGCCGCGCAGCCGGGGCCGACGAGGTTCGCGGCCGGGTCCATCGTGTCAGGCGTGCTTGCCGAGGTCTCGGGGGCCATCGGCTCTGCGGACTCGTCCGTGGTGGTGCTGCCCATCGAACATGCGGAGAGCAGGAATGCGCTCGCCAGCGTGAGGGTGAGGGCTGCGGTGACCTTCTTCTTGGTGCTGAACATCTCGAGCTCCTTCAAACTGAGCCACGGCCTCTCCGTGGCGTCGAGTTGTGTTCGGAGCCCCGCGGCGATCGGATGGGAGAAATCTCAAGATTGTTCGAAATCCGCATGATTCCGCGGTCTCTGACGCGCATCCAATCCGATCCTCGCGCGGGCGCGAAGAAGAGACGTTAGCGAGAAAGCACCCTGCGCGCGCATCTCCTCCGTCACTTGCGGGTGGTGCGCTGCACGGGAACAGAGGGGAGATGCGGCATGCTTGTAGAGATGGTCATCGATGGCATGGACGTACCGGAGGACGGGGCGGCGAGCGACGCCGCAGCCGAGCTTCTCCTGCGTATCGCCGCCGGCGACCAGGCTGCCTTCGCAGCGCTCTACGACATGCTCTCCGCGCGCGCGTTCGGCCTCATCCTCCGCGTCCTGGTCAACCGCTCGCAGAGCGAAGAGGTCTTGCAGGAGGTCTTCCTCGAGATCTGGCAATCCGCTTCCCGGTTCGCTCCGAACAGAGGTCAAGGACGAACATGGGTGATGACGATTGCACATCGTCGGGCCGTGGATCGGGTGCGTGCATCGCAGTCGAGCACGGACCGTGATGTACGGGCAGGGCTGAGAGACATCGGCGTGGCGCACGACAGTGTCGCCGAGCAGGTGGAACTGGGCATCGAGGGCGAGAAGGTCGTCGGAGCTCTTTCCACCCTTCCCGACGTACAGCGTGAGGCGATCGTGCTCGCGTACTACGGCGGTTACAGTCAGAACGAAATCTCGGCGCTCGTGGGAGCGCCGCTGGGGACTATCAAGACACGGATGCGAGACGGGCTCACCCGTCTCCGCGCAGCTATGGGGGTGACGGCATGAACGAGAAGGACTTCGCAGAACTCGCGGCAGGTGCCGCCCTACATGCGCTGTCGCCTGAGGATGAGCGTCTGTTCCACGAGACCCTCGCGGTGCATCCGGAATGGGCCGCTCTCGTCGACGACGATGTCGAGACCGTCGCGTCGCTCGAGGCCGCCGCGCCCCCGGAGTTCCCGCCGCTGGATCTGCGGGCCACGCTGCTCGCCCAGATCGCGTCGACGCCGCAGAACGGTGGAGATGACGACACGGTCGCGCACCCCGCGATGTCATCCGACTCCACCGCCGAGTCATCCGCTGCCCCGGCAACGGAGTCTCAGGAGCGGGCGGCCAGGCCGCGTCGGTGGACGCGATCGATCTTCGCGCTCGCCGCATGCCTCGCACTCGTCGTGGGTGTCGGGTTCGGCGCCGCGGCGCTGAATGGCTACCTGAACCGCCCCGCAGCGGTCGTCGCGCTGGAGCAGATCCAGTCGTCGAGCGATGCGCAGCAGGCCACGGTGAAGCTCGACGACGGTGGAACAGCCACCGCGCACTGGTCGGCATCCGCAGGAGCCGCCGTGCTCGTCACCGACGGCATCCCCGCCGCGGCGGAGGGCGAGAGCTACGAACTCTGGTTCGTGCGCGGAGAGACCCCGATCTCGGCGGGAGTGTTCGACGTCGAAGGCGGCACCGCAACGGCCGCGCTCTCCGGAGAGATGCACGACGGCGACATCATCGCCGTCACGGTCGAGCAGGCCGGCGGATCCCCGACGGGCAAGCCGACCTCCGACCCGTTCATCGTGATCCCCACGGCCTGAGGCGCAGCGAACGCGGGTAGCCTGGTTCGATGCCCGAGCAGCACCACCGCCCCGTGCGGCGACCGTCCAGCGCCTTCGACAACATCGTCGGCACCCACGACCCTGCCGAGGAGACACGCGTCGCACATGCCACGGCATCCGCTCTCCTCACCAGGGTGCGTGCGGACGAGAGCGGCATGAGCGCCGACCGCCTGGTGGCGTTCACCTCCGAGCACGGCATCGACGAGATCGCGGAGCTGTGGTCGAAGGCCGCGCCGCGCACACTGCCGGGGGCGCTGTGGCGCCTGTACCTGCTGCAGTTGGCGATCCACTCCGACTCGGAGACGTCGGCGCTGCTGTACGAGCGCGGGCGCGTCGAGCTGCCCTCGGTCGATGCGGCGATCGCCGGAGCTCCTGTGCCGGCGAACCCAGACGAGCTCGTCGCGCTCATCGACACGATCCTCCGCGGAGCGTTCCGCGGAGACTTCGCCGTCGCGCTCGAACGGGCGGCGGCGTTCTGCCGCGTCCAGGCCTCCGGAGCCACCCACCTGGCAGACGACTACGAGTCGACGGAGCCCGGACGGGCCAGCGATCTGACCACCAGGGCGTTCCGTCTGAGCAGTTACGCGCAGGATCTTTCCGCGGCATCGACGCTGTGGCGTTCGGGAACCCTGAGCTGAGACCGCGCGTCCACATCGCCGCCGGCATGAAAAGACCGGGCCGCAAAAACGCCTCTCGGCGGAAGGCCGCTCGTAGCGGCAAAAAATGGAGCCCGGGGTTATGCGGCCCGGCCACTCCATTGTAACGCGGACGCACGATGGCTATTCCCGACCTCTAGGCTCAGATCATGAACCGGCGCTTCGCATTGATGATCGATCCCGTCGTCGCGGATGAGGTCCGAGACGACTACGCAGATACCTTCACCACGGTGGATGCCGCGGCCCCAGCGCTCAGCGTGGGCGAGCTGAGCACACAGCGCGGCGACGGCGTCTTCGAGTCCATCGGCGTGGTCGACGGGCACGCCCAGGAGGTGGTGCCGCACCTGGAGCGGCTGGCGCACTCCGCCCGACTCTGCGACCTGCCGGTGCCGAACGCAGACCAGTGGCACCAGGCGATCGATCAGGCGGCATCGCAGTGCGGAGAGGGCGAGGCGGTCATCAAGCTCATCCTCAGCCGCGGCGTCGAGCACGGCCCGACACCGACCGCGTGGGTCACAGCCGCGCCCGCCGCGGATTTCCGTGCCGTGCGCGAGGACGGCATCCGCGTGGTGACGCTGGACCGCGGCTACGATCTGGGTGCGGCGGAACGGGCGCCCTGGCTGCTGCTCGGCGCAAAGACCCTGTCGTACGCGGTGAACATGGCAGCGTTGCGGGAGGCACACCGGCGCGGGGCGGATGACGCGATCTTCCTGTCGAGCGACGGCTTCGTGTTGGAGGCGCCCACGGCCTCGCTCATCCTGCGCTTCGGCGACCGGTTCGTCACGCCGGCCCCGAACGGCGGCATCCTGCACGGCACCACCCAGCTCAGCATGTACGACCACCTGGCCGCGCGGGGCTTCGAGGTCGGATACGATCGCATCCCGGCATCCGATCTCGCACGAGCTGATGCCGCCTGGCTGGTCTCGAGCGTGCGCCTCGCGGCCCCGATCACCGCGATCGACGGTGCGGATGTCGCGGTCGATCACGCGCTCACGGCCGAGCTGAACGAGTACCTGCTGTCGCCCCGCGACTGATCCGGGCTGGGGAGTGCCGAAACAGAGACCTTCCGTCGTGGAGACGGAGAGTCGTGCCTCGGCGCGCCGCGCCACGATCACATCCTCTCCGTTTTGTGACCTGGGTCGGACTCTGCGAGGTGTGCCTTGCGGTGGATCATGCTGACGATAGCGCTCTGCACGAGTGGCCACTCGTTGACGATGAGCGAGTATGCGAATCGCAAGGTGGTGAAGCCCGCGGCCGCGGCGATCGCATCCCGTCGGAGGTCCTTCTGCCTCTCCCGTTCGCGCTCGTGGTTCGCACGACCGTCCGCCTCGATGATCAGTCGGGTACCGATGACGAAATCGACTTCGCCGACGCCGTTGACGGATACCTGTGAGCGGACCGTGATGCCGATGCGGTGGAGACGAAGTCGGATCAACGACTCCAGACCGCTGTCTGCGTCTGCACGGGCGAACGACACGAGCCAACGGAGCGAGACGGGCAGATGCCGCTGCAGCCACCGCGTACCGGCAGGGGAGAGCAGAGCGTGACGCAGCGCTGATTCCAGGGCCGCGAAGAACGCATCCTCGCCGCAGCACGTCGCCATCTGCAGAAGGACGTTGGCCACCGGCGGCGGTTGGCCGAGGATGACGTGTCCGGCATCCCAATGCACGACGCACTCCGGACACGCCGATCGCGGAGTGCCCGCGGTGCCCATCCAGATGTGATGGCGTGAGGGAAGCTCGAGAACCCACAAGCCCCAGGCGGCGGCGGCTTCCGCGCAGGCGATCGTGCCTCCACGGGACGCCGCATGCTGCATCCGTGGAGGCGTGTCGGGAAGTGCGTACACACCCTGACGCGGTCTCAGTACCTCGCCGTCGCGAACCGCCCGCGACAACTCTCGCGTGCTGACACCTCGTCTCTGAAGCTCCGCCGTTCGTGCCATTCGACCGATCCCGCGCAGTGCGGCGTCGGCGCGGATGAAGGACATGCGTAGAGCATGAACGAAGCCTGATCAGCACTTCATCCGCGCAGCCGTGGACTGTGGAGAGCGCACCTCGTCCGACAGCGGTGCAGGAATAGTCGCGCGCCACGAAAACCAGACCATCACACCTCGGGGTGGCGAGTCGTCCGCCGCCGCACCGTGAGTGAAACAGATGCTCTGGGTTTTGTCACGGCGACACAGAAGGGGCTCGGATGCCGCAGCACCTGAGCCCCGTGCGATCACGAGCCCGCGATCATCCGAAGCGGCCGGAGACGTAGTCCTCGGTCGCCTGCACAGACGGGGAGGTGAAGATCGACGTCGTGTCGTCGTACTCGATCAGCTTGCCGGGCTTGCCGGTACCGGCGATGTTGAAGAACGCGGTCTTGTCGGAGACGCGGCTCGCCTGCTGCATGTTGTGCGTCACGATGACGATGGTGAACTCGTTCTTGAGCTCACCGATCAGCTCCTCGATCGCGTAGGTGGAGATCGGGTCGAGGGCCGAGCAGGGCTCGTCCATCAGCAGCACCTGCGGGGAGACGGCGATCGCGCGGGCGATGCAGAGACGCTGCTGCTGACCGCCGGAGAGACCGGAGCCCGGACGGTCGAGGCGATCCTTGACCTCGTTCCACAGGTTCGCACCCGTCAGCGACTTCTCGACCAGCGCTTCCTGGTCGCTCTTCGACATGCGGTTGTTGTTGAGCTTGACGCCGGCGAGCACGTTCTCCTTGATGGACATCGTGGGGAAGGGGTTCGGGCGCTGGAACACCATGCCCACCTCGCGGCGCACGAGCACCGGGTCGACGCCGGGCCCGTAGAGGTCGCTGCCGTCGAGCAGCACCTCTCCCTCGACGCGGGCGCCGGGGATCACCTCGTGCATGCGGTTGAGCGTGCGCAGGAAGGTCGATTTGCCGCAGCCGGAGGGGCCGATGAACGCCGTCACACTGCGCGGCTGGATCTCGAGAGAGACACCTTCGACGGCGAGGAAGCTGCTGTAGTAGACGTTGAGGTCGTTGACTTCGATGCTCTTGGACACGTGGGTTCCTGTTCTGAGTGGTCGGGCGCTCAGCGGCCGGAGGTCTTCGGGGAGAACCACTTCGCGATCAGTCGCGCAAGCAGATTCAGCACCATGACGATGAGGATGAGTGTCAAGGCTGCGGCCCAGGCGCGTGCCACGGCCGCGTCGGGGTTGGTGCCCTGGTTCATGTACTGGTTGTAGGCGAACACCGGCAGGGTCATCATCTGACCGCTGAAGAGGTTCGTGTTGAGGCTCTGCGTGAAGCCGGCCGTCAGGAGCAGCGGTGCTGTCTCGCCGATGACTCGTGAGATGGCCAGCATGATCGAGGTCGTGATGCCGGCGATGGAGGTCGGCAGCACCACCTTGAGGATCGTCAGCCACTTCGGGACCCCGAGCGCGTAGGACGCTTCGCGGAGCTCGTTCGGAACGATCTTCAGCAACTCCTCGCTGCCGCGGACGACGACCGGAGTCATCAGCACCGCGAGCGCAAGCGCGCCCATGAAGCCCATCGAGATGCCGGGGCCGATCAGCAGAGCGAACACCGCGTAGATGAACAGACCCGCGACGATCGACGGGATCCCTGTCATCACATCGACCAAGAACGTGATCGCTTTCGCGATCTTCCCGCGACCGTACTCGACGAGGTAGATCGATGTCATGAGTCCTACCGGGACCGCGATGACCGTCGCGGTGAGCGTGATCAGCACGGTGCCCCAGATCGCGTGCGCGATGCCGCCGCCATCGCCGACGACGTTGCGCATCGACGAACTGAAGAACTCCGCATCGAACCGTTCGAGACCGTTGGCGACGACGGTCCAGAGCAGGGAGATCAGCGGAAGCAGGGCGATCAGGAACGCCGTGGCGACCAGCGCCGTCATCAGCCGATCGGTTGCCTTCCGGCGGCTCTCCACGATCGAGGAGATCACCGTGATGATGACCATGTACAGGACGAGGCCGAGGACCGACGCACCGGCGATGTTGAAGTCCGCGAGGTCCCCGCCGAGGCCGGCGACCGCGAAGACAGCGAAGGAGATCAGGAGGGACACCCCGAGCAGCGCCCATGGCGCCCACTTCGGAAGCTTTCCGGACGTGAGGGATGACGAGGTGGCGACAGCGGGAGAGGCGGTGAGGGTGGTCATGTCAGTTCGCTCCCGAAAACTCGGCGCGGCGGGCGACGATCCATCGCGCCAGCGCATTGACCGCGAAGGTCACGACGAAGAGGATGAGGCCGGTCGCGATGAGCGTGTTCACACCCGTGTCGTGCGCCTCAGGGAAGGCCAGGGCGATGTTCGCGGGGATCGGCGTAGGGTTGGTAGCGGTGAGCACGAGGAAGCTCACGACCGCGGAGGGCGAGAGGACCATGGTCACGGCCATCGTCTCGCCGAGTGCACGCCCGAGTGCGAGCATCGCCGCCGAGACCATGCCGCCGCGGGCGAACGGGAGAACCGCCATACGCACCATCTCCCAGCGGGTGGAGCCCAGAGCGAGGGCTGCTTCTTCGTGCAGCTTCGGAGTCTGCAGGAACACCTCGCGGCAGATCGCGGTCATGATCGGGATGCACATCACCGCGAGAACGAGCGCTGCGGTGAGGATCGTCTTTCCCGTCGCCGACACCTGGCCGCCGAAGAACGGCACCCACGAAGCATTCGTGTTCAACCAGACGTAGATGGGCTGAAGGAGCGGCGCGAGCACCAGGCCGCCCCAGAGACCGAAGACGACCGACGGCACGGCGGCCAGGAGGTCGATGACGTAGCCGAGAAATGCGGCCAGCCGGCGGTGGGCGTAGTGCGAGATGAAGAGCGCGATGCCGATGGAGATCGGCGCGGCGATGACCAGCGCCATGAACGCGGCCCACAGGGTACCGAAGACCAGGGGGCCGACGTACTCCCAGAACGATCTTCCCTTGAGGATGTGGTTGCCGCTCGTGTCCGGCTCGAACGCGGGGACACTCTGGATGATGAGGAACGTGGCCACAGCCGCGAGCACGACGAGGATGATGATCCCCGCGCCCAGCGCCGTGCCGGAGAAGACGCGATCGCCGAGCCGTTGTTTGGCCTTGATCGGGGCAGGCGGGACGGACGGCGCCTGCGAAGTCGTCGTGCTCATGGTCTCCTGTTTTCGGGCTGGAGTGGGCGTGTGGTGGCGGACTGTCCGATACCCTCGCGCCGAGCAGACGCGAGGGTATCGGAGTCAGTCGATGTGTCAGTCGACCTTGATCGTGTCGATGGCGGCGAGCACCTTCTCGCGCAGACCGTCCGAGATCGGTGCGCTGCCGGCGTTCTCTGCAGCGGCGTCCTGGCCTTCAGCGCTCGCGATGTACTCGAAGTACGCCTTGACGAGGGAAGCCGTGTTCTTGTCCTCGTACTCCTCGCACGCGATCAGGTAGCTCACGAGCGCGATCGGGTAGGCGCCGGCGGGTGCTGCTGCCGGGTCGATGTCGAAGACGAGGTCGCCGGGGCCGCGGCCTTCGACGAGCGGAGAGCTCTCCACGAGTGCGGCGGAAGCCTCGGCGGAGAACGCCACGTACTCGCCGGCGACGCCGACGTGGACCTGTCCGAGCTTCGTCGTCTGCGAGGCATCCGCGTAGCCGATGGTGCCGTTGCCCGCGGTGATCGCCTGGACGACTCCCGAGGTTCCCTGTGCCGCTTCGCCGCCCTGGATCGGCCATTCGCCGTCGGCCTCGAACGTCCACACGTCAGGCGCCGTGGCGGAGAGGTAGTGCGTGAAGGTCTCCGTCGTACCGGAGTCGTCCGAGCGGTGCACCGGCGAGATCGCCAGATCGGGAAGCTTGACGCCCTCGTTCTGGTCGGCGATGGCGGCGTCGTTCCAGTTGGTGATCGTGCCGGCGAAGATGCCCGCGATGCTCGCGGCATCGAGGTTCAGGGTGTCGATGCCGTCGAGGTTGAACGCGACAGCGACGGGTGCGATGTAGAGGGGCACCTCGACGATGGCGTCAGACGCGCAGGTGCCGAATCCGCCGGCGGCCTCCTCCTCGTCGTCGAAGGCGCGGTCGGAGCCGATGAAGTCGCTGGCGCCGGCGAGGAAGTTCTCGCGTCCCGTTCCTGACCCGGTGGGCTCGTAGTTGACGGTGACGCCGGAGTTGGCCGTCTGGAATGCGGCGACCCAGGCTTCCTGGGCGGCGGTCTGTGCCGAAGACCCGGTGGCCTTGAGCGTGCCTTCGAGCGTCGAGGCGGAGGGTGCTTCGGACGAGCCGCCGGTGGTGCCTTCGTTCGCGGCACAGCCGGCGAGAGCGAGGGCGGCGACGGCGCCGATGGCGCCGATGCGAGCGATTCGGGAGATCTTCACTGTGGATCCGTTCGATCGTGGTTGGGTTGAGGCCCGGTGCAGGGCACACAGTGACGCTATGTGTGGCGGTTAACGAGACTCTCCCGCACAGGTGAACAGCAGGTGAACGACGGGCGACTCTCTGGGGTGCCGCCTTGTCGCCCGTAGGGTCGCCGGAACCGCCAGGCGCCCAGGCGCCGACAGGTCATCCTCTGACGCGAGCGGTCAGACTTTCGGGATGTGCGTCTCGATAGCGATGATGCCGGAGCCGGGGTTGGTCGCCGAGAGGTGCACGACCGAGAACGCGGCCGGTTCGAGATCCGACGCGCTGCTGAGATAGGAGCCCTGGATGGTCCCGGTCGCCAGCGAGATCTCGGAGAGGAGTCCGGGGAGAACCGGCCCGTGGCTGCACAGCACGGCGGGCTTGCCCGCGCGCACACGACGTCCGACCACCGAGCGGAGGTCGTCGGTGCCCTCCTCCCAGGCATCCTGACTGATCTTCTCCGTCTGCACGGGCTTGCGACCCAGCGCCTTGGCGAGAGGCGCCACGGTGCGCACGCACCGCTCGGCGTCGCTGGTGATGATCTTGCGCACGCCGAACGCGCGGAGCGGCCCGACGATGGACTTCGCCTGGGTGCGGCCGCGCTCGGTCAGCGGGCGGGAGGCGTCCGTGCCGTCCCACTCCGACCGTGGGAGTGCTTTCGCGTGTCGCAGCGCGATCACGGGGAAGGTGCGCAGCACCCCGTCGTCGATGAGGGTGGCGAAGAAGTCGAGGATCTCGAGGTCGACCGGGTAGCTGAGCCGTGTCCTGGCCTTCTTGACGCTCACCCATTCGAGCGCGGCGATCTCGCGGTTGGGCACGAAGGCCGAGGCCCGGATCGCATCCTCCGTCGCCTCGGCTGCCCAGTAGTGCACGACCTTCTGCTTGCGTGAGGCCATCACGTAGCGGCTCACGCCGACGGGGACGCCGAGCGACACTCTGATGCCCGTCTCTTCATGCACTTCGCGCACCGCGGTCTCGGCGAGCATCTCGCCGGGGTCGACCTTGCCCTTGGGCAGGGTGACGTCGCGGTACTTGGTGCGATGGATCAACAGGATGCGCAGTTTGCCGTCGACCAGGCGCCAGACCACGGCGCCGGCGGCGTAGACCGCCTTGTCGGTCCACTTCGCGCTGGGCGCTTCCTGCGTCTGTCGAAGTGTCATCGCACCGACCGGGCGCGACGGCGCCGCTGGATCAACCCCATGGTCTTATCCTGCAGGTCGATCAAGGGCTTGCCGTCGGCATCCACGGCGTGGCGCTGCCAGACGCCCCCCGCACCGAGGTGCCAGGAGGTCGTGCCCGGATCCATCGCGAGGTCGAAGAACGCGAGCAGCTCCTTGAGGTGCGCAGGCTCGGTGACTCGCACCAGCGCCTCCACGCGGCGGTCGAGGTTGCGGTGCATCATGTCGGCGCTGCCGATGTACACCTGCGGGTCTCCGTCGTTCTCGAACGCGAAGATGCGCGAGTGCTCCAGGTAGCGGCCGAGGATGCTGCGCACGGTGATGTTGTCGCTGATGCCGTCGAGATCGGTGCGCAGGCTGCAGATGCCGCGCACCCAGACCTCGATCTTCACTCCCGCGACGCTGGCACGGTAGAGGGAGTCGATGATCTCCTCGTCGACGAGCGAGTTCACCTTGATGCGGATGCTCGCCGGCTTCCCCGCTTCCGCGTTCTTGCGTTCCCCGTCGATCTGTCGCACCAGGCCCTTGCGCAGGTGCAGAGGCGCGACGAGCAGGCGCTTGAACTTCTTCTCGATCGCGTAGCCGCTGAGTTCGTTGAACAGGCGGGTCAGGTCCTTGCCGACCTGGGCGTCGGCGGTGAACAGGCCGAAGTCCTCGTAGATGCGGCTGGTCTTGGGGTTGTAGTTGCCGGTGCCCACGTGGGAGTAGTGGCGCAGCGTGCCCTCTTCCTCACGGATGACGAGTGCCAGCTTGCAGTGCGTCTTGAGGCCGACCAGGCCGTAGACCACGTGTACGCCCGCCTTCTCGAGCTTGCGTGCCCAGACGATGTTGTTGGCCTCGTCGAAGCGTGCCTTGACCTCGACCAGTGCGAGCACCTGCTTGCCCGCCTCGGCCGCATCGATCAGGGCCTGCACGATCGGGCTGTCACCCGAGGTGCGGTAGAGCGTCTGCTTGATCGCCAGCACGTGAGGGTCGCGGGCGGCCTGTTCGAGGAATGCCTGCACGCTCGTCGTGAACGACTCGTACGGATGGTGCACGAGCACGTCGGACTTGCGGATGGCCTTGAACATGTCGGCGCGGGTGTTGCTGTCGCCGGGCTGGAACGCCACGGCGGTGGTCGGCAGATGCGGCGGGTAGCGCAGATCGGGTCGATCGATGCGCGACAGTCCGAACAGGCCCCGCAGATCGAGCGGGCTGGGGAGGCGGTAGACCTCCTGGTCGGTGATGTCGAGCTCCTTCACGAGCAGCTCCAGCGTCACCGCGTCCATGTCATCCGTGATCTCGAGACGGATCGGCGGGCCGAACCGTCGGCGCAGCAGCTCGGCCTCGAGTGCCTGGATGAGGTTCTCGCTCTCATCCTCCTCGATCGCGACGTCTTCGTTGCGGGTCAGGCGGAACGCGTGGTGGTCGAGCACCTCCATGCCGGGGAAGAGGTCGCCGAGGTGGTTCGCGATCAGCTCTTCCAGGCTCAGGTACCGCGTGATCTCGCTGGCGCCCGGCACTTCGACGAAGCGGGGGAGCATCGGCGGCACCTTGAGGCGCGCGAACTCCTGGCGACCGGTGCGGGCGTTGCGGATGCGGATCGCGAGGTTCAGCGAGAGGCCCGAGATGTACGGGAACGGGTGGGCGGGGTCGACGGCCAGCGGCATCAGGACGGGGAAGACCTGGAGCTGGAAGTACTCCGACAGCGCCGATCGCTCGGAGTCGGTGAGCTCCGACCAGGTGCTCATCTCGATCCCGGCGTCGGCGAGTGCGGGGCGCACCTGCGAAGTCCACGCCGCGGCGTGGCGCAGCTGCAGTGCGTGCGCTTCGCGCGAGATGTCCGCGAGCGCGTCGACGGGGGAGCGGCCGATGTTCGTCGGCACGGCGAGACCCGTCACGATGCGGCGCTTGAGGCCGGCAACGCGCACCATGAAGAACTCGTCGAGGTTGCTCGCGAAGATCGCCAGGAAGTTCGCACGTTCCAGCTCGGGCAGCGACGGATCTTCCGCGAGTTCGAGCACACGCTGGTTGAACGCCAGCCAGCTCAGCTCCCGATCGAAGTAGCGGTGGTCGGGCAGCAGGGCGTCGGGCGACTCATTCGCGTCGAAGTCGTCGTCTTCGGCGTCGCCGAGTCCAGCGTCGGCGAGTGCGGGATCGATCATGGGGTACATCTAATCACCGCGAAGTGACGCGCGTGTGAACGGAGCCGTTCCGTTACCCCGCGGCGACGATCGAATCCTCGTCGTAGACGTTGAAGCGGTAGCCCACGTTGCGCACGGTGCCGATGATCTGCTCCTGATCGCCGAGCTTCGCCCGCAGGCGCCGCACGTGCACGTCCACCGTCCTGGTACCGCCGAAGTAGTCGTAGCCCCACACCTCGCTGAGCAGCTGCTCGCGGGTGAAGACGCGCGAAGGGTGCGTGGCGAGGAAGTGCAGCAGCTGGAATTCCTTGTAGGTCAGATCGAGCGGCTTGCCGCGCAGCTTCGCGGAGTAGGACTGTTCGTCGATCGTCACCCCGGAGGCCTGCACGCGGGTCGGCTCTGCGACCTCGTCGCGCCGCGCGAGAGCGAGACGGACGCGGGCGTCGGTCTCGGCCGGCCCCGCGGTGGACAGCAGGACGTCGTCGATCTCCCAGTCCCCGGAGAGGGCGCTCATGCCGCCCTCCGTGACCACGAGGAGCAGCGGAGCATCCTGCCCGGCGACGCGCAGCAGGCGGCAGAGCGACTTCGCGCCGACCAGATCGTGTCGACCGTCGACGATCACGAGGTCGTACTCCGGGGCGCTCACCAGCTGCGACGGCTCGGCGGGGATCTGGCGCACGCGGTGGCTGAGCAGCTCGAGCGCAGGGAGAACCTGCTCTGATACGGGAGCGTTCGTCAGAACCAGGACCTGGGCCACGCGCACTCCTCACCGGCACCGGGTTGACGCCGTGCCGCCATGATACCGGGAGCGGATGCGCAACAATGGAGTCATGTCGGAACCAGCACTCGCACCGCGCAATGCGCTCATCGGCGTGGTCGGGGTGTGGATCGCGGCCTTCCTCGCGGCCGTCGCGGTCGGGATCTTCGTCTCGGAGGAGTGGCGCGTCCCCTGGATGCTGGTCGCATTCGGTGGAGTCGTGCTCGTCTCCTTCGCCGTGCAGCTCTGGTACGGACGCACGCAGGGGTTCATCTTCCGGGTGGCGGGCAGCGTCATCGGGGCACTCGTCCTGATGGGCCTGATCTCGGTCGGTTTCGGTATCGCGGCGCTGATCCCCGCCTGACATCGCCGCTCCGCTGACATCATCGCCGGAGAGCGGTAATGTGGAGGTCATGGACCTCATCGCGCTCGAATTCTTCTTCATCGGCCTGTTGGGCCTGGCGAGCCTCGCGATCGTCTTCGTCTCAGCCGTGGTTCTGCGCAACCTCTTCCGCGGCCAGCGCTGATCGCATCGTGCTCGAGCTGCCGACCGACCTCCCCGCGGACCTCGCCCCGCTCTCGTGGCTGATCGGCGTGTGGGAGGGAACCGGCGTCATCGACTTCCCCGTCGGCGACGAGCGGTTGCAGGGTGAGTTCGCACATCGCGTGAGCTTCAGCCATGACGGTGGTCCTTTCCTGAACTACTCCAGCACCGCCACGCTCCTCCGCGATGACGGCGAGCAGTCGCTGCCTCTGGTCTCCGAGATCGGGTTCTGGCGTCTCTCTCGTCCCGCGGACGACAGCGACGCGGGGCCCGCATTGCTTCCACCGCAGGCCGTCGCGGCTCCTCGCACGGTCGACGATGTCGAGGAACTGCGTGGCGACAACGGCGCCTTCCCCATCGAGGTCTCGCTCGCGCATTCCGACGGGATGCTGGAGCTGTACCTGGGTGAGATCAAGGGGCCGCGCATCGACATGGCCTCCGATGCGATCGTGCGCGGTGCCGGCGGGAAGGACTACGGCGCCGCCACCCGGCTCTACGGTCTCGTCGACGGTCATCTTTTGTGGGCGTGGGACATCGCCGCACTGGGAACCCCTCTGCGCTCGCACGCGTCGGCACGCCTGGCCAAGGTCTGACATGAGCGTCTTCTCCGGCATTCCCGGCGCTGTCTCGGACGACGCGGGCATCTCGCACTTCGGAGATCCGTTCCGCGAGCAGCGCCGCCTCGCCGCCGGCACGGCGATCGCGCCGCTCGACGACCGCGCGGTGATCGAGGTCGCCGGCCCGGAGCGGTTGAGCTGGCTCGACTCCATCACCTCGCAATCGGTGGGCCGCCTCACCCCAGGTGAGAGCACTGAGCTTCTCGTTCTCGATCCCCAGGGCCGGGTGGAGCATGCCGCCGGAGTGGTGGACGACGGATCATCGACCTGGTTGATCGCCGACGCCGGGGACGCCGACGCACTGGCCGCCTGGTTGACGCGCATGAAGTTCCGCACGCAGGCGACGGTCGAACGGCGCACCGATCTCGCACTGATCGGGTTCGTCGACGGAGCGTCGGCGGCGGCGACCGTCGTGGCGGCCGCGCTCGCATCGAACGGCGTGCCGCTCATCTGGGCCGATCCGTGGCAGCACGTCACAGCCGGCGGCCATCAGTACGCCGAGATCTCCGAACATCCGGGAGCCGCACTCGCCTGGCGCGTCGGCATCCTCACGGACGACGCCGCAGCCGCGCTCGCGGACTCGCTCGAACCAGATGCAGCGGCCGGGCTGCTCGCCGCCGAAGCGCTGCGCATCGCGGCCTGGCGTCCACGGTGGGCCGCCGAGGTCGATGAGCGGTCGTTGCCGCACGAATCCGACTGGCTCCGCAGTGCGGTGCACCTGAACAAGGGCTGCTACCGGGGGCAGGAGACGGTCGCCAAGGTGCACAACCTCGGCCATCCTCCTCGCCGACTCGCCGCTCTGCAGCTCGACGGCAGCGACGCGGTGCTGCCGCCGGCCGGATCGCCGGTGTTCGCGGGCGATGACGAGGTCGGACACATCACGTCAGCGGCGCGTCACCACGAAGACGGTCCGATCGCGCTGGCGATCCTGTCGCGCCGCACACCGGTGGGTGACCTGACCGTGCGGGCGGACGGCATCGACATCGCGGCGGCTCAACAGGTCATCGTGCCCGCCGACGCCGGCGCCACCGCCGACATCCCGCGGCTCACCCGGCTCTCGCGGCGCCCCGCTGCGCCCGACCCTCGCAGCACGAGCGGCGGCCGCTGAGCGGTTCCGCTCCGTCAGGGGAGAGGGGCCACCGCGTCCCAGGGCAGCGTGAGCTCGCCCAGGCGCCATCGTGTGCGGCCACCGAGGATCGGCCATCCCTGTGCGCGCAGCGCTGTCACCGTGGCGAGGAACCGCTGCGTCGCTCCGAACGTCGACAGTGACGCCGCGCGGTCCCATTCGCGGTCGAGGTCGACGAGCAGTGCGTGGACGCGCTCTCCGGCGACGTTGCGATGGATCAGCGCCTTGGGCAGGCGTTCGGCGACGATGCTCGGCTGTTCGAGCTCGGCGAGACGCAGGGACAGCGTGAAGCGCACAGGGCTGCCGTCCGGTCGCACATCGACCCAGCTCGAGACCCGGCCGATCTCGTCGCAGGTGCCTTCGATGAGCAGGCCGCTCGGTGCCAGACGTGCCGCGACCGTCCGCCAGGCGCCGGCCACATCCGCTTCGTCGTACTGGCGCAGCACGTTCATTGCGCGGATGACGGCCGCCTGACGACCGGCCGGCAGCGGGACCTCGAACCCGCCGCGTGCGAACGAGACGGGCAGGTCGGGGGCGAACGGCGTGCGGCCGGCGCGCACCTCCTCCAACTGTGCAGTTGCCGTGGCGACGCGGGCCGGGTCGATCTCGAGCCCACGCACCTCGGCATCGGGCCGGACGGCGCGCAGTCTGGTGGCCAGTTCGAACGCGGTGACACCGCTGGCGCCATAGCCGAGATCGATCACCAACGGGTCGGTGGCGCGTCGGAATGCCTCGCTCGCGGCGATCCACCGATCGTTGCGCCGCAGCCGGTTGGTCCCGGTCGTGCCGCGTGTGGGACGACCCAGGGGAGATGACGCCATGCGTCAATCCTTCCAGCACGCGAGCGAGCGGGGGACCGCCCCGGATAAACTGGCGGCATGACTGCGACGCGCACCCTCATCCTGCTCCGCCACGGCCGGAGCGAGTGGAACGAACTGAACCTCTTCACCGGCTGGGTGGATGTCCGCCTCAACGAGCAGGGCAGGGACGAGGCCCGTCGTGGCGGCGAGCTGCTGGCCGAGGCCGGCATCCTGCCCGACGTGCTGCACACCTCGCTGCTCAGCCGTGCGATCCAGACCGCGAACATCGCGCTCGACGCGGCGGACCGGCTGTGGATCCCCGTGACGCGCTCGTGGCGCCTGAACGAGCGCCACTACGGCGCCCTGCAGGGCAAGGACAAGGCACAGACGCTCGAGGAGTTCGGCCCGGAGCAGTTCCAGCTGTGGCGCCGCTCGTTCGACGTGCCGCCGCCCCTGCTCGACGACGACAGCGAGTTCAGCCAGGTCGGCGACGTCCGCTACGCCGACATCGACGGCGAGGTGCCGCGCACCGAGTCCCTCAAGCTGGTCATCGACCGTCTCCTTCCGTACTGGGACAGCGCGATCGTGCCCGACCTCGAGGCCGGCAAGACCGTACTCGTCACCGCTCACGGCAACTCGCTGCGTGGCCTCGTGAAGCACCTCGAGGGCATCAGCGATGACGACATCGCCGAGCTGAACATCCCCACCGGCATCCCGCTCGTCTACGAGCTGGACGAGAACAACGTGCCCACCGGTCCCGGCCGCTACCTCGACCCCGAGGCCGCCGCTGCCGGCGCCGCTGCGGTCGCCGCACAGGGCAAGAAGTAACCAGCGCCGACGCCCCCGCTCATCGTCGAAGCCCCTCCTGATCCGCGCGGATCAGGAGGGGCTTCGTTGCGCAGAGGGGGCCTCGGCGTGAGCGGAGGAGCGGTCAGGCGTGCCCGAGCTCCTGCTGCTGCTCGACGGCGAGGGCGATGTCCTCCTCGTCGACCTGCCAGTCGCCGGTCGCGAGGTACACGACCTTCTTGGCGACGGCGACTGCGTGGTCGGCGAACCGCTCGTGGTAGCGGCTGGCGAGGGTCGCGTCGACGGTTGCGGTCGCCTCGCCCTTCCAGTTGTCGCTGAGCACCTTGTCGAAGACGTTCACGTGCAGCTCGTCGACGTCGTCATCGGAGTTGCGGATGGCGTCCGCAAGGCGCAGATCCTGTGTGCGCAGCAGTTCGCTGAGCGTGCGGGCGATCTCGACGTCCAGCTCGCCCATGCGCTTGAAGGTGCTCTTGAGGCCCTTGGGGATGGCGCGCTCGGGGAAGCGGAGACGTGCGAGCTGCGCGATGTGCTCGGACATGTCGCCCATGCGCTCGAGCGACGCGCTCACACGCAGCGCGCTGACGACGATGCGCAGATCACGGGCGACCGGCTGCTGGCGGGCGAGGATCTCGATGGCCTGCTCGTCGAGTGCGACAGCCAACTCGTCGATCTTCGCGTCGTCGGCGATCACCTCTTCGGCCAGCGCGACATCGCTCGTGGCGAAGGCGCGGGTGGCCTTGTCGATCGAGACCGTGACGAGGTCGGCGATCTCCACGAGACGGTTCTGCAGGTCCTCGAGGGACTGGTGGAAGACTTCGCGCATGTTGGGGCGCAACCTTTCATTCGAATCTCGACTGTGTGTCAGCGCGAGACGGCGGGTCGTCCGCACGAGAGCAGGTCTGTACTCCCGCACAGGCCCGATGCGATTGTGTGCTCCGAAGGTTAACGAACGGTGCCCAGCACGTGAATAGTACTTCTCTCCTGGCCGCGGTGACGGGGAAACCCGCCGGAGCGCGGGTGAACGCACTCTACGCTGGACTCATGACCCTGCCGCAGATCGCGCTGATCGCACTCGCCATCGGCGTGCTGATCGGGGTGGGGCTCTCGCTGCTGATCGTCTGGGCCTACCGTGCACGGGCGAAGGTCGAACTGGAGACGTCGACGGTCGTCCCCGGCGGTATGACCGACGTGCTGGACAGCATGGACGATGCCGCCTGTGTCGTGGATTCCTCCGGGCTCGTGCTGGCCGGATCGCACGCGGCGACGCGTTTCGGCATCGAGGTCGGGGCGACGCTCGACAACCCCGAACTTCGTCAGCTGGTGCGCAGCGTCAGAGCGGTGGGCGGCACGAAGACCGAGACGCTGCGCATCACAAGGGGCGGGCTCAGCCTCGATCCCCGCCTGGTCTCGGCGCGCGCGAGCGTGATCGGTGCGCGGATGGCGCTCGTCATCATCCGCGACATCACCGAGCAGGAGCGCCTCGATCAGATGCGCCGTGACTTCGTCGCGAACACGAGCCACGAGCTCAAGACGCCGGTCGGCGCGGTGAGCCTCCTCGCTGAGGCCATCGAATCCGCCGCCGACGATCCTGCCCAGGTGCGGATCTTCGCTGCCCGTATCTCTGCGGAGGCCGGGCGCCTCGGCCAGCTCACCGGACGCATCATGAGCCTGTCGCGACTCCAGGCCGACGACGGGCTGACGGACGTCGATCCCGTGTCGATCGACGAGGTCATCGCGGCATCCATCGAGGCTCACGTCGTGCAGGCCGACTCGGCCGGCGTCGACCTGACGCGCGGCGGGGACCGCGGAGCCTGGGTGCGCGGCGACGCGCAGATCCTGATCGAAGCCATCGGCAACCTCATCGCGAACGCGATCGTCTACTCTCCGCGCGGCTCGCGTGTCGGCGTCGGCGTGAGAGTGGACGGCGGTGTGGTCGAGATCGCGGTCTCCGATCAGGGCATCGGGATCTCCGAGTCCGATCGCGAGCGCATCTTCGAGCGGTTCTACCGGGCCGATGAGGCGCGATCGCGTCGCACGGGTGGTACCGGGCTCGGCCTCTCGATCGTCAAGCACGCCACCCAGCGCCACGGCGGCGAGGTGCGGCTCTGGTCGCGGCCCGGCCGCGGATCCACCTTCACGGTCCGCCTCCCGCAGATCGATGCCCCGTTGATCGAAGACACGGGCAAGAAGCGAAAGAAGAAACGCGCGCGCAAGGCGGAGAAGTCCGCTGGTGCGCGCGTGCGAAACGGAGAAAAAGCATGACCCGCATCCTTCTCGTCGAAGACGAGCCCGATCTCGCCGACCCGCTGGCGTATCTGCTGCGCCGTGAGGGGTACGAGGTGGAGATCGCCGAGGACGGGCCGGGGGCGCTCACGGCGTTCCGCGAGCGCGGAGCCGACATCGTGCTCCTCGACCTGATGCTGCCGGGGATGCCCGGTACCGAGGTGTGCCGGCAGATCCGCTCGACCTCCGCCGTGCCGATCATCATGCTCACGGCCAAGGACTCCGAGGTCGACATCGTCGTGGGGCTCGAGCTGGGCGCCGACGACTACATCACCAAGCCCTACTCGTCACGTGAGCTGCTCGCCCGGATGCGGGCTGTGCTACGACGGGTCGTGCAGGCCGACAGCGAGCTCGACGAGCGGGTGCTGGACGGCGGACGAGTGTCGCTCGACATCGATCGCCACACGGTCTCGGTCGCCGGATCGGTGATCAACATGCCGCTGAAGGAATTCGAGCTCCTCGAGGTGCTGATGCGTAACTCGGGCCGTGTGCTGACACGCGGTCAGCTGATCGACCGGGTCTGGGGCAGTGACTACTTCGGTGACACCAAGACGCTCGACGTGCACATCAAGCGCATCCGCTCGCGGATCGAGGAGAACCCGGGAGAGCCGGTGATGCTCGTGACCGTGCGCGGGCTGGGATACCGGTTCGAGGGCTGAACTCTGTGACACGAACGGCTGAGGCCGGGCACCCGAGGGGATGCCCGGCCTCAGCCGTTCGTCGTGGTGCGGATCAGTCTCCGGAGGGGACCAGATCGGCGTAGTAGGGCAGTGCGCCGTCGAGCACGGGCACCTGAGTCTTGACCCCGAGGGAGTCGCCCGACTGGAAGTGCATCTCGACCGTGGCGCCGGGCTTCGCGTTCAGGTCGACGATGCGCAGGGGTTCGGCGTCTGCGCCGAAGCTCACACGGTCGCCTGCAGGGACGGTGACGGTGAAGTCGTTCCCCTCGACGGCGATGGTCAAGGTCGCCTTCTCCTGGGTGGGGTTGACGACAGCGCCGATGAAGTTGCCGACCGAACCGTCCTCGTTCGCGACGATGAACGCGTTGCGCACCGCGAGGGGGCCGTTCTCATCCGAGATGTTGACGCCGTCCGATCCGGAGTACTCGACCTTGGTCGACTGCGGCGTGATGAAGGTGCAACCGGTCGCGCCGAGAAGAACGAGGGCGCTGATGGCGGCAGACGCAACAAGGCGCGATTTCACGGGTCCTCCTGAGGTCCGACGGGGTATCGGCATCCATTCTACGGGTATGCGCGTGACGCATCGGAGACGTGGGGGCGCGAACCTTAGCGCATCTTGCCTGTGGTATCCTTGAGGTTGCCGAAAGGACACGTTTTTATGCTTTTTGAGGTTGGCGAAACAGTCGTCTATCCGCACCATGGCGCCGCGACCATCATTGAGGTCAAGGAGCGCATCATCAAGGGTGAGGCGAAGAAGTACCTGAAGCTCAACGTCACCCAGGGTGATCTGATCATCGAGGTCCCTGCTGAGAATGTCGACCTGGTCGGCGTTCGCGACGTGATCGGCAAGGAGGGCCTCGACCACGTGTTCGAGGTGCTGCGCGCGCCGTTCACGGAGGAGCCCACCAACTGGTCTCGTCGTTACAAGGCGAACCTTGAGAAGCTCGCCTCCGGCGATGTCATCAAGGTCAGCGAGGTCGTCCGCGACCTGTGGCGTCGTGATCAGGACCGCGGTCTTTCTGCAGGTGAGAAGCGGATGCTGGCCAAGGCGCGCCAGATCCTGATCTCCGAGCTCGCGCTCGCTGAGAAGACCGACGAGGACAAGGCGGGCGCTCTGCTCGACGAGGTTCTCGCGTCCTGAATCTGTTTTCGGCCTCATGTCGTGATGAATGACGGGTCGTGACGAAGGGGCGGATGCAGCTCGCATCCGCCCCTTCGTCGTGTCTGCGAGACGGTAGCGTGAGTCTGTGACCATGCTCCCCGTCCCGGACACCGCGATCATCGTCGTCGCCGCAGGCTCCGGCACCCGCCTGGATGCCGGTGCACCCAAGGCCCTCGTCGGCATCGACAGCCGTTCGATACTGCGGCACGCCCTCGACGGCGTCTTCGCCGCTGCTCCGGCCCAGGTGATCGTCGTCGCCCCCGCCGGCTTCGAAGGCGATGCCGAGACGGAAGCACGCGAGGCCGCCGGCGATCGCAGCGACCTCGTGCGCGTCGTGACCGGCGGAGCGACTCGTCAGCAGTCCGTCTCGGCGGGACTCGCCGCGCTGTGGGGAGACGTCACCACGGTCCTCGTGCACGATGCGGCACGCGCACTCACACCACCGTCGCAGATCGACGCGGTCGCCGAGGCTGTCGCCGCCGCAGTCGGCGTCATCCCCGTGCTCCCCGTGGTCGACACGCTGAAGCGGGTCGAGGGCGGCGCCGTGGCCGGTGCCGTCGATCGGTCCGAGCTCGCTGCGGCGCAGACTCCGCAGGGGTTCCCACGGGCGCTCCTCGAATCCGCGTACGCGTCGGCCCTGGCATCCGGCGTCGAGTACACCGATGATGCGGCCCTGTTCGCTGCCGCCGGTCACGTCGTACGTCACATCGAGGGCTCTGCTCGCGCGTTCAAGATCACGACCCCCTCCGACCTCGAGCGTGCCCGCCACCTGCTGGCGGAGGCAGGCGAGGTGCACTCCGCTCCAACCCATCACGCGCGCGTCGGACTGCCGCGGGTCGGTATCGGCACCGACGTGCATGCGTTCGGCGGTGAGGGGAACCTCTGGCTGGCCGGCCTCGAATGGCCGGGGGAGCCGCCGCTCTCCGGACACTCCGACGGCGATGCCGTCGCGCACGCGATCGTCGATGCTCTGCTGGGCGCTGCAGGACTCGGCGACATCGGCCAGCACTTCGGCACCGCACATCCGGAGTACGCAGGAGCCCACGCCGAGGTGTTCCTCGCGCGCACCCGGCAGCTGCTCTCGGAGGCGGGCTTCGTGATCGGCAACGTGTCGGCGCAGTTCCAGGGCAATCGTCCGCGGTTCAGCGCGCGACGGGCCGAGGCGGAACGGGTGCTGTCCGCGGCGCTCGGCGGAGCTCCGGTCTCGCTGACGGCCACCACCACCGACGGCCTCGGCTTCCCCGGACGCGGCGAGGGGATCTCCGTCACGGCGATCGCCATGGTGGTGCCGGACAGATCGCGGAGAGTGTGACGAATCGCGGAACTTTTCCCCCGATCGGTCCGTGAAACGTCACACGGTCCGTGATTCGTCGCCTGACGGCTGCTGCTCAGCCGTCCCCCAGTAAGCTTGAGCGGTGACACTCCGCCTCCACGACACCCGCGCGCAGCAACTGCGCGACTTCGTGCCGCTCGACCCCGAGAACGTCACCATGTACGTCTGCGGTCCGACCGTGCAGTCGGGTCCGCACATCGGACATGTCAGGGCGGCGTTGAGCTTCGATCTGCTGCGCCGCTGGCTCGAGTATCGCTACGGTCGCGTCACCTTCGTGCGCAACGTGACCGACATCGATGACAAGGTGCTCGCGAACGCCACCGCGACCGAGCCGTGGTGGGCGCTGGCGTACCGGATCGAGCAGGAGTTCACCGCGGCGTATGCCGCCATCGGGATCCTCTCGCCGACCTACGAACCCCGTGCGACGGCATCGATCCCGCAGATGCAGGAGCTGATCGGCGCACTCATCGAGCGCGGCCACGCGTATCCCGCCGCCGACGGATCGGGCGACGTCTACTTCGACGTCCGCTCGTGGAGCGAGTACGGCGCGCTCACGCACCAGTCGGTCGACGCCATGGAAGCGGCAGAAGACGCGGATCCTCGAGGCAAGCGGAACCCGCAGGACTTCGCCCTCTGGAAGGGCGCGAAGGCCGACGAGCCGGCCGACGCCACCTGGTCGTCTCCGTGGGGCGCCGGTCGCCCCGGCTGGCACATCGAGTGCTCGGCGATGGCGAAGCGCTACCTCGGCAACGAGTTCGACATCCACGGGGGAGGGCTCGATCTGCGCTTCCCGCACCATGAGAACGAACTCGCACAGTCGACCGCCGCCGGCGACGGATTCGCCCAGTACTGGGTGCACAACGGCCTCGTGACGGTGGACGGGCAGAAGATGTCGAAGTCGCTCGGCAACTTCACCCTCGCCGCCGACGTGCTCTCCGAGCGCGACCCCCTCGTGGTCCGCTACGCCCTCGCGGCCGCGCACTACCGCTCCAGCCTCGACCTGACCGCGTCGTCGTGGGACGAGGCGGATGCCGCACTCGGCCGCATCGGCACGTTCATCGCGCGCGTGCGCCGATCCCTTCCCGGCGCGCCGGAGGAGCAGGGGATCGGCGTGGTCCCTGAGGCCTTCGCCACCGCGATGGATGACGATCTCGGCGTGCCGCAGGCGCTCGCCGTCGTGCACGAGACCGTGCGTCGTGGCAACTCGGCGATCGACGCCGGTGATCAGGAACAGGCATGGGCCGCGTTCGTCGAGGTGGACGCGATGGTGCGTGTTCTCGGCCTCGATGCGCTCATGAGCAGCGGCGGAGATCTCGCCGAACACAGGACCCTGGACGCTCTCGTCCAGACGATGATCGGCCAGCGCGCGCAAGCGCGAGCCGACAAGGACTGGACGACCGCCGATCGGATCCGCGATGCCATCGCGGCGGCCGGCATCGTCCTCGAAGACACCGCAGACGGAACTCATTGGAGTATTGATGGTTAAGCCAGGGCGCCCCGGCGCAAGCAACGGCAAGAAGAAGGGCCCTACCAAGGGCACCGGCGGACTCGGACGCAAGGCGCTCGAAGGCCGCGGCCCGACCCCGAAGGCGGAGGACCGCGCCTGGCACCCTGCAGGCAAGCGCAAGGCTGCGGCCGAGCGCTATGCCGCCGCGACGGGCGGCAAAGGCCGCCCCGGTGGCAGCAGGCCGGGCTCCGGCGGCGGCGGGAACCGTGCTCCGAAGGCCAAGGCGGGAGATGACACCGAGAACGTCACCGGTCGTAACTCGGTGCTCGAAGCCCTGCGCGCGAAGATCCCGGCGACGGCGTTCTACATCGCGCAGCGCGTCGAGATGGATGACCGCGTGAAGGAGATGCTCTCGATCGCCACGCATCGCGGTATCCCCGTGATGGAGGTCACTCGTCCGGAACTCGACCGCATGGCCGGATTCGACGGCGTGCACCAGGGTGTCGCGATCAAGGTGCCGCCGTACGAGTACGCGCACCCGCAGGACCTGCTCGAGCAGGTCATCGACCGCGGCCAGGTGCCGCTGTTCGTGGCACTCGACGGCATCACCGACCCTCGCAACCTCGGCGCGATCATCCGCTCCACCGCGGCGTTCGGCGGGCACGGCATCATCCTGCCGCAGCGTCGTTCGGCCGGAGTGAACTCCGCCGCGTGGAAGACCAGCGCCGGAGCCGTCGCGCGCACGCCCGTGGCCCTCGCGACCAACCTCACCACGCAGCTCAAGGAGTTCAAGAAGCAAGGTGTCTTCGTGCTCGGCCTCGACGGCGACGGCGATGTCTCGCTGCCCGCGCTCCAGCTGGCCGATCGACCGGTCGTGATCGTGGTGGGCTCTGAGGGCAAGGGACTGTCCCGTCTGGTCGCTGAGACCTGCGACCAGATCGTCTCGATCCCGATCTCCGCGGCCACCGAGTCGCTCAACGCCGGTATCGCGACCTCCGTCGCGTTGTACCAGGTCGCGACGCTCCGCGCCGCGAAGTAACGCGCACACGTCTGAACTACTGCACGTCTGAACAGGGGAGAACCGCATGGCTCGCATCGTCGTCCTCGGAGGAACCGGCTACGCCGGTCGTCACATCGTCTCCGAGGCGGTGTCGCGTGGCCATGGGGTGATCGCCCTCTCTCGCTCCGAACCGAAGGATCCGGTCGCCGGGGCCGCCTATCTGCAGGGCTCGGCGCTGGATCTCGACTCCCTCGCGCCGGCGTTCGAGGGTGCGGATGCTGTCGTCTCCGCGATGTCGCCCCGTGGTGACATGGAGAACAGCGTGCTGGAGGCGCTGGGCAACCTCGCTGCCCGGCTCACCGGCACCGAGACGCGCCTCGGCGTGATCGGCGGCGCCGGCGGCAGTCTCGTCGCCCCGGGCGGCCCTCGGCTGTTCGATCAGAACTTCCCCGAGGAGTACAAGCACGAGGCGCAGGTCGGAATCGACTCGCTCGCTCTGCTCGAGGGCACGGATACCGGTCTCGACTGGTTCTTCGTGCACCCGGCCGAGGTGTTCGGTCCGTGGGCCGAGGGAGAGCGCACAGGGCACTATCGCGACGGAGGCGACGTGCTCGTGCGTGACGACGAGGGCAAGTCGTACATCTCGGGCGCGGACTTCGCGGTCGCGGTCGTCGACGAGATCGAGCAGGGCAACCACCACCGCGAGCGTTTCACCGTCGGCTACTGACCCGCGGGGTTTCTGGGCCTGTCGAAGGGCTCAGACGAGGTCGCGCCAGTCGATCTCTTCGTCGTCGTCGGCGACCGGCGTCGCCCCGGTGATCACGGGAAGGCTCATGGTCTCGGTCGGCGGTCCCATGATGGTCGCTTCATCGCGGCGGTGGCGCAGGACCTCGTTGATGTAGCTCGTGAGCACTTCTGCGAGCGGCACGGAGCGCCCGTGGGCCTGTGACAGGTACCAGCGGTGCTCCAGCACCTGGTGGAACACCTCGGCCGGCTCCAGCTTCGCGCGCAGCTCGTAGGGGATGGCGCGGACGACCGGCTCGAACACGCGCGTCAGCCACTCGTGGGCGTACATCTCCTCGTCGGCCCACTGCTTGGTGGAGCGCGCGCGGAACTCGTCGAGATCGTTCAGCAGCCGCCGTGCCTGGTTCTCCTCGACATCCAGTCCCGTCAGGCGGATGAGGCGTCGCTGGTGATGTCCGGCGTCCACGACCTTGGGCTGGATCTCGACGACCGTGCCGTCTGCGGTGGTCGACATCGACATCTCGTCGATGTCGAAACCGAGGGCGTTGAGCCGCTCCACTCGCTCGGTGATCCGCCAGGTCTCGGCCGACGAGAACGACTCCTGGGCGGTGAGCTCTGCCCACAGGGAGCGGTACGACGAGACGATGCCGTCGGCGATCGCGATCGCGTCGACACCATGCTCCAGTCGTCCACCCGCGGCGAGGTCCATGATCTCTCCGGCGATGTTCGTGCGGGCGAGGTCGAGATCGTAGGCGCGCTGGCCGTCGGTCAGCCCCTCCTCGTGCAGTTCCCCGGTCTCGGCGTCCACCAGGTAGGCGGCGAAAGCGCCCGCATCACGACGGAACAGCGTGTTCGACAGCGACACGTCGCCCCAGTAGAAGCCGACGTTGTGCAGCCGCACCAGCAGCAGGGCGAGGGCGTCGACGAGCCGGTTGGCGGTGTCGGGGCGCAGCACGCGGGTGAACAGGGCGCGGTAGGGCATCGAGAAGCGCAGGTGCGCCGTGACCAGAGCAGCGGGGAGGGCTTCGCCATCGGCGTCCGTGCGTCCGGCGATCACCGCGACCCGGTCCACACAGGGCACGTCGAGGCGGGCGAGGTTTCCGAGCATGTCGTACTCGCGCTGAGCCATCTCGGCGGTGGTCTCCTTCACGGCGATCACGCGACCGGAGAGATCGGCGAACCGCACGAGATGGCGGGAGAGACCCTTGGGGAGCGACACGATGTGCTCGGAAGGCCACTTCGCGAGCGTCGTTGACCAGGGGAGGGAGAGCAGCCCGGGGTCGATCTTGCTGGCGGTGATCCGCAGCGAATCCTGCATGGTGCTCCCGGAGAGTGAGTGGGCGAAAAAGAGACGCGGCGCAGGTGACCGAAGTCAGCCTGCGCCGCGTCTGTGGTGCCGATCAGGCGGAGACGACCGGCTTGTCGTTCAGGCGCGCACCGGACTCGATGTCGAACGCGTGCACGTGGCCCGGGTTCGCGGCGAGCGTGACCGTCTCGCCGGCGTTCGGGTGGCTGCGGCCGTCGACGCGGGCGACGATGTCGCTGCGCTTGCCGTTGACCTCGGTGTGACCGTAGAGGTAACCGTCGGCGCCGAGCTCCTCGACGAGGTCGACGACGACCGCGAGGCCCTTGCCGTCGGCCGGTCCGACCGTGATGTCCTCGGGGCGCACGCCGACCGTGACCTGGCTGCCGTTGGCGCGGCCGACCGTGTCGCGGTCGAGCGGGACGACCTCGGTGCCGAACTGCACGCCGCCATCGGTGAGGTCAGCGGGGAACAGGTTCATGGCGGGCGAACCGATGAAGCCGGCGACGAACACGTTGTTCGGCTTCTCGTACAGGTCGCGCGGGGAGCCGACCTGCTGGAGCAGACCGTCCTTGAGCACCGCGATGCGGTCACCCATGGTCAGAGCCTCGGTCTGGTCGTGGGTCACGTAGACCGTGGTGACGCCGAGACGACGCTGCAGCGATGCGATCTGCGTACGGGTCTGGACGCGGAGCTTGGCGTCGAGGTTCGACAGCGGCTCGTCCATGAGGAACACCTGCGGCTGACGCACGATCGCGCGGCCCATGGCGACACGCTGACGCTGACCACCCGAGAGGGCCTTCGGCTTGCGGGTCAGGTAGGGCTCGAGGTCGAGGAGCTTTGCTGCCTCGAGAACGCGAGCGGCGCGCTCCTCCTTGCCGACACCGGCGATCTTGAGTGCGAAGCCCATGTTCTCGGCGACGGTCATGTGCGGGTAGAGCGCGTAGTTCTGGAAGACCATCGCGATGTCGCGATCCTTCGGGGGAACGTCGGTGACGTCGCGATCACCGATGAGGATGCGTCCGGCGTTGACCTCTTCGAGACCGGCGAGCATGCGGAGCGACGTGGACTTACCGCAACCGGAGGGACCGACGAGGACGAGGAACTCGCCATCTCCGACCTCGAGGTTCAGCTTGTCGACGGCCGGGCGGGTTCCGCCGGGGTACAGACGAGTGGCGTCATCGAAAGTGACAGATGCCATGGTGTTTCTCCTTCACCGGCAGGTACGTGCCGGACGATCCGTTGTGATGGAAGCGGCGGATTGACCCGCCGTGACCCGACTCTGGGTCGGAATCAGTATGACACGAACAGCGGCACCTGGGTATTTCTCAGCCTCACTGGTTAACATCGAACACGGCCGCTTGATGCGGCGATCGTCGTCGCAGCGATGGTCGGGGCCACCCTGCCCCCCTGAGACTCAAGAGGAACGATGTCGAGCGACGAAACGCCGAACGTCCCCACGCCTCGCAATTCGCGCGAGGCCGTGCGGGAGAAGGCACAGCAGGTGCACGCCCAGCAGTCGAGGGCGCGTCTCATGCGACGGATCATCATCGGGGCGATCGCTGTGGTCGCCGTGGGCGCCATCGGCACGGCTGTGACCCTCGCGGTCTCGGCCCAGGTGTCCAAGCCCCAGCTCTCGCCCACCGGCATGGACGGCGACGGCGTGATCGTCACCAACCTCGTTCCCAGCGCCGCGACGGGCGACACGCTCGCGACGCCGACTCCGGATCCCACGGACGCCGGTGCGGAAGAGACCCCGTCGCCGGAGCCCACCGCCTCCGAGCGCGTCGACATCCACATCTACGTGGACTACCTGTCACCGGATGCCGGCGAATTCGAGCGTGCGAACGCGCGCCAGCTCGCGAACTGGATCACCGAGGGCGCCGTGACCGTCAGCTACCACCCGGTCGCGCTGCTCACCGCCAGCTCCAACGGCACCAAGTACTCCCTGCGGGCCGCCGCTGCCGCCGCGTGCGTCGCGACCCACTCGCCGGACCAGTTCTACGCGTTCAACCACGACCTCCTCGACGACCAGCCCAAGGTCGGCAGCGACGGCCTCTCGGACGTCGAGCTGGCGGATGTCGCCGGAGCCGTCGGTGTGGACAACACCAAGGCCGTGCGTTCCTGCATCGAGGATGCGGACTTCGTGACCTGGGCCAAGGAAGCCACGACCCGTGCACTCGATGGACCGCTCGCCGGTTCCGACGACCTCGTTCTCACGTCTGCGCCGATGATCGTCGCGAACGGTGAGGCCTACGTCGGAGCGCTCGACGACCCGTCCGAGTTCTCGCAGTTCGTGCTCACGGTCGCCAGCGACGCGTACTACCAGGAGACGGCCACGCCGACCCCTGCGCCCACAGCCACGCCGACCGAGACTCCCGCGAAGTAGGGGATTCGAGCAGTCCCGCCACCATCGCTAAGCTGGTGGCACCCGCCGACTTGGCGCAATTGGTAGCGCACCGTACTTGTAATACGGGGGTTGCAGGTTCGAGTCCTGTAGTCGGCACTCACGTCACCGCCATGACAGGCTCACCCGTCAGTGGCCCCGTCAGCGGAAGAACCCTCCTAGGCTGGGGTCATGCTCGCTGCTCTGATCCGTCCTGTTGAATCTCGAACGGCGACCGTCGAGGGGATCGAGATCCCGGAACTCCGCGCCGAGCTCATGGCCCAGGTCCCCGAGGGGTGGGACATGGTCTCCGCCCACGTCGAGATGAAGCCCGGCGGCATCCGCATCGTCGAGGGCAAGTTCGCGCGGCGCGACGGGGTCACCGAGATCCAGGCCGACGACATGGCCGCGCTCGAGGCCAAGGTGCCTGAGGGTTGGCAGATGCTCTCGCTCTGGAAGCTCTAGGGATCTCCTGCAACATGCGGTCATCGGGGAATGCTGCCTCGCGGCTCCCCGTTGTCACGATCATGACTCGTATCGGAACCAGTGATCTTGACGTCTTCCCGCTCTCGCTCGGCGGCAACGTGTTCGGTTGGACGGCCGACCGCGACACCTCCTTCGCCGTCCTCGACGCCTTCGTGGCAGGAGGAGGCGATTTCGTCGACACCGCCGACTCGTACAGTGCGTGGGTGCCGGGGAACTCCGGTGGCGAGAGCGAGACGATCATCGGGGAGTGGCTGGCCTCGCGCAAGCCCCAGAACGTCGTCGTCGCGACCAAGGTGAGCCAGCACCCGGAGTTCCGCGGGCTCGCCGGCGCGAACGTGCGCAAGGCTGCGGAGGCCTCGCTCGGACGCCTGGGCGTCGACGCGATCGACCTGTACTACGCGCACTTCGACGACGAGGCGGTTCCGCTCGAAGAGACCGTCGCGGCGTTCGGACAGCTCGTTGCCGACGGGCTCGTGCGCCACGTCGCCGTGTCGAACTATTCGGCCGCGCGCATCCGCGAGTGGATCGAGATCGCACGGCGGACCGGGGTGGCGCTGCCGATCGCCGTGCAGCCGCACTACAACCTCGTGCACCGCAACGAGGTCGAGGAGACGATCATCCCCGTCGCGGAGGAGTTCGGTCTCGGGCTCGTTCCTTACTACTCGTTGGCGAGCGGCTTCCTGACGGGCAAGTACCGCTCCACGGACGCCGAGGGGCAGTCTTCGCCCCGCGCGCAGGGCGCCGCGAAGTACGCGACGGACGCCGGACTCCGCATCATCGACACGCTGGAGGAGATCGGAGAGGCCCACGGCGCCTCGATCGCCGCGACGTCGCTGGCCTGGCTTCGCGCGCAGCCCACCGTCGCCGCACCGATCGCGAGCGCGCGCACCGTGGAGCAGGTGCCGGATCTGCTCGCCGGCGCACGGCTCGAGCTGACGGCCGAAGAGGTGCAGGTGCTGAACCGCGTCTCGGAGTGGACCCCCGCTCAGGACTGAGCACGAGCGGGTTGGGCTGCGG
This sequence comes from Microbacterium sp. LWO12-1.2, assembly GCF_040675875.1. NCBI lineage: Bacteria > Bacillati > Actinomycetota > Actinomycetes > Micrococcales > Microbacteriaceae > Microbacterium > Microbacterium sp. LWO12-1.2. Next base: position 2,096,504 of record NZ_JBEGII010000001.1, on the reverse strand, counting down.
CATCACGCCGGGCTCAGCCCGTTTCCCTTGGCGGCGGGGCTCAGCCCACCTTCGCGCCCGCCACGCTGAATGTCACACCGGCGCTGAGCACCCGGAGTCGGTCTGCGGTCTCCTGGACATCGAAATCCGGACCTCCTCCGGAGATCTGGAACTCGCCCCCGGCGATGGCGGCCTGCACGACCGGTGCGCTCAGCACACCGTTCGCGTCCACGATGGCGATCCGGCCCCCATCCGCTTCTGCGGCGAGCTGCCCCGTCCACTCCTCGAACTCCGCCGCCGCATCCGGGCTGAGGGTGACAGCCACGATGTCGCCCGAGACCGTGATCTCGGCGATGGCGGAGCCCGGCACCCGCGGTCCCTCGTCGAAGAGGTACTGCGCCGTGTCGGCGTCATCGCACACCACTGTGAGGTCGTTCCACTGGGTGCTGCCGAACGGCAGATCCGCGCAGGTCGGTGACGACTCCTCGGAACCGTCGACCTGTCCGCCGCTTGCGGGCACGACCGCGAAGACCTGCGAGAACCCGTTCGCGGGTGGCGACGAGAGGGACTGCCCGAACTGTGTGATGAGCGCGTCCGCGGTGTCCTCATCGAACGAGACGAGGAGCGAGTTCCCGTCCGACTCGGTGACCGCCAGGACGTTCATGCCCGCCTGCGTCGCATGGCGTTCCACCAGTGTCCGCGCCGCGGCGAGGGTCTCGGCGTCCAGGTCGTCCTCGGCGGTCACCTCCAGCACGACGGACTTCGCGGAGTCCGGCACGGGAATCTCGACAGCCTCGCCGGAGGGAGCCTCCTGAGTGAAGAGCGTCACGCCTCCCCACACGATCAGTGCGATGCAGATCGACCAGATCACGCTGAGGATGGCACCGACGACCACGGCGACGGTGGCGATCGCCGTCGGACTGCCGGCGCGCTTCGCCTGCGCCCGCGCCACGAGTCCGAGCACGAAGCCCACCAGCGGTATCAGCACCGCCAGGAAGAGGGACGCGATGGACAGACCGCTCGTTCCCTGCGCAGTACCCGGTCGCTGGTAGCTCATCTCTTCGCCGTTCCGTCCGCTGCCGAATCTCCCACCGCGGCGTCACGGTTCTCCTGGTCCTGGCTCGTCACTGTGGCCCCCTCCGGTCATTGCAGCGTGCTGATGCAGGCTAATCGACGGCGGCGCGCGGGCGCGAACGGATGACCGCGGGTCGAGGACTTCGGTGACCGACTAGGCCTCCGACGGCAACGGCTCCCCATCGGAGGTGTAGCCCAGGCGGTGCGCGAGGATCACGGCGTGGATGCGGTCGCGTGCGCCGAGCTTCGCGAGCACCCTGCCCACGTGGGTCTTCACGGTCGACTCGCTCACGAACAGGCTCTGCGCGATCTCGGAGTTCGTGAGGCCTCGACCGATCGCCAGGAACACGTCGCGTTCGCGATCGGTCAGCTCCGCCGCGAGATCGGGGTGAGCGGGTGGTTCCGAGGATGGCAGCGACGGTGTCACATGCTCCAGCAGCATGCGCGTGATCCGAGGCGACAGCGCCGCGTCGCCCCGATGCACGGCGCGCAGTGCGGAGATCATCTCGTGGCGCTGCACGTCTTTCAACAGGAAGCCGCTGGCTCCGGCGCGGATCGCTCCGAAGGCGTACTCGTCCAGGTCGAAGGTCGTCAGGACCAGCACGCGGGTCTGCGGATGCTCGCGCACGATCGACTCGGTGGCGGCGATGCCGTCCAGCCCCGGCATCCGGATGTCCATCAGCACCAGGTCGGGGTGTAGAGCTGCGGCTTGGGCGATGGCCTCACGGCCGTCCGACGCCTCGCCGATCACGACGATGTCGTCCTCCGCTTCGAGGACCATGCGGAAGCCCAGGCGGATGAGCTGTTGGTCGTCCACGAGGAGTACTCGTATCGGTTCGGTCGTCATCATCTGTCCATCTTCTCTTCGGTCGGGATCTCGGCATGGAGCACCCAGTGTCCGCCCTCGGACGGCCCGGAGGTGATCCTCCCGTTCACGTGCGCGACGCGCTCCGAGAGTCCGCGCAGACCGAACCCGGGGGTCTCCGTCGTCGCGGACGCCCCGTCGTTGGTCACTTCCACGGTCACGCCGCCGGTGTCATAGACGAGCCGGACGACGATGGTGGTGAGCGCGGGCGCATGGCGCATCGCGTTCGTCACACCCTCCTGCACGATCCTCGAGACGGCATGGGTGACGGCCAGCGGGAGATCCGCGGTCCCCGTCACCGTGAGCGATACCGGGTAGCCCGCACGCTGCGCGGTCGCGACGGTCTCGTGAGGCGATGGCGCCTCCAGAGGGGTGAGCGGGAGCGAGTCGTCGTCGGCGCGGAGCACGCCGAGCATGGATCGCATCTCCGTGAGGGCACTGCGCGCGGTCTCGGCGGCCGCGGTCGATGCGGCGCGCGCTTGCGCCGGGTCGGAGGTGGCGGCGGCGCCTTCGGACAGGGCGACGATCACCGTGAGGGAGTGCGACACTATGTCGTGCATCTCCCTGGCGATGCGTGCGCGCTCGGCGGCTGCCGCGAGCTGCGCCTGCTGGTCCCGCTCGACCAGCAACTGTCGGGAGCGGTCGATCACAGCGGCCAGGTACCGTTTACGCCCGCCGATGTTGACGCCGATCAGGGTGCCGATCAGGCCCAGCGCGAGCGAGCTGACAACCGAGTTGGCGGCGATCTGCAGGCTGATGACGCCGGTCAGGGTGAGGAGCCCGGCGAACACGGTCAGCGCGGCCAGCGCGATCGCGAAGCCCTTCCACGCGAACGCGGTCGATCGGTATACGGCGAGGGCGTAGCAGGTGGCGAGGACGAGCGGCGTGCCGACCGGCATGTCGATGAAGAGGAACGCGGCCTCGACCGCGAAGGAGGCCACGAAGGGAACGAGCGGTGCGCGCCGCCGCCAGAACAGCGTCACGCACGCGCCGACCACGGCGGCGGGCAGCAGCACGGCCATGAGCATAGAGAACGCTGCGGGAAGCCCAGGGTTGATCCGCATCGCGGGAGTGAGCGACAGCAGCAGGCACAAGAGTGCGATCAGCACGTCCGCGACGCGTGGATGCCGTGCCCAGAAGCGTCGTAGCACCCCGGGGGGACGCGGAAGCCGCAGCTCCTCGTCCTCACGGACCGAGGTGCTGCGGCTTCGCGTTCTGCTCACCTGGCTGACTTTACGCGTCGCGCGTGCGCAGCACGGCCCACGCCGCGAGCAGGGTGCCCACAGCCCAGCATCCGAGCGTGAGGTAACCGGTGGGCCCATCGATGACCCCGCCATCGCTGGGCAGGATGATGCTCTGCGCGGCGGAGGACGGCAGGTAGGAGGCCATTTCGACGACCCACTTCCAGCTCTCCCCGGCGAAGGAGAAGAAGTTGGTCATGATCGGCAGCACGAACAACAGGCCGACTGTCGCCGCGATCGCTCCCGCGCCGGAGCGCAGGATGAAACCGAATGCGACGCCGATGATGGCGAAGACGGCCATCGTGAACGACGCCACGATGATCGGGAGGAAGGAAGCGGCGGGATCGGACCAGTCGATGCTCTGATCGCGCCCGGCGACCACCAGCGACACCGCGAGTGCGGCACTGAAGAAGATCACCAGAGACGAGACGAACATGAACACGGCCAGCACGAGCGCCTTGGCTGTGAGAACGGAACCGCGCACCGGGTCGGCGGCGAGCGTGGAACGGATCATGCCGGTCGAGTACTCACCGGTGACGGCGATCGCGCCGAGGATGCCGGCGAGGAGCATCGTGAACTGGATCGGGGAGACGACCGCCTGGATCGGCTCGAACCCGGGCATGTCGACCGCCTGGGCGATGAGCACCGCGATGCCGATCGTCAGCAGAGCGGTGATGCCGATCGACCACCAGGTGGAACGGACGGTGGCGAGCTTGATCCACTCGCTGCGCACGGCGCGGATGAACGTGAGGCGCTGCGAAGAGTCGACGCGGGCGCGCGTGAGAGGCGGGGCCTGGGTGGTCATGAGATCTCCTTGGTCCGGTACTCGACGGAGTCGCCCGTGAGCGCGAGATACGCGTCTTCGAGGGAACCGGTGGTCGGGGTGAGTTCGTGCAGCGGGATGCCGCGGTCGGCGGCGAGGTCACCGATGCGAGCGGCCGGCAGGCCCACGATGTCGAGGAGATCGGGGGCGGCGCTCACGATCTCGACCTCGGGGCCTCCGACGGCCGCAGCGAGGTCGGCAGCGCGGGGAGTGCGCACCCGCACGGTGTTTCGGGTCCACGCCCGCACGAGTTCGTCGAGAGGGGCATCCGCCAGCACCTGGCCGCGGCCCATCACGATCACGTGATCGGCGGTCTGCGCCATCTCGCTCATGAGATGGCTGGAGAGCAGCACCGTGCGACCCTCCGAGGCGGCGTGGCGCACGAACTGGCGCACCCAGCGCACGCCCTCAGGGTCGAGGCCGTTGACCGGCTCGTCGAGGATCAGCGTGTGCGGGTCGCCGAGCAGTGCCGAGGCGATCCCGAGGCGCTGGCCCATGCCGAGCGAGAACTTGCCCGCGCGTTTGCGTGCCACCGAGCTGATCCCTGCGAGATCGATGACCTCGTCGACGCGGGACGCCGGGATGCCGTGGGTCGCTGCCATGGCGCGCAGGTGGTTGCGGGCGGTGCGACCGGTGTGCACGGCCTTGGCGTCGAGCAGCACGCCGACCTCGCTGAGCGGCGCGCGCAGCTTGCGGTACTCCTGGCCAGCGATGGTCGCGCGGCCCGACGTCGGCCGGTCGAGCCCGACGATCATCCGCATCGTGGTGGACTTCCCGGCGCCGTTCGGTCCGAGGAATCCGGTGACGGTTCCCGGCTGGATCGTGAACGACACGTCCTGGACGGCTGTCTTGTCTCCAAACCTCTTCGTGAGGCCCTCTGCTGTGATCATGTGAACCACGCTACGGAGCAGGGTGGTTTCTCCGCGTCCTCCTGAGGTACCGTTCCGTTGGCCGCGACGTCATCCTGCCGACGGACCACGACGACCGCGGCGGGGGACATGACGGATGTCATCCCGAGGGTGTGACATCCGCCTCCGGCGCCGGTCGTGAGCTCAGGGTTGGCTGGACGCATGAGTCAACCCGCCGTCGTCGCCAACGACCGTCCACAGACCGGAGCCCCCGCCGTCGAACTGACCGGCATCGTCCGCAGGTTCGGGCATGGCGGTAATCGCGTCGTCGCCGTCGACCGGGTCGACCTGCGTATCGATCGGGGAGAGGTCGTCGCGCTGCTCGGCCCGAACGGCGCGGGAAAGACGACCACGATCGACGTGCTGCTCGGCCTCTCCGAACCCGATGAGGGAACCGCACGGGTGCTGGGAACGGATCCGCGTCATGCGGTCGCCGCCGGGCGACTGGCCGCCGTGCTCCAGACGGGCGGTCTGCTCTCCGACCTCACGGTGCGCGAGACCGTGTCGGTCGTGGCGGGGCTGCACGGTGCGAGCGGTCGGATCGCCGAGGTGATCGAGCGCGCCGACCTCGGTGCGATCGCTCGCCGCCGGGTCGGGAAGTGCTCGGGCGGCGAGAAGCAGCGCGTGAAGTTCGCGCTCGCCCTGCTGCCGGACCCCGACGTGCTCGTGCTCGATGAGCCGACGGCGGGGATGGACGTCACGGCACGCCGCCGATTCTGGGAGGCGATGCGCGCAGATGCCGACGCCGGTCGCACGATCCTCTTCGCCACGCATTACCTCGAGGAGGCGGAGCAGTTCGCCAGGCGCACGGTCGTGATGAACCACGGGCGAGTGGTGGCCGATGGTGCCACCGCTCGTCTGCGCGCCTCGCTCGGCGGACGCACCGTGTCGGCGACGATGCCTCCCGCGGACATCGCCGTGCTCATCGGCGAACTCCGCGCGGATCCTGCGGTCGGAGAGGTATCGGCAGATGCCGACCGGCTCACGGTGCGCACCGCGGCCTCCGATGTGCTCGCCGGACGGCTCCTGTCTCTCGGCGCGACCGATCTGGAGATCGTCGCTCCGACCCTCGAATCCGCTTTCACCTCACTCACGGAGGACCAGTCATGACTACGCTCGTCGCCCCGGCGCTGTACCGTACGGAGCTCGTGCGCCAGATCCGCAACCCCTACACGCTCGCGTTCACTCTCGCGATGCCGGTGGCCATGTACCTGCTGTTCGGGGCGAGCATGTCGTACGCGACGCAGAGCGTCGGTCACGCGAACGTCTCGTTCTACGTCATGGTCTCGATGGGGGCGTTCGGCACCGCGACCGCGATGAGCTCGCTCTGCTCTCTCGCCGCGTCCGAGGTCGGCCAGGGATGGGGGAGGCAGCTCGCCCTCACGCCGCTCACGACCCTGGGGTATGCGGTGACCAAGGTGCTCGCGGCGGTGTCGTTCGCTGCGCTCGCCGTGGTGTTCGTCTACGTGGCGGGGATCGCCACCGGTGCCGAGGCGGAGGACGCCTGGCGCTGGTTCGCCGCCGCCGGTATCACGCTCGGGCTCGGCCTCGTCTTCGGCCTGTTCGGCCTCGGCGTCGGGCTGGCCTTCAACTCGGATTCCGCTGCCGCGCTCGCGTCGATCTCGATCACGTTCTTCGGATTCTTCGGCAACGTCTTCATCCCGCTCGACGGCGTGATGCTCGACATCGCGAAGTGGACTCCGATGTACGGCTACGTCGCCCTCGTGCGATGGCCGGCCACGGACGGGACGCTCGTCGCCGGCGGTGCGGATCCGCTCTGGGCCGTGCTCTTGAACGTCGTCGTCTGGGCGATCCTGTTCGCCGCTCTCGTCCGCCTCGGCGTGATGCGCTCACGTCGGCGTCGTTAGGCTGAACGGATGACGACCGAGCGGCCGGAGGCCGACGAGCACACGGGCCCCTGGGAGCGCTGGGGATGGCTGATGGCCGTCGTGTGGATGGTCTTCCTGGTGTACCCGGTGCTGTCGCTGCTGCGGTCGGATGCCGCGCTCGGGTGGGTAGTGCTCGGCTGGACGGCTCTGATCTCGTTCGCGGTCGTCTACGTCATCGGGTTCGTGGTCGGGATGCGTTCGTCCTGGGGGAAGCCGCCCCCTCTGGTCCGCACGCTGTTCTGGGTGCAGATCGCGTGCGCCATCGCGACGATCCCGGCGATCGAGACGCAGGCGCTCAGCTTCCTTCCGTACCTGATGTCATACGCCAGCTACGGGCTGCGCGGGATGTGGCATTGGGTGACCACCATCAGCGGCATCGCGCTGGCCGCCGGCGTCGCCCTGTTCAGCGGGCGCCTGGAGGGGCATCTCCAACTGTTGATCGTGGTGGTGCTGATCGCCGTCGTCAACACGGTGAACACGTGGCTCATCAGTCGTTCGGTCGACGCGGACAAGGTGCGCATGGAACTCGCCACCAGCGACGAGCGCGCGTCGATCGCCCGCGATGTCCACGACCTGCTCGGGCACACGCTCACCGCTGTGAAGCTGAAGGCGGAACTCGCCGAGCGACTGGTCGATGACGACCCGGAGCGAGCGAAGGCCGAGCTCGCACAGATCGTGCACCTCACGGGCGAGGCGATCGCCGGAGTGCGCAGCACCGTGACCGGCATCCGAGCAGCCGCGCTGTCGGAGCAGATCCAGGCGAGCACCGTCGCCCTGGAATCGGCCGGTCTCCGGGTGAGGATCGAGGGCGACCCGACGGCGCTGTCGCCTGCACAGTCGCTACCTGCCGGGTGGATCGTGCGGGAGTCGACCACGAACATCCTGCGGCATGCCAGCGCTCAGCATGTGCGCATCACGATGGTGCCGGGCGAGGTCGCGATCGAAGACGACGGGCGCGGTGTGCGGGGGCCGGCAGGCAGCGGCCTCCGAGGGATGTCGGAGCGGGCAGCCGCGGCGGGTGCCGTTCTGGTCGTGGAGGATACGTCGAATGGCGGCACGAGAGTCAGTGTGACCTGGTGACGGATCCGATCCGGCTGCTGCTCGTCGATGATCAGGCGCTGGTGCGCGGTGCCATGGGCGCGCTGCTCGAACTCGAGCGCGATCTCACGGTCGTCGCCGAGGCCGGTGACGGTGCGCAGGCCGCGGAACGCGCACGCGAGGAGCGCCCCGATGTCTGTCTCATGGACATCCAGATGCCCGGAGTCGACGGGATCGCCGCGACGCGTCTCGTGCGCGAGGTGAGCCCCGAGACCCGGGTGCTCGTCGTGACGACGTTCGCCCGGCCGGGATACCTGCGGCAGGCCTTGGATGCGGGCGCGAGCGGCTTCATCGCCAAGGACACCCCCGCCACCGATCTCGCGCATGCCGTGCGCCGTGTGCACCAGGGGCTGCGCGTGGTCGATCCTGCACTCGCCGAGGCGTCGCTCTTCGAAGGTGCGAATCCCTTGAGCGAGCGGGAGCAGCAGGTGCTCCGGCTGTCAGCCGACGGGCGCTCGATCTCCCGGATCGCGGCGGAGGTCTTCCTGTCGGCGGGGACGGTGCGCAACCATCTGTCGTCGGCGATCGGCAAGACCGCGACCGAGAACCGTGCGCAGGCGGCGCGAGCGGCGCGGGACAAGGGCTGGATCTGAGCGGTCGGCAGACGTCGCTCGTCGCCTGTCCGATGCCGGGCTCAGTCCTCCCGCTGACCGAACAGCGCGGGATCGACGGGGCGCTGGGCCCGCGGGAGCTTCTCGACCACCAGCAGGTACGACTCGGTGACGAGCTCGGTGACCAGGCCCTCTTCGAGTGAGGGGCCGGGGGTGAGCGTGATCCAGTGCTTCTTGTTCATGTGATAGCCGGGGACGATGTCGGCGAACGTCTCGCGCAGCGCGACCGCGTCGTCGGGGTGCGACTTGAGCGTGACGCGACCGGTGCCGTCGATCGGCAGCAGCAGGAACACGCGACCGCGCACCTTGTAGACGTCCCACTCCGGGCCGAACGGGTTCTCACGTTCGGAGCCTGGCAGCTCCTCGGCGCGCGCCGCCGCCGCCGAGGTCAGTTCTTTCGAGTTCATGCGTCAGAACAGCCGATCCGCGTTCTTGTCGTCGCCCCGGGGTACCGCGGCGACGCGATCATCGAGGCTCGCGGCGGCGAGGAGGGCGTCGTCGATCACGTCGCGGGTTCCCTCAGCGGTCAGCCACTCCTGGGCGAATGCGGTGGGGATGAGCACCGGCATGCGGTCGTGGACACCGGCGAGATGCGCGGGCGCGGGTCGCATGACGATCGAATAGCAGGTGAACCAGGTGCCGTCGCTGGTCTTGCCGCGCTGCGTGATGGCCGCCATGCCGAACAGTGCTCCGTCGTCGACGAGGAACTGGTGCCACTGGCGAGACGGCTTCTGCATCTCGTACCAGCTGGTGGCGGGAACGAGAGCGCGGGAGCGCAGACTGCCCGGTCGCTCCTGCAGACGCTCGGAACGGGTGTTGATCGAGGGGAACTTCGCCGGTTCCCCTCCGACCAGGAACCCCCACCAGGCCGGCTCGAGCGTCGGCGCGTCGTCGGGCTGCACCACGATCGGGTTCAGATTGCGCAGGTTCTTGCCGGTGGGACGCACGGTCTCGCCCGCATTCTCCTGCGCCCACAGACGAAGCCCCTCGAGCACGGACTCATCGGCCGCGGCGAGGAGCTCCGCATCGGAGAAACGGGGATCGAGTCCATAGCTCGCGCACATGCCGTCAGCGTAGCCGCGGTCGCCGACATCCGGGCAGACGCGGGTCGCGCCCTCCGCGCGGGTAGGCTCGACAGGTGACCCAGACCCGTGTGCTCCCCGCCCCGGTCGCGCTCGGGGGAGCGGTCGCGATCGGTGTGATGACAGCCGTCCAGGCGCGCATCAACGGCGTCCTCGGAGTCCGTCTCGATGACGGCATCGCCGCGGGCTTCGTGTCTTTCAGCGTCGGGTTGCTCGCTCTCGTGGTCGTGGTCGCCGCGCTTCCTTCCGGCCGCCGAGGAGTCGGGCGGCTGTGGCGGGGCGTGCGCGCTCGCACGATCCCGCTGTGGATGCTGCTGGGTGGGGCCTGTGGCGCACTCACCGTCTCGACCCAGGGCCTCACCGCCGGGATACTGGGCGTCTCGCTCTTCACGGTCGGGGTGGTCGCGGGGCAGACGCTGCACGGGCTGGTGCTCGATCGGATCGGCTTCGGTCCGGCCGGAGTGGTCGCGGTCACGCCTGGACGTGTGCTCGGCGGGCTGCTCGCGCTCGCCGCGGTCGCCATCTCGCTCAGTGGAGACGTGCTGGCGACGGCGCCGCTGTGGATGCTGCTGCTACCGTTCGCGGCGGGAGTCGGAATCGCCTGGCAGGCCGCGACCAACGGTCGTCTCGCGCAGCGGGTGCAATCCCCGATCATCGCCACACTCATGAGCTTCATCGCCGGGACGATCGTGCTGCTGCTCGCAGCCGGGGTGAGTATCGCCCTGCGCGGTGCCCCGGACGCCCTCCCGAGTGAACCCTGGCTGTATCTCGGCGGCTTCCTCGGCTTCGCCTACATCCTGCTGGGCGCATTCATCGTCGGCCAGACCGGCGTGCTGCTGATGGGGCTCGGCTCCGTGCTGGGACAGCTCACGACCTCAGTCGTGATCGATCTGCTGTGGCCCCCGGTGTCCGGTCCCGCCCCCTGGCAGATCATCGGAATGGTGGTCGTGGCTGCGGCGTCCGTCGCCGTGGCTCTACCGCGCCGCCGTCGCAGGGACTGAACGACTACTTCTTCTTCGCCTTCGGCATCCGGCTGACGAGCTTGCGGGCATCGACGGCCTTGCGGCGTCCCGGCTTCTTGCCGGCGGGCTTGCCGCCGACGTAGAGCCAGCCGAGGAGCTCCTCGTTCTTGTCCAGCCCATGCGCCTTGGCCACGGCCTTCGCCCGCGTGTAGTGCCCTGTGCGCCAGAGCACTCCCCACCCGGCGTCATCGAGCAGCAGACTGAGCATGTGCGCGACGCCCGAGGCGACGGCCTCCTGCTCCCACCGGGGCACCTTGTCGCTCTTGCGGTAGCTGGCGACCACGGCGATCAGCAGCGGGGCCCGCAACGGCTTGGTCGACGGCGACTTGTCTCCCTGGGCCTTCGAGATCGCGGCGCCGAGGAGCTGGCGGTCGGATCCGCGCAGCTCGATCAGACGCCACGGACGCAACGACGAATGGTCGGCGACTCTTCCCGCCGCGGCGACGAGCGTCAGCAGCTCATCGTGCGAGGGTGCGGTGTCGTCGACCTTCGACCAGGACTGACGAGCGCGGACGGCGTCGAGCGCGGTCACGACGCTTCGGGGGTGAAGTTCAGCGCGATCGAGTTCATGCAGTACCGGTCGCCGGTCGGCGTGCCGAAGCCGTCGGGGAAGACATGGCCGAGGTGCGAACCGCAGTTCGCGCAGCGCACCTCGGTGCGCACCATGCCCAGGGTCGTGTCCTCGATGAGCTGCACGGCTTCGGGACGGATCGACTCGTAGAAGCTCGGCCATCCGCATCCGGAGTCGAACTTGGTGCCGCTCTGGAACAGCTCCGCCCCGCAGGCACCGCAGGTGTAGAGGCCCGCACGGCCCTCGTCGAGCAGCTCGCCGGTCCAGGCGCGCTCGGTCGCCGCCTGGCGCAGCACGGCGTATTGCTCCGCGCCGAGTTCCTCGCGCCATTCGTCTTCGGTCTTGTCCACGCTGTAGGCCATGCGTCCTCCTGGGTCTTCTCCATTCTCCCTCCTCCGACGGGCGGACGGCTGCGCCGGGCGACAATGGGCGTATGACGGATGCCGTACAGCTGCGCTACGCCCGCTTCGCCGCAGAGGAGGCCCCCGGCCGCAGCGCCCTGTACGAGGAGTGGGCGCGCGGTGTCGCCGGAGACGCTGCCGTCCAGGCGGTCCTTTCACGCATCCCGGAGAACCGCCGCCAGCCTCCGTTGGTGTTCGCCGTGACCCGCCTGCTCGGTGCGCCGCTCGGGGGATACCCGCGCTGGCGTGACTTCGTGCTCCGCCACGCGGACGACATCGTCGCCGAGTGCACGGTCCGCTCGCTCCAGACCAATGAGCCGCTGCGACTCGCGGCCCTGCTGGCGGTGCTGTCGGAGATCGACGGCCCTGTCGCGCTGCTCGAACTCGGTGCGGCGGCCGGGCTGTGTCTGTACCCCGATCGGTACTCCTATCGATTCGTCGGGGACGACGGGCGCGTAAGAGCGGCGCTCGATCCGTCGTCAGGGGAGTCTCCGGTCGTCCTGACGAGCCGGGTGACCGGGCCCCTTCCGTCGTTGCGGATGCCGGAGGTGGTCTGGCGCGCTGGTATCGACCTCGCGCCCCTGGACGTCGCGGAGGAGCGTGACCGGCGCTGGCTGCGCGGACTCGTCTGGCCGGGGGAGGCCGGACGCGAGGAACGCATCGAGGCCGCCGCGACCATCGCCGCAGCCGACCCGCCGCTCCTCATCGCCGGTGATGCGTTGGCGCAGCTGGATGCGCTCGCCGCCCGAGCGCCCCGAGACGCGACGCTCGTCGTCACCACGCCGGGGGTGCTCGTGCATATCCCGCGTGCGCATCGCCTGGCGTTGATCGAACGGATCAGCCAGATGTCCGCCCGATGGATCACGATCGATCCTCCCGGCCTGCTCGATGTCTGGACGCCTCCGATCGACCCGGCGGCCTGGCCGGGATTCGTCGTCGCGCTTGACGGGCGGGTACGTGCAGCGGCGGATCCGCTCGGGCGTTGGTGGGAGTGGCGCACCGCTTCTGCGACGCAGGAGTCCTAACCTGGAGCCATGCTCGGAGACCTCACGGAGCGCGATCGCGCTGTCCTCCATCTGGAGGCGGCCTGGCCGCGTCACAGTGGGGCGAAGGAAGAGATCATCCGTGCCCAGCTCGGGATGAGCGCCGCTCGGTACTACCAGGTGCTCGGACGCCTGGTCGAGTCAGAGGCGGCACTCGAATACGATCCCATGCTGGTGCGGCGCCTGCGCCGGCTCCGGGACTCACGTGCCTCACATCGCGCCATGCGCACGCCCGGTTTCGTGGGCTGAGAGCGCACCCGTTCCACTCATCTGCGGATGCGGATGCGGATTGCCAGGCGCGTGCCGCTAGCATCGAGGGGTGTCAAAGCCCACCCGCGATCGCTTCGATGATGTCCCTCGCACCTCCGGCCGCGTCGGGGCGCACCGCGCAGAAGCCCCCGGGATGAACGGCTGGGTGGTGCTGCTGTGGTCCTTCGTCGCCGCGCTCGTGCTGATCATCGCCGGCATCTTCGGATCGCTCGTGGTCATGGGGCGCATCGACCTGTTCCCCGAAGCGGCGCCGAGCGCCGTGCCGACGCCGGAGGAGACCGGCGTGGTCGACACGGCCTTCTCGGTGATGATCCTCAACGCGACGCCGGAGGAGGGTCTCGACGAGCAGGTGCGCACCCTCCTGATCAACGAGGGCTGGGCGGCTGACACGGTCTACGCGAGCGACAGCGACAGCACGGACTTCGCGACGACGACCGTCTACTACGTCGAGGACGACGATGAGCTCGCGGCCATCGGCCTGGCGAACCTGATCGGTGGTGCCGACGTGCAGCAGAGCGATGTCTACGCCGGCCTCAACCGCACGGACGGGGAGCAGCTCACCGTCGTGATCGGCCTTGATCGCTCCACCACGGCTCCGGCGACACCCACCGGAGATCCCGCCTCCTGACGCCCGACCGGCACCGGGCTCCGGCGGCTTGCACTCGGAGGGGTCGAGTGCCAGAATGGCGTTAGCACTCTCACACTCTGAGTGCTAAACCCAACGTCTACGTCCAGGAGGGACGAAAAAACTCATGGCAAAGATCATTGCTTTCGATGAGGAGGCCCGCCGCGGCCTCGAGCGCGGCCTCAACATCCTCGCCGACGCGGTCAAGGTGACCCTCGGCCCGCGCGGCCGCAACGTCGTTCTCGAGAAGAAGTGGGGCGCCCCCACGATCACGAACGACGGTGTCTCCATCGCCAAGGAGATCGAGCTCGACGACCCGTACGAGAAGATCGGTGCGGAGCTCGTCAAGGAGGTCGCCAAGAAGACTGACGACGTCGCCGGTGACGGCACCACGACCGCCACGGTCCTGGCTCAGGCGCTCGTCCGCGAGGGCCTGCGCAACGTCGCAGCCGGCGCTGACCCGATCTCGCTGAAGCGCGGCATCGAGAAGGCCGTCGCGGCTATCACCGAGGAGCTGCTCGCCAGCGCCAAGGAGATCGACTCCAAGGAGCAGATCGCCGCGACCGCTTCCATCTCGGCCGCTGACCCCGCGATCGGCGAGCTCATCGCCGAGGCGATCGACAAGGTCGGCAAGGAGGGTGTGGTCACCGTCGAGGAGTCCCAGACCTTCGGCACCGAGCTCGAGCTCACCGAGGGCATGCGCTTCGACAAGGGCTACCTGAACCCGTACTTCGTCACGGACCCCGACCGCCAGGAAGCCGTCTTCGAGGACGCCTACATCCTGATCGCGAACCAGAAGATCTCCAACATCAAGGACCTTCTGCCCATCGTCGACAAGGTGATCCAGGACGGCAAGGAGCTCGTCATCATCGCCGAGGACGTCGAGGGCGAAGCTCTCGCGACGCTCGTGCTCAACAAGCTCAAGGGCATCTTCAAGTCGGTCGCCGTCAAGGCTCCCGGCTTCGGCGACCGCCGCAAGGCGCAGCTGCAGGACATCGCGATCCTCACCGGTGGTCAGGTCATCACCGAAGAGGTCGGTCTCAAGCTGGAGAACGCCACGCTCGACCTGCTGGGTCGTGCCCGCAAGGTCATCGTCACCAAGGACGAGACCACGATCGTCGAGGGTGCCGGCGAGGCAGACCAGATCGACGGTCGCGTGACCCAGATCCGTCGCGAGATCGAGAACACCGACAGCGACTACGACCGCGAGAAGCTGCAGGAGCGCCTGGCCAAGCTGGCCGGTGGCGTCGCCGTCATCAAGGCGGGCGCCGCGACCGAGGTCGAGCTCAAGGAGCGCAAGCACCGCATCGAGGACGCCGTCCGCAACGCGAAGGCAGCCGTCGAGGAGGGCATCGTCCCCGGTGGTGGCGTCGCGCTGATCCAGTCGGGCACGAAGGCTCTCGACGCCCTCAACCTGACGGGTGACGAGGCGACCGGAGCGAACATCGTCCGCGTCGCTATCGAGGCTCCGCTCAAGCAGATCGCGCTGAACGCCGGTCTCGAGCCGGGTGTCGTCGCGAACAAGGTCTCCGAGCTTCCTTCGGGCCAGGGCCTGAACGCAGCCACGGGCGAGTACGTCGACATGTTCGCGGCCGGCATCATCGACCCGGCCAAGGTGACCCGGTCGGCGCTGCAGAATGCAGCTTCGATCGCGGCTCTCTTCCTCACGACCGAGGTCGTCGTCGCCGACAAGCCTGAGAAGGCTTCGGCTCCGATGGGTGACCCGTCTGGTGGCATGGACTTCTGATCCACACCACACGCTGAACAGAAACGCCCCGGCTTCGGCCGGGGCGTTTCCGTGTTACGGGGAGCTGAGCGGCAACTCAGCGGAACAGGCTCGCCGAGTACTGATCGGCATCCGCGTACTGGGTGGCGGCCGAGCCGAGGGCCGTGCCGATCGATTCGAGCGCCTGTTCGACGTGCAGCTGCGCGCCGCGCCACTGTTCGGCGCAGCTCTGGAAGGCGCTCGATGCGGTACCGACCCAGGAGGACTGCAGCTGCGTCAGTTGCGCGGTGAGTGCCGCGGACTCGCTCTGCAGCCTCTCCATGGTGGCGCGGGCCGCCCCGTGAGCGGCGTGGACGGCTTCGGTGTCGACGGTGAAGACGGACATGGGAACTCCTTCGTTGGTGGAGTTCCGAGGCTAGGAGGGCTCGGGCGCGGGCCGAGTGCGGCAACGCTCCCGGTCCCGACGCGTGTGCAGAAGGGGACGAACCGGTGCGCGGTGCAGGGATGCTCCTCAGAGGTCGAGAGGCTCGAGTGGCTGCGTCTCCTCGAGCAGGTGCGCAGGAGTCGCTCGTGACGGCGCCAAGGGGAGTGTGACGGTGAACGTCGCGCCACCGCCGGGTGTCTCGGAGACGGCGACCGAGCCGTGCAGGGCCTTGAGGATCGACGACACGATCGCCAGGCCGAGTCCCGATCCGCCGGTCTCTCGTGCGCGGGATGTGTCGGCCCGCCAGAACCGCTCGAAGATCTGCTCGCGGATCTGCGGAGGGATGCCTTCACCATGGTCGACGATCGCGATGCTGCCGGTGCCGCGCACGCGGTCGGAGTCGACCACGATCTCGATGGGACTGTCTTCGGACGAGAACCGTCGTGCGTTGCCGAGCAGGTTCGTCACCACCTGGCGGACCTTGTTCTCCTCGCCGAGCACGATCGGAGGGGTGCGCACCGGGGTGTCCGGGGCTTCGGAGAAGTCGAACGCGGGCGTCGACTCCTCCGCGGTGACACGGGGGCGGCGCCGCAGACGGGAGAGTGCGGCGCGTGAGAGACCGCGCGGCGCCGGCTGCTCCGGTTCCTGCTTCGGGATGCTGCGGGTGGGTGCGGTGACGCTCTCGATCGTGAGATCGATCATCGTCACGGTGCGACCGGGCGCTGCGGCGCGCACGTCGAGGGCGGCATCGCGGGCGATCGGGCGCAGGTCGAGTGCGACGATCTCCGGCTCGCGCTCCTCGTCCAGCCGGGCGAGGGCGAGCAGGTCCTCGACGAGCACGCCCATCCGGATCGCTTCCTTCTCGATGCGCTCCATGGCCCTGGCGGTGTCCTCCTCGCCCGTGATCGCGCCCATGCGATAGAGCTCGGCGTAGCCGCGCACGCTGACCAGGGGAGTGCGCAGCTCGTGGCTGGCGTCGCCGATGAAGCGTCGCATGTGCTGCACAGTGCGATCACGCTGCGCGAGCGAGCCGTCGACGCGGTCGAGCATGGTGTTGATGGCGGAGTTCAGGCGGCCGACCTCGGTCGTGGGCTCGAGGTCCGTCAGGCGCTGGCTGAAGTCGCCGGCAGCGATGGACATCGCAGTCGACTCCACCTGGCCCAGGCGACGGAAGGTCAGCGTCACCAGGAAGCGCGTGAGGAGGGCGGCGATGAAGATCGTGATGAAGGCGATCGTGATGTAGATGCTGAAGTACTGCCCGATGATCCGGTCAGCCGGCGCGAGTGGGACCGCCACGACCTGGGTGCGCAGCGAGCCGCCCTCCGACGGCAGCACGGCGACCGACGAGCTGAACAGCGCGCCGTCTTCGCCCACCAGAGGCATCACGGTGTCCTCGCTGCTCTTCGCCTCGGCCAGCGGGAAAGATTGGCGGAACTGCGGTGCCTCTGCGGAGGTGTTTCCCGCGGTCGCCTGCAGCACGCCTTCCGCATCGTAGATCGCGACGAAGAGGTCGCGCGGCTGCTCGTCCTTGCGCGTGTAGACGGGTTCCCCGTCGACCGGGGTCGTGTCGAAGTAGCGGTTGACGAGGTCGCTCGACACGAGCGCCGGCAGCTGCGACTCGATGTTCGCGACCAGCGCGGTGCGGAGGATCGGGACGGTGCCGAGGCCCGCGATCAGCAGCCCCAGCGCGAGCACGCCGACCGTGACTCCCGTGACCTTCGCGCGAAGGCTGATGCGTCGCCACCAGCTGGTGACCGCATCCGGCTTGTGCGCCATGCGGTCCTCCCGGTTCGGCGTCGTGCGGTGCAGGCGGCGGTCAGGCCGACTTGCCGACCTTCAGCATGTAGCCGAAGCCGCGCTTGGTCTGGATGAGCGATTCCTCGGTGTGCGGGTCGATCTTGCGTCGCAGGTAGGAGATGTAGCTCTCGACGATGCCCGCGTCGCCGTTGAAGTCGTACTCCCACACGTGGTCGAGGATCTGCGCCTTCGACAGCACCCGGTTCGGGTTGAGCATCAGGTAGCGCAGCAGCTTGAACTCGGTCGGGCTCAGCTCGATCGGCTCCTTGCCGACATGCACGTCGTGCGTGTCCTGATCCATCGCCAGTTCACCGGCGCGGATGATCGACTCCTCGTCGGCCTGCATCGTGCGGCGGAGGATCGCCTGGGCTCTGGCGACGATCTCGTCGAGGCTGAACGGCTTGGTGACGTAGTCGTCGCCGCCGGCGTTCAGGCCCTCGATCTTGTCCTCCGTGCCGTCCTTCGCCGTGAGGAAGAGGATCGGGGCGGTGAAACCTGCACCGCGGAGGCGCTTGGTGACGCTGAACCCGTTCATGTCGGGCAGCATCACGTCGAGGATGATGAGGTCGGGCTCCTCCTCCAGGACGGCGGAGATGGTCGCGGCGCCGTTGGCGACCGTCTTCACCTGGAACCCGGCGAAGCTGAGACCGGTCGAGAGCAGGTCACGGATGTTGGGTTCGTCGTCGACGACCAGGATGCGCGCAGCAGTCATGACCCCATTATGGTGACTTCGTCGATGATGATGCTGATCATCGCTCGGAATGGCGCGGTGTTGACCATGCAACGAGCCCGGGATCGGGGCTAGTTATGGGGGATCGCGCCGCGGATAACGGATGCACTGGCCTGATCCGAGAGGATCGATTCATGAGTTCGCCCGAGGACGCCGTCCCTGCCCCCGCATCCGGCATCGCGCGTGACGCGGCCCCCGACCCCGCGCAGATCCCGTTCCACCGTCTCGCGCGCGAGCGCCAGAGGTATCGCTGGTGGTCGCTGCTGTTGACCGGAGTCCTGGGCATCGCCTTCTACCTGATCATCATCCTGCTGTTCGTCGTGCCGCTCGCGATCGCCGCAATGATCGTGCCCGCGTGGGGCGCCGAGCTGGACGCGCTGTTCACGACGGTGCAGTACTTCGATCTGGAGCGGCCCTGGTTGCTGGTCGCCCTGGTGCTCCCGTTGATCCTGATGATCCCTGCGCTGTTCGCCGCCTCACGTATCGTGCAGGGGCGCGGCGTCGGACTCCTCTCGTCGGTGGTCGGACGGTTGCGTCTGGGGTGGCTGGGCAGGAGCCTCGTGCTCGCGCTCGCGGTGTTCGTCGTGTATTTCGCCGTGATGCTGGGATGGTCCGCGGCGATAGGGGAGGCCGTGTCGCCGGACTTCACCTCTCCGGGCCTCTGGGCGATGGTCGCACTCGTGCTGCTGCTGATCCCGCTCCAGGCGGCTGCTGAGGAGTACGTCTTCCGGGGCTATCTGATGCAGCTGGTGGGGAGCTGGTTGCGTCACCCGGCGTTCGCCATCCTGCTGCCGGTGCCGTTGTTCATTCTGGGGCACGGCTACGACGTGTGGGGCGCGGCGAGTGTAGGGGTGTTCGCTGTCGTGGCTGCCTGGCTCACGTGGCGCACGGGGGGACTCGAAGCCGCGATCTCGCTGCACATCGTCAACAACGTGCTGATCTTCCTTCTGGGGTCCGTTGCGGTCGTCGACGCGAACGCCACGTCGGGCACGCCGGTGGATCTGATCGCCTCGGCCGTGGCGATGGTCGTCTTCGCGCTGCTGGCCGACCGGTGGGCGCGTCGGATCGGCGTCGTTCGCACCCGCACCGCTCGCACCCTCGCCGCCGCACCTCCCCCCAGCGGAACACATCACCTGGAACCAGTGCTGCGGGGCTGAGTCCGCGGCATCGGCGCGTTCAGGCGGCGAGTGCGTCGGCGTCGAGGATCGTGTAGCTGTATCCCTGCTCGGCGAGGAAGCGCTGACGGTTCTGCGCGTAGTCCTGGTCGATGGTGTCGCGGGCGATCAGCGTGTAGAAGCTCGCGGTGTGCCCCGACTGCTTCGGGCGCAGCAGGCGGCCGAGGCGCTGCGCCTCCTCCTGCCGGGAACCGAACGAGCCGGACACCTGGATCGCCACGGATGCTTCCGGCAGATCGATCGAGAAGTTCGCGACCTTCGACACCACGAGCAGGGAGATCTCTCCCTCGCGGAACTGGCGGTAGAGCTCCTCGCGCTCATCCACAGGGGTTGCTCCGGTGATCTGGGGCGCGTTCAGCGCCTGTGACAGCGTCTCGAGCTGGTCGAGGTATTGCCCGATCACGAGGATCCGCTCATCCGGATGCTTCGCGATGAGTTCCTTCACGGTGTCGATCTTCGCCGGCGCGGACGCCGCGAGGCGGTACCGCTCGTCGTCGGTCGCGGCGGCGTACTCCAGCCGGTCGTCCGGCGGGAGGTCGACGCGCACTTCGTAGCAGGCGGCGGGAGAGATGAAGCCCTGCGCTTCGATCTGCTTCCACGGGGCGTCGAACCTCTTGGGGCCGATCAGGCTGAACACATCACCCTCACGTCCGTCCTCCCGCACCAGGGTGGCGGTCAGACCGATGCGGCGGCGCGCCTGGAGGTCGGCCGTGAGCTTGAACACGGGTGCCGGGAGCAGGTGGACCTCGTCGTACACGATCAGGCCCCAATCGAGTGCATCGAGTAGGGCGAGGTGGGCGTACTCGCCCTTCCGCTTCGCCGTGAGGATCTGATAGGTCGCGATCGTGACCGGCTTGACCTCCTTGGCCTGCCCGGAGTACTCGCCGATCTCCTCGGGTGTCAGGCTCGTGCGCTTGAGGAGCTCGTCACGCCACTGGCGCGCCGACACGGTGTTGGTCACCAGGATCAGCGTGGTCGTCTTCGTGGCGGCCATCGCACCGGCGCCGACGATGGTCTTGCCGGCGCCGCAGGGGAGCACCACCACACCGGAACCGTCCTTCGAGAAGGCATCGACGGCATCCTGCTGATAGGGGCGGATCTGCCAACCGTCCTCGGCCAGATCGATCTCGTGCGGGGTGCCGGGGGTGTAGCCGGCGAGATCCTCCGCCGGCCAACCGATCTTGAGCAGCTCCTGCTTGATCTGTCCGCGCGCCCACGCATCGACCACGAAGGTCGTCGGCGACGGGTGGCCGATCAGCAGCGGCTGGATGCGCTTGTTGTTCGCGACCTGGGTCAGGACCGCGGGGTCGGAGGAGCGCAGGATCAGGGTGCCCTCGTCGTCGCGCTCGATCACCAGACGGCCGTAACGGTTGACGGTCTCGCGCAGGTCGACGGCGACCGACGGGGGAACGGGGAAGCGGGACCAGCGGTCGAGGGTCTCGAGCATGTCCTCGGCGGTGTGGCCGGCGGCGCGGGCGTTCCACAGTCCCAGGCGGGTGATCCGGTAGGTGTGGATGTGCTCGGGCGCGCGTTCCAGCTCGGCGAAGATCGCCAGCTCGTGACGAGCGCTCTCCGCATCGGCGTGCGCGACCTCGAGCAGTACGGTGCGATCGCTCTGGACGATCAGGGGGCCATCAGACATAGCTGTCCAGTTTACCGGGTGCCGGGAGGCCAGGGCCCTATGAGGCGACGACGCTGGCCGCGCGGATGCTCGACACGGGCAGAGTGCGCTCGACGTCGGCCGCACGATCGCGTCCGCGCAGGCGTCCTCCGCCGAGCCCGGTCGCTTCGAGCAGCAGTTCCCTGGTCGAGCCGTCGGGCATGCCGACGGTGACGCGCAGCACCGCTCTGGCGCGCACGGCGGCCTCGAGTTCGCGGTCGAGCCATGCGGCATCCGCGTCGGGGCCCTGCTGAGAGCGCAGGCGGAGGATCAGCGGGAGCAGGTCGCTCGACGACGTCGCGGGGGCCTCGGTCGGAGCAGCCGGATGCCGTTCGCGGACGAGCGCCGCGCCGTCCGCACCGACGAGAGTCGCCGGATAGCGAGCGTCCGTGAGTGCCCAGTAGACGGTGTCGCGCCCCACGCGCGTCGTCAAGGAGTCGACGTGCTTCGTCAGTGCCAGTGGGCGGAGGCTCTGATCGATCGCCATCGCCTCGATCAGGTGCGGGTCGGTGCTCTCGATCCGGGTGCGTCCGGTCTCGTCGTCGGTCGACACCCGCACCAGTCCGTGCCGCTGCGCCGTCTGAGCCACCAGGTAGCTCAGGGGCTGCGGAATGCCGGTGAGGGAGATCTCGGCAAGGAAGTCCAGGATCGACTGCGCGCTCTCCCCCGAACCGAACGCGCGGGCGATCGACTCGGTCGTGAACCGGTACGACGAGGCCTGCGCGGCCGACTCGCGGGTCGCGATCGTGCGGAGCCGCACGTCGAGCGGGGGCGCGAGGGGACCAGGCGCGATCGCGGTGAGGTCGTTCTGGAGGAAGATCTTGTCGACTTCGGCCGGCAGGAGCCGAGCGAGTTCGGTCGCGTCGGCGGCGCGTCCGTTCCGCAGGGGGACCGACCAGACGGGCTCGGTGCCGCCCTCGGCGATGACTCCGAGCAGCGTGGCTGCCTGGAGCAGCATGCGACTGCGTTCCGGCCACGTGGGGTCCCAGGGATGCGCGTGCGGCCAGTCCGCAGGGGCGATCCATCCGCCGTCTGCCGATCGGACGCCGCGGGGCAGTGCATCGCGGAAGGCCGTCGCGAGGACGCTCCACCGTTCAGGGGCTGACGAGCGGAGCCAGTCCTCCGCCGAGGTGCTGGTGCGCAGGCGCCGTCCGTCGATGACGGCCAGACGGGCATCGACGGCGATCGCGAGCAGTGCGTCGATGACATCGATCGGCAGCCCGGTCTCGCTCAGCTGGCGTTTCTCACCGGCGCTGACGCTGCCCCCGGCGAGCAGGGCGAACGGGGAGTCCCGTGCGACGAGCAGCAGGTCGGCCAGGATCGACACTGTCGTGAAGGCGCGCTCTGCGGCATGCGCGGCCAGGTCGTCAGGTGCTGTCGGTGCGGAGGTCGAGGTCGTCTCTGGCGGTGCAGTGCGGCCATTGAGCGCGGCGATCACCGGTGCCGGGGGAGTCCCGTCCGGGCGGAGCAGCGCGAGCGCGGTCAGAGCGGGGCGTTCTGCTCCGGCGTCCTCGCCGGCTGCCGCGCGCAACAGGGCGGACGCCTCGGGGCCCGTGAGTGCCGGGAGCACCTTCGCCAGTGAAGCCGGGTCGAGCAGTGCTTCGGCGGCATCGAAGAAGTCGTGCCAGCCGACGTCGGCACGAACGCGGCGTTCTGTGAAGAGATGCAGAAGTTCCGCATCGCTCGCCGCAGCCAGCCAGTCGGCCAGTGGGCGTGCGTGCGCGGTCATGCCGAAGACCTCAGGGCCGCGATGCCGCGCGCCCTTTTCGGATGAAGCTCATCACCAGGAGGACGATGATCATGACGAATGCCACCGGCAGCCCCCAGAAGGGGATGGCGGCGACGAGCGGCCAGACACCCTCACCGAAAGCGGCCTGGTCCATGCCCACTGCCGTGCCGATGATGATCGCGAAGAAGCAGATCACGGATGCGGCGGCGATTCCGAGCGCGCCGAATGCCAGGAAGCGATCCAGGCGCCGGATGGAGATCTCCGGTTCGGAATTCTGTGCACTCATCCCTCTCACCCTACTCTCACCGGGACCTTCGAGTTCCCCTGTCTCCGACCGGTAGACTGGAGGTGGACGCGTGTGAGCGCGCCTTCTTTTACACACCGACTCAGCGAGGTTCTCCCATGCCCACCGGCAAGGTCAGGTTCTACGACGAAGACAAAGGCTTCGGCTTCATCGCCAGCGATGACGGCCAGGATGTCTTCCTGCACGCTTCCGCCATGCCGGCAGGCACGGCGATGAAGGCGGGCGCTCGCGTCGAGTTCGGTGTGGCCGACGGCAAGCGCGGTCTTCAGGCGCTCTCGGTCCGCGTTCTCGAAGCGCCGCCGAGCCTCGCGAAGGCGAAGCGCAAGTCCGCCGACGACATGGCGATCATCGTCGAGGATCTCGTGAAGCTCCTCGACAGCATCGGCGGGGACCTGCGGCGTGGCCGCTACCCGTCATCGAGCCACGGCCGCAAGATCGCGGCCGTCCTGCGCAAGGTCGCCGATGACCTCGAAGCCTGACGCCGACGCGCGTCTCCTCGACGCTCACGATCTCGCGCTGCAGGCGCTGCGCGAGATCACTCCTGCGGCGACCATCGGCCCCGCTGCCGGGTACCTGGTCGAAGACGACGGCTCCGTGTCGTTGCGCTTCGAGAACAGGCTCCCCGGCTACCCCGGCTGGTATTGGACGGTGACCGTCGCGCGCGTCGAGGATGAGGATCCGACCGTGCTCGAGGTCGAGCTCCTCCCCGGAGACGGCGCGCTTCTCGCGCCGGAGTGGGTGCCGTGGGTCGAACGCCTCGCCGAGTACCGCTCGCACCAGGCCGAGCTCGCCGAGCAGGCGGCGGCGGCTGCGGAGGACGCCTCCGGCGACATCGATGCCGACTCCGAGCTCGACGAGGATGACCTCGACGAGGACGACGAGCTGGATGAGGACGACGACCACGAGGCCGACATCCTGCACGCGGGTGACCTCGACGGTGTCGACATCGACGAGCTCGATGAAGCGACCGGCGACGACGTGATCGAAGACGACGAAGACGAAGACGAAGACGTCGACGCCGACGAGGATGTCGACGCCGACGAGGTCGACGAGGAGGAGTGACCCCCGGCGCTCAGGCGCCGAGGTTCTCCAGCACGTAGTCGAGTGCCCGCGTGAGCTGGCGCACGTCATCCGGTTCGATCGAGACGAAGGTGGCGACGCGGAGCTGGTTGCGTCCGAGCTTGCGGTAGGGCTCGGTGTCGACGATGCCGTTGGCGCGCAGCGTCTTCGCGATCGCGGCCGCGTCGATGCTCTCGTCGAAGTCGATCGTGACGACCACGGGGGAGCGGTGAGCCGCATCCGCGACGAACGGGGTGGCGACCGCTGAGGCCTCTGCCCAGTCGTACAGCACGGAGGAGGACTCCGCGGTGCGCGCACCGGCCCAGCCCAGGCCCCCGTTGTCGAGGATCCAGCGCAGCTGGCTGTCGAGCAGGTGCAGGGTGGTCAGTGCGGGGGTGTTCAAGGTCTGGTTGAGCCGTGAATTGTCCACGGCGTTCTTCAGGCTCAGAAACTCGGGGATGTAGCGGTCGGAGGCGGCGATGCGCTCGATGCGCTCGATCGCGGCGGGGGACGCGACGGCGAACCACAGGCCGCCGTCCGAGCCGAGGTTCTTCTGCGGCGCGAAGTAGTAGACGTCGGCCTGGGACGCGTCGAAGTCGATGCCGCCGGCGGCGCTGGTCGCGTCGATCACCGTCAGGGCGCCCTCGGCCGCGATGCGCTCGACCGGCGCCGCGACGCCGGTGGAGGTCTCGTTGTGCGGCCAGGCGTACACGTCGACGCCCTCCACGATCTCGGCAGTGGTGCGGGATCCGGGCTCCGCCTTGCGTACGTCCGGTGCCTCGAGCCACGGGGCGGCTGCAGCTCCTGCGAACTTCCCGCCGAACTCCCCGAACACCAGGTTCTGGCTCCGGCGCTCGATGAGCCCGAACGCGGCAGCATCCCAGAATGCGGTCGATCCGCCGTTGCCGACGAGGATCTCGTAGCCCTCGGGGATGCGGAACAGCGAGGCGAGCTGCTCGCGCACGCTGCCCACGAGGTTCTTCACCGGGGCCTGGCGGTGCGAGGTCCCCAGGATCGTGGCCCCCGAAGCGAGCAGTGCGTCGAGCTGCGCAGGGCGCACCTTCGACGGACCACAGCCGAAACGGCCGTCGACGGGTAGGAGGTCTCGGGGAATCTCGATCGCCATGGGTCGATTCTAGGGGGCGCGGACGTGACTCGATCACCGGGGCGAGGCCGATGTCCCCGCGGGAATGTAGGCTTGCCTAAGAACCTCGGAGGGCCTGCACATGACGGATCTGATCGACACCACGGAGATGTACCTCCGCACCATCCTCGAGCTCGAGGAGGAGAACATCGTGCCGCTGCGTGCGCGCATCTCCGAGCGCCTCGGTCACTCGGGGCCGACCGTCTCGCAGACCGTCGGCCGTATGGAGCGCGACGGACTCGTCGTCGTCTCCGAGGACCGCACTCTCGAACTCACGGACTCCGGCCGTAATAAGGCCGTCAACGTGATGCGCAAGCATCGGCTCGCCGAGCGTCTGCTGTCCGACGTCATCGGACTCGACTGGGCGTTCGTCCATGAAGAGGCCTGCCGCTGGGAGCACGTCATGAGCGAGCAGGTCGAACGACGGCTCGTCGAGTTGCTCGGTCACCCCACGGAATCGCCGTACGGCAACCCGATCCCCGGTCTCGACCAGCTCGGCGATCTGCCGGCACGCACCTTCGACGAGGGCGTCATCGGCCTCGTGCAGAAGCTGAACGCCGCCGGCGAGCCGATCGACGGCACCGTGCGTCGTCTGGCCGAGCCCGCGCAGGTCGACCCCGAACTCCTCGAGCAGCTGCGTGACGCGGGCGTCGTTCCCGGTGCACACGGCGACTTCCGCTTCAGCGAGGGCTACGTCCTCATCCAGATGGACGGCAAGGAAGACGGGCTGGAGCTGCCTGTCGAGCTTGCGTCCCACATCTTCCTCGTGGGCGAACCGGCCTGATATTCCGGGGTTTTACACCCCCTCCCCGAGGATTGCCAGGTTCACAGGGTGACACGATCGTTATCTTCCGGTAGCCTCGGTCAGGTCGTCAGCGAAGAAGCCCGCTGACGGCGAAACCGCGAAGATCGCCTTTCGGCTCGTCATCTTCACGGTATGAATGCACAAAGTACCCGAGATACATTCGTGCCCCGAGAAGCAGAGTGCCGACGAGCCAGCGCTACCCGAAAGCGCACAGGCGCAGGAGGACTAAGTTTTGGTCGCAGACATCGAACCGCCCGCGAAGGCATCTGAAGATCGAGTACCCGCACGCCGAACCGGCGCGCGAGTCAGCGCTCGAAAGTCCGTGAAGCCGCTCCGTTCTGTCGCCATCTTCGGCGCCGTCGGTGCGCTGGTGGCCGGTATCGCGTTGCCGGCGTACGCGTACTCCAAGCCGGCCGAGGCCGCCACCACCGTGCAGCAGCTCGCCGCGGTCGATGCGCAGTCCCTCGTCGTCGCCTCTCAGGCGACCGCCGCTCCGCTCGCCCGTGGAACGTTCACGGCGACGACGCCGGAGGAGATCGAGAAGAAGAAAGCCGAGGAGGCAGCGGCCGCTCGTGCCGCTGCGGCAGCGAAGTCCTCGGCCGCGGCCTCGAACTTCAGCACCGCCGGTTACGCGCTCGTCTCTCCCGGTTCGGGCGAGGTGCGCTATCCACTTCCCGGCGGCTCGTACAACCAGGGACGCACCATCGGCGGCGGACACAACGGTGCGGACATGCTCGCACCGGCGATGACCCCGATCTACGCTGCGGCTGCCGGTGTCGTCCGTGCTTCCGCGGAGAGCATCGGCGGATACGGCGTGTGCGTCATGATCGACAGCGTCGTGGGCGGCCAGCGCGTGCAGACCACTTACGGTCACATGACCTACGGCACGCGTCAGGTGCAGGCGGGGCAGACGGTCGCCGCCGGCCAGTTGATCGGTTTCGTCGGCAGCACCGGTCGTTCCACCGCGAACCACCTCCACTTCGAGGTCTGGATCAACGGCGGGCTCGTCGAGCCGTACTCCTGGCTCGCCGCCAACGCCGGCTGAGCCGGGTGGCTCGTGCCGGCAGAGCCGGATGTGGACACGCCCCGATCGTTCATCTGAAGTTTCGCCCCGCTCTCAGGGGAATGGGTTAGCCTGATCCCGTTGTCGCACAGACGGGAGAGGCTGATGGCGCGAATACCGAACATCCGAACCATGGATGGACTCGGTCGTCACGTCCTTCTGCATCGCCCGCAGGGACTGCACGGTACTGCCGTGTACGAAAGGCGCTGTCTTTAGACGGCGCCTTTTCTGGTTCCTGCGAACGCTCTGCCATCTGCGCGACCTCGTGATTCGAGAGTGCCGGGAAGCCGTCCCGGCGGATCGAGAGGATTCCGAATGCGCACATTAGTCCTGAATGCCGGATACGAGCCGCTTGCGATCGTGTCGTTCAAGAGAGCCCTCGTGCTCGTGATGAACGACAAGGCGACGGTGATCGAGCGCGTGGAAGACGACCCCGTCTGGGGGAGCCACGGAGTCTACGACCGGCCGGCGGTCATCATCCTGGCGCGGTATGTGCGTGTTCCGAACAGCAGACGCGTTCCTGTGACGCGGCGGGGCGTGCTCAGACGAGACAACCACCGCTGCGGGTACTGCGGCAAAGCTGCGTCGACGATCGATCATGTGCTTCCGCGCTCGCGAGGAGGGGCCGACTCCTGGGAGAACCTGGTGGCGTGCTGCCTGCGCTGCAACAACGTGAAGAGCGACAGGACTCCGCAGGAGATGCGGTGGGAGCTGCGCTTCACACCCCGGCCGCCGCACGGCACGGCATGGACCGTGCGAGGAACCGAGCGTAGCGATCCGCGATGGGAACCGTACCTGGAGCTGGCGGCCTAGGGCGGGCGGTAGCGGTCCGGATGTGCCCTCGACAGGATTCGAACCTGCGACCTGCCCTTTAGGAGAGGGCTGCTCTATCCTGCTGAGCTACGGGGGCGTGCGATCCAGTCTAAGCGACGGCGTGGGTCGCAGCGGAGTCCCTGGCAGCGATCGCTAGGTCTGCGGCCCGGATCACCGCGTCGAAGCTCGCGTCGATCACGGACGCGGCACGACCAGCGGTCCAGCGCACGCCGGACTCGTCACGGTACTCGAGCAGTGTGATCGCGTCGCTGGCATTCCCCGCGTCCGCACTGGTCTGATGCAATGCCAGGATCTCGATGCGGATGCCGGCCGCCAGGAGCGCCTGTGTCAGAGCTTCCACGGGACCGATCCCCGTATGCACCGAGGAGGAGGTCGCCCCGGAGATGACCAGTCGCACCTCGGTGGATCCGCGGTCCACCCGATAGTCGGTGAGCGCGACCTGGCCGGAGTTCTCGGGAAGGTAGCGCGCAGTGAACAGCTCCCACAATGCGTGCGCCGAGAGCTCGTCTCCGCTCGCATCCGCCTGCTGCTGCACGTGCCGTGCGAAGTCGATCTGCAGCCGGCGGGGCAGTTCGATGCCGAACTCGGTCTCGAGCAGATGGGCGATCCCACCCTTGCCGGACTGCGAGTTCACTCGGATCACGGCGTCGTAGCCGCGGCCGATGTCTGCAGGGTCGATCGGCAGGTACGGCACGCGCCAGTCCAGCTTCCCGGCGTCGACGCCGGTGGCCAGCGCCTTCGCCCTGTGGGCCGCGAGACCCTTCCGGATCGCATCCTGATGCGTCCCGCTGAATGCGGTGTGCACCAGGTCGCCGACGTACGGATGCCGGGGGTGCACCTCGATGCGGTTGCAGTATTCGACCGTGCGGCGGATCTCGTCGATGTCGGAGAAGTCGATCATCGGGTCCACGCCCTGTGCGTGCAGGTTCAGCGCGAGCGTCGCGATGTCGACGTTGCCGGTGCGCTCCCCGTTGCCGAAGATGCAGCCCTCGACACGCTGCGCGCCAGCGAGGACGGCGAGCTCGGCGCAGGCGATTCCGGTGCCGCGATCGTTGTGCGGGTGCACCGAGAGGATCACGCCGTCGCGACGGGCGAGATTGCGATGCATGTACTCGATCTGGTCCGCGTACACGTTCGGTGTGGCGATCTCGACGGTCGCGGGAAGGTTCAGGATGACGGGACGCTCGGGCGACGCGTCCCACAGGGTCGTGATGCTGTCGCAGATGTCGAGTACGTAGTCGGGCTCCGTCAGGTTGAACACCTCGGGAGAGAACTGGAACCGCACGTTCGGGAGGTCTGCGGTGAGATCGAGCACGTCACGCCCTGCTGACAGGATGAGCTCCTTGAGGTCGGCGCGGTCGCGTCCGAGGACGAGCTCGCGCCAGGTCGGAGCCGTCGCGGTGTACACGTGGATCACGACCGGATTCCGGATGCCGCGGACCGAGTCGACGGTCCGCTCGATCAGGTCGCGGCGCGCGGCCGTGAACACGACGATCGTCACGTCGTCGGGGGCGAGTCCGGACTCGGCGATCAGACGCACGAAGTCGAAATCGGTCTGCGAAGCCGAGGGGTAGCCCACCTCGATCTCCTTGTATCCCATCGCGACCATCAGCTCGAAGAACCGCCGCTTGCGCGCAGGATCCATCGGCTCGGCGAGCGCCTGATTGCCGTCGCGCAGATCGACCGGCACCCACAGCGGGGCGATGGTGAGCTCTCGGGTGGGCCAGCTGCGCTCGGTGAGCGGAACAGCGACGCGATCGCGCACAGGGGCGTAGCGGTGCGAGGGCATCTGGGATGCGCGCTGGCGATTCCAGGCGGGGGCGTCGGCCGGTACGGGGCCGCGCGGTGTGGACAAGGTGCGGAAGGTCGAAGGGGCTGGCGTCGTCGTGTTCATGGTCTTCTCCGAGTGGTCGGCGGGATCCGACCGGCATGCAGACTGCCCACGACGGGGAGCCGGTCTGATCAGGCCCCGTCGTGGCGGAGAAGGAGAAGTCGTTCGATGCGCACGAGCACAATCTAGCAACTCCTCAGACAAGTTGACAAGTTAGACTCATCACATGGCGCAGATCCAACGAACCCCGCTCGCCGATCAGGCTGCCGAGATCCTGCTCGACCGCATCCGCGCGGGCGAGTGGACGCTCGGACAGAAGCTGCCGGGAGAGTCGACACTGGCCCCGCAGCTCGGTGTCGGACGATCCACGGTGCGCGAGGCGATCCGGCAGCTCGCCGGTCGCGGCGTGCTCACCACCCGCCAGGGGTCTGGCGTGTTCGTGGCTGCGCTCGACGTGCCAGAGGACTGGGATGCGGTTCTCCGGCGCGCCGACATCGTGAGCGTGATCGAGGCCAGGATCGCGATCGAATCCGAGGCGGCATCGCTCGCAGCGGGTCGTCGTACGGCCGTCGATGTGCGGGCGATCCGTCGCGCCCTCGACGCGCGCGCCCAGACCGGTCCGGGGATCGAGGAACACGTCGACGCCGACACCGCGTTCCACCGTTCGATCGTGGTGGCGTCGCACAACAGCATCCTGCTCGATCTGTTCGATGCCCTGACCCCGCGCTTGCGTCAGGCGATGGTCGAGATGCTGCGCATCCGCACCGACCATGGCGGGCCCGAAGACCATGCCAGGCATGAGCGCCTGGCCCAGACCGTGATCGACCGTGAGCCGGCTCTGGCCGCCGCGGAGAGCCGCGACCACCTGGGTGCGCTCAAGACGGCCCTGGTGTGAGCGCAGACGCATCCGATTTCCGGCACCGTTCGAGGTCCTCGGCCACCGCGAGCGTAGGCGGACCAGCGAGCGTCGGCGGATTCTGGCCGGATCGGCCTACGCCCGCGCCATCGCCTACCCTCCGTCGCCGCGCCGGGCTGGCCCCTGCCTGAGCCTCAGTCCTGCCCGCGCCGCCACAGCTTCGACGGCCACCAGATGGCCTTGCCGATGTCGTAGGTGAGCGCCGGCACCAGCAGTGACCGAACGACGAACGTGTCGAGCAGCACTCCGAACGCCACGATGAAGGCCAGCTGCACGAGGAACAGGATCGGGATGACCGATAGTGCGGCGAAAGTCGCCGCGAGCACGAGGCCGGCCGAGGTGATCACGCCGCCGGTGATGGAGAGCCCTCGCAGCACGCCCTCGCGGGTGCCGTGCTCGATGGACTCCTCGCGCACGCGCGTCATCAGGAAGATGTTGTAGTCGATGCCGAGCGCCACCAGGAAGACGAATCCGTAGAGCGGCACCGCGGGGTCCGCTCCGGGGAAGTCGAAGATGCCGTTGAACACCAACGCCGAGACGCCCAGGGCGGTGCCGAACGAGAGCACTGTCGTCAGGATCAGCAGCACCGGCGCCAGGATCGAGCGCAGCAGCAGCATCAGGATGAACATGATGACGACGAGGATCAGCGGGATGATCAGGTTCCGGTCGTGGATCGATGCGTCGTTCGTGTCTATCGCCGTCGCGGTGACGCCACCGACGAGCGCGTCGACATCATCGAGCTGGGTGCGCAGCTCGCGCACCGTGGCCGCGGCGGCATCCGAATCGGCTGCATCCGTCAGAGTGCCCTGCAGCAGCACGTCGCCGTCGACAACGGTCGGCTCCGGGGCGGGCGTGCCTGGCGCCCCCACGGCGGTGATGCCGTCTGACGTGACCGGGGCACTGCCGCTCGGCGAGTCGGATGCGGTCACCGCGACCCCGTCGACCCCCTCGTTCGCCAGCAGCACGTCGGCCGCCGCCTGCAGGGAATCCTCGGGGACGATCACGTATACAGGGCTTCCTGAGCCACCGGGGAAGTGCTCGCCCAGCGCGACCTGCCCGTCACGTGCCTCGGAGGCGCCGAGCACCAGCTCGGACTGCGGGACTCCGACCGCGTTGAGCTGCGTGAGGCCGGCGGCCCCCGCCACCAGGACGAGCGTGGTCACGATCCAGATCACGCGCGGCCGCTTCTTGATGAGTCCGGCCAGTCGCGCCCACAGCCCGGTCGTGCGCATGCCGTGCTCGGCCGCGACGACCTCGGGCTCGAACTTCGGGCGACGGGGCCAGAACACCGAACGGCCGAAGAGCAGCAGCAGCGCGGGAAGCAGTGTGAGGGCAGCGAGCATCGCGAACACGATCCCGATCGCCGCGACCGGCCCGAGCGTGCTGTTCGACTTCAGGTCGCTCAGAAGCAGGCAGAGGAGCCCGGCGATCACGGTGCCGCCCGATGCGACGATCGGCTCGAACGAGCCCTTCCATGCCGCGAGCACCGCGGTTCCCTTGTCGTGCGCCACACGCAGCTCTTCGCGGAAGCGCGCCACGAACAGCAGGGCGTAGTCGGTGGCGGCACCGATCACGAGAATGAACAGGATCCCCTGGGTCTGTCCGCTCAGCAGCAGTACCTCGAACTTCGCGAGCCACCAGACCACCAGCAGCGCCACGCACAGCGCGAACAGGCTGGTCGACAGCACCACCAGCGGCAGCAGGAACGACCGATAGACCAGCACCAGGATCACCAGCACCGCCAGCAGGGCGACGCCCAGCAGGAGCCCATCGATGCCCGCGAATCCCGCGACGAGGTCGGCGCTGAAGCCGGCAGGTCCCGTGATGTAGACGGAGACGCCGTCGGGCACGGCCTCGCGCAGCTGTGTGCCGAGGGCCTCGGTGGCATCGGCGAGTTCGGCGTCGCTCTCGATCGGGATGAACGCCTGCACGGCCTTGCCGTCGTCGGAGGGCAGGGCGGGGGACACATCCGCGCTGACTCCCTCGACCGTGGGGGCATCGGCAACGGCATCCGAGATCGTCTCGAGCTCGGCGTCCGTCAGCTTCTGCTCTGAGGTGAACAGCGCGATCGCCGGGATGGCTTCGCTGTCGTTGAACTCACCGAGCATCTTCTGCACCTGGGTCGCGTCGGACGACGAGGGAAGGTAGCTGGTCTGATCGTTCGACGACACCTCGTCGACCTTGCCGAACAGCGGTCCGCCCAGCGAAGCGCCCACCAACCAGACGAGGATCAGCGCGACGGGGATGAAGATGCGCGCCCAGGAGTGGCGGCGTGTGCGTTCGCGGGGCGTCGGAGCGGGCGCCTGAGCGGGGCGGGACATCGGGTTCCTTCCGGAGGGTGCGCGGGGTCAGGAGACCCAGGCGAGGATCAGGATCATGGTCGCGAGGAAGCCCGCGATGTAGTTCAGAGCGATGAAGCGCCGCCAGGAGCGGTTGGTCGCCGCGGAGCCCTCGTCCGTCACGTTCCACCAGGGCAGCGCGTTGACGATGTACGGGACCGCGAGCACGGCCGCGAGCGGGGCGGGCCACGGCGTCAGCAGCATGCTCGCTCCCGCCACGGTCCAGAGCACGACCGACATCCGCACGGTCGCTCTGGCTCCGATGACGGTGGCGATGGAGCCGATCCCGGCCTCTCGGTCCGGACCGACGTCCTGCACGGCGCCGAACGCGTGCGCCGCCATCCCCCAGAGGAAGAAGGCGACGAGCACGATCACGGTGCCGGTCGTCACGGGAGCACCGGTCAGAGCGAGCCCGACGATCGCGGGGCTGACGAAGTGCGTGCTCGAGGTGATCGAGTCGAGGAACGGGCGCTCCTTGAAGCGCAGGCCCGGTGCCGAGTACGCGATCACGGCGAAGACGCTCACGGCGAGCCAGATCCAGGATGCCGGGTTGCCGACGATCACGAGATAGACCAGGAAGGGGACGTTGGTGACGGCTGCAGCCCAGAGCGTCGCCCGATGGATGCGGGGTGCCAGCAGCGCGCCCTCGATCCCGCCCTTGCGTGGGTTCGCCAGGTCGGAGGCGTAGTCGAACACGTCGTTGATCCCGTACATGGCGAGGTTGTAGGGGATGAGGAAGTACAGGGTGCCGATGACGAGCGTCGCGTCGACCTCTCGCGTGCTGAGCAGATAGGCGGCAGCGAACGGGAAGGCGGTGTTGATCCAGCTGATCGGCCGGGAGGAGAGCACGATCTGGGCGATGTCGCGGCCGAGCGCCGGCCGCCCTGTCACGGCGCTCATGCGTCTGCCTCCGACTCATCCGCGGCGGTGGGTTTCCGGGCGCTGCGGCGTGCCCTCAGCGCCGCCCACAGGCTCGGCAACAGCAGCGCGCCGGCGAGGGGGTAGGCGAAGTCCTCGATCGGAGCCAGGCCGATGTGGATGTCGAGGAGGTGCTGTCCCGAGTAGTGGAACAGTCCGGTGCCGATCATGATCGTGTCGAACACGGCGGTGAGGATGAACAGCGCCAGCACGGTCAGCGCGATCGCTCCGAGGTGAGGGGCGGCACCGCGGCGTCGCGCGAGCAGCGACAGCACCAGCGCGGCTGCGACGGCTGCCGCGAGGAACCATGCGGCGAGCTGGATGTAGGTCATCCCCGCACCTCCTCGGCACGACGCCGGGTGCGGAGGCCGGTGAGGACGCGTACGGCACCGGTGTAGATGACCATCGTGCACACGACGAGGAACAGCAGGAAGACGGGCTCCTCGATCGGCAGCTCCGGCGCGAACACGATCCCGGTCGCGATCGTCGCATCGCCGCGGAAGAAGATCCCTCCGGCGATTCCCGCGACGTCCCAGGCGAGGAAGAACGCGACGCCGATGACGGTCACGGTGGCCGCCGCGACCGCGTCGCGCCAGAAGAACAGGCGGAAGCGCCAGTCGAGCAGGAGCATGCATCCGAGTGACACGAGCAGCGCAGTCAGGTACAGCGCGCCCATCAGTCGATCTCCGTGCGAGAAGGGTCGCGGACCGGTACGGGGAGCGGACCGCCGGAGTGATCGCCACGGATGCGCTTCAGCACGATCTCCGCGCTGATCAGACACATCGGCACGCCGACGCCCGGAGCAGTGGTTCCGCCGGCGTAGAAGAGGCCGCGCACCCGCTTCGAGGCGTTCTGCGCGCGGAACATCGCGCTCTGCGAGAGGATGTGCGCCGGCCCCAGCATCCCGCCGCGCCACGAGTGGTAGTCGTCTCGGAAGTCCGCCGGGCCCTTCGTCTCCCTCACGACGATGCGTTCGCGCAGATCGGGGACATCGGCCCACTGCGCGACGAGGTCGATGGCGGCGTCGGCTGCACGTTCGATCGCCGGAGATCCGCTGCCGTCCGATCCGCCATGACCGAGGTCGACGTCGGCGGGGATCGGCACCAGGATGAACAGGTTCTCGTGGTCGGCGGGAGCGACATCGGGGTCTGTCGCACTCGGACGGCAGACGTACGTCGACGCGGGAGACGGGATCTCGGGGTCGCGTCCGAAGATCGCATCGAAGTTCGCATCCCAGTCGTCGGTGAAGAACAGCGAGTGATGCGGGAGCTGGGGCAGGGTGCCGCGCACGCCGAGCATCACGAGCAGCCCACCGGGACCGCTGGTGCGTCGTGCCCACCAGGATTCCGGATAGCTCTGCAGGGAGGCCGGCAGCAACGCGGTCTCGGTGTGATGCAGGTCGGCGGCGGAGACCACGATGTCGGCGCGCTCCACGTGCTCGGCGCCGGTCCCATCGCGCCATCCGACACCGGTGACATGGGTGCCGTCCTGCCCGTCCTGCGTGCGGATGCCGGTGACCTCGGCATCCGTGACGATGCGCACTCCCGCGCCTCGGGCGAGATCCTCGATGCGCTCCACCACCCGCCAGAAGCCGCCCTGGGGATAGCTGACGCCCTGATCGAGGTCCAGCGCGCTCATGAGGTGGTACATCGCCGGAGCGCTGCGCGGGTCGGTACCGAGGAAGACCGCGGGGTAGCCGAGGATCTGACGGATCACGGGGTTGCGGAACCGCCGAGCCGCGAATGCCTGCAGGCGCGTGCCCAGCAGCGTGAACAGGCGGGGGAGCGCGCGCAGCACCTCGGGTGCGAGCAGAGAGCGGATGCGGGTGAACGGGTTGTAGAGGAAGTACTTCTCCGCCATCGTGCTGGCGTCGTGCGCGGAGTCCAGGTACTTCGCCAGTGCGGGAGCGGACCCCGGCTCGAGCGAGTCGAACAGCCGGCTCACGCGTTCGTGTCCGGCCGGCACCGTCACGGATGCGGCTGCATCCGTCGTCGTGTGCGGCTGACGGAACACCCGATACCCGGGGTCGAGCAGCGTCAGGTCGAGCTGCTCCTCGGCGCTCGTGCCCATCATCGCGAAGAAGTGGTCGAACACCTCCGGCATCAGGTACCAGGAGGGGCCGGAGTCGAAACGGAACCCGTCGCGCTCGATGGTGCCGGCGCGTCCGCCGACGCGGTCGTTCTTCTCGAGGATCGTGACATCGTGCCCGTCGCGGGCGAGGAGACCGGCCACGGCGAGTCCGGCGACGCCGGCGCCGATCACCACGACGCGGCTCATCGGTCCCGCTCCAGGGCAGTGACGAACACGGCGCGGGCGGCGAGGAGAGCCTTGAGCGGATCGGGAACCCGCACCCTCTTGCGGTACAGCACGTCGACGGGGGTCTTCGCCACTCGCCGTGTCAACGCCGAGAACAGGGCGTGCGCGCTGCGGACGGCCGCGCGGGAGTCCTTGGGCAGCAGGGGGATCGCGATGCGCGCGTCGTCGAGCTGCTGCATGACCGTCGCGACCCAGGCATCACGGTCTGCCTCGGTGAGACGCTCGCCGCCGCCGAGGTAACCGCGATGCAGCCGGTCCGTGTCGTCGGCGAGGTCGCGCAGGAAGTTCACGTTCTGGAAGGCGGCGCCGAGCTGGCGGGCGCCGCGGTCGATCGTCTGCTCCTCGGCGGGAGTGCGCGAGGCGCCGCGCAGGAACACGCGCGTGCACATGAGGCCGACGACCTCGGCCGAGCCGTACACGTAGCGGGCGTGGGCATCGCCGTCGTATGCGGTGAAACCCGCGTCACTCGCGATGTCGGCGCGCATCGAGTCGAAGAACGGCTGCGTCAGATCCTCCCCGATGCCGCACTCCCGCGCGGTGCGTGCGAACGCGTGCAGGATCAGGTCGCTGCTGTACCCCGTGCGCATCGACCGGTGCGTCTCGGCGACGTACGACGCGAGGGCGTCGCTCTGCGCCGCGGCATCGAGACCGGCCTCGGCCGCGACGCCGTCGACGATCTCGTCGGCGATCCGCACCATCGCGTAGATGTTGCGCACGTGTTGACGGTGACGAGGTCCGAGCAGGCGCGTGGCGAGCCCGAACGAGGTGGAGTAGGTGCGGATGACGTCCGTCGTCGCGATGTCGGCGGTGCGGCTGAAACGGTCGAGCGCGCCGTCTCCGGCGGGACTCGCAGGGCTCCCCGTCATGCGCGTCGGCTCTCGATGCGTGAGGCGAGGGCGAGGACGGTGCGTCCGGCGGCGGGGGAGATCGTGCCGGCAGCCTCGGCCTCGGCGAGCACGGTGGACACGGCGCCGAGCTGCTCCTCGACCAGGCTGCGCGCGAAGCCCTCTGCGCCGCATTCGCGCAGACGGTCGCGGATGTCGGCACACTGCTGAGCGCTCAGATCCGTCGCGCCGAAGTACAGCTCGATGCTCGGCCAGTGGCCCGTCATCCGGGCGTACGCGATGATGGCCGTCTCCTTGCCCTCGCGAAGATCGGAGAAGGCATCCTTCCCGTGCTCCTGCGCTTCGCCGAACACCGACAGCAGGTCGTCCTGCAACTGGTAGGCGAGGCCGAGATGACGGCCGATCGCCGTGAGCTGCTCCTCGGCGGACGGGGAGGCACCGGCCAGCACGGCGGCGGCGCGAAGGGGGAGGACGAAGGAGTACGTCGCGGTCTTGTAGGCGCTCATCGAGAGGATGGTGCGCAGATCCGGCGGGATGATGCCGTCGCTCAGGCCGATGTCGGTGTGCTCCCCGGCGACCGTCTCGAGGATGGTCTGCTCCATCAGGGCGAGCAGGCGGTCTCGGGTGTCGGCCGAGACATCGGCGCGTGCGAACCCCAGTACGGCGGAGGCCAGCAGCAGATCGCCCATCAGGATCGCGCTGGACCGTGCCCAGTGGAGTTCCGCGTCGTCGGGTTCGTCCGATCGCCGCTCAGCGAGGGAGCCGATCAGATTGGGGCGTCGTCGTCGGATCAGGTCGCCGTCGATCACATCGTCATGCAGGAGGAACGCGTAGTGGAGGAGCTCGACGTTCGCCGCGATGTCCACGGCGCAGGCGGCTTCTTCGTGAGAGAGGCCCGCGGCTGAGAGCGCTAGGCGGAAATCGAGCAGGAGGCGAGGGCGGATCAACTTGCCCCCCAGCGCGTGTTCCGCCGCTGCCTTCCACAGGGCTGCGAACTCGGGGCCGTACGCCTCCGCGGCCGTGCTGCGCTCGGCGAAGCGGATGCGGAGTGCCTCTTCGATGCGGGTGCCGAGGTCCTCCTCGGTCGCCATCGCACCCATCGTCAGACCTCGCCGATCTGGCGCAGCAGCGGCAGCTGCTCGCGGATCCACGGGCTGAAGGCGAACGGTGCTCTTTCGACGGCCTCCACCAGGTCGGCGGGTTCGATCCACGCCCATTCGGCGACCTCTTCGGGGTTCACCGACAGTTCGCCGTCGATGACGGCGACATGCACGGGGCAGATCTCGTTCTCGACGATTCCGCTCGCATCGACCGCGCGGTAGCGGAAGGACGGCAGGACGAGGCGGATGTCGGAGAGCGTGACGCCGAGTTCTTCGAAGGCGCGGCGCGTGACGGCAGCCGCCATGTCCTCGCCCGGGCGAGGGTGGCCGCAGAAGCTGTTGGTCCAGACGCCCGGCCAGGTCTGCTTGCTCAGGGCGCGGCGGGTCACCAGGATGCGCCCGTCGTGGTCACGGATGTGGCACGAGAACGCGAGATGCAGGGGAGTCTCGGACGTGTGCACGTCGCGCTTCGGGAGCACGCCGACCACGCTCCCGTCTTCGGCGAGGAGGGTCACATCGTCCATGGCATCCTCTCGGCGATTTGGCTAACTAAGTGAGTTATCAACTTAGCATGTAGCCCGTGATGTGTAACATGATCGCATGGAGAACGAGTCCCGCACCACCCTCGCTCCGGGTGCGTCGGGAGACGCGGCGATGAGCGCGGACGTTCCAGGCCCGGACGGTCTGAGTCATTCGGCCATCTACGATGTCGATGCGAGCGACCCGCGCAGCGCCCTGATCGACCGAAGTGGCGTAGCCCCAGAGGATCTGCGGCAGATCGCGCGCCTCATGGGGGCGATCGCCGAGCTGCGCGATGCGGAGCAGCGCCTTTCACTGGCTTCGCGTCGGTACATGAAGTTGAACGAGACCGATATGCGCGCGCTGCATTATCTGATCGTGTGTGCGAATCGCGATGCGATCGCCACGCCGGGTGGTATCGCCCAGCATCTGGGCATTTCGACGGCAGCGACGACCAAGTTGCTCGACCGTCTGGAGAAGGGCAAGCATATTCATCGCGCTCCGCACCCGACGGATCGACGTGCTCTCGCGATCACCATCTCGGCGGAGACGCGTCACGCGGCTATGGAGACGGTGGGGAGACAACAGGCGAAGCGGTTCTATTCGGCCGCTCGACTGACGTCGGAGGAACGCGAGGTCGTCATCGGATTCCTCACGGATATGACGAGCGAGATCACTCTCCGCGATGAGGCCTGGGCGAAAGAAAAAGAGGAATAGGCGCTTCCGGAGAAGCGCCTATTCCTCAACTTCGTCAGTGGGCTGCGTTGTAGGCGTCGACGATCGGCGCGGGAATGCGTCCGCGCTCCGAAAGCGTGTAGCCGTTCTCATTGGCCCAGGTGCGGATGGCCGCGACCTCAGGGTTCCGTCCCGGACGCTTGCGAGGAGCGGCTGAGCGCACAGCGCCACCCGATCCTGCTCTACGCCCTGCGGAGATGTACGGTTCGAACGCTGCACGCAATTCCTCTGCGTGAGCGCTGCTCAGGTCGATCTCGTACGAGGTGCCGTTCAGAGAGAAATGAACGGTCTCGCCTTCGCCGACCTCCAGGACGCTGCCATCGATATCGTCGACCAGCTGGTGCACAATTCGTCTCGCCATGGAAGTCACCCTACTCGCGTGGAATAACCACAACAACAAGAATTACGTACCGAGTACATTATTCGTGACCGGTGTCGATGAGCTTGAGCCCCACAATGCAGCCGACGAGCCCCATCAGAAGCAGAATGCGCAGCCAGGAGATCTCGGTGTCTCCCGTGATCATTGCCCAGATCACTGTGAGTGATGCGCCGATTCCCACCCATACCGCGTACGCGGTTCCGGTGGAGATATCCCGCATCGCGAATGCGAGGCCGAACATCGAGATCGCGAGTGCGACGAAGAAGGTCACGCTCGGCCAGAGCTTGGTGAGTCCGTCGGATTTGCCCAGTGCGGTCGCCCACACGGCTTCGAGGATTCCGGATGCGATCAAAACGATCCACGACATGATGGTCCTTTCGGACCAGTCTTTTCGCTCACCGGGTACTGGTCTGCCTCGTCCGGAGCCGGTGTTCGCCAGCTGAACCCCATGATAACCAACCGCGCTGGGCACGGCCTGTGCAGTCTACGGTCAGGGGAGCAGCCCCGCGCGCCGCGCCTTGGCCACGGCGGAGTGGCGAGTGGAGGCGTCGAGCTTTGACATCGCCGTGCCCAGGTACGCCTTCACCGTTCCCTCGCGCAGTCCCAGACGACTGGCGATCTCCGCATTCGTCGACCCCAACGCTGCGCATGCGAGCACGTCGATCTCGCGCGGTGAAAGTCGCACGGTGGGCACCGGGCCTGTCGCGACGGGGACCGCGTCGCCGGCGATCACAGCGAGCCGTCGTTCGACTCGAGCGATCCGCCTCCGCAACGAATCATCATCGATGGAGGCGGCGATGCTGCGGAGTTCGGCGAAGCTCTCGCGCAACTGTTCGCGCTGGGGCGGCGCGACGGCCTCGTCCGTCGTCCGGGCCCGGAGTCGCTGCTCGACCTCGTCACGGATGCGCAACTCGTCGGCGACGGACTGCGCGACCTGCATGGCCGGTGCTGTCGTGATCCCGCCGACCGGCTCCTCGTCCCAGGTGCCGGCGTACAGCACACCGCGGGAGCGTCCACGTACGACGATGGGGAGGGCGAGGAGAGTGCGAAGCCCTTCACCGAGGACGAACATGTCGTAGTCATGGGTGATCTGCTGCGATGAGCCGTAGTCGCTCGTCATCCTCGGCCGGAGTTCCATCATCGCTCGGCCGCCGAGACCTCGCTCCGGGCGGACGCGCAGACCGTCGAGACTGCGGGTGCGGTTGCCCACGATGCTGGTGACGCTCACGACGCCCTCTTCGATCAGACCGCCGAACGCGACGGGAAAGCGGGTACGCCTGGCCAGCTCGCTCACCGCGTTGGCGACGAGCTCGGTCTCGGATTCCCACGTCACCGTTGAGCTCATGATTTCCTACCTCGGGGAGACAACGCCGTGCCCCGTTTCGTAGCGTCGACCCTACCACCGGGGCATCGCCGCGTCGCCGGTGGGAGGAGGGCAGCGGGACCCCGGCGGCCTACACGTCGGGATCCCGCTCGTACCGCGGCGCCGCGAGTTCAGCGCGCTTCGAGATCGAGCAGGAAGCGCTTCCGCTCGGGGTGCGCGCCGTAGTGCCCGGGCGTTCCGTCAGACCGAACCACTCGGTGCACGGGCACGATGATCGAGAAAGGGGTGAGTCGGCATGCCGTGCCGACCGCACGGGCGGCTCCCGGATGGCCCGCGAGCACGGCGACCTCGCCGTAGCTCATCGTCTCGCCCCACTCGATCGTGCTGATCGTCTGCAGTGCGGTCAGCGAGAATCCGTTGGTGAGGCGCCAGTCGAACTCCACATGATCCGCGAAGCGCACGGGCTCGCCGTCGAAGTAGGCCCCGAGGAGCCGCGACAGTTCGTCTGCGGCGCCCGGTTCGGGTTCGGGGACGGCGCCGAGCTCGCGAGCGACGCTCTCCAGCAGCCACGGTACGGAGGGGTCTTCGGATTCGGAGAGATCGAACCTCACGATGCCCTCGTCGGAGAACACCGCGAGAGCATCGCCGAACGGTGTCGGAGCGAAGTCGTAGCGGAAGGTCATGCCTCCATAGTGTCCGCTCACGTCGACCCCGAGCGCTCGGTCCCCTCGACGGGTCGCTGTTCGGGGACAATCAATCAGGCTCCGAGGGTGTGCAGGAGGAGTGCTCGGGCCCGTTCAGGGGCATAAATACGGTGAAACCCGCCAGGGATACCGGACGCCGGGCCCTGACACGCCTAGGGTGTGAAATGTGTGGCGACGTGATGACAAGTCTGCGGATGACGCAGTGGCGGAGGCCGCAGTGACTCTCGGTGAGCTCCACGAGTCCGCGACCGGCGTCGATGTCGCACACGCTGCCGAGGCGGAGCGCACCAGATTGCGCGCGGAGGCAGCGGATCTGGGTGGCGCATCGCCCCTGGTCAACTTCCGCGACCGGCCCGAATCCGGGATCGACATCTCCAAGGCGCATCCGGGCAGTCTGCCGCAGTTCATCACCGGCCGATCGACTCTGCTGTCCAACCTGTTCCGTGACGAGGTCGGCCTGCGCACGGCCAGACTCGCCGCCGAACGCATCACGGCCAAGAACACCGAGCTGCGCACCGTCCGCGGGATCGAGGCGGTGCATCTCGCCGTGGGTGTCGCGCACTGGCGCATAGGCGGAGTCGGGTTCTCCGCCCCTGTCCTGCTGCGTCCGCTGGCCATCCGCCGGCACCACTCTGATTTCGAGCTCAAGCTGCAGGGCACCTTCGAGGTGAATCCGGAGCTCGTGCGCATCGCCCGGGAGCACTTCGGCATCTCGATCGACGCCGCCGCCCTCGCCGCCCTCGCGTACGACGGGGGCATCTTCAAGCCGCAGCCCGTGATCGACAGCCTGCGTGCGACCGCCCGTTCGATCGAGACCTTCTCGGTCGAACCTCGGTTGGTCGTCTCCACGTTCGCCGATGTCAGCGGGGCGATGGTCCGCGACGGTCGGAACCTCGACCATGTCGTGCTGAACGCGCTCGCCGGGCACGTCGGCGATCGGGAGCAGGTCACTGCGCCGCGCGCCACGCCACACCACACGGGCCCCGATGACCGCGCGCCCGCATCGGACAACCTCCTGCTGGATGCGGACGCCGAGCAGGAAGCGGTGCTCGCGCGCATCGCCGCCGGCCATTCGCTGACCGTCGCGACGCTGCCGGGTACCGGCGGAACGCAGACCGTGATCAACGCTCTGGGGGAGTTGGTGCGCGCTGGTCGACGAGTGCTCGTCGTCTCGGCGCGGCGATCCACTCTTGACGGTGTGCGTCATCGTCTCGCCGGGATCGGCCTGGACAGCCTGGCGATCTCGCCAGCGAGCGTGCGCCGCGACCTCGTACGTGCGATCGGACGCAATGAGAAGGCGGTCGCGCCCAAGGTGGGCGAGGTCGATGATGCGCTGGTCCGCCTGCGCACGGTGCTGCGCGACTACCGGCAGGCCCTCACCGCGCCTGTCGGCGGCACCGGCGCCTCTGTTCTCGACGCGACCCGGCACCTGACCCGTCTCGCCTCTCTGCCGGTGCCGCCGTCGACGACGGCGCGCCTCGGCACCGACGCGCTGCACCGGCTGGCGGACGACAGGTCTGCTGCCGCGTCGGCGCTCGCACAGGCCGCGCGACTGGGCGAGTTCCGGTTCGGGCCGGACGACTCGCCCTGGTACGGCGTCACGTTCTCGAGCACGGAGGCGGCACGAGCCGCGCACGAGCTGGCCGCCCGACTGCACACCAACAGCATCCCTGCGCTCCTGGAGCGCGGCTACGAGTTGATCGCTCAGACGCGCATGCGTCCTTTCTCGACGATCGACGAACTCGGCGAGTACCTCGGGCTGCTGCAGGGCATCCGCGATTCGCTCGACCGCTTCAGCCCCACGGTGTTCGAGCGACCGCTCGGCGAGCTCATCCAAGCGCACGGCTCGCGCCGCGATGCGCCGGGGATGTCCGGAGCGAACCGCCGCCGTCTGCGTCGTCTGGCGAAGGAATACGTGCGGCCCGGCGTGCACGTGACCGAGATGCACGAGTCGCTGCTCCGCATCCAGGCGCAGCGCACGCAGTGGCAGCGCTTCGTCGAGGCGGGAGTGGCACCCGAGGTGCCGCTCGGTCTCGCCGACGTGTCCGCGGCCTGGCAGCGTGCCCACGCGGAACTCGCGGAGCTGGATGCCGCGCTCGGTCGTCGCGAACCGCTCGCGTCGCTGCCGGTCGCTCGTCTGGTGCGCACGCTCGCGGGGCTCGCTGCGAAGTCCGATGTCTTCGACAACCTGGTCGAGCGCGCGCAGCTGCGCGATCGCTTGGCGCTGTG
Organism: Microbacterium sp. LWO12-1.2; assembly: GCF_040675875.1. Lineage (NCBI taxonomy): Bacteria > Bacillati > Actinomycetota > Actinomycetes > Micrococcales > Microbacteriaceae > Microbacterium > Microbacterium sp. LWO12-1.2. The sequence goes on along the minus strand of NZ_JBEGII010000001.1, from coordinate 2,052,397 downwards.
GGGCCTCGAGCCTCTGCTCGCCGAGCTCTCGGTGCGTCACGTGTCCGAGGGGCAGGTGGGCGAAGAGCTCGAGTTCGCCTGGTGGCAGTCGCTCCTCGAGCGCGCGCTGCAGGACAACCGCGCCTTGCTGGGCGCGAACACCGCCGTCGTCGACCGGCTCGAGCGGGACTTCCGTCTGGTCGATGAAGCGCACGCGGCGATGGCAGGACCGCTGCTCGCCTGGCAGCTGGCGAGCCAGTGGAAGATCGCGATCGTCGACGAGCCTCAGCAGTCGCAGCACCTTCGTCGCGCGCTGACGCAGCCCGGCACCAGCACGGCCGAGATCGTCAGCGCCGCACCGAGCCTGGTCGACGTGCTCGCCCCCGTCTGGATCTCCTCGCCCTACCGCGTGCCGGAGATCCCTGATTCGGTCGAGTTCGACACCGTGCTCCTGGTTGACGCTGCAGCCATCAACCTCGCCGAGGCCGCACCGGCGATCCGTCGTGCGCGGCAGATCGTCGCGTTCGGCGATCCGGTGACGCAGCGTCCGACTCCGTTCCACATCGCCGTCGATCCGGGCGATGCCTGGGAGTCCGAGGTTCCCTTCGACGACGTCTCGGTCTTCGAGCGGCTCTCCGAGCTGCTTCCGGTGATGACGCTCACGCGCAGCTATCGCGCCGGTGGCGAGGATCTCGCCGAGCTCATCAACGACGCCTTCTACGGGGGCGAGATCGTCTCGCTGCCCTGGGCAGGTTCGTATCTCGGTCGGGGCAGCCTCACGGTCGACTATGTCGAGGGTGGCACCGGCGCACCTGATCCGATCTCCGGCGCGGTCGAGAGCCCGGATGCCGAGGTCGCTCGCGTGGTCACGCTCGTGGTCGAGCACGCCGTGCACCGCCCGACCGAATCGCTCATGGTGGTCACCGCCAGCACACGGCACGCCGAGCGCGTGCGCGCCGCGGTCACGTCGGCATTCGCCGGTCGTTCGGACGTCGCCGACTTCGTGGGCCGTGACACCGCTGAGCCGTTCTCCGTGCTGACTCTGGAGGAATCCGTCGCGGAGAGCCGGGACCGCGTGATCTTCTCGCTCGGCTTCGGGCTCACCAAGCACGGTCGTGTGCTGAGCGACTTCGGCGATCTCTCCACGCCCGACGGTGAGCGTCTGCTCACGGTCGGGATGACGAGGGCCCGTCGCTCGATGGTCATCGTGTCGTCCATCCGCCCGTCGTCGTTCGACGACGGGCGCCTCGAGCACGGCGCCGCGACGTTGATGTCGATCCTCGGTGGACTTGCCGCACGTGCCCGCGACGCGCGCCTGGAAGATCTGGCCGACCCGCTGACCCTCGCCCTCGCGAGAGAACTGCGGCGCCTGGGCGCCTCGGTCGACGTCGACTACCGCGGGCGCCTTCCGCTGGTCGCACAGCATCAGGGCAAGGCCGTGGTGATCGAGTCCGATCCCGAATCCCGCGGAGAGTCGTTGCGCGAGACCCTGCGCCTGCGCCCGCACGTGCTCCGCCGCCTGGGCTGGCACTACGTGCGCGTGCACGCCTTCGATCTCTACAGCGACCCGGTGACGGTCGCCACGCGGATCGCCGCGGTGCTCGGCATCTCTGATTCGGCGCCGCGGGCCGACAACGACACGCAGCCGATCGAGATCGTCGACCCTGAGAATGGCTGACCAGCCTGCCGGCCCTGACACGCCGCGGCAACGCGTCGTGCGGGTGCCCGGCTCCCGGCGTGCCCGGCTGACGCCCGTGCCCGGCACGGATCCGGATCCGGAGTCGGGTCCGGCAGTCGTGGAGAAGAAGGCCCGGGTCGTGCGCGGCCCGAAGGGTCCCAACGACGATCAGCTGATCCAGGACATCCCGCCGCACTACTGACGGCAGGCGCGACCTGCCGCACACGCAAGAAGCGCACGGCCCCGATCGGGGTGCCGTGCGCTTCTCGTGCGAGCAGACGTGGTGGTCAGCTGCGCTGGTTCTTGGCGAGCAGGTCGCGGATCTCGAGCAGGAGCTCGGCCTCGGTGGCCGCTGCGGGCTCCTCAGCGGGAGTGCCCTTCTTGGCGGCGACGCGCGCCTTGTAGTGGTTCATCGGCACGACGAACACGAAGTAGACGACCACGGCGACCGCGAGGAAGCTGATGATGGCCGAGACGAGATCGCCGATCGGGAACGTGACCGTTTCGCCGTAGAGGGTGGGGATCTGCGGCCCGAAACTGCCCGCGGCATCCGCCTTGAAGAACACCGCGACGAGCGGGTTGATGATGCTGGCGACGACGGCGTTCACGATAGTGGTGAACGCACCGCCGATGACGACCGCGACAGCCAGATCGATGACATTGCCGCGGAGGATGAACTCCTTGAAACCTTTGAGCATGGGGACCCCTTGCAGATCGGGACCTCAGGAAGAGGTGGAACTCGATGCAGCCGCCGGTTTGGCGCTCGTCGTCGACTCCGACTTCGATGATGCCGAAGCATCCTTCGATCCGCCACTCTTGGCGCGCGAGTCGGTGCGATAGAAGCCAGAGCCGTTGAAGGTCACTCCGATCGAGCCGTACTGCTTGCGCAGCGCGCCACCGCACTCGGGGCAGACCGAGAGGGCATCGTCTGAGAAGCTCTGCACGGCGTCGAACTTGTGTCCGCATGATGTGCAGGCATAGGCGTAGGTGGGCATTTCGTCCTCAGGTTCAGCGTCGCGTTGGCGACAGGATCAGGGTCTGCGACGGGGTGACGACGCCGTTCACCGGCTGGTCGTGCACCTCCCGGGGCAGGGAGTCGAGTATCTCGGAATCATAGATGACTGCGTAGACGGGAGGGCATTTCTCCATGGAACCGATGGTCTTGTCGAAGTATCCGCGACCCCAGCCCATGCGCATACCCGAACGGTCGACGGCCGCCGCGGGCACGATCATGAGGTCGACGTCGTTCACGGCGATGGGTCCCAGAACTTCGCCGGTGGGCTCGGGGAGGCCGTGCAGACCTTCGATCGTCTCGTCGTCGTCGCTCGCGACGGCCCAGTCCAGCAGGCCGTCGGCGCGAGTGATCGGAAGCAATACGCGAATGCCGCGGCGCACGGCCCTGGTCACGAAGTCGCGCGTGCCCGGTTCGGTGATGGTGGAGAGGAAGCAGGAGATCGAACGGGCGCCGTGTTCGTCGATCAAGGCGTCCAGACGTTCGCCGATCGCTTTCGCGGCCGATTCGCGCTGTGCTTCCGACAGCAGTCCACGGCGTTCGCGCAGTTCGGCGCGGAGTGCGCGTTTGGCATGCTCGACGTCATTCGACATGCCTCCGAGTCTACGGGGGTGCCCACCACTAGGCTGAGGAGATGGGTACGCAGAAGATGAAGGCCGTCATTCCTGCCGCGGGTCTGGGGACACGATTCCTGCCAGCTACAAAGGCGATGCCGAAGGAGATGCTTCCGGTCGTCGACAAGCCGGCCATCCAGTACGTGGTCGAAGAAGCGGCGGATGCGGGGATCGATGACATCCTCGTCATCATCGGCCGCAACAAGAACGCGATCTCCAACCACTTCGACTCGGTGCCCGAGCTCGAGGTGAAGCTGATGGAGAAGGGCGACACGGGTCGCCTGGAGCGGGTGATGAAGTCGAGCGACATCGCCGACATCCACTTCGTGCGTCAGGGCGAGCCCAAGGGACTCGGGCACGCCGTGCTGCGTGCACGAGCGCATGTCGGCGACAGCTCCTTCGCCGTGCTGCTCGGTGACGATCTGATCGACGAGCGGGACCCGCTGCTGACGCACATGATCGCCGAGCACGAGCGCAGCGGCGCGGCCGTGATCGCCCTCATGGAGGTCGATCCCGCCAACATCCACATGTACGGCGCCGCCGCCGTCGAGCCGATCGAGGGCTCGGAGTCGGTGCGTGTGACCGCACTCGTCGAGAAGCCGGCACCGGAGGATGCTCCCTCCAACCTGGCCGTGATCGGACGCTACGTCCTCCCCGCCTCGGTGTTCGACATCCTCGAGCACACGGAGCCCGGCAAGGGTGGTGAGATCCAGCTCACGGATGCGCTGCAGGAGATGGCGGCGGACCCAGACGGCCCCGGTGTCGTCGGCGTGATCTTCCGCGGGCGCCGCTACGACACGGGCGACCGCGTGGACTACATCAAGGCGATCGTGCAGCTCGCCTCCGACCGTGACGACCTCGGACCCGAATTGCGGCCGTGGTTGAAGGAATTCGCGGAACGCCTCTAGGCGACTCTGCGGGCGTCGGGGCACGCGATGGATCTGACGGCGGGGATCAGGCACGGGGCGATCGAGTTGCGGCTCGTCCGCTCGAAGGACGCACGTCCGCTGCAGCATGAGCTGCTGGCCAACCGGTCGTGGCTGCAGCCGTGGGAGGCGACGGTTCCCTACGGCAGTGTGTCGTTCGACATGCGGCTGAGCATCCGGAGGCTTCTTCAGCAGTACAAGGACGGCGCCGGGTATCCGTTCGTCATGGAGTACGACGGCGAGGTCGCCGGTCAGCTGAACGTCTGGGGCGTCGCCCGCGGGTCGCTGTGCTCGGCGACCATCGGCTACTGGGTGAGCGAGCGGTTCGCCGGACGGGGGATCACCCCGACAGCTGTCGCGCTCGCGACCGATGCCTGCTTCACCGAGTACGGATTGCACCGGATGGAGATCTGCATCCGGCCCGAGAACGTGGCGAGTCTGCGCGTGGTGCAGAAGCTCGGGTTCCGGTACGAAGGGCTGCGGCGACGGTACATCCACATCGATGGAGACTGGCGCGACCACTACGCCTTCGCACTGACCCGGGAGGACGTTCCGCAGGGAGTTCTGGCGCGATGGTTGAACGGTCAGGTGCCGCCCGACGTGTCGACGGTGCCTCCCGCCGACCGTCTGAGGCTCTGATGCGACGCCGACTCGCCGCGACACGCGCCGACTGCGCGTTCGGAAGGCCGCTGAACCCGTAGCTTTATCGGTATGGACGGGCCGGTGCTGAGTGGGGGAGTGATCGTGCTCGTCGCTGTGCTCCTCTGGATGCTCTACCTGCTGCCGTCCTGGCGCGGTCGCTTCCAGTACAACGCTGCCGAACGCAACGCCGTGCGCTTGAATCAGGCGCTCCGCGTGCTCGCCGAGACCAGCGAAACCCCGGGTGAGGTGCGGTTCGAGTTGAATGCGCGTACCGCGCTGGCGCAGCAGAAGCTGGCCAAGCGCGTGCAGTCCGAGCGCGAGGCCGCCGCACTGGAAGCACTCCGCAACGAACTCGCCGCCACCAGGGCTGACCCGGTGGTGCGCCAGGCGCGAGCGCGCCGGCGCGTGCGGGCGACGGCCACCACGACTGTTCTCATCGGCCTCGCGCTCGCGGGCCTCGGCGTCTGGCAGCTCGTCGCGACAGGGGCGCAGCTGCTGCTGTGGGCCGGTGGAGCGCTCGTGTTCGTCGCCGGTCTCGCGCTGCAACGGATGGCAGCGGTGGCCGCACGATCTGCGCGACGCCCGCAGCAGATCGCCCAGCCGAAGACCGAGCGCGTCGCCCCCGAGCTCCATGATCAGGGCCGTGCCACCTGGACCCCGCGCCCGCTGCCCGAGCCCATGGTGTCGGTCGCCGGATCGCGCGCTCAGGCCGCGCAGGCCGAGATCGAGGCGCAGGAAGAGCGTCGCAAGGCCGCGCGCATCGCCGCGCTCCGTGCGCGCGCCGAGGAGATGGCACCGGAGGCCCCCGTGACCCTGCCGGCCGCCTCCTCATCTCCGTACGCCCGGATGGGTTTCGTGGACGACGCGGAGATCGAAGACCACGTCAGGGAGTTGCTCTCCCGACGTGCCGCCGGGTGATCGGCGTGACGCAGAGCCCTCTTCCGTCGTGATAGCGTAGAGGTGTTCACGGGCCTATGGCGCAGTTGGTAGCGCGCCTCGTTCGCATCGAGGAGGTCAGGGGTTCGAATCCCCTTAGGTCCACAGAACAACACGAAAGCCCCGGTCTCACCGGGGCTTTCGTCGCTTCTTCTGGAGGGCCGTCGAGGGCGAGGATGACAGCGGGATCCTGTCTCGGCCTCGCGGACACCCTGGTCATGTGTGAGAGCGCTGGGCGTGCGCGGTGGAGAATCCTCTGGGCGAGCAGCCGTGCGCCCGACGGAATGCGCGACTGAAGGCGGCGGCATCGGCGTACCCGACCCTGACCGCGACCTCCGACGCATGCAGGCCCTCGCGCAGCAACCGCCGCGCCCACGACATCCGCGTGCGGGCGCGCCACGTCGCGAGCGTCGTGCCCGTCAGGGCCTCGACGGCGTTGCGGAGCTGGGCGGGGGCCATGCCGAGCTGTGTGGCGAGCTCAGCGGCCGACCGGCTGTCTTCCGGCTGCTCCGCCAGGCGTCCGAGGAGCGCGTATGTCGCATCGACGATCGGCGTCGGGATGTCGTTCGGTTCGCCCAGACGCAGGAGGGTCTGCAGCACGATCCTCGGGTCGCCGCCCGTGACGGGTTCGGCGCCCGCGTAGGCCCAGGCGGCAAGACGCAGGAGAGGTGCGTGCGCGTCCGTATGGGCGATGAGTCCGGCGCCGACGTCGATGCCTCCGGGCAGCCACCCGAGCGGGATGACCGCGGCATCGGCGCCTGCCTGGAAGCCGCATGACGTGCCAGCGGGGAGGCACGCGATGTCGCCCGCGCGGACGAGGGCTGTGCGGTCGTCGAGGGTCAGCTGGATGCTGCCGACCGCGACCCAGATCACGATGTGGTACCCGTTGCACTGCGGGCCGAGCTCGGTGCCGCCCCGTCGCGCCTCGACGGTTCCGCGGGTCCGCTCGGCGAGCTCGGAGGGCGCGACGCCCCACTCCCGATGGAACGCACGAGTGAACGCCTGCGGGCTCCCGTATCCGTGCTCAGCGGCGACCTGGGCCACGCGACGGCCGCGTCGCAGCTCTTCGGCGGCGCGTCCCAGCACGTGCCTGGTGCGCCAGCGCAGCGGCGTCCATCCGGTCTCGGCGCGGAACCGCCTGGCCAGTACGCTCGCACCGACCCCGTGATCGGCGCCCACGGTCGCGGGGGAACGCGTCGGGTCCGCGAGGAGCGCGCCGGCGATACGACGCAGATCCGGGGATGACGGCAGGGCGGGTGCCGTGATCGCCGCGGTCGGGTGCCCGATCCACCCGAGCACGTCGGCAGCGCGGACGCCGCCGCCGTGGAGCACGCCGAGACTGCGGGTGAATGCGGTCAGGAGCGCGGACACGGCGTGCGGAGCGACGGCGGCGACGAAAGGTGCGCGCGGACCGGCCTGGTGATCCGCCTCTCGGATGCGGATCGGCACGACGCAGCAACCGTCCGCCCCGCGCACCACTGCCTTGGTGCCTGCGGGTACCCAGAGCGCCTGCCCGGCATCGAGCGACCACCGGGATGATTCGAGCGTCGCTTCGGCGGAGCCCGCGGCGATCCAGACCAGCGCGGGTGCTCCCGGCCGTATCGCCGTGCGCGTCGGGGCAGAAGGGATCGCCTGGAGGACAGGGGTGGGGTGTGTGGACAAGATTGTGCCGATCCGGGTGCAGCTGGTGAAGTAAGGCCAGCCTAACCTCGATCAAGGAGCGCCCGAGCTCCACGCCGACGACGACGTACGCACCCGCATCCGCGGACGACTGCCCCGCCGGCCTCCGGCCAGGGGGCCATGGGAAGGAATCATGAACATCTACGCATCCGCGCGCCGCCGCACGGCGGCCCTGATCGGCCTCGTGCTGGCGGGGGCACTCGCCCTCGCCGGCTGTGCCGCCACCGCCGAGGAGCAGACCTCCGAAGAGGACACCTCGGCTGCGGCCGCCGAGTGGCCGCGCGTCTTCGAGAATGCAGACGGCACCACCACCGAGATCCCGGCCCAGCCGGAGCGGATCCTGTCGACGGCCGTCTCCGTCACCGGCACGCTGCTCGCGATCGACGCACCCGTCGTGGCGAGCGGATCGCAGGTGGGCGGCGTCTGGTTCGATCAGTGGGCCGACATCGCGGACGAGCGCGACGTGGCCAACCTGTGGAGCGTCGGCGAGTTCGATCTCGAAGCGGTGATGGCGAACGAGCCGGATCTGATCGTGGTGGCCACGAGCGGACGCGATGCGCTGACCGACCAGGTCGCCGACCTGCAGTCGATCGCGCCGACGATCGTGGTCGATTACGGCGCTCAGACCTGGCAGGACCTGGCGGTCGAGCTGGGCGAGGCCACGGGGCTGGAGGCCGTGGCCGAGGACACGATTGCGGACTTCGATGCCCTCGTGAGTGAGACCGCCGACACCATCACGGTGCCGGACGGCACCGCCAATGTCATCTCCTTCAACGGTCCCGGCCAGGACAACCCGATCGCCCGTGCGGGCGGATCGCACGCGGACCTGCTCGAGTCGCTCGGCTTCACGGTCGAGGATCCCGATCCGGCCTGGCACACCCAGGCGCAGGAGCGAGCCGATTTCGTGTGGGCGACCTACGAGAACCTGCTGCAGCTGACGAGCGAGACGACGTTCATCCTGTCGGCCGACGACGAGTCGGCGAAGGGCTTCGCCGACGACCCCGTGCTGGCGAACGTGCCGTCGGTGGCCGCCGGTCAGGTGTACGGCCTCGGCCTGAACTCGTTCCGCATGGATCTGTACAGCTCGACCGAGATCGTCGAGCACGTCAGGGACCTGTTCTCCTGACATGGATCGACCGGCCGCTCGGGAGAGCGGCCGGTCGATCGTGCAACGCCATGATCGACACCGCCCTGCCGCCCGAAGAGGCGACGTCCGCTCCGCCACGCGTGAGTCGCGGTCGTCTCGTCCTCGTACTGGTCACCGCGACCGTCCTCATCGGCACGCTCGTCGTGCTGAGCTCGATCGTCGGGACCCGGATGCTCGCACCCGCCGACCTGTGGAACGCGGTGTGGACGTTCGACCCTTCCGACGACGCGCATCTGTTGCTGATGAACCGCCGTCTGCCCCGCGCCGCTCTGGCCTTGCTCGTGGGGGCGGCCCTGGGAGCAGCCGGTGTCGTGATGCAGTCGCTCACGCGCAACCCGATCGCGGAGCCCGGCCTCCTCGGCGTGAACGCGGGTGCTGCGGTGGCGGTGGCGCTGGCCATCGCCCTCACCGGAGCCATCGCCCCGATCGCGTACTTCGGAGCTGCTCTCGTCGGCGCCGCCGCCGCCGGGGCTCTGGTGATGCTGCTGGGCGGGGTGCGTCGTGGTTCGGACCCGGTGCGTCTCGTGCTCGCGGGCGCAGCCCTGTCCGTCGTGCTCGGCGCGCTGGCACAGATCGTGATCGTGAACGGAGACGACATGGTGTTCGACCGGTACCGCGCGTGGGCGGTCGGTTCCCTCGCCGGGCGCGACGGAGACGTGCTCCCACCCGCCGCGCTGCTGATCGGGATCGGACTCGTGCTCGCCCTCATGCTGTCGCGCGCGCTCGATGCGGCCTCACTCGGTCCCGAAGCAGCGCGCGCGCTGGGGTCCCGTCCCGCGGTCGTGTGGACGGTCGCAGGGCTGGCCGTCGTCGTGCTCGCGGGAGGCGCCACCGCGGCGGCCGGTCCCATCGCGTTCGTGGGCCTCACCGCACCGCACGTGGCGCGGATGCTGGTCGGCTCCGACCATCACCGCATGCTGCCGACTGCCATGGCACTGGGCGCGGCGCTCGTGCTCGTCGCGGATGTGCTGGGACGCGTGGTCGCACCCCCCGGCGAGGTGGGCGTCGGCATCATGGTCGCGGTCCTCGGTGGACCGTTCTTCGTGGCGCTGGTGCGTCGCCGACGATTGGCTCCATTGTGACGGGGCTGACCACGACGGTGCCGCCTGGCGGCCGTCGTGTGCTGCGGTTCGGCCGGATCACGCTGCTGGTACGACCGCGGACGATCATCGTGACGGCGGTGCTCGCCATCGTGGCGCTCGCCGCCGGGGCGATCGCGATGACGGTGGGAAGCCTGCCGGTGCCTCTGCACGCGGTGCCAGGCGCCGTCTTCGGCATCGCCGACGACCCGACGACGATCCGGGCGGTGCAGGGTGTGCGACTGCCTCGCGTGCTCGCCGCGATCGGGGCCGGCGCGGCGTTGGGGGTGTCGGGATCGATCTTCCAGTCGCTTGCCCGCAACGCGCTCGGATCCCCCGATGTCATCGGCTTCACCACGGGCGCTGCGACAGGGGCGCTGGTGCAGATCGTCCTGTTCGGGGCGCAGCCCACGCAGGTCGCGCTCGGCACCATCGCGGGCGGTGTGGTCACCGCCGGCATCGTGATGCTGCTCGCACGACGCGGCGGTGGCATCGCCGGGCGGCAGCTCATCCTCGTCGGCATCGGCGTGGGCGCGATCGCCGCAGCGGTCAACGGTCTGCTCCTGGTGCGCGGCACCATCGATGCGTCGAGCCAGGCGAACCTGTGGCTGTCCGGTTCGCCCGATGCTCGTCAGTGGAGCCACACGCTGCCCGTGCTCGCCGGGGTCGCTGTCGTGATCCCGGTCGTGCTGCTGCTCTCACGGCGGGCGAGTCTGATGGAGCTCGGCGACGACATCGCCGAGCAGCTGGGGGTGAGGGTGGAGCGCACGCGACTCGTGCTGGTGGGATGCGCCGTGGTGCTGGCCGCCCTGGCGACAGCAGCGGTCGGGCCGATCGCGTTCGTGGCGCTCGCCGCACCGCAGCTGGTGCGGCGGCTGCTGCGCGCGGATGCGCCGCCGGTGATCGGCGCGGCGGCGATGGGAGCGGCGCTGCTCGTGATCGCCGACCTTGTGACCCAGCTGCTGCCGGTGACGTTCGCGGTGCCCGTCGGCCGGATGACCGGTGTCGTGGGAGGTCTGTATCTGTTGTGGCTGCTGTTGCCGAGCCGAGGTGCGGCCGAGGGAAAGGGGTGGCGTTGATGTCGGATTCGATGGTGGCCGAGGGGCTGACGCTGCGGTACGACGACCGGACGATCGTCGACCATCTGGACGTGACGCTCCCCGAAGGCAGGATCACCGTGATCCTCGGGGCGAACGCCTGCGGGAAGTCGACACTGTTGCGGGGACTCGCGCGGCTGCTCTCACCCGCATCCGGCAGGGTGATGCTCGGTGGTGAGGACGTCAGGTCGTTTGCGCCGAAAGCGCTCGCGCGTCGGGTGGGATTCCTGCCGCAGGCGGCGACCGCCCCGGGAGGGGTGACGGTGGCGGAGCTGGTGGCGCGCGGACGGTATCCGCATCAGCGGCTGCTGCAGCAGTGGTCGTCGGAGGATGCGGATGCCGTGAACCGGGCGATGCGTTCGACGGGGGTGGCAGTGCTGCGCGATCGTCCGGTGGACGAGCTCTCCGGCGGGCAGCGGCAGCGCGCGTGGATCGCGATGCTGCTGGCGCAGGAGACTCCGGTGATGCTGCTCGACGAGCCGACCACATACCTCGACATCGCCCACCAGCTCGAGGTGTTGGAGCTCTGCCGGCGGCTCAACAGGGAGCAGGGACGCACGGTGGTGCTGGTGCTGCACGACCTCGACCAGGCATGCCGCTACGCCGACCATCTGGTGGTCATGCGGGAGGGGCGTGTGCTCGCGACCGGCGCTCCGGAGCAGGTGATGACAGCCGGTCTGGTCGCCGAGGCGTTCGGATTGGAGGCGCTGGTGCAGCGGCATCCTGTCACGGGGACGCCGATGGTGGTGCCCATCGCCCCTCTCTCCTCCGCAGACGACGAGGCGATCGTATGACGCTGGTGGCGGGGTTCTCGATCGCGCCGACCTGGATGCGCGGCCAGGCCTGGCGGCGCGAGGACTCACGGGCGGAGGAGCTGCTGTCGGGCGGTCCGATCATCGATGCCGTGGTGCGCGCCGAGCGTGCGGGCTTCGACGTGGCTTTCCGTCCCGATGCGCTCACGCTGCCCCTGGGCACGATCGGGAGCGATCCCGCGCACCTCGGTCTGGACCCGATCGTGCAGGCGGCGCAGCTGGCCGGCGCCACTCGACGGATCGGGCTTGTGGTGACGGTGTCGGCCACCTTCTCTGAGCCGTATCCGGTCGCCAGGCAGCTCGTGTCCCTGGAGCATCTGGCACCAGGGCGCATCGGGTGGAACGTGGTCACGTCGCGTTCCGGCGACGAGCAGTTCTCGGTCGAGCGTCTTCCGGACTCTGTCGCACGATGGCGGCGGGCCGAGGAGCTGATCGACGTCGTCGAGTCGCTGCGTGCAGGATTCCCCGCGGCGGCGATGCAGGTCGACCGCGATTCCGGTGTGCTCGTCGACGTCGAGCGGGTGCGCCCCACGAATCATGCGGGAGAGAACTTCCGGGTCGCCGGGCCGCTCCCGCTTCCGGTGCCGACGCCGCGGCCCCTCCCGCTCATGGTCGCGGGAGGCGGGGAATCGACGATCGCGCTGACAGGACGACGCGCCGATGCGATGTTCGCTTCGGCCATCGAAATCGAGTCGGGGGTGTCGCAGCGCGCAGCCGTCCGAGCCGCGGCGAAGGACGCGGGGCGGCGCGACCGGCCCTTGCTGCTCCCCGGACTGTCTCTGGTGCTGGCCGGAACGAGGGGTGAGGCTGCCGCGATCGAGCGGGCGACGTACCCGCCGAGCGGGCAACGACGAAGCGCGGGACCCCACTGGTCGGTCGTAGGAACCCCGGAGGATGCGGTGGCGTCCATCGTCGCTCGCGCGGAAGCACGGGCCATCGACGGCTTCATCGCGTTTCCGGTGGGATCGTGGCGCTCTGTCGAGCTGCTGTGCGATGAGGTGATGCCACGCCTGCGCGCGCGGGGATTCGTCGGCGACGGCACGACATCGCTCCGCGCCCGGTAGAGAACAGAGTCGAGGCGATTCACACCACAGGATCCCCCCACCGCCGCGGTACCGTAAGCGCATGCCCGCCCGTCGCAAGGTCCCCGCCTCCGCGCGCACGCCTGCCGCCCGCACGCGCTATGCCCGCCGCAGACAGAACCGACTGTCGCGGGTGGACAACGATCTCACCCCAGACCAGTGGCAGGCGCTGATGGACGCGTGGGAGGGCTGCGCCTACTGCCAGAACCCGGCGCCGGCCCTGCAGCGCGATTGCATCATGCCCGTCTCTCGGGGCGGCCGGTACACGCTGGACAACGTGGTGCCGGCGTGCGCGTCATGCAACGCGAGCAAGAACAACAGCGAGGTCACGTCGTGGCTGCGTCGCAAGAAGCTCGATGAACGGGCGTTCCTCGTCCGTCATGCGACGATCCTGAAGTCCCTCGTCCCCGCGGCGGAGGACGAGGGACTGTAGCGCGCGAGCGCCTCAGAGCACCGACTGAGCCCGGGTGAGCACGTCGCGCAGGATCTGTTCGATCTCGCGGAACTCCGGCTGACCGACCGTGAGCGGCGGCGCGAGCTGGATCACGGGGTCGCCCCGGTCATCCGCTCGGCAGTAGAGGCCCGCTTCGAACAGGGCGGGGGAGAGGAAGCCGCGCAGCAGCCGCTCGGACTCCGCGTCGTCGAACGTCTCCTTGGTGGCCTTGTCCTTCACGAGCTCGATGCCGAAGAAGTAGCCGTCGCCGCGCACGTCGCCGACGATCGGGATGTCGAGCAGCTTCTCGAGCTCGGCGCGGAACAGCGGCGAGTTCTCGCGCACGCGCTGGTTCAGCCCCTCCTCGTCGAAGATCGCGAGGTTCTCGAGCGCGACCGCCGCCGAAACCGGGTGGCCGCCGAACGTGTACCCGTGTGGGAACGACATGTCGCCCTTCGAGAAGGGCTCGTAGATGCGGTCGCTGACGATGGTGGCCCCGATGGGGGAGTAGCCGCTCGTCATGCCCTTGGCGCACGTGATCATGTCGGGCACGTAGCCGAGGCCCGTGCACGCGAACGTGTGGCCGAGGCGGCCGAACGCGCAGATGACCTCGTCGGACACCAACAGCACGTCGTGGCGGTCGCAGATCTCGCGCACGCGGGCGAAGTAGCCGGGAGGGGGCGGGAAGCATCCGCCGGAGTTCTGCACCGGCTCGAGGAAGACCGCGGCGACCGTGTCGGCGCCTTCGAAGAGGATCATCTCCTCGATGCGATCGGCGGCCCAGCGGCCGAAGGCCTCGAGGTCGTCGGCCGGCCCACCCATCTCCGCCGCGCGGTAGAAGTTGGTGTTCGGCACGCGGAATCCGCCGGGGGTGACCGGCTCGAACATCGACTTCATCGCCGGGATGCCGGTGATGGCGAGAGCGCCCTGCGGGGTGCCGTGATAGGCGACCGAGCGCGAGATCACCTTGTGCTTGGTGGGCTTGCCCATCAGCTTCCAGTAGTGCTTGGCGAGCTTGAAGGCGGTCTCGACGGCCTCGCCGCCTCCGGTGGAGAAGAAGACGCGGTTCAGGTCACCCGGTGCCTCATCGGCGAGGCGGTCGGCGAGCTCGATCGCGGCGGGGTGCGCATACGACCACAGCGGGAAGAAGGCCAGCTCCGACGCCTGCTTCGCCGCGGCCTCCGCGAGACGACGGCGACCGTGTCCGGCGTTGACGACGAAGAGACCAGCGAGACCATCGAAGTACTGCTTGCCCTTCGAGTCCCAGATGTGGTGCCCGTCACCCTTGACGATGATCGGCACACCGGACTTCTCCATCGTGGACTGTCGGGTGAAATGCATCCAGAGATGGTCTTTGGCCATCGCCTGGAGTTCGGCTTCGTTGCGTGTGGTGCTCATCTGGTCCCCCAGTTGTAGAGCTGCTTCTGCAGCTTGGCGTAGATGAAGGTTTCGGTCGAGAGGACCCCGTCGATGGGGCGGATGACATCGTTGATCATCGCGAGGAGATCTTCGTCGTCCTCGCAGACGACCTCGGCGAGCACGTCGAACGAGCCGACCGTGATGACCACGTAGTCGATCGCCTCGATCGCGGCGACGGCCTCGGCGACCCGGCGTGCGTCGCCGGAGACGCGGATGCCGATCATGGCCTGGCGGTGGAAGCCGAGCTGCATGGGATCGGTCACGGCGACGATCTGCATGATGCCGGACTCCGTGAGCCGCTGCACGCGCTGGCGCACCGCCGCCTCGCTCAGGCCGACGACCCGTCCGATGTCGGAGTAGGAGCGGCGTCCGTCCTCCTGGAGGAGTTCGATGATCGTCTTCGAGACCTGATCCAGCGTGGGGTGCTTTCGCGTGGGGCTCATGCTGCGATCTTCGCACTCGCAACGACGATCAGCAACCGATTTCGCGCTTTGACTTGCCCGTGTCTGTGCAAATCAGCAGGAAGTGGGTCAGGATTCGGTCGGCCCCAGCCATGCGCTCGCCGCCGTCGCGTGCGCGGACTCCGGGTCTGACGGGTGGAACGCCCCCGCCAGCACATCGCGGTACAGGCGCGAGAGCTCGTTCGACGAGAAGTACGAGCCGCCGCCGGCGACCAGCATCGCCTGATCGACCACGTGCTTGGACATCGTGATCGCCCGGTGCTTCACCCCGGAGAGCAGGCTGAACCACCGCGCGCCGTTGTCGACGCGCTCGTCGACGTCGCGCGCGAGTGCGGCGATCTGCGGAGGCAGTGCGTCGTAGGCGAGGGCCATGTCGGCGATGCGCCAGCGGATGTCGGGATCCTGGCTGTAGGCCGCACCCGTCTTCTTCGAGCGGCGGGTGTGCGCGGTCTGCACGGCCAGGTCCAGCGCGCGTCGCGCGATGCCGGTGTAGACGGAGGCGAGCAGGATCTCGAACACGCTGAAGATCCCGAACACGATCGGGTCGGGGTTCGGACCGGGGTCGATGCGGCGGACGACGTGCGCGGCATCCGCTGTCGCGCCGTTCAGACGGGTGGTGCGGCTCTGCGTGCCCCGCATGCCGAGCGTGTCCCAATCCTCGGAGGTCGTGACCGCGTCGGTGCGCTCGATGAAGGCGAAGACCAGCTTCGGCGCATCCGCACTGGTGGTGTCGAGCCCGTGCAGTCCGAGCCGCGTCCACACCGGGGCCAGCGAGGTGAAGATCTTGGTACCGGTGAAGGAGTAGCCGCCGTCGGGGAGAGGCGAGGCATCCGTGTCGCTGCCGAACAGCACGAGGTCGTTGCCGCCCTCGCTGATCCCGAACGCGAAGACCTCGCCGGCGACCGCACCGTCCTGCACGAACTCCAGCCCTGGCACGCCGCGGTCGGAGAACACCTTCGCGACGCCCGTCCACACCAGGTGCATGTTGATGGCCAACGCCGTGGCCGGGGCGGCCGTCGCGAGTCTCTGCTGCAGCAGGGCGGCCTCTGCGAGACCCAGACCGGCACCGCCGCGCGCGGTCGGCACGAGGATCGACAGGTACCCCGCCTCGCGCAGCTCGTCGAGGTCCTGCTGCGGGAACGTGTTCTCGCGGTCATGCAGGGGAGCACGCTCGCGGATCCGCTCCAGCAGCTCGTCGGGAAGGAAGACGGTGGGGTCGAAAGCGCTCACTTCAGGGCCTCCAGAAGCTGTCGCACGGATTCCTCCGGCTTGTCGCGGTGCAGGGAGTGCCCTGCACCTGCGACGATCGACATCGTGATCAGCGGATTCGACGACAGCACCTCTGCTGCGAGATCGCCGGTGAAGATGCTGTAGACGGCGGGGTCGGCGCCGAGCACGTGCGTGGGAACCGACAGCGCCGCGGCGGCCGCGCGCACATCCCACGGCCGGTTCTGGGCGCTGGTCTGCTCCACCGCCCACGCGCTCGCGCGGAGCACGGCATCCACCTTCAGCTCCTGGTCCTGCGGGTGCCAGTGCGGATGCTCCTCCTGCACCACTTCGAGTCGAGTGTCGGCGAACGCCCGTTCTTGGCTCCGGCGCACGATCCCGGCGTCACGCCCGTCGACGTGGATGGCCGGATCGATGAGCACGAGGCGGCGCGTCCAGGCGGAATCGGATGCCGCGGCGACCGTGCTCGCCGCGCCGCCGAGCGAATGTCCGATGACCGCGTCCCAGCTGCCGCCGTCTGACGGGCGGGTCGCGGCCAGGTCGGCCCCGTACGCCGCGACCGAGTAGTCGAGCGACCGGGGCGCGTCACCGTGTCCGCGCAGGTCGACGGCCGTCGCGTGCCATCCGGCCTCAGCCAGCGCATCGCCGAGACGCCACATCAGGGCACCGGAAGAACCGAGACCGTGCACGAGAAGGGCACGGCGAGAGGCCGAGGGAGAGCCCCAGGCGATGCGGGGCAGCAGGAGTGGTGCAGGCATGATCCCAGCCTACGACCGGCCGGTCGGACAGGCCCCTGCGCACGCAGAGGGGGTGCGCCCGATGGACGCACCCCCTCTGTGTCTGAACAGGATCAGCGTGAGCTGATCGCCACCAGACCCGACGGGTAGCGGTCACGCGCCGACACGTAGATCTCGCCGTCGGTGGGGTTCACCGAGACGCCGTAGACCTTGTTGCCGTACGCATGAGCGCTCAGTCGCGAGATCAGCGAGAGGTCGTCGGTCGCGTACACCGACACCCCGCTCGCGTCGAACGTCGTCGACTGGTGACCCGCGATCAACCTGCCAGTGGTGGTGTCGACCGCGAGCGAGCGCAGGTCGGCGTTCGCCATCGGGATGGTTCCGACGAGCTCCCACGTGCCTCCGGCGAAGACCCGCACGCCGTCGGTCGAGCCGTCGGCATCGGCCGTGCCCACGTAGAGCCGGTCGTTCACGCCGTCCCACGCGATGCCGTGCGAGCGCCAGGCGGATGCACCGGCCGGGGTCACCGTGACCGGTGCTCCCGTCTCCGCATCCATGATCTCGACGCCCGTGCCACGCGTGGCTCCGAACACCAGACCCGCCTCGGGGTCGATGTCGATGCCGCGCACGTTCGCGGTGAACGCGTACGGACCGCGCTTCAGGGCACCGCTGGCGGCATCCATCACGAGCCACTGGTTCGAGTAGGCGACGTACAGCTCGCCCTTCGTCTCGTCCAGCGCCACATCGCGTACGCCCTCATCCGCTGCGGTCGGCGCGGGCACGTCGAGCGTGCGCAGGAGCGTGTCCGTCGCCGGATCGATCTCCCAGACGCGCGCGGGGCGCATCTCGTTGCCGACGAAGAGGTTCCCGGTGCGGCTGTCCACCACCGAGCCGACCGGTCGGTCGTCCGATTCGGGGACATCCGTCGCCGAAGGGATCACCGTGAGCGAGCGCGCCGTGAACACCGGGGTCTCCGGGTCCGTCGGGTCCGTCGGATCGGTCGGGTCCGTCGGGTCCGTCGGATCCGTAGGGTCCGTGGGATCGGTCGGGTCGGTCGGATCGGTCGTCTTACGCACGCTGACGGTGACGGCCGCCGAGGTGAGCTCCTCTCCTGGAGGGTTGAGGCGGAAGTCGCGGTTCGACACGAACACCCGCTGGTGCTCCTCATCGACCGCGATGCCGTAGCCGTCCTTGCCGTACTTCGGACCGGCGAAGTCACCGAGCAGCGCGCCTGTGGCCAGGTCGTGCACCGAGAAACCGCCGCTCGTGGGCGTGGTGCCCGTATAGCCGACGTAGAGCAAGCCATTCGTCGAGTCGATGTCGACCTGACGAGGGCTGGCCCTGCTCGTGCGCTCCCAGAGCTTCGTGAACCCGTCCGTCGCGTCGAAGGCTTCCAGGTTGATCACGTCGGTGAGGTCGTGGAACTTGGTGCTGATGACGGTGCCGGTGGTGGGGTCGGCGGCGACGTAGTAGGCGTCTGCGGTGCCGTTGATGACTCCGAGGGAGGCGCCGGTTTCGGCGTCGAGTACTTCGATGCCCCGGGAGGGGACGGCGATGTAGACGTGTCCGAGGGTGGGGTCGACGTCGATCGAGCGGTTGGACTCGATCGTCGGGTACGGTCCGCGTACGACCTGCCCGAAGGTGTCGGGTGCGATCGAGACGACGAGCCAGTTGCGGTTCTGCTGTCCGACGTAGAGGAGGTTGTTCTCGTCGTCGATGCCGATGTCGCGGATGTTCTCCGGCAGGGTCATCTCGCCGAGGACCTTGTCGGTGTCGGGGTCGATCTCGAAGATCTTCCGGCTGTTCTGGTCGCCCAGGTACAGCACGTCACGCGACTCCGAGTACGCCATACCCGCCGGCAGATTCGCCTTCGAACGATCCACCGACGCCAGGTGTCCTGCCGACTCATACGTCAGCGTCTCCGGAAGCACGCGCTCGCTGACCGTGACGGCCGCCGAGGTGAGCTCCTGCCCTGGAGGGTTGAGGCGGAAGTCGCGGTTCGACACGAACACCCGCTGGTGCTCCTCATCGACCGCGATGCCGTAGCCGTCCTTGCCGTAGGACGGATCGTCGAAGTCGCCGAGCGCCTTTCCGGTCTTCAGGTCGTGCACCGAGAATCCGCCCGATCCTGCGCTCGTGCCGGTGTAGCCGACGTAGAGCAGACCGTTGGTGGAGTCGATGTCGATCTGACGAGGGTTCGGACGTGTCGCCTTGGCCCACAGCTTCTTGAACCCGTTGTTGGCGTCGAAGGCCTCCAGGTTCACGACGTCGGTGAGGTCGTGGAACTTGGTGCTGACGACGGTGCCGGTGGTGGGGTCGGCGGCGACGTAGTAGGCGTCTGCGGTGCCGTTGATGACTCCGAGGGAGGCGCCGGTTTCGGCGTCGAGTACTTCGATGCCCCGGGAGGGGACGGCGATGTACACGTGTCCGAGGGTGGGGTCGACGTCGATCGAGCGGTTGGACTCGATCGTCGGGTACGGTCCGCGTACGACCTGCCCGAAGGTGTCGGGTGCGATCGAGACGACGAGCCAGTTGCGGTTCTGCTGTCCGACGTAGAGGAGGTTGTTCTCGTCGTCGATGCCGATGTCGCGGATGTTCTCCGGCAGGGTCATCTCGCCGAGCACCTTGTCGGTGTCGGGGTCGATCTCGAAGATCTTCCGGCTGTTCTGGTCGCCCAGGTACAGCACGTCGCGCGACTCCGAGTACGCCATACCCGCCGGCAGGCTCGCCTTCGAACGATCCACCGACGCCAGAGAGCTCACGACCTCGTAGTCGACCTCGCCCGTGGGGACGTCAGGGGTGACCTCACCCGGGTCGGGGTTGCCGCCGCAGCCGAGGCACGGCTGCACGGGACCGGTCGGGATATCTTGCGGCTCGACACCGTCGGTGACGAGCTTGCCCTTCTCGTCCTTCGTGATCGTCACGCCGTCGAAGAACTCGCCGTCCGCCGTACGCGACTCGTAGCGGAGCGTGCCCTCGGTGACGTCGACGAGCTGATAGAACTGCTTGCCACCGTCGAGGCGGCGCAGGTGCGCGCCGTTCTCGCTCCACAGGCGCGGACCGTACTCGTACAGCTTCACACTCGCGCTCGAGCCCACGTAGACGGGACCGGTCGCGCTCTTCTCAGGGTCGGCACCGGCTGGCAGGTTCTGCTCCGCCGCGAAGGTGTTGCCACGCCCGTATGCATGGTCGTGGCCCTGCAGCACGAGATCGACGTTGTGCTTCTCGAGGATCGGACCCCAGTAGGTGCGGATGCCGAGGTTGTTGCGTCCCTCATCGAGCGAGTACACGGGGTGGTGGAACAGCACCACGGTCCACTCGTTGGTGTTCTCGGCGAGCACGCCCTCGAGCCATTCGGCCTGGACCCGCAGGCCCTCCTCCGAGGAGATGTTGCTGTTGAGGGAGACGAACCGCACGCCCTCACGGTCGGTGTAGTAGACGGTGCCGGCGAGCTCGTCGTACACCTCTCCCTCACCGGTGGGGCCGTTGGCCGGGTAGGGGAGCTGTGCGCGCCAGGTGCGCGACAGCCCGCCGTCGTACTCGTGATTGCCGGGCGTCGTGATCAGGTTCTGCGTACCCAGCGAGTAGGAGAACGCGTCGAAGAGCTCACCCCACTCCGCGTCGGAGTTCGCGTCGTTGACCAGGTCGCCGATCTGCACCACGACGTCCGCATTGGGGCGATCCCGGAAGGCGTTGCGCAGCACGCGCGAGCCGTCACTGAGGATGCCGTTCTGGATGTCGCCGAGGAAGATGAACGAGGTCGTCTTGTCGGTCGCACTCGCGGTCGCGAAGTCCTGCCATTCGGAGAAGTTCGTGCCGTCGCCCACCCGGTACATGTACTCGACGCCGGGCTGGAGGCCCGTGATGGTCGCGGAGTGCATGTTCTGGGCATAGCCGATGTCGGTCGTGACCTCGGTGTGGGCGGCTTCGGCCTCCATCACGCCCCCGGGATAGGGGGCGGCCGTCATGGTGCGGTACTGGACGAGTCCGCGGTCGGTCGTCGCGGACGTGCGCCAGGTCACCGTCTGCTGGGTCGCAGCGTCAGCGGCGGGCGTCAGGACGATCCGGTCGGGGATCGCCGAGGGCTCCCACCGGGAGGATGCTGCCTCGGCTGCCTGCGCTGCGGGTGCAGGGGCGGCGAGGACACCCCCCGAGAGGAGCACGGCTCCCGCGATGGCGCAGGCGGTGAACCGCCAGGGAGTGCGGCGCCGCGTGAAGGGGATGGTCATCGAGATCAGTGCCTTTCGAGAATCGAGGAGAGGGCCGGTCACGCGGCGGAGCGGGAGCGGGTGCGAGAGCGGAGGATCACGGCGATGCCGGCCGCGGTGATGAGGATGCCGAACAGGGCGATACCGCCGCCTGCCCAGCCGGTCGCGGCGAGCGAGCCGCCGTCGGTCACGCGGGTCACGATGATCGCGATGCGGCCGGATGCGTCGGAACCGAGTCCGGTGACGACGATCTCGTGCTCACCCGGTGCCGTATCGGCGGGGATGCGCACGGTCGCCGCGACGGCGCCATCGGCATCGCTCGACGTCACGGCCAGCTGCACGGGTGTCGAGTGCAGCTCGATCGACACCCGCTCGTCGGCCTCGAGACCCGTGGCGGTCAGCTGGATCTCATCGCCGGGGGCGACCTGCGCCGTCGAGAGGGTGATCGCAACGTCCGTCGGATCCACGGGGTCGACCGGGTCCACCGGGTCCACCGGGTCGACCGGATCGACGGGGTCCACAGGGTCCACGGGGCCGGGGCCCGAGTCGTCGAAGCCCCATCGTGTGGATCCGGGGCCGGTGGCCCAGGCCTTGTCGTCGCTCACGAGCTTGCTGCCGTCGGATGCCTTGGCGATCGTGAAGGAGTCGAACAGTGCGCCATCGACCGTTCGCGCTTCGACGTGGAACTTGTCGTCGGTGACGTCGACCGTCTGGAACAGCTGCACATCGCGGCCGACCACGCGGAGGTTCGCGTCGTTCGCGGTCCAGTTGTTGGCGTCGGCGGGGTCCGGCACGTACATCTTCGGCCCCGCGACGGACACCAGGTAGACGGGGCCGGTGTGGCTCTTCTTCGGGTCGGCGCCGGCGGGGAGACCGGTCTCGTTCGCGATCAGGTTGCCGCGACCGTACGCGTGGTCGTGGCCCTGCACCACGAGGTCGACGCCGTACTTCTCGAACAGCGGCATCCACGCGTCGCGCAGCACCGCGTTGTCGCGCCCCGAGGTCACGGAGAAGACCGGGTGGTGGAAGGCCACGACCGTCC
Source organism: Microbacterium sp. LWO12-1.2 (assembly GCF_040675875.1). NCBI lineage: Bacteria > Bacillati > Actinomycetota > Actinomycetes > Micrococcales > Microbacteriaceae > Microbacterium > Microbacterium sp. LWO12-1.2. The sequence goes on along the minus strand of NZ_JBEGII010000001.1, from coordinate 2,030,186 downwards.
AGGTGTTCGGGTTCTCGGCGAGCTGCGCCTCGAGCCACTCCGTCTGGGCCGTCAGGCTGGCCGGGTTGAACGCCTGGGTGCTGTTGAGCGTGATGAAGCGGACGCCCTGGTAGTCGACGGAGTACACCGTCTCGCCGAGGTCTGCGCCCGCCGGACCGTTCGCCGGGTACTCGAACTGCGCGTCCCAGTGCTTCGACAGCTCGGGACCGGGGTAGTACTCGTGGTTCCCCGTGGCGGCGATCACGTTGAGGTACTGGTTCGAGAAGGCGGCGGCCTCATGCCATTCGCCCCACTCGGCATCCGAGGTCTCGGTGTCGATCAGGTCGCCGGCATGCACGACGGCGCGTGCGTACGGGCGGGCCTCGAACGCGGCACGCAGCGCGCGCGACGTGAACGCCTTGTTGTCGTTCTGCGCGTCGCCCTGCACGAGGAAGCTGAAGTTGCCCACGGCGTCATCTGCCGTCGTGAACTCGAGCCACTCGCTCCAGGTCGTGCCGTCGCCGACACGGTAGAGGTACGTGGTCGCGGCCTCGAGCTGGTCGAAGGTCGCGGAGTGATGTGCGATCCGGTATCCGAAGTTGGACTCGAAACCGGTCGTGGTGGCGGTGACGATCCGTGCGGCTGCGACGTCGACGGGCGTGGCGGTGAGCGGTGCGATCTGCACCTGTGGCGTCGTGACATCGGACGAGGTGCGCCAGCTGACGCTCTGGCTCGTCTGAGGTGTGGCCGTCGGCGTGAGGATCACACGGTCGGGCACGGTCGAGGGCACGAACACCGTCGCGGGGGCGACGGCGGGAGGATTGAGGCCTCCGGCGGCGACGGCGACGCCGCCCCCGAGGAGAGTGAGGCCGAGAGCGGCAGCGAGGCCGCCGGCGGTGAAAGCGGCAGTGCGCCGCAGGGTCAGGGATCGTGGCAAGCGCGCCATCGCAGGCAGCACCTTTCGTCGGGATTCGAGGTGGGAGATGGCGCTCGACAGCAGGGTGGAAGCGGCGCCATTCGCGAAGCTACTAGCGTCGGATGCAGCGAAACGGCGGTTCCAGAGAGTGGCCATTCGGCGTTCATTAACTGACGCCGAGCGTTCACCGATCGGTCGCTTGACGGCGCCGGAGCCGTTCTGCACCCTCCCGAGTCACGGGCGCGCCAGAACGCGCGGCGGCGTGGGCGGGATCGGGTGTGTCAGTCGAGTGGCGGCAGATCAGCCGCGATCGTCAGCACGCGCTCGGCGGCGGCGTGCCCGGCCGACAGGCGAGCGGCGAGCGGAGCACCGTCGAGTGTGGCTGCGAGGAAGCCGGAGGCGAACGCGTCGCCCGCTCCGACCGGCTCGACGACATCGACCACGGGTGCCGGGACGAACACCGGCTCGGCATCGCCGTCGAAGGCGGTCGCCCCGACATCGCCGTCCTTGACGATCAACAGCGGGCACCGGGGGAGGAAGGCGCGGATCTCGGCCGGAGTCACGGTGCCCCAGATGCGCTCGGCCTCGTCGCGGCCGACGAAGGTGATGTCTGCGGCATCCGCCAGTCGGGCGAGGGTCTCGGCGGCGTCCTCGCGGCTCCAGAGCGGACGTCGGTCGTTCACGTCGAACGACACCAGCGCGCCGGCGGTGCGGGCGTCTGCGAAGAGGCGGTCGACCATCTCCCGGCACGAGCGCGAGAGCGCGGGCGTGATGCCGGTGGTGTGCACGATCCGCACGCCCTCGAGTCGGTCCGGCGTCAGGAAGCCGGGCTCCATGTGCGCGGCAGCCGAGCCGCGGCGGTAGTAGTAGACGGAGGAGGACTCGACGCCCGGATCCTTGAACATGACACCGGTGGGCGCATCCGCCGCGCGCTCGACCCACAGCTCCACGCCGCGGCGCGCGAGCTCCGACGTGATGCGGTCGCCGAGCGGATCGGCTCCCAGGCGAGACGCCCAGGCGACGCGGTGCCCGGTGGCGGCGACTCCCGCCGACACGTTGGACTCCGCCCCGGCGAGCCCGATCGTCGCGTGCCCCGCCTCGGCGAGACTCGCATCCGTCGGCGTGATCAGCGCCATGGTCTCGCCCACGCAGACGATCTCGGGAGCGGAGGTCAGGGCAGTAAGGGAGCTCATGAGGGGGTGACCGCCAGGGGTTCGGTGTCGGGATGGGGACTCGCGTCGCGGTGACGCAGATCAGGGAAGGAACGGACGAACACGATCGAGACGATCAACCCGGCCCCGGCGAACAGCGTCGCGGCGAGGTATGCGCCGCGCCAGTCGCCCGCGTCGACGAGGAAGCCGGCGACCGCGGACCCGGCAGCGGCGCCGATGAGCTGACCGGTACCCGCCCACCCGAACGCCTCGGCCGTCTCGCTGAACTTCACGCTCGCGGAGGTGATCGCGAAGAGCACGGCGAGAGCGGGGGCGATGCCGATGCCGGCGAGGATCAGCGTGCCGCCGAGCCAGAACACGTTGAGCATCACCATGGTGAGTCCGAGCCCGATGGTGACGATCAGCAGACGCCGTGCCATGGCCCAGGGGCCGATCGGGATGTGACCGAAGGCCAGGCCGCCGGCGAGGCTGCCGAGCGCGAAGACGGCGAGCACGAGACCGGCGGTGAGGCTGCCATGCTCGAAGCTCGCGACCACACCGACCTCGACGGCCGCGCACGCCCCGATCAGGAGGAAGCCGATGACGGTGGCGAGCATGACAGGGGGCTTGAGCACGACCTTGCCGAGCGGATTGCGGCTGCGGGGGATCCGCACGCGACCGACCTCGGGCGAGAGGATGAACCACGCGCCTCCCGCCACCAGGATGATCGCGACCAGCAACAGACCCTCGGTCGTGCCGACCTGCGTCGACACGAGTGTGATGACCACCGGTGCCAGGATCCAGATGATCTCCTGCAGAGAGGCGTCGAGCGAGAAGAGCGGGGTGAGCTGCGAGGAGTTCACGAGCTTCGGATAGATCGTGCGAACGGCTGCCTGGATCGGAGGAGTGGAGAGTCCGGCCACCATCCCGAGCACCATGTACCCCGGCAGGTTCAGCGGGAGCAGGGCGAGCGCCAGCACGGCGACGACGCACACGCTCAGGGTCAGGGTGAGAACGCGACGCATGCCCCACATGCCCATCCAGCGGCTGGTGATGGGGCCGGCGACCGCCTGGCCGACGCTGGTCGCGGCGAGCACGAGGCCGGCGGCTCCGTAGGACCCCGTCTGCTGTTCGACGTGCAGCAGGATCGCGAGCGAGGACATGCCGTTGGGGAATCGCGCGGTCAACTGAGCAGCGATCATGCGCGCCACTCCCGGCGTGCGAAGAAGATCCCGATATCCCGCCACCTCACAACGGTAGCGGCACCCGGCGGGGAGCGTCGAAGCGGGTGCGGATGCGACACGCCGACGACACGCCGAGAGGTAGTTTCCACAGGTCTCAAAATGTCCGAACCCCCTCGTATGGTCGCGCCTGTGGATAGATCGCTCACAGGCGCTTCCCAGCCGCGATTTCTCGCGGTTCGGAAGCCCTTCGGCGGGGTCTCAACCTGTGGAAGAAACGGTGGAGAACCTGTGTTGTATCAGTGGAGAGCGGTGGAAAACTACACGGATGTAACTACTACCCCTTGTGGTCGGCCGCAATGTCCGTCCCTATATGTAGTATTGAAGTCCCGGCGGGGGTCTGCCGGAGCAACCAGAGATTTGAGGGGTTTCAGATGTCGATCACGGTCTACACCAAGCCGTCCTGCGTCCAGTGCAACGCCACCTACCGTGCGCTGGATGCCCAGGGCATCGAGTACGAGATCCATGACCTGTCGGAGGACCCGACGGCCCTGGAGCAGGTCAAGGCGCTCGGCTACATGCAGGCGCCCGTCGTCGTGACCGACGAGGACCACTGGTCGGGCTTCCGTCCCGACAAGATCGCCGAGCTCGCCACGCGCCTGGCGTGACCCTTCTGCGTCGCTCAGGAACCGGAGTGAGTCATGCACCTAGTCGCGACTGCCGCGCCGCTCCTGGTCTACTTCTCGAGCGCGTCGGGTAACACCGCGCGTTTCATCGAGAAGCTCGGGCTTCCGGCCCGACGCATCCCTCTCCACCGGCAGGAGGAAGAACTCGTCATAGACGAGCCCTTCGTGCTGGTCACCCCCACCTATGGCGGAGGTGAAGGGCGCGGCGTCGAACGAGGTGCCGTGCCCAAGCAGGTGATCCGGTTCCTCAACGACGAGCGCAACCGGCAGCACATCCGCGGTGTCATCTCCGCGGGCAATACCAACTTCGGCGATTCCTTCTGTCTCGCCGGCGACATCATCAGCCGCAAGTGCCACGTGCCGCACTTGTACCGGCTCGAAATCTTCGGCACACAGGACGACGTTGATCGCGTGAGCGACGGATTGGAACGACGGTGGGTATCACAGTTGAAGAGCAGGACGCAGTGACCGAGACGGTGGCGTTCAAGGCGAACCCGAACTACGAGGGCCTGGACTATCACGCCCTCAACGCGATGCTCAACCTGTACGACGCGGACGGCAAGATCCAGTTCGACGCCGACAAGCGGGCGGCGCGCGAGTACTTCCTCCAGCACGTCAACCAGAACACGGTGTTCTTCCACTCGCTCAAGGAGCGTCTCGACTACCTGGTCGAGAAGGAGTACTACGAGCCGGCCGTCATCGAGCAGTACTCGCTCGAGTTCATCCAGGAGCTCAACGACCTCGCCTACGGCAAGAAGTTCCGCTTCGAGACCTTCCTCGGCGCCTTCAAGTACTACACGAGCTACACGCTCAAGACGTTCGACGGCAAGCGCTACCTCGAGCGCTTCGAGGACCGCGTCGTGATGACCGCTCTCGGTCTCGCCGACGGTGACGAGAAGCTCGCGGTCGCCCTGGTCGAGGAGATCATCTCCGGTCGCTTCCAGCCGGCCACCCCGACGTTCCTCAACGCGGGCAAGGCCCAGCGCGGCGAGCTCGTCAGCTGCTTCCTCCTGCGCATCGAAGACAACATGGAGTCGATCGCCCGCGGCATCAACTCCGCTCTCCAGCTCTCCAAGCGCGGTGGCGGCGTGGCGCTGCTGCTCTCGAACATCCGCGAAGCCGGCGCTCCGATCAAGCAGATCGAGAACCAGTCGTCGGGCATCATCCCCGTCATGAAGCTCCTCGAAGACAGCTTCAGCTACGCGAACCAGCTCGGTGCCCGTCAGGGTGCCGGTGCGGTGTACCTCAACGCGCACCACCCCGACATCATGCGCTTCCTCGACACCAAGCGTGAGAACGCCGACGAGAAGATCCGCATCAAGACGCTGTCGCTCGGTGTCGTCGTCCCCGACATCACGTTCGAGCTCGCCAAGAACGGCGAGGACATGTACCTCTTCTCGCCGTACGACGTCGAGAAGGTCTACGGGGTGCCCTTCGGCGACATCTCCGTCACCGAGAAGTACCGCGAGATGGTCGACAACCCTCGCATCAAGAAGACGAAGATCAACGCGCGCGAGTTCTTCCAGACCATCGCCGAGATCCAGTTCGAGTCGGGCTACCCGTACATCATGTTCGAGGACACGGTGAACAAGGCCAACCCGATCAAGGGCCGCATCAACATGTCCAACCTCTGCAGCGAGATCCTTCAGGTGAACACGCCGACGACGTACAACGACGACCTGTCGTACGACCAGATCGGCAAGGACATCTCCTGCAACCTCGGCTCGATGAACATCGCGCTGTCGATGGATGCCGATGACCTCGGCCAGACCGTCGAGACCGCGATCCGTGCGCTGAGCGCGGTCAGCGACCAGAGCCACATCCGTTCCGTGCGCTCGATCGAGGACGGCAACGACCGCTCCCACGCGATCGGCCTCGGCCAGATGAACCTGCACGGCTACCTCGCTCGCGAGCACGTCTACTACGGGTCCGAAGAGGGCATCGACTTCACGAACATCTACTTCTACACGGTGCTGTTCCACGCGCTGCGCGCCTCGAACAACCTCGCGATCGAGCGCAAGCAGGCGTTCGACGGCTTCGAGGACTCGACCTACGCGTCGGGGGAGTTCTTCGACAAGTACATCGAGCGCGCCTGGGTCCCGGAGACCGAGAAGGTCAAGGAGCTCTTCGCCGGAAAGCACATCCCGACGCAGGAGGACTGGGTCGCGCTCAAGGCATCGATCCAGGAGCACGGCATCTACAACCAGAACCTGCAGGCGGTGCCGCCGACCGGCTCGATCTCGTACATCAACAACTCGACGTCGTCGATCCACCCGATCGCGTCGAAGATCGAGATCCGCAAGGAAGGCAAGCTCGGTCGCGTCTACTACCCGGCGGCGTTCATGACGAACGACAACCTGGAGTACTACCAGGACGCGTACGAGATCGGCTACGAGAAGGTCATCGACACGTACGCCGCGGCCACGCAGCACGTGGACCAGGGCCTGTCGCTGACGCTGTTCTTCAAGGACACCGCCACCACGCGTGACATCAACAAGGCGCAGATCTACGCATGGCGCAAGGGCATCAAGACGATCTACTACATCCGTCTGCGTCAGATGGCGCTCGAGGGCACCGACATGACCGAGTGCGTCTCCTGCATGCTCTGACCTGCTCACTGACTCGAGAAACGACGAAGACATGACTCCCCACCCCCCGATCAAGCTGGTCGACAGCGTGCAGGCGATCAACTGGAACCGCATCATCGACGACAAGGACCTCGAGGTCTGGAACCGTCTGGTGAACAACTTCTGGTTGCCCGAGAAGGTGCCGCTGTCCAACGACATCCAGTCCTGGAACACGCTGACGCCCGAAGAGCAGCTGCTCACCATGCGCGTCTTCACCGGTCTGACGCTGCTCGACACGATCCAGGGCACAGTGGGCGCCGTCTCGCTCATCCCTGACGCGATCACTCCTCACGAGGAGGCGGTGTACACCAACATCGCCTTCATGGAGTCGGTGCACGCGAAGAGCTACTCCTCGATCTTCTCGACGCTCGCGTCGACGAAGGAGATCGACGAGGCGTTCCGGTGGTCCACCGAGAACCCGAACCTTCAGAAGAAGGCTCAGATCATCATGGACTACTACCAGGGTGATGACCCGCTCAAGCGCAAGGTCGCCTCGACCCTGCTCGAGTCGTTCCTGTTCTACTCGGGCTTCTACCTGCCGATCTACTGGTCGTCCAAGGCGAAGCTCACGAACACGGCCGACCTGATCCGCCTCATCATCCGTGACGAGGCCGTGCACGGGTACTACATCGGCTACAAGTTCCAGAAGGGTCTCGAGAACGAGACCGAAGAGCGTCGTCAGGAGCTGAAGGACTACACCTTCAACCTGTTGTTCGAGCTCTACGACAACGAGGTGCAGTACACGCAGGACCTCTACGACGGCGTCGGCCTGACCGAAGACGTCAAGAAGTTCCTGCACTACAACGCCAACAAGGCGCTGATGAACCTCGGCTACGAAGCGATGTTCCCGTCGACCGTCACGAACGTGAACCCGGCGATCCTGTCGGCGCTCTCGCCGAATGCCGACGAGAACCACGACTTCTTCTCCGGTTCGGGTTCCTCCTACGTCATCGGCAAGGCCGAGGCCACGGAAGACGACGACTGGGACTTCTAGGAAGTCATAGCTCCGCGATCGCGTGGGCAGCGAACTGGTCTCACCGTGGACGCATCCCGGTGAGACCAGTGACCGCGCCCATCGTGCATCGCCGACTCAGACGCGCTCATCAGCCAGGCGCGCGCGTCGCTCCTCTTCGCGCTTCGAATACGTGGCAGCACGGATCGCATCGTCGGACTCCAAGCCGGTGCCGAGCGCCCCGCCGAGTGTCGCCGCCGACGCGACGAACCAGCTGAGCACGAACAGATCACCCGCTCCGACGGCTCGGCCGAGGGACTCGCTCATCACCGTCGGGTCGAGCACGAAGAACGCCCAGGCCAGGTTCACGACGTACAGCGCCAGATAACAGATGATGATGCCGATGGTCAGAGTCAGCAGCGTCGAGGTGTTGTAGAGACGGGATCTCTCACGCGCTGCAGGAGAGCTGTCGTCGGGGCGGTCCCAGAGCCTGCCGTCGATCACGATCCAGGCGATGATGATCGTGATGGAGGCCAACGTCGCCGCCGCCAGACGCCAGCCCGACAGCGAGATGGCGAGTGACCACACCGTCGGCTCGATCGTCGCCACCGCGCCGGTCGCCAGGGCCGCGACCAGAGCGGACTTGAGCCCTGCCGCGAGCAGCCAGGGACGGTTGGCCAGCACCATGCCCAGAAGCACGCGACCCCGGGCGCTGAGCCGGGGGAGCGGCAGGCGCTGTTCCTCAGACACGGCTGGTCCGGCCATCCCGTCGACGAGCCCTCGCACCGCGCGGCGGGCGCGGGTCTGCACCCGGAAACCGCCCAGCGCGGGCAATGACAGCACAGCGGATCGGCGTCGAGGATCGATCGCCGCCAGCAGATAGCGGCCGTCATCATCGCGAAGCGGAAGCTCGGTGACGCCGATGACGAGATCCCAGCGCTTCTGTGCAGCGTGAGCCCGAAGCCGTTCCAGCGCGGCGTCGACGTCTTCAGATCCGAGGGTGAACGGCTCGCTGACGAGTTCGATGATCCAGCCGTCGGCCTGAGCAGCGAGCGGCGGTGTGAGGTCGGTCATCCGACGCGCGACCGCCGTGGGCGAAGCCGGGTCGGCCACGAGCCCCACTCGGATCGGCTCCATCTCCGCAACCTACACCCGCGTCGCCCCAGCCGCATCGGCCTCCGCGATTCCTACGTCGTTCGGTCGAGGTCTCGTGCCCCGACGATCCACGTCAACCCCCTCGCTGCCGCGCCCCGGGCCCCGTAGCCTCACCGGACCGAACGAAGGAGAGAATCATGAGCGATCCGAAGAACACGCAGGGCACCCCCGGTCCTGACGAAGAGGCCGACACCGCATCGGGCGGTGCGCCCGACAGCACCGAGGAGATCCTCGAACGAGAGACCACCGACGACGACGGCAAGCCGCTCGAGAACCCCTCGGGAGGCTGACTCCCGCGCTACGACCCCGCCCCGCCCGGCCCCTGCTCGCGCCCGACCCAGCGCATGTCGGATTCGTAGAGGCCGAGCAGATCGCCGAGCCGTTCACGTTCCTGTGCCCGCCGCACGGCGCCTTTGGAGCTGGCCGATGCGAGTCGTGCCAGCAGACGGGTGGCGAGGACGACGGCGGTGGCGTCGACTTGCGCATCGCGCGTGGCGTGCTCGATGATGATCTGCTCTGAGGCGAACGCGCTCAGCGGCGAGTCGGCGCTGTCGGTCAACAGCATCAGCGTGCCGCCGGCGGCGACGTAGAGCCGGCCGATCTCGACGGTGTCGCGCCGGTACGGGCGGTGGCAGATCGCGATGAGCACGTCGCCCGTCCGCACATCGGCGAGCAGGTCGAGGTGGTCGAGCCCTGGAGGAGCCACCAGGAAGACCTGGCTGAAGCTGGCCTTCAGCGACGCGCTCAGCAGCATGGCGTGCTCCTGAGCATCGCCGCGCCCGAGGATGAATCGGCGGCGGCTGCGGGCGATGATGGCCGCCATGCGCTCGAACGCGGGGTTCGTCGCAAAAGAGCGCAGCGCGTCGTCGAAGGCCGTCTGCTCTTCCTTGAGCAGTCGGGACTTGAGGAGAGACGCGCTTCTTCGCGCCTGCGCCTTGCGGCCGGGCGCTGACTCCTCCGGCGCTGCGGGCTCAGGAGACATGAGCGTCCTCCGCGGTGATCATGGCGAGGTCCCATCTCTGGACCAGAGGCGGTTCCGACGGGGTCAGCTGCAGAGAGATGTCGAACGCGCCGGATGACCCGAACGCTCTCCAGGTCGCGCGCGCGGGCGTCGGGAACGACGCGGGCCCATGGATCAGCGGGGCGCCGACGTCGTCGATGAGTCGTGACAGCCGAGTCCTGCGCTCCGCCACCGACACGTCGAGGTCGATGCACCCATCGAACAGGTCACTGTTCGCGCGGTCCCACAAGGTCATGTTCCCATGATCACTCACCAGCTCCGAGATCCGGGTAACGGCCGCTCGGGTCTCGGACCACGGCTCCGGGGGAGGAGTCGATCGTGCCGCGGTCACCGCTTCGGCGAGTGCCGCGGCGAACGCGGGACGCACGATCTCGTGCACACCGGAGTAGCCCGCGTTCTCGAACCCGCAGACCGCGACCGAGCGGTCCACGCTCCAGCGCATGTGTGCAGAGAAGCCCGGGTAGCCGCCGGAGTGCGAGACGACACGCCCCTGCTCCGCGGAATGCTCGACGATCAAGCCGTACCCGTAGCCGCGCGCGACCTCGCTGTCGCCGCCGGGGATGGCCCAGTGGAGGTGCTGCATCTCGCGGCGACTCGCTGCCGAGAGCACGGAGTCCGGTTCGCTCGGTCCCTCGGCGAAAGCGCTCGCCAGCCACCGCGCCCAGGCCAGGATGTCGGCGCACGACGCGAAGAGCCCTCCGATCGCCGAGAACGCTCCGGGCGACGTGACCGCCTGTGCCTGCCAGGATCCGTGGTGCCGGGCGTAGCCGGTGGCGATGCGGCGCCCCGCCGGCGGGGAGAACCTGACCCCGGTGAGGCCGAGTGGATCCAGGAGATCCTTCTCGATCTGCTCCTGCAGTCGGCGCCCGTCCAGCTGCTCCAGCGCCCGTCCGAGGATCGCCCACCCGAGGTTCGCGTACTCGTAGCCGACCCCCGGCGGCCGGGTGAACCTGATTCCCCGGCTGAGCATCGCGTCGAACTCCGTGACCGGCAGCGACTCCAGCCGGTCCGCCCAGGCGTCGTCGGTCGGCAGGCCCGCCGACATGGTCAGCAGCATCCGCGGAGTGGGCGGGGTCGCATCTCCTCCGGGAATCACGAACCGCGGCGGTCGGGGGAGCATCTCGGCGATGGGACGATCGAGATCGAGCAGGCCGGCGTCGCGCAGCTGCAACGCTCGGGCAGCGGTGAAGGACTTCGTGCACGACGCGATGCGGAAGACCGTGTCGGCGTCGGGCGCTGAACCGTCGCCGGCGTCGCCGGAGCCGCCGACTCCGAGCGGTTCCGCACCGCCCGACGACGCCAGCACGGCGGCGGGGCTCTTGCCGGAGGCGACACGGTCGTCGGTGAGACGCACGAGCGCGGGGTCGATCGCGGTGCCCTGCTCAGACATGGGTCAGGAACTGCTCGAGCACCCGCTGGCCCCCATCGATCGCCTCCACGGGGTTCCGCTCGTCCGCTCCGTGGGCGCCGCCAGGATGACGTCCGGCGCGGTCTGTCGTCAGCGGGGCGAAGCCGTAGCAGGCGATGCCGAGTTCGGAGAAGGCCTTCGCATCTGTGCCGCCGCCCAGCCACACCGGGGGAGTGATCGCGGCCGGGTCCTGGGTGAGGATCGCGGCGCGCATCGCGTCGAACCAGTGCGAGGGGTACGGCGCCGTCACGGGAGAACATCGGGAGAGGAATTCCCACTCCACGTCGTCGCCGATCAGGTGCACGAGGGTCGCGACGACCTCGTCCTCCGTGCCGGGCAGGCACCGTACATCGAGCTGTGCCTCCGCTGACGCGGGGATGACGTTGACCTTGACGCCAGCGTTGAGCACGGTCGTCGTCGCCGTGCAGCGGGTGATGGCCTCGGCGACCTCCCCGGCGGGACCCAACCGGCGGATCGACGCAGCGATCCCGGCGTCGGTGTCGAGCCGCGGTTCGTTGCCGAGCGCGTGATCGATTGTCGCGATGTACTCCCTGACGGTGTCGGTGAGTCGGAGCGGCCATCGGTAGGCGTTGATGCGCTGACAGGTGTCGATGACACGGGTGAGGGCCTGGTCCGCCTGCGGACGCGACCCGTGACCCCCGGTCCCTCGTGCGTGGATGCGCAGCTGCAGCGTTCCGCGCTCGCCGGTGGCGATGGGATAGACCCGCAGCGGGGTGCCGTCGTTCGACACGAGTTCGGTCGCGTCGCCCCCGGACTCGCCGATCGCGACCTCGACCCCGGTGAAGAACTCCGGCATGTTCCGGACCAGCCACGTGGCTCCATGCTCGCCACCCGATTCCTCGTCGGCGACGAAGGCCACCACGATGTCGCGCTGCGGTCGGATGTCGTTCTCTGCCCAGTTCAACAGCGTGCGCAGGACGCTCGCGACCATGTCCTTCATGTCGGTGGCGCCTCGACCCCACACGTAGCCGTCAGCGATGTGGCCGGCGAATGCGGGGACGGACCACTGCGACGGCTCGACGGGGACGACGTCGGTGTGCGCATGGACGAGCAGCGCGGGGAGGGTGCGGTCTTCGCCGGGCACCCGCAGCACCACCGAGGCGCGCGCAGGTTCGGGGCCGACGATCTGTGCCGCGTAGCCGGCGTGCTTCAGCGCGCTGTGGATCCACGACGCGATGTCGTGTTCACCGGCGCTGCGCCCGTCACCGTAGTTCGACGTGTCGAAGCGGATTAGTCGGGCGCACAGCTCGGCGGCACTCAGACGTGAGGCGGTGCTCGGGTGCGACATGGGACTCCTTTGTGCGTTCCGTCTTATGAATCATAAAAACGCAATCGCAGTCCTGCGTGACCCCCCATAAGTGAGGGAACTTGGTCATCGATGCCTGTTGTCTGGTTAGAGTTCGACCGGGTCGACGGAATCTGTATTCCTCACGCGCTCACACTTACGAGACATAACACAAAGGAGTGGATGTTGATGCAGTCACACTGGGACAGTCGGGGACGACGATCCGTCCGCGCGAGCCGTCGGTGCATGGCCCTGATCGGCGCCGGAGCGATCGTGTTCGGCGGCACGGTCGCGGGCGCAGGAGCAGCAGCGGCCGAAGAAGAGGGTGCGCAGGCGCGGATCTCGCTCACGGGCGATGTCGAGACCCTGAATCCGTTCCTCTCCGTACTCTCCACGAGCGACTCGATCCTCATGTACCAGTACGAGCCCCTCGTCGCCTGGGCCGCTGAGGACAACAGCGAGTACCCGGCGATCGCCGAGTCGTGGGAGGCGAACGCCGACGGGACCGAATGGACCTTCCATCTCGAGCCCGACGCGATGTGGTCGGATGGTGAGCCGATCGTCGCCGATGACGTGATCTGGACGATCGAGGCGATCCAGGACAACGACGCGCTCAAGATGGCCAAGGGGTCGCTCGTCGAGAACATCGAGAGCATCGAGGCGCCCGACGAGCTGACCGTCGTCATGACGATGGAGAACCCGCAGGCGCCGAACCCCGGCGCCGACCTGCCCATCGTGCCCCGCCACGTGTGGGCGGAGCTCGACGATCCCGCCGCGTACGAGAATGATGCCGACACCGTGGGTTCCGGACCGTTCATCATCACCGAATCGTCGAAGACGAACGGCGTCACGATGACGGCGAACCCCCACTACCGGCACGGCGAAGCCAAGATCGGCTCACTTGTCTGGGTTCCCTACAAGAGCTCGGATGCCGCGGTGCAGGCGCTCAAGACCGGTGAGGTCGATCTGGTCGACGGCCTCACGATCGCCCAGTTCGATTCGCTCGACGGGGTCGAGGGCATCACCACGATCTCGGCGAAGGGCAACTCTTTCTCGGCGCTGGCCATCAACCCCGGCGCGAAGGACATCGACGGCAACGACCTCGGAGACGGCAACCCGGTCCTGCACGACAAGGTCGTGCGGCAGGCCATCGTGCGGGCGATCGACAACGAGACCCTGCGTGCCAAGATCCTGCAGGGGCTCGGCGATCCGGGTACGGGCACGGTCCCGCCGCGGTACCCGACGTTCCACTGGAACATCGCCCCCGAAGAGCTCCCGCTCGCCTACGACCCCGACGAGGCGAACCGGATGCTCGACGAGGCCGGGTACGAGCGCGGCGCTGACGGCGTGCGGCTCGACAAGTCGGGCAACCCGATCGACCTGCGCATCATGGGGCGATCCTCGAGCTCGAACAGCCAGCAGGCGGCAGACTTCATCGGCCCCTGGCTCGAGGAGATCGGCATCAAGACCACCGTCTCGATGCTCTCGGACGCACAGGTCAACGACGAATCGGTGCTCGGGCGGTACGACATGTACTTCACCGGGTGGGGGATGGGGCCCGATCCCGACTTCATGATGTCGATCAACCTCTGCAGCTCCCGCCCCAATGCGGATGGATCCGGGGCGACCAGCGAGTCGAACTGGTGCGATCCCGCGTTCGATGAGCTCTACGCCCAGCAGCACTCCGAGACCGATCCCGAGAAGCGTGCTGCGCTGATCCTGGAGATGCAGCAGCTGAAGTACGACGCAGCGGTCAACAACGTGATGTTCTTCGACGCGCGCTTCCAGGCGTACCGCTCCGACCGCTTCACCGACGCGCAGCTGCAGCCGGCCGAGGGCGGGGTACTGCTCCGTCAGAACGGGCCATGGGGCGTCTACTCGCTGACCCCGGTCGACGGGGCAGGGACCGGTGATGGTGCTGCCGCCGATGGCGGAGCGACCGGATGGTGGATTGCAGGAGGCGTCGCCGCCGCAGCGCTCGTGGGCGGCGGGATCGTGCTGAGCCGCCGCCGCTCGCAGGCCGGCGACCGGGAGTAGTCCGCATGAGCGACAACGTGGTGACCGGAGGGGGCGACACGCTCGTCCCCTCCGGGGCGCCCGCCGTCGACATCGACGAGCCGCGCCGGGGGACATCCTGGGCGCGATACACACTCGGCAAGGCCGGGGGAGCGCTCGTCTCGCTGCTGATGGTGATCGTCCTCGGCTTCTTCGCCTTCCGCATCCTGCCGGGAGACCCGGTGCGCTCTCTGACGCACGGTCGTCGGGTGAGTGTCGACCAGCTGGAGGCCATCCGCCGTGAGCTGGGACTGGATCAACCGCTGCCGAACCAGTTCTGGCGCTACCTCACGGATCTGCTCCGCGGCGATCTCGGGTACTCCTACACGAACAACGAGGAGGTCTCCCGACTGATCCTCGATCGGATGGGACCGACGCTCCTCCTCACCGGAACCGCGTTCGCGATCTCGCTCGCGCTCGGGCTGTGGCTCGGACAGCGCGCAGCGTGGCGGCGCGGCAGCCTCTTCGATCGTGTGCACACCGGGATCGCGCTGACCCTGTGGTCGGTGCCCACCTTCTGGTTCGGACTGCTCCTGCTGCTCCTGTTCGCCGGCACGCTCCACTGGTTCCCCACGGGCGGCATGGTGACGGCGGGCGCGAACCTGGAGGGCCTCGCCTACGTGCTCGATGTGGCGCACCATCTCGTCCTGCCCGCGATCACCATGGCCGCCGTCGTCTACGCGCAGTACCTCCTGGTCATGCGCGCCTCGCTGCTGGAGGAGATGACGGCCGACTACCTCGTCACGGCACGTGCGAAGGGTCTGAACGAGGATCGTGTGCGTCGCGTGCACGCCGTTCCGAACGCGTTGCTGCCGACGGTCACGCTGATCTTCCTCGCCATCGGCGGTCTCATCAGCGGCGGCGTCTCCGTCGAGACCGTCTTCTCGTGGCCGGGGCTCGGCTACCTCACGTTCCAGGCGCTCAGCGCTCCCGACTTCCCTGTTCTGCAGGGGACGTTCGTGGTCTTCTCCGCCATCGTGATCGCCATGAACTTCATCGCGGACCTGGTGTATCGCGTTCTCGACCCAAGGCTGCGTACCGCATGACTCAGATCCTCGAATCCCCGCGTCCCCGTGCCCGCAGTGTCGCCTCTGCGCGACGACGAGCCCGTCTCGCCGAAGTCTGGCGTGAGTTCTGCACCCACCGATCCGGTGTCGTCGGCCTGGTCATCCTGATCGTCGTGATCGCGCTGGCGACGCTCGCCCCCGTGCTGTTCCCGGCGGAGATGCTCGACGTCACCAAGATCGACAATCCGCTGAACTCGCCACCCACGGCCGGACTGCCGCTCGGCACCGATCCCTCGGGCCGCAGCGTCCTCGCGATGCTGGTGTGGGGCGCGCGGGCGTCGTTGCTGGTCGGTTTCGCCGCCACGCTCGTGTCGATGGTCATCGGCACGGCCGTCGGAATGGCCTCCGGGCACTTCCGTGGCCCGACGCAGGCGATCCTGCTCCGCATCGTCGACTTCTTCCTGGTCGTGCCATCGCTCGTGCTCGCGATCGTCCTCTCGAGCGTCCTGGGCGCCGGAGTGACGACCATCATCGTCGCGATCGGTGTGACCTCCTGGGCCTCGACCGCCAGGCTGGTGCGCTCTCAGACGCTCACCGTGGAGTCGCGCGGGTACATCGAACGATCCTGGGCTCTCGGGGCAGGAGACGGACACATCCTGTGGAAGCACGTGCTCCCGGCCGTTCTGCCCTTGGTGCTGGCGAACACCACGCTCACCGTCGGATCGGCGATCATCTCCGAGTCCACCCTGGCCTTTCTGGGGCTTGGTGATCCTTCGACGATCTCCTGGGGGTCGATGCTGAAGCTCGCACTCGACACCGGAGCCGCGACCGCCGGGTACTGGTGGTATCTGCTCCCTCCTGGACTCGCCATCGTGCTGGTCGTGCTGGCGTTCACGCTCGCCGGCCGTGCATTCGAAGCTGTTGTGAACCCGACGTTGCGAGGTCGATGATGCCCAGTCTGAAGTTCGAGGATGTCCGGATCAGCTACTCCACCTTCGAGCGGGGAGGCCGGGGCGTCGTGGAAGCGGTGCGCGGCGTCACGCTCGACGTGCCGGAGGGCGCGACCATCGGCCTCGCCGGTGAGTCGGGGTGCGGCAAGTCCACGCTCGCGATGAGCGTGCTCCGATTGCTGCCACGGAACGCCCGCATCGACGGGCGCATCCTGCTCGGCGAGGAATCCGTCGCCGACATGGGATGGGGGCGCCTGCGCGCGGTCCGCTGGACCGAGGCGGCGATCGTGTTCCAGGGGGCGATGCACTCGCTCAACCCCGTGCAGCGGGTGGGCGACCAGATCGTCGAGGCGCTGGTGCTGCACGCGACCGGGAGCAGGGCGAAGTACCGCGAGCGAGCCGAGCAGGACCGGCGCGTCGTCGAGCTGCTGCAGCAGGTCGATCTGCCGAAGTCCAAGGCGCGGTCGTATCCTCATGAGCTCTCCGGCGGTCAGAAGCAGCGTGTGATGATCGCCCTCGCACTCGCCTGCGAGCCGGAGATCATCATCGCGGATGAGCCGACCACCGCTCTCGACGTGATCGTGCAGGACCAGATCCTGAACCTGTTGAAGCAGATGGTCCGCGAACGCGGCCTGTCGCTGATCATGATCAGCCACGACCTCTCGGTTCTCGCGTCCACCTGCGAACGCATCGTCGTGATGCAGCAGGGCAGGATCGTGGAGGAGGGGCCGTCGGCAGAGGTCATGTCGAATCCGCAGCATGTTCATACACGGGCGCTCGCTGCCGCGTTCCCGACCATCGGCGACTGGTCGTCGCGTCTGTCGCTTCCCGCGTACACGTCGCCGGAAGCACCCGGCCCGAACGGTCCAGGCTCGCGTCCGGCACCCGAGCCGAGCGAAATCTCCGCGACGCCGACGGGTCTGCTCTCGCTCACGGATGCGGTGATCGCGGTGCGAGGCGTGACCGTCTCCTTCGGTGGGGGCGACCGGGGACACGTGGCCGTCGATGACGTCGACCTCACGTGTCGACCCGGCGAGATCATCGCGCTCGTCGGACAGTCCGGATCAGGGAAGACCACCCTCGCCCGCACGATCCTCGGGCTGCAGCAGCCGACCAGCGGCGACGTCATGTACCGCGGACGTCCGCTGTCCACGCGCCGGAAGGACCTCAAGGAGTACCGGTCGCGCGTGCAGTTCGTGTTGCAGGATCCCTCAGCCGCACTGAACCCCAAGCAGTCCGTGTACGAGGCCGTCGCCGAGGGCCCGCGACTGCACCGGTGGCCGGGTGATGAGCGCGACGTCGTGGCGCAGGCTCTGACGGATGCCGAGCTGACCCCGCCGGAGAAGTACTTCCAGGCGATTCCGCAGGAGCTCTCCGGAGGGCAGCGCCAGCGGGTCGTGATCGCGGGAGCGCTCGCCCTCGGCCCGGAGTTCCTCGTCGCCGACGAACCTGTCGCGAGCCTGGACGCCTCGGTCCGCGCCGGCGTGCTCGCCTTGCTGCTTCGGCTGCGGTGCGAGCGGGGTCTTGGTGCCCTCGTCATCACGCACGATCTGGGGTTGGCGTGGAACATCGCCGACCGTGTGGCCGTGATGTATCGCGGCAGGATCATCGAGCACGGCACCGTGGAAGAAGTGCTCCTGGACCCGCAGCACGAGTACACGAAGCGTCTGCTCGCCGTGGTCCCGTCGCGGGAGCTGCGCGAGCGTCCGACGGGGGAGGACCGATGACCGTGGGCGCCGCACTGCCGGGACCACTGCGTCACGGCGATCGGGTCGCGTTGGTCGCACCCTCGAGTGCGATCTCCGATGAGCGACTGACGGAGGCGCTCGATCTGCTGGCGAGGTGGGATCTGGAGCCGGTGCTCGGCGCGCACGTACGCGACACGCATCCGCGGGCGGGGACCTACCTCGCCGGCGCGGATGCCGATCGTGCGGTGGACCTGATGCGCGCATGGACGGATGACTCGGTCGCGGCCGTGCTCTGCCTGTGCGGAGGCTACGGCGCGGTGCGGATCCTGGACCACCTGGACGTGCCGCGACTGCGTGCCGCGCGACCCAAGATGCTCGTGGGGTCGTCGGACATCACCGGACTGCACGAGTTCTGGGAGCGCGAGCTCGCAGTGCCCACTCTGTTCGCGCCGATGCTCGGCACGAACGATCTCATGAGCGACCCGGGGAACCTCATCGCGCTGCACCGCGCGCTGTTCACCGCAACGGAGGAGCGCACGCTGCAGGCTCCGGGGGCGGAGGCGATCGTCGAGGGCGAGGCCCAAGGCACGCTCACCGGCGGCAACCTGAGCCTGCTCGCCATGACCACCGGTTCGCATTCGTCGGCACCACGTGCGGCGGGGAAGATCGTGCTCCTGGAAGACGTGGAGGAGAAGACCTATCGGGTGGACGGCTTCCTGGTCTCGCTCCTGCGCTCGGGATACTTCGACGGCGCCGTCGGTATTGCGCTCGGTACCTGGCACGAGTGCGGGCCGCTGCCGGAGATCCGCGCTCTCGTCGAAGAACTCCTCGCACCGCTCGGCATCCCGCTCATCTGGGGCCTTCCCTTCGGCCACGGTCCGGGTGTCGACAGCGTGCCGCTGGGTGTTCGGGCCCGGATCATCGCCGACGCCGGTCAGCCGCGGATCGAACTGCTCCGGTGAGCCTCCACGGGGGCCGCCCGCCCCGGCACGTGGTGATCGTCGGCGGTGGGCTCATCGGCCTGTGCACCGCCTACGCGCTGCTGCGAGAGGGCCATCGGGTCACGATCATCGAGCGGGATCATCTGGGAGCCGGGGCAGCAACGGGCAACGCAGGAGAGCTGACGCCGCAACAGGTCGCTCCGCTCGCCTCGCCGCACACGGCGCGCGATGTGCTGACGGGTGTCCTCTCGTCGTCGTCGTATCTGTCCATCGCGCCATCGCGGCTGCCGCAGCTCGCCGGCTTCGGGACGGGCTTCCTGCTCTCGTCGACGCGGCGGCGGAGGGCTTCCTCGACGCGCGCGCTCGCGCAGTTCTCGGCAGCGATCTTCCCCGCGTTGGATCGGATGACCGACGACGGCATCGATACGTCCGGCGGCGGGCGCGGGTATCTGATGACCTGCACCGACGAGCGCGAGCTGGTCGCGGCGCACGAGCGCTATCACGCGCGTGCGGCCGAGGGCTGGGGCGAGGCGCCGGGTGCTGTCATGCGCGGGGAAGAGCTGCGCGCTCACGAGCCGACGCTCGCCCGAGGGATCGGGGCAGGATTTCTGCTGCCTGCGGAGCGGTATCTCGACCCGGTCACCTTCGTGGCCAGCCTCGCCCAGCGGATCGTTCAGCAGGGCGCGGATGTGCGCACAGGGATCAGGGCGACGCGGGTCGCCGACGGCGCCTCCGTGGTGTGCCGGGACGCGAACGGTCGGGAATCGATCATCACCGGCGACCGGATCATCATCGCGGCGGGCGCATGGACCTCGCCGATCCTGCGCCGCTCGGGAATACGCGCCGCGCGCATCGTGTCGGGCAAGGGATACAGCTACACAGTGCCGGTCGCACGCATGCCCCGCCATCTCGTGCATTCCATCGATCGGCACTGCGTCGTGATCCCGATGAACGGTCGCCTACGTGTGGTCGGCATGATGGAGTTCGACGAGCGCCCGGATGTGTTCCACCCCGCCCGCCTCGACGTGCTCACGAAAGCGGCCAAGGGGCTGATCGTCGGCGCCGACTGGGACGGACGTACCGAGGAATGGGTCGGCGCACGCCCCATGACCGCCGATGGGATGCCCGTGCTGGGGTCGCCGACGGGAAGACCGGAGATCCTGGTGGCCGCAGGGCACAACATGCACGGTCTGTCGCTGGGGCCGGTGACCGGCGAACTGCTCTCGGCGCTGGTTGCGGGGAGGAGCCCCCGCGTCGATGGATCACCGATCGATCTCGGCCCGTTCGCGCTGGACCGTTGAGCGGCGATCGGTTCGACATCGTGGCGGGCGTGCCGGAGAAGAAGCAGGTGGGCGTGCCGGAACAAGAAGAAGAGGGGAACCATGACGACCGACGTGTCCGATCCGAACGAGATCGATCAGCGGGTCTTTCCGCCGACGGCCCGTCGGGATCCGCAGACCGGGGAGCTCCTGCTCGGAGAGATGAGAGCCTCAGCCCTGATCGCGCAGTACGGCTCACCGCTCTACGTGCTCGACGAGGATGTCGCCAGGGCTCGTGCACGCAGGATTCGCACGGCGCTCGAGGCTGAGGCGGAGAGGATCGGCACGACAGCGACCGTCTACTACGCCGGCAAAGCGCTGCTCTGCATCGACGTGGCGCGCTGGATGGCCGAGGAAGGGCTGGCGGTCGACGTGGCCAGCGGCGGCGAGCTCGCCGTGGCGCTCGCCGCGGGGGTGGATCCGCGCAGGATCGGGTTCCACGGCAACAACAAGTCGGAGCGGGAGATCCGCCGTGCGATCGACGCCGGCGTCGGCACGATCGTCATCGACAGCGAGATCGAGACGGAGCGCGTCGCCGCGGCGGCACGCGCAGCGGGAGTCAGGCAGCGCGTACGGCTGCGGGTGAACAGCGGCGTGCATGCCTCCACTCACGACTACCTCGCCACGGCGCACGAAGACCAGAAGTTCGGTCAGCCCCTGGCCGACGCGCCGCGTCTGGTGGGTGCGATCCTCGCGCACGACAGCCTCGAGTTCGTCGGGCTCCATTGCCACATCGGATCGCAGATCTTCGGAACTGACGGGTTCCGAGAGTCCGCCCGACGCCTGATGCGTGTCTATCCGGAGCTGGCGCGGCTGACGGGACGGCCGATTCCCGAGCTCAACCTCGGCGGGGGCTTCGGCATCGCCTACACGAGTGCGCAGGCCGGGAATGTTCCTGCGATCGCCGATGTCGCGCGTGATCTCGCCGATGTGGTCGCCGACTGCGCGCGCGAGTTCGCGGTACCGGTACCGCACCTGGCCTTCGAGCCGGGGCGCGTCGTGATCGGCCCCGCGGGGGTCACGCTGTACACGGTCGGGACCACCAAGCCGGTACCGCTCGCAGGGAGCGATGCCGTCGCTCCCGCCGACCACGGGCACGATGAGCGCCTGTACGTCAGCGTCGACGGCGGGATGAGCGACAACGCCCGCCCTGCCCTGTACGGCGCCGACTATCAGGTCCGCATCGCCAACCGGACCAGCGACGCGGCGCCGGCACTCGTCCGTGTCGTCGGCAAGCACTGCGAATCCGGCGATATCGTCGTGCACCGCGACCTGCTTCCCGGGGACGTGCGCGCCGGCGACACTCTCGTCGTCGCTGCCACCGGAGCGTACTGCTGGTCGCTCGCGAGCAACTACAACTACCTCCCTCGACCGCCGATCGTCGCCGCCTCCGGCCGAGGGGCGCGCCTCATCGTGCACGGAGAGACCGAGGATGATCTGCTGGCGAAGAGCGCATCCTGGCGCCCTCAGGGAGGTCCCCTCACGCCATAGGATTGCCCCGATGACCGACTCCGCCCTCGACACCCAGGTGCATCGCGCCGTGGGGCGGCGTCTGATCCGCAACCCCATGATCTGGGGTGCGCTGCTGCTGCTCGCGGCGCTGATCTGGACGCTGGCGGGCGACGACCTGAGCTTCTTCCCGTTCCTGCTGATGCTGGTCGGCGGCTGGTGCTTCGGGTTCGCGTTCGTGAACGCGACGCTGCGGATGGTCCCCGCGCGCAACGGGGCGTTCCTGCACGCCGCAGTCGCCATCGTGCTCGGCGCCGCCATCGCCTTCGTGGTCGAGTTCGGCAACGATCTGCTCGCGCCGCTCCCCGAACAGGTGCGGGCGGGCGCGGTCGTCGTGCAGCTCGCTGCGATCCCTGCGGCGGGGTGGATCTGGCTGGGCCTGCTCTCGCGCATCACCGACGCCATGACGCAGCGTGAGGTGAAGAAGCGGCCGGTGCCGGTGACACCGGAGTGGGAGCGCGAGGAGAGCGGCGACGGATCGGGCGTGCGTTTTCCCGGTATCCCGCTCCGTATGCGCGCGCTCACCGGTGCGATCATCGCGATCGTCGTCGTCTTCGGGCTGGGCGGCACCGCGGTGGTGATCGCGTTCGACGACGTCGTGCTGCGCCTGGGTGCGCGCCTGACGATCATCCTGGTCGGTGTGGTGATCGCGCTGCCCGTGTACGTCGTGTTCACGACCGTGCTGCGCCGCCGGACGGAGGCCTGCGTGGTGGCTTTCGGAAACGACGAGCTTCGCGTGACGGTGGGGGAGTCGACCCATGTCATCCCGTTCCGCCTGCTGGATCGCCTCGTGTGGCGCACCCGCAGCGACTACGCGCGGATCGAGGTGCAGGGAAACGGCGTCGACCTGTCCCTGATCGCCGGGCTCGCGAAGCCTCCGCGCGGACTCACGGCCGAACTGCCTCCGCTCCCGCGCCGCGTCTTCCGCCGTCTCGAGCTCGTCGGCATGACGCAGGAGCGCTCGCGGCGCCGGGACGTCACCATCTTCACGCGCGCCTCACCGCACGCCTGAGTTCAGCGCACGGGATACTCGCGTTCCCGCAGCGCTCGTGCCAGGTGCGCCGCATTGCTCGCGGCCGTGGTGAGTGCCACCTGGACCTTCGCGGGAACCTCGTCGAGATCCTTGTAGTCGGTCGTGTGCATCGCCTCGCCGTTCCAGTACACCGAGGCCTGCGCGGGGATCGTGTAGCCGACATCGTTGAGCGACTGGAAGAGGATGGCGGCGATGTGGTGGGCTCCGTCCTCATTGCCCACGATCCCGGCGATCGCGACCTTGTCGAACAGGTGAGGGCGCCCGCGTGCATCCGTCTCGCCGAGTTCGGCGTCCAGGCGTTCGAGGACGCGCTGGGCGACGCTGGAGTGCTGGCCCATCCAGGTCGGGGTGACGAGGACGAGGATGTCGGCATCCAGGATCCGCGTGCGCAGCGCCGGCCACTCGTCGTCACCACCCATGTCGGCCTCGACACCGGGACTGATGACCGAGTCCACCGCGCGCGCGACCTCTCCTGTCACGCCGTGGGCGGCCAACTCGTCGAGGATCTGCGAGGCGAGCAGATCCGAGCTCGACTCGGAGGGGGACGGCTTCAACGTGCAGGAGATGGCGATCGCCTTCAGGGGAGTGCTCATACCCACAGACGAAACCAGATCGACGCCCGGGCTCACAGGGGGTTCCGCCCCGCGTGATCGTGCGCTAGTCGCGGAGCGGCAAGCGGACGGTGCGGCCGACGGTATCCTGGATGACGGCCGCTACGACAGGAGACCCCGTGATCCTCAGCTTCATCTTCTTCATGATCCTCTTCCTCGGAGGCATCTACCTCATGGGTCTGGCCCAGTCGCTCGAGGACTTCCAGGCGATCGTGTTCTGCGCCGGCCTCCTGATCACGAGCCTCTCGCTCGCGTTCATGATGCGTCAGGGCGGTACGGCCACCAAGCGCTCGAACAACTGGGCGGGCAAGGCCACGGACTGACCGACGTCGCTCGGCTGCGTGCGTCGCTTTCGACGCGCGCACCGGATCTCCAGCCTGTGAGTAGTACAGGTTGCAGGCGTAACGTCGGTACATGAACACACAACTGAAAATCGCGGGGCAGAGCCCCGAAACGCTGGGTCTGGAGAACGTCCTGATCGGCTCGCTTCCTGCGACGCTGCTGACCGATGATGCACCCGACCGCTACACCGTCGAAGCGGTGTTCACGCGCAAGACGGATCGCGACGAGGTCGCCGCGATCCAGGGCAGCGAGATGCGCGCCCACCTGTCCGCGAACGGATACCCGACCGTCGAACTCCGCGTCGCGGATCGTCGTCTGGAGATCGCGAACACCAACCTGGAAGAGCTCCGTGACGGCCTCGCTGCCGTCATCGCGGAACGATTCGCAACGATCGCTGCCGACCTTCAGGCCGACCGCGAGATCGCCGCGCATCGCTACCAGGACGCCTCCGACCGCGAACAGGTCCGTGCGGCATCCGTCGCCGCCCTCGCGGAATCGGTGGTCTTCACCCGCCGTGCTGTGCCGGTCGCCGTGGACGACGACGCGCGCATCGACGAGTGGGTGGAAGAGGGCGGCGCCACCCGCTGAGCGGGCGACCCGCCGGAGAAGAGGTCATCATGGGCGACATCCGTCCGACCGTCCGCACACGTCCGCGCGACAGCGCGCCGCGTGCATCGAGCACGTTCACCGAGCTGGCCCAGCAGGTCCGCAGTCTCGGATTCCTGCGTCGCCGCTACGGCTACTACTGGACGAAGCTGGTGGCAGCTCCTGTGACCGTGGCCGCGTTCGTGCTGGCGTTCATCTGGATCGGCGACACCTGGTGGCAGCTATTCACCGCCGCGGCGCTCGCGATCCTGTTCACCCAGATCGCCTTCCTCGGCCATGACGCGGCGCACCGGCAGATCTTCGTCTCGGGCCGGTGGAACGACTGGATCAGCCTGATCCTGGGTGACCTGCTGGTCGGCATGAGCTACGGATGGTGGCAGCACAAGCACACACGCCATCACGCGAACCCGAACAAGCTGGGCGCGGATCCCGACATCGAGCTTCCGGTCATCGCGGTCACAGCGGAGACGGCGATGAAGCACCGTGGTCCGGCCATCAGCTGGCTCCGCGGGCATCAGGGTCTGCTGTTCTTCCCGATCCTGTTCCTCGAGGGCATCTCCCTGCACGCCTCGAGCGTGCGACGCGTGCTCGCGCGCGGCAGGCTCGAGCGGCGGTGGGTCGAGATCGTCTTCCTGAGCGTGCGGATGATCGGCTACCTGGTGCTGGTGTTCCTGGTGCTCTCTCCGGGCATCGCGTTCGTGTTCCTCGCGGTGCAACTGGGGCTCTTCGGGTTCTACATGGGCATGGCCTTCGCCCCGAACCACAAGGGGATGCCGGTGGTGCCGCGTGACATGGCACTCGACTTCCTGCGCCGTCAGGTGCTCATGAGCCGCAACATCCGGGGGAGCCGCTTCCTCGACGTCGCGATGGGCGGTCTGAACTATCAGATCGAGCATCATCTGTTCCCGTCGATGCCGCGACCGCACCTGCGCCGGGCTGCTCCCGTGATCGCGGCCTACTGCCGAGACCATGACGTGCTGTATACGCAGACCAGCCTGTTCGCGTCGTACGCGATCGTGGTCCGCTACATCAACCGCGTCGGGCTGGGAGAACGCGACGTGTTCTCGTGTCCGCTGATCGAACAGCGCAACGCCCTGACCGTCTGATCAGCGGCGCGTGGCCAACCGGGCCTCGAGGTTCGCCCTCACCGCCGGCCATTCCGGCTCGATGATCGAGAACTCGACGCTGTCGCGCAGGGCGCCGTTGCGGTAGCGCGACATGGCGCGCATCACGCCGTCCTGCTTCGCTCCGAGCCGCTCGATGGCGGCGCGCGACTGGAAGTTCACCCACTGTGTGGTGAGGCCGACGCGGAAGACCCCCAACGTCTCGAAGGCGTGCTGCAGGAGCAGCAGCTTGGACTCCGCGTTCGTGCCGGTGCCGTGCGCCGAGGGGCGGTTCCAGGTGTAGCCGATGTGCAGACGGGGGACGTCGGCGTCGATATCGTAGTACGAGGTCATGCCGAGGACCCGGCCGGACGAATCGAAGGCGGTGAACGGCACCATCTCCCCGGTCTCGCGCAGCGCGATGCGCCGCGCGATCTCCGCCTCGACGCCGTCGGGAGCCGGTACCGAGGTGTACCAGGCGGTCTTCCAGAGATCGCCCTCCTGCACCGCCTCGATCAGCGCATCACGGTGCGATGCCTCGAGGGGGCGCAGCTCGACGAGCGTTCCGGTCAGCGTGACGGCAGAGGGGGAGACGAGAAAAGCCATGCCCGCCATTCAACCAGTTCCACGTCGCCCGGAATCGCAGGTTCACCCGGCCGCGACGCGGTGCGCCCATTGGCCGGATCCCATGCGCGGCGCGACGTAGACGCTCTCTCCGATCCGCTGCAGCATGCGCTGGTACGCCTCGATCAGCTCGACGGTGACCCCGAGGTCGAAGGCCAGACTCGCGCGATGCGGACCACGGGCCGCTTCGGCGGCGGCATAGGCGGCGGGCGAGATGAGCAGCCGTGCCGCCCATTCGTCCGCGCGGCGCTCCTGGCGGGCGCGGACCTCCGGGTGCGCCGACACCGTGTGGCCGAGGGCCGCGTGTCCGAGTTCGTGCGCCAGCACGCTCGTCGTCGTGCGGACGCTCATGCCGGGGGCGAGTCGAATCGTCATGCCGGCGTGGTCGTAGCCGCCCCTGGTGGGGCCGGAGCGCTCCACGACGCGGAGTCCACTCTCCTCGACGAGTCGAAGGAGGTGGTCCATGATGCTCCTACTGGTACAGGTCGTCGGTATCGCGTTCGTGTCCGACGGGGGAATCGAAGGCGACTTCGGGGATAGTGTCGTCGGTGCCTGCGACATTGGTCCGGCGGCGGAAGGGGGTCACGACGCCGGCTGCTCTGGCGCTGTCGGCGCTCAGCCGTTCCTCGGCTCTGGCGAGCACGAGGTGAGGGGCGACCTGGACCTTCGCGCAGACGGCGTAGACCACGGGGACGGGGATGGCGCGTTTGCCGGTGACATAGTTGTCGAGGGCGCTGCGGGCGATTCCGATGTCACGTGCCATCGCCGCGATGCTGCTTCCCGCGGCGGCGATCTCGCCGCGCAGCTGGCGTCCGACGGCGGCGTTGAACTCCTCGGACAGTGTCTTCACACGAGTCACGATAGCACCGGCCTGTGACCAATATGCTGTCATGCTGGACCCGGGAACTGTTGCACGTCGCCAGGCGGGGCGATAGTGTCTCCATGTGACGACAGATGACCGACGTGTGGTAGCAGAAGCGGTCGCCGCGCAGCTCGGCAGAGCGGGGCACTCCCGGCGCTGGCTGTCGGAACACTCAGGAATCGCCTATTCCACATTGCGGCGCAGAATGCAGGTGCGCTCGGACTTCACAGTCACCGAGCTCGCCGCGATCGCGCTGGCGTTGGACCTCTCACCTGCCGCGCTCGTACCTTCCCCTCGGGTTGCCAGCGCGGATTCATAGGGAGGGCGTGTCGGTCGGGGCCCGCTGGGGCGGATGCTCCGACTGGCACGTCGCTCGCTCCGTGCCGCGCGGTGGATGCCCCGGGTATCGTGGCGGGATGAAGACCGTGCCCTTCGGATCCACCACCGCTCCCGCCGTCATCGCAGGGATGATGCGCATCGACGACAAGGATGACGCGCACATCCGCACGCTCTACCGTGCGGCGCGTGATGCCGGGATCGACTTCTTCGACCACGCCGACATATACGGCGGCAGCATGCACCACTGCGAGTCCCGGTTCGCCGACGCTCTGCAGCTGAGCTCTGCCGAGCGTGATGAGATCGTGCTGCAGACCAAGTGCGGAATCGTGCCGGCCCAGGGCATGTTCGACTTCTCGTACGAGCACATCACGGCACAGGTCGATGGGTCGCTGCGGGCGCTGCGCACCGACCGCATCGACGTGTTGCTGCTGCATCGTCCCGACGCGCTGGTCGAGCCGGACGAGGTCGCCAGAGCGTTCGATGAGCTGGAGGCCGCCGGCAAGGTGCGGGCATTCGGTGTCTCCAACCACACGCCGCGTCAGATCGACCTGCTCCGCACGGCCGTGCGCCAGCCCCTCGTCGCCAACCAGCTGCAGCTCTCCATCACGCATGCGCCGATCATCGCGCAGCCGGTCGCGGCGAACATGGCGGGGTCGGACCAGAGCGTCGTCCGAGACGGCGGAGGGATCGTGGAGTACTGCCGTATCAACGGCATCACCGTCCAGGCGTGGTCGCCGTTCCAGGGCGGTTTCTTCACGGGAGTCTTCCTCGGCAATCCGGAGTACGCCGAGCTCAACGCCGTGATCGACCGGCTGGCCGCGTCGTACGGCGTCACCCCGATCGCCATCGCGACGGCATGGATCTCCCGGCATCCCGCCAAGATGCAGGTCGTGCTCGGGACCACGACGCCTCAGCGCGTGCAGGACGCGGCTGCCGGAGCCGATGTCGACCTCACCAGGGCTGAGTGGTACGAGCTGTTCCGGGCCGCGGGGCATCTGCTCCCGTAACCCGACCGCGGCGCCGCTTCGTCGTCTACCCTGAACTCATGTCGTTCCTGCTCTCGATCCTCGTCATCGCGCTGATGATCGGCGCGCTGATCGACATCATCACCCGGGACGACTCCCAGGTGAAGTTCCTGCCCAAGATGGTCTGGATCATCATCGTCATCCTGCTGCCGCTGATCGGAAGCCTGCTGTGGTTCGGACTCGGCCGGGAGTACGGCAGCGAGGGCATCGCGATCCCACGGATGCGACGTGCGCCTCGTTCAGCGCCGGCAGATGTACGACCTGCTCCTGCTCCGCCCAGGGACACGCGAACCACCGAGCAGCAGATCGCGGATCTCGACCGTGAGATCGAGGAATGGCGACTGCGTCAGGAGATCGAGAGACGCAGGACCGAATCCGACGATCAGGGCCAGGTGGGCGCATGACCCGCCGCGCTGTGCTCGGTGGTGGTTCTGGCTTCCTCGGCACCGCACTCAAGGAAGCTCTCGAGGCGGACGGATACCAGGTCAGTGTGATCGGCCGGAACGGTCCGGACGCCCGATGGGATGACCCTTCCGCGATCCTCCGCCTCGTCGACGGGGCGGATCTGCTCATCGGGTTGGCGGGCAAGGCGATCGACTGCCGCTTCACGGATGCCAACCGTGAGGAGTTCCTGCGCTCGCGTCTCGACACCACGCGGGCGCTGCACGAAGCCGTGGAGAAGGCGGAGAATCCGCCGGCGGTCTGGATGAACGCCAGCAGCGCGACCATCTACCGCTATGCGCTCGACCGTGCGCAGACCGAGGCGGACACGGAGTTCGACACCGGATTCTCGCCCGACGTCGCACTCGCCTGGGAGGAGGAGTTCTTCCGCGGTGAGCTCCCCGGCACACGTCGCGTCGCGATGCGCATCACGATCGTGCTCGGTGATGGCGCAGCGACCGACCTCTTCTTCCGCCTCGCCCGCTGGGGGATCGGCGGCACCCAGTTCGACGGGTGGTGGTTCCCGCACCGTCGATACCGCGGGATCGGCCCGCACCCGACCGAACCCGAGCAGCCGCTCGGGAAGCGCTCGAAGGGGCGTCAGAAGTTCAGCTGGATCCACATCGATGACCTGGTCGGCGCTGTGCGGTTCGTCCGCGACGATCTGTCCATCGAGGGACCGGTCAACTTCTCGGCGCCGACCCAGACCGACAACCGCGGTCTGATGGCCACTCTGCGTCGCGTGGTCGGGATGCCGTTCGGCCTGCCCTCGTGGCGGTTCATGCTCGAGCCCGCGATGTGGGTGCTGCGCAAGGAGCCGGAGCTGGTGCTCAAGAGCCGCTGGGTGGCGCCGCAGGTGCTCGCCGATGCCGGCTACGACTTCGCGTATCCGGAGCTCGAACCCGCGCTGCGCGACGTGTGGGAGCAGAGCAGGCGCTGATCAGCGCGCCGCGGCCACCACGCGCGCATCGACGTTGGCGGGCGAGAGCACCTCGCGTGCGACGAGAACCGCGGCGCCCAGCACGGCGGCGCGCTCGCCGGTGGGGGACTGAACGATCGCGAGATGCTGGGTGGCGAGCGGGATCGAGCGACGATAGACGACCTCGCGGACGCCCGCGAGCAGGTGCTCTCCGGCGCGGGCGATGCTGCCCCCGAGCACGATGACCGAGGGGTTCAGCAGGTTGACGACCGTGGCGAGGACCTCGCCGACGTCGCGCCCGGCCTGTCGGAGGGCTTCGATCGCTGCGGGGTTACCGGATCGGACGAGCTCGACCACGTCGTTGCTCGTCTCGGCATCGATGTCCTGGGCACGGAGGACGGCCGCGATGGCGCGCCCGCTCGCGAGGTCCTCGAGGTCGCGGTCCTCGTGACTCTCTCGGGGGGAGTCGAGGGAGTGGGGCACCCGAACATGCCCCATGTCTCCCGCCGACCCCTGCGCGCCGCGCTGCAGTGCGCCGCCGGCGATGATGCCGGCGCCGATGCCGGTGGCGACCTTGACGAAGATCAGGTCGGTGGTCTCGGGGAAGCTCGCGGTCTGCTCGCCCAGGGCGAGGACGTTCACGTCGTTGTCGACGAGCACGGGGACGTCGAAGGTCTGCTGCACATAGGCGGGGATGTCGAAGCGGTCCCACCCCGGCATGATGGGCGGGTTGTACGGCCGGCCGGAGGAATGCTCCACTGGCCCGGGAACTCCGATGCCGACGCCGACCACCGGGATCGCCCGCAGGGACGCATCCTCGAGCAGGGTGCGACCCTCCGCCACCACCCGGTCGAGCACGGCGACGGGTCCGCTCGCGATGTCGAGCGTGTGCGTGATCGAGGAGAGGATGCGGCCGCCGAGATCCGAGACTGCGACCGTGGCGTGCGAGGCGCCGAGGTCGACCGCGAGAACGAGTCCCGCGCGCGGGTTGAACGCGACGCGCGAGGGTGGGCGTCCGCCCGTCGATGCCGCCTCTCCGGCGGGGATCACCAGCCCGGAGGCGAGGAGGGCGTCCACGCGTGATGACACGGTGGATCGTGCCAGCCCCGTGAGATGCACGAGGTCGGCCTTGGTGCGGGCGTGGCCATCGAGGAGGAGCTGGAAGATCTCGCCGGCCCCGGTCGAGGCGCCCCCGAAACTGCGGTCGGCGTCGCTCATAGGGTCAGTAAACCACAGACCCTTTCGATCTCTGTGGAGCGAGATTCGTCGATCGAAATAAAACTTCTGACGAAGAGGTAGCAAAAGTGTGCCGACGTGTGTCAGAATCATCGACATGACAACGGACGTCACTGACACCGGGGTCGGAACGATCCGATCCGGCTTCCTCGGCGGAGGATTCATGGCCCAGGTGCACAGCCGCGCAGCGCGCGCGGCGGGTGCCACCACGGCCGTCCTCGCCAGCTCCACTCCCGACCGCGCCGCGCAGGCAGCACGGGAACTCGGCATCGACCGCGCAGCGCGCGACATCGACGAGCTCCTCAGCGGCGAGGCCGACATCGTGCACGTCTGCACCCCGAACGCCACGCACACCGCCCTCGCCCTGCGCGTGATCGATGCCGGCAAGCACGTGATCTGCGAGAAGCCGCTCGCCACGACTCTCGCCGAAGCGCAGGCACTGGCCGCCGCCGCCGCCGAGCGGGGAGTCGTCGCTGCCGTGCCTTTCGTCTACCGCTACCACCCGATGGTCCGCGAGGCACGGGCGCGCGTCGCCGCCGGTGAGATCGGCGCGCTGCTCACCGTGGACTGCGGGTACCTGCAGGACTGGATGCTGCTGCCCGAAGACGACGACTGGCGCGCGACCTCGGCCGAAGGCGGTCCTTCGCGGGCGTTCGCCGACATCGGCTCGCACCTGTGCGACCTGCTCGAGTTCGTCGCCGGCGAGCGCATCGTGCGACTCACCGCCCGCACCCGACGGGTGTACGACGAGCGCGGCGGGCACACCGTGACCAACGAGGACGCGGTATCGATCCTGGTGGAGATGCAGTCGGGGGCCATCGGCACACTGCTCATCTCGCAGATGGCGGCCGGTCGCAAGAACGCGCTCACCCTCGAGCTGCACGGCGCCCAGTCCAGCATCCGCTTCGATCAGGAGCGCCCTGAGGAGCTGTGGATCGGCAACCGCGCCGGCAACCAGCAATTGTTCCGCGACCCGGCCTTCGCCCACGACGGCGTCGCCCGCTTCTCGCGCGTTCCGGCCGGGCACGGCCAGGGCTACCAGGACGCGTTCAACGGATTCGTCGCCGACGCCTACGCGGCCATCGGCGGAGCGACCCCTGACGGGCTGCCCACTTTCGTCGACGGCGTCCGTGCTGCTCAGCTCACCGAGGCCGTGTTGGCCGCGGCGCGCGACGAGCGGTGGATCGACGTCACCCCCGACCAGGCTTGAGCAAGAAGGAATCGACATGACAGACAACTACGACCTCGTCATCGTGGGATCGGGACCCAACGGCGCCGTGATCGCCGCCCAGGTGCATGCGCAGAACCCCGAGGCGTCGATCCTGGTGCTCGAAGCGGGGCGCGAGATCACCCAGGTGCCGGGGGAGCACCTCGTCGAAGCAGACGAGAGCGCATTGAACGCCTCCTACGAAGACCTCATGCGCCGTGCGCGCCAGATCGAGTATGTCAAGGGTGCCGTCTCGATGAACGAGATCGAGGGGGATGCCTGGCAGGCCGACGTGCCGGGAGTCTTCCCCGCCGCGTTCTTCGGTCACAACTTCGCCGCCTTCCCCGGAGCATCCGTGGCCTGGAACATCGGAGGCATGGGCGTGCACTGGACGGCGGCGACCCCATGGCCGTATGCCGAGGAGATCCCCGACTTCCTGCCCCGTGCCGAGTGGGATGCCGATCTCGAGACCGCGCGCGGTCTGCTGCGCACCTCGGTCGGACCGCTGGTGGACAACCCGTTCACTGAGCCGATCTTCGCGGCCATCCGCGAGGCTGTCCCCAGCCCCGACCCCGCCCGCGAGTTCGGCTACATGCCGATGGCGGGCGTCGCGCACAGCGACCGCCCGTTCGCCCGTACGGGGCCCCGCGACATCGCTCCGTTCGTCTTCGACGGCAGCGCCCCGAACGTCACCTTCCGCACCGGCGTCTTCGTGACCCGGCTCGAGAACGACGGCACCCGCGTGACCGGGCTCATCACGAAGGACGTGGACACCGGTGTCGAGACCGTGTACCGCGGCGCCCAGATCCTCGTCGCCGCCGACGCACTGCGCACGCCGCAGCTGCTGTGGGCCTCCGGCATCCGTCCTGCAGCCCTCGGGGTGCGGTTGAACGAGCACGCCTCGATCGACGGCGACGTCGTGATCGACGCGGTCCGCCTCGGCCTCGCCGACGCCGAGATCCCCGTCCCTCCGGCGGGCGAGCCGTTCATCGGGTCCTACTGGAGCCCGTCGATCGGCACCGCACGCCCCGCGCACGGACAGCTCATGGAGCGCGAGTTCGACGGCAGGCACGTGCTCGGCGTCGGCTGGTACTGCGCGACCGAGATCCGTCCGGAGAACCGGATCGAGTTCTCCGACGAGATCACGGACGCGCTGGGCATGCCGCACATGACCGTGCACTTCTCCTACTCGGAGAACGACCTGGCCGAGATCCGCCGCACCATGGACGTGCAGCGGGCCGCGGCGAACGCGATCGGCACCTTCCAGGACGCCGAGTCCGAGGTGCTCCCCGCCGGAGCGTCGCTGCACTACACCGGCACCGTCCGGATGGGGCCGGTCGACGACGGCACGAGCGTCGTCGACACCGACGGCCGCGTCTGGGGCTTCGACAACCTCTTCCTCGCCGGCAACGGCGTGGTTCCCACCGCGTTGACATGCAACGCGACACTCACGGGAGCGACCCTCTCCGTGCGTATCGCGCGGGCTGTCAGCGCCGCACTCTGACCTGCACTACCCGATGAACACCACTAGGAGATGATCGCGATGCACACATACCCTTCCTCGCGACGCCGGGCAACGATGCTCGGAATCGCGCTTGTCGCGTCGAGCGCACTGCTGCTGACCGGCTGCGGACGCGGCGACGACACCCCGGCCGCGGGAGGCGACTCGACCACGGTCGACGACAAGCCCGCCACCGGCACGCTCGAGATCTGGACGCAGGGTGCCGACGGCGCCGAGCTTCCCCAGATGTTCGAGAAGTTCAAGGCCGACAACCCCGACGTCGACATCAACATGACGCAGATCCCCGAGGCCGAGTTCGCGTCGAAGATGACCGCGGCGATCACGGCGGGCACCGTCCCCGACCTGATCTACTCGTTCACCGAGACGCAGTCCTCGCTCATCGCGACCGGCGGGTTCGACCCGGTGCCGGACGGACTGGTGAACAAGGACGACTTCTTCGAGGTCATCTGGGACAACTCGGTCTATGACGACGTGGCCTACGGCGTGCCGTGGTACGCCTATTCCGACATGGTGATCTACCGCACCGACCTCGCCGAGGCCGCCGGTGCCGAGGCCCCGAAGGACTGGGACGGGCTGCGCACCTTCGGTGAGAAGCTCAAGGAGTCCGGCGTCGAGTACCCGCTGGCGCTGTACGCCGCCTACGACTCGTACACCGCGCGCCAGCTGCTGACCTTCGCGGCGCAGAACGGCGGCTCCTTCATCTCCGACGACCTCTCCGAGTGGACGATCAACTCGCCCGAGAACGTCGAGGCGCTGGAGTACTGGTCCGGACTCATCAAGGACGGCCTGGCCTCGCCGGATGGCCCCGCCTTCCTCGACACGGTCTCCTGGTCCACCACCGGCAAGAACGCCGCGATCATCGACGGCGGCCCCTGGTTCGTCGGCTGGTTCGACGACGCCAACGGCGAGGGCTGGGCGGACGAGCACCTGTCGCTGTCGACCATGCCGGTCGGCCCCGAGGGCGATGCGGCCACCACGGTCGGCGGCGGCAGCTGGTTCGTGCCGACCGACTCCGAGAACAAGGATGCCGCGTGGAAGTTCGCGCGCTTCATGTCGGAGCCGGAGAGCCAGGTCGAATGGTTCCAGATCTTCAAGAACATGCCGGCTGTGAAGTCCGCGTGGGAAGACCCCGCTCTCGCTGACGACCGCCTGCTCGCGACCGTCGAAGCCGGTCTCGAGACCGGGATCACGCTGCCGAAGGTCTCCACCTGGAGCCAGGTGGGCACGGTCATCGGTGAGCAGATGGAGAAGGTCGTCCGCGGCGGACTCTCCGCGCAGGACGCGCTCGACGCGGCGCAGCAGCAGGCCGAGTCGATCGGGATGGGCAACTGACACCTGCCATGTCCACCACAGCGACTCGCACCATGGTCACCTCCGGGGCGTCTACCCGACGACGCCCCGGAGGCACCAGGAAGATGCGCGAGGGAAGCAAGGCGGAGACCACCACGGCGTGGCTCTTCCTCTCACCTTTCCTCGCCCTGTTCCTGCTCTTCACGGGCATCCCCGCCATCCTGGCCATCGGCGCCAGCCTGACGGACATGACCGCGAGGGACATCCGTGACCCTCTGGGGGTCAACTTCACCGGCTTCGAAGGCTTCGCGAAGGTCATCACGAACCCCGGCTTCCAGAGTGCGTTCCTCAACACGATCATGTTCGTGGTGCTGTGCGTGCCGATCAGCATGGCGCTCGGCCTCGCGCTGGCGCTCATGCTCAACAACGGCATCCGCCGTCTCAAGACCTTCTTCCGTGCGGCGGTCTACGTGCCCGTCATCACCAACATCGTGGCGGCGGCCGTCATCTGGCAGTACGCCTTCTCGATCACCGGTCCGGTCAACTCTTCGCTGGGGGACCTCGGCCTGCCGGAGCCGAACTGGCTCGGCGAGCCGGGGTGGGCGATCACCACGGTCGTGCTGATGGGCGTCTGGCGCACCACGGGAACCTGCATGATCCTGTTCCTCGCGGGTCTGCAGGCCGTGCCGGAGGAGATC
Source organism: Microbacterium sp. LWO12-1.2 (assembly GCF_040675875.1). Classification (NCBI taxonomy): domain Bacteria; kingdom Bacillati; phylum Actinomycetota; class Actinomycetes; order Micrococcales; family Microbacteriaceae; genus Microbacterium; species Microbacterium sp. LWO12-1.2. The sequence goes on along the minus strand of NZ_JBEGII010000001.1, from coordinate 1,994,477 downwards.
TACGAGGCCGCAGCGACCGATGGGGCCGGCACCTGGCGCCGACTCTGGTCGATCACGCTTCCGCTCCTGCGTCCGACCACGCTGCTGGTCACCGTGCTGATGACCGTCGCCTTCCTGAACATCTTCGAGGAGCCGTACCTGCTGACCAAGGGCGGACCGCTCGGCTCCACCAAATCGATCGCGGTCTGGGTCTACGAACAGTTCGGATTCGGGAACGTGTCGGCCTCGATGGCCGGATCCGTCCTGCTCCTTCTGCTCGTCAGCATCGTCGCGATCGTCCAGTTCCGAATGCTGAGGCCGAAACATTGAAGACTCTGTCTCCGACGCGCCAGGCGCTGAACTACACAGCCCTCATCGTCGTCACCGTGTTCATGCTCCTTCCCTTCGTCTGGGTGTTCTTCGGATCGTTCAAGACGCAGTCCGAGTTCCTGGGCAACCCGGGGGCGTGGTTCCCCGAGTCCTTCCAGATCGACAACTACATCCAGCTGTTCGCCGACCGTGAGTTCGGCACCTACATGATGAACAGCTTCATCGTCTCCGGCGTCGCGATCGCGGGCAACGTGCTGTTCAGCGCGATGGCCGGCTACGCCCTGGCGAAGCTGCGCTTCCGGGGGAAGAACTTCGTCTTCCCGCTGGTGATCGTCTCGATGATCGTGCCGTACGTGGCGCTGTTCGTGCCGCAGTTCGTCGTGGTCGTGCAGATGGGACTGGTGAACTCGCTCATCGCGATCATCCTGCCGGTGCTGATCCTGCCGCTGTGCGTGTTCATCATGCGTCAGTTCGCGCACGGAGTGCCGTTCGAGCTCATGGAGGCTGCTCGTCTCGACGGCGCGGGGGAGGGGCGGCTCTTCTTCCGGATCTTCCTCCCGCTCACCGGCCCGGGCCTTGCGACGGTCGCGATCCTGTCGTTCCTCACCTCGTGGAACAACTTCCTCTGGCCGCTCGTCGTCGCCCAGTCGCAGGACACCTACACGGCCCCGGTCGGACTGTCGGTGGCCTCCCAGGCATCCAACACCGTCTCGTTCGGACTGCTGCTCGCCGGCGCCGTCGTCGTGCTGCTGCCGATCCTCATCCTCTTCCTCTTCCTCCAGAAGTACTTCATCCAGGGTGTCGCCACCGCGGGGCTGAAGTAGAACCGAACGGAAACCACCATGCAGATGAAAGACCTGAAGTTCGCGCTCAACGCGATCCAGTGGATCAACGTCAAGGAGAACCCGGACGATCTCAGCAGCGCGAGCCTGTGGCGTTTCGCGGATCCCTCGTTCGTCGCCGAGTACCCGCAGGTGCTGGCGGAGATCAGGGACGCCGGCTTCTCGGCCACGATGCTGGAGGTGCTCGACACGCAGACGCTGCAGAACTACGCCGCCATGGTCGAGGCCTCCGGTCTGGAGCTCGCTCCCGGCTACGTGCAGGTGCCGCTCGCGAGCGACCACGGCGGGCGCCTGGAGCGCGGCACGTTCGAGCGCATCCACTGGTTCGACGCAGTGCGCCGCAAGGCGGAGGAATCCAACTACTTCGGGCTCGACACCATCTTCCTCGCCGCCGAGGTCGACCAGACCGCCGTCCGCTGGGAGAAGCCGGCGATCGGCGTCGACTTCTCGCAGGATCGACTCGACGAGCTCACGGACCTGATCGATGAGGCAGTCGACGTGCTCAACGCCGAGGGGGTGCGTCCCGGACTGCACAACCACGTCGGCACCTGGATCGAGACCGAGCACGAGTACGAGCACGTGTTGAACAGCATCGACGCCTCGCGCCTGGGTGCCTCCTTCGACATCGGCCACCTGGAATGGGCGGGCATCGATGCGAAGCAGGCCATCGCGAAGTGGGCGGATCGCGTGCAGGATCTGCATGTCAAGGACCTGAACCTGGAGCTGGCCCGTCGCAGCCGCGAAGAGGGCTTCAGTTACGAACGCGCCACCGACCTGGGGCTCTACCTCGAGCCGGGGCTCGGCCAGATCGACATCGTCGACACACTCTCGGTGCTCCCCGACGGCTTCGGCGGGTGGATCATCATCGAGGTGGACAGGGCGAGCATGGATCCGGTGGCTAGCGCGAAGCACACGGCCGCCTGGGTCGCCGAAGTCACCGGTTCCTGAAGGGGCCGGGCCGTGCAGAACAGGTCCTCTAAGAACGGAGAACAGCGATGGCGCTGACACAGGATCACTTCTCGCTCAACACGCTGCAGTGGATCACGGTCTCGCTCGGCGAGTCCACGGGCGAGCCGGGAAGCGTGGGATGGGAGTTCGACCTGTCGAGCTTCCTGCCCAAGCAGCCGGTCATCCTCGGGCAGGTGGCAGAGGCGGGATACTCCTCGGTCATGCTGGAGGTGCTGCCGACCCAGACGTTGCAGAGCTATGCCCGTGTCGTCGCGGACTCGGGCCTGAGGCTGTCGCCGGGCTACGTGCACATCGGGCTTCCCGAGGAGTTCGACCGTGACCACTCCGGTGACCCGGAGGCGCATTTCCGCTGGTTCGACGAGATCCGCCGCCGCGCCGAGGAGACGACGTTCATGGGGCTCGACCGGGTGTTCCTGGCAGCCGACATGGCGCCGGGCCGTCCGCGCATCGACGAGGCAGCCGCGGTCGGGCACGCCTTCGACCGGGCGCGGCTGGACCGTGTCGCGAACATCATCGGCGAGGCCGCCGAGGTGCTCGCAGCCGAAGGTGTGACGGCCGCGCTGCACAACCACGTCGGCACGTGGGTGGAGACCGAGTACGAGTACGAGTACGTGCTCGATGCGATCTCACCGAGCCTGCTCGCGGCTGGGCCCGACATCGGGCACCTGGCCTGGACCGGCGCGGATGTCGTGGCGTGGGTGGCCGCGCACGCCGACCGCATCTCCGATCTGCACGTGAAGGACATGGACCTGTCGATCGCCGCGGAGGCACGGGCGACGCGCACCCCGTACTTCGATGTGATGAGCCGGCGCTTCTTCCTCGAGCCCGGTCTCGGGGACGTGCCGATCGTCGACGCGCTCGCCGGGTTGCCGGAGGACTTCGACGGTTCTGTGATCATCGAAGTGGACAAGCCCAGCATGGAGCCGTTCGCCAGCGCGAAGACCAGCTGGGCGTGGATCGCGGAGAACTACCCGGAGGCTGCACGATGACCAGCACGCATCCCGTCACCCTGTTCACGGGGCAGTGGGCCGACCTGCCCTTCGAGGAGGTGGCACGGCTCGCGAGCGAGTGGGGCTACGACGGTCTCGAGGTCGCGGCATCCGGCGACCACCTCGACCTTCAGCGCGCCGACGAGGACGACGCCTATCTGGCCTCGCGCAAGGAGATCCTCGACCGCCACGGGCTGAAGATCTTCGCGATCTCGAACCATCTCGCCGGTCAAGCCGTGTGCGACGCGCCGATCGACTTCCGTCACCAGGCGATCCTGCGCGACTACGTGTGGGGCGACGGCGATGCCGAGGGCGTGCGGCAGCGTGCGGCCGACGACATGAAGCGGGCCGCCCGCGTGGCGCGCAAACTCGACATCGACACCGTCGTCGGGTTCACGGGGTCGTCGATCTGGCCGTACGTGGCCATGTTCCCGCCCGTGCCCGCATCGGTCATCGAGGGTGGTTTCGAGGACTTCGCCGCCCGGTGGAACCCGATCCTGGATGTGTTCGACGGTGAGGGCGTGCGCTTCGCCCACGAGGTGCACCCTGGCGAGATCGCCTACGACTACTGGTCGTCGGTGCGGGCGCTGGAGGCCGTCGACCACCGTGAGGCGTTCGGCTTCAACTGGGACCCCTCGCACATGATGTGGCAGAACATCGATCCGGTCGGCTTCATCGTCGACTTCGCGGATCGGATCTACCACGTGGACTGCAAGGACACCCGGATGCGCCCGCAGAACGGCCGCGCCGGCGTGCTCGGCTCGCACCTGCCCTGGGGCGACCCGCGGCGCGGCTGGGACTTCGTCTCGACCGGTCATGGGGATGTGCCGTGGGAGGACTCGTTCCGTGCCCTCGACGCGATCGGCTACTCCGGTCCGATCTCGATCGAGTGGGAGGACGCCGGGATGGACCGGTTGCACGGCGCTGCCGAGGCCGTCGGGTTCGTGCGGTCGCTGCTGTGGCCGAAGCCCACGGCGTCGTTCGACGCTGCATTCAGCAACCAGTAGGCAGAGGTGTTCTGGGAGCCCCTGCGGGCTCGATTCACCCGCGAGGCGCTGACCCGCTCCTTCGTCGCGCTGCGCATCCGCGACTACCGTCGCTGGAGCATCGCGCAGCTGCTCTCCGGAGCGGGGGCAGCGGCCTCGCAGATCGCGATCGCATGGCTCGTGATCGAGCTGGGCGGCGACGGCATCGCCCTCGGCGCGGTGACGGCCTGCATGATGCTGCCCACGCTGCTGCTCGGGCCGTTCATCGGGATCCTGGTCGACCGCCACACGCGGCGCGCGGTGCTGCTGGTGACGGCCGTGGCGCAGATGCTCATCGCCGGTCTGCTCGCGGCGCTCACGTTCGGCGGGGCGCTGGAGCTGTGGATGCTGATGGCCCTCTCGCTCGCGCACGGTGTGGCCTTCGCCGCCGACAACCCGGCGCGTCAGCTGCTGGTGATGGACATCGTGGGCCGCGAGCGGATGACGAGCGCCGTCAGCATGAACGAGGTGATCATCAACGGTGCCAGGGTCATCGGGCCCGCGATCGCCGGCATGCTGCTGGTCGTCTCCGACGCGGGCTGGTGCTTCGTCGTGAACGTGCTGATGTTCGTGCCGTCGATCTTCGTGCTGCTCGCGCTGCGTCCGGTCGCTCCTCTCGGTCATCCCTCCGTGGCCGACGCGACGGCGCCCGCCGAGCGGCCGATCGGCGCCTGGCGATTCGCGATGCACACGCCCGCCATCCGCGCGACGCTGCTCCTCGCCGTCTGCGCCTCTGCGTGCTACAACATCGCCGTCGTGGTGCCGCTCATCGTCGCCGACGTGTTTCAGGCCGATGGCGGCACCTACGGTGCACTCGCGGTCGCCTTCGGCCTGGGCGCGCTGCCCGGTGCGTTCTTCTCGGCGACAGGGCCGACCATGCCCCGCAGCGGAGAGGTGCGGGCGATGGCCGTGGCGATGGCGGCCGCGGTGCTGCTCTCGGCGGCCGCGCCGACGCTGCCGCTGCTGTTCACAGGTCTCGCGGCGGTGGGCATGGTCGTGATGTGGTTCATCGCCCGCGCGAACGCCTTCGTGATGCTGTCGACGCCCACGGCGATCCGCGGTCGTGTCATGGGCATCTGGGCGATGGCGCTGCCGGGGTCGACGGTCGTGACGGGCCTGCTGGTCGGCGGGCTCGCCGACCTGACCGACCCGCGCATCGCCTACGGTGCGGTCGGAGTCGTCACCGCCCTGGTCGTCGCGCTGTCGTGGCGGGGGCTGCGCTCAGCGCGGTGACGGCGGACGGCCCGGCGTCTCAGTGGTCGCGCAAGCGCACCAGCCGCTCGTGCCCTGTCTCCTCGAGCTCGGCCATGTCGTCGCGGGACTTCAGGAAGTCCGAGAACGAGCGGTAGCCGAGCGCCTTCTCGCTGAACGACGGGTCCATGCGGCGCATGTGCGTCTTCACGGCGGAGCTGTGCAGCCACTCGTCGGCATCGCCCTTGTCATGGCCCAGCCGCAGGGCGCGCTCCAGGAGCTGTGTGGCCTCACCCTGCTCATCGAGCTTCGGCGGTGCGGTCTCGGCGGGCGCGGTCTTGGCTTTGGCGCGGGAACGGCTTTTCGTCTTCGGAGCGTCGGCGGCGGCCTCGGCGGGCGCAGGCGGGGTCTCGACCGGCGCATCGACGACGGGCGTCGCCGCGGCGGCGGGGGCCTTGACCGGACGCACGACACCGGAGAGGGAGTCGTACGCCTCGAACTCGTCGCACGCGGCGGCGAGGGACTTGGCGGTGGAGCCTGCGACGCCCACGCCGATCACGTAGCGGCCGAGACGCTTGCAGCGCTGTGCGAGCGGCACGTAGTCGCTGTCGCCGGCGACGATCACCACGTGGGTGAGGTCGGGGAGGCGGAACATGTCTTCCACGGCATCCACGGCCAGCCGGATATCGGCGCCGTTCTTCGCGTAGGCGGCGGCGGGGAACAGCTGCACGAGGTCGACGGCGCGGGCCACCAGCTGGGACCGGTACACGGCGTTCACGGGCGATGACCAGTCGGCGTAGGCGCGGGTGAGCACCAGGGTGCCGAAGGAGGCGGCGTAGTCGATGATCGCCCCGACCTCGATCATCGCCTGGCTCAGACGCTCGGCGACCTCGGGGTCGTTCGGCTGCTCGGAGATGCGCTGACGGTCCTTGGCATAGGCGTTGCGACCGTGCACCCTGTCGTACCAGGAGATGACGATGTTGTCGAAGTCCAGATAGACCGCGACGCGGGAGTCGGTGGGCTCAGCCATTGGCGGCGTCCTCTCCGGGGTAGCGCACGCCGATCTGGCGGCGGATCTCGTCGAGAGTGCCCATGATCGCGACGCTCTCGGCGATCGGGAGGATGTCGCCCTCGAGACGGCCCTCGCGCACCAGCCGCTCCGCGGCGAGTGCCTCGTACTGCATGCCGCGTCCGTCTGCGTCGGAGGCGGGGCGGCCGTTGAACTCCTCGATCACCTCGCCCTGCGGATCGATCACCCGCGCGACGGAGGGGGACCACCAGTACCGTTCGATCTCGATGCGCGCCTCAGTGCCGAGGATGACGGCCGTGTTGGGACCGGCCGCGCGCGACGATGACAGGCTCGTGGAGACCGCCCCGCCCTCGTGGGTCATGACCGTCGCGACCTCGGCGTCCGCGCCGGTCTCGATCAGCCGAGCGACGCTGTGGACGGTGGTGGGCGCGCCCAGGATGTCCCAGATGAACGACAGCGGGTAGATCGCCAGGTCGAGCAGTGCGCCGCCGCCGAGCTCGAGCGCGTTGAGCCGGTGAGTCGGGTCGGAGGGGAGCAGCTGCGTGTGGTCGGCGCTGACCGCGCGGATCTCGCCGAGCGTGCCGGCGGCGATGATCTCGCGGACGCGGACCATGTGCGGCAGGTAGCGGGTCCACATCGCCTCGGTCACCAGCAGGCCGCGTTCGGCGGCCAGGCGCTGCAGGTCCTCCGCCTCGGCATGGTTGAGGGTGAACGCCTTCTCGACGAGCACGTGCTTGCCGTGTTCGAGCGCGAGGCGGGCGTTCGCGTGGTGCATCGGATGCGGCGTCGAGACGTAGATGATGTCGACATCGGGATCGGCCACGAGCGCCTCGTAGGACGCATGCGCATGCGGGATGTCGAATCGTGATGCGAAGGCGTCCGCCGACTCCTGGGATCGCGAACCGACCGCCACCAGGTCGAGTCCTGCAGTGCGCAGATCGGATGCGAAGGCGCCGGCGATACCGCCGGTCGCGAGGATGCCCCAACGAAGACCAGTCATGTCTTCAGCGTAGAGGGTGCGCCCTGTGTGTCGGACTGTTGCGCTCTGTGACCTGCGACTTCGGCGTCCTCGCCCCGCGCGTCGGCGTGCTTCTAGCGTGTCGGTCATGACCGAACCCCTCATCGTCGGCGCCATGGTGCGCACACTCGGCGCCTATCCCTCCGGCTGGCGACAGGACGGGGCGCACCGCGATCCCGCCGGTGACGCCGACATCCTGCGTCGCGTCGCACAGGCGGGCGAAGAGGCCGGCCTGGACTACCTGTTCTTCGGCGACTGGCTCGCGACGGGACCCGATCTCGAGTTCCGCGACCCCTATCTGCTGGCCCGCATCGACCCGGTGAGTGCCGTGCTCTTTCTCGCCGGGCTCACCTCCCGCATCGGACTCATCGCGACGGTCAACACCACCTACGCCGACCCCTATACGACGGCCCGCTCACTGGCGTCCCTCGACGTGCTCACGGGCGGGCGAGCGGGTGTGAATCTCGTGACCGGCGCGGAGCCGCGCGCCGCGGGCAACCACGGCCGCGACGCGCACGCCGACAACGAGAACCGCTATGACCGTGCAGAGGAGTTCGTCACGGCGCTGCGCCGCCTGTGGGACTCGTGGAGCGAAGACGCCTGGATCGCGGATGCCGCGCGCGGCGTGCTGATCGATCCGGACGGACTGCGCCCCGCCGGTCTGCAGGGCACCCACCTCGGCGTCACCGGTCCGCTCAACGTCGCGAGGCCCCCGCAGGGGCAGATTCCCATCGTGCACGCCGGAACCTCGCCGCGGTCGCGGTCGCTGGCGGCGACCGAGGCGGATCTCGCGCTGATCGCGGCCCCGAACCTCGCCGACGCGATCGAGGTGCGCAGGGCCCTGCGGGCGATCGCCGCGGATGCCGGTCGTGCACCGGAATCGCTGAAGGTCATCGCACCCGTGCTGCCCGTGGTCGCCGACACCGATGCCGACGCGCACCGCATCGTGGAGCGCCTGCTCGCCCTGCTGCCGCTCGCCGAAGGGCATCAGCGCGATCGCACTGCCTTCCCCGCCAACCGCACGGTCGCGGCTCTCGCCGATGCGCTCGCCGTCGCGCCTGATGATCCGCTGCGCGGTGCCGCGTTCGACGATGAGGTCACCGCGGAGCAGGCCTCTCGGCTGGGCACGGCAGGAGCCGCGCTGATCGAACGGCTGACGCGCATCGCAGGGCTGGGTGTGGCGACACGTCATCCGCTCACGTGGCGCCACCTGGTCGCGGCGCACGCGGTGCCCGCCGCCTTCGTGGTCGGCGGGGCGACGACCATCGCCGATCATTTCGAGAAGTGGCGCGACGAAGGAGCGGCCGACGGATTCAACGTGCTGTCGGCTTTCCAGCCGGCGCAGTTCGAGGCGTTCACTCGTCTCGCCGCTCCGGAACTGCGCCGCCGCGGACTGCTCGGACGCGAGGGCGAGACCCTGCGCGAACGACTCGGCATCGCCGCGCAGCCTGCGCTCCAGGCCGTGCGCGCATGACGCCGCATGACGCCAGGAGTCGTCCGGTGACGGGCGGCGTCTGCCCGTGACGATCCGGTCGCATCGCCGTGCTTCCACCCCTAGCGTGATCCACACCTTGCACTTCCATCCCTGCATCCCATCCCTCCAGGAGGCCCCCGCATGAACCGCCGCACCGTCCGCGCCGCAGCCGTCGCCCTCCCGCTCGTGATGGCGGCGAGCCTCGCTGCCTGCGCCACCTCTCCCGCACCGGCGAACGCTCCGGCCGAGGCCGGCGACCCGATCACGGGTGGCACGCTCACCTACCTCGAGCACCAGGCGTACACGAACCTTTACCCGCCGCAGGCCGGCTTCTACCCGAACGGCGGCGTGGTCAACAACATCGCCGCGCGTCTCACCTGGCAGAACCCGGAGTCGCTCGAGATCGAGCCGTGGATCGCCACGGACTGGACCGTGAACGATGACGCGACCGAGTACACCTTCAACCTGAAGTCGGATGTGACCTTCTCCGACGGCACTCCGCTCGATGCGGAAGCCGTGAAGAAGAACTTCGACACCTACGGCCTCGGCGACGCCGACCGAGGGCTCACGGTCTCCGAGGCGATCAACAACTACGCCAGCAGCGAGGTCGTCGACGACGACACCGTCACGTTCCACTTCACGGCACCGTCTCCCGGCTTCCTGCAGGCGACGTCGACCATCAACTCCGGCCTGCTCTCGCCCGAGACGCTCGACGGCACGATCGAGGACTTCGGCGCGGGCAACGCCGAGGAGATCATCGGTTCAGGACCCTTCACCGTCACCGACGAGAAGCTGGGCACCGAGTACACGCTCACCGCGCGCGAGGACTACGACTGGGCGCCGGAGAGCGCGACCAACCAGGGGCGTGCGTACCTCGACGCGGTGCATGTGCTGATCACCCCCGAGGACTCGGTGCGCATCGGATCGCTGCTCGCCGGTCAGGCCGACTACGTGCGCTACGTGCAGGCGTTCGACGAGGACCGCGTCGAGAGCGCCGGGTTCACCCTCTACGCCCCGCAGACCCGCGGTGTGAACAACTCGATCGCGCTCCGCCCGGAGAACCCGCTGCTCGGCGACATCCGCGTGCGGCAGGCGATCATCGCGGCGGTGAACGCGCAGGAGGTCGTCGACACCCTGTTCACCGAGAACTATCCGGCGGCGACGTCGGTGCTGTCCTCGCAGGCTGTCGGATACAAGGACGAGTCGGAGCACTACGTCTACGACCCCGACAAAGCGACCGAGCTGCTCGACGAGGCCGGATGGGTTCCCGGATCCGACGGCATCCGCGAGAAGGACGGGGAGCGCCTGTCGATCACTGTCTACGAGGCGAAGCCGCAGCCGCTGTCGAAGCAGACGCTCGAACTCGTCGCCCAGCAGCTGGCGAAGGTCGGCGTCGAGCTGCAGGTCAAGCCCGGCGACGCCGGAAGCGCCGCAGAGGACACCCGCGATCCGCTGAAGACCGGTTTCTACCACTCGATGGTCGGCCGTGCAGATCTCGATGTGATCAAGAGCCAGTACTTCACGAAGAACCGTGACGTGCTGATCTCGCAGGACGCGAAGCTCGACGAGCTGCTCCTCGCCGTGGCCTCCGAGCCCGATGCCGACAAGCGCATCGCCGCCTCGCAGGCCGTGCAGGACTACATCGCCGAGCAGGCGTACGTGATCCCGCTGTTCGAGGAGCCGCAGGTCTACGGCGCCGCCACCTACGTGCAGGGCGTCGCCTTCGAGTCGGTGGGTCGTCCGACCTTCTCCGGCGTCTGGCTCGCCGATCACTGATGCACACGGATCACTGATGAGTTTCGTCCTCCGACGAGCCGGGCAGGCTGCGATCGTTCTGATCGCGGCCTTCACGGCCACCTTCTTCCTGCTCCAGTTGCTGCCGGGCGACGCGATACTGATCAAGTTCGCGGATCCGAGCCTCGGGCTGTCGCCGGAGCAGCTCGACAGCATCCGCGCCACCTATGGCGCCGATCTGCCCTGGTGGGAGCAGTACGTGCACGCCGGACTCGGCTTCCTGGCCGGCGACTTCGGGTACTCGACGCAGTTCGGCACACCGGTGCTGACGATGCTGTCCGAGGCGCTGCCCGCCACACTCCTGCTCGCCTCACTCGGACTGGTCGTCGCGCTCCTGATCGCGATCCTCATCGCCGGGCTCTCCTCTCTCGCCCCCTTCGCCTGGCTGCGCGACGGACTGCGGCAGGTGCCGGGCCTCTTCGTGGCCGTGCCGGTGTTCTGGCTCGGCATTCTGCTGATCCAGGTGTTCTCGTTCGGGCTCGGCTGGGTGCCGATCGTCGGTGCCGACCCGGTGAGCGGGCTGATCCTGCCGGTGCTGACACTCGCAGTGCCGATCTCGGCGCCACTCGCCCAGGTACTGGTCCGCGCCGTCGACCAGGTGCAGGCGCAACCGTTCATCACGGTCGTCCGCGCGAAGGGAGCGCCGCCGCTCTGGGTGCTCACCAGGTCGGTCGCCCGCAACGCGACACTGCCCACGCTGACGATCGCCGGTGTGCTGTTCGGTGAGCTCGTGGGCGGCGCGGTCGTCACCGAGACGGTGTTCGGGCGCACCGGCATCGGACGCCTCACCGAGCAGGCCGTGTCGAATCAGGACATCCCTGTGCTTCAGGGCGTCGTCCTGCTCTCGGCGCTCGGGTTCGTGCTGATCAGCTTCGCGGTCGACCTCGTGACACCGCTCATCGATCCGCGGCAGCGCCGTGTCGCCCGCGCATCGACCCCGGCCACCACTCCGAAGACGACGACCCTCCAGGAGGTGTCGGCATGACCGTCCCCGTTCTCACTCCCCGTCCGACCACGGACGCGGATACGCCCGTGCCCGTCGACGCGGCGGCAGATGCCCCACGGAGGGTCCGCCGGCTGCGTGGGCGCTCCTGGGGCCTGTATCTCGCGGTCGCTGTGGTCTCGCTCGCCGTGCTCTGGGCGCTCATCCCCGGGGTGTTCGCCCCGGGCGACCCGCTGACCGGAACGCCCGCAGACAAGCTCCTCCCGCCCAGCGCAGCGCACTGGTTCGGCACCGATACGTTGGGCCGCGACCTGTTCGGCCGGGTCGTGCACGGCGCGGTGCACTCGCTCTCGGGAGCGCTCATCGCCGTCACCGTCGGGCTCGCGCTCGGCACGTTGCTCGGGGCGATCGCGGGGGCGCTGGGCGGCGTCGTCGACGACGTGCTGATGCGGATCGTCGATGTGCTGTTGGCCATCCCCGGCCTGCTGCTCTCGCTGTCGGTGATCATCCTGCTCGGCTTCGGCACCGTGAACGCGGCGATCGCGGTCGGCCTGGGCAGCATCGCGGCCTTCGCCCGGCTCATGCGCGCCGAGGTCGCGCGCGTGCGCCGCACCGAGTACGTCGAGGCCGCCTACGGCAGTGGTGCCACCTTCTTCACGGTGCTGCGCCGCCACGTGCTCCCGAATTCGCTCACCCCGATCGTCGCGCTCGCCGCCCTGCAGTTCGGCACCGCGATCCTGGCGATCTCGACGCTCGGCTTCCTCGGCTACGGCGCACCGCCCCCCACCCCGGAATGGGGCCTCCTGATCGCCGACGGCCGCAACTACATCGGGACGGCGTGGTGGCTGACCGCACTGCCCGGTCTCGTCGTCGTGGCGGTCGTGCTGAGCGCGAACCGCATCAGCCACCGGATCGGAAGGGCCGCACGATGAGTGTTCTCGCCGTCGATGACCTGCGGGTCTCGTACGCCACCCGCGCCGGGCGACGCGATGTCGTGCACGGCGTCTCGTTCGAGATCGGCGAGGGGGAGACCCTCGCCCTCGTGGGGGAGTCGGGGTCGGGCAAGTCCACCACCGCGCACGCCCTGCTCGGGCTGCTGCCGGCCGGCGGGCGCGTCGAGGGCGGCAGTGTGCGCCTCGGCGAACTGGAGATCGCGGGGTGGTCGGATCGCGCGCTGCGCAGCATCCGCGGCCCGGAGATCGGTCTGGTGCCGCAGGATCCGACCACCTCGCTCGACCCCGTGCGCCCGATCGGGGCTCAGGTCGAGGAGATCCTCCGGCTGCACGGGCACCGTGACCGCCGCTCCCGGCGCGCGCGGGCGATCGAACTGCTCGACCGTGTCGGCATCGACGACCCCGACCTGAGGGCGCGGCAGTATCCGCACGAGCTGTCCGGCGGCATGCGTCAACGGGTGCTGATCGCCACCGCGATCGCCCTGCGGCCGCGGCTGCTGATCGCCGATGAGCCGACCAGTGCACTCGACGCGACCGTGCAGCGGCGCGTGCTCGACCTGCTCGACGAACTGCGCCAGGAGGAGGGCACGAGCATCCTGCTGGTCACCCACGACCTGGGCGTCGCCGCCGACCGTGCGCAGCGCCTGGTCGTGCTCAAAGACGGTCGCATCGTCGAACAGGGCTCGAGCGCGGATGTGCTGGCTGCGCCGAGCGATGGCTACACGCGGCAGCTGCTCGCAGACGCGCCGGCGTTCACGACCGGATTCCGTCGTCCGGAAGCACCCCCGTTCCTCCGGGACGCGGCAGCGGTCGCCGCCGAGAACCCCTACGCGATCGTGGCCGACAGCCTGGTCAAGGAGTTCTCAGTCGGCGGTCGGGAGCGCTTCCGTGCGGTGGACGACGTGTCGTTCCGTGTGCGCAGAGGCACGACGCACGCGCTGGTGGGGGAGTCAGGGTCGGGTAAGACGACCACGGCACGTCTCGTGACACGGTTCCACCGGCCGGACGCCGGATCGATCCAGGTCGACGGCGACGATGTGACCACCGCATCGGGAAAGCAGCTGCGTGCACTGCGCCGCCGCATCCAGCTCGTCTATCAGAACCCGTTCGCCTCGCTCGACCCGCGCCAGCAGATCGTCGACATCATCGCCGAGCCCCTGCAGAACTTCGGTGTGGGTTCGCGCGCGGAGCGGCAGCAGCGCGCTCTCGCCCTGATCGACCGGGTCTCGCTCCCGGTGGACGTGGCTCAGCGCACCCCGCGCGAGCTCTCAGGCGGTCAGCGCCAGCGCGTCGCGATCGCCCGCGCTCTTGCGATCGATCCCGAGATCGTGGTGCTCGACGAGGCCGTGTCGGCGCTGGATGTGACGGTGCAGGCCCGCATCCTCGAGCTGCTCACCTCGCTGCAGGACGAGCTCGGGCTCACCTACCTGTTCATCTCGCACGACCTCGCGGTCGTGCGGAGGATCAGCCACACGGTCTCGGTCATGCGCCGCGGCCGGATCGTCGAAGAAGGGGTCACCGAAGAGCTCTTCCGCGCCCCGCAGCACGACTACACCAGGGAGCTGCTCGCTGCGGTTCCCGGACGAACGGAGGTCTCCCGATGAGTGCACCGTCCATCGCGTTCTTCACGCGACTGCTCGACGATGCCGCGCCCGCAGAGCGCTACGCTCTGGCGACCGCGCAGATCCAGCACGCCGAGCGACACGGCGTCGGCCGTGCCTGGGTCGCGCAGCACCACTTCCATGCCGCTGAGGGTGGTCTTCCCTCTCCGCTGGTGTTCCTCGCGAACGTCGCGGCGCAGACCTCCCGCATCCGTCTGGGCACCGGAGTGATCACGCTGTCGATCGAAGACCCGGTGCGGGTCGCGGAGGACGCGACGGTCGCCGATCTGCTCTCGGGCGGCCGCCTGGATCTCGGTCTCGGCAGCGGCGGCACCCCCTCGTCGTTCTCGCCCTTCGGGGAGGACGTGCGTCAGAAAGCCGTCACCTACGACCGCAAGCTCGGTGTGTTGCTCGATGCGCTGGGAGGCCGCGACATCGGCGAGGGCAACGCCCTCTACCCGGACGCCTCTACGCTCGACGAGCGCATCTGGCAGGCGACGTTCTCGATTCCCGGCGGCCACCGCGCCGGTGCGCACGGCCATGGGCTGCTGCTCTCGCGGACACAGCCGCGTGCGGCCGAGGCACTGCATGCACCGCTCTCGGCGCTGCAGGACCCGATCATCGACGCGTACCTCGATGCCCTGCCCGACGGCATCGCTCCGCGGATCACGGCTTCGCGCACGGTCTTCGTCGCCGACGATCGCGCTGAGGCGCTGCGCTACGCCGAGATCGGACTGCGTCGAGCGGCCGAGGGCTTCCGGCGTCAGGGGCAGACGATCCCCGGCGACGACAGCATCGAGGAGCTGATCGCCGCACTGGACACGCATCTGGGGACGCCGGAGCAGGTCGCCGAGTCGCTCGCCGCTGATGCCACGCTCGAGCGCGCGACCGAGGTGGCTTTCCAGGTGCACTCGGTGGATGCGCCGCACGAACAGGTGCTCCGCTCGATCGAGCTCTTCGCCGATCAGGTCGCCCCGGCCCTCGGCTACACCGTGAACCCCACACTCAAGGAGAAGGCATGACACACGACATCGTCGATCAGATCGCGGGGGTGACGCCAGAGCTGGACGCCCTGCGCCGTCGGCGCCCTGTCACGAGGGAGCAGCTGCAGGCGAGCTTCGACGCCCTCTTCCAGCCGGTCTCGGTGGAGCACGTCTCGCAGCAGGAGCGCGAGCTGATCGCGGCCTTCGCGACGAGCCTCGCCGGGAGCACCGACGAGACAGCCGCGTTCTACGCCGATCGCGCACGGCGGGCAGACCCGGTACGGGCGGGCGTCGTGCTCTCCGAGGCGGCTGCTGCGGCGACGAGCGGACCGTTCGGCTCCTACACCGAGCTCGGCCTGCAGGACGAGAACACCGAGGGCGAGCGATACGCGCCGTCGGATGCGGTCACTGCGGCACTCGGCGAGCGTCTCGCCGCCGCGCTCGCGCACACGCACCTGCTGGTGCTGCGGCCCCGCGAAGCTTCAGGCGCCGACCTCGGGCATCTGCTGGATGCCGGGTGGTCGGCTGACGGGATCGTCACGCTCTCGCAGCTGGTGTCGTTCCTGGCCTTCCAACAGCGCGTGGTCACAGGCCTGCGCGTGCTCGCCGCGACCGGTATCGCTGCGGGAATCGATGCCGAGGAGGAGGCAGCATGACCGACGCGCAGACCGCGCTCCTGCACCAGGACGCCCCGCACCCGCACGCCTTCACCCGCGCCGAGGTCGGGTGGACGCCGCACCTGGCTCCGCTCGCCGAGGAGGAGCTGACCGAGCGCCACTACGACGGGCTGGTCGACGCCGCCCGCGCGAAGAACGACTACTTCCGGCTGCTCGCCCGCGATCCCGAGGTGCTGAAGGCGCGCACGCTGGTCGACAAGGACATCTTCTACAACGTGGCCGAGGGGCTTCCGCGCGCCGACCGCGAGCTCGCCGCGACGGCGGCGTCGCGGCGCAACGGTTGCGTGTTCTGCGCCTCGGTGCACTCGCGCTTCGCGGCGCACTACAGCAAGCGGGTCGATGAGGTCGACGCGCTGCTCGACGAGGGAGTGGACGCGGAGCTCGGCGAGCGGTGGAACGCGATCGTCGCGGCCTCGGTCGCGCTCACCGACACCCCCGGCGCGTTCGGCGAGGCGGAGATCACGCGACTGCGTGCGGTGGGGCTCGACGACCTCGCGATCGCCGACGTCATCCACGGCGCCGCGTTCTTCAACTGGGCCAACCGGCTGATGCTGTCGATCGGGCGACCGGTGGCCCCCGCCTGATCAGGCCTGGTGTCCTGACCTGATCAGGTCAGGGGATCAGCACGATCTTGCCCGAGGCGGCGCCGGATTCCACGAGCTCGTGGGCCTGCGCCGCTTCGGCGAGAGGCAGTTCGGGGCCGAGCTCGATCGTGAAGTCGCCGGAGGCGAGCAGGGCGATCGTCGCCGGGAGCGCCTCGGCACGCCACGCGAGCTCCTCTGCGGTCAACGGGGCCGGCGAACCCCCGGAGAAGGCGCGGATGCCGAACGACGCGGCATCCGGCCCCCGCACGATCGTCGCGATGCGGTCGCGGTCGGCGACGAGTGCCAGCGAGGTCTCGATCGCCTCGTCCGTGCCCGCGCAGTCCAGCGCCACCGTGACGTCCTCAGGTGCGGCCTCGCGCACGCGCTCGAGCAGACCATCACCGTAGGCGACGGGGATCGCGCCGAGTTCGCGCAGCTGATCGTGGCGGGCGGGGCTGGCGGTCGCGATCACGGTCGCACCCCATGCGACCGCGAACTGCACGGCTGCCTGACCGACGGATCCGGAGCCGCCGTGCACGAGCAGCACATCATCGGCGGTGACGGCGAGGGAGCGCAGCGCCTGGTACGCGGTGCCGGCCGGGATGCCGATGCCGGCGCCCTCAGCCGCGGTCACGGAGTCGGGGAGGGGCGCGAGGTTCGCGACCGGGACGCGGAGCAGGTCGGCGTAGGTGCCGACGGTGTCGCGGATCGCGACGCGATCGCCCACGGAGTAGTCGTCGACGTCGGAGCCGATCGAGTCGATCACGCCCGCCCCGTCGAAGCCGACCGGACGGGGCTCGGTGATGGGCGGTGAGGGGCGCTTGCCGCCCCGGATCTTGGCGTCGATCGGGTTGACTCCCGCCGCCTCGATGCGCACCACGACCTCGCCGTCACCGGCGATGGGGTCGGGCACCTCGCTGAGGTGCAGAACGTCGGGGGAGCCGATTTCGGTGTAGACGATCGCGCGAGCCATGCTGCCAGGCTACCCGCCGTGGATCAGCGTCCGGCGAGTGCCTTCAGGATGCGTTGCGGCGACACCGGCTGCGCGGTGCCCAGTCGCTGCGCGAACACGCTTATCCGATACTCCTCCAGTAGCCAGCGCGTCTCGACCAGCGGGGCCGCAACTCCTGGAGCGAGGGGGATCGTGCCGCCGGCATCCTCGTATGCCTTCGCCATGCGTTCGAACTCCGTCATGCGGGCGCGGTCCTTGCCCGGTTCGCTCGCGAGCATCTTCAGACGGTCGAGCATGCCGGCGAGGTAGCGCGGGAAGTGCGCGAGGCGTTCGACGCCCGCCGCAGAGACGAAACCGGGATGCAGGAGGCCGGACAGCTGCGTGCGGATGTCGTTGAGCGGCCCGAGCAGCGCGAGCGAGTTCTGTGACTTGATGCCCCGCTCGACCTCGCGCGACGAGGTGAGGATGCGGGCGACCAGCGAGACGCACGCGAACAGGTCGTCGACCAGGGCGGCGGAGACCGCATCGCGCACGCGGGTGAACTCCGCCTCGGTGCGGACGACGCCGCGTCCCTCGCCGGTCGCTGAGCCTGTCGAAGCGTCGATGACCGCGCGGGCGACCGCGGCGCGGCAATCCTCGATCAGTGCCGCGGCCGAGGAGTACGGCGAGGCGGCGAGCGCCAGCTTCTCCTGGCTCGTGAGGTGCTCCTGCACGTACGACGAGGGTGACGGCACCGCGAGCAGCACCAGCCGCAGCACGCCGTCGCGGGTCGCGGCAGCCGCGGCATCCGCTGTCGACTCCACGCGCACCGACGCAGTCTTGCCCTGGTCGACGATCGCCGGGTAGCCGCGCACGACGCCGCCGGCGACGCGGGTGTCGAGCACCTCGGGGAGGTCGCCGAACGTCCACGCGGTCAGGCCGTCCTGCTCGATGGGGCCGCGCGCGGATGCCGCTGCCACCGACGCCGAGGCCTCCTTCGCACCGCCGCGAGGCCGTGGAGGGGCGGCGATCGAACGGGCGACGCTGCTGCGGGCACGGTCGGAGAGCTGCTGCTGCAGCGCGGTGAGGTCGCGGCCGGTACCGGCCGTCCTCCCACGCTCGTCGACCGCGCGGAAGTTCATGCGCAGGTGCGCGGGCACCCGCTCCTCCTCGAAATCCGCCGCCGAGACGAGCTGGTTCGCGAGGGGCTGGATGAGCCGCGCGAGCGCTTCTTTCAGGGTGCGTGCGGGCAGACCGCCGTGCGACTCCGGGCCCTCGCCCGCGAGTTCGGCGCCGAACTTCTCGGCCCAGTCCGCCGCGGGCACCACGTGCCGCCGGATGGACTTGGGGAGCGCGCGCAGCAGGCCGGTGATCAGCTCGGCGCGAAGCCCAGGCACCTGCCAGTCGAAGCCGCGGTCCTCCACCTGCGCGAGGAGCGCGAGGGGGATGACCACGCTCACGCCGTCGTCGGCGGCGCCGGGTTCGAAGCGGTAGGCGAGACCGAGCACCTGGTCGCCCTGCGTCCAGCGCGTCGGGAACTCGCTCTGATCGGCCCGCTCCTCGTCGTCGAGCAGATCGCCCTCGCGCATCACGAGCAGCTTGGGCGTGCTCTGCATCGCCTCCCGCCACCAGGCCTCGAAGGAGCGCACGTCGAAGACGTCCGCGGGGATGCGCTCGTCGTAGAAGCGGTACACGGCCTCGTCGCCGGCGAGGATGTCGCGGCGACGCTCCCGCTCCTCGAGCTTCTCGAGACGCTTGCGCAGTTCGGCGTTGCTGCGCCAGAAGGCGCTGACGCGCTTGTCGATGCGCGTCGGGTCCCATTCGCCCTCGACGAGCGCATGGCGCAGGAACAGCTCGCGCGAGGCCGCCCGGTCGATGCGTGCGAACTGCACGCGCCGACGCGGGACGATCTCGAGCCCGAACAGCGTCACCTTCTCGAAGGCGACGGCGGCGCCGGCATCCTTCGACCAGTGCGGCTCGCTGACCTGGCGCTTGGCAAGATCGCTGGCGAGCGATTCCGCCCAGGCCGGGTCGATCGCGGCGACCGTGCGGGCGAAGGTGCGCGACGTCTCGACGATCTCGGCGGCGATGACGGCCGGCGGACTCTTCTTGCGCAGACCAGAGCCGGGGAAGATCGAGAACCGGATGCCGCGGGCGCCGCGATACTCCGCGATGCGGCGCTTCGGGTCCTTCGCGGGGGAATGGGACTTGCCGGTGGGCGCGCTGCGCTCATCGAGGATGCCGATCTGCGACAGGAGACCGGACAGCAGAGCGCGGTGGATCGCATCGGGATCGCTCGCTCCGGTGTCGCCGCCCTGGCGTTCCGGCGACTTCACGAGCGTGCGCAGCTGCCGGTGCACGTCGAACCACTCCCGCACCCGCACATAGTTCAGATGCTCGGCGCGGCACAGTCGGCGGAACGCGCTGGATCCGAGCTCGCGCTGCTGCTCGCGCAGGTGGTTCCAGAGGTTCAGCAGGGTCAGGAAATCGCTGGTCGGATCCACGAAGCGCGCGTGCAGCCGGTCGGCCTCCTCGCGGCGCTCCTCCGGGCGTTCCCGCACATCCTGGATGGTCATGCCCGACACGATCGCGAGCACGTCGCGCGTGACGCTGGCGCCCTGGGTCCCTGAGCTCGTCGAAGGGCGGCCGGCCTCGATCAGCATCCGCGCGAACCGGGGATCGATCGGCATGCGCGAGATGTCGCGGCCCGTGCGGGTGAGGCGCGGGGAACCGTCCCGACGAGACGGTTCGACCGCGCCGAGCTCGGTCAGCAGGTCGAACGCGGCCTTCACTCCGCGGGAGTCGGGCGGGGTGAGGAAGGGGAACGCCGCGATGTCGCCGAAGCCCAGCGACAGCATCTGCAGGATGACCGAAGCCAGCGAGGTGCGCAGGATCTCGGGCTCGGTGTATTCCGGGCGGCGGTCGAAGTCCTCTTCGGAGTACAGCCGGATCGCGATGCCGTCGCTGGTGCGGCCGGCGCGTCCGGAGCGCTGATTCGCCGAGGCCTGCGAGATCGCCTCGATCGGCAGGCGCTGCACCTTCGAGCGGTTGCTGTAGCGGGAGATGCGGGCGGTCCCGGTGTCGATCACATAGCGGATGCCGGGCACCGTGAGGCTCGTCTCGGCGACGTTGGTGGCCAGGATCACGCGGCGCCGCACTCCGGCGACGCGGCTGCGCTCGAAGACCCGGTGCTGCTCGGCGGCCGACAGACGACCGAACAGCGGCAGCACCTCGGTGGGGGAGCGGTCGTGGGCGTAGGCGCCCCGCACCGCATCCGCAGCGTCACGGATCTCGGCTTCACCGGGGAGGAACACCAGCACGTCGCCCGGAGCTTCTCGGTCGAGCTCGCGAAGTGCGGCGACGATCGCGGAGACCTCGTCCTCCGGCCCTTCGACAGGCTCAGGGACCCATGAAGGGGAATCCGTCTCTTCCGAGTCGTCGATCAGGGGCCGGTAGCGGATCTCCACCGGGTACGTACGGCCGGAGACCTCGATGATCGGTGCCGGATCGCCCTGGTTCTCTGAGCCTGTCGCCTGGGTCCCTGAGCCTGTCGCCTGGGTCCCTGAGCCTGTCGAAGGGGCGAAGTGCTTCGCGAAACTCTGCGGGTCGATCGTGGCCGAGGTGATGATCACCTTGAGGTCGGGGCGCTCCGGAAGGATCCGCACCAGATAGCCGATCAGGAAGTCGACGTTGAGCGAGCGCTCGTGGGCCTCGTCGATGATGATCGTGTCGTAGCGGGTGAGCAGTCGGTCGCGGTGGATCTCGTTGAGCAGGATGCCGTCGGTCATCAGCGCGATGCGCGTGGCATCGGAGACCTTGTCGGTGAAGCGCACCTTGTAGCCGACGAGCGTGCCGAGCTCGACCTGCAGCTCCTCGGCGACGCGCTCCGCGATGGTGCGGGCGGCCAGGCGTCGCGGTTGCGTGTGCGCGATGCGCGTGCGGCCGAGTTCGAGCGCGATCTTGGGCAGCTGGGTCGTCTTGCCCGAGCCTGTGGCACCCGCGACGATCACGACCTGGTTGTCGCGGATGGCGTCGGCGATCTCCTGCCGGGCGGCGCTGACGGGCAGCTCCGGGGGGTACGAGATCACGGGTGTGGACATAGCCCTCCATCGTATGCCGCGATTCGCCCCTACGATCATCGAGTGACCATCGCACTTCGCCCTGCTCAGTGGATCCGAGAGTTCGGACGGCCGCCCCGCATCCTCGGTCTCGACATCGCCCGTGGCCTCGCGATCCTCGGTATGGCCGGTGCGCACATCGGAGAGACAGAGCCGTTCCAGTGGCTCGATCCCTCCACCTGGACCGACCTGGTGCACGGACGCTCCTCGATCCTGTTCGCGGTGCTCGCCGGCGTCTCGATCGCGCTGATGACAGGGCGCAGCAGCCTGCCCGACCGCGAGCGCATCCCGAGCATCCGGCTGAATCTGATCGGTAGGGGAGCCGTGATCTTCGTGATCGGGCTGGTGCTCGAGATGCTGAACACTCCGATCGCCGTGATCCTGACGCTCTACGGGCTGCTGTACGTGGCCGTCATCCCGTTCCTGCGCTGGCGGGTGTGGCAGCTCTTGGTCGCCTCCGGGGTGCTGGCGCTCGTGGGCCCGGCTCTGCTCGCCTTCCTCGGCGCCGTGACGCTGAACCCCTACGGGGCCGGGATCGGCTTCGTGCTGTACGGGACCTACCCGATCACCGTGTGGATGGCGTTCGTGCTGGGTGGCATGGCGCTCGGGCGTCTGCGTGTCGACCGGGTGCGCACAGCCGCCGTGGCACTCGGTGTCGGGGTGCTGCTCGCGGCGGCGGGCTACGGCCTCGGTGCGCTGGGCCCTGCGACAGGAGCCGCAGGCTCGAGCGCCGGCTTCTCGTGGAGCTCCGGCTCCTCTGGGGCGAGCGACATGAGCATCCTCCCGGAGAGTTCCTCTGCGGAGGAGATCCTGCCTAACGGCTGGGAGACCTACCCGCAGTCGCTCGCCGAAGCCGATCCCCTGGGATCCGCTCTCCGCGCGTTCCTCTCCGTCGAACCGCACAGCGGAGGTACCGCAGAGATCCTCGGCTCCGGCGGATTCGCCCTCGCCGTGATCGCGCTGTGCATCCTGCTCAGCCGTCCGCTGCGCTGGCCGCTGCTCCCTCTGGGCGCACTCGGGTCCATGCCGCTGTCGGCATACAGCGGTCATGTGCTCGTGATCGCGCTGCTCGCGGGACCGGGCGGGTACTTCACGAGCAACGTCTTCTGGGCGGTCATGGCGATCGGACTGCTCGTGGCCACGACCCTGTGGTCGATGTTCGTCGGCCGGGGACCGCTCGAGCGCCTGGTGGGGTGGAGCGCGGCCAAGATGGCCGCCGTGCCGCTGCGTTGACGTCATCCGAGGAGATGTTTCGTCACCGTCCGATCGCACCTGTCATCACAGGTCGTAGGGTGGAGGCATGACCATTCCTGCACTCGAACTGAACGACGGCAACTCCATCCCGCAGCTCGGCTACGGCGTCTTCAAGGTGCCGCCGGCCGAGACCGAGCGTGCCGTGAGCGAGGCACTCGAGATCGGCTACCGGCACATCGACACCGCCGCCATCTACGGCAACGAGGAGGGCGTGGGCGCGGCGATCGCGGCATCCGGCATCGCCCGCGACGAACTGTTCATCACCACCAAGCTCTGGAACGACCGTCACCACGACGAGGAGCCGCGTGCGGCCATCGGTGAGAGCCTCGAGAAGCTCGGCCTCGACACGGTCGACCTGTACCTCGTGCACTGGCCGACCCCGGCCAAGGACGACTACGTGCACGCCTTCGCGAAGATCGTCGAGCTGCGCGAGGCCGGGCTGACCCGCAGCGTCGGCGTCTCGAACTTCCTGGTGCCGCACCTCGAGCGCGTCGTGGCCGAGACCGGAGTCGTCCCCGCGGTCAACCAGATCGAGCTCCACCCGGCATACCAGCAGCGCGAGGTCGTCGCCTGGGCCGACGAGCACGGGATCCGCATCGAAGCCTGGGGCCCGCTCGGCCAGGGCAAGTACGACCTGTTCGGCACCCCTGCCGTCGCCGAGGCGGCAGCGGCGCACGGCGTCACGCCCGCGCAGGCCGTGCTGCGCTGGCACCTGCAGAAGGGGATCATCGTGTTCCCGAAGTCGGTGCGGGCCGAGCGCCTGCGCGAGAACCTCGACGTCTTCGGGTTCGCCCTCACGGATGCCGAGATCGCGGCGATCGACGCGCTCGACCCGCTCGACGGCTCCGGTCGTGTCGGCGCGCACCCCGACGACGTGAACTGACGTCTCAGATCGCACATGACGCCCCGTGTCGCTCCCCGCGACACGGGGCGTCGTCGTGGGTACCGTCGGACACATGACAGCTCGCTACCGCGTCGTGGCCGTGTCGGGATCCC
This sequence comes from Microbacterium sp. LWO12-1.2, assembly GCF_040675875.1. Taxonomy (NCBI): domain Bacteria; kingdom Bacillati; phylum Actinomycetota; class Actinomycetes; order Micrococcales; family Microbacteriaceae; genus Microbacterium; species Microbacterium sp. LWO12-1.2. The sequence goes on along the minus strand of NZ_JBEGII010000001.1, from coordinate 1,970,796 downwards.
TGCACGAGCCGAGCAAGACCACCGCCCTCGTCCGCGCCATCGCCGAGGCGGTGGCCGAGCGTGCCGAGGTCGACGTGGAGATCATCGAGCTGACCGACATCGGGCCCCGGCTGTCCGGAGCGCTGCGGCGCGACCAGCTGCCGCCCGAGGTCGAGGAGAAGCTCCAGGCCATCGAGGCCGCCGACCTGCTGATCGTCGGAAGCCCCGTCTACCGGGCCTCATTCACGGGGCTGTTCAAGCACCTCTTCGACTTCGTCGGCCAGTACGACCTGGTCGGCAAGCCCGTGCTGCTGGCTGCCACCGGGGGAGGTGAACGCCACGCGCTCATCATCGAGCACCAGCTGCGTCCTCTCTTCGCTTTCTTCCAGGCGCTGACGCTGCCGCTGGGCGTGTACGCGAGCGACACCGACTTCGATCGCTACGAGATCGTCTCCGACGTGCTGCGCGCGCGCATCGACCTCGCCGCCGAGCGGGCGCTGCCGCTGGTCGGCTACGCGGCGTCGCGTCCGGTCGAACTGCTGGTCGGCTGACGGCCCCGTCGCCACCCCGGCGGCGTAGCGTGAGGGGATGACCAACAGGCTCGCCGACACGCTCAGCCCGTACCTGCGGGCGCACGCCGACAACCCCGTCGACTGGTACCCCTGGGGCCCGGAGGCGTTCGCCGAGGCACAACGCCGTGATGTGCCCCTGCTGATCTCGATCGGCTACTCGACCTGCCACTGGTGCCATGTGATGGCGCGGGAGTCGTTCGCGGACCCGGAGATCGCGGCCGTCATGAACGGTGGCTTCGTCGCGGTGAAGGTCGACCGCGAGGAGCACCCCGACGTCGACGGCGCCTACATGGCGGCGGCCTCCGCTTTCACGCAGAACCTCGGGTGGCCCCTCACCGTGTTCGCCACCCCTCGAGGGCGCACCTTCTTCGCCGGCACCTACTGGCCTCCGGACGCGCGGCCGCCGCTGCCCTCGTTCCGTGAGGTGCTGGCGGCGGTCGGCGAGGCATGGACGCAGCGACGCACACAGGCCGAGGAGTCGGCGGATGCCGTGTCCGACGCCCTCCTGCGGGCCGCGGAGTCGACGCCGACGGACCTGCCCGCTGCGGCGGCCCTGGCGTCGGCCGCCGAGGCGATCGCCGCGCGCGAGGATCAGCAGTTCGGCGGCTACGGCGGTGCCCCGAAGTTCCCGGTCGCGACGACGCTGCGGTTCCTACAGAGTCCGCTGGTCGTGCGGGAGGCGCCGGACGCGGCCCGCTCGGCGCAGCGGGCGCTCGCCGCGATGGCCGTCTCCGACCTCCGCGATGCGGACGGTGGGTTCTTCCGCTATGCCACCCAGCGGGACTGGACCGTGCCGCACTACGAGCGGATGCTGGCCGACAACGCCCAGCTGCTCGAGGTCGCGCTCGACGCCGGTGATGAAGAAACGGCTAGGGGGATCGCGGCCTTCCTGCTCGCGTCGTTGCGGCGACCGGGTGGCGGATTCGGCGCCGCGCAGGACTCGGAGTCCTGGATCGACGGACGCCGCGACGAGGGCGGCTTCTACCAGCGTCCGGTGTCGGAGCGGACGGGTCTGGAACCGCCCTCCGTCGACGGCAAGCTCATCACCGGCTGGAACGGTCTGGCGATCGGTGCGCTCGCCCGTGCCGGAGCACGCCTGGCCGAGCCGTCGTGGGTCGCGGCGGCCGCGCAGGCTGCCGAGACCGTGCTACGGGTGAATCGTGGCGCTGACGGCGAGCTCGTGCGGGCCTCGCTCGACGGCGTCGCTTCGGGTGCCGTCGCGACGGACGCGGATCTGGCGCTGCTCGCCGACGGCCTGTTCGCGCTTGCCCTCGCGTCGGGTGAAGCATCGTGGGCATCGGTCGCCCGAGAAGTTCTGGATCAGGTTCTCGTCGGCAGTCGCATCGATCCGGTGCTCGCAGAGCACGGCATCGCCGCTTCGCCCGACCAGACGGACGGTGATCTGCCGTCCGGTGTTGCGGCGACCGCGGCCGCAGCACTGACCGCGTGGCGACTCGGAGCGGGCGAGCGGTACCGCGAGGCGGCCCTCAGCGCGGTCCGCGACCATGCCGCGCGCGCAGTGGAGCAGCCGTTCGCCCATGGCAGCCTGCTGCGTGTGGCCGCTGGCCTGGTCGATCCGCCTCGACAGCTCGTGGTGGTGACCGAGAACCCGACCGGTGTGCTGGCCACGGCGGCGCTCCGGGCCGACGCCGACATCGTCGCTGCCGTGACCCCCGCGCAGGCGCGTTCCTTCGCCGATGCCGGTTTCGAGCTGTTCGAGGGGAAGGGAGAGGTACAGGCGGGCGGAGACGGGCTGGCCTACGACTGCCGCGCGTTCGTGTGTCGTCTGCCGGTCGACGATCCGCGCTCCCTCTCGGTGGAGCGCTGATCCGATTCCGACTCAACCCGTATTGCGCGGATGCCGCCGCGCGGTGCGCTCGTTGCCTCGGCGGTAGTTCCCGGTCAGGCGCGCCATCAGCAGCTGTGCGTCCCCGCTCTCGACCTGGGTGAGGAAGTCGCGTGCGCGCGCGCCCCGCAGCACGATGGCGGTCACGCCGTGGTGTCGGATGACGACGTCGTCACCGTGCATCACGAAGTCGAATCCGGACGGGGCTGGCATCGCTCGATCGTAGCTGCCACCCCTTGAGAGCGGTGCGGAGGTAGGAGGAGGCTGCAGCGTAGGTCGATTTCGTGCGGATACGCCTACGCCGCGGTGATCGCCTACCTCCGAGACGACGGCGCGTGTGGACTGAACAGTCTGCACAGCGGCGAGCACGCTGACCGCCTCCGACTGCGCGCGATGCGCACCTTTCGCTGCACCGATTGCTCAGCCGTCGCATCCGGTCTACTGTTGCGCGACAGAGGCGCCGCCTGCGCCGCCACCGGATCACAGCAAGGATGCTCTGCCGATGCCCCTCCCCACCCGCGCCGGACTCGATGCCGTGCCCGCCTACCGGCAGGGCCGTTCGGCCCCCGCCGGTGCCTCCAAGCTCTCGTCGAACGAGTCCCCGCATCCGCCGCTTCCCTCGGTGATCGATGCCGTGCACGACCGACTCGGATCGATCCACCGGTACCCCGACATGAGTGCCGCGGCCCTGCGCGCCCGCCTCGCAGAGCGGTACGACGTCGACCCGAGCCTGGTCACGGTCGGCGCCGGATCCGTGGAGCTCGCCGCCCAGCTGATCCATGCGGTCGCCGGAGACGGCGACGAGGTCATGTTCGCCTGGCGGTCCTTCGAGGCCTATCCGTCGCTCGTGCGGATCGCCGGCGCCACTCCTGTGGCCGTGCCGCTGACGCCGGAGTACGTGCACGACCTCGACGCCATGCTCGCCGCGATCACACCGCGCACGCGGCTGATCTTCGTCTGCAACCCCAACAACCCGACCGGCACCGTGGTCGGCGCCGACGAGCTGGAGAGCTTCGTGGCGGCGGTCCCGCACGACGTGCTGGTCGTGATCGACGAGGCCTATGTGCACTTCGATCGCACCACGTACTTCGATGCCGAGACCAGCGGTGCGGGGATCGAACTCTTCCGCCGCCACCCGCACGTGGCCGTGCTGCACACGTTCTCCAAGGCCTACGGCCTGGCGGGCCTGCGCATCGGCTATGCCATCGCGCCGGCGGAGATCGCCGAGAACCAGCGCAAGGTCGCCGTCCCGTTCGGTGTGACCGACCTCGCCCAGATCGCGGCGAGCGCGTCATTGGATGCCGAGGACGAGCTCTCCCTCCGCATCGACGAGGTCGTCCGTGAGCGCGACCGGCTGCACGCACTCCTCCTCGCTGCCGGTTGGCCCGCGGTCGCTTCGCAGGCGAACTTCGTCTGGGTGCCCGCGGGGGAGCGCACCGAGGAGCTCGAGACGCTCCTGCGCGAGGGCGGCGTCATCACGCGAGCGTTCGCGGGCGAAGGCGTGCGCATCTCCTCCGGATCCGCCGAGGACATCGACCGGGTGGAGGCCGCCCTGGCGGCATCCGTCTCGAACTCCGACCTTTCCGCTCGCAAGGAGGCGACCGTATGACCGAAGTGCCCGTCACCACGACGACGACCAAGGGACTGCACCCGGGGCTCACGCGCCGGCAGATCTCGATGATGGGCCTGGGCGGTGCCATCGGCGCCGGATTGTTCGTCGGTTCGGGACAGGCGATCGGTCTCGCCGGCCCCGCCGTGCTGATCTCGTACCTGGTCGCCGGGGGCATCGTGATCCTGGTGATGGCGATGCTGGCCGAGATGGTGGCAGCGCGGCCGAGCTCCGGTGCGTTCAGCTCCTACGCGCAGAAGGCGATGGGGCGCAGCGCGGGCAGCGCGGTCGGCTGGCTGTACTGGATCCAGCTGGTCGTGGTGATCGCGGCCGAGGCCACGGGGGCAGCGGGCATCGTCGCCGGCTGGGTGCCAGGCATCCCCGCGTGGGTGTGGGTGCTGATCTTCGTGGTCGCCCTCACCGCGGTCAACCTGTTCGGTGTGAGCAACTACGGCCGTTTCGAGTTCTGGTTCGCCGCCATCAAGGTCGCCGCGATCATCGCGTTCCTCGTGGTGGGCGTGTGCGCGATCGTGGGTCTGATCCCCGGAGTGCCCGCGACCGGCATCAGCAACCTCTTCGACAACGGCGGATTCGCCCCGAACGGTATGACCGGCATCGCCGCCGCGCTGCTCATCGTGGTCTTCGCCTTCGGAGGCACCGAGGTCGTCGCGATCGCCGCCGCCGAGTCCGACGACCCGGCGCGCAACATCCGCCGTATCGTGCGCGAGGTGCTCGTGCGCATCCTGATCTTCTACATCGGTTCGATCTTCGTGATCGTCGCGGTGCTGCCCTGGAACTCGCCCGCCGTGCTCGACGGACCGTTCTCGGCCGTGCTCGCCACGCTGCATGTACCGGGCGTCGACCTCGTCATGTCGCTCATCGTCGTGGTCGCGCTGCTGTCGGCCATGAACGCGAACATCTACGGTGCCTCGCGCATGGCGTTCTCGCTCGGCGAGCGGGGTCTGGCCCCGCAGAACATCACCCGCACGAGCATCAAGGGCGTGCCGTTCGTGGCCGTGCTCTCGTCGGTGGCATTCGGGTTCGTGACGGTGGGGCTGAACTGGGCGTTCCCCGATGTGGTGCTGCCCGCGCTGCTGAACGTGGTCGGATCCACGTTGCTGGTGATCTGGACGGCGACGGCGCTCGCGCAGATCATCCTGCGCCGACGTGCCGACCGCGACGGTGTCGACATGCCGATGCGCATGTGGGGCTTCCCCTGGCTGTCGTGGGTGTGCCTGGCGCTGCTCGCCGGCGTCATCGCGCTGGCGATGATCGATCAGGCCGCCCGCATCCAACTGCTGCTGACGCTCGGTCTCACGGCGGCGCTGCTGGTCGTCGCCCGCCTCACCCGGGGCATGGCGCGCGCCGGAGTGGCCAAGGAGTAGGGGCATGCGTATCGATCGCCTCGACGCCGAGCTCATCCGCCTGCTCACCGAGTCGCCCCAGCTGCCGCTGCTGGAGTGCGCCCGGCGGCTGGGGATCGCCCGCGGCACGGCCACGAGCCGCCTCGCCCGCCTGCACGAGGGGGGAGTGATCGAGGCGATCGTGCCACGCATCGATCCGAGCGGCTTCGGATACGGTGTCGTCGCGTTCTGCCTGGTCGAGATCGATCAGAAGGTCGGGCATGACGATGTCGCGACCGCGCTCGCCGACGCGGTGCCGGAGATCGTCGACATGCACACGGTCACCGGTGCCAGCGATATGCAGCTGCGGCTGGTAGCCCGCGACGCCACGCAGCTGCAGGAGGTGCTCGACCGGGTGGCCCTCGTTCCGGGCGTGGCAAGGACGGCGTCGTCGATCGCGATGCGCACGCATCTCTCCGGACGGGTGCTGCCTCTGGTCGAGCACGTCGCCGGAGACGAGCCCGTCACGCGCTGACGCGGCTCAGGATGCGGCTCAGACCCAGCCGGGCAGCCAGTTGTGCAGGCGCCAGAAGTCGTAGGGCACGCTGATGCCGGCCCACAGCGGGTAGAAGAACGCCGAGACCAGCACGACGAACACGAGGAAGATGAGCACGGTGCGCTCGCCGGACTGGCGCCGGTGCAGCGCATCCTCTCGGCGCCCGGCGATGATCCGCAGCGTCATCGCGAGTGCGATCACCAGGAACGGCACCATGACCACGGTGTAGAACTGGAAGATCGTGCGCTCGGGGAACAGCAACCAGGGGATGTACGTGGCGGCGAGGCCCACCAGAGGCACGCTGATCTCCGGTCCGACCGGCTGACGGCGCACCCAGCCGCGCACCAGGAGGAACAGCAGGAACACGGCCGCGGCGACGCCGGCATACCAGATGAGCGGGTTCGGCACCGCGGAGATCACCGCCATGCAGTGGTCGACGCCGCAGAGCGCCGGATCCGTGCCGACCCACACCGCGGTCGGGCGCAGCAAGAACGGCCACTCCCATGCGGGGCTCGCGTAGGGGTGCCCGCGGTTCAGCCCGACGTGGAACCCGAGCATCGACTGGTGGTACTTCCACAGTGCGACGAGCGGGTTCGCGTCGCTCTGTCGGTCGTAGCCTCCCGCGGTCACGAACCACCCGGTCCAGCTGATCAGATACACCGCGAGCGCGGGGAACACGAGCAGCAGGAACGACACCGGACCCTGGCGGAACGCGGCATCCGTGGGCCAGAGGATCACTCCGGCGCGGCGGCGGGCGAGGGCATCCGTCACCACGACGTAGAGACCGAAGGCGGCGAGCACGTACAAGCCCGACCACTTCACGGCGCAGGCCGCCCCGAGCGCGAGTCCTGCGGCGATCAGCCACGGACGACGCCACAGGATCGGGCCCCAGAACGGGTCGGGGGCCTCGGGGGCCCTGCGCTCCAGAAGCGGGATCGTCCGTCGCCGGTCGAGCAGGACGAACAGCACGCCCAGCAGCACGAAGAACGTCAGGATGCCGTCGAGCAGGGCGATCCGACTCAGCACGATGCTCAGGCCGTCGAGGGCGATCAGGGTGCCGGCGACCGTGGCGACCACGATCGATCCGCTCAGCGTCCGCGCGATCAGGTACACGAGCAGTACGGAGGCCGTGCCGAGCAGCGCGGTCGCCAGGCGCCAGCCGGCGCTGTTGTCCGGCCCGCCGATCGCCATGCCCAGGGCGATCAGCCACTTGCCCAGTGGCGGATGCGCGATGAACGAGCCCTGCTCCGAGAGCGGCAGCTGCTGCAGGGTCACGAAGGCGTCGTTCGCCCCCTCGCCCCAGGTTCCCTCGTAGCCGAGGGTCCACAGCGACCAGGCGTCCTTGACGTAGTAGGTCTCGTCGAACGCGAGCTGGTGCGGGTGGCCGATGTTGATCAGACGCAGGACGGCGGCGATCGCGGTGACGACCAGGGGGGCGAGCCAGCGCACAGAGCGGCGCCAGTCCGGATCGAGCAGGATGCGGTCACGCAGCTGCCCGTATCGTGTCAGCCGCTCCTCGGGAGCAGGCAGCAGGGGCACAGGCGCGGTCACCGGTCCAGCCTAGACAACGCGCCTATGCTGAGCGGGTGATCATCCTCGCTGCCACCCCGATCGGAAACCTCGGCGACGCCTCACGTCGCCTGATCGAGGTCCTCGAGAACGCGGAGGTCGTGGTCGCCGAAGACACCCGCACCACCGGACGCCTCCTGCAGGCGCTGCAGATCGCCAACCGGCCGCGGCTGATCGCGCTGCACGACCACAACGAGAAGCAGAAGGCGGCAGAGCTCGCGGCGCTCGCGGTCGAGACCGACGTGGTGGTGATGAGCGACGCCGGCATGCCGACGGTCAGCGATCCCGGCTACGGCCTGGTCGCCGAGGCGGTCGCGCAGGGTGTGACCGTGACCGCGATCCCCGGCCCGAGCGCGGTGCTGATGGCTCTCGCGATCTCAGGACTCCCGACGGATCGGTTCACATTCGAGGGCTTCCTTCCGCGCAAACCGGGGGAGCGTCGCTCGACCCTTCGTGCCCTGGCCTCCGAGCCGCGCACCATGGTGTTCTTCGAGTCACCGGCCCGTCTCGCCTCCTCGCTCGCCGACATGGGTGGTGCCTTCGGCGACGAGCGCCGGATCGCGGTGTGCCGAGAGCTGACGAAGTTCTACGAGGAGGTGCGCCGGGGCACGGCATCCGAGCTCGTCGCCTGGGCGAAGGACGGCGTGAAGGGCGAGATCGTGGTGGTCGTCGAGGGTGCCCCGCACCGTGACGCCTCCCCGGAGGATGCCCTCGCGCAGGTGCAGAAGCTCGTGGCCGACGGCATCCGCCTGAAGGAGGCGGCCTCCGAGGTCGCCGCACTCTCCGGGCTCTCCTCGCGCGACCTCTACCAAGCCGCGCTCGCCGCCCGCGGGAAGTGACCGCGAGCCCCCGGTAGGAGCGTCCTCGCTCAAAAGGAGTGAAGCCGAACGCTGGCGTCCGCCCACGCCTCAAGTGCGACCTGTCGAGCTTGGACGCATGGCGGCGCTAGAGATCGCTCGCCTATAGAGTCGCAGTAACTCGGGGTGCTAGAAATAGTGCGAAGCGTTTAGCTCTATGGGCGCCTCCGGGAAGTTGTGTCAGCTGAATTGCGGATGATTGGATAGAGACCGAGTGGAAGCTGTCTGTGTAGCGCTGGGAATCGCGGCCGCTAAGTTCACCCTTCGAATTTGGACTCGTGGATCCGAAGTGGAATCATTGGGTAGCGACCTTGTCGGAATTCTTGGCAACAGTGTTCAGGGACAACTTGCAAAGCGTGAACTTCGTCGCCAAGCTGATCGAATGGCTGATCAGATCGCGGATCGGTTAGGTCCCTTCCTATCTGCCGAGGTTGCAGGTATCGAGGCGAATGAACTTGAGGCGGCCGCGCTTGCGGCGCAGGAAATCCTAGAAAAGGCGGGGTTACTCGATCTGCGTCACATGCTCAGCGTCGATCTCGATTCAGCACGGCTTGCCAAGTTTATTCGCACGGACGAGGCCGAAGTCCTGCGTGGCGCAGCGCTGAGCGAGGCCGGAGCAGGGGTTTACGACACCTTGATCTCGGAGTGCGCGAGCTACATCACGAGCATCGCAGTTCAATTGCCGGGATTCGCGACTCACGAAGCTCAGGAGATTCTGGGTCGGCATTCTAGGCTTGCGGAAATGGCTCAGGAGATTCTCGAGGGGATGCCGGCGTCGACCGTTCCGCGGGAGTGGGGTGCGGGTTCGGAGGATCAGCGATTCGAGAATAAGTACCGAAACTCCGTTAGAGAATTCGCTGGACAGCTACAGCTCTTTGGGGCATCAGCCGACGAAGTTCGACGCCCCTATCCGTTGTCGGTCGCGTACATCTCGATGGCTGTCGATGAAGGACGGACGGCTTCTCCCTATCAGCGCGGTGCTGGTGACCCCGACCTTCCCGGAGAAGCATCGTCGAGGCCAACGCCGAAAGCGCAAAATAATAAGTCAAAGTCGATGCGGCCCAGCGCCGAGTCGACAGATATGCTCCGGGTCGAGACGCTGCTCGCAGATACAGACCGTCTGCTGCTTACGGGGGGCGCCGGCAGCGGCAAGACGACGCTGATCCAGTGGATTGCGCTCTCGTCCGTATCGGGCCAGACAAGCACAGCAGCTCCGCAAGACTGGCAGAATCGCGTTCCATTCATAGTGCCGCTTCGGCGCTTCGTTGGTGTCGCCTTGCCGACGCCGGGGAAGTTCGTTGAGCAGGTCGCCCCGAACTTGGCAGAGGCGATGCCATCAGGATGGGCACATCGCGTTCTTGCCTCCGGCAACGCCACTGTTCTGATCGACGGTTTGGATGAGATACCCCAAGTCGAGCGGGAGGACACGAGGAGCTGGGTGTTGGAACTGATCCGCGAATTTCCATCAAACAAATATTTGGTTACATCCCGTACCACCGCAGTTACCAAAGAATGGAACAACGAAGAGTCTTTTCGTCAAGCTGAACTGCTACCAATGGAGTCGGGGGACATAAGGGCATTTATCAGCCACTGGCACGAAGCTGCGCGTCAAGTAACCGACCCTGACCGACAGCAGGATATTATCGATGCGGAGCGATCTCTCCTCGGTATTGTGCGGGACCGGCCGCCTATCAGAGCGCTGAGCACGTCACCTCTTCTATGTGCGCTCATCTGTGCCCTTCATCTTCAGAATGCGTCCTCGCTTCCAAATAACAGGATGGACGTGTATCGGACCGCACTCGAAATGCTAATTCACAAGAGAGACAGCGATCGAAGAGTGCAGCCGTCTCAAGTGGAGATTGATTTCACTGAGCGCCAGATTCTATTGCGCTATTTTGCCGCTTGGATGCACGAGAACGGTGCGGCAGACGCCACCCGAGAAGAGTTTGATGAAGCCATCGAGCGAGCTGTTGGTCGATTGCATCGTGTCAAGAGTGGCGCTCATGAGGTATCGAACTTTATGTTGGAGCGAAGCGGCGTGTTGCGCGAACCAATCGCAGGGAGGGTTGATTTCGTTCATCGGACATTCCTCGAGTACTTGGCGGCCTCTGCCTTTGTGGATGAAAACTCCATCAATAAGCTTGTGCTGCAAGCTCATGACGATCATTGGCGTGAAGTCGTAATACTTGCGGCGGGCCACTCGAATTCGGAACAACGCGAACAGTTGATACGCGGCCTGCTATATAGAGGAGAAGAGTCCCCTGATGAACGACATAGATTCTTCTTGCTGGCGATTGCGTGCATGGAAACGTCCTCGCAACTTCCGCGTGAGCTTCGTGATGAACTTCAAGTCGCGTTGCGTGAGGTGCTTCCGCCGAAGAATATGACTGAAGCGAATTCGGTTGCCTCGGCGGGTGAATTGGCTGCTCCTCTTCTTGGGAAATATTCGAATGAACGGGCCTCGACTGCTGCGGCCAGCGTGCGGGCTTTGAGCCTGGTCGGAGGCCAAAATGCTCTGCGTTCGCTAGAAAACTATCGAACAGATCGGCGCGTGACTGTCACTCGCCAGCTTATTCGCGCCTGGTCTGCATTCGATACGGATGAGTATGCTCGGCGTATTCTCGCCCACTCGCCTCTTGAGCATGGTTACATTACACTTAGTGACCCCGACCAAATTTCGTTGATCCCGGTCCTGGCAAACGCCACTCGTGTGTACGCTGCCTTCCCGCGCCGTTTTAAGCGTCTTGAAGACGTGCCAAAATTGCCCGAAATAGTCTACGGCGTGGACGTATCCGGTCTAGAAGATATTGCTTCTTTCAACTCTTTGCCATTCCACGATGGGATGAGATCAATTTCAGTTCGAAATTCATCTCTTCTGACTCTCGATGGTGTGGAGCGATTCCGGTCGCTTCGCTTTTTGTCAACATCTGGATGCGCAAATTTGGCGGACATATCAGCGCTTCACAGAAGTGTTAAGTTGTCCTATCTCGATATCTCTGGCGCCATGCTCTCTGAATTTCATCTTGGTGACGGCGCGAGTGATGTGGTCCGCTTCTTCTCCGCCAAGGAGCTCAGGAGCGTTAGTGGATCTCTTAAAGTGAAGGACTTGGCGATCACATATGCTCCCGCGCTTCGAGATATTGAGGGTATTTCATCATCGGACTCGCTCCGTGATCTTCACATGTACTTTGGTGAATTGCGGAAGCTGGTACTTCCGTCCGCGATCGAGCGTGTATCGCTAGCGACGTTTGGGCAGGCGCTTTCGATTTCTGGTGGGGAATCTGTTGTGTCGCTTGAAATTAGCTCAGAAATTCTTCCGAGCACGCTGGAGTGGATTTTGGGGCTTCGAGACTTGACACATCTGAAGATTTCTATCCGAGATGAGGAGATCGGGGGGTGGTCGCCAGCCACCGCGATCGCTGAGCTGTGTGGAAAGAGCTCCGCTCGCTCAGTGACGGTAGTCGCCGGATATGGACGCACTGCTGCGCTTCCCTCCCCCGCGGGTTGGATGCGCCGTGATGGGCGTTCGCAAGTGTGGTATCGACGCGAGTCGGTCTGATTGAGACGTTCACGGGTTGGAGACGACGCAATTCTTTCTTGATCGCCGCGAGTGAGCTCGCCGACTTGTTGCCGGCGCGCCACTAGCTGAGTCCACGGGTAGCCTGGGGCGACACGGGAGGGAGGGCGCAAGCATGCCGAAGACAGCCACGGTGTACGACGTCGCCGACCATGCGGGTGTGTCCATCGCGACCGTGTCGCGCGTGCTGCGCTCGCCGGATGCCGTGCGTCCGGCCACGCGGGAGCGGGTCCTCGATGCCGTCACGGCGCTGGGCTACGTACCCAGCGGCAGTGCGCGCGGGCTCGCAGAGCGGCGGACGGGCGTGCTCGGCCTGTACTTCCCGGGCTTCGACGCCGCAGAGGAGGCTCCCTCGCTCGACGTGCTGAGCCCTGGGGCTGCCGCAGCTCAACCGTTCACGGTCGTGCATGATGCCGCCGAACCGGGGGAGGAGCATCACACCCTGCTGTTCCTCGACGAGGTGCTGCGCGGCGCGGAGCTGGAGGCCTGGAAGCAGGGCTTCGTGCTGATGATCGGCGTCGGACGAGACGATCCCTCCCGCGCGACGGTGCGCGGCATGGCCGGCAAGGTCGACGGACTGATGGTGTTGGCGCAGAGCGTGCCCGAGGAGGAGCTCGCCGGGCTCTCGCGTCGCATCCCCGTCGTGGTGCTCTCCGGCCCGCCCCGCGGCGACCACTACGACCACGTGACGGTCAGCAACGCCGAGGCGATGGCCGAGCTGACCCGCCACGTCCTCGCCCAGGCCCGAGACGGCGCGCTCGCCTTCCTGGCCGGTCCCGAGGACTCTCCCGACGGCGCGCAGCGCTGGGATGGGTTCGCCGCAGCGGTGGCGGAGGCCGGACGATCGCTCGACGATGTGATCGTGGCCAGGGGGGACTTCACCCGCGCCTCGGGTCGCCGCGCGGCGGAGCAGATCCTCGCCCAGGCCACACCGTCCGCACTCGTCGCGGCGAACGACCAGATGGCTCTCGGCGCGCTCGAGGTGTTCCGCGCAGCGGGTCTGCGGGTTCCGGAGGACGTGGTGGTGACGGGCTTCGACGGCATCGAGGCTGCCACCCTCTCGCAGCCGCCGTTGACCACGATCCGCCAGCCGATGATCGATCTCGGGCGCGCGGCCGTGCAGGTGCTCGCCCGTCGGCTCGAGCGTCCGGATGCCGAGCCGCTCGTGGTGCATCTGCCGCTGCAGATCCTCCTCAGAGAGAGTTCGCGGAGACCGGATTAGAGGTCGTATGGCACCGTTCCCAGGCCAGTGAGGGCAAGGGAATCGCGCCGTCCGGTGCATTGTCAAGGGGTTGCAGTGCAGAAATGTATGCGCTTACACTCGCTCATGCGGCAGGGTCCGCAGGGCGTTCCGACCACGTGACGTCCTTCATGACAGAGACGACATGAGGTGGCAGGGTGTCGAAGAAGCACACGCTCCGGCGTTGGCGCAGAGCCGCGATCGTAGGTCTGGCGGCCGCGGCCGTCGTGCTCAGCGGATGCAGCATCCAGATCACATCGCAGCCCGATCCCTCGATCGGCGCCGACACGATGCTCATCAACGCCGACAAGGGCAATCCGTTCTTCACGAAGAACTTCAACCCGTACCTGACGAACACGCGCACGGCCTCGCGGTGGATCTACGAACCGCTGATCCTGGTCAACCCGCTCGACGGCACGCTCAACCCGTGGCTGGCGACCGAGTGGTCCCAGCCGGACGCCCGGACGATCGTGATGACGATCCGCGACGACGTGCAGTGGAGCGACGGCGAAGACCTCACCCCCGATGACGTGGCGTTCACGTTCCAGCTGCTCAAGGACAACCCCTCGCTCGACATCAAGGGCGCGTGGCAGCACCTGGAGAGCGTCGAGACCGACGGGAACGACGTCATCCTGCACCTGCAGAGCGAAGACGCCCCGTCGCTGTCGATCCTCGGACTGACCATGATCGTGCCGGAGCACCTCTGGGCCGATGTGAAGGATCCGAGCACCTACCGCAACGAGAACCCCGTCGGCACCGGACCCTTCGTGCTGGGCAACTACAACGACCAGCAGTACTCGATGGATAAGAACCCCGACTACTGGCAGGCGGACTCGATCGAGATCGAGCACATCATCCTGCCGGCCACCAACTCGCAGCTCGACACCGTCAGCCGCGGCTACGACTGGGCCTATGCGTTCATCTCCGACGTCGAGGGGACCTGGGGAGCGGCGAGCGAGCACAACGCCTGGTGGTTCCCGCCGGGCGGCGTGATCGCCCTGATGCCGAACCTCGAGGTCGCACCCTTCGACGACGTGAACGTGCGCCGCGGCATCGCGCTTTCCCTCGACCGCGAGGAGATCGCCGAGACCGCCTCCGAGGGGTACATGAAGCCGGCCGGTCAGACCGGCCTCATCCTCCCCAACCAGGAGCAGTATCTCGACCCAAGTATCCCCGACCAGGGCATGATCACTCAGGACGAGGATGCCGCACTCGCGGCCTTCGCCGAAGCGGGCTACACGCTCGACGGCGACCGCCTCGTGGACGCCGACGGCGAGCAGCTCGAGTTCGCGCTCACCACCGCCAACGGCTTCACCGACTGGACCAGGGCCGCGCAGACCGTCCGCAGCCAACTCGCCGAGGTCGGAGTGAAGGTCACGCTCAAGCTCCCGCAGCCCGCGGGCTACCAGAGCGCGATCAGCAACGGCGACTTTGAGATGGCCATCGGCGGCATGGGCAACGGTGACGTGTACCAGGCGTACAACAACCTCCTCTCCAGCGAGTTCTACGTGCCGTCGGGAGAGCCCACCGCCAACAACTTCGAGCGCTACAGGTCGGAGAAGGTCGACGCGCTGCTGGCCGAGTACCGCGAGACCGTCGACACCGCCCGTCAGGCCGAGATCGTGAAGGAGCTGCAGGGCATCGTCTACGACGAACTCCCGGTCATCGGGCTGTACTACGGCGGGATCTGGGGTCTGTTCAACGACGCCAAGTTCACCGGGTGGCCCACCGCGGACGATCCGTACATGATCCCGCAGAACTACGACTCGGCGCCGCTGATGATCTTCACGAAGCTCACGCGAGTGAACGGAGACGACAAGTGAAGTACCTCCTCCAGAAGTTCGGCCTGTTCGTGCTCACCCTGTGGGCAGCGATCACCTTGAACTTCTTCCTCCCGCGGCTCATGCCCGGCTCTCCGGCGGATGCCGCGATCGCGAAGCTCTCGCAGAACGGTCCGGTCTCCGACGCCACGCGCGCGGCGATCGAGGCGCAGCTCGGCGTGCCGACCGGCTCGATCTGGGATCAGTACGTCACCTACCTCGGGCAGGTCGCTCGGTTGGACTTCGGGGTCTCGTACACCTTCTACCCGCAGTCGGTCGCGAGCATGGTCTCCACCGCGCTGCCGTACACGATCGGTCTGGTCGGGATCGTCACGATCCTCGCCTTCGTGATCGGCACACTGATCGGCGTGGCAGCCGCCTGGCGGCGAGGGACCTGGCTCGACAGCCTGCCCACGCTGACCGGTTCCTTCCTCAGCACCTTCCCGTACTTCTGGACCGCACTGCTGCTGCTGTTCTTCCTGGGCTACGTGCTGCATTGGTTCCCCACGACCGGGGCCTACTCGGCCACGACGACACCCGGCTTCACGTGGGAGTTCATCTCCGACCTGGCGATACACGCGGTGCTCCCGGCGCTGACGATCCTGCTCACCTCGTTGGGCGGCTGGATCATCGGCATGCGCAACGCGATGATCAACACCCTCGGACAGGACTACGTGACCTTCGCCGAGGCGAACGGTCTGCGCGGCCGCACGATCGCCCTGCGCTACGCCGCGCGGAACGCGATCCTCCCCAACCTCACCGGCTTCGGGCTCACGCTCGGCGGTGTGGTGGGCGGATCGATCCTCGTGGAGCAGGTGTTCGGCTATCCCGGCATCGGATACCTGCTGTTCAACGCCGTGATCGGGCAGGACTACCCGCTCATGCAGGCGCTCTTCCTGATGATCACCGTGAGCGTGCTCATCGCCAACTTCCTCGTCGACATCCTGTACGGCGTACTGGACCCAAGGACCCGCCGATGACTTCCACCATGAACGTCAAGCTTCCTGCCGACCGCATCGCCTCCCCGAGCCCGTGGCGCGCCTTCGGGCGCATGATCGGAACCCTGTGGGGCAACGGCAAGGCCCGACTCGGGCTGTGCCTGCTGGGCTTCTTCGTGCTCGTGGCGGTGTTCGCCCCGGTGATCGCTCCATACGGGGCGAAGGACAACGGCTTCGAGCGCAACGCCGACGCCTCGGCCGCCCACTGGTTGGGAACCACGGCCGCGGGGGAGGACGTGCTGAGCCAGCTCATCTACGGGGCGCAGATCAGCCTGCTGGTCGGTTTCGCCGCCGGCATCCTCTCCACGATCGTCGCGGTGCTCATCGGACTCAGCTGGGGCTACATGCGCGGCTTCGCCGGCGAGGTGGTCGGCTTCGTGGTCAACCTCTTCCTGGTGATCCCCGGTCTGCCGCTCATGATCGTGATCGCGGCGTACCTGCAGAACGGCGGCATCCTGATGATCATCGCGGTGATCGTCGTGACCGGATGGGCGTGGGGCGCGCGCGTGCTGCGCAGCCAGACGCAGTCGCTCCGTGGCAACGACTTCGTCGCATCGGCACAGTTCTCCGGGGACAGCGCAGCGCGCATCGTGTTCCGCGAGATCCTGCCGAACATGACCTCGATCATCGCCGGCACGCTGTTCGGCGCTGCGACGGCGGCGATCCTGGCCGAGGCGGGGCTCGAGTTCCTCGGCCTCGGCGACTCCAGCATCGTCAGCTGGGGCACCATGCTCTACTGGGCGCAGAACTCCAACTCCCTGCTCACCGGGCAGTGGCTGCTGCTGTTCGCCCCCGGTCTGTGCATCGCACTGCTGGCCTTGAGCCTGACACTGATCAACTTCGGCGTGGATGGGATCTCCAATCCGCGCCTGCGAGAGGGGAAGGGCCGATGAGTGCCATGACTGCGGATGACGTGCTGCTGGAGGTCGATTCCCTGTCGGTCGAGTACGCCTCACCCGGCGCCGTTCCCGTGACCGCGGTGGAGGACGTGTCCTTCACGCTCCGCCGCGGAGAGTTCGTCGGCCTGGTCGGCGAGTCCGGATCGGGCAAGTCCACGCTCGGCTTCGCACTCACACGGCTGCAGAAGCCCCCGGCGCGGATCAGTGGCGGGCGCATCCTGTTCGGCGGACGCGACATCCGCGAGCTGGATGCCGAGGAACTGCGTCGCCAGCGTCAGGGCGGTTTCGCGATGGTGCTGCAGTCCGGCATGAACGCCCTCAACCCGGTGCGCACGGTCGGCGCGCACTTCCGGGACATCTTCGCCGCGCACGGCCATGTGCCCCGTGACGCCCGCGATGCGCGAGCCCGCGAACTGATCGGCAAGGTCGGCCTCGATCCCGAGGTGCTCTCGCGGTACCCCGGCGAGCTCTCCGGCGGCATGCGGCAGCGCGCATCGATCGCGCTCGCGCTGTCGCTCGAACCGCAGCTCATGGTGTTCGACGAACCGACCACCGCGCTCGACGTGCTCGTGCAGCACGCGGTCATGGATACGATCCGCGACCTGCAGAAGGCCGAGCAGTTCACCGCGATCCTCATCAGCCACGACCTCGGCATCGTGCTGGAGGCGACCGACCGGGTGATGGTCATGCACGAGGGACGCATCGTGGAGGACGCCCGCAGCGCGGACATCCTGCGCGATCCGCAGGACGAGTACACGCGGATGCTGCTCAGCCACTACGCGGACCCGCGCGCGGAGACCATCTCGATCCCCGGATTCGTCGACCTCGGCACCCGCCGACGCGAAGGGCGGGTGCGCACGGACCTCACCGAGACGCTGCCGACCGTCTCGCAGCGCGACCTGCGCCGCGCGGACGCCGCGATCGTCGTGGAGGGTGTGTCGAAGCGCTACCCGGCGCCGCGCCGCGGCCAGGAGGCCGTGGTCGCGGTCGACGACGTGTCGTTCCGCCTGGAGCCCGGCGAGGCGCTCGCGCTGGTCGGCGCATCCGGCTCGGGCAAATCGACCATCGCGAAGCTGATCACCGGTGTCGAGAAGCCCACCGCCGGCACCGTGAAGTTCGGCGACGTCGATGTGGCCACGTTGCGGCGCGGCGGTCTGCGCGATCTGCGCAAGGACGTGCAGATGGTGTTCCAGGATCCGTATGCGGCGCTGAACCCGCTGCACACCGTCGAGTACGCGCTCTCCCGACCGGTGCGCAACTACACCCCGCTGCGCGGGCAGGAGGCCAGGGCCCGCGTCCTGGAGCTGCTCGAGACCGTGGGGCTCACCCCGGTCGAGCAGTTCGCGGCGAAGCTCCCGCATCAGCTGTCTGGCGGGCAGCGTCAGCGGGTCGTGATCGCCAGGGCCCTCGCGAGCGATCCGCAGGTGCTCATCGCCGACGAGCCGGTGTCGATGCTCGACGTGTCGCTGCGCGCCGGAGTGCTCGCCCTGCTCGAGGATCTGCGCGAGCGCTGGGGGATCAGCATGCTCTACATCACGCACGATCTGCTCAGCGCTCGGCTCGTGACCGAGAACATCCTCGTGCTCAACAGCGGGCGAGTGGTCGAGCGCGGTGAGACCTCCGAGGTCCTGCAGCATCCGCAGGATCCATACACGGTCGAGTTGCTCGACGCGGTGCCGAACCCGGCACGCGCCGCACGCTGATCTCACATCCCACCGATAGAAAGGAGCCTCCGTGCTCTCATTCCCTGAAGGCTTCCTCTGGGGCGCCGCGACCGCAGCCCACCAGGTGGAGGGGAACAACACCACCAGCAACTGGTGGGCGATGGAGCATGCGCCCGGCTCGCCCATGGTGGAGCCATCCGGTGACGCCGCCGATCACTTCCACCGCTACCCGGAGGACATGCGTCTGCTCGCGGACGCGGGACTCAACTCCTACCGGTTCTCGGTGGAATGGGCGCGCATCGAGCCCGAGCGCGGGTTCGTCTCGCGCGCCATGCTCGACCACTACCGCCGCATGATCGACACCGCGCGCGAGAACGGCCTGGACCCCACAGTCACCCTCATGCACTTCACGGTGCCGCAGTGGTTCCAGAAGGACGGATTCTGGCGGGCGGATGACGCAGTGGACCTGTTCGCGCGCTACGTCGAGACGGTTCTGCCGATCCTCGACGGCGTGCGCTACGTGTGCACCATCAACGAGCCGAACATCGCGGCCATGCTCGCCGGGGGAGAGGATGCGGCGAACCTCGTCGCCTTCGGCCTTCCGAATCCGGACCTCGCCGTCGCCGACACGTTGCTGGACGCCCATCACCGGGCCTCGGAGATCGTGCACAGCGTCTCCGGCGCACAGGCCGGATGGACCATCGCCACGCAGGCGTTCCACTCCACGGGCGAGCCCGGTGCCGACGAGATGCTCGCGAAATACGGCGACCCTCGCGACCACTGGTACCTGGAGCAGTCGGCCGGCGACGACTTCGTCGGCGTGCAGGCATACACGCGCACCTTCATCGGGCCCGAGGGTCCTCTTCCGGTCAGCCCCGACGTGGAGACGACCCTCACCGGATGGGAGTTCTATCCGGAGGCTCTCGAGCTCGGCGTCCGCAGCGCCTGGGAGCGCAGCGGAGGGGTGCCGGTGCTGGTCACCGAGAACGGCATCGCCACCGCCGACGACACCCGCCGCATCGCCTATACGCAGGGAGCGCTGGAGGGACTGCACCGCGCGATCTCGGACGGCATCGAGGTGCGCGCGTACCAGCACTGGAGCGCCCTGGACAATTACGAGTGGGCGAGCGGATTCGCCCCCACGTTCGGCCTGATCGGCTTCGATCGCGAGACGTTCGCGCGCTCGCCGAAGCCGTCACTCGCCTGGCTCGGTGAGGTCGCGCGGCGCAACGGCCTCTGACTCGGCTGCTCCGCTCGCACTTCCCGCGGGGATATGCGCTTCCCTCGGCCGAATCTCCGCGATTCGGCCGAGGGAAGCGCATAAGGCCGAGCGAAGCGCGCAGGCCCGAGCGGGCAGCTGCGATGGGACGGGCGCGAACGCGGTCCAGGACCGCGCGCCGGGGTTACCCTCGGATGATGACGCATGCGATCCGCACGACGCGCGGTGACCGGCTCCGGTCGGCGGCCGCCGGGTTGAGCGCGGCCGCCGTCGCGGTCGGACTGGCAGAACTCGTCGCCGCCGTGGTCGAACCGAGCGCCAGCCCGTTCGCCGTGATCGGGAGCGGGCTGATCGACCTCGCACCGAGCTGGGCCAAGGACACGGCTATCGCGTTGTTCGGCACGGGCGACAAGGCGGCCCTCCTCACGGGGATCGCGGTGGTGCTGGTCGCCGTCGCGGCGACCGCCGGCATCCTCGAGTCCTGGCGATCCGGCGTCGGCTCGGTGATCCTCGGCGGCCTCGGCGTGCTGGCGCTGGTGACCGCGATGCTCCGGCCGGGGGCGGGACCGTTCGCCTGGCTACCGGGCCTCGTCGCGGCGGTCGTCGCGGTCGTCGCACTGCGACTGCTCATGCGCAGGCTGCATCCGGTACCGGGGCTCCGCCTCGACGGCGAGGAGCGGCGCAGGTTCCTGCTCTGGAGCGTCGGCGTCGCTGCCACCGGCGTCGCGGCGCTCATCATCGGCAATGCCGCACGCGGTGCGACCCGCTCGATCGAGTCTGTTCGCACGCTGCTGCGGCTTCCGGCGCCTGCCAGTCCCGCACCGGCGGTGGCGGCAGGAGCCGACCTCGGCGTGCCGGGGCTCGCCCCCGTCGTCACTCCCAACGCGGAGTTCTACCGCATCGACACCGCGCTGATCGTGCCGCGGATCGACCCGGCCGACTGGTCGCTGCGCATCCACGGGATGGTCGAGCGCGAGATCGAGATCTCGTGGGACGAGCTGGTGGCGCTGCCGATGCAGGAGTCCTACGTCACGCTCGCCTGCGTGTCGAACGAGGTGGGCGGGTCGCTGATCGGCAACGCCCGATGGCTGGGGTACCCGGTGCGCGAGCTGCTGGCCCGGGCGGGCGTCGACCCGGACGCCGACATGGTGCTGTCGACCTCCTCGGACGGTTTCACGGCATCCACCCCGCTCGAAGCGCTGACCGACGCCCGCGACGCCCTGCTCGCGATCGGCATGAACGGCGATCCGCTGCCGATCGAGCACGGGTTCCCGGTGCGCATGGTGGTGCCCGGTCTCTACGGCTACGTGTCGGCGACGAAGTGGGTGACACAGCTGGAGGTCACACGCTTCGACCGCGCTTCGGCGTACTGGACGGACCGTGGATGGTCGGAGCGCGGCCCGGTCAAGCTGCAGTCGCGCATCGACGTGCCGCGCCGGGGGCAGCGGATCGACGCCGGCGCCGCGGTGATCGCCGGCATGGCGTGGCAGCAGCACGTGGGTGTCGACGGCGTCGAGGTGCGGATCGACGAGGGCCCCTGGCGCCGCGCGGAGCTGGCCACCGCCATCTCGGACGACACCTGGGTGCAGTGGCGACTGGACTGGGTGGCCGAGAGCGGCGCGCACACCATCGAGTGCCGTGCGCTCAGCTCGGACGGTGAGACGCAGACGTCGGAGCCGGCGGATGTCGTGCCAGACGGCGCACAGGGGTGGCACCGCGTCGACGTCACCGTGGCCTGAGCGCACCCGCCTCGACCGGTGCCGCGACAGACCTCGCGCTTAGGATGAGGCGTATGTCGACGTACCCGGTGATCGTGATCGGCGCCGGAATCGTCGGCGCATCCGTCGCCTATCATCTTGCCGTTCGCGGCGCGGATGTCACCCTGGTCGATGCTGGTCTGCCTGGCTCCGGTGCGACGAGGCACTCTTTCGGCTGGATCGGGCGTTCGCCGGGTGATTCCAGCCCCGCAGGCGAGTTGCGAGCACTCGGGCTCCGTCATTGGGAGCGGCTCGCGCGCGAGGTTCCAGGGCTCGAGGTGCACTGGTCAGGCGCACTTGTCTGGGGTGACGAATTCGGCAGTCTCGCGCCCCGAGACGCTGACGCGGCCACGCTCGAACCGCGCCTGGTCGAGCCGCCGACCGCCGCAGAGTTCCGCCCAGATGATGGATGGGTCGATCCCGTTCGCGCGACCGAGAGTCTGATCGGTGCCGCACGCGCACACGGGGCGTCGGTGCGGTTCGGCACTCCCGTGACGCGACTGGTGACCTCCCGTGACGGTGTGGTCGAGGGGGTCCAGCTCGGCGGGGAGGATCTGGCGGCCTCCACCGTGGTCGTCGCAGCCGGCGTCGGTTCGACGGCCCTCTGCGCGACCGCCGGAGTCGACCTGTCGATGCTCTCGAGCCCCGCCATCATGGTGCGCCTCCGCACGTCTTCCGGTCTCGTCCGCGGCATCGTGGCCAACGATCTGTTCGAAGCCCGCCAGGATGTCGACGGCACGGTCCTCATGCCTCTCGACTACGACCAGCAGATCTCGAGTGAAGATCTGTGGGAGGTCGGCGAGGAGGCGCTCCGCGTGTTCACCGAGTCGTTCACGGGCGCCGATGACGCGACCTTGGTGAGTGCGGAGATCGGATGGCGACCGATGATGGCGGATGGAAAGCCCGGAGTCGGCTCTGCCGGGGTGCCCGGCCTGTACGTGGCAGTGGCCCATCCCGGCATCACCCTCGCCGGCGTCATCGGGCACGCGGCGGCCGAGGAGATTCTGACGCAGACCGAGCGAACTGAGCTGGCGGCCCACCGACCCCCGTCCGGGCGGCGTAACCGGACTCTCCGTCCCACCTAGAATTGTCCCCATGCCCGCAGGCGAATCGTTCTACATCACCACGCCCATCTACTACCCCTCCGATGTGCCGCACATCGGCCACGGGTACACGACCGTGGCGGTCGACACCCTCGCACGGTGGCACCGCCAGGCGGGCGATGACACCTGGATGCTCACGGGTACCGACGAGCATGGCCAGAAGATGCTGCGGGCCGCGGCGGCGAACGGCGTCACGCCTCAGGAATGGGTCGACAAGCTCGTCACCGAGAGCTGGTTCCCGCAGCTGGAGACGCTCGACGTCGCCAACGACGACTTCATCCGCACCACGCAGGAGCGCCACGAGACGAACGTGCAGACGTTCTTCCAGCGGCTCTACGACCGCGGCTACATCTACGCGGGCGAGTACGAGGCGCTCTATTGTGTGGGTTGCGAGGAGTTCAAGCCCGAGTCCGAGATCGTCGACGGCACGGGACCCTTCGAGGGACTCAAGGTGTGCGCGATCCACTCCAAGCCCCTCGAGCTGCTGCAGGAGAAGAACTACTTCTTCAAGCTCAGCGAGTTCCAGGACCGCCTGCTCGAGCTCTACAAGACCCAGCCGGACTTCGTGCGCCCCGATTCGGCGCGCAACGAGGTCGTCTCGTTCGTGAGCCAGGGGCTCAAGGATCTCTCCATCTCTCGCTCCACCTTCGACTGGGGCATCCCGCTGCCGTGGGACGAGTCGCACGTCATCTACGTGTGGGTCGACGCGCTCCTCAACTACGCCACGGCGGTCGGCTACGGCTCCGACGAAGAGACCTTCGCGCGCCGGTGGCCCGCCTACCACGTGGTGGGCAAGGACATCCTGCGCTTCCACGCCGTCATCTGGCCGGCACTGCTGATGGCCGCAGGCCTCGATGTGCCCAAGGGCGTCTTCGCGCACGGCTGGCTGCTGGTCGGTGGCGAGAAGATGTCGAAGTCCAAGCTCACCGGTATCGCGCCCACCGAGATCACCGACGTCTTCGGCTCCGACGCGTACCGCTTCTACTTCCTCTCCGCGATCGCCTTCGGGCAGGACGGTTCCTTCTCCTGGGAGGACCTGTCGGCGCGCTACCAGGCGGAGCTCGCCAACGGCTTCGGCAACCTCGCCTCCCGCACCACCGCGATGATCGAGAAGTACTTCGAGGGGATCGTGCCCCCGGCGTCCGAGTACACCGAGCAGGACCTCGCGATCCAGAAGATCGTCGCGGATGCGGCGGCGAACGCGGATGCCGCCATCGAGCAGTTCCGCATCGATGAGGCCATCGCCGCGATCTGGAAGATCGTCGACGCGCTCAACGGCTACATCACCGAGAACGAGCCGTGGGCTCTCGCCCGCGACGAGGACAAACGCGCGCGCCTCGGTACCGTGCTCTACACGTGCGCGGAGGGACTGCGCGCGCTCGCCGTACTGCTGTCGCCGGTGATGCCGGAGGCCACCGAGAAGCTGTGGCACGCCCTCGGCGCCGCCGCGAGCCTCGGACGCCTGATGGACCAGCCGATCCGCGAGGCCGGAGCCTGGGGCGGTCTGCGTCCTGGTACCAGCGTCAACGGGATCGCTCCGCTGTTCCCGCGGGTGGAGTCCTCCTCCTGAGCCATGTCCGACACCTACGTGCGTGAGCGCTCTGGCGACGGGCGCAAGGATCTGCGCTACCCGGTGGCTCCTGAGCCGCTGCGCGTACCGGTCTACGACAACCATGCGCACCTGGAGATCCTCGACGGAGACGAGCCGCTGTCGCTGACCGAGCAGCTCGACCGTGCCGCCGCGGTGGGCATCGCGGGCGTCATCCAGGCGTCCGGAGACATCGAGTCGTCGCGGTGGGCAGTGGAGGCGGCAGCATCCGACTCCCGCGTGCTCGCCGCGGTGGCGATCCATCCGAACGACGCGCCGACGTATGCCGAGGCCGGGCGACTCGACGAGGCCATCGCCGTGATCGATGAGCTCGCCGCGCATCCGCGCACCAGGGCGATCGGCGAGACCGGGCTCGACTTCTTCCGCACGGAGCCGGACCGGCGTGCGCCGCAGTTCGAATCGTTCGAGGCGCACATCGCGTTGGCGAAGAAGCACGGCATCGCGATGCAGATCCACGACCGCGATGCGCACGAGGCGGTCTTGGAGACCCTGACGCGTGTCGGCGCGCCGGAGCGGACCGTGTTCCACTGCTTCTCCGGAGATGACGACATGGCGAGGGTCTGCGCGGAGGCCGGATACCACCTCTCGTTCGCGGGCAACGTGACCTTCAAGAACGCGCAGAACCTGCGCGATGCCCTGCAGGTCACGCCGCTCGATCGCATCCTGGTCGAGACCGACGCGCCGTTCCTCACCCCTGTTCCGCTGCGGGGGCGGCCGAACGCGCCCTATCTCGTGCCGATCACGGTGCGATTCATGGCTGCCGAGCTGGGGATCGAGGTCGACGAGCTCTCTGCGCAGCTCGCCGCGAACACCCTGCGGGTCTACGGCTCCTTCGACGACTGATCTTCAGCGGGCCTCGTCTCGTCTGGCATCGTGTCGACTCGCATCGGTTCGCTGACCGGTGCCGCGCTGACGATCTGCGAGATCGGCTTCCAGACGAACAGCAGTGTGAGCGCCGCGCCGACGAAGGCGAACCACCACGGACCGGTGAGACCCCATACCTCGGCGATCACGCCGCCCAGAGCCTGACCGATCACCATGCCGGCGAACACCCCGACCATGTTCACCGATGCGACGCGCCCCTGCAGCGCCGGCGGTACCAGTCGCTGGCGGACCGTGGTCGAGATCGTGCCCCAGACGAAGGCATAGGCGCCGAAGGCGAACATGATCACGAGCGCCACCCACCCCACGGTCGTGAGAGCGAAGGCCAGGTGCATCAGCACCTCCAGCGACAGCACCACCCGCATGAGGGTCGCGAAGGAGACGTGTCTCTCCAACCAGCCGAAGCTCAGCGTGGCCAGCAGTCCGCCCACGGCGGAGGCAGTGGTGAGCGCGCCGTAGCCGACCGCGCCCGTGTGCAGATGCTCGGTCGCATACAGCACGAGCACGCCCCAGGGGGCTGCCCACGTCACGTTGAAGAGCAGGATGATGAGCACCAGCATGCGCACCGGCGGGTTGCGCCACAGCCAGCGCAGCCCCTCGGCGATGTCGGTATGCACCTTCGGGTGCGTGACCGCCTGGGTCTCCGTGCCGGGCGAAGGCCGCTCCGGCACCGGCGTTCTCGCCATGCGGGAGATCAGCAACACGGCCAGGCTCACGCACACGACCTCGAGCAGGAAGGGCCAGGCGGTGCCGGCGGCGAACAGGAATGCGCCCAGCGGAGGGCCGGCGAATTGGTTCGCGACGAGGTACCCGGCCTGCAGGCGGGCATTGCCGATGCCGAGGTCGGCGGGTTCCACGAGCATCGGCAGCAGCGTGCTCCCCGCTGTGTCGACGAACACCTCGGCGGTGCCGTACAGGAACGCCACGGCGAGCACGATCCCGATGTTCGCCGTGCCGGTGACGAGGAACACGCACAGCGCGAGCAGCACCACCGCGCGCGCCGCATTCGCGAGCATCACCAGACGCCGCCGGTCGAACCGGTCGGCGATGGCGCCGGCGTGCAGACCGAACACGAGCCACGGCAGGAACTGCAGGATCGCTCCGGAGGCCACCAGCAGCGGAGAAGAGGTCATCGATGCGATCAGCAGCGGGGCGGCGGCCAGCGCGACGCCGTCGCCGACGTTGCTCGTCCATGACGAGGCCAGCAGCCAGCGGAAGTCCCTCCCCATGCGGCGAGGCGCGAGGAGTTCTCCGATGGAAGGCATCCGTCCACAGTAGAGGCGGCCACCGTCACCGGAGAGCCTCCGGCCGCCGCGCGCTCAGGGTTCCTGCGTCAGCACGCCGCGGGTGCCGAGATGACCGCTTTGCGGAGGTGCGAGGGCGGCGGCGATCACGGGAAGCGCCCACGCGGCGCTTCGGACGGTGGTGGGTCGCACCAGCCCCCGAGGGCGATCGATGGCCGCGTCTCGCGTCGTCTTCTCGGGGTGCACGGCGTGTCCTTTCGGGAACGGGGTCGCAGGGACGTCCGGATCTATCGCTCTGCTCACCTACCACGACGCGTGACGGTGCATTTCGTGACGTGGAAGCCGCAGAAGGCGTGCGCGGGGAGGCTCCCGCGGATAGGCGAGAATGGGGGGATGACCGTCACCCTGCTCGGCGCCACCGAGATCCGCCGCCTCGCCGCCGAGCTCGACGTCACCCCCACGAAGAAGCTGGGCCAGAACTTCGTGGTCGACGCGAACACCGTGCGCAAGATCGTGCATGCCGCCCGCGTGCAGCCGGGGGAGCGCGTCGTCGAGGTCGGACCGGGGCTCGGATCGCTCACGCTCGCGATCCTGGAAGCCGGCGCGGCGGTCACCGCCGTCGAGATCGATCACCGCCTGGCCGCACGCCTCGCGCAGACCGCCGTCGAGCACGGTGTCGCCCCCGAGATGCTCACGGTGGTCGATGCCGACGCGCTGCGCATCACGGAGCTGCCCGGAGAGCCGACCGTGCTGGTCGCGAACCTCCCGTACAACGTCTCGGTCCCGGTGCTGCTGCACTTCCTCGAGAACTTCGACTATCTGCAGCGCGGCGTGGTGATGGTGCAGGCCGAGGTCGCCGAGCGGCTCGCCGCGAAGCCCGGATCGAAGATCTACGGCTCGCCGAGCGTGAAGGCGGCCTGGTACGGGGAGTGGAAGCTCTCGGGCACCGTGTCGCGTCAGGTCTTCTGGCCGGTGCCGAACGTCGACAGCCTGCTGGTCGGATTCGACCGCTCAGAGGGCGAACGGGGGAGCGAGGACGAGCGTCGCCGCACCTTCCGGATCGTCGATGCCGCGTTCAACCAGCGTCGGAAGATGCTCCGTCAGGCTCTGTCGGGCATCTTCGGCAGCTCGGCAGCGGCATCGGAGGTGCTGATCGCGGCGGGCGTCGCCCCCACGGCGCGCGGCGAAGACCTCACTGTCGAGGACTATCAGCGCATCGCCCAGAACGCCGCATCCATCGATGAGGTCGGCATCACCGACTAATCTGGCACGGTGACCGAGTCTTCGCGCTTCAGCCCCGATGTCCCAGAGCTCCACCGTCCGTACGCTGCGGACGAGAGCCGCTACCAGCAGTTCGCCTACCGCCAGGTCGGGTCGTCGGGTCTGTACCTGCCGCCCATCTCGCTCGGGCTCTGGTGGAACTTCGGTGACAACATCCCGCTCGACAACCAGCGTGCGCTGCTGCGCCATGCTTTCGACCGCGGGATCACCCACTTCGACCTGGCGAACAACTACGGACCGCCCTACGGTTCGGCGGAGAAGAACTTCGGGCGCATCTTCGCCGAAGATCTGCGCCCCTACCGGGACGAGCTCATCATCTCGTCCAAGGCCGGGTGGGACATGTGGCCCGGCCCCTACGGCGACTTCGCGAGCCGCAAGTACATCCTCGCGAGCGCCGAGCAGTCGCTGACCCGCATGGGACTCGACTACGTCGACATCTTCTACTCGCACCGCGTCGACCCCGTCACACCGATCGCCGAGACCGTGGCAGCGCTCGACACCCTGGTCCGCCAGGGCAAAGCCCTCTACGTCGGCATCTCCTCGTACAGCGCCGAGCGCACCGAGGAGGCGGTCGCGGTCGCCACGGAGCTCGGCACGCCTCTCGTCATCCACCAGCCCGCGTACTCGATCCTCAACCGCTGGGTCGAGGACGGGTTGACCGACACCCTGCAGGCGCACGGTCTGGGAGCGATCGCCTTCACTCCGCTGGCTCAGGGGCTGCTGACCGACAAGTATCTCGGTGACGGTACCGCCGACCGCGCGCAGCAGCGCGGATCGCTGCCAGACGGACCTCTGACCGATGCAGCCGTGCAGACGCTGCGGTCGCTCAACGACGTCGCTCGCGAGCGCGGTCAGTCCCTGGCCCAGCTCGCGCTGCAGTGGACGCTGCGCAACCCGGTCGTCGCCTCGGCGTTGATCGGCGCCTCGCGTCCCTCGCAACTGGATGAGAACATCGCGGCGGTGAACGGGCCCGCGTTCACGAGCGAGGAGCTCGCGCGTATCGACGAGCTCTCCGGCGCCATCGATGTCAACCTGTGGGCGAAGTCCTCGGAGCTGTGACGGGTATCCGATCATGAGCCTTTCCGCGTCGACCGAGTCCGTGCATGTGCGCGCGCCGGGGAAGATCAACGTCTACCTCGGGGTCGGCGGCCGCCATGACGACGGCTATCACGCACTCGCGACGGTCTTCCAGGCGGTGTCGCTCTACGAGGACGTGATCGCCCGCCACGCGGATGACTTCTCGCTCACGGTCTCGGGCGTCGATGACGTCGATGACGTGCCGTTGGACGACCGCAACTTGGCGATGCGGGCCGCGAAGCTCCTCGCCGCGGCGACCGAATATCGGGGCGGGGTCTCATTGGAGATCCGCAAGCGCGTCCCGGTCGCGGGGGGCATGGGCGGTGGATCGGCCGACGCCGCCGCTGCGCTCGTCGCGTGCGATGCGCTGTGGGGCACCGGCCTGTCTGCCGCGCGCATGCATGAACTCGCGTCTCGACTCGGTGCGGACGTGCCGTTCGCGCTGCACGGCGGCACCGCCGTCGGCACGGGACGGGGCGATCAACTCAACCCCGCTCTGGCGCGCGGTCGGTTCGACTGGGTGCTCGTGACCAGCGAGCACGGCCTCTCGACGCCGGTGGTCTACGGGCGGCTCGATACGCTGCGCGAGGAGGAGGGCGCTCTCGCCGACGATCCGCCGATGTCGCTCGATGTGCCGATCCCGGTGCTCCAGGCCCTGCGCTCCGGTGACCCTGCACAGCTGGCGGACACGCTGTACAACGATCTGCAGGCGGCAGCATTCTCCGAGCGCCCCGATCTGGCGCAGACGATCGACATCGGCATCCGTGCCGGCGCGCTGCAGGGCATCGTCTCGGGCTCCGGTCCCACGATCGCGCTCCTGTGCGCCGACCCCGAGACCGCACAGGATGTGCAGACGGCGTTGCGGCGCTCAGGGCAGGAAGCGCTGCATGTGCACGGCCCGGTGCCGGGCGCTCGCATCATCGTCTGACGGTCTTAGGGAGTCGGAGCGGGCAGCCCCTCTCGAGTCATCCGGTTCCCCAACCGGTACTCGAGAGGGTGCTCGCCACAAGGGACGTGGCTGCTCTGCCTCACTGCGTTCGGCTTCGCACCCCAGATGCTCCGCCTGGTAGCCCCAGCTACTGAATCGACAATAGCGCCACATTGCTTGTCCCCCAAATGGGGGACAAAGAAAATCGCTGTGAGTTTGCTGAAGGTTTCCAGGCGATGGCGGGCGCGAGGCTCCGGAGTTGGACTTCGAGCAGGTGCACCCACGTCAGGATCACGGTGAATCCGATCGCTTCGAACAGGGTGAGGTTGATCCAGCCGAGCGTCATCGCCGCCATGCTCCCGACCATCGTCACGCCGGAGATGGCGGCGAGGCGCGTGAGTCGGGGAGAGAGCTGGCGAAGGAAGATGCGGTGGACGATCAGCAGGCAGGCGAACGACGCGAGCATGAACATCGACGCGTTGTCGTGGGCTGCCTTGTCGACCGACAGCGGGAACACGCCGATCGCGCCAAGGCTGATGCCGAGCGTCGCCACGAAGAACGGCACGACGCGAGCGGCGTGACGGTGCTTGGGCTCGGCGATCAGCGGCGTGCTGATGAGCCAGATCCGCATCATCGCCGCCGATGCGGTGATGACCACACCTGCGGCGATCAGGCCGCCGTTGAAGAGGGTCGCCGAAAGATCGTCGGTCATGCCGAGACGACTGAAGTACAGTTCCCACCACTCGGGGTCGGTGGTGGTGAGGGTGGCCGCGAGAATGCCTGCGCAGAGGATCATTCCGGCGGTGAGGGTCATAGACGCTCTTCTGGGGGAGCTCATGGCTTTGTCCTGTCGCCATACGCTCGACGGCCGGCCAGGACGAAGTTGAGTCCCTCCTCAGGCGAGCGTTCATCGGGTGCGGGGCTGTGGAAGCCCGCTGGGTAATGTCATTCTAGCGACAACAGCCGGGTCACGCCGGGTTTCTCTTTTCGATGTGCTAGTCGGGAGCGTTTCCTCCCTTTCGCGGCCTCGGCGTGCGGTGTGCGGCGCCTGCGTACATAATGAAGTAACGATGTGACCGTGCACATGCAAGGAGGCTGCGATGTCCAGCGCCTCTGAGCGTGCCCGGATGCCGAGCATCCGCGACGTCGCACGGCTCGCGGGTGTGTCTCATCAGACCGTCTCGCGCGTGCTGAACGATCATGCCAGCATCCGCCCGGAGACCAAGGCCAAGGTCCTCGACGCGATCGAGGTGCTGGACTATCGCCCGAATCTCGCGGCCAGAGCGCTGGTGACCAGCAAGTCGAACATGCTGGGGATCCTCTCGGCGACGATCGGCGAGTTCGGTCCCACATCGTCCATCGCGAGCATCGAGGACGCGGCGCGCGAGGAGGGCTATTCGGTCTCGACGCTCAACCTCGCCGCGACCACACCGGAGGCGATCGGCAACGCGGTCCGCCAGCTGACCAGGGAACAGGTCGATGGGATCGTCGTGCTGGCGCCGCAGGTGCGTGTCTTCCATGTGCTGCGGGGGATGGCCGTGTCGCTGCCCTTCGTCAGCCTGCAGACCGCGTCGGGGTCGGACGGGGTCAGCCTCTCCGCCGATCAGGTGGCGGGAGCGCGAGCGGCGACCGAGCACCTGATCGGACTCGGGCACAGCGACATCCTGCACCTGGCCGGACCGCAGGACTGGATCGAGGCGGAGTCGAGGATGCGCGGGTATCTCGATGCGCTGCGCGAGGCCGACCTGCCCACGTTCCCGCCGATCCGCGGCGACTGGTCCGCGGACTTCGGGTACTTCGCCGGCCAGGAGCTCTCCCGAAGGCGAGACTTCACCGCGGTGTTCGCGGCCAACGACCTGATGGCGATCGGGCTGTTGCACGGGTTCCGCGACACGGGCATCCGCGTGCCCGAGGATGTCAGCGTCGTCGGGTTCGACGACGTGCCAGTGGCCGCTCATGTCGCGCCCACCCTGACGACCGTGCACCAGGACTTCCCCGAGTTGGGGCGCAGGGCCGTCAAGATCCTGCTCGCGCAGATCCGCGGTGAGCAGGTGCCGGCGTTCGGCCCCCTGCAGACGACGCTGCGCCTGCGCGAGTCGTCAGGGTCACGGTAACGACACGAAATCGCCGTCCGGACTTGACAGCGTCCCGTCCCCATTGCACGATGTTACAAATGTGAACGGTCACATCGAAGGTGACCGCACGTCGCGAGGAAGATCCGTGAGCACCACAGCAACGTTGCCGACCGTGTCAGGCCCGATCCTGGAGATGCGCAGCATCACCAAGGAATTCCCGGGAGTGAAGGCCCTCTCCGAGGTGTCGATCACCGTGCGCGCCGGCGAGATCCATGCCATCTGCGGCGAGAACGGCGCGGGCAAGTCCACCCTGATGAAGGTCCTGTCCGGCGTGTACCCGTACGGGAGCTACGACGGCGAGATCCTGTTGTACGGCGAGGAGCAGCGGTTCCGCGACATCGCGGCCAGCGAGCAGGCCGGCATCGCGATCATCCACCAGGAGCTCGCGCTGATCCCGGAGCTCTCGGTCACCGAGAACATCTTCCTCGGCAACGAGATCCGCCACTTCGGCCGCATCGACTGGCAGGCGCAGAAGCAGCGCGCGATCGAGCTGCTGGCCCGCGTCGGGCTGAACGAGGATCCCGATGCCCAGATCAAGACGCTCGGCGTCGGCAAGCAGCAGCTGATCGAGATCGCCAAGGCGCTGAACAAGGACGTCAAGCTCCTGATCCTCGACGAGCCGACCGCCGCGCTCAACGAGAACGACTCGCAGCACCTGCTGGATCTGATCCTCGGCCTCAAGGCCAAGGGGATCGCGTCGATCATGATCAGCCACAAGCTGAACGAGATCGAGCAGATCGCCGACGAGATCACGATCATCCGCGACGGCCGCACGGTCGAGACGCTCGACATCTCGCGCGGCGAGATCAACGAGGACCGCATCATCCGGGGCATGGTCGGACGGTCGCTTGAGAGCCGCTACCCGGATCGCACTCCCGAGATCGGCGAGGTGTTCTTCGAGGTCAAGGACTGGTGGGTGCAGCACCCGACCGTCTCCGAGCGGATGGTCGTGAAGGGCTCGAACCTCAATGTGCGCCGTGGCGAGGTCGTCGGCATCGCCGGTCTCATGGGCGCGGGCCGCACCGAGTTCGCCATGAGCATCTTCGGCCGCTCCTACGGCACCTACCTGTCGGGGACCATGACCAAGGACGGCCAGGAGATCGCGCTGCCGGATGTCGCCGCGGCGATCAAGCACGGCCTGGCGTACGTGAGCGAGGACCGCAAGGTGCTCGGCCTCAACCTCCTCGACACCATCAAGCGTGCGACCGTCTCCGCGAAGCTCTCGAAGATCGCGCGTCGCGGTGTCGTCGACCCTCGTGCCGAGTACGCGATCGCCGAGCAGTACCGCAAGGCGCTGCGCATCAAGACCCCCTCCGTGGAGGAGGG
This sequence comes from Microbacterium sp. LWO12-1.2, assembly GCF_040675875.1. NCBI lineage: Bacteria > Bacillati > Actinomycetota > Actinomycetes > Micrococcales > Microbacteriaceae > Microbacterium > Microbacterium sp. LWO12-1.2. Next base: position 1,937,706 of record NZ_JBEGII010000001.1, on the reverse strand, counting down.
CGTCGGCAAGCTGTCGGGTGGTAACCAGCAGAAGGTCGTGCTGGCCAAGTGGATGTTCACCGATCCCGACCTGCTCATCCTCGATGAGCCCACGCGTGGCATCGACGTCGGAGCGAAGTACGAGATCTACGCGATCATCAACGAGCTCGCGTCGCAGGGCAAGGGCGTCATCGTCATCTCCAGCGAGCTGCCCGAACTCCTCGGCATCTCCGACCGCATCTACACCGTCTTCGAAGGTCGGGTCACCGACTGCATCCCGGCCGAACAGGCGACACCCGAGGCCCTCATGCGCAGCATGACCTCCGCGACCCAGAAAGCATCCGCATGACCACCGATCTCACGACCGCGAAGCGCGGCTTCCACTTCAAGGACATCACCAAGATGTTCGGCGGCGGACAGTCGACGCTCCGCCAGTTCGGCATCCTCGGCAGCCTCGTCGTCATCCTGGTCGTCTTCCAGGTGCTGACCTGGATCTTCAAAGGTCAGGGACTCACGCTCTCCTCGGGCAACCTGATCAACGTCGTCAACCAGTACTCCTACATCCTGATCCTCGCGATCGGAATGGTGATGGTCATCATCATGGGGCACATCGACCTGTCGGTCGGGTCGGTCGCGGCGTTCACCGGCATCATCGTCGCCAAGGCGATGGCGGACTGGAATCTGCCTTGGCCGCTGGCCATCCTCCTCGGTCTCGGCGTGGGCGTGCTGGTCGGCGCCTGGCAGGGATTCTGGGTCGCCTATGTCGGGGTGCCGGCGTTCATCGTGACGCTGGCGGGCATGCTCTTCTTCCGCGGCGCGAACCAGTGGGTCGGCGACTCGCAGTCGATCCCGGTCCCGCAGGGGTTCAAGGTCATCGGCGCCGGCTACCTGCCGGAGCTGTCGTTCATCCCCGTTCCGTTCAACGTGCTCACCATGGTCCTCGCCCTGGTCGGTGTGCTCTGGATCGTCATCTCGGAGATCCGCACCCGCCGCGCGCAGGCCAAGATGGGCTCCGACATGGCGCCCCGCTGGGTGAGCATCACCAAGGTCGTGCTGATCTCGGTCGTCATCCTGGTCGCCGGCTGGCTGTTCGCCACCGGGCGTGAGGGCACGAGCTTCCCGATCTCGGGTGTGATCCTGCTGCTGCTGGTGATCCTCTACACGTTCATCACCAACAACACGGTGTTCGGCCGCCACATCTACGCCGTCGGTGGCAACCGCCAGGCCGCACGCCTGTCGGGCGTGAAGGACCGCTGGGTCGACTTCTTCGTCATGATGAACATGTCGGTGCTGGCCTCGCTCGCCGGGATGATCTACGTGGCCCGCGCCACGGCCTCCGGTCCGCAGGACGGCAACGGCTGGGAACTCGACGCGATCGCCTCGGTCTTCATCGGTGGTGCCGCCGTCTCGGGTGGTATCGGTACCGTCATCGGATCGATCATCGGTGGTCTCGTGATGGCGTTCCTCAACAACGGACTCGCGCTGCTGGGCGCCGGAGCCGACGTGGTCTCGATGATCAAGGGCCTCGTGCTCCTGTTCGCGGTCGGCGTCGACGTCTGGAACAAGCAGCAGGGTCGCCCGTCGATCATCGGATTCCTCACGCGCCGCTTCGGCCGCAAGGAGGATCCGGCGCTCGCCACCTTCGACCCGAAGGCGAACTACCCCACGGGTCAGAAGTACGAAGCCCCCGCCGTCGACGAGACGCGCGGAAAGTAGGGGTCGAGCTGCGTGCCGCACGCGCGACGAGACCTTCACACACCAGAGAAAGAGATCACATGAAGAAGATTCTTCTGTCGGCGACAGCGCTTGTCGTCGCGGGCGCATTCGCCCTCACCGGCTGCTCCTCGGAGCGCGGCGGTGACACCGGCTCCGGGTCGGGGGAGGAGACCACCAAGGGCTTCGCCGCTGACGCCACGATCGGTGTCGCACTCCCGGACAAGACCTCGGAGAACTGGGTCCTCGCCGGTCAGCTGTTCACGGACGGTCTCGAGAAGGCCGGCTTCAAGGCAGACGTGCAGTACGCACCGGCCAGCAACACGGTCGCCGAGCAGCAGAACCAGATCCAGGCCATGGTCACCGGTGGTGCGAAGGTCATCATCATCGGCGCGAAGGACGGCAAGCAGCTCGCGACGCAGGTCGAGGCAGCCCGCGACGCCGGCGTCACCGTCATCGCGTACGACCGTCTGATCGAGAACACCGACGCTGTCGACTACTACGTCGCGTTCGACAACTTCCGTGTCGGTGAGCTCCAGGGCCAGGCTCTGCTCGACGGTCTCGCCGAGCGTGCAGGTCACGACGCTCCGTACAACATCGAGCTGTTCTCCGGTTCCCCGGATGACGCGAACTCCGCCGTGTTCTTCGACGGCGCGATGAGCATCCTCCAGCCGAAGATCGACGACGGCACCCTGAAGGTCGTCTCCGGCCAGACCGAGATCGCCCAGACGGCGACCGAGGGCTGGAAGGCGGAGAACGCTCAGCGTCGCATGGACTCCCTGCTGACGTCGACGTACAGCTCGGAGACGCTCGACGGCGTCCTGTCCCCGAACGACACCCTCGCTCGCGCCATCATCACGTCGGTGCAGGGTGCGGGCAAGGACGTCCCGGTCGTCACCGGTCAGGACTCCGAGGTCGAGTCGGTCAAGTCGATCATGGAGGGCATCCAGTACTCCACGATCAACAAGGACACCACGCTCCTCGTCGAGCAGTCCATCAAGATGGTCGGCCAGCTCCAGAAGGGCGAAGAGGTCGACGTCAACGACACCGAGTCGTACGACAACGGCGTCAAGGTCGTGCCGGCATACCTGCTCGACCCGATCATCGTCACGAAGGAGAACGCACTCGAGGCATACGCCAACGTGCCCAGCCTCCTCGAGATCGTGAAGTCGTTCCAGTAAGCAGTGAATGACCCGCGAGGCCTGTGCTTCGCGGAGGACGAGCCGTCCGGACCCTCGGGTCCCGGGCGGCTCGTTCGCGTGCGGGGGAGGACGCCGAGCGGGCGCTAGTTCCAGATCGGGTCGTCGGGGTCGGGGGAGTCGGTTCCGTCGGCGTCGGTCATGATGCGCGCGTCAGCGATCCACGAGTTCAGGGGGCCGTCGTGGAGGTAGTGAGGTCGTGGTGTGCCGAGGAGATCGGGCGTCGTCACGATGTCCAGCGGCTCATCGCTCGCGAAGATGACGACGTTGCCGAGCGGCCCTTCATCATCTTCCGGTTCGGCGTCGAAGACGATGGCGACGTGCTCGAACACGGAGCTCAGGGTCGCCGCCTGTCGTCGTGAGTACTCGAACGGATGCCCATCGAGCAGGTTCACCGCGACGACTCCCGTTGCTGCGGAGCGCGCGGCGATCCGGCGGTAGAACTCCTGGCTGGCCACACGATGCCGGATGACGGCGGCATCCCACAGATCGACGACGGTGAAGCGCGCGTCCACCCACTCGCGGGAGGGGGATGACGGCATCGGCTTCTCGTCCGGAAGATCCGCGTCTGCGACCGCTCGCGCATCGCCGAAGATGACGCGCAGATCAGAACCGGGAGGCAGCGGCAGTGCGGCGATCACAGCGGCGTAGAGCGTGGGCTCGAACTCGACCACGAGTTGAGGTGATCCGGGTCGCGTGGCCTCGACGTAGCGTGCCAGCGTGAGTGCTCCGGCTCCCAGATGCACGGTGAACAGCGGCGCACCGGGCTCCGCAGCGGCATCCATCGCGCGGGCGATGTGCCGGGTGTAGGCATACTCAAGGTCGGTGGGCTCGGTCATCGAGACGACGGACTGCGGAATTCCATCGACGCTGAGCTCGTAGCGACCGGGTCGCCTTCTGGACTGCACCAGCTTCGCCTTGCGATTGTCCAGTGAGAGCGAGAACACCCGGCGATTCCATGACACCCGTCGAGTTTAGGTCGGGCGGGAGCAGCGGGAGACCGCCTCCCCGGAGGTTCTCAGAACGGCACGAGCGCCGATTCGGTGGTCTCGAACTCGGTGGTCTCGAACTCGGCTGGTGTGAACCGCACCGTGTTCTGTGCTGGCGGCCGGTCGACGTACGCCTCGCCCGTCGGGCTTCTCCACTCGAGGACTCCGCCGACCTTCTGCTCCACCTGCCAGCGGGAGTGATGCTTCATCATGTGATGTCGGCGGCAGAAGTGCGCGAGATTGTCTTCGCAGGTCGGCCCGCCCTCGGCCGCCGCATGGTTGTGGTCGATATCGCATGTGCGGGCCGCAAGACCGCACGCCGGGAATCGGCAGCGCTGATCCCTCGCCCGAAGATGTCGTTTCAGTTGATCGCCCGGTCGATATCGGTCGACGGCGAGCAACGCTCCGCTGATCGGATGGGTCAGAACCCGTTCCCACCCGATCGCCTCCCCGGCGAGTCTGCGCGCGGTGCCGGTATCGATCGGGCAGCGACCGTCGAGCTCGGCCGGCGGCAGGTCGGTGTGCGCTCCGCGCGCGTCGATCAACGTCATGACCGGCACGGTCACCTCCACGCGCGCATGGATGGAGTCCCACAGCGCGTCCTCCGAATCATGCCCCGTCGGCGCGCCCGTGAGCACGAGATCTGCGAGCAGATCTGCCCGAAGCTGGTCAACCGTCCGTTCGTCGGCGGGCTCGACCGTCCGCTCGTCCGTCCGAGTGTCACGAGGCGTCGACTTCCGCTCCTTCGCGGCACGGGCATTGCCTTCGTGTACGCGGTGCGCGATCTGCGATAGGCGGTCGTACATGCCGTGGATCAGCGTCGACGGCCCGTGCACGCCCAGCTCGGACATCCCGTCATCGAGGTCGTTCACCCAGACGCGTCGGTTGTCGCGCGCGTCGCGATGGCGCGCAGTCAGCGACCGTGGCTGGTACTGCTCAGCGATCCTGCGCGCATGGCGACGCAGACGGTTCGGCGACTCAGCCTCTGCGATCACGAGGACCGCATCCGCGTACGCCGCCCGATCGCGGGGATCATCGAGATGCGCGCTCGCCTCGACGATGACCCGCGTATGCGCCGCAGTGATGCGCCCGGCACCCTGCGCCGCCCACACGTCCGGCAGATCGGTCACAAGACGAGACGCAGCTGCCATCCGACGTTCGATCGTGCGATCGCTCACGCGTTGTGCGGCACCGATCTCGGCGGCGACTGCGCGCGTCGCCATATCGCCGTAGTCGGGATGGTTCGCCTGCCTGGCGATGTCGATCGCCAGGCGAGACGCCATCGCGAGCATGCCGTCTCGCGCGGCCAGCATTCCGCTGATGGTCTCTTCCGCAGCCTGCAGCCCGGCGACCAGATCGGCGAGCATCGCCATCTGAGAGTCGTTCGCATCGAGCAGGTCGGTCATGAGGACAGTTCACCACCGACCACCGACAATCGAAGATGGTCTCGACGACGACCGCTCCCGTCACCGTGAGCCGGCGCAGGCTATCCGCACATCGCGGCCCTTCGCTGATGGGGTGAGCGCACATGGGATGGCCCCGCCGCCCGTCCTACCGTGAGGATCACTGATCGACCGACGAGAGGGATGTCTCATGCCGTATGACTTTCGGGGAGGGCGCGGCGTCAGGGCCCTCGTCTCTCTCGCCGCAGCCACGACGCTGATCACGGCCGGTTGGGCCGGCGCCCACGCGAGCGGGCAGGAGGCCACTGCGGCGCCTGCACCGGTCTCTGCATCCGCTCGCACTGCCGTCGTCGCGGATGAGCCTGACCCGTTCATCCGCGACGTGAAGACGTGGATGATGACCTCGGAGGATGACCGCACCTACAAGATCTCGGTGGCGCTCCCCGCCGGCTACAGCGAGAGCGGGTCGGCGTACCGTGTGCTCTATGTCACCGACGCCAACGCCGAGTTCGGAATCGCGGTCGAGACGGCACGGCTGAATGCCCCCGGCACGGTCGTGGTCGGCATCGGGTATGACAACCCCGGTCAGGGTTTCGCGGCCTCTGGCGTTCCTCGCACCCTCGATCTGACTCCGACCGACATCGGCGTGGCGACTCCCTCCGGCGGGGCACCGGAGTTCCTCTCGTTCCTCCGAGACGAACTGGTGCCGCGGATCGAAGGGGACTTCCACGTCGATGCGGGCGATCGTGCGCTCATGGGCCACTCCTTCGGCGGTCTTTTCGCGACCTACACGCTGCTGCACAACGAGGGACTGTTCCAGCGTTTCGTGATCGCGAGTCCGTCGCTCTGGTGGGATGAGCACACGATCCTCGATGCCGAGAACGAGTACGCTGCCGAGCACGACGCACTCGACGCGCGCGTGTTCCTCTCGGTCGGATCGCTGGAGGAGACCACCACCGGTTTTCCGATGACGAGTGACATGACGAGCTTCGCGACGACGCTGGCGGATCGCGGCTACGCAGGGCTGGAGCTCGGCGGGCACGTGTTCGAGGACGAGACGCATCTGTCGGTGATCGGAGCATCCTTCAGTCGCGGGCTGCGGTTCATCTACGCCGCGCCCGGCACGACGGTCCCTGGCACAGAGCTGCCTTCGGTGCCGGCGATGGCGGCGCCGCAGGTCGGATCGCACCCGGCCGATGTGCAGGTGGATGAGGGAGGGGATGCGAGCTTCGCCGCGGCTGCGACGGGCGTTCCCGCTCCCACCGTGCAGTGGCAATCCCGGCTTTCGAGCTCCGCGGACTGGGTTGCGATCCCGGATGCGACGGGCACGGCCTATGTCGTGACCGGCGCGCGAGTGTCGGCGACCGGCACGCAATACCGAGCGGTGTTCCGGAACGCCGCCGGCGAAGCGATCACGGATGCCGCGACCCTCACCGTCGCATCGACGGGGGAGGAGCCTGGACAAGGAGGCCCGTCCGACGATGACCTGACAGAAGAAGCTCGCGGAACCGTGACCGTTCCCGACTCCCTCGTGCGGGGGGAGACTGCTGTCGTCACGGTCGGGAGCGAGTATGTCGGACAGCGAGTGTACGTGTATCTGTTCTCCACCCCGGTCGCACTCGGAGAGCGCACCGTCTCGGCCGAAGGCACCGTCACTGTCATGATCTCGGAGGACGCCACGCTCGGCGCGCACCGGATCGCCGTCTATGGGGGCGATGGTGCGCTCCTCGGCTGGGACACCACCACCATCGTCGCCCGGTCCGCAGGGGAAGGGGCGGCGGCGTCCGCGCACTTGCCGGACACGGGCGCCGAGATCGACGTGGTGCTCGTCGCCGGAGCGCTGCTGCTGCTCGGTGCGGGTGTCGGGCTGGTGGTGAAGGCTCGCGCGCGCCGCACCTGACGACGTTGCCGACGTATGCGGGAGCCCTGGGCATCGGTCCGGGCTCCTGCAACGAATGCCCAGTCCGACGCGACTACCCTGGGGAGTGACATGGCACATCTTCTCGGGGCAGAGTCCCTTCATCTCGAATATCCGACCAGGGTCGTCTTCGACTCCGTGACCCTCGGGATCGAGGAGGGGGACCGGATCGGCATCGTCGGGCGCAACGGCGACGGCAAGTCGAGCCTGCTCGGGATGCTCGCCGGCCTCAAGGAGCCCAACTCCGGACGCGTGACCGTGCGCGGCGGCACCACGATCGGGGTGCTGTCCCAGGCCGACACCCTCAGTGACGACCTCACGATCAGTGCGGCGGTCGTCGGTGACACCCCGGAATACGAGTGGGCGGGGGATCCGCGCGTCCGTGACGTGATCGACGGCCTGCTCCGTGATCTGCCGTGGGATGCCGAGATCGGCTCGCTCAGCGGTGGACAGCGCCGTCGGGTCTCACTGGCCAAGCTGCTCACCGGGGACTGGGACGTGATCGCGCTCGACGAGCCGACCAACCACCTCGATGTCGAAGCCATCACGTGGCTCGCCGGGCACCTGAAGAAGCGCTGGTCGCCGAACTCGGGTGCGCTCATGGTCGTGACCCACGATCGCTGGTTCCTCGACGAGATCTGCACCGAGACCTGGGAAGTGCACGACCGCATCGTCGAGCCCTTCGAGGGCGGATATGCGGCATATATCCTGCAGCGCGTCGAGCGCGATCGCATGGCTTCCGCCACCGAGGCGAAGCGGCAGAACCTCGCCAAGAAGGAGCTCGCCTGGCTCCGTCGCGGCGCACCCGCGCGTACCGCCAAGCCCAAGTTCCGCATCGACGCGGCCAACGAACTCATCGCCGATGTCCCCGAGATCCGCGACAAGGTGTCGTTGCAGTCCCTCGCGGTCTCCCGTCTCGGCAAGGACGTCGTCGACCTGCTCGACGTCGGAGTGACCTACCCCGCGGCCGACCCTTCGACAGGCTCGGGGACCCAGGACAAAGTCGTTCTCCGCGACATCGAGTGGCGCATCGCCCCGGGCGAGCGCACCGGTATCCTCGGCGTCAACGGCGCCGGCAAGTCCACCCTCCTCGGTCTGATCTCCGGCACCGTCGAACCCACGGTCGGCCGCGTCAAGCGGGGGACGACCGTGAAGGTCAAGACCCTCACCCAGCGTCTCGACGAGCTCGAGGATGTGCGGCGCGAGCCCGTGCGCGTCGTGATCTCGCGACTGCGTACCTCGTACACCATGGGCACGGGATCCAAGGCGCAGGAGCTCACGCCCGGTCAGCTCCTCGAACGGCTCGGCTTCGACTCCGCCCAGCTCTCCACTCCGGTCAAGGACCTGTCCGGTGGGCAGCAGCGTCGGCTGCAGCTGCTACTGGTGCTGCTCGACCAGCCGAACGTGCTGATCCTCGATGAGCCCACCAACGACCTCGACACCGACATGCTCTCCGCGATCGAGGATCTCCTCGACTCCTGGTCGGGCACACTGCTCGTGGTCAGCCACGACCGCTACTTCCTCGAGCGCGTCACGGATCAGCAGTACGCGATCCTCGACGGTCGGCTGCGCCACCTTCCCGGCGGCGTCGACGAGTACCTGCGACTGCGACAGCTGCAGGATGCCGCGCCGGCGAAGTCGCAGACCGCGGTGAACACGGCCAAGACCGCAGGTCTCGACGGGGCAGCGCTGCGCTCGGCGCAGAAGGAGATCTCGTCACTGGAGCGCCGCATCGAGAAGCTCACGCAGCAGATCGACAAGGCCAAGCATGCTCTTGCCGAGCACGACCAGGCGGACTTCGAAGGCCTGGGCGAGCGGATGAAGGCGATCAGCGCACAGCAGGACGAGATCGGCGAGCTCGAGGTGCGCTGGTTCGAGCTGACCGAAGAGCTCGGCTGAGCCCATTCCCCCCGTGAGGGGGTCTGTTGTTCCTCCCCTCCTGGGAATACGGTGGCAGTGCGATGCGCTGTGCTCTGGGCGGGGCCTGACGCCATCCGGTGTCGCACGGCATGATCCTGCGGCATCCGGGAGGTACAGATGGAAGGTCTCGAGGTCACAGTCCTGCTCGGGCTCACGATTCTCGCGGGGGCGCTGCTGGCGCCCCGCATCCGGCTCGCGCTGCCTCTGGTGCTGGTCATCTTCGGACTCGCGCTTGGCTTCGTCCCCGCGCTCCGCGAGGTGCAGCTGCCGCCGGAGACGGTGCTGCTGCTGTTCCTCCCGGTGATGCTGTTCTGGGAGAGCCTGACCACGTCGCTGCGCGCGATCCGTCGTGACTTCCGCTACATCCTGCCGATGAGCACCCTGCTGGTCGTCGCATCGGCGTTCGCCGTGGCGGGTATCGGCGTGCTGTTCGGGATGCCCTGGGAGATCGCCCTCATCCTGGGCGCTGCGGTCGCCCCGCCGGATGCGACAGCCGTGGCCGCCCTCGGACGGCTGCTGCCTCGGCGCATGTTTATGAAGCTGAAGGCGGAGAGCCTCACCAACGACGGCACCGCCCTGGTGCTGTACGCGATCGCGGTGTCGTTGGCCGTGGGCGGTCAGGTCACACCGTGGTCTGTCACCTGGACCGTGCTGGTCTCGTACGTCGGCGGCATCGCGGCCGGCGCCGCGATCGCCGCGCTCGGGTACCTGCTTCTCAGCCGTGTCTCCTCGACCATGGTGATCAACGTGACCCTCCTGCTGATCCCGTTCACCGCTTTCCTGCTCGCCGAGATCGTGCACGCGTCCGGCGTGCTCGCGGTCGTCGTCGCAGGGCTCATCGTGGCCTATGTCTCGCCGCGCGTCACCACCGCCTCGTCGCGTCGGCAGACGGATGCGGCCTGGCCGTTCGGTGTCTTCCTGCTCAACGGCGCCCTGTTCGTGCTGATCGGTCTCGAGGTGCAGTACGTCGTGCACGAGATCTCCGCCGCCGCGATCGGACGCCTGGTGCTGGTGACGTTGGCGGTGTGGGTGACGCTGCTGGTCGTGCGCTATCTGTTCCAGTTGCTCAGCGTGCCGTTCCAGCGCTCCTCTGCGCCCCAGCCGCCGCGTGGGGTGCGTTCCCGCGCCCGTCTCGTCTCCACCGTCGCCGGGATGCGCGGCGCGGTATCGCTCGCGATCGCCCTGTCGGTGCCCGCGACGGTCGCCGAAGGGCCGGATGCCGCTGGCCGCGACGAGATCGTGTTCGTCACTGCCGGTGTCATCCTGCTCAGCCTGCTCGTGCAGGGCCCGCTCCTGCCCGCCCTCGTGCGCTGGGCGCGCATCCCCGTCGACCATGCCGATGACGAGGAGTACGAACTGGCAGAGCGCGCCATCTCGGGAGCAGCGCTCGCGGCACTCGACGACCTCGCTGCCGAGCACGGCGTCGGCCAGGAGGTGCGCGATCGGGTGCGCACCGAGGGTTACATGATGCTCGAATTCGCGAACGCGAGGGCTCTCGCGCGGGAACAGGCGATCGTCGACGCCGAGGCGGATGCGCTCGACGAGATGCTCGACGAGCCGGACCCTCTCGGCACCGGCACCGGCACCGGCATCGAGGAGAACGTGGGAAGCGGTGCGACTCTGCCGTCCACGACGGAGGGCGGCGAGGGGAACACGCTCCAGATGATCGCCACCTCCGCCGATGTCGACGTGATGCAGCGGTCGCCGCTGATCCGTCACGAGGAGCACACCCGCCTGAAGCTCGCCATGCTCGACCGCAAGCGCGAGGTGCTGCTCGGGCTGCGCCGCTCCGGCACCGTGGACGATCTCGTGGTGCGCAGGATCTCTGCGCGGCTCGACCTGGAGCAGGTGCGTCTGCAAGGGATCGAAGAGTTCGACTGAGCGCATCCGGTTACCGGTATTCCGGGCTGTGACGCTGTGTGACGGTCCGATTCCGCGCCTGCGTCCGGGCCTGCCTAACGTATTCGAGTCCCTGAGAGAGGAACCCGCATCACTATGTCCCGTCGTACCACGTCCATCATCGCCGCGCTCGCCGCGGTCCCGCTCTTCGTCGCCCTCGCCGGCTGCGCCACGGCATCGTCCGAGGCCGGCTCCGGCAGCGGAGAATCGACCACACCCGAGGTCGTCAAGATCGGCGTCGTCGGCAAGGGCGACGAGCAGTGGGCGCCGTTCGTCGACGCTGCAGCGGAAGAGGGCATCACGGTCGAACTCGTCGACTTCGGCTCCTACGAGCAGCCCAACCCGGCGCTGACCGAGGGCGAGATCGACCTCAACCAGTTCCAGCACATCGTGTACCTCGCGGACTACAACGTGAACTCGGGTGCCGACCTCACGCCGATCGGTTCGACCGCGATCTACCCGCTCGGTCTGTACTCCAGCAAGTACGACGACGTCGACAGCATCCCGGAGGGCGAGACGGTCGCGGTTCCCGACGATGCGTCGAACCAGGCACGTGGACTCCTCGTGCTGCAGTCGGCCGGCCTGATCGAGCTCAAGAGCGGCGGATCGATCTTCTCCGATCTCGCCGATGTCGACACCGCCAAGTCGAAGGTCAAGGTCACCGCGCTCGAGGCGGCGCTGATCCCGACGTCGCTGCCGGATGTGGCCGCGGCGATCATCAACAACGACTTCGTCGAGGACGCCGGTCTCTCGTACGAGGACGCGATCGCGCAGGACGACCCGGAGGACCCGAACGCCCTGCCGTACGTCAACATCTTCGCGGCTCGCGCCGATGATGCGGACAACCCCACCTACCTGAAGCTCGTCGAGATCTTCCAGACCAACGAGGCCGTCCAGGCCGGTCTGCTCGCGTCGTCGGGAGACACCGCGGTGTCGCTGCAGACGCCGGTCGAGGACCTCGTCGCGTCGCTGAAGAAGGTCCAGAAGGACACCGAAGCGCAGAAGTGAGCAGGGCGGGAGCAGTCCCGCCAGATGCGAGAATCGGGTGGCGCGTCGTGCGTCACCCGATTCGTCTTTCCCCCCGATCCAGACCGGAGCAGCACATGCCGATCGTGAGCCTGACGAACGTGTCGAAGGCCTACCCGTCCCGCACGCCGGGTGACGGTGAGGTCGTCGCCGTCGACGACGTGACCCTGTCGATCGAGAAGGGCGATGTCTTCGGCATCATCGGCTACTCCGGTGCAGGCAAGTCGACGCTCGTGCGGCTGATCAATGCGCTCGAACCGGCGACGAGCGGCACGATCCTGGTCGACGGCGTCGACATCACCGCACTCCGTGAGAGCGAGCTGCGCAAGGTCCGCGGCGGCATCGGCATGATCTTCCAGCAGTTCAACCTCTTCTCCTCGCGCAACGTGCGCGCGAACATCGCGTATCCGCTCACGCTCGCGGGGTGGAAGAAGCCCGACATCGAGGCGCGCGTCACCGAACTGCTGTCCTTCGTCGGCCTCTCCGACAAGGCCAAGGCGTACCCGGAACAGCTCTCCGGAGGGCAGAAGCAGCGCGTCGGCATCGCCCGTGCGCTGGCGACAGGGCCCGCGATCCTCCTCGCCGACGAGGCGACCAGCGCGCTGGACCCGCAGACCACGCACGAGGTGCTCGACCTGCTCAAGCGCGTCAACGAGGAGCAGGGCATCACGATCGTCGTGATCACCCACGAGATGGACGTGATCCAGACCATCGCGACCAAGGTCGCCGTGATGGAGGGCGGCCGCGTGATCGAGCAGGGCGACGTCTTCGACGTGTTCTCCGCGCCGCAGAATCCCGCGTCGCAGCGGTTCGTGGGTACCGTGGTCAAGGGCGTCCCCTCGCCGGCGGAGCTCTCGGTGCTGCGCGAGCGGCACCAGGGCCGCCTCGTCACGTTCTCGTTCCGCGACGGCGACTCGTCGCAGGCGCAGGTCTTCCTAGACCTCGCCTCTGCCGGGCTCGACTTCGAGCTGGTCTACGGCGGCATCAACGACATCCGCGGACGTGCGTTCGGACATCTCACGCTCGCGATCCGGGGAGAGAGCGCCGCGATCGACCGCACCCTCGCGGCCATCGGCGAGCGCGTCCAAGTGACCGAGATCGCGCGAGAGGAGGCCCGCTGATGGATCGTCTGATCGAACTCTGGCCCGAATTCTGGGCGGCAGCACTCGAGACCCTGTACATGACCTCGTTCGCCCTCGTGCTCGGTGGCATCCTCGGTCTCGTGATCGGCGTGATCCTCTACGTGACCCGCCCCGGCGGTCTGGCGCAGAACGTCGTCATCTCGGCGATCGCGAACCTCGTCGTCAACTTCTTCCGGCCGATCCCGTTCGTGATCTTCATGGCCGTCGCCCAGCCGCTGGCGCGGGCCGTGATCGGCGTCGGCATCGGCACGACGGCCGGCGCGTTCATCATCGGACTCGCCGCTGCGTTCGCGATCGGACGCATCGTCGAGCAGCACCTCGTGTCGGTCTCACCGGGGGTCATCGAGGCCGCGCGCGCCATGGGTGCAGGGCCCTGGCGCATCCTGTTCACGGTGGCGATCCCCGAATCGCTCGGACCGCTCATCCTCGGCTACACCTTCATCGTCGTGGCGCTGATCGACATGACGGCCATGGCCGGTCTCGTGGGTGGTGGCGGTCTCGGCGCCTTCGCCCAGATCTACGGCTTCCGCAAGTTCGAACCGGTCGTGATGTGGGCGGCGATCATCCTGATCGTGGTCTTCGTGCACTTCATGCAGTTGCTCGGCACGCGCCTCGCCCGCAAGGTCATGCGCCGCTGACGGGAGCGTCCTGCAGGGAGCGCGCGGTGGTGAACACGCGCTCCTCGCCGCTGATCGGGTCGATGAATCGCAGTTCCCGCGCGAGGAGCTGCAAAGGTCGGGCGTGGTCGTCGGGGAGTTCCCCGCGCAGCCTCGGGTAGAACGGGTCGTTCAGGATCCCGATGCCGAGCGCGGCCAGGTGCACGCGCAGCTGGTGCATCTTGCCGGTGTGCGGACGCAGCAGTGTGTGCACGACCCGGTCGTCGCTGCCGATCAGTTCGATCAGCGTCTCGGCGTTCGGCTCGCGCACGTCATCGACCTGCACGAGCAACTCGCCGCGATCCTTGCGGATGTGGTTCCGGTACACGAGCGGGAACGACTGCCCGCGCAGCGTGGGGGCGGCGGGATCCCACCCCTCCGGCACCGCCGACACCGCTTCGTAGACCTTCTCCACCTGACGGTTCTGGAGCATCAGCTGGTAGGGACCACGGCTCTGCGGTCGTGTCGAGAACATCAACAACCCGGCGGTGGCGCGGTCGAGCCGGTGGATGGGCGCCAGGTCCGGGATGTCGAGCAGGTTGCGCAGGCGTACGAGCGCCGAGTTCTGCAGATACTTGCCACCTGGCGTGGTCGGCAGGAAGTGCGGCTTGTCGACCACCAGCAGATCGGCGTCCTGATGCAGCACCTCGACCGCGAACGGGATCTCCGTCTCGACCGGGGGCTTGCGGTAGTACCAGATGAACTCCTCGACGCCCAGCGGGGTGTCCCTCGCGAGCGGGCGGCCGTCGCGGGCGACGATCTCCCCGAGGTCGAATCGTTCGTACACCTGCTCGGGCTCGAGATGGAAGAAGCGCTCGATCATGTAGTCGGCGACCGTCGGCCACACCCCGCTCATCGGCAGGTGCAGGCGGGTGGCCCCCACGCCGTCGCGCATCGGCAGCGGGGAGAGCATGGCCATCAGCAGTCGCCGTTCACGCGTCGAAGCTCAGGCTGAGCTTGCGCAGCAGCCCGGCGAGTCGATCGCGGTCCGCGCGTGACAGGGCCTGCAGCAGATCGGCCTCGACATCGACCAGGCGGGTGATCGCGGCATCCACGCGGATGCGCCCGTCGTCGGTCAGGATCACCAGCACGCTGCGCCCGTCGTCAGGATCGGCCTCGCGGCGCACGAAGCGACGACCGACGAGACGGTCGATCCGGTTGGTCATGGTGCCGCTGGAGACCAGGGTCTGCTGCAGCAGCTGCTTGGGGGAGAGCTGGAAGGGCGCGCCGGCGCGGCGCAGTGCCGACAGCACGTCCCATTCCCACGGCTCGAGATCGCTGCGACGGAACACATCCCGTCGGGCGCGGTCCAGGTGTCTCGACAGGCGGTCCATGCGGGACAGTACCTCGAGAGGGGAGAAGTCGAGGTCGGGCCGTTGCGTGTTCCACGCGCCGACGATCCGATCGACCTCGTCCGTTGCGCTCATCCGTCCATTATCGCGTGCGCTCACCCTGCGGCTCGCCGCCGCCTGCCACCAGCGAGAGCGTCATGAAGGTGCTGTGCGGATCGGGAAGGTAGCTGCTGAACGGCGCGCACTCCACGAATCCGGCGCGCGCGTACAGTGCGCGGGCCGGGAGGAAGAAGTCCTGGCTGCCCGTCTCCAGCGAGATCCGGCGGATGCCGCGGGAGACCGCGTCCGCCTGCAGGAAGGACAGCATCGCCGTCGCCAGTCCCCGCCCTCGCTGCGCGGGGTCCGTGCGCATCGACTTCAGTTCCTCGTGTTCCTCGTCGATCGTTGCGAGAGCGCCGGTCGCGAGCAGTCGCCCGTCGTCGATCGCGGCGAAGAGTCGTACGCCCGGCACCAGCAGACCGGCGAGCGGCAGTGCGTGCTGGCTCTCGGGAGGCGCTGTGCCTTGCATGTCCTGATGGTGGGCGCGCAGGAACGCCGTGAGCTCCGGTGTGGCGGTCTCGATGCGTTCGATGGTGATGTTCACGGAGACATCTTCGCGGGGTCGTGTTTCGCGCGGATGACGACCACGGCACCGGTTTCGCGGGTGCGCCGGGCCGGGGAGCGCGGGCGTGGCAGAATTGACCCGTGGCGTCCCTCGCGGGCGGCACGGTCCGCCGTGGTGTAATGGCAGCACGACAGCCTTTGGAGCTGTTAGGTCTAGGTTCGAGTCCTGGCGGCGGAGCATGACAGAGAACAATCTCGCCATCATCATCCTCGCAGCGGGCCAAGGCACTCGCATGAAGTCGCGCCTGCCGAAGGTGCTCCATGCGATCGGCGGACGTCCGCTGGTCGGGCACGTCCTCACGACGGCCGCCGTGCTGCAGGCCGACCACATCGAGGTCGTGGTGCGTCATGAGCGCGACCAGGTCGTCGCCGCGCTGAGCGAGGATTACCCGGACGCGATCTTCATCGATCAGGATGACGTGCCCGGCACCGGTCGCGCGGTGCAGGTCGCGATCGACGCGCTCCCTGCGGACTTCGACGGCGACGTGCTCGTGCTCTCGGGCGACGTTCCGCTGCTCGAGGCGAGCACGCTCCAGGCCCTTGTCGCCGGCCACCGGGCCGCCGCGGCCGCCGCCACCCTGCTGAGCGCCCGACTCGATGACCCGAGCGGCTACGGCCGCGTGATCCGCGATGCCGACGGCACCGTGCAGCGCATCGTCGAGCAGAAGGATGCCACGCCTGAAGAGGCCGCGGTCACCGAGATCAATGCGGGCGTCTACGTGTTCCGGGCGCCCGAGCTGCGCACCTACCTCGCTCAGGTCGGGCAGGACAACGCGCAGGGGGAGATGTACCTGACGACCGTGATCGAGCTGCTCCGCGGTGCCGAGCACCGCGTCGCCGCCGAGATCGCGATCGACACCGCGTCGACCTTCGGGATCAACGACCGCGTCCAACTCGCCGAGGCCGGCCGGGTGCTCAACGACCGCATCGTGCGCAAGTGGCAGCGCGAGGGCGTGACCGTCATCGATCCGGCGACCACGTGGATCGACGATGATGTGACGCTCGCCCCCGACGTCACCATCCTCCCGAACACCCACGTCCTGCGCGCCACGATCGTCGGCGCCGGGGCGATCATCGGACCGGACACCACTCTCGTCGCGTGCGAGGTGGGCGAGGACGCGAGCGTGCGTCGCACGGACGCCACGCTCTCGGTGATCGGTGCCGGTGCCACCGTCGGACCGTTCTCGTATCTGCGTGCCGGCACGGTGCTGGGCGCGAAGGGCAAGATCGGCGCCTACGTCGAGACCAAGAACGCCGAGATCGGTGAGGGCAGCAAGGTTCCGCACCTCTCGTACGTCGGAGACGCGACGATCGGACGCGGGGTCAACCTCGGGGCGAGCACGATCACGGCCAACTACGACGACGTGAACAAGCACCGCACGGTGATCGAGGACGAGGTTCACACCGGCTCGCACACGGTGCTCGTCGCGCCCGTTAGGCTGGGAGCTGGCGCGAAGACCGGCGCCGGTGCCGTCGTCCGCAAGGACGTCCCCGCCGGAGCTCTGGCCATGACCGTCGCGCCTCAGCGCAACATCGACGGCTGGGTCGAGAAGAACAGGGCAGGCACGGGTGCGGCGGACGCCGCGGCCCGAGAACGATCGGCGGAATAGGCGAACATGGCGCGCAAGAAGAAGACGGTCGAACTGGATCGCGACAACGGCATCGCGCCGGGACTGGTCGCCAAGACCAAGAAGCGGCTGGTGGTCGCCGGAGGGCGCTCGCATCCGCAGCTTCTCGCCGATGTCGCCGCGTCGCTCGGCACCGAGATCGCTCCGACCGAGCACCGCACTTTCGCGTCGGGCGAGATCTACGCGCGCTTCGAGGTCTCGATCCGCGGCTGCGATCTGTTCCTGATCCAGACCTTCGGCGAGCCTGTCAACGAGTGGCTCATGGAGACGCTGATCATGATCGATGCCGCCAAGCGCGCATCGGCCAAGCGCATCACCGTCGTCGCGCCCTACTATCCGTATTCGCGCCAGGACAAGAAGGGTCGCGGTCGTGAGCCGATCAGCGCCCGCCTCGTCGCCGACCTGCTGAAGACCGCCGGCGCCGACCGCGTCATGAGCGTGGACCTGCATGCCGCGCAGATCCAGGGCTTCTTCGACGGCCCCGTCGACCACCTGTTCGCCAAGCCCGTGCTGCTGGACTACTTCAAGCGCACGCTGAGCCCCGCTGACCGCGAGATCCTCACCGTCGTCTCGCCGGACATGGGCCGCGTCCGCGTGGCCGACACCTGGTCGGACAGCCTCGGTGCGCCTCTGGCCATCATCCACAAGCGCCGTGACCCGAAGGTCGCGAACCAGGTCTCGGTGCACGAGATCGTGGGAACGGTCGAAGGACGCACCTGCCTGCTCGTCGACGACATGATCGACACCGGTGGAACGATCGTCAAGGCCGCGCAGGCGCTCAAGGCAGCAGGGGCCCACCGGGTCATCGTCGCGGCGACGCACGCGATCTTCAGCGACCCGGCATCCGAGCGTCTGCAGGACTCGTCCATCGACGAGGTCGTCATCACCGACACGATCCCGCTGACCGAGTCACGTCGCTGGGACGGCCTCACGATCCTCCCGATCGCGCCACTGCTGGCGCGCGCGATCCACGAGGTCTTCGAGGACGGCTCGGTGACGAGCATGTTCGGCGGCGACGCCTAGCACCCGCATAGTCCTCCCACAGCCCGCGCATAGGCCGACTCCCTACGGTCGATTCACAGGCATACAGTTGTCTCTCATCGAGCCGGGAGGACCCTCATGATCCGCACGACCGTACCGACCTCTGTCCGCAAGGGTTCCGCCCTCGTCGGAATCGCAGGGCTCTTCGTCTTGGCAGGCTGCTCCGGCACCCCCGCTGCAGACGACACCTCGAACTCCGGTGAGAGCAGCTCGGCGCCCTCCAGCTCCAGCTCCAGCACCGGCTCCGACAGCGCCTCCGGCACGTACGCCGACGGCACGTACACCGCAGACGGCTCGTACCAGACGCCCGAGACCGTCGAGAAGATCTCGGTGACGCTCACGCTCGCCGACGGCGTCGTGACAGACGTCGAGGTCACGGGCGACCCGCAGGCGCGCGAGACCGAGCAGTACCAGGGCGCCTTCATCGACGGCATCGCCGCCGAGGTCGAGGGCAAGTCGATCGACGAGCTGAATGTCAGCCGCGTCGCCGGATCCTCGCTCACCAGCGGCGGCTTCAACGACGCCGTGGAGTCCATCAAGGAGCAGGCAGCAGCCTGACCCGGTGATCGGCGCCCCCTCATGGCGATCTGGCAGTTCGACGCGATCGGCACCCGCTGGGAGATCGAGACGACCGCGGAGCTGACGGCGGAATCGCGGGCGGCGGTGTCCGCCGAGATCGAGCGGTTCGACCGCGAGTGGTCTCGTTTCCGTAGCGACTCCGATGTGACCCGGCTCGGAGCGGACGGCGGCGCGCTCGCTTCGGCGGATGCCGGTGCCATGCTCGACGCCTACCGCGAACTGTCGCGTGCGACCGGCGGCGCGGTCAACCCGCTGGTCGCCCGGAGCCTCGACGCGCTCGGGTACGACGCGGAGTACTCGCTGGTGGCCGGAGCGCCCCGACCGGCACCCGAGGTGTGGGAGGAGCGGATCAGCTGGACCGACCGCATCGTCCAGGCCCCCGCTCCGGCGCTCCTCGATGTGGGCGCGCTCGGGAAGGGACGCCTGGTCGATCTCGTCGTGGCGGCGCTCGCATCCGTCCCCGGCGCTCTGGTCGTCGATGCCGGTGGCGACATGCGAGCGCGCGGTGCGCAGACCCGCGTCGCGCTGGAGCATCCCTACGATTCGACCAAGGCGATCGGCGTCGTGACCCTCGCTGACGGGGCGCTGTGCGCCTCGGCGATCAATCGACGCGCCTGGGGTGACGGACTGCACCACGTGCTCGACGCGCGAACCGGCCTCCCCGTGCGCACCTGGGCGGCGACCTGGGCGCTCGCGCCCGACGCGATGAGAGCGGATGCCGTCGCCACCGCGCTGTTCTTCGACGGCGGTCCGGAGCTCGCTGCGGCGTGGGGTGTGGAGTGGGTGCGCATGAGCACCGACGGCCGCGTGGAGCGCTCACCCGGATGCGACGCCGAACTGTTCCTCGCGGGCGTCACGGATGCCCCTGCACCACAGAACTAGGGAAGAGTGGACCCCGTGATCACCTCATTCACCGCAGCCCGACAGCGCGTTCTCGCTCTGCTGGGTGCCCTGTCGATGTACCGACTGGTGCTGTTCGCCCTGGTGGCTCTGGCGGTGATCGCCTTCCTGCTCTCACTGGTGGGGGTGATCGTCTCGCCCACGCCCCTCGAGATGCTCGCGTCCTTCGTGGTGCTCGCCGTGGTCATCTCCGTGGTGGACGCCGTGGTGCAGCGCATCCTCCGCCTTCCCTGGCGGATCGAGTCGTCTCTCGTCACGGCACTGATCCTGCTGTTCGTCCTCCGCCCCGGTCTCGAACCGACCACGCTGCTGGGGCTCGCCGTCGCGGGAGCGCTCGCGAGCCTGTCGAAATATCTGATCGCCTGGCGCGGCCGGCACATCCTGAACCCGGCGGCGTTCGGTGCGGCCGTCGTATCGATCGTGGGCTCGTTCGGCGCCTTCGAGTGGTTGGGGACGTCGGCGTCGTGGTGGGTCGGCACGCCGTCGCTCGCGCTCCCGGTGGCGCTCCTCGGGCTCGCTGTGCTGTGGCGCACCGAGAAGGTGCGCGTGGTGCTGCTCTTCCTCGTCGTGGCACTCGTGACCTCGCTCGTGCGACAGGTCGTGCAGGCGCAGCAGTTCGACCTCGCCTTCGACTTCTCGACCGCGTTGCAGTTCGCGCTGCTCCAGTCGCCGTTCCTTTTCCTCGGTGCCTTCATGCTCTCCGAGCCGCTGACGCTGCCGCCCCGCCGGTGGCAGCAGTTCTCCGTCGCCGTGCTCGTCGGTCTACTCGCGGGATGGCCGATCTCCGTCGCCGGACTGTTCACGCTCGGCCAGGAGCGCGCGCTGCTGATCGGCAACCTGCTCGCGTTCGCGTTCGCACTGCGTGGCTCGGTGCGACTGGTTCTCGAACGACGTGCGTTCATCACCCCCACGGCACAGGAGCTGACCTTCCGCGCGAAGGGCAAGCTGGCCTTCCTGCCCGGTCAGTACCTCGAACTGGATGTGCCGCACCACCGGCCCGATGCCCGCGGCACCCGTCGCGAGTTCAGCATCGTGTCTGCGCCGGCCGACCTGCCCACGCTGCGAATCGCCTACAAGAACGGCGATCAGAAGCATCCGTCCAGCTACAAGCGGGCGCTCGCGGAGGCGGAGCCCGGTGCCGTGCTCGCCGTCACGGGAACCTGGGGCGACTTCATCCTGCCGCGCGGTGAGACACCGGTGCTCATGCTCGCGGCCGGGATCGGTGTCACGCCGTTCGTCTCGCAGCTGCGGCAGCTGCAGGCGACGGGGCAGAGGCGCGACGTGGTGCTGGTGTATGTCGCGGCCGAGGCGGCGGAGCTGGCATTCCGCGACGAGCTCGCCGCGACCGGTGTGCGCACGGTCGTGTTCACGAAGGACGAACCCGCCGATCTGCCCGCGCACTGGACCTGGGCGCAGGGTGCTCGTCTGGATGCAGAAGGACTCGAGCGCACCGTCGGCGACCTCGCCGCACGCCACGCCTTCATCTCGGGTCCACCGCGGCTGATCGCCGACCTGGCGCCGGCACTGCAGAAGGCCCACAGTCTCACGACCGACGCCTTCGCCGGCTACTGACGCGCCGCCGCAGCCTCGCCGCCGACCTGCCGCCTCGCCGACTGCAGGAGATTTGGCGACCTGCCGCCTCGCCGACTGCAGGAGGTTTGGCGACCTGCAGGACGAACTCCCCACGGATCCTCCTGCATCCGGCGAGATCTCCCGCACGCCGCTGGTAGCCTGAGCGGGCGGACCCGTCCTGCACCGAACCGGCTGGTCGCGCGATGTCCACATTTCCTCGCACCCGAGACATCGTCGGTGGCGCACGAGCGCCATGATCGACGGATGCTGACACTCGACCACGTCCTCACACACCACGGCGGGGTGGCGCGAGGGACCCTTCTCCACCAGTTCGGAATCGACCGGCGTGTGCTCGAAAGCGCCGTTCGCGACGGCAGCATCCTCCGAGTCCGGCAGGGCGTCTTCGCTGTGCGAGGGGCGGATGCGGATGTCGTGACGGCAACCGAGCATGGCGGCGCGCTGACCTGCTCACGGGCGCTGCGTCTGCACGGGATCTGGTCGCTTGAGACCGACCTCGCCCCGCACGTCTGGATGGGGGCGCACGGGCGCGTGCATCACCGGGACTGCGGATGTGTGAGTCACTTCGCAACCGGACGCACGGTGCTCGGCCTGGCTCCGCTCGAAGAGGTGCTCATCCATGTGCATCAGTGCCGGGGTGAGGAGGCGTTCTTCGCGGCACTGGAATCGGGGCTGCGGCAGCGCAGGATCAGTGCATCGGCCCGGGCGCGCATCCGCCGTCGGCTGCCGACGTATGCGCGATGGCTCGTGGATTTCGCCCGGAACGATGCGGACAGCGGCCTGGAGTCCATCGTCCGTCTGCGTCTTCACCGCATCGGTATCCTGGTCGCCTGCCAGAAGAGCATCGGTGATGTCGGGCGGGTCGACTTCGTCATCGACGGTCTGCTGCTTCTCGAGGTCGACGGGGTCGAGAACCACGATGGTCCGTCACTCCGGCACAAGGATCTGCGTCGGGACGCCTGGGCGTCCGTACAGGGGCTGGAGACCCTCCGGTTCGACTACGCCCTGGTCATTCACGAGTGGCCCCTCGTCGAGTCGGCGATCCTCGCCGCGCTCGGACGCGTGCGCGTCCGCGTCGAGGCGGTTTGACCGTCGGCCGGTACCGACCTGCAGGACGATTCGCGACGTGCAGGAGGAACTCCTGGGACATCCTCCTGCATGTCGCCGATGATCCTGCACGTCGCGGTCGCAGTCGCGGTCGCGGCAGCGACCACCGCGCGAACGCCAGGTCAGGAAGCGGAGCCGGTCGCCGCACTGCGGGCGGGGTTCAGCGGGATCCGCACCGTGAAGGTCGTGTCGCCGGGCTCGCTGGCGACGGTGATGTGACCGCCGTGGCCCTCCACGATCGCCTTCGCGATGGCGAGCCCGAGTCCGGTGCCCCCCGTCTGCCTGGCGCGGGAGGTGTCGGCGCGGGCGAAGCGTGCGAACAGCTCATCGCGCACACCGGGGTCGATGCCCGGTCCGTTGTCGTGCACGCGCAGCACCGCCTCGTCGTCCTCCTGGGAGACGCTGAGGGTGATCACGGTGCCGGCGGGCGTGTGCGTCCGCGCGTTGGCCAGCAGATTCGCGACGACCTGGTGCATGCGCCCGGCGTCGCCGACGATCACGACAGGCTCTTCGGGGACCTCGATGCTCCACTCGTGATCGATCGCCGTGGGGCGGGCGTCGGAGAGGCCCTCGAGGGCGAGCTGGGCCAGGTCGACGGTGCCGTAGACGAGCTCTCGTCCTTCGTCGAGGCGTGCGAGCAGCAGCAGATCCTCGACGAGGCGGGTCATCCGCAGCGACTGCGCCTGGATGCGCTCGAGCGACGAGGTGGTGCCTTCGATCGCCTCCTCCGGCGACTGCTTGCTCAGCGCGCGGAGCGAGAGCTCGGAGTATCCGCGGATGGAGGCCAGTGGCGTGCGCAGCTCATGGCTGGCGTCGGCGACGAAGCGCCGCATCCGCTCCTCGTTCTTCTGGCGTGCTGCGAGCGAGGTGTTCACGTGATCGAGAAGCGTGTTCAGCGAGGCGCCGACGAGCCCGGTCTCGGTGCGGGGATCGGCCTCGGATGCCGGGATGCGCTCCGTGATGGTCACCTCGCCGCGGTCGAGCGGTTGATTCGCGACACGCATCGCCGTCGCAGCGACTGCACGCAGCGGCCGGAGGCTGACACGGATGGTGACCGCCGTGGTGAGGGCAAGCAGGATGAGGCCGCCGAGCGTCGCCAGTGCGATCACCGTGAGGAGGGTCGCGAGCTGGTTCTGGATGTCGGCACGGGGTAGTCCGGTGACGACGGCGATTCCGCTCTGAGTCGAGGTGATGGCCACGCGGTAGGAGCCGACGTCATCGATCGTGACATTTGCGACGTGGTCGGTGCCGAGCGCAGCGGCGATCTGCGTGAGCTGCACAGTGCTCAGGGCCGTCATGGTTCCGCTGAGCTCGTCCTCGGCGCTGGAGACGATCACTCCGCTTGCACCGGTCACCTGGCTGAAGACCACGAAGAGGAGGCCCGGTGACTGGGGCACCTCGCCGCGGAGAACGTTGTCCACTGTTGCCTGGGTCGGCGATACCCGCTCCACCCATGAGGTGAGCGCGCGGGCATTGGCGATCAGCTTCTGATCCAGCTGGTCCTCGAGCGTCCGGCTCAGCGTCGCGCTGGTGATGACGGCGACGATGACGAGGATGAGCGAGACGAACCCGATCACGGCGGTCATGAGCCGTGTCTGCAGGCTCATCGGCCGTCGCATCATCCCCGTCGTGCTCACTGAGGCGCCTTGATCATGTAGCCGACGCCGCGAACGGTGTGCAGCAGCGGGGTGCGTCCCGCGTCGATCTTCTTGCGCAGGTACGAGATGTAGAGCTCGACGACGGATGACTTGCCGCCGAAGTCGTAGCTCCACACGCGGTCGAGGATCTGCGCCTTCGACAGCACGCGGCGCTCGTTGCGCATCAGGTAGCGGAGCAGTTCGAACTCGGTCGCCGTGAGGTCGATCTCGGTGCCGTCGCGCATGACCTCGTGGCTGTCTTCGTTGAGGGTGAGGTCGGCGACGCGGAGGATCGACTGACCGTCATCGGCGGTGGCGTGTCCGGTACGACGGATGATGGCGCGGAGTCGCGCGATCACCTCTTCCAGACTGAAGGGCTTGGTGACGTAGTCGTCACCGCCCGCTGTCAGGCCAGCGACGCGTTCGCCGACGGCATCCTTCGCCGTCAGGAACAGCACGGGCACGAGGTTGCCGGACTCGCGGAGCCGCTTGAGCACGGCCATGCCGTCGAGGTCCGGCATCATGATGTCGAGCACCAGTGCGTCGGGTTCGAACTCCCGCGCGACCTGGAGCGCTTCGAGGCCGGAGGATGCCGTGCGCACCTCCCACCCTTCCATCCGCAGTGCCATCGCGAGAAGGTCGGTGAGCATCTGCTCGTCGTCGACCGCGAGGATGCGCAGGGGGGAACCGTCGGGGCGGCGCAGTTCGGGGAGGTCGTTGCTCATGTGACCATTCTGCGGAATCTCCTATGTGATTTCTATGGAGAACGCTATGTCTTGTCTGTGAGTCCGGTCGCGCGAGACGACCGAACGTCGCGGGTGAGGGTCAGGCGAGGCGTTCGTCCGGTAGCGCGAGGAAGTCGATACCGTGCTGCAGTGCCAGTTGATCCGACAGGACCCCGGTGGGCCCATCGAGGTGCCCGGCGGCGCGCACGCTGAGTCGTCGCGGCCCGGAGAGCGCGTGATAGACCGAGAACTGTCCGCGCGGGTCGACCGCGGGGTCGAGGACGGCGGCGATGACCAGCGCGGGAATGTGCACGCGCCGGGCGGCGGTCGCTGCGTCGAAGTAGTCCACGACGGCGCGGGCGTCCGGGTGAGCGCGAAGATGCTGCCGCACGGCCTCGCCGCTTCCGGTGCAGTGCCGGGTGAGTCGGATCGAGTGGTTGCCGAAGCTCGGCACGTCGAGCACGGCGCGGCGGAACCGGGTATCCCAGGGGAGGGCCATCGCGCCGATCCCTCCGCCGAAGCTCCCGCCGCTGAAATCGAGGGCGTCGGTGACCGAGGGGGCGATCTCGAGGAGAACCGTGGCGGCTCGCCAGATGTCCGCGGCCGCGAACCGGTGCGAGTAGGTGTCGCGGTGTGTGATGCCGGCGAGGACGTGCTCGTCGGGAGATGACGGGAACCGGCTGTGCGTCCCTGCGTGCGTGCCGGGAGCGCAGGGGAAGATGGCCGCGGTGTCGGCAGGGACGCGGTCGAGGTCGGGGGCGCTGCGTCCTCCGTAGCCATGTCCGACGACGAGTCCCCGTCGCGCCGATGAGGGTGAGTGCGGGACGAGGAGGTAGGCGACCGCGTGCTCCGCGGCCGATGAGTCGAAGCGGATCTCACTGACGCGATGCGTGTCGGTGGCTGTGAGGTCGCGGGTGTGGCGCCACGAGACGGCTCCGGTGCCGAACTCGCTGAAGGTGGCGTGCCAGAAGGCGTCGAAGTCCGCGGGGCCCTCCGGTGCGGGGGGTGCCGTCATCAGGGCGCCGAGAGAGTACTCGGTCATCTCCTCGGGTCGATCGTGAGTCATCGTGCGACGTCCTTCGCTGCGGGGTGCCTGCCTGACGACGCTACCGCCGGGCGCGCGCGGTGGTCGTCGATCCATTGACATGCTCGCATATAGATTGCATTATGTGCATCATGGATTCAAAGATGAATGCGGAGCCTGATGACGGTTCGTTGCTGTGGAGCCGTCGGTCGGTGTTGCGGATGCTCGTGATCGCCGGTGTCCTCCCTCCCGTGGTGGGGGCGCCGCTCGGCGCCGCGGCGCCCGCGTCGGCGACCACCACGACCCCGGGGGCGTATCCCGACGCTCTGCGCCGACTCGCCAAACCCAACCTGGCGCTGTCACAGATCGCGCAGCTCGTGGGGCAGAACCATCGGATGACCTTCTACCGGGCGCAGTGGGACGGCGGGGAGACCATCGTCCGCGATCTCGAGGTCGCCCACGACGGCGGATGGTTGCTGCTGACCGATCCTGCTCACCGCTTCGACGAGCAGTGGATCGTCTTCGAGGGCACGCTCCCCGCCGGCAGCGCGCCGGAGCTCTACGGGCCCCTGCAGCCGAGCTGGCTGGGCTTCACCTCGCATCAGGTGCTCGGCACGCAGGCGATCGAGTTGCGAACGAGCACGGACGACATCGACCTCGTGGTCCGGTGGCGACTGGAAGGCGCGAATCCGGAAGCGCACTACGTGCTCACCGCCAAGACGGCGGGCGACTACATCGTCGGTTATCAGAGCCAGGACTCCAAGGCGCTCGACGACCTCGACGAGGTCCTGTGCGGTTCGTACCAGCATGCGCTCTCCGTGCTCGATGGCTCGGCGCCGCTCGGCGCGTGGGAACTCTTCGCTCCGATGGCGCTGACGCAGTACGCCGTGGGCAACGTCCCCGTCACCTCCGGCGTGTATCTGCCGGCCGAGGTCGCGGAGTTCGTGCACGAGCGTCAGCTGATGGCGGATCGGCAGCCCTACGGGATGAGCCTGCGTAGCGACAGCCTCGACATCGTGCCCTGCATGTACGCCCCGCAACCGGGTCTGCGCACCGCGATGACGGTCGGACAGCAGCGCGGCTTCGCCTTCGGGCTGGCGGCCCGCGCAGACACGCTCTACGGCACGTACTCGCAGCTGTGCCGCGGGGAGTACGGGCTGACGGCCTATCGTCACAACGTCTACGACCGCTCGCTGACCGACGCCGTGCATGCCATGACCGAACTCATCGCCGTCGAGCCGGACGGTGACGATTCCGTCGACTACATCCCCTCGTATTCCGGGTGGTGGAATCGGGCCAAGGGATTCGTCGACGTCGAGAACGAGGATGCGGTGCGTGCCGCGGCGAGCGGGGTGGTGCTCTCAGCGCACTACCTCACCGGCACGGCGGACAGCACGCTGTACGACCGCCGCGCCCGTCCGCTCATCGAGTACCAACTGTCGCGGAAGGGTATCGGGCACTCGCCCGTGATCGGGAGTCCCGTCTACAACGACACCACGCAGTACCGCATCGGACGGATACCCACGGATGCGGTGAACCTGACGGCCCTGTATCAGCTCACGCATGGCCGGAACGCCGGCATCCAGCGTCTCGCCGTGCAGGCGACCAAGGCGGGGACGGTCGGGCAGAGCAGGGCCCCGTTCGCGAACGCCCTGGCGACGTATCGTGCCACGGGTGACCCCGCCTACCTCGCCGAGGCGAAGCTCATCGGCTCGCGCTATGTGCAGGAACAGATACTGACCCCGTACCGCAGCAACGGGCAGCCCCCCGGCGGATTCGCGTACAGCTTCTCGAAGTACTGGGTCGACCTGCTGGAACTGTTCGAGGTCACCGGCGAGGACGAGTTCCTCGAGGGCGCGTATCGCGAGGTGCAGCGCTTCCTCACGCAGACCACGGTCAGGCCGGTGCCGGATCAGAACGTCACGGTGCCCTCCGGTCCCGTGATCACGCAACAGTACGACTGGGAGTCTCGCAGCTCGCTGCCCAGCTATCCCACCACGAGCGTCCCCACCGAGACCGTGCCGGCCTGGTACGTGTCGCCGTCCGGACTCACCTTCGAGGCGCTGTCCTCCTTCAAGCTCGGGCTCAGCACGCTCGCGAACCCCGGCGGCGGATACGTGTTCAATCCGTGCTGGGCGGGGGCGCTGTTGCGCCTGGCGCATCACACCGGCGACGCGCTGATCGCCGATGTCGCGCACAACATGGTGATCGGGCGCTTCACGACGTACCCCGGGTACTACGGGCGTCAGTTCCAGGTCGCGCACATGAAGCCGGGCTTCGCCACGAGCGGGCCGGTCGGGATCACCGGGTACTACTTCCACCACGCTCCCGCTCAGCTCGGTCTCGCGATGGACTACCTGATCAGCGAGAGCTTCTACCGGAGCGCGGGCAGTATCGACTTCCCCCACGTGTTCGAAGCGGACTTCGCGTACTTCAAGTTCTTCGCCTACGGCCACGCCCCAGGCACGTTCTTCGGCGAGGACGGCGTGTGGCCGTACTTCCCGGCCGGACTGATCGCCCTCGACAACCCTCTGATCAACTGGCTGGCCGGAACAGGGAACGACTCGCTCTACATCAGCCTCACAAACTCCGCCGGGAGCGCGCAGCAGGTGGTGGTGGATCTCTCCAGCGACCTGACCGGGCTGCCCCGCACCGCGGCGCCGGCCGTCGAGGTGGTCGCCGCCGATGGCAGCCGCTCCACGCAGGCCGCGCACAACGGCCGGATCACTGTCAGTGTGCCGGCGCGCGGGCTGCTCGCGTTGGTCGTGCGCGACGTCGAGGTGCAGAAGCCGGCGCTGCCATCGGATGACATCGTCGATCATGGGCGGGACACGTTCCACGAGGTCGACACCGACCCGGCGACCGACTACGGCCTCGCGCGGGGAATGCTGCTGGTGCGTCCCGGCGGGGACGGCTACGACGCCTACGTGCAGATCGACACGGAGGAGACGGCCACGCTCAGCTACCGGATCGGCGACCAGGCCGTGCAGCAGGCACCGGCGAAGGGCTATCCCTACGAGTGGACGATCCCGGTGGATGACCTGACCAAGACGTTCCGGTACACCATCACCGCCGGGGGGACGGCGACCTCGGAGGTCACGCTGCGGGTGCCCCCGCGGATCAGCGGACAGAACAGCGCGGTCGTGGGCGACGTGGTGGCCCAGGCGACGGGCACGGCGGGCGACCGTGTGCCCTTGGCGATCGAGGTGCGCAACGCCACGGACGAGACGATCGCGGGGACGGTGACCCTCACCCTGCCCAGCGGATGGCAGCTGGAGGGTTCCGTGCCGGCCGTCTCCGTTGCTGCAGGGGAGTCGAGCAGAGTGGAAGCGGCGGTCGTGATCGCCGCGAACGCGACGCTCGGCGAGGTCGAGGTGAAGGGTTCGCTCGCGATTCCCGGGGAGTCCGCCGTCGCGCTCAGAGCGGCGACGATCGAGGTGATCGACCGGCGCCGGCTGGTGTCGCTGTCGACCGATACCGCGATCGTCAGTGGCCCCGGTGCCACCGCGAAGCTGACCGCTGTCGTCATCAACACCGGTGTCACTCCGCTGCAGGGCACGCTCGCCCTCTACGGCACCACAGGGTGGAGTGTCGGACCGCAGAGCGCGACCATCACCGTGCCGCCGAGATCCGATCTGACCCACACCTGGACGGTGACGGCCGGTTCCGGTGTCGCGCCCGGTTCGTCGACGCGCTTCGAAGCGAGACTGGACCAGACGCTGCGCCGAGGCGTGCTGGTCCGCATCGCCGACGAGGGCGTGATCACCCACACGCAGTCGCCCTGGCCGGGCTATCTCGAGGCGGGGAACTGGTATCCCAGCGGGCTGTCGGGCTGGAACGGCACACGTACGCGGTACAGCGACAACGACTCCGTCGGCAGCACCGTGACCTGGAACGCCGACCTCCCACAGGCGGGGTTGTATCGCGTCTCGGTCTGGTATCCGACGAATGCCACGACGACGACCTCGGCCGCGTACATCGTCACGCACAAGGACGGAGACTCCGAGGTGATCGTGAACCAGACGGAGGGCGCCGCCGCCTGGCGGTCGCTCGGGACCTATCGTTACGACGCCGACGCGGTCGGCAGCGTGCGGCTCGAGGTGCGCAACACCAGCATCCATCGGGTGAGTGCCGCGCAGTTCGTGCGCGTCGGCGACTGACCCGCTCATCGGGGCGGACGACAGAACGGGTGGGTGTGGCCGGATCGGATCCGGACCCACCCACCCGTTCGTGATCGAGAGGCGAGGGGAGAGACTCAGTGCCGCACGTACTCCTGGATGGCGGTCTCGTCGACCGTCACGCCCAAGCCAGGGCCGGTCGGCACGAGGAAGCCGCCGTCGGGCTGCACCTCGAGCGGGGTGGTGAGCAGACGGTTGGCGACCGGCAGCGTGAAGGGCTGGTACTCGAAGGCGAGGAGCGAGGTGGCGCTCGCCGCGACATGCACACCTGCTGCCATCGCGATGCCGAAGGCCGCCGAGTGATGCGGGGCAACGGGCACGTGGAAGGCATCGGACACGGCGGCGATCGCGAGTCCTTCCGTGATGCCCGTGCGTCCGATGTCGGGCTGTGTGAGGCCGACGGCGCGACGCGTGAGCCAGTCGGTGAACTCGAAGCGGCTCCGCATCGCCTCGCCGATCGCGACGGGCGTGGAGAGCGAGGCGGCGAGGTCGCGGTGGCCCTCGACATCTTCCGGTGCGAGCGGCGCCTCGAAGAACCACGCGTGACGGTCATCGAGCTCCCGGCCGAGGGTCTTCGCCTCGCCCAGACGGTACGTCCAATGCGCATCGAGAGCGAGGTCCAGGTCGGGGTGCACCGCGCGGATCGCATCGTACGTCGCGAGGTCGGTGCGGATGTCCACGCCGAGGTGCAGTTTGATGCGGCGCACGCCGGCCTCGACCAGCTCCGCCGCCTTGTCGGCGCGCTCGGCATCGTCGACACCGCGGATGCCGGAGACGTAGGTGGGCAGGACCTCGGTGAAGCGCCCACCCGCCAGTTCGGAGACCGAGAGCCCGGTCGCGTGGCCCCACAGGTCCCACAGCGCGATGTCGACAGCGGCCATGGCATCGGCCTGGTGACCGGTGAGGTGTCCGCGCTCGCGCATCGACTCCGACATCCGGTGCCAGAGGGTGCGCACGGAGCGGGGGTCCTCGCCGAGGATCAGCGGGGTGAGCAGGTTGTCGACGATGGCGGCGGCGACCACCGGGGCGACGGGGGCGAGGGCCTCACCCCAGCCGACGAGGCCGTCGTCGGTCTCGATCTTCACCAGCAGCGTCTCGTAGCCGGGGGAGTACAGGCTGCGCCATGGCGGTCGGATGACGTAGCCGCGGTGCTCGACGGCGGTGTCGCCGGCGTAGGAGTTGTCGGCGTCCTCCTTCGAGAGGTAGAGCGGGAAGGTCTGTACGCGCGCGATTCTCACAAGGGTCTCCAAAGGCAGAGCGGGGCGAGCTGCCGACGGCCGGTGCCGCCGCAGTGTGGTCGAGCTGCCGCGTGCGCCGCGGCAGGGGGCTCAGAGGGCCGCGAACGAGTTCGCGGTGCGGGAGGGGCTGTAGCCGAGGGCGACGGAGATCTCGTCTGCCGCCTCGATCAGCTGCAGGGCGAGCTCCTGGTGGGGGGCGTGCAGGTCGAGCACCGAGAGCGGGCCGCTCGCCGACAGGCCCGCGACGATCTCGCCGGCGCGGTTGTGGATCGGCGCCGCGATGCAGGCGCGGCCGAAGGCGAGTTCTTCGATCTCGGTCGCGTAGCCGCGGCTGCGGGTCTCCTCCAGCGCGACCTCCATGGCGTCGCGGTCGACGATCGTATGCGGGGTGAACCGCTGGGGCGTCTGTGCGAAGTACTCGTCGACCGTGGCGCTGGGCATGCCGGACAGCAGCGCCTTGCCGAGGCCCGTGGCGTGCAGAGGGCCGGTGCGGCCGGCCATCGCGAAGGACTTCGGCGCCAGGGCGCCCTCGAAGTTGCAGAGGTAGGTGAAGGTGAACCCGCTGAGTTCGGCGACATTGACGCCGATCTCGATCTTGCGCGCGAGGTTCTGGGCGATCTGACGGGAGGCACGGAAGATCGGCGACCCGTTGATGGCGATCGTGCCCAACGAGACGGCGGCGGGGCCGAGGCGGTAGAGGCCGGTGCGACCGTCCTGCACCACGAACTTCATGCGGTCGAGTGCCGACATCATGCGGGAGACCGTGGACTGGCCGAGGCCGGTCAGGGTGCACAGCTCCGAGACCCGGAGTTCGCCCGATTCCTCGGTGAAGCAGGCGAGCAAGGACATCGCCCGTTCGACCGTCTGGGTGCCGCCCACGGATTCCGATGCCATCGTGTCTGCTCCTCCACTCTGCCGCCGCTCGTGCGACGCTGCGGCTCGTCGCCGCTGCCAGTCATCCTAATGAGAGAAATGATGCCGAGCAACACAAATGTGGGTGTCTTATGCATTTTGTGGATTTCGCATCCGCATTGTGGTTGACTAAGCGCACGTCACCGCCGACGACTGCGACGACGACGTGCAGGGCCCCGTGCGGGGTCTTCCCTTACTCGGAAAGTGAATGCAATGCCACAAGCCACCCTCGAGCGGCCTGCGAGTCGCGAGCAGGTCGAGCAACGCTCCGGGCGCCGCTCCACGCTGGGTGCGAAGGATCGCACCTTCGGATTCATGATCGCACTCCCCGCGGTCCTCTTGTTCCTCGTGATCGCGATCTTCCCCCTCGTGTCGAGCATCGGAACGAGCCTCTACGACCAATCGCTCCTGCGCCCCGAGCGCACCTTCGTCGGCCTCGACAACTACGTGGCGATCTGGGACGAGTTCTTCGCGCGCCTCGGCACCACCCTCATCTTCGCCTCGCTCTCCACGGTCTTCCCGCTCGTGCTCGGCGTCGCTCTCGCCCTCCTGCTGAATGCACGGATGCGCGGCCGCAACATCCTGCGCGGCGCGCTGATGCTGCCCTGGTTGCTGCCCGGCGTCGTCGTCTCGTTCCTGTGGGCGTGGATCTTCAACGACAGCTACGGCGTCGTCAACCACGTGCTCTCGACCTTCGGGCTCCCCGAGGTCAGCATGCTGGGGCAGCCCGTCGGTGCCATGGCGGCCGTCGTCATCGCCAAGACGTGGCACTCGTTCCCCTGGATCATGGTCGTGGCGCTCGCGGTGCTCCAAACGCTCCCCAGCGAGCAGATCGAAGCGGCGACCATCGACGGGGCGACCAGGGTCCAGCGCTTCCGCTACATCTCCCTGCCGCATATCGCCGGCCCGGTCACGCTCGTGGCGGTGCTCGAGTTCATCTACAACTTCGGCAACTTCGACACGATCTTCGTCATGACCGGAGGAGGGCCCGGTAACTCGACCACCACTCTCGCGGTCAGCCTCTACCACCTCGCGTTCGGCAGCTACGAGCTCGGCAAGGCCTCCGCGATGGGTGCCCTGTGGCTCGTCCTGCTCGCGATCATCTCGAGCGGTTACCTGCTCCTCAACCGACGACTGGAGAAGTGATGCGCCGTAGTCGCGACATCGGCGAGTCGATCATCCGCCCCCATCTGTCCATCCCCGGCCGAATCCTGCTCCTGCTGCTCGCGCTGTTCGGTCTGCTCCCCATCTACTGGCTGACCGCCACCGCCTTCACCAAGAAGGAGGACGTCTTCGCCCTGGACCGCCCGTTCTTCCCTGTCGACCCGACCATCGAGAACTTCGTCGGGTTCTTCCAGAACGACCTGCTGCTGAAGAACCTCCTGAACAGCGTCATCGTCTCCACCGGCACGGCCGTCCTCGCGGTCCTGGTCGGCGGGCTGATGGCGTACTCGCTGTCGAAGTTCCGCTACCGCGGACGCAACGCGATCATGTTCATGTTCCTGATCGGCCAGCTGATCCCCGGCGCGCTGCTGCTCATCTCCCTGTACCTGATGCTGAGCTCTGCGGGCCTGCTGTACACCTACACGGCGCTGATCATCTCGTTCACGACGTTCACACTGCCGCTCGCGGTGTTCCTGCTGAAGGGCATCATCGACGCCCTTCCCGATGACATCCTCGAGGCGGCGAAGGTCGACGGCCTCTCGCGCACCGGAACCATGTTCCGCATCGTCTTCCCCCTCGTAGTTCCCGGTCTTATCACCGCGGGGATGTTCGCCTTCATGCGCGGCTGGAGCGATCTGCTCTTTGCGCTGACGCTGGCCGGGCCCGACAAGCAGACGCTTCCGGCCGGCCTCACCCAGGCGTTCATCCGCGAAGGCACAGCCGACTGGCCGGCGCTGATGGCGGCCTCGCTGATCACGTCCCTGCCGCTGGTCATCATCTTCATCCTCCTGCAGCGCTACTTCGTCTCCGGTCTCGCCGCCGGAGCCGTCAAGGGGTAGCGATGCGCCGCTCGAATGCACGTACCCCACATCACGAAGGAGCAGTCTCCATGAACCTCTCGAACTCGCAGCTGAGTCGCCGGGCCTTCCTCGGCGGCGGCAGCGCACTGGCCGCGTTCGGCCTGCTCGCCCTCACCGGCTGTGCCACGCCGACCGCGACCGGCGTCGGCACCGGCGCCGGTGCGAACGCCGCGACCACGGCCAAGACCATCAACTTCTACGGCAACTCGCTCGGCGAGGAGGCGCTGAAGTCGGCCTGGCAGGGAATCCTCGACGGATTCTCGAAGGAAGCAGGGGTGAAGGTCGCCCCGGTGATCTACCCCTACGATCAGGCCGCCACCCAGCTCGCCCTCACCGGGCGCTCGGGCAAGCTCCTCGGGGTCGGACAGTCCGGCGGATGGCAGGTGCTCACGCCCATGAACGTCCTGGCCGACCTCACCGACCTCGCGAAGGGTCTGGGCATCCCGCAGGGTGTTCTCGACTCGTACACGATGGACGGCAAGCTGCTGGTGCTCCCGCTGACGGCGGCGGGTATCGGCATGATCACGAACGGTGAGATCGCCCAGAGCGTCGGCATCACCTCGGGCATGAGCGTGGAGAAGTTCGCCACGGCGCTCGAGAAGATCAAGAAGCAGGACTCCTCGTTGATCCCGTACGCCGCGGTCACCAAGAACCCCGACCTCAAGGACGCCGTGCACTGGATGTGGGGCTTCGGCAGCGACGTCGTCACGGATGACTTCACCTGCACCATCGGCGACGCGGAGAGCGTCAAGGCCATCACCTGGTACAAGTCGCTGCAGGACGCCGGGCTGACGCAGACGAACGTCGCCCGCAGCGACGCCCGCATCCTGTTCGCGAGCGGGCGGGCGGCGATCTACGACGATGCGCCTCTCGCATCGACCTTCGTGAAGACGAACGGTGCAGCGCAGAACATCATCGACAACATCGGTGCGATCTCGCGGCCCACCTCGGGTGGCAAGGACTCGTTCAACCGGGCCTGGGGCAGTGGACTGTTCGCGAGTGCCGGCGAGGGGGAGCTCACGAGTCGCGACTTCATCCTCTACGCGGCGACCAACGTCGAGGCCGCGACGGCTCTCTACGAGAACTCGGCCGTGGCGCCGGCGGCCAAGAGCGTGGCCGATCAGATCCCCGCACTGGCAGCGGACAAGTTCCAGCAGGCCTTCCGCACCGAGGTGTCGGAGCACGCCAGGGGAGCCGCGTGGGACCGTGTGGCTGTCACGGCGCAGATCGACGCCGCGATCGGTGGCGGTGTCGCCACGATCCTCGCCGGTCAGGTCGATGTGCAGACGGGGCTCAACGCGCTGAAGAAGGAAGTGCAGGGACTGCTCGACTCGAACACCTGAGTCGCCGGAGCAACGAAGAAGGCCGCGTCCTCAGGACGCGGCCTTCTTCGTGTGCACGGGGATGCGGTCAGAGCCAGCGCTCGCGCAGCACCGGCTTGAGCCATGCGGCGGGCGAGGAGATCGACAGGCCGCCGTCCACTGCGAGCGAGGTGCCGGTGACGAACGAGGCGGCATCCGAGGCGAGGAATGCCACGACCGCGGCGACCTCTTCGGGACGTCCGATCCTGCCGAGGGGGTAGCCTTCGGTCTCGCCCGTGTCGGTCGCTGAGATGCTGCCAGGCTGCACCGCGTTCACGCGGATGCCGCGGGGCCCGTAGTCGAGCGCGAGCTGCCGCACGAGGCCTTCCACGCCCGCCTTCGCAGCCGCGTAGGCGGCGAGGGCCGGGGCGGCGAGCGTGGCGTTGACCGAGGTGACTGCGACGATCGAGGATCCGGCGGCGAGGTGGGGCAATGCCGCACGTGCGACGAAGAATGCCGAGTCCAGCGTGGCGCCGAGGGCACCGCGCCACTCGTCGTCGCTGGTCGCGTCGGCCCGAGCGATCGGCATGCGACCCGCCGCGAGGACGACCACGTCGATGCCGCCGAGCGACTGCCGCGCGTCCGCCACGGTGCGCTCTGCGGTCTCGGGCAGGCTGCAGTCGGCGGTGATGTACTGCGTGAAGACCGGGTCGGTGCACTCCTCGATCCCGACGCCGATGACGGAGTCGCCGGCGTCGACGAAGGCGCGCGCGATCGCGATGCCGATGTCGGAGCTGCCGCCGATGAGCAGAACGCCGCGGCCGGTCACACGCGCACCGCGATCGGGAGCGGCGGGAGGGCGAGTTCCTCGAGGACCACATGCACGGCGGCACGGCTGCCGGCGTCGAGGCGGGCCGCGGGGTAGCGGACGGTGGCGTGCTCGATGATGCCGCGCGCGACCAGGATCTCCTTGTGCACCGCCCATGCGATGCCGCCCTGCAGTCCGATCAGCACGAGAGGGAGCATACGACGGAACGCGGCGCGCGCCTCGTCGACGCGCCCCGCGACGAAGTCCGCGAGCACGGGTGCGAGTAGATCGGGGAACTCGCAGGCGGGCATGGTGCCCACGGCGCCCCGTGCGTACTCCTCCAGGCAGAACTGCGCGTTCTGGCCCCCGAGCACGGCGAAGGCGGGGTCGGTGATCGCGTCGACCACGGCGCCGACCTTCGGGGCCGTGGGTGGGGACTCGACCTTGACCGAGTCGACGCCGTCGAGGAGGGCGAGCTCGGCGATGAGCGCGGGTGTCATGGCGACGCCCGTGACGCCGGGAGCGTCCTGGACCATCACCGACAGCGAGGTGGCATCGGCGACGTCGCCGTAGAAGTCGATGAGTGAAGCGGCCGGTGGCTTCACCATGAACGGGGGGAGGACCATGAGCGCGTCCGCGCCGCCGTCCTGCGCGAGCTGCGCCTGCTCGATCGATGTGGCCGTCGAGGTGCCGTTGACGCCGGCGATGACGGGAACGCGGCCATCGACCACCTGTACCACGTCGTCGAGGATCGTCCTGCGCTCCTCGGTGGTGAGGGCGAAACCCTCGCTCGCCATCCCGAAGACGGCCACGCCGTCCACGCCGGAGGCGAGCTCGAACTCCACCAGTCGGCGAAGTCCCGCGCGATCGAGGGCACCCGTACTGTCGAACGGGGTTGCCAGAATCGGCATCAGGCCGTGGAGTTTCAGAGCCATGGGCTACTTTCCCTGCTTCCGCATTGTCGGTTCGCACTTTTCGCAAGTGTTATGCATATTGTGAGATAGTCTGCCACATAACGGTTATCCGCTACCACTGAAAGCTGTCAACGATGTCGCGTTCCTCGCTCTCACGCACGGTCGAGATCCTCTCCGACGCGCGTTACGTCCAGGCGGAATCGCCACGCTGGGACGGACGCGACGGCACCCTGGCATGGATCGACATGGCGTCGGGCGCGTTCCACCGCGGGCGTATCGAACAGGGGAGAGTCATCCCCGAGACGTCCGTGCTCGTCGGTGCGCAGATCGGGGCTCCGGTGCCGCTCGCCGCGGCGGGCGCGGGATGGGCGGTCGCTGTCGATCAGGGTCTCGTGCATGTGAGCGACGACGGCGTCGTCTCACCGCTCGCGACCGATGTGGCGCGGGCCGGCGACTACATGAACGACGGTGGCGCTGACCCGTTCGGTCGCTTCTGGGTGGGCAGTCAGGCGATGCCTCGGGATCCGCACTGCTCGCTGTGGAGCTTCGACTCCCGAGGAGGGCCGACCGAGCGGCTGAGCGGCGTGACCGTCTCCAACGGCCTCTCCTTCGATCGCAGCGGATCCACCCTGTACTACATCGACACGCTGCCGCACCGGAGCATCGAGGCCTTCGACGTCGCACCCGACGGAACGCTCTCGAACCGCCGCACGGTGTGCCGCGTCGACGGTGGCAACCCCGACGGTATGACGATCGACCACGAGGGGATGCTCTGGGTGGCCGTCTGGGATGCTGCGGAGGTGCGCCGATACTCCCCGGAAGGCACCCTCGTCGAGACCATCGCGCTCCCGGCGACCCGGCCGACGGCGGTCGCCCTCGTCGACCGTCTGCTGGTCATCACGACGGCGAGCGTCGGGCTCGCGCAGCCCACGGACGCGGACGGGGCTCTGCTCGGTGTGGAGGTCGAGGTCGGCGGATCTCCGGCCCTGCCCTGGGCCGGTTCGCCTCCCCCCGCGGTTGCGGCCCGGCCTGCGACGGTCGGCGAGGTGACGCGATGAGCACGGTCGACAACGCACAGCTCCAGCGCCGAGTGCAGTCGAGCAGGATCGTCGCCATCCTGCGCGGCACGGATGTCGATGCGACGGTGGCCGCCGCACGCACGCTTCTGGATGCCGGCATCCTCACGCTCGAGATCACCCTCACCCTCCGTGACGCCGAGGAGGCGATCGCTCAGCTGGTGCACGACGCCCCCTCCGACGCGCTGATCGGCGCGGGTACGGTGCTCGACGAGCGCGACGTCGATCGGGCCGTGTCCGCGGGCGCGCAGTTCCTGGTGACGCCCACGCTCAACGACTCCGTCGCCTACGCCGTGGCGCAGCGCATCGGCATCCTGCCAGGGGTCTACACGCCCACCGAGATCCAGCGCGGACTCGACCTCGGCAGCGCCGCAGTCAAGCTCTTCCCGGCGGCGACCCTCGGGCCCGGGTTCATCCGCGCCGTGCGCGATCCCTTCCCCGATGCGCGGATCATCCCGGTCGGGGGAGTGACGGCCGCGACTGTCGGTGAGTACCTCGCGGCCGGAGCCTTCGGTATCGGCGTGGGCGGTCCGCTCGTCGGCGATGCGACATCACCGGGGGGAGATCTCGTCGCGCTGGCCGCACGAGCGCACTCCTTCATCGACGCGGTGCGCGCCGACTGAGCGGCACCTCCTCGGTCCATAGTCTCCTCATCAGGCGCCCCTCGAATCCGCATAGCAGTGCTCCTTAACGTCGATCTCGCCCCGCGATGCCCGCGGCAGAAGGAGAGAGATGTACGGAACATATCTGCGGCGCGAACTCGCCGGCCGCAAGAAGCAGACCATGATCGTCGAGATCGGATTGGCGATCGCGATCGCCCTCGTGATCATCGTGAACGCGCTCACCGCCGGTGTGCGAGATGCCCAGGCGCAGGCACTGGAATCCGTGTACGGCGTCGGCACCGACCTCACCGTCACCGGCGCCGCCACCGAACCGGGTGAGGGAGGAGGCCCGCGATTCGAGTTCGACGCGGACTCCGGAGAGACCGATGGCGACACCACGACGCTGAACCAGTCGAGGCTCAGCACCGACTTCACGCGGGGCACACTCGACGCCTCCGTGCTCGACACCGTCGCCTCGACCGACGGGGTGGCAGCGGCGAGCGGTGCGTTGAGCCTCACGAACTCCACGTTCTCCGGTGAGCTTCCCAGCGGTGGCTTCGGCCCCCAAGATGGCGCGGAGGGCAGCATGCCGGCAGAAGGCCAGGCGCCGCCCGCCGGCGGAGCGGACGGTGCCGGCGGAGGCGCCTTCGACGTCGACTCCTTCTCGGTGCTCGGCATCGACCCCGCGGCGACGGCCGTCGGCCCGCTCGCGTCCGTCGAGGTCAGCGACGGCCGCGCATTCGACGGCGATGACAGCGGCGCTCTCGTCGCTCTCGTCGACAGCACCTACGCCACGACCAACGAGATCGCGGTCGGCGGCACCATCGATGTCGCCGGCTCCGATGTCGAGGTCGTCGGCATCCTCACATCGACGTCG
Organism: Microbacterium sp. LWO12-1.2; assembly: GCF_040675875.1. Classification (NCBI taxonomy): domain Bacteria; kingdom Bacillati; phylum Actinomycetota; class Actinomycetes; order Micrococcales; family Microbacteriaceae; genus Microbacterium; species Microbacterium sp. LWO12-1.2. The sequence goes on along the minus strand of NZ_JBEGII010000001.1, from coordinate 1,897,746 downwards.
GATGCCGCCGACACCGCGGCGAACGTCTATCTCCCTCTCGACACGGCGCAGCAGCTCGCCGGTGTCGACGACGTCATCTCCACGGTCTACGTGCAGGCGGACTCGGCCGCCTCGATCGATTCCGTTCAGGCAGCGCTCGCCGATGAGCTCCCGGATGCGTCCGTCACGTCCCAGGCGGAACTCGCATCCACCGTCTCCGGGTCGCTCTCCAGTGCCACCTCGCTCATCACGAACCTCGGTACCTGGCTCTCGATCATCGTTCTCGCGGTCGCCGTGCTCCTGTCGGTGCTGCTCACGCTCTCCGGCGTCGGACGACGAACTCGGGAGTTCGGAACGCTCAAGGCGATCGGCTGGTCGAACGGCCGCGTCGTGCGTCAGGTGGCCGGCGAATCGATGGTGCAGGGCCTGATCGGCGGCGCCGTCGGACTGGTGCTCGGCATCGCGGGCATCGTGGCGATCAACATCATCCGCCCGACCGTGGCGGCGTCCACCGCGAGTACGGGGCAGGCCGGCCCGGGAGGAATGGGCGGTGGTCCCACCGGCGGAGGGGCAGGGGGCCCGATGTTCCAGGCCACGCAGCAGGCCGCGGACATCGTTCTGCAGGCACCGTTCACCCCGTGGGTGCTGGTCGCGGCCGTCGGGCTCGCCGTGCTCGGCGGACTGATCGCCGGTGCGTTCGGCGGGTGGCGTGCGGCGCGACTCAGCCCGGCCGAGGCGCTCCGGTCGGTGGCCTGAGCGCCGCGGACGACTCTCGACACCTCAGACATTCGATTCCAAGGAGACAGACATGACCATCGCAGACCTGGCGCCCACGGCGCCGATGACAGAACAGAACCGGCCGCTGTACCGCGCGAAGGGCGTGACGCGCACCTACGCGCAGAAGGGGCGCACCGTGAAAGCCCTGACCGGCGTGGATCTGGAGATCATGCCCGGGGAGTTCGTGACGATCCAGGGTCCGACCGGGGGAGGGAAGTCGACACTGCTGCAGTTGCTCGGTGCCCTCGATTCACCGTCGACGGGCTCGCTCCTGCTGAACGGCAAGGAGCTCGCGACCGCGTCGGCGCAGGAGCTCGGACGCATCCGGGCCGAGGAGATCGGCTTCGTGTTCCAGGGGTTCAACCTGATCCCCACGCTCACTGCGGCGGAGAACGTGAACATGGCGTTGGAGCCGATGAAGCTCGCCAAGGCGGAACGCTCGCGGCGTGTGTCCGAGGCGCTCGCGCACGTCGGACTCGATGACCGCGGTGACCACCTGCCCACCGAGCTCTCGGGCGGTCAGCAGCAGCGTGTGGCGATCGCACGGGCGATCGTGAAGCGTCCGCGCGTGCTGCTCGCCGATGAACCGACGGGGAACCTCGACGAGAGCATGCGCGACGAGATCCTCGCGCTGCTCCAGTCGCTGTGCGCGGAGGGCATCACCATGATCGTGGTCACGCACGACTCGGCGGTCGCTCGCCGGGCCACGCGGCGCCTCCGCCTCTCGAAGGGGACGGTGCAGGACATCACTCGGTGATGATGAGCGCATCGGACGAAAAGGGGGCCCGGCATCAGCCGGGCCCCCTTCGTGCTGTCCGTGACGGCGTCAGTGGGTGTCTTCTGCTTCGATCTCGGTGCGGTCGCCGGACCACTGGGTGTGGAAAGTGCCCGGCTTGTCGATGCGCTTGTAGGTGTGTGCACCGAAGAAGTCGCGCTGTCCCTGCACGAGCGCGGCGGGCAGCCGGTCGGCGCGGATGCCGTCGTAGTACGACAGCGAGGACGAGAACGCGGGGGCGGGGATGCCGGCCTCGGCCGCCGCGATCACGACGCGGCGCCACGGCGCCTGGGCGCGGGTGATGGCCTCGGTGAAGTACGGCGCGGTGAGCAGCACGGGCAGGTCCGGGGTCTCGGCGTAGGCATCGGCGATGCGGTTGAGGAACTGGGCGCGGATGATGCAGCCGCCGCGCCAGATCTTCGAGATCGCGCCGAGGTCGATGTTCCAGTTGTACTCGGCGGCACCGGCGCGGATCTCGTCGAAGCCCTGCGAGTAGGCGACGATCTTCGAGGCGTAGAGCGCGAGGCGGACGTCTTCGATGAACGCCTCGGTGTCCTCGACCGAGAACTCCTCCTCGGGGCCGGGCAGGTCGCGCGACACGGCGCGCTGCTCGGGGTGGGACGACAGCGAGCGGGCGAAGGTCGCCTCGGCGATGCCGGAGACGGGTACACCGAGCGAGAGCGCGGTCTGCACGGTCCAGGCGCCCGTCCCCTTGGCACCGGCTTGGTCGAGGATCACATCGACGAGCGGCTCGCCGGTGGATGCGTCGATCTGGCGGAGCACCTCGGCGGTGATCTCGATCAGGTACGACTCCAGCTCGCCACGGTTCCACTCGGCGAAGATCTCCGCGATCTCGGCGGGGGTCTTGCCGGTGCCGCGACGGATCAGATCGTACGCCTCGGCGATGAGCTGCATGTCGGCGTACTCGATGCCGTTGTGGACCATCTTCACGAAGTGGCCGGCGCCGTCATGGCCGACGTGCGTGACGCACGGCTCACCCTCGGCGATCGCGGCGATCGACTTCAGGATCGGGCCGAGCGTGATCCACGACTCGTCGGAACCGCCGGGCATGATCGACGGTCCGAGCAGCGCGCCCTCCTCGCCGCCGGAGATGCCGGCGCCGACGAAGTTGATGCCGGTCTCGCGCACGGCCTTCTCGCGACGGATGGTGTCGGGGAAGTAGGCGTTGCCGCCGTCGACGATGATGTCGCCCGGCTCGAAGACCTCGACGAGCGAGTCGATCACGGCATCCGTCGGTCCGCCGGCCTTGACCATGATGATCGCGGTGCGCGGCTTCTGCAGGCTGTCGGCGAACTCCTGGTACGTCTGGGCCGGGATGAACCCCGCTTCAGGGTGCGCATCGAGAAGCGTCTGCGTCTTCTCGTAGCTGCGGTTGAAGATCGCCACCGTGTTCCCCTCGCGGCTGGCGAGGTTGCGGGCGAGGTTCGACCCCATGACGGCGAGTCCGACGACTCCGATGTTCGCTGATGCTTCGGGCACAGATGGCTCCTCGATCGTGAAGAAGGTGGTGGTTTCAGGGTATCGCTGTGTGCGGGCTCAGGGTGCCGCTGTGTCACGGTTCGCGATGAAGCGGCGCGTGACGCTGATGTCGCGGTCGCCCAGGCCGTCCGCGACGATCTCGTCGAAGGCCGCGCGGAGGGTCGGCAGCAGGATCGCCGCGGTGCCGGTGGCGTCAGCGATGTCCGCGGCGAACCCGAGGTCCTTGACCATGTACTGCGCGATCCCGCTCGGGGAGTCGTCGCCCGAGACGAGCTTCTCCCTGCGTGATTCGAGCAGGCGGGAGCCGGCGTATCCGCCGCCGAGCAGCGACCAGAGCGCGTCGAGGTCGAGTCCGGAACGCTCGGCGAGCACGGTGGCCTCGCCGAGTGCCAGGATCGTCGCCGACACCACGAGCTGGTTGCACGCCTTGGCGACCTCGCCGGCGCCCAGCGGGCCGAGGTGCACGGGAGAGCCGCACGGTGCGAGCACCTCGGCGGCGATCGCGGCGTCGTCGTCGGTACCGCCGAGCATGATCGACAGTGTTCCGGAGGCCGCGCCATCCTCCCCGCCGGACACCGGGCAGTCCACGACGCGGACGCGACCCTCTGTCTGCGCGTGCAGGCGTTCGGCCAGTTCCCGCACGGCAGGTGCGGAGGACGTGGAGCCGATCAGGATCAGCAGGTCGCCGGAGCCCGCGAGCAGGCCCTCCGCCCCGTCGAGCACCTCCTCGAGCTGGGGGAGATCCGGGAGCATGACCAGCAGGACGTCTACGCTGGAGGCGAGCTCACGCGGTGTCTCCGCCCAGGTCGCTCCTGCTGCAAGGAGTTCCGGTTGGGGGCGGCGCGCGTGGATCACGAGGTGACCGCGAGCGGCCAGGAGGTGATCGGCCATGGGGCGACCCATGACGCCGAGACCGATGACGCCGACGTCGGCGGTTGAGGCATTCATGATGTCACGGTAGCAAAGATCCAACCTGGGGAACAGGGTTCAGCCAGATGGATCTGCGTTAGAGTGGCACCCATCGACTTCCCGAGGAAGGGATCATCATGGCCGGAACTGATAGCCGCTTGCGCGTCGTCGTGGCAGTGCCGCTGCGCGAGGAGCTCTGCCGACTGATCGAGGAGCTCGAGCCGCGGATCGAGCTCGTCCGCGATCACGCGTTGCTGCCCCCGATGCGGGGCCCGGCCGACTGGTCGGGCGACCCCGAGTTCGTTCGCACCCCCGAGCAGCAGGAGGCGTTCGACGCGCTGGTCGATTCGGCGGATGCGCTCTTCGGCATCCCCGATGTCACGGCATCAGCGCTGGCGCGCACTGTCGAGGCGAACCCGGGTCTGCGCTGGGTGATGACGACGGCCGCCGGCGGTGGCGGCACTGTGAAGGCTGCCGGCCTCGACCGCGGGGCGCTCGATCGTGTCGTCTTCACCACGAGCGCGGGCGTGCATGGCGGCCCACTGGCGGAGTTCGCGGTGTTCGGCGTGATCGCCGGGGCCAAGGGGCTGCCTCGCCTCCTGGCTGATCAGTCCACCCGCACGTGGCCGGATCGCTGGGAGATGCGTCAGGTCGACGAGATGACCGTGCTGGTCGTGGGTCTCGGCGGGATCGGGGCGGAGTGCGCTCGCCGTTTCGCCGCGCTCGGCGCGAGGGTCTGGGGTACGACGCGCTCCGGCGAGCCGGTCGATCACGTCGAACGGCTCGTGCCGCTCGACCAGCTCGTCGACGCTGTCGCGAACGTCGATGCGATCGTCGTCACGCTTCCGGGCACTGCGCAGACGCACCATCTGATCGACGCGGAGGTCCTCGCCGCAGTGAAGCCCGGCGCGATCATCGCCAGCGTCGGACGCGGCACCGTCATCGATGAGGAGGCGCTGTTGGCGGCACTCGACGACGAGCGGATCTCGTTCGCGGCACTGGATGTCTTCGAGCAGGAGCCGCTCGACGGGTCGTCGCCGCTGTGGGCGCACCCGCGCGTTCTGGTCAGCCCGCACACGGCAGCGCTCAACTCGAAGGAGGAGGAGCGGATCGCACGCCGCTTCGCCGAGAACGCGGCGCGCCTGCTGGATGGCGAGCCGCTGCGCGCTGTCGTCGATACGGTCGAGTTCTACTGACCACGAGAAAGGCCGGCGCATGGATGACGACAGTCGTGAGGGACGCGACCCCGCACCGGCGGTGACGCGCAGCATCCGTCTGCTCGGACTCCTCGCCGAAGCGGGAGGCCCCCGCACGCTCACCGAGCTCGCAGGTGATCTCGGGCTGGCGAAATCGTCGACCGCGAACCTCTGTCTCGCCCTCGAGGGTGGCGGCATGGTCGAGCGGACGCCGCAGGGCTATCGACTCGGGCTCCGCACGGCGGAACTGGGTGGTGCCTTCGCCGCGCAGTTCAATCAGGTGCGCGAGTTCTACAGCGTCTGCGAAGCGTCCCCGGTGTTGCACACCGAGCTGGTCCAGGTCGCCATGCTCGACGGCTCGGACGCCCTGTACCTCGCCCGTCATGAGGGCTCGCAGTCGCTGCGGCTCGGCACCCCGCTCGGCTCGCGCCTGCCGGCTCCGTTGTCGGCGACAGGGCGCGCGCTGCTGTCGGCGATGACGGATGCCGAGGTCACGGCGCTGCTGGGTGAGGATGCGGTCTTCCCCGCACTCACCGAGCGCAGCACGACCACCATGAGTGCCCTGCTGGAGGTGCTCGAGGCGGCGCGTCGCCGCGGCTGGTCCATCGATGCAGAGGAGTCGCTGCGCGGTGTCGTCGGCGTGGCCGTGCCGTTGAGCGCTTGGGCGCCGTCCGATCCGCCACTCGCCCTCGGTGTGGCGATCAGGGCAGGTGAGGCGGACTACGAGCGCATCGAGCGTGTCGGCGGCGCTCTGCGCGAGGCGGCCGCCGTCCTCACGAACCCGTTCAGCGCCGCGGCCCGACGCTGAGCCGCGGCTGCGTCTGAGCGCTCCGGCGTGCATCCACGATCTTCGTGTTCCCTACATTCGTCCAAAGGGTTGAACTGCATCCAACGGGCTGATATCGTCATCCTCACGCCGTTGGCGAAGCCGATCGAAGGAGATGGCAGTGACCGAGACCAGCACACCCGCCGGAGCAGTGCAGGACGACCCGGAGTACGCGGCGAATCTGCGCAGGGCGACACTCGCCTCGAGCATCGGCAGCGCGCTCGAATACTTCGACTTCGCCCTGTACGGGCTGTCGACGGCCCTGATCTTCAACGTCCTGTTCTTCCCGCAGGGCGACCCGGCCATGGCGACCGTCGCGGCGTTCGCGACGTTCGGCGTCGGCTTCCTTGCGCGCCCGTTCGGTGGCCTGTTCTTCGGGGTCCTCGGCGACAAGCTCGGACGCAAGTGGGTGCTGGTCGCCACCATCCTCCTGATGGGAGGGGCGTCGACCGCCATCGGCCTGCTGCCCACCTACGAGGCGATCGGGCTCTGGGCGCCGGTCCTGCTGGTGCTCATGCGACTCCTGCAGGGCTTCGGAGCCGGTGCCGAGCAGGCGGGCGCGACCGTGCTGATGGCCGAGTACGCACCGGTCAAGCGCCGCGGCTTCTTCTCCTCGCTGCCGTTCATCGGCATCCAGGCCGGGACCCTGCTCGCAGCCGTGGTGTTCAGCCTGATCACGCTGCTCCCCGAGGACCAGCTGCTGAGCTGGGGCTGGCGAGTGCCGTTCCTGGCGTCGTTCGTGCTGATCCTCCTCGCCCTCTTCATCCGCATGCGCCTGCGTGAGACGCCGACCTTCGTGGAGCTCGAGAAGCACGAGCAGATCGCCGAACGGCCCGTCCGTGACATCTTCACGCACGGCCTGCCCGGAGTCATCGTCGGCATCGGCCTGCGGATGGCCGAGAACGGAGGCTCCTACATGTTCAACACGCTGGGCCTCGCGTTCTTCGTGGCCGTCGCCGGCGACACCGCCGACAAGAGCCTGCTCACCTGGGGCGTCACTCTCGGCTCGCTCATCGGCATCTTCTCGGTGCCGCTCAGCGGCCACCTGTCCGATCGGTTCGGCCGTCGCACTGTGTACCGCTTCGGTGCGGTGTTCATGCTGATCTACACGTTCCCCGCGTGGTGGCTGCTGTCGCTCGGCAACCACGCGATCGCCATCGGCGTGATCGCGATCGGCATCGGCGTCGCGGTGAACAGCATGCTCGGACCGCAGTGCGCCATGCTCCCCGAACTGTTCGGCAACCGTCACCGCTACCTCGGCGTCGCGATGGCCCGCGAGATCTCCGCGGTGCTCGCCGGTGGCCTCGCCGGAGTGCTCGGCGCGTACCTGATCGCCGTCACCGGCGGCAACTGGGTGCTGCTGGCGATCTACATGGCGGTGCTCGCGCTGATCACCACCGCGTCCACGTTCCTCGCTCCCGAGACCCTGCGCCGCGACCTCACCCGCATCGACGACGCGATCAAGGTCTCTCGCGGCGAGGGCGGAGACGACGTGTTCGCCACTACCGTGTCGATCACGTCGGTCGGTCGATGAGCGCCGCGCTGCTGCCTCCGGTCACGACGGCGGTGATCTGATGCGCATCGTGCGAGTGGCGACGTCTGCCGGCCCGCGTTTCGCCAGACTCGGAGACTCGGGTTTCGTCCCCATCGAGGATCCGTTCCTGGCTGCTGTCGAGGGGCGCACACCGTCCGACGCGGGGGATGCCGTCTCCGGTGCGATCATCGCCCCAGTCGAGCCCGTCGTGGTCGTGGGCATCGCGCAGAACGGTCCGGGGCATCGCTCGCCGGTCCAGGCCTGGCTGAAGAGCCCGCGCACGGTCGTCGGCACCGGCGCCGAGGTGGTGGTCCGTCGAGACGCAGGGACCCCGGTCGCAGAGGGGGAGATCGCCGTCGTGATCGCACGGCCCACGATCGGACTCACCGCCGAGAATGCGCACGAGTTCGTGCTCGGCGTCACAGCCGTCAACGACCTCTCCAGTCCCGATCGAGGGGAGTGGGATCCGCGCAACTTCGAATCGAAGTCGGGCGACGGGTACACGCCCCTCGGGCCGTGGATCGACACGGATGCCGGCATCGACGACGTCGAGCTGGAGCTGCTGGTCGACGATGTATTGGTGTGCGCGACGGGCAGTCGTGAGCTGCCGATGTCGATCCGTGAATGCCTGGCCTATGTCGCCTCCTGGTCGCCGCTCGGCCCCGGCGACGTCGTCATGACGGGAGCCCCTCGTGCGCAGACTCCGGTGAGTCACGGTCAGACGGTCACCGTGCGGGTTGCGAGAATGGAGCTGGTCACGCCGCTGGTGTGAACCGTCGAGTAATGGAGGAGTGACAGTGCGGATCGTCGTGATGGGCCCGAGCGGCTCGGGAAAGTCCACGGTCGGGCGCTCGCTCGCCGAGCGCATCGGTGCACGATTCATCGATGCCGACGACCTGCATCCGCTCACCAACGTCGAGAAGATGGCAGCCGGGATCCCGCTCGACGACGCGGATCGGATGCCGTGGCTCGCCGTCGTCGGCACAGCGCTCAGCGATGCCGACCACATCGTGATCGCCTGCTCAGCGCTCCGGCGCAGCTATCGTGACGCGATCCGTGCGCAGGCGCCGGATGCGTTCTTCGCCGAGCTCTCGGTCAGTCGTGCGGCCCTCGAGGCCCGGGTCCGTTCGAGAGGCGACCACTTCATGCCGGCGTCGCTGGTCGAGTCGCAGCTGCAGACGTGGGAGCCGCTGCAGGCCGACGAGCTCGGCATCAGCGTCGACGAGTCGGCGGACGTCGAAGAAGCGACCTCGATCATCAGCGAGGCCACGGAGGCACGCACCGCGTGATGCGCGGCCGGGCGTGATGCCTCGGCGGATTCAGTCCTTGCGGTAGCCCGAGCGGCCGAGCGAGAAGAGCGCGATGAACGACGTCACCGCGGCGCACACCGTCATGGCTCCGATGACCCAGAGGAGTACGTGCGAGAGGAAGGCGCCGTCGAGCATGAGGTCTCCGTGATCTGCAGAAGGGAACGGTGTTCTCAGCCTATCGGGTCATCCGGTACCATTGAGCCTGTACCTCGGCGAGGGATGCTTCAGTGCGTGCACTGTCATCCGTTATCGACGCGGCGAAGCGAGCCCGGTGGCTTTCCTCACGCGTCTGCGTTCGAGATCACTATCCACAGACCACCACGCGGCGTCTTCGCTGCGTGTCCCGAAGGAGAACCTCATGTCTGAAGACACCAAGGTCCACGCCGAGCTCCGCGAGAGCTTCGGCAAGGGCTTCGCCCGTCGCCTGCGCGCTGCCGGCAAGATCCCCGCAGTCATCTACGGCCACGGCACCGAGCCCGTGCACGTCGCACTGCCTGGTCACCAGGTCTCGCTGCTCCTGCGCCGCGCCAACGCGCTGCTCGAGCTCGACATCGAGGGCACCCCGCAGCTCGCACTGGTCAAGGACGTCCAGAAGGACCCCGTGCACCAGATCATCGAGCACATCGACCTGCTCGTCGTGAAGAAGGGCGAGAAGGTCGCCATCGACGTGCCGATCATCGTCGTGGGCGAGCCGGCTGCCGGCACGACCGTCAACCAGGACGCCAACACGATCTCGATCGAGGCTGAGGCGACCCACATCCCGCAGAACATCGAGGTCTCGGTCGAGGGTCTCGAAGACGGCGCGCACATCACCGCTGCCGACGTCGTTCTGCCCAAGGGCTCGTCGCTGCTGACCGACGCCGACGTGCTCGTCGTCGCGATCTCGATCCCTGCCGAGCAGGACCTCGGCGAAGAGGGCGAAGCCGCCGCAGGCGAAGAGGCAGCCGAGGAGGCCGCCGCGGAGTGATCTCCGACAGTTTCACCGCAGAGGGGACGCGATCCGATCGCGTCCCCTCTGTCGTATCCTGACCGGGTCGCACAGCTGGCCCGGAGCGAGAGGACGAGGACAACATGACATCGACCTGGCTCGTGGTCGGGCTCGGCAACCCAGGGCCCCGCTATGAGGCGACGCGTCACAACATCGGCCAGATGGTCGTGGACGAGCTCGCCGCGCGCCGTGGCGAGAGCTTTCGTGAGCACAAGGGAGGCGCGCGGGTCGTCGAGACCTGGTTGCGGCCCGGCGCCGACAAGCTCGTGCTGGCCAAGCCCAACACCTTCATGAACGTGTCGGGCACCCCGGTCGCCGCACTCGCGCGCTTCTACTCCGTGCCGCCGGAGCAGATCGTCGTCGTGCACGACGAACTCGACATCCCGTTCGACACGGTCAAGCTCAAGATCGGGGGAGGCCACGGCGGTCACAATGGCGTGCGCGACGTCGCCCGTGCCATCGCCACCCCGGACTTCCCGCGAGTGCGCGTCGGCATCGGCCGCCCGGTCGGACGCCAGGATCCCGCCGACTGGGTGCTCTCGCCGTTCGGCAAGGACGAGCGTGCGAACCTGCCTATCCTGGTCGACGATGCCGCGGATGCGGTGGAGCTCCTCGTCGCCGAGGGACTGGTCGCCGCACAGCAGAAGCACCACGCGCCGCGCTGAGCGCGCCACGTGGTGCGTGTGGATCAGCTGTAGAGTCCGGCCGCTCCCGCCGCGCCACCGAGCGTGAGCGCCACCAGCACCACCAGGAAGAAGATCACCGGGCCGACCGCGGAGATGATCAGAGCCGCAATGCCCTGTCCGCGACCCTGCTTGCGGACGATGGCGAGGATGCCGATGACGATCGCCACGATGCCGAGGATCGTCCCGGTCCAGAACGACAGTTCAGCCCAGAGCACTTGATCGCGCGCGGGAGAGAGCCACGCCAGGGAATCGAAGTCGTCGACGCGCGTGGCGGCCTCGGGGATCCGACGACCGATCTCGTATGAGGCGACACCGACGACGATGGGCGTGACCACGGCCGCGACCAGCGAGAAGAGCAGCGAGAGAACGCCGAGCAGCCCTGACTTGCGCGGAGCGGTGTCCGGTACGACGTAGCCTCCGGCCGGTTGCGCGTAGCCGCCGACCGGCACCTGGTAGGCCCCAGGAGGAGCCGAGTACGCCGTCGGCGCGACCGCAGCGGGAGGCGTCGCATACGCGGGGCCACTCGGAGGCGTCGGGTACGGCGGCGCGATCGGGGGCGGCGGAATCGCACCGGAGGGCGCAGGAGGAACGGGAGGAACGGCGCCGGACGGTGGGGGCAGCTGCGGATCGGTCACGACCCCATCCTAGGGGCGCTGCTCTAGACGCGACGGAGCAGGCCGACCCGGTCGTAGACATCGAACAGCGTCGCGTCGGCGACGGCATCCGCCTTCCCGGCGTTCTCCGCCAGGATGCGATCGAGCTCTGCAGGGTCGTCCAGCAGCTCCAGCGCGCGCGCACGCACCGGCTCGAACTCGTTCACGACGATCTCGGCGAGACCCTTCTTGAAGTCCCCGTAGCCGCGGCCTGTGTACTCGTTCTCGATCGAGGAGACCTGCTGGCCGCTGAGGGCCGCGTAGATCGTGAGCAGATTGGAGACGCCCGGCTTGTTCTCCCGGTCGAAGCGCACGGAGCCCTCGTTGTCGGTCACGGCCCGCATGATCTTCTTCGCGGACTTCGCAGGGTCGTCGAGCATCCAGATCACGCCGGCGTCGCTCTCTGCGGACTTCGACATCTTCGACGTCGGGTTCTGCAGGTCGTAGATCCGGGCGGTCTCCTTCTGGATCACCGGCATCGGCACCGTGAACGTCTCACCGAAGCGCGAGTTGAATCGCTCGGCGAGGGTGCGGGTGAGCTCGACGTGCTGCTTCTGGTCGTCGCCGACCGGCACCACATCGGTCTGGTAGAGCAGGATGTCGGCCGCCATCAACACCGGGTAGGTGAAGAGCCCCACGCTGGTGCCGTCCTGGCCGTAGCGCGAGGACTTGTCCTTGAACTGGGTCATGCGACCGGCTTCACCGAATCCCGTGATCGTGCTGAGGATCCACGCGAGTTCGGCGTGCGCCCGCACGTGCGACTGCACGTAGAGGGTCGACAGCGACGGCTCGATCCCCGCGGCGATGTACTGCGCGGCGGTCCGACGCGTCTTCTCGCGGAGCACGGCCGGGTCCTGAGCGACGGTGAGGGCGTGCAGGTCGACCACGGAGAAGTACGCGTCGTACGAGCTCTGGAGGTCTCGCCACTGCAGGAGCGCGCCGATGTAGTTGCCGATCTGGAGAGAATCGGCTGAGGGCTGCATTCCGGAGTAGAGGCGAGGCTTGGTCACGAGGTCAATCCTATGGTCATCCGCGCGGCCGCTCCTCACGGGGCCGGCGACCGGCTTCGTCTAGGCTGACGGGATGTCGGCTCCGTCCCGCCACGAAGGCCCCGCACCCGCTCGCCGGGATCGTGCGCTGTATGTGGAGATCCTCATCAGCGCACCGCTCGAGACGGTGTGGAGCCTCACGCAGGACCCCGCATCGCACGTGCGCTGGGACGCGCGTTTCACCGACATCCGGCCCGTGCGGCTACGGCCGGACGGCGCTCAGGAGTTCGAGTACGAACTCGATCTGCTCGTGCACACGATCCGCGGAACCGGGGTCTCGCTCGGCACGCGCGAGAGCCCTCGGGGCGAGCGCACCTCGGCGCTGGTCTTCGACTCGGACGATCGGGTGTCGCCGTTGCAGGCCGGCCGCGGATACTGGCGCTACATCCCGACCGATGCGGGCGTTCGCTTCATCACCGGGTACGACTACGAGCCGGGGTGGGGTCGGCTCGGCGGGATCATCGACCGGCTGGTGACCAGGCGCTTCGTGTGGTGGCTCACCGCGCGCAGCTTCGATCGCCTCAGGATCTGGGCGGAGGACGACATTGCTCCGGAACGGGTCAGCGGATGGCGCGCGCTCCGCCGGGGAGGGCCACGGGCACGTCGCTGCCTCTCGCGCCCGCCGCACCGTGGGGCGCGCACGATCATGCAGGACGCTCCGGATTCTCTCGAGGTGATCAGTTCATGACAACAGAAGACGGCGTGTTCGCGCGCGCCCTCGGGGCCGATTTCACGCGCCTGCACCCGCAGCTTCAGCGTCGCTTCGGTGTCGGCGTGGCCGCGGGGTACAGCTGCGTGGGGCGCGGGGTCATGTCGGAGGTGCGACGCGGTCCGTGGTGGACGCTGCCGTTCCTCGCGATCGGGACGATGCGCAACATCATGTTCCCCGAACGCGGCACCGACATCCCGTTCCAGATCGACAACCATGCGTACATCGACAGTCTCGGCCGCGAGACCGTGACGTTCGTGCGCACCATGACGGTGCGCCCAGGCCGCCGGCGCCGCTTCGACGCGACGATGATCTACAGCGAGGCTCGGGGAAGGATCGTCGACTATCTCGGCACGCATCAGCACCTCGCGGTCGACCTGGAGCTCGCAGTGACCGACGACGGCGGTCTGCGGCTGACCTCCGGAGCGCAGCGCTTCTACGAGGGCCCGATCGCGTTCCGCTTCCCGATGCTGTTCAGCGGGCGGGCGCACCTGATCGAGCGATTCGATGACGAGCGAGGATGCTTCGTGATCGACCTCGAAGTGCGCAACGACCTGCTCGGCTTCCTGTTCGGATATCACGGCGCCTTCGAGTGCGAGTTCCCGACCGATGGAGCAGCGCCGGCGACCGTCAAGCCGTATCGCGAGGAGGCACGCGAGTGACGGCCAGGGGAGAGGCGTTCCTTCGGGCTCTGGGTGCGGATGCCGAGCGGCTGCATCCGCAGATCCTGGCGCAGATGCGCGCTGCTGCGCCGGAGGACGACCGCGCCGAAGGGGTCTTCGAGGTCGCCGGCAGCCGTTTCGGACGGCTGTCCGCGCTCGGTCGGCCGTTCGTGGGACCGAGGATGCTGGTCACCCGTTTCGGACGCGATGTGCCCTTCACGCTCACCGTGAGCTGCGGGGTGACCGCGTCGGGCCACGCGTCGCTCGAGTCGATACGGGAGTTCCGATTTCCCGGATCGACGCAGTACATCGCGGACCGACTGACCACGACCTCCCGTCCCGGCATCGTGCACAACGTGTTGGGTGCCCGGGGCCGCGTGGAGATGCTCGAGCATTGCAGCGTCACGGACGACGGCGCCCTGCGCATGCGCACACGCCGCGTCGCGCTGCGTGTCGCCGGACGGCGTATCCCGCTCGGCGGGATCTTCGGTGTCGATGTCGACCTCGAGGACGGGTGGGATGAGAGTCGCAGTCGTCGCACGATCAGGATGCGCGCGACGAACCCTGTGCTCGGCACGGTCCTCGAGTACCGCGGGTGGTATCGGTACCTCGACCAGGAGGACGGCCCCGGCCGTGCTCCTGGTCGCTCGACGCCTCAGTAGGTGTAGTCGACGACCACGGGAGCGTGATCGCTCCAGCGCTGGTCATAGGCTGCTGCGCGCGCGACGTGGTATGCGGTGGCGCGCTCCGCGAGAGCCGGCGTGGCCAGGTGGTAGTCGATCCGCCATCCGGCGTCGTTGTCGAACGCCTGACCGCGCATGGACCACCAGGTGTACGGACCGTCGACCTCTCCGTGGAAGCGACGTCCGATGTCGACCCATCCCAGCCCCGTGCCCACGGTGCCGTCGACGCCGGTGACCTCGGTGCCGGCGGGGCCGAGGAAGCGGTCGAAGTACGCCCGCTCACGCGGCAGGAAGCCGGCCTTCTTGCGGTTTCCGCGCCAGTTCTTGATGTCGAGCTCGCGGTGCCCCACGTTCAGGTCGCCCGTGACGAGCGCGAGCGCATCGTCGGCGCCGAGCTCGGCGAGGCGCGGCCCGAATGCGTCGAGGAACTTCCACTTCTCGTCCTGCTTCGGGGTGTCGGCCTCACCGGAGTGCACGTAGGCGCTGACGACGGTGAGAGGCCGGTCGCCGATCAGGAAGTCGGCCTCGATCCACCGCCCCTTCGAGTCGAAGTCGGGGTCGCCGAAGTCGGTGCGAGAGGCGATGGCCGGTACGCGGCTCGCGATTGCGACGCCGGCGCGGCCCTTGGCCGTGGCCTCGTCATGCACGAAGGTCCAGCCGGGGAGGGCCGCCTCGAGGTGCTCGTCCTGTCCGCGGACCTCCTGCATCGTCAGGATGTCGACGTCGGCGGCATCGAGCCACCCGCTCATCCCGTTGCGGGCTGCCGCCCGGATTCCGTTGACATTGACCGAGGCGATACGCAGATGAGGCATGAGGACAAGCCTAACGAGCGCCTCCGACATCCCGATCGCCGCTGGCATCACGTGCGGAGCCGGCATCCCGAGACGGGCGGTTCAGTTCAGACAGCAGGCGCTGAGCGAGGGGAGTGCCGGAATCGGCGGGTGGTGGCGGCGTCGCCTCCAGATCGGCGAGCTCGGCCTCGGCCGCGCGCACGGCTCGTCCCGCTGCCCACGCGCGATGCCACGGCGCAGCGTCGCGGGCGGCATGGGCCTCTCGTACCCGGATGCGCGCCGCGGTCAGGAGCGCCTGATACTCCGCCATGCGACGCTCCGCCTCGGTCTGATGGAGCAGCGGGACGTCGCGGTCCTTCGCGGCGACGGCGATCCAGGAGGAGGCGACGAGCATCACGACGCCGTTGATGCGGAACCACAGGAGCAGACCGATGAAGATCGCGAACGTGGCGAGCAGCGGGTTGGACGGCGTGTAGCTCAGCAGGAAACCCGCACCGAACTGGAGGACCGTCATCGCGCCGCCGCCGAGGAGCGCGCCGGGCCAGATGATCCGCCAGCGCAGCGAGGTGCCGGTGAGGAAACGCACCATCGCAGCGAGGGCGCAGGACAACAATGCGAACGAGACCAGGACGGTGCCGATGCGGATGCTGGTGTTCAGGCCGTCGGACCCGGAATCCCACCCCAGCTGAGACAGCACCCAACTCAGCACCGCAGCGCTCGCAGAGCTGAGCAGCGAACCGACGATCAGCGAGACGCCGAAGATCAGCGCCGCCAACAGGTCGCGGGCCTTCAGGAGCAGGTAGCTGCGCCGGTCGGGTGGAAGACCGAAGATGTCCCTGGTCGCGCGCCGCGAGAAGGTCACCCAGCCGATCGCGGTCCATATCACGGTGCCGAGGGCGATCGAGCCGGTGATGCTCAGGAGGCTCGTCGTGCCCGCGGCGATCTTCCGCACCTGATCAGGGGTGACGAGTCCGCCCTCGGGGACGATCAGATTGGGGATGTAGTTGTTGATCATCTCGATCAGGCCGTTGACGGCCGCTTCGCTGCCACCGAGCCACAGGCCTGCGATCGCGAAGGCGAGGTAGATCGCGGCGAAGATCGCGAACAGCGCCTGATAGCTGACGCCGGCGGCCAACAGGAAGCCGTTGTGCTGCAGGAAGTGCCGCCAGACCCGCACGGGGAACAGGCCGAGCGTCCTCTGGGTCAGCGCGGTGGCGCGCTCGACGGCCACATCGAGGCGACCGGCTTCGGGCGCGGCGCCACCGGAATCAGACACGCCTCCACCCTATCCAAGGGCGGAGGCGTGTCGGACAGCGGGAAGCGCTCAGCGACGGCCGCGCAGGACCGCCTGCTTGACCTCGGCGATGGCCTTGGTGACCTCGATGCCGCGCGGGCATGCCTCGGAGCAGTTGAAGGTCGTGCGGCAGCGCCAGACGCCTTCCTTGTCGTTGAGGATGTCGAGGCGCACGGCGGCGTTGTCGTCGCGCGAGTCGAAGATGAAGCGGTGAGCGTTCACGATCGCGGCCGGACCGAAGTACTGTCCGTCGGTCCAGAACACGGGGCAGGACGAGGTGCACGCGGCGCACAGGATGCACTTGGTGGTGTCGTCGAAGATCTCGCGGTCGGCGATCGTCTGGACGCGCTCCTTGCCCTTCTCCGGCACGGAGTTCGCGACGAGGAACGGCTGGACCTCGCGGTAGGAGGCGAAGAACGGCTCCATGTCGACGACGAGGTCCTTCTCGAGGGGGAGGCCCTTGATGGCTTCGACGTAGATCGGCTTGGAGATGTCCAGGTCCTTGATCAGCGTCTTGCACGCGAGGCGGTTGCGGCCGTTGATGCGCATCGCATCCGAGCCGCAGATGCCGTGTGCGCAGGAGCGGCGGAAGGTCAGCGATCCGTCGACCTCCCACTTGATCTTGTGCAGCGCGTCGAGCACGCGGTCGGTGGAGTACAGCTCCACGTCGTAGTCGACCCAGTGCGGCTCGGCGTCGACCTCGGGGTCGAACCGGCGGATGTTGAAGGTCACGATGAAGGACTGGATCGCAGCCTCTTGCGTCGTGTCGGCAGGTGCTTCTGCGATGGCGGTGGACATGCTCAGTACTTCCTCTCCATCGGCGGGTAGTTGAACTCGCCCTGCTCGTTCTTCGTGAACACGACCGGCTTCCAGTCGAGCTTGATGTGATCGCCAGGGTCGGACGAGTGCGCGTCGCCGGTCAGGTACGCCATGGTGTGCTGCATGTACTTCTCGTCGTTGCGCTTCGGGAAGTCGTCGCGCATGTGGCCGCCACGGCTCTCCTCGCGGTTCTGCGCGGCGTAGACGACGACCTCGGCGATGTCGAGGAGGAAGCCCAGCTCGACAGCCTCGAGCAGGTCGGTGTTGAACCGCTGACCCTTGTCGTCGACGTGCACGTTCTTGTAGCGCTCGCGCAGTTCGGCGATGACGCCGAGCACGTGCTGGAGGGAGTCGTGCGTGCGGAACACCTGCGCGCCCTTGTCCATCTCGTCCTGCAGCGTCTTGCGCAGCACGGCGATGCGCTCGGTGCCCTGGTTGTTGCGCAGGCCCTCGAGCATGTCGGACACGAAGGCGGCCGGGTTCTCGGGGAGCGGAACGAAGTCGGCCGTCTGGACGTACTTCACCGCGTTGCGACCGGCGCGCTTGCCGAACACGTTGATGTCGAGGAGCGAGTTGGTGCCGAGGCGGTTCGCGCCGTGCACCGAGACGCACGCGCACTCGCCGGCGGCGTAGAGGCCGGGGACGACAGTGGTGTTGTCCGCGAGGACCTCGCCGTCGTTGTTGGTCGGGATGCCGCCCATGGCGTAGTGCGCGGTCGGCATCACGGGCACCGGCTCGACGACCGGGTCGACGCCCAGATACGTGCGGGCGAACTCGGTGATGTCGGGGAGCTTGGTCTCGAGGACCTCGGCGCCCAGGTGTGTGCAGTCGAGCAGCACGTAGTCCTTGTGGGGGCCTGCGCCGCGACCGTCGAGGACCTCCTGCACCATGCAGCGCGCGACGATGTCACGCGGAGCGAGGTCCTTGATCGTGGGGGCGTAGCGCTCCATGAAGCGCTCGCCCGAGGCGTTGCGCAGGATCGCGCCCTCACCTCGTGCACCTTCGGTGAGGAGGATGCCGAGGCCGGCCAGCCCTGTCGGGTGGAACTGGAAGAACTCCAGGTCCTCGAGGGGGAGTCCCTTGCGCCAGACGATGCCGACGCCGTCACCCGTGAGGGTGTGTGCGTTGGAGGTGGTCTTGAAGATCTTGCCGAAGCCGCCGGTCGCGAAGATCACGGCCTTGGCCTGGAAGACGTGCAGTTCGCCGGTGGACAGGTCGTAGGCGACGACACCGGAGACCTGGGTCTTGCCATCCGCATCCTTCACGGTCAGCAGGTCGAGCACGTAGAACTCGTTGAAGAAGTTGATACCGAGCTTGACGCAGTTCTGGAACAGCGTCTGCAGGATCATGTGACCGGTGCGGTCGGCGGCGTAGCACGCGCGGCGGACGGGGGTCTTGCCATGCTCTGCCGTGTGGCCGCCGAAGCGACGCTGGTCGATCTTGCCCTCGGGAGTGCGGTTGAAGGGGAGGCCCATGTTCTCGAGGTCGATGACCGCGTCGATGGCCTCCTTCGCGAGGATCTCCGCCGCATCCTGGTCGACGAGGTAGTCGCCACCCTTGACCGTGTCGAAGGTGTGCCACTCCCAGGAGTCCTCCTCGACGTTCGCGAGTGCCGCCGCCATGCCGCCCTGCGCCGCTCCGGTGTGGGAACGCGTGGGGTACAGCTTGGAGATCACGGCGGTCTTCGCGCCGGGACCGGCCTCGATCGCGGCGCGCATGCCGGCGCCGCCGGCACCCACGATCACGATGTCGAACTGGTGGTAGTGCACGCCGTCACGGACGACGGAATCCTGCGTCTGGGTAGTCACTTCTTCTTTAGCCTTCTTCTCAGTTCCCGACCAGTGCGGCGCATTCGGTCCAGAGGACGCTATCCTCCGTCACGCCCAGGCACGGGTCGAACGTGAACACCACGAGGGTGCCGAGCAGGATCAGGAGACCGGCGGCGAGGCCGAGTGCCCAGACCAGCGCCTTGCGCGCCTTCTCGTTCGTGACGTAGTCGTTCACGATGGTGCGCATGCCGTTGGCGCCGTGGATCAGTGCGAGCCAGAGCATCAGCACGTCCCACCACTGCCAGAATGGCGTGGCGAACTTGCCGGCGATGAAGGCGAAGTCGAGGGCGTGGATGCCCTCGCCGACCATCAGGTTGATGAAGAGGTGGCCGAAGATCAGCACGACGAGCACGACACCCGAGGCGCGCATGAAGATCCACCCCCACTTCTCGAGGTTGAATCCACGCTGACGGCGGATGGGAGCGGCGACGGTCTGCGCGGTCATCAGTGACCCCCTCCGAATCCGGCGAACGCGAGCATGAGGTGGCGGGGCACGAAGCCGGCCATGATGACGACCCACACCGCGAGCACGCCCCAGAACAGCTGGCGCTGGTACTTGGCGCCCTTCGACCAGAAGTCGACCGCGATGATGCGCAGGCCGTTCATGGCGTGGAACACGATGCCGGCGACGAGCACGACCTCGCCGAGCGCCATGATCGGGTTCTTGTACGTGCCGATGACGGCGTTGTACGCCTCGGGCGAGACCCTGATCAGCGCTGTGTCGAGCACATGCACCAACAGGAAGAAGAAGATGGCGACTCCGGTGATGCGATGAAGCACCCACGACCACATGCCTTCGCGTCCCCGGTAAAGGGTGCCGCGGGGGGTCTTGGACGTGGTTTCCGAAATCGACGGTGTCAAGCGAGCGCTTGTGGACACGGTCGTCCTCCCTGGATCGATGAGCGTCGGTCGCGTGCGCTGCGCTCGTCCAAGAGTGATCCTGTCGAAAGTCAGGCATGCCCGATCGTCTTCCATCCTATTCCTGTCAGAACACGGGGAGCGACGAAGGGGAGCCTAAGTGCCGCTCCCGCACGCGCGCGACAGCGGGGTGAAACGTCGCGGGCTACGCTGGCGAGGTGACGCAACATATAGAGGACTTCTACGCTGTGATCCCCGCGGGCGGCATCGGAAGCAGGCTCTGGCCGCTCTCTCGTGCGGACGCCCCGAAGTTCCTGCATGACCTCACCGGCTCGGGGCACTCCCTGCTCCGGGACACCTGGGATCGTCTGGAGCCGCTGACAGGTCCCGATCGCATCGCCGTCGTCACCGGTCGCGCGCACCGCGCCGCCGTCGAGGCAGAGCTGCCCGGCATCGACGACATGAACGTCTTCCTGGAGTCGGAGCCGCGCGAGTCGGCCGCCGCGATCGGGCTCGCCGCGGCGATCCTGCATCGCCGCGATCCCGACGTGATCATCGGCTCGTTCAGCGCCGATCACGTCATCCGCGGCACACAGGTGTTCGAGTGGGCCGTGCAGCAGGCCGTGCAGGTCGCGCGCGAGGGCTACATCTGCACGATCGGTATTCCGCCCACCGAGCCGTCCGTGGGCTTCGGGTACATCCGCAAGGCAGGGGAGTTGGTCGTGGCGGGCGCTCCCGAAGCGGCCCTGGTCGAGCGTTTCGTGGAGAAGCCCGATCTTGAGACCGCGAAGGAGTACGTCGCGGACCGCAGCTACCTGTGGAACGCCGGCATGTTCATCGCGAAGGCGAGCGTCCTCCTCGAAGAGCTGGCTGCCAACGAGCCCGAGTTGCACGCGGGGCTGTCGGAACTCGCCGAGGCCTGGGACGACCGCGAGCTCAGAGGGCCGGCCGTCGACCGGATCTGGCCGAAGCTGAAGAAGATCGCGATCGACTACGCCGTTGCGGAGCCGGCAGCGGAGCGGGGGCGCCTGGCGGTCATCCCCGGCCACTTCGACTGGGATGACGTCGGCGATTTCGCCTCGCTCACCAAACTCATCACGCATGGACGCAAGAACGACCTCGCCGTGCTCGGTCCGAACGCCCGTGTGCTGTCGGATGCCGCCAGCGGAATCCTGGTGAGCCAGACCACGCGCGTGATCAGCCTGGTCGGTGTGCAGGACATCGTGGTGGTGGACACCCCCGACGCGCTTCTGGTCACGACGGTTCAGCACGCGCAGCGCGTGAAGGGTGTCGTGGAGTCCCTCAAGCTGACCGGCCAGGGAGACGTGCTCTGATGAGCACGGCCTCGCGCTCATCGGCTGGGTTGATTTCAGCTTGGTAACCATTCGTTCGCACACGGGTCGCCGGTGTGCGCAAACGCTGAAACAGTAGGTAACTTTGATCGATCCGCGATGGCCGCGGTTTCGTTGAGGGAGGCATGAGTTGACCATCTCCACCACCAAGAAGCTGCTCGGCGCGACAATCGCCGCGGGCGTCGTCTTCGCACTCGCCGGCTGTGGCCAGGCGCCGACCGCTGAGCCCGAGGGCTCCGAGAAGCCTGTCGACTCCGACTTCCTTCCCTGCCTCGTCTCCGACGCCGGCGGCTGGAACGACAAGTCGTTCAACCAGTCGGCCAAGGAAGGTATGGACAGCGCCGCGAAGGAGCTGGACATCAAGCCCCTCGAGTTCGAGTCGGCGAACGACAACGACTACGCGCCGAACCTCGAGACCGCGGTCTCCGAGGGCTGCTCGCTCATCGTCTCGGTCGGATTCAAGCTGTCCGCCGCGACCGTCGAGTCGGCACTGGCTAACCCCGAGATCGACTACGCGATCATCGATGACTGGGCCGACAACGACTTCGACGGCAACGTCGACGCCCCGAACGTCAAGCCCCTCGTCTTCGACACGGCTCAGGCTGCCTACCTCGGTGGCTACGCCGCCGCGGCGTGGTCCGCGCAGAGCGGTGTGAACAAGGTCGGCACCTTCGGCGGAATGCAGATCCCGTCGGTCGCCGTGTTCATGGACGGCTACCAGCTCGGTGTCGAGAAGTACAAC
The DNA here is from genome assembly GCF_040675875.1 of Microbacterium sp. LWO12-1.2. Classification (NCBI taxonomy): domain Bacteria; kingdom Bacillati; phylum Actinomycetota; class Actinomycetes; order Micrococcales; family Microbacteriaceae; genus Microbacterium; species Microbacterium sp. LWO12-1.2. The sequence continues at coordinate 1,875,825 of NZ_JBEGII010000001.1, read as the reverse complement.
GAGGACAAGTCGGCATCGGTCGAGGTCTTCGGTTGGGACGCAGCGACGCAGAAGGGCTCCTTCACGGGTGGCTTCGACGCGAACGACACCGCCAAGCAGACCGCGCAGGGCGTGCTCGACCAGGGCGTCGACGTGATCCTCCCGGTCGGTGGACCGGTGTACCAGAGCGCGGCTGCGGCGATCGCCGACAGCGGCAAGGACACCCTGATGCTCGGTGTCGACAGCGACCTCGCCGTGGCAGACCCGAGCGTGGCCGACGTCACGCTGGTCTCGATCATGAAGGCGATCGACGTGGCTGTCCACGACGCGACCATCTCCGCCGCCGCGGGCGAGTTCGACCCGGCGCCGTACATCGGCACGCTCGAGAACGAGGGCGTGAAGCTCTCCGGCTTCGGCGGCTTCGAATCGCAGCTCCCCGATGGGCTGCTCGACGAGATCGCCGAGCTGCAGAAGCAGATCATCGCCGGCGACATCACGGTGGAGTCGAAGAACTCGCCGTGATCTGACGCAGGTCCAAGCGCGGGGCGAGTGGTGAGCAATTCTGCCACTCGCCCCGTGCCGTGGACGGGCGATGATTCTCCTGGATGACTCTTCTGGATAAGGTGCAGATATGAAGCTCGAACTTCGCGGCATCACCAAGCGATTCGGTAGCCTCGTGGCCAACGACCACATCGATCTGGTGGTCGAGCCGGGGGAGATCCACGCGCTCCTCGGCGAGAACGGCGCGGGCAAGTCCACGCTGATGAACGTCCTCTACGGCCTGTATCAGGCGGATGAGGGTGAGATCCTCCTCGATGACGAGGTGCAGCATTTCCGCGGTCCCGGTGACGCGATGGCTGCAGGGATCGGTATGGTCCACCAACACTTCATGCTCGTCCCGGTGTTCACCGTGGCCGAGAACGTCATGCTCGGACATGAGCAGACCAAGGCCCTCGGCACGCTCGACATCGCGAAGGCGCGAGAGCACGTGCGGTCGGTCGCGGCCCGGTTCGGCTTCGACATCGATCCGGATGCTCTCGTCGGGGATCTCCCCGTCGGGGTCCAGCAGCGCGTCGAGATCATCAAAGCCCTCTCGCGCGACGCGAAGGTGCTCGTGTTCGACGAGCCCACAGCCGTGCTCACGCCGCAGGAGACCGACGAGCTGATGGCCATCATGCGCCAGCTGCGCGACGAAGGCACCGCGATCGTGTTCATCACGCACAAGCTGCGCGAGGTGCGCGAAGTCGCCGACAAGATCACCATCATCCGGCTCGGACGTGTCGTGGGCGAAGCATCGCCGACCGCCACCAACGCCGAGCTTGCATCGCTCATGGTCGGCAGGGCCGTCGAACTCACCGTGCACAAGGAAGCCCCGCGCATCGGCGAGGGCGGCCTCGAGGTGAAGGGCCTGCGCGTCCTCACCCCCACCGGAGCGATCGTCGTCGACGGTATCGATTTCGCCGTTCGCCCCGGCGAGGTCCTCGCCATCGCCGGTGTGCAGGGCAACGGACAGACGGAGCTCGTCGAGGCCATCGTCGGTCTCGCCGCCCGTGTCGAGGGATCGATCGTGCTCGACGGCAATGAACTCGTCGGCAAGAGCGTGCGGGCGATCCTCGACGCCGGAGTCGGCTTCGTGCCGGAGGACCGCACAGAGGACGGACTGGTGGCGGGATTCTCCGTGGCCGAGAACCTCATCCTGGACCGTTCGGATGACCCCGCTTTCAGCCGCGCCGGCACGCTGCGCCGCTCCGCGCTCGAGGAGTTCGCGCGTGAGCGCATCCGCGAGTACGACATCCGTACCCAGGGACCGCACACGCCCGCAGGGACGCTCTCGGGCGGCAACCAGCAGAAGGTCGTGATCGCGCGCGAGATGAGCCGTGATCTGCGACTGCTGGTGGCCGCGCAGCCGACCCGTGGTGTGGATGTCGGCTCGATCGAGTTCATCCACAAGCGCATCATCGAGACGCGCGATTCCGGCATCCCGGTGATCGTCGTGTCCACCGAGCTCGACGAGGTCGCGGCTCTCGCAGATCGGATCGCTGTCATGTACCGCGGCGCGATCGTCGGCGTCGTGCCCGGCGACACACCCAGAGAGACACTCGGACTCATGATGGCCGGAGCGGCCGAAGGGGAGGTGGCCGCGTGAGCGGAGCGACACCCGGCGCGGGAGACGTGACCAAGGGGCTGCCGCCGGAGCAGCTGTCCACGAGCACCGGCACGGTTCCCCGTGACTCGTCCGATGTGCCGCCGCCTCCGCGCGGCAACGTGGTCCTCAAGGAGATCCTCCGTGGCAACGCGGTGACGACCGTCCTCGCGATCGTGCTGGCACTGATCGTGGGCGGCATCCTCATCGCACTGACGAACGAGGACGTGCAGGCCGCATCCGGCTACTTCTTCGCGCAGCCGGGAGACACGTTCGTCGCGGCATGGAACGCGGTGTACAACGGCTATGAGGCACTGTTCCGCGGTGCGATCTTCAACGCCCGTGGCGCGGACTTCGCGGCGCAGATCCGCCCGCTGACCAACACGCTCGGGTTCGCCGCGCCGCTGATCGCAGCCGGTCTCGGTGTCGCGCTGGCGTTCCGCGTCGGCCTGTTCAACATCGGTGCACGTGGACAGATGCTCATCGGTGTCGCGGTCGCGGCGCTGCTGACGTTCTCGCTCGACCTGCCGATCTGGCTGCACATCCCGGTGACGCTGATCGCCGGCATCGCGGGCGGTGCGCTCTGGGGTGCGATCGCCGGACTCATCAAGGCGCGCACCGGTGCGCACGAGGTGATCCTCACGATCATGCTCAACTACATCGCGTACTACCTGCTGCTGTGGATGATCCGCACCCCCGGCCTGCTGCAGAAGCCGGGCACGAATCAGGCCCTCGGTTCGGCCACCCCGGAGAGCGCGCAGTTCCCGACGCTGCTGGGACCGCAGTTCCCGCTGCTCGACTTCGGTTTCGTCGTCGTCATCGTCGCGACTCTGTTCGTCTGGTGGCTCATCGAGCGTTCAGCGCTCGGAATGCGCATGCGCGCGGTGGGCGAGAACCCGCACGCCGCGCGGGCAGCCGGGATCAGCGTGCAGCGCATCTACGTGTACGCGATGCTGTTCGCCGGAGGCCTCGCGGGTCTCGCCGGCATGAACCAGCTCCAGGGCGCCGTCACGACCGGTGTCACCGAGACGATCGATGCCGGCATCGGCTTCGACGCGATCACTGTCGCGCTCCTCGGGCGCAGCCGCGCGTGGGGCACGTTCGCCGCCGGCATCCTGTTCGGCGCTCTCAAGGCCGGTTCGTTCTCGATGCAGGCGCAGGACATCCCGGTCGACATCGTGCTCGTGGTGCAGTCCCTCGTGGTGCTGTTCATCGCGGCGCCGCCGTTGCTGCGGACGGTGTTCTTCCTCCCGAAGACCGATATCGAGAAGGCTGCAAGGCTCAGAGCCAAGGCCGCGAAGAAGGCGGTGGCGGCATGATGTCCCTCGTGCAGACCCAGGCCGCTGACGGCACGGTGCAGCTCGCGACCGTGAAGCAGCGGCACCTCAAGGCGCCGATCGTCCTGGCGGGTGCCACCGTGCTCCTCGCCTTGCTGTTCCTGCTCGTGCCGCGTGACGGCATCAGCACCTTCCGTCTGTCTGACCAGTCGTCCGCGCTCGCGCTTCCCGACGTCGCGCTGCCGACCGCGTCGACCTTCTGGGTCGTGTTCGGAATCCTGGTGGTGCTCACGGTCGGAGCATTCCTCCGCGCCTGGACCTACCGCAAGCCGTCGCTCTGGTTGGTCGTGGCCTACGGCGCCCTCGCCGTCTTCGCGTTCCTCGTGTGGGCGGCCGCCGGGGGCCTCGTTCCCGTCACGAGCCTGCTGTTCGGCGCGGTGTCGCTGTCGGTGCCGCTGGTGTTCGGTGCGCTCGGCGGTGTCATCGGCGAGCGTGCCGGTGTCGTGAACGTCGCGATCGAGGGCCAGCTGCTCCTCGGCGCCTTCTCCGCCGCGCTGCTCTCCAGCATCACCGGCAACCCGTTCGTCGGTCTGGTCGGCGCGATGATCGGCGGCGTCCTGGTGGCGAGCGTGCTCGCCGCGTTCGCGATCAAGTACCTCGTAGAGCAGGTCATCGTCGGTGTGGTGCTCAACGTGCTGGTCACCGGTCTCACCGGATTCCTCTACGGCGCGCTGCTCGCGCCGAACGAGGCGACGCTGAACACGCCCGTGCGCTTCCCGCGCGTCGAGATCCCGCTGTTGAGCGACATCCCGATCATCGGACCGGTGCTCTTCAACCAGACGTTCATCGGCTATCTGATGTTCATCACTGTCGCCGTCGTCGCGTGGGGCCTGTACCGCACCCGCTGGGGCCTGCGGCTGCGCGCCGTGGGTGAGCACCCGCAGGCGGCAGACACCGTGGGCATCAAGGTGAACCCGACCCGGTTCTGGAACGTGCTGCTCGCCGGTGCGATCGCCGGGATGGGCGGGGCGTACTTCACGCTCGTCTCCGTGCCGCAGTTCGGCAAGGACATGACCGCCGGCCTCGGTTTCATCGCCCTCGCCGCGGTGATCTTCGGTCGGTGGGACCCGATTCGCGCGACGCTCGCCGCGCTGCTCTTCGGGTTCGCGACGAACCTCCAGAACCTGCTCTCGATCCTGAAGACGCCGATCCCCGGCGAGTTCATGCTCATGTTGCCGTACCTGGTCACCCTTCTCGCCGTCGCCGGATTCGCCGGACAGATCAAAGCACCTGCCGCAGACGGCAAGCCGTACATCAAGTCCTAGGCCTGTCGAGAAGAGAGAACGATCGCAATGACTGATATCGACTGGGACGAGCTCCGCCAGGTCGCGACCGAGGCGATGGCCAAGGCGTACGCGCCGTACTCGCGCTACAAGGTCGGAGCCGCAGCCCTCGTCGGTGACGGCCGCATCGTGGCCGGATGCAACGTCGAGAACGCCTCGTACGGTGTCACGCTGTGCGCCGAGTGCGCCCTCGTGGGGGACCTGCACATGTCGGGAGGCGGGCAGCTCGTCGCGTTCGTGTGCGTCAACAACGACGGACAGACGATCATGCCGTGCGGCCGGTGCCGTCAGCTGCTCTTCGAGCACGCGATGCCCGGAATGCTGCTGGAGACCGTCTCCGGTATCCGCACGATCGACGAGGTGCTTCCCGATGCGTTCGGGCCGCGCGACCTGGAGGATGCACGATGACCGTTGAACCCTACGACGCGGTGGACGTCATCCGCTCCAAGCGCGATGGCGGCGTCGTCGCCGAACCTGCTCTGCGGTGGATGGTCGACGCTTACACGCGGGGATACGTCTCGGATGCGCAGATGGCCTCGTTCGCGATGGCGATCTTCCAGCGCGGGATGGAGCGCGATGAGATCCGCGTGCTCACCGACGCGATGATCGCGTCGGGAGAGCGGATGAGCTTCGCGTCCCTCGGCAAGAAGACCGTCGACAAGCACTCCACCGGCGGCGTCGGCGACAAGATCACGCTGCCACTGGCCCCGCTCGTCGCGGTGTTCGGCGTCGCGGTGCCGCAGCTCAGCGGCCGCGGCCTGGGCCACACCGGCGGCACGCTCGACAAGCTCGAGTCGATTCCCGGCTGGCGCGCCGCCCTGAGCAACGAGGAGATGTTCGCGCAGATGCAGGGCGATGTCGGCGCGGTCATCTGCGCTGCGGGCTCGGGCCTCGCTCCCGCAGACAAGAAGCTGTACGCGCTGCGCGACGTCACCGGCACCGTGGAGGCGATCCCGCTGATCGCGTCCAGCATCATGTCGAAGAAGATCGCCGAAGGCACCGACGCTCTGGTGCTCGACGTGAAGTTCGGCTCCGGCGCCTTCATGCAGGACATCGACCGTGCGCGCGAGCTCGCCCGCACCATGGTCGCCCTCGGCACGGACTCCGGCGTCGCCACGACGGCGCTGCTGACCGACATGAACGTGCCCCTGGGACGCGCGATCGGCAACGCGAACGAGGTGCGCGAGTCGGTCGAGATCCTCGCCGGCGGCGGCCCCGCCGATGTCCGCGAACTCACGATCGCCCTCGCCAGGGAGATGCTCACCCTCGCAGGACAGCCGGATGCCGATGTGGAGGCCGCGCTCGATGACGGTCGCGCCATGGACGGCTGGAAGGCCATGATCCGTGCGCAGGACGGCGATCCCGATGCGGCGCTGCCGACGGCCAGGGAGACCCACGTCGTCACCGCGCCCTCCGACGGGGTGGTATCGCGCCTCGACGCCCTCCCGTTCGGTGTCGCTGCCTGGCGTCTCGGCGCCGGCCGGGCACGCGCTGAGGATCCGGTGATCTTCGAGGCTGGCATCGACCTGCACGCCAAGCCGGGAGACCGTGTGGTCGCCGGCCAGCCGCTGTTCACGCTGTCGGCCGCCGACGAGGCGCGCTTCCCTCGTGCGCTCGAGGCTCTCGAAGGGGCATGGCAGATCGGTTCCGAGGCGCCAGCGGCCGGTCCCATCGTGCGTGAGCGCATCACGGCCTAGGCTGAGGCTGCCGATCCTGCACCACTTCTGAGAGGACCACCATGTCGATCGATCCGAACGGCGACGTCACGATCCAGGGCGTGTCCCTGCGAAGCCTGCCGAAGGTGTCGCTGCACGACCACCTCGACGGAGCCCTGCGACCGGCGACGATCCTCGAGCTCGCGGATGCGGAGGGGCTGGCGGTTCCCGCGAAGGATGCTGCCTCGCTCGGACGCTGGTTCACCAGCCAGAGCGACTCGGGCTCCCTGGCCGACTATCTCAAGACCTTCGACGTGACGATCGGTGTGATGCAGACGGCGGCCGGCCTGACCCGTGTCGCCCGCGAGTTCGTGCAGGACCTGGCCGCCGACGGCGTGATCTACGGCGAGGTCCGTTGGGCCCCGGAGCAGCACCTCACGCGCGGCCTGACGCTGGAGCAGACGGTCGCGGCAGTGCAGCAGGGCATTGAGGAAGGCGAAGAAGCTGCCGATCGCGACGGCCACAGCATCCGCGTCGGCCAGCTGATCACCGCCATGCGGCAGACCGACCGCGCGCGGGAGATCGCCGAGCTGGCCGTCGCCTTCCGTGGTCGTGGCGTCGTGGGCTTCGACATCGCGGGACCCGAAGACGGATTCCCGCCCTCGAACCACCGGGCCGCCTTCGACTATCTCGCCGAGAACTTCTTCCCCGTCACCGTCCATGCCGGCGAGGCGGCCGGCCTCGCGTCGATCCGCTCCGCGCTCATCGATGGGCGGGCGCTGCGCCTGGGGCACGGCGTGCGGATCGCCGAGGACCTGCAGGTCGTCACGGAAGAGGGCGACGAGGTGCAGGTGCAGTTCGGCGACCTCGCTCGATGGGTGCGCGATCGGGAGATCCCGCTCGAGCTCTCGCCGTCGTCGAATCTGCAGACCGGCGCGGTCGCGGCCTGGGGAAAGACCCTGGCCGACCACCCCTTCGATCTGCTCTACCAGCTCGGTTTCTCGGTCACGGTGAACGTCGACAATCGCACCATGAGCGGCACCTCCCTGACGCGTGAGCTGGCGCTGCTGGTCGAGACCTTCGAGTACGACCTCGACGACCTCGAGGCGTTCCAGTTCAATGCGGCATCGGCTGCGTTCCTCCCGGTCGAGGAGCGGGAAGAGCTCGTCGAGATGATCGCCGAGGGCTTCGCGGACTGACGGCACGATGCCTCGGGGGAGAAGGCGGCGCACGGGCGTCGTGATCGGCATCAGCGCGGCCGTCGTGCTGCTCGGCGCGGGGGCAGCGGGGTTCGCCTGGATGAACAGGGCGCCGGCTGATCCGACGCCCAAGAACGTCGCCCAGCCGATCGAGCGGGTGCTGACGCCGGCGCAGCAGCTGATCGTCGACGCCGACGACCCTCTGGCGTGCGCGGCGTCGTTCTCCGGCGATGGCATCGTCGAGGAGCCGATGCTGCAGTGGCAGAACGCGCTCTACCAGGCGCTCCCGATCCCTGCCCAGGACGGGCTGGTGTTCGCCGGGTGGTACCCGACCGCGGAGAGCGCGGCCGCTGCCGACCCTGCTTCTCGGGTGAACGGCGCTGATCCGGTCGTGTGCACGGATCAGCAGATCGAGCTCTTCGGTGCGTGGAAGACTCCCGAGGAGAATCTCGCAGAGGGGACGAAGGTCCCGATCCTGATGTACCACCAGTTCACCGCGAACCCGGATGGAGAGAAGGGCTGGCTGCGCGGCAACTACGCGTACATCGGCGACTTCGAGGCGCAGATGGCGCACATCGCCACGACCGGCTTCTATCTGCCGACCTGGGACGAGCTCAGTGCGTTCATCGACGGCCGCCTCTTCCTGCCCGCCCGTTCGGTGATCATCACCGACGATGATGCGGACCAGACGTGGTTCGACCTGGCCGCCCCTGTCGTCGAGAAGCACCAGCTGCTGGCGACATCCTTCATGATCACCGCCTACCGTCAGGATCCGCCGCCGTCCATCTACGTGCTGCGTCGCTCCCACACGCACGACATGCACCAGGCGGGTGACAACGGGAAGGGGCGGATGGTCAACTGGACGGCCGAGCAGATCGCCGAGGACCTGAATCTCTCCGGAGACGCACTCGGTGTGCGTGAGGTCATCGCGTATCCGTTCGGGCACTACAACGACACCGCCAAGCAGGGGGTCGCGCTGGCCGGCTTCGAGATGGCGCGCACGATCGAGCCGGGGTACGTCGGGATCGGCACGGACAAGCTCGCGCTCCCTGTCGTGCGCATCGACTACGGCATGGGCCTGGACGCGCTGATCTCCCGCATCGGCTGAGGCCACCGGACGCGGCAGGATGGTGTTCATGTCCGACGCCTCCGTGTTCATCGCTGGCCCCGCATCGTGGAACCAGATCGTGCTCCTCGATCGGCTTCCCGACCCCGTGCCCCACATGCAGTTCGCGGAGGAGTCGTGGGAGACGCTCGGCGGGACGAGTGCGGGCAAGGCGCTGAGTCTTCGCGGGCTCGGACGGACGCTACTTCTCTACGCCGCAGCGGGCGATGACGACGCGGGCAGGCAGGTGCGCGCGGCGCTGGAGACGGCCGATGTCCCTGTGCACTGGGCCCGCAGCGCGGAGACCGAGCGTCACCTCAACCTGATGACCCGGCGGGGTGCCCGTGTCTCGCTCTATCTCTCGTCACCGGCGGCGCAGTCGGACCGGGACGACGCGGCGCTCCAAGCGGCGATGAAGGCGTCCGAGGTGATCGTGTTGGACCTGGCTGCCGAGCCGCAACGACTCCTGCCCCTCGCGACTGCGACGGGGCGCTCGATCTGGGTGGACGTGCACGACTACGACGGGACGGCGGAGTTCCACCGTCCCTTCCTCGCCGCGGCGGACGTCGTCTTCTGCAACGCCGACCGGCTCGATGATCCGCTCGCCTTCCTGCACGGCTGCATCGCCGCGGGGGCGTCTCTCGCGGTCTGCACCCTCGGAGCGGAGGGCGCGGTCGCGGTGGACGCGCACGGGGTCGAGCATCGGGTCGCCGCCGTCCCCGTGGAGGTCGTCGACGCCAACGGCGCGGGAGACGCGTTCTTCGCCGGCGTGCTCGATGCGCGGCTGGCGGGGCATCCGGTCCCGGAATCGCTCGCGGCCGGTGCATGGGCCGCATCGGCCGTGCTCCGCAGCCGCCACCTGCACCCGCTGCTCGATCCGCATCTCGGCTGAGGGGCGGTTCTCGGCAGACGGGCGGTTCGGCGCTGACGGAGAGTTCCAGGCTGAGACGCGTCAGCGACCGACGAGGGACTCCTGGGCGAAGGCGCCGACCAGCGCGGTCACGGTCTGATGCATCTCCTCGTCGGAGATCGTGGGTGTGCCGTCGCCGGCCTGCGGCCCGTAGTCACCGAATGAGGCGTGCGAGGCGCCGGGGATCTCGACGAGCTCGGCATCAGCGGGGAGCAGCGGGCGGGCGGCGGCGATCTTCTCCGGTGTCGACAGTCCGTCTTCGGACCCGGCGATGCTGAGCACGGGGAGATCCGTGTCGGAGACATCCGTGGCACAGTACGAGCCGAACAGAAGGAGGGCGTCGGCATCGCCGGCGAGCTGGCATGCGCGCACGCCGCCGAGGGAATGTCCTCCGACGGCCCAGGTGTCGATGTCGGGTGCGGTGGAGGTGAACGAATCGAGGCCACGCAGGTCGAAGAACGCGAGGTTCAGCCAGGGGCGTGTGATCACCACGGTCATCCCGTCTTCGGCGAGGCCCTGCAGGATCGCTGCGTATGCCCACGGGTCGACCTTCGCGCCGGGGATGAACACGACACCGATCTCGGAGTCGCCGTCGGCGGGAGCGAGCACGATGCCCTCGGGGGCATCGGTGACGGTGATGTCGGGGTTCTCTCGCACGGTGGCGAGCGGTTCCGACTCCGCGGCCATCACGCCGACCTGGCTACACACGAGGATGCCGCCGATGCCGAGCACCAGCACGGCCGCGATGCTCCCGAGAATCCAGCGGAGTACTCGGCGGCGGCGCTTCTTCTGCATGCCCCCAGGTTACGCGGTGCGGTGTTCTGCGACGTGGGGGTGCGCGGCCAGGTACGCCTCGAACGCTTGCCGGCTGGTCAACGCCGGCGTGTAGCCGAACCGCGCCTTCAACCGACTGTTCGCAAGCACCGGTCGGTAGCGCAGGAACGGGACCTTCTCGGGGCCGTGGACGGTCAGTCGGAGCGCCCGACCGATCCGGAGTGCCGCGGCCAGCACACCGGCAGGGATCGTGAGCGTCGATTTGCCGAGTCTGCGGGCGATCTCGGTGACGGTCATCCGCCCGTCGCCTGCGATGTTGAAGATCCCCGCCGGGCCGTCTGCCGCGGCACGAGCCATCGCCGCGGCCACGTCGTCGACCCAGACGAACACGAACGGGGAGTCGGAACCGCTGATGCGCAGAATGCGCCTGCCGTCCCACAGCGCGGTGATCTGGTTCTGGACGGTGGGGCCGAGGATCGTGCCGATGCGGAAGATCACCTGCTCCAGGGCCGGATGCGACTCGCGGTACTCGGCCAGCATCTCCTCGACGAGCCGCTTGTGCCGGGAGTAGGGGAAGGCATCGTTGCCACGCAACGGCTGATCCTCGTCGATCCACTCCGGGTTGTCCCGGTGGTAGCCGTAGGCGGCTCCCGAGCTGGAGACCACGATCCTGCGCACCCCGGTCTCGATGCACGCCGCGAGCACGTGGGCGGTGCCGGTGACGTCCACCCGGTACTCCAGATCGACATCGTGCCCCGGGTTGACGATCGCCGCGAGGTGCACGACCGTGTCGATGCGGTGGGTGCGCAGCAGGGGAGCGAGTGCGTCCGGATCGGTCACGTCGAGAAGGGCATCGATGACTCCCAGGCGCGGCTGCCCGCTGCGCAGGTCGGCCGAGACGATCAGCTCGACGTCGCCGCGAGCAGTCAGGGCGGCGGCGACGTGTGTGCCGAGGAAGCCGCCACCGCCGGTGATCAGCACCCTGGTCACGGCACGGTCTCCATCGTGGTGCGTCCGGTGGCGTCACCGGATGCGGATCCGGTGCGCCTGCGGGTGTGCCGCGCCCAGAGCCCGGCGAGGATGAGGCCGGCCACGATGTCCCAGATGCCCCACCAGCCGGCGACGATCGCCATGCCACCGAGACCGTCGAAGAACAGGAACACGAGACCGAGACCGAGACCGGCGTTGCGGATGCCGACCTCGAACGTCATGGCCTTGCGTTCGCGCGTGCCCAGGCCGCCGACCACCGCCGTGCCGTAGCCGAGCGCGAGCGCGACGGCATCGTGCACGGTCACGACGAGCACGATGATGCCGAGCACCTGGATGAACACGGCCCAGTTGCCGATCAGCGCCGCGAGGATGAAGGCGAGCAGTGCGATCAGGCTGAACCACTTCACGAACGGCTGCACGCGGCGCGTGAGCGCGGGCAGCTTCGCACGGATCACCAGGCCGAGCGCGAACGGGAGTCCGACGATGAGCAGGATCTCCAGCAGCATCTTCCATGGATCCAGCGCGACTTCGCGCAGCAGCTCGCGCGCCGTCGGATGCAGCGAGCCCCAGAACGTGATGCTCAGGGGCATCGCGACGATGTAGACCAGGTTGCCCACAGCGGTCAGCGAGACGGACAGCGCGACGTTGCCGCCGGAACGGTGTGTGAGCACCTGCGAGATGTTGCCCGGCGGGCAGCAGGCCACGAGGATCATGCCGAGGGCCATCGAGGCGGAGACGGGCAGCACCAGGGTGAGCAGGAAGGTGGCGATCGGAAGAAGCAGCAGCTGCGCGAGGATCGCGATCACGAACGGCTTCGGATGCTTCGCGACGACCTTGAAGTCCGACGGCGAGGTGTCCAGCGCGATGCCGAACATGATCAGGCCCAGCACCACGTTCAGGATCGTGAGCGTGCCCGGCGTGAAGCTGAGCACGACGTCGTCGACGTTCATCCGCCCGCCTCCAGCTCCTGCTTCTCACGTCTGACCGCGCCGCGGTAGGCATCCTTGTTCACGTAGTAGGCCATGCGATCGAGCCCGAGGTAGTGGTAGCCGCCGCTGAGGTCCGGCCAGGGGGCACCGGTCACGCGCGTGCGGAAGCGCTGGGCGGACGCCGGGTCCCGCTCGACGGCGTTCAGGTAGGAGGCCAGCAGGTCCGCCTGCTCGTAGCGGCCCTGCCATCCGATTCCCGATGCTTCGATCATGCCCATCACATAGAGGCCGTTGAAGGAGGCGGGGAACATGTTCAGGAACAGGCGGGGCGCGGCCCCCCTCCACTGCAGGTGAGCCCGGTCGACGAACGGGTAGTCGAGGGTGTATCCGGTGGCGAGCAGCACCAGGTCGTAGTCGTCTGAGGTGCCGTCGCGGAAGTGCACCGTGTCACCCTCGAACCGCTCGACGTCGGCGCGGATGCGCAGATCGCCCTGGCCCAGGTGGTTGAGGATCAAGGTGTTCACGATCGGGTGGGATTCGTAGATCCGATAGTCGGGCTTCGGGAAGCCGAACCGCACCGGATCGCCGGTGAAGGCGCGGAGGACGCGGCTGTCCAGAGCCTGCTTGACACGGGCGGGCAGGGGCTTGCCCTGGTTCAGGGTGTCGCTGGGCTTGCCGAACAGATAGCGGGGCACGAAGTAGTAGCCGCGGCGCACACTCATGTCGATCGAGGCGGCATGGTGCACGGCATCGACGGCGATGTCGCAGCCGGAGTTGCCTGCGCCGATCAGCAGCACGCGCTTGCCGGTCAGCTGGGAAGGAGACTTGTAGGCGCTGGTGTGCAGGAGGTCGCCGGTGAAGGTGCCGGGGAACGACGGGATGTTCGGCTCGGCGAGCGTGCCGTTCGCGAGCACGACGCCGGCGTACCAGCGCGTCTGCTCGCCGTCGGGGCCGACTGCCGTGAGATCCCAGCCCCCGTCCCGCGGCTCGAGCCGGCTCACGCGGGTGTCGAACCGGAAGAGCGGCCGCAGCGCGAAGTGCTCGGCGTAGTCGCGGAAGTACTCGTGCAGCACCCGATGCCCGGGATAGTCGACCGTGGAGCGCATCGGGAAGTCCGTGAACTCGGTCGTCGTGCGCGAGGAGATCAGATGCGCGGACTCGTACATCGTGCTGCGCGGGTTCGAGATGTCCCAGAGCCCGCCGACGTCGTGCGAAGCCTCGTAGCCCTCCACACCGATACCGCGCTTCTGAAGGGCCCTGGCCGCGGCGAGACCCGAAGGGCCCGCGCCGATGACGGCGTATGTGTTCATGCTGCTCCCGCACGTCGCTGTGCTCGAAATATCGCCAGCGCCTCGACAGAAGCGCCCCCGCCCACCGATCGTATCGGGTGGGCGGGGGCGCTGCGGAGTCCGGAGATCAGCCGACGCCGATGTGCTCCTGACGTGCCTGCACGGCGTCGCGGATCGATGGGAAGAGCGGATGCTCGGGGTCGAGCCCGGTCGTGCGGGTGGTGAAGGTCACGGCGTCGTCCGTGCGCAGCAGTTCCTGCAGTTCCACCGACTGCTCGTCCTCGACATCGTCGAACGCGAGAGCTGCAGCGATCGCCGCCACCAGCGCGCGCGCGGAGAGACCGTGCTCCGCCGCCATCGCGGCAGGGCCGACGAAGCGCTCGTGGCGGGAGATCTTGCGCAATGGCTGGCGCCCGACGCGCTGTACCGTGTCGACGAGCGCCGGGTTGCGGAAACGCTCCAGGATCGTGGCACGATACTCGGCCAGCTCCGCGGGGTCGAGGCCGTGTGCCGCGACCAGCACGGCGGAGGTCTCCTCCAGTGCTGCAGTGACGTGCCCGGCGATCGTATCGTCGGCGAGGGCGTCCGAGATCCGCTCGATCCCGCGCTGCGCGCCGAAGTACGCCGCCGCCGCATGTCCGGTGTTCACGGTGAAGAGTTTGCGCTCGATGTAGGGGGCCAGGTTCTCGACGAAGTGCGCGCCGGGGATGTTCGGCAGCGCGCCGCCGAACACGCCGGACTCGATCGCCCACTCGAAGTACGGCTCGACTGTGACGTCGACCCCGGCGCCGGGCACCTGTGCCGGCACGATCCGATCGACCGCGGTGTTCGCGAACACCGCTCGTGCCAGGAGCTCCTCGGCGTCGACGCCCGCCGCGGCCTCGATCTCGGCGCGCAGCAGATCAGTCGCGCCGATCGCGTTCTCGCATGCCATGACCTGCAGCGGGGCCGCGCCGGCGGGGCGTCGGGCGAGTCCGGCGACGATGGCAGGTGCGACGAACCGCAGCACGGTCGGTCCGACCGCGGTCGTCACGACATCGGCCGTCGCGATCTCCGTGGCCACGGACTCGGGATCGGTGCGGCTGTTGACCGCGCGGAAGCCAGTCACCACGTGGTCGACGCCACCGGGACCCGCTTCGTGCACGGTGTAGGAGTCGGCCTCGTTGATGGCATCCACCAGAGCGTCGGCGACGTCGGAGAAGACGACCTCGTAGCCGCCCTCGTGCAGCAGCAGGCCGACGAAGCCGCGCCCGATGTTGCCGGCGCCGAAGTGGACCGCCTTCATCAGTCGTTCACCGCCGACAGCAGGGCGAACAGCTCTTCCGGCGTCTGCGCGGCGTTGAGCGTCGCGACATCGTCGTCATCCGAGAACAGGATCGCGATCTGCGAGAGGATCTCGAGGTGCTCGTCTCCGCGTCCGGCGATGCCGATAACGAAGGTCGCGGGCTCGCCCGCCCAGTCCACGCCGCCGTCGTAGCGGACGACCGAGAGAGCGGAGGCGAGGATCGCGTCCTTGGTCTCGTTCGTGCCGTGGGGGATGGCCAGGCCGTTGCCCATGTAGGTCGACACGGTCTCCTCGCGCTGGCGCATCGCGTCGACGTAGGCGGGGGTGACCGCCCCGGCCGAGATCAGGATGTCTGTGGCCTCCTGCAGGGCCTGATCCTGGGTGGCGCTGCCCGCGTGGATGCGGACCTGGCCGAGGGTGAGAACGCTCATGGTGTGTTGCCTTTCTGGGAATGATGAGGCGGGGCGGATGCCGTGGCACCCGCCCCGCCTGGTCTGTCACGCGTCGGAGTCGCGCTGAGTGCGCACCATCTCGACGACCTCTTCGTACTTCGGAGAGTTCATGAAGTTGTCGACCGACACGTGGATCGAGTTGGGCGACTGCGCCTTCGCCCGATCCGTCAGCTGCTGCTGTGTGATCACGAGGTCGGCGGTGCCGTCGAGGTTCGCGATCGCCTGGTTGATGACCGTGACCCCGTCGATCTCGGCCTTCTTGAACTTGTTCCTCAGCACGCTCGCGCCCATGGCGGAGGAGCCCATGCCGGCGTCGCAGGCGAACACGATGTTCGTGATGCGACGGTCGGTGACCACGCTTCCCGCAGCACCCGTCGCGGCGGCGCCGGAGGAGGTGCGCAGCGCGTCCATGGCTGCCGAGGACTTGCCCTTGTTCGCCTCGGTCTGCGCGATCGCTGCGCCGAAGGCATCGCCCTCGGCTTCGAGGTCACGCTTGCGCGAGGCCCGCAGGATGACGCCCGTGATGAGGAACGTCACGACGGCGGCGATGACGACCGACAGGTAGACGGTCAGCAGGTTGCCGACGCCAGGGCCGATCGCGGCCGCGGTCACGGCGATGATGCTTCCCGGTGCGGCGGGGAATGCCAGACCGCCACCGAGGACCATGTTCGTCGTCACACCGGCAGCGCCACCCGCGATCAGCGCGAGGATCGTGGTCGGCTTGCTCAGCGCGTACGGGAAGTAGATCTCGTGGATACCACCCAGGAACTGGATGATCGCCGCGCCCGGAGCGGATGCCTTCGCCGCTCCGACGCCGAAGAACGTGAACGCGAGGAGCAGGCCGAGGCCCGGGCCGGGGTTCGCTTCGATGAGGAACAGGATCGACTTGCCGGTCTCGGTGGCCTGCTCGATGCCGAGCGGGGTGAACACGCCGTGGTTGATGGCGTTGTTCAGGAACAGGACCTTCGCGGGTTCGACGATGATCGACACGACGGGGAGCAGCTGCAGCGACACCAGCCAGTCCACGGCCGAACCCAGCACCGCGCTGATTCCGAGCATGACAGGACCGAAGGCGAAGAAGCCCGCGATGGCGAGGAGCATGCCCAGGATTCCGGCGGAGAAGTTGTTCACCAGCATCTCGAAGCCGGGACGGATCTTGCCCTCCCACAGCTTGTCCATCTGCTTCGTGATCCAGGCGGCCAGCGGCCCCATGATCATCGCGCCGAGGAACATCGGGATGTTCGTGCCGACGATCACACCGACCGTGGCGATCGTCGCCACGACACCGCCGCGCTCTCCGTAGACCATGCGGCCGGCCGTGTTGGCGATCAGCAGCGGCAGCAGGTAGGTGACCATCGGACCGACCAGGCCGACGTAGGCGAGGATGTTGCCGTCAGCGGTCTCCGCCACCGTCGTCATGGCGCCCTGCCAGCCGATGATGGCCGAGTCGCCGCCACCGCCGATGATCTCGGCGACACCGGCCCAGTGCCAGCCCGTGAACGGGGTCTCCGCGCCGAAGAACCCCTTCGGGATGAACAGCATGGTGATGAAGCCCCACGCGATGAATGCCGCGATGTTGGGCATGATCATGCCGGACAGGAACGTGCCGAACCGCTGCACTCCCGTTCGGACCCCGCCCGGCTTCCGGGCGGCTGGTGACGTCGTCGTCATGATGTCGTCTCTTTCTGATGTGAGGGGAAGGACGCAGTGGCTTGCGCCACCGCGTTGCGTGCACCGGCGGCGTCATCCGCCGCCAGTGCGATCTCGGCGAGCGTGCGGGCCTCGTCGAGGGTGCGTTCGGAGAGGGTGTGGCGCACGTCAGCCAGAGCGGACGGCGCCATCGACAGGCTCGTCGCGCCCAGGCCGACGAGCACGACAGCCAGCAGCGGGTCCGCGGCGGCCTCGCCGCAGATCCCGATCGGCTTGCCGAGGCGTGCGCCGGCATCGCCGACCTCACGCACCAGGCGCAGCACCGCAGGGTGCCACGGATCCTGGAACCCGGCGACCGAGCCGAGCAGCCGGTCGGCTGCCATCGTGTACTGCGTCAGGTCGTTCGTGCCGATCGAGGCGAAGTCGGCGTGCGCGAGCACCCGGTCGGCGAGCAGGGCGCTCGCCGGGACCTCGACCATGACGCCCGCGGTCTTCAGCCCGTACTCGCGGGCGAGAGCGGTGAAGTAGGCGGTCTCCTCGACCGTCGTGACCATCGGAGCCATGACCCAGAGGTCGGCCTCGGTCAGCGCGTCCGCCTCCGCGAGCGCCGTGAGCTGCTCCCGGAGGATATCCTCGCTGGCGCGCAGTGCTCGCAGCCCGCGGAGCCCCAGCGCGGGGTTCTCCTCGTGCGCGTCGTTGAGGAACGCCAGCGGCTTGTCGGCGCCGGCATCGAGCATCCGTACGACGACCTTCTTGCCGGGGAACGCCGCCAGCAGTTCGCGGTACGACTCGCGCTGCTGCGCGATCGTCGGGGCCTGCGTGGCGGAGAGGAACAGGAACTCGGTGCGGAAAAGCCCGACGCCCTCGGCCCCGCGTTCGACGGCGTCGGACGCGTCTGCAGGTTTCCCCAGATTCGCCAGCAGCGCGATCGGCGTGCCGTCGGCGAGGGCGCCGGGGGTCAGGGGTGCCGCATCCGCAGAGCGCCGCTCGGCGGCGCGCTGCGCGGCGCGATCCAACTCCTCCGGGGAGGGATCAGCGGTGACGAGCCCGGCCGCGGCATCGACGATGACCGTCTGACCGTTGGCCAGCGCCGTGGCCTCGACCGCACCGACGATCGCGACGATGCCCTTCTCTCTGGCGAGGATCGCCGTGTGCGATGTCGGGCCGCCGTCTGTCGTGATCAGCGCGAGCACCTGCTCGAGGTCGAGCAGCGCGGTGTCGGCGGGAGCCAGGTCCCTGGCGACGAGGACGAACGGATGCCCGGGGTTCGGGATGCCGGGGGCGTCCACTCCGCGCAGGTGCGCGAGCACGCGCTGGGCGATGTCGTCGAGGTCGGCGGCACGCTCGCCGAGGTAGCCGCCGACCGCCTCCAGCGTGGCGCGGAAACCGGCGAAGGCGTCGTGCACGGCCCACTCGGCCGTGGCGCCGGCGTCGAGGCGGGTGTCGACCTCGTCCTGGAGGGTCGGGTCTTCGGCGATCATCGCCTGCGCCTCGAGCACGTCCTGGGCGGATCCGCCGGCGGCGGCACCACGTTCGTTCAGCTCCCTGGCGACCACGGCCACGGCATCCCGCACCCGGACCCGCTCTGCGTCGGCCCCGCGGGTGCTCGGTGTCTGATCGGGCGCCGGCAGCGCCTCGGTCATCCTGATGACGGTGCCCTGGGCGACGCCGAGACCGATTCCGACTCCACGGAGAGTGCTCATCCGGCGGCGTCCTGGTCGTGGTCGGTCGTGAGCAGCTCGGTGAGGGTGTCGATCACGTTCTCGGCTTCGGCGCCGTCGCCGTCGACGGTGAGGGTGACGTAGTCGCCGTACTCGATCGCGAGGGCGATGACGCCCAGGATGCTGGCCGCATTGACGGGTTTGCCGGAATCCTTGGCGATCGTGACGGGCACGCCGGCATCCTTCGCCGCCTGCGCGAACAGCTTCGCCGGGCGGGCGTGCAGCCCGTGCGATGAGCCGATGCGAACGGTGCGAGAGGTGGTCATGATGTTCCTTTCGGGGTGCTGCTGACATCGGGGAGAAGACCGCGCGCGATGGCGAGTGTGCGCTCGCCTGTGCGGTCCGCGAAGACATCGGGTGGAAGGAGCGCGACCGGGCTGTGCACCGCGCTCCGGATGGCCGCGAGCCGGTCGGCGAGGTGCGGACCGACGAGCACGAGGTCGTGCGCGCCGTCGATGACAGAGCTCTCCATGCCTGCGGAGGCGTCCCAGTCGAGACCGACTTCAGCGGCCGCGCGACGGAGTCGCTGAGCGACGAACGTGCTGGACGCGCCGGCGCCGCACACTACGAGGATCCTCATCGATGCCACCTTCCTGAGAACAGTCTGTGAAAGGACGAGGTGCGTCACCACCACGTTCCTTTCCGCCCCTGCGGAACCTCGGTTTCCGCGCATGCCCCTCGGCGAACTGACATCATGGAGACACGTCAGGACAGTGCAGTCAGCACGTGGAGGAGTCGGAGGGATCATGTCGCGTCAGCGCCAGGACCAGCTGCTCTCGACCCTCCTCCGCCAAGGATCATGGGCGACGGCGGGCAGCCTCGCCGATCTGCTCGGAGTCACCCCGCGCAGCGTGCGCTCCTACGTCGCCGCCTTGAACGCGCGGACACCCGACGGGGACGCTGTCGAGTCCGGTTCGGCCGGGTATCGCGCGGGCTCCGGTGCGCGAGCCGCGCTCCGCATACGTCAGACCGGCGAGTCGGCGCCCCGCGATCGCCTGCACGGTCTCGTGCGCACCCTGCTCGACACCCCCGCCGGCATCGACGTCTTCGAGACAGCCGATCAACTGCACGTGAGCGAGGCGACGCTGGAAGCGGACCTCGCCCGTGTGCGCGCGCTCATCGACGGCACCGACCTCACGCTCGAACGGGACAGGGAGATCGTGCGACTCCGGGGCAACGAGACGGCGCAACGACGACTGCTCAGCAGGCTCGCGCACGACGAGATGGACGCGGCATCTTTCCACCCGGAGACGTTCCGACGCGCGCTCGCGGGCAATGCCGTCGCCGCGCACGCCGTCGCGCCGTTCAAGTCGGCACTGGTGCGGGAGCTCGGTGAGCTCGGTTACTACGTGAACGAGCTCGCCATCTCGGATGTGCTGCTGCACATCGCCATCGCCGCCGAGCGGGTGGCTGCGGGACACGCGTTGGAGTCCGCGCCGTCGGGCGCTCGTGCCGAGATCCCTCAGGTCGGCGCCGTGATCGCGCGTCTGGCCGGCGAGCATTTCGCCGTGGCACTCGGCGAGGGGGACAGCGATCATCTCGCCTCCCTGGTGCTGACCCGCATCGTCGCTCCGGGAGAAGACGCAGCAGGCGACGTCGCCCGCAGCGGCGTGGACCCGGAGGTCGAGGCCGCCGTCCGCGCCGAGGTGCAGCGCGCGGCCGACGACTACCAGGTCGACCTCGTCGACGAGACCTTCCAGCTCCGGCTCGCGCTGCACGTGCAGAACCTGTTGCGTCGGGCCGAAGAGAGCGCACTCACCAGGAACCCGCTCACCCGGTCGCTCAAGACCTCCTACCCGATGATCTTCGAGGTCGCCGTCTCCATCGCCAGCGGCTTGCACGACCGCCTGGGCGCACCCATCCATGACGACGAGATCGCGTACATCGCGATGCACGTCGGTGGGCGTCTCGAGCGGAGCCGCAAAGCCGAATCGATCCTCACCGCGACCATCGTCTGCCCCGGATACTACGAGCTCCACGAACTGCTGCGCTCCAGTGTCGACCGCTCGCTCGGATCGGCGATCGAGGTGACCAGCGTGATCACCAACGTCGACCCCGACTGGACATCCTTCGACACCGACCTCGTGCTCAGCACGATCGAGCCGGGGGCATCCGGCGACCGTTTCGTGCGCATCCAGCCCTTCCTGACCGACTCCGACGTCGACCGCATCCAGTCGGCGGCCGGCCGGGTGCGCCGGGGACGCCGCCTGACGCGCCTGCGCGGAGAGCTGGCACGCTACTTCCACGCCGACGCCTATGTATCGCCGCTTCCCGATGAGGGGGAGGAGGCGATCATCCGGCGCCTGGGCGGTCTCCTGGTCCGCACCGGCTTGATCGGCGAGGACTACATCGAGAACACGATCGCGCGCGAGCAGATGTCATCGACCGCGTTCACCGACTCGCTCGCCGTCCCCCATGCGCTGCAGATGACGGCGACCAGGACCGCCATCGCGATCGGTGTCGCCGACGGCTCGGCCGCCTGGGGCGACGGCCGCGTGCAGGTCGTCGCGCTCGCCGCGTTCAGCGAGAGTGATCGCGCCGCGTTCCAGACCGTGTTCGAGCAGCTCGTGGAGGTCTTCAGCGAGCGCGAGAGCGTGCAGCGGATCGTGCGCAGGGCCGCGAGCTTCGAGACCTTCCTCGACGAGCTCGTCGCGGTGATCGACGGCTGATCGCCGTCAGTGTCGTGGTGCGAGGACTTCGCTCAACGTGTCGAGCACGGCCGCGGCATCCGAGGACTCCCGCGTCTCGAGCGTGACGGCATCGCCCGGCGCCAGCGCCAGGTCCATCACCGCCAGCACGCTGCTCAGGTCGACGACCACGCCGTCAGCGGTGCGCAGGGTCACCGCGTCACCGTGCGCCTGTACGACGCGCACCAGCTCGGCGACCGGTCGCGCATGCACGCCGTTGTGCGCGGTGATGGTGACATGACGGCTCAACATGCTCCGATGCTAGCCGTGGTCCGCCGGCGAGTGCCAGCGGACCACGGCTAGGCGTCAGGAGCGCTCTTCGAGGAGGACGCGGACGCCGGCCTCGAGTGCGGCCACGACCTCGATGGCGTTCTCGGCGGAGTCCGCCTTCGCATCGATGTACACCTTCAGTTTCGGCTCGGTACCGCTCGGGCGCACGATCACGCGCGATCCGTCGGACAGGCGGTAGCGCAGCACGTCGCCTGACGGCTGACCGGGTGCCGCCTGCAGCAGGTCCTCCGCCGCAGCGATCGCGTGGGTGCCGATGTGCGTGGGTGGCAGCGATCGCAGCGACAGCATCACGGTGCCGATGATCGAGAGATCCTCGACGCGCACCGAGACCTGCCCGCTCGCGAAGTGGCCGTAGGTGTCACCGAGCTCGGCGAGCAGGTCGGCCAGTCCGAGGCCGCGGTCGCGGGCCTCGGCGGCGAGGCCGAGGATCGCGACCGCCGCGGAGATGCCGTCCTTGTCACGCACGGTCTCGGGGTTCACCAGGTAGCCCAGGGCCTCCTCGAAGCCGAAGACGATGCCCGGGGCGCGGGAGATCCACTTGAAGCCCGTGAGGGTCTCGTGGAAGTCCAGTCCGTGGTGCGCGGCGACTGCGCTGAGACCGGGAGAGGAGACCAGGGAACAGGCGAGCGAGGCCCCGGGGGTGCCCTCCGCGGCTCGTGCGGCACGGGCACCGAGCAGCAGTCCCACCTCGTTGCCGGTCAGTCGACGCCAGCCGTCTGCGGCGGACTCGTCGGGGATCGCGACCGCGAGACGATCCGCATCCGGGTCGTTGGCCAGGATGAAGTCGGCCTTCGCGCGTCGCGCTCGCGTGAACGCGAGGTCCATCGCTCCCGGCTCCTCGGGGTTCGGGAACGAGACGGTGCGGAACCGGGCGTCCGGCCGAAGCTGCTGATCCACGACCGCCGGCTGGGGATAACCCGCCGTCTTCAGGATGCGCGACAGCGTCTCCCATCCGACGCCGTGCATGGCCGTGTAGACCCAGCGCAGGCCATCCGCGCCCGCTGGAGCAGGAGCGACGGCCGCTGTCGCGGCGACATACGCGTCGATGACGCCTTCCGGCGCGATCTCGTAGTCGGTGGACCGGGGGAGAGCGGGGACCCGCACGGTGTCGGCGACCCGCTGGATCTGCGCGGCGATCTCGGCATCGGCCGGAGCGACGATCTGCGAACCCTGATCGTCGCCGCCGAGGTAGACCTTGTAGCCGTTGTCGTTCGGCGGGTTGTGGCTGGCGGTCACCATCACGCCCGCGTCAGCGCCGAGGCGCCGAACTGCGAACGCCAGGACCGGAGTCGGCAGCAGTCGGGGGAGCAGGATCGCTCGCAGGCCGGCACCTGCGAAGATCTCGGCGGAGTCTGTCGCGAAGACACGCGAGTTGCGCCGGCCGTCGTATCCGATCACGACCGTCGGGGTGGCGCCGTGAGCGCGCTCGCGGAGGTACGCGGCGAAGCCTGCGGCGGCCTGCGCGACCAGGACCCGGTTCATCCGGTTGCTGCCGGCGCCGAGCTCTCCGCGCAGACCGGCGGTTCCGAAAGCGAGACGTGCTCCGAAACGGTCATCGAGTTCGGCACTCGCCGCTTCGTCGCCGCCTGCGGCGCGCGTGATGAGCCCCGCGAGCTCGTCACGGGTCTCGTGGTCGGGGTCCTGCCGCAGCCACGCTCGCGCCTGCGCGAGCCTCTCCTCGCTCACAGCGCCTCGACCACTCGGGCCAGCAGGGCGGAGATCACCGGTTCGGCTTCACGTCCGGCTTCGATCACCTCTGCATGGCTCAGTGGCGTCTTCTGGATGCCGGCGGCGAGGTTCGTGATGAGCGAGAAGCCCAGCACCTCCATACCGGCTTCGCGGGCGGCGATGGCCTCGAGCGCGGTCGACATGCCGACGATGTGGCCACCGATGATCTTCGCCATCTGCACCTCTGCCGGGGTCTCGTAGTGCGGGCCCCGGAACTGCGTGTACACGCCCTCGTCGAGAGAGGGGTCGACGCTGCGGGCGACATCACGCAGACGCGAGGAGTACAGGTCGGTCAGGTCGATGAAGGTGGCGCCCTCGAGCGGGGAGTCGGCCGTGAGGTTGATGTGGTCGCTGATCAGCACCGGCTGACCGGGCGTCCAGGTCTCGCGGATGCCGCCGGCGCCGTTGGTGAGCACCATGATCTTCGCCCCGGTCGCGGCGGCGGTGCGGACGCTGTGCACGACGCGGCGCACACCGTGGTCCTCGTAGTAGTGGGTGCGCGCGCCGATGACGAGCACGTTCTTGCCGTCGGGCGTGCGGATGCTGCGGAGGGTTCCCACGTGCCCTTCGAGTGCCGGCTTCGAGAAGCCGGTGACCTCGGTCGCCGGGATCGTCGCCACGGTCTCGCCGATGATGTCGGCGGCCTTGCCCCAGCCGCTTCCGAGCGTGAGGGCGATGTCGTGCTTCTCGACGCCGGTCAGCCGGGCGATGTCGGCGGCAGCGGTGGCTGCGACCTCGAACGGGTTGGCAGACGGGTCATCGAGGGGGTTGCTGTATGTCTCGGGCATGGATCCACTCTAGGAAGTGGCAGGCTCCGGTGCCAGGATTGCGCGAGAATGGTTTCCATGTCTTCCACCACTTTCGAGCGCACTCAGCGCGTCGCCGTCCTCGGCGGCGGTCCCGGCGGTTACGAGGCGGCCCTGGCGGCCGCTCAGCTCGGAGCCGAGGTGACCCTGGTCGAGCGTGTCGGTGTCGGTGGATCCGCCGTCCTCACCGACGTGGTGCCGTCCAAGAGTCTGATCGCCACGGCGGACGCCGCCGTCGCGATCTCCGAGGCGAGCGACCTCGGCGTCAACTTCTACGCCAAGGGTGAGAACGGCAAGCCGCTCAAGCCTGAGATCGCGATCAACCTCGCTGCGGTGAACAAGCGCCTGGTCGCGCTCGCCGGTCAGCAGTCCGAGGACATGCGTGCGACGCTGCTCGAAGCGGGCGTGCGGATCCTCTCCGGCCACGGCCGTCTCGAGGGACCGACGGCGATCGTGGTGTCCACCGGCCAGGGCGGCACCGACTTTGACCGCATCGAGGCCGACACGATCATCGTGGCCGTCGGCGCCTCACCCCGCGAGCTCGATTCGGCCAAGCCCGACGGCAAGCGCATCCTCACCTGGACGCAGCTGTACGACATGAAGGCGCTCCCCGAGCATCTGATCGTGGTCGGCTCCGGCGTCACGGGTGCCGAGTTCGCCTCGGCGTACATGAACCTCGGCGCGAAGGTGACGCTGATCTCCAGCCGCGAGCAGGTGCTCCCCGGCGAGGACAAGGATGCGGCGAGCGTCCTCGAGAAGGTGTTCAAGCGCGGAGGCATGCAGGTGCTGTCGAAGTCCCGCGCCGACGAAGTGAAGGCCGACAAGGACGGAGTCGTCGTGACGCTGTCGGATGGCCGCACGGTCGAGGGCAGCCACTGTCTGATGGCGGTCGGCTCGATCCCCAACACCGCGGGCATCGGTCTCGAGGATGCCGGCGTCGAGCTCGATGAGTCGGGTCACGTCCGCGTGAACAAGGTGGCGCGCACCTCGGTTCCCAACGTCTACGCGGTCGGCGACTGCACGAACTTCTTCCCCCTGGCATCGGTCGCATCCATGCAGGGACGCACGGCGGTGTTCCACGCACTCGGCGACATCGTGATCCCGCTCGAGCTGATCAAGATCACCTCGAACATCTTCACCGCCCCCGAGATCGCCACGGTCGGCTACTCCGAGAAGGACGTCGAGGACGGCGTCGCCGACGGGCTCGTCTACAAGCTGCCGCTGGCGGCCAACCCGCGCGCGAAGATGATGGGGATCAAGGACGGCTTCGTCAAGATCATCGCGCGCAAGGGATCGGGCACAGTGATCGGCGGCGTGATCGTCGCCCCGAAGGCCTCCGAGCTGATCTACCCGATCGCGGTCGCGGTCGAGCGACGACTCACGGTCGACCAGGTCTCGCGCGTCTTCGCCGCCTACCCGTCGCTGTCGAGCAGCATCACCGATGCCAGCCGCGCGATGCACCTGGGGTACATCTCCTGAGGTACACCGACGATGAGAAAGGCGCCCCACCGAGGTGGGGCGCCTTTTCTGTCGTCTGAGTCCCTGAGCCTGAGCCGTCTGGGTCCCTGGGCCGTCTGGGTCCCTGAGCCGTCTGGGTCCCTGAGCCTGTCGAAGGGTCAGCTGATCGTGAGCAGCTGATGCCCTGCGGATACCGTGCCGCCGGCTTCCGCGTTGATGTTGCCGACGACGCCGTCCTTGTGGGCCTGCAGGGGCTGCTCCATCTTCATCGCCTCGAGGACCACGACCAGATCGCCCTTGACGACCTGTTGCCCGTCCTCGACAGCGATCTTGACGACGGTGGCCTGCA
Source organism: Microbacterium sp. LWO12-1.2 (assembly GCF_040675875.1). NCBI lineage: Bacteria > Bacillati > Actinomycetota > Actinomycetes > Micrococcales > Microbacteriaceae > Microbacterium > Microbacterium sp. LWO12-1.2. The sequence continues at coordinate 1,849,805 of NZ_JBEGII010000001.1, read as the reverse complement.
TCGGCGACTTCACGGCATCGCCCGATGCGCCGGCATTCGCGGTTGTCGCATGGCTGCGACGCGAGGGCGGCACGACAGCCGGGCGCCCTGCCGTGCCGGCGGCAACGGCCACGCGGTCGGGAAGACTGACCTCGAGTCGCTTGCCGGCGACCTCGACGACGACCGTGTGGCGTCCGTCCGCGACGGAGGTGGGCTCGAGCTCACCGTCCCACGCGGGGATGTCATTGTCGAACTCGGTCTCGATCCAGCGGGTGAAGATGCCGAAGTTGCCGTCCTCCGCCGTGAATGCGGGGTCGCGGACGACCTTGCGGTGGAAGGGGAGGACAGTGGGAAGCCCGGCCACCTCGAACTCGTCGAGTGCCCGACGTGACCGCTCCAGCGCCTCCTCGCGGTTCTTGCCCGTGACGATGATCTTGGCCAGCAGCGAGTCGAACGCGCCGGAGACCGCGTCGCCGGCGGTGACGCCGGAGTCGAGACGGATGCCGGGGCCGCCGAAGGTCTTGAAGACGTTCACCGGTCCGGGCTGGGGGAGGAATCCGCGGCCGGGGTCCTCGCCGTTGATGCGGAACTCGATCGAGTGGCCCTGGGGCTCCGGGTCGGTGTAGTCGATCGTGCCGCCCGCCGCGATGCGGAACTGCTCACGGACCAGGTCGATGCCGGTGACTTCTTCGGAGACCGGGTGCTCGACCTGGAGGCGCGTGTTCACCTCGAGGAAGGAGACGGTGCCGTCGGCGCCGATCAGGAACTCGCAGGTGCCGGCGCCCACGTAGCCGACCTCCTTGAGGATGGCCTTGGACGCCGAGTAGAGCAGGCTGTTCTGCTCGTCCGTGAGGAACGGCGCCGGCGCCTCCTCCACGAGCTTCTGGTGACGGCGCTGCAGCGAGCAGTCTCGCGTCGAGATCACGACGACGTTGCCGGCGGCATCCGCGAGGCACTGCGTCTCGACGTGACGCGGCTTGTCGAGGTACTTCTCCACGAAGCACTCGCCGCGACCGAACGCCGTGACGGCTTCACGGGTGGCGGACTCGAAGAGCTCGGCGACCTCATCGAGCTCCCGCGCCACCTTGAGACCACGACCGCCGCCGCCGTAGGCGGCCTTGATCGCGATCGGGAGACCGAACTCCTCGGCGAATGCCACGACCTCATCGGCGCCCGACACAGGTCCGGGGGTGCCGGGGGCGAGGGGCGCGCCGACCTTCTCGGCAACATGACGCGCGGTCACCTTGTCGCCCAGCGCCTCGATGGCCTCGGGCGACGGCCCGATCCACGTCATCCCTGCGCCGATGATCGCGCGAGCGAACTCGGCGTTCTCGGCGAGGAATCCGTAGCCGGGGTGCACGGCGTCGGCTCCGGCGCGGCGGGCGACGGAGAGGATCTTGTCGATCTGGAGGTAGGTCTCGGCGCTGGTGGCCCCTCCGAGGGCGTATGCCTCGTCGGCGAGCCGCGTGTGCAGCGCGTCGCGGTCTTGGTCGGCGTAGACGGCGACGGAAGCGATTCCGGAGTCACGAGCGGCACGGATGATGCGTACGGCGATCTCGCCGCGGTTGGCGATGAGCACCTTGGCGATAGCAGGCATGATTGCCAGCCTAGCGAGAAGGCCACCGAACCAATTGACGACTCTCCACAAGAAAGACGTCGAAACGTCGCGCAGAGTCTACGAGTCAGTCGGCCTGCGGGATGTTCCAGAGCGCGGTCCATGTCACGCCGAGCTCTGCGGCCAGGCGGCGGATCGTGGACAACGACATGCCGACCACGGTGGATGGATCGCCGTCGACACGCGTGATGAACGCACCGCCGAGACTGTCGACCGTGAACGCTCCCGCGACATAGAGGGGTTCGCCCGACGCGACGTAGGCTGCGATCTCCGCGTCGCTGATGTCGTCGGCGAAGGTCACGGCGGCCTCGGCGGTCGCCGTCGCCTCGACGGGAGCCGCGCCCGGAGTGATCCGGAAGACCGAGTGGCCGGAGTGCAGGATCCCTGTCGCCCCCCGCATCTCCTGCCAGCGGCGCGTGGCCTCCGCCGCGGTGTGCGGCTTGCCGTATACGCGCCCGTTCAGCGCGAACATCGAGTCGCCACCGATGACGATGCCGTCGAACGCCGGGTCCTCCGCGGCGATGCGGCGCGCCACATCGGCCGCCTTGGCCCGCGCGAGCAGCAGCACCAGCTCTGCCGGGGGCAGCTCGGCGCCCGCTGACTCGGCAGCGGCCGCCGCGACCGCGTCCTCATCCACGTCCGGCGATGTGGTCAGGGGCTCGATCCCCGCCTGTCGCAGCAGCATCAGGCGGGCGGGAGAGGTGGAGGCGAGGCAGACGCGCATGTGCACCACCGTATCCTCGAAGAATGACTTCTTCCTCTGCCGACGTGCTCGAACTCGACATCACCGGGATCGCGCACGGTGGGACCTTCGTCGCCCGCCATGAGGGACGCGTCGTGTTCGTCTCCGACGCCATCCCGGGCGAGCGCGTCCGCGCTCGGCTGATCGACCCGAAGGACGACGCGGCGGACAGTCGCAGCTTCTGGCGGGCGGAGGCGATCGAGATCCTCGATGCCTCGCCGCATCGCCGTGCGCACATCTGGCCAGAGGCGGACATCTCGCGCGATCCCGCCGAGCGTCCGGGAGGTGCCGACCTGGGACACATCGATCTCGCGCATCAGCGCACCCTCAAGCGCCAGGTGCTCTCGGAGGCGTTCGACCGCTTCGCGGGGGGCGGTCTGGAGGCCCCAGAGGTCGAAGCCGTCGAATCCGGTGACGGGATGGGGTGGCGCACGCGCGTCACGCTGCACGTGGACGATGCCGGACGCGTCGGCCCCTTCGCTGCCCGGAGTCATCGCGTCATCCCCGTCCGTTCGCACCCGCTCGCCCGTCCCGCAGTGGCGGAAGCGGCTCTCGCGCTGAGGGGCGGAGCTGCGGGACGGATCGATCTCGTGGAGCCCGCCGACGGCGAGGTGCGTGTCATCCGCCATGAGGACGGTGCACGCCCGGTGCACCGCGGAGGGCGCCGCCCCGAGCCCGAGGTCGTGTACGAGCAGGTCGGCGACCGACGGTTCCAGGTGGATGTGAACGGGTTCTGGCAGGTCCACCCGCGCGCGGCCTCCGTCCTCGACGGCGCGGTCTACGGCGTGCTCGACGGACATGTCGATCCGGATCGCACCCACTACGACCTCTACGGCGGCGTCGGCCTGTTCGCGGCGACCCTGGCAGATCTCGGGGCCACGGATGTCGTCACTGTCGAGTCCAGCAAACGCGCGACCCAGCACGCGGCGGCGAACCTCGCGCCGCTGCAGGCCACCGCGGTGACCGCTCGCGTCGACCGTTTCCTGCAGAGCGCCGCCGGCCGTACGGGAGCAGGGGCCGTGGTCCTCGATCCGCCTCGTGCCGGTGCGGGGCGCGCGGTCGTCGAGGGCGTGCATGCACTCGAGCCCGAGGCCATCGCCTACGTCGCCTGCGATCCCGTCGCCCTCGCGCGCGACCTTGGCACCTTCCGCGGTCTGGGATGGAAGGTGACGACGCTGCGCTCCTTCGACCTGTTCCCGCATTCGCACCACTTCGAGGTCGTCGCCCTGCTCACCCGGTGACGCGCGGCGACCGGGATCCTCGCCCGGCTCTGTCGACTCACTAGGCTGGGTGGATGAGTACGGTCGCCCTCATCGATGATCACGAGTCCGTTCGTCTCGGCCTTGAGGCCGCGTTCGCGCGCGACTCGCAGACCGTCGTCTTCTCCGGAAGCTCCGTCAGCTCCTATCTGGACTGGCGCAAGAGTTCGGGTGCGGCACCTGCGGAGGTCGTGGTGCTCGACCTCACGCTCGGCGATGGCACCACTGTGACCGAGAACGTCACCTCACTGGTCGCCGACGGCGCGAGCGTCGTGATCCACAGCGTCGCAGACCGTCCTGCTGCCGTCAGAGAAGCCCTTTCCGCCGGCGCTGCCGGGGTGGTCAGCAAGTCGTCGGCACTCGACGACGTGCTCGATGCGATCCGCACGGTGGCGCAGGGAGAAGCGTTGAACAACGTCGAGTGGGCGAGCGCCGTCGACGGCGACCGTGACTTCGGCGACGCTCAGCTGTCGACCCGTGAGCGCGAGGTTCTGCGCCTGTACGCCACCGGGCTCCCGCTCAAGGCGGTGGCCGAGCGGCTCGGTGTCGCCTACTCCACTGCCAAGGAGAACATCACCCGCATCCGCGTGAAGTACGTCGATGTGGGGCGCCCCGCCCCGACCAAGGTCGACCTGCTGCGTCGCGCGATGGAGGACGGGATCGTCGAGACCGACGGAGATCCGAGTGGCCACTGACGCTCTCGACATCCGCGAAGCCTGGAGCAAGATTCCTTCTCCTGGCACCGCGGAGACCGAGTTCGAGCGCTTCACCGGCAAGCGGATGGAGCGCATCCTCGCGACGGTGGTCGCGATCGGATCTGCGACTCTCGGCGCGCAGGCGTTCGTCGCAGCGGTCGGATCGTTCTCTCGCGGCGATGTGCCGCAGATCATCGTGCTCCTCGTCGTCTTCATCCCCCTGGCCGCGATGCTCGTGGCCTGCATTCTCGGGCGGTGGGTCGCCATCGCGGCGGGGTCCTTCGCGGTCTCCTACGTGCTCGCACTCGTCGCCTGGCCGATCGTCGTCCCACCGGGCGGAGCCGGCGACCAGCCCTGGATCTTCTTCCTGGTCAACGTCTGCGTCGTCGCGGCCATGCTCGCCTTCCCGATCCGCCTCCAGATCACGTGGGCGGCCGGGCTGCCGTTCATCTACGGGTATGTGCGGCTGGTGCAGGGAAGTTTCTCCCGCGACTTCTGGATCACGACCGCCTTCGACGTCTCGTTCACGCTGATCCTCGGCGTCGTCATCGTCGCGCTCGGATGGATGTTCCGATCCGTCGCGGCCGGCGTCGACGATGCGCGCGGGCGTGCCGTCGCTTCCTATGCCTCTGCTGCCGCGGCCGCCGCGGCGGAGGAGGAGCGCGTGGCGATGTCCGCGCTGATGCACGACAGCGTCCTGGCCGCGCTCATCGCCGCGGAGCGGGCAGAGAGCGAACGCGCCCGTGAGCTCGCGGTCGCGATGGCACGCGAGGCGCTGACCCGGCTGGCCAACACCGAGGCTGCGGTGGCGCAGGAGGGCAGCGACGAGCCCGTCGGCATCTCGCAGATCGTGATCGAGCTGCGCCGTGCGCTCTCGGAGCTCGGCGCCGACGCGATCGTGGAGGAGCGCGGTGGCATCGGCCTGATCCCCGGACGGGTGGCGCGCGCCCTCGTGCTGGCGGCACGACAGGCGATCGGGAACGCGGTGGCGCACGCGCAGGGTCGCGGGCTCCACATCGTCGCAACGGGTCGGGGTGACGAGGGGATCATCGTGGCGATCTCCGACACAGGTCCAGGGTTCGACATCGACACGATCGGTCCGGATCGTCTGGGCATCAGCGCGTCGATCTTCGCGCGTATGGCGGGTGTCGCAGGTACAGCCGACATCGTCTCCGGCGCGCAGGGAACCACGGTCACGCTCGGCTGGGAGCGCTCATGAACCGCACCGTGCGCAGCGTCGCGACCTCACTCGCCGTGGGGTTCGCCCTCTACTTCGTCGCGCGCTCCATCTGGTGGACGGTGCAGCCGACGGCCCCGCTGCTGATGGTGTCAGCGATCGCCATCTACCTGGCCGTGGTCCTCATCGCGATCCTCTGGGACTCTGCGGTGTCGGTGCGGATGCCGCTGTGGGCGGCGTTGCTGTCCCTGCTGGCGTGCCTCTTCATCCCGCCTCTGGTCACACTCTCGCTGGACGAGGGGGCCCGCACAGCGCCGTTCGCGACCTGGTACATCGGCGCACTCGGTCTGTTCGGCATCGTCTGCGTCGTGCGGCGCCGCTTCCTGATCGGATGGCTGACGGTCGCCGTCCTCGTGGCCACATCCGCGGGGTATCTGGGATTCGGCGTGGCGCTGAACCTGGGGTTGGTCGGCTCGATCATGTGGGTCGTGGTCGCTCAGCTGCTCGTGCTGTTCTGGGACAAGGCGATCCGCGACACCGCGCGGCTGGCGGAGATCCAGCAAGCGGTCTCCGCGTGGCACGCGACCCAACTGGTGCGCCAGCGCGAGAGGCGGCTGCGCACACAGTTCGCCCTGGCCGTCGCCGGGCCGGTGCTGAGCCGTGTCGTGGCCTCCCGCGGCAGCCTGACGGTCGACGAGCGCTTGGAGGCGCGTCTCGCCGAAGGGCGGTTGCGCGATGAACTGCGCGGCGCGGATCTGCTCAACGATGCGGTGCGTGATGCGATCGAGGATGCGCGGCGACGCGGCGTGATCGTGACGGTCTTCGACGAGGGAGGCCTCGACGGCGTCGAGGAGGATCGTCGTGCTGAGATCAGGGACGAGCTCGCCGTGGTGCTGCGCAAGGCACAGGCGGGAAGGCTGATCATCCGCTCGTCGAACGATCCGCGGGTCGCGGTGACGGTGGTCGGGCGCGCAAGCTCCGGATCATCGCGCGATGATGACGCGGTCGACCTGTGGCACGAGATCTCGCGCGAGGTCGCGGCCGACTGACGGCGCGCCCACCTCGGCTCCGGCCGGGGGAGGAGGTCGGAGTCGAGGATGCAGAGTGGGCGAGGGGCGGCGAAGCCGCCCACCCCTCGCCATGCGGTCAGTTACCCGAAAACCGACCGCTGGTGGCCGTTCTACGTCTATCTACCCTGGGATAGAGAGAACAGCCGAACGCGAAGCGTCCCCATTAGTCTCCTCGGTCGATCAAAGGTTGTCTGTAGGTATTTTGGGGGACACGTTTCGGGCCCTGATGAGGGAGGATTGGACGATGGGAATGCGTCGCGGGACCAACCTTCCACGGATGGGCGACTTCAATCAGTCGGTGATCCTGGAAGCCATACGTCAGTCCGGCACCGGACTGAGCAGAACCGAGCTCGTCGAGGCCACGCGGCTGTCGGCGCAGACGGTCACGAACATCACTCGTCGTCTCCTCGGCGACGGTCTCATCGCCGAGGCCGGACGAACCATCAACGGCCCGGGAAAGCCCCGCGTCACGTTGCGCATGATCGCGGAGAGCCGCTACTCGGTCGGTGTCCACCTCGATCCCGCCGTGATGACCTTCGTGCTGCTCGATCTCACCGGTGCCGTGGTGCGGCGCGTCACGACGCGGACTCCTGCGGCTGACCCGCGTCAGATCGTCGATGCCATGGCGGCGACGATCGGTTCCCTCATCGATGCGTCAGGGGTCGATCGGAATCTGATCGCGGGCGTCGGTGTCGCGGCTCCTGGCCCCCTCGACGCCGAGAAGGGCACGGTGATCGATCCCCCCAAGCTGCCGGGGTGGCACCGCGTGCCGCTGCGGGCGGTGCTCGCCGAGGCCACGGGGTTCGAGGTCACGCTCGAGAAGGACACGACGGCTGCCGCAGTGGGCGAGCTGTGGACAGGACACGCCCCTCCGGACGACTCGTTCGTGCTGATCTACCTCGGTACAGGGATCGGCGCAGCTCTGGCCCGCGACGGTGAAGTCGTCCGAGGGAGTTCGCGGAACCTCGGCGAGGTCGGCCACATCATCGTCGACCCCGACGGCCCGGCGTGCACGTGCGGCTACCGGGGCTGCGTGGAGGTGGTCTGCACCCCGCAGGCGATCGTGGAGCAGGCCGAGGCCGCCGGCGTCTTCCCGGATGATCGGGAGGTCAATGACGCCGAGGCCGTCGACACGCGGTTCACCCTGCTGTGCGATCGCGCGGCCTCGGGCGACGTGGCAGCGCAACGGGTGCTGCGGCAGGCTGCGGCGCACATGACGGTGCTCGTCGCGGCGCTGACCAACATGCTCGATGTCGACAGGGTCGTGCTGGGCGGGCCCTTCTGGTCCCGGTTGGCGCCCGTGTATCTGCAGGAGATCCCGGCGAAGCTGGAGCGGCTGAGTGCGACGCGCGCCGTGCACACGCTGCCGGTCGACGGCAGCGTGGTGGGCGACGATGTCGGGGCAGTGGGAGCCGCGTGCGTGGTCCTGGACTCTGTGCTGTCGCCGCGCACATCCGACCTGCTCTTGGAGACCTGATCGCGCGGTGACACTTCGGCCGGAGGGCGGACGCGGTCGAGAAAAGTCTTGACATCGATAAGTCCAATCGATGTATTATTTCTCATCCCCTCTCGCCGACCGGAAGCGTGTGATGCACGACAACTCCGAACTCGTACAGGCGCGCATTCGCCGCTTCGAACATGAGCGACTGCTGCCGGCGGTGTACCCCCGTTCGATCGCGCTGGAGCTCGCGGCCTGGGTCGTGCCCGGGGAACCGGTGCCGTTCAGTGACGCGGTGGCACAGGAGTTCGCTCCCTTCGCCGTGGGCACCCGCTGGGGACGGGCATGGAGCACGATGTGGGTGCGCGTCCGCGGGACCGTGCCGGAGGCCGAGCCCGGCCAGCGCGCCGAACTCGTCTTCGACCTGGGGTTCGGCGCTGCGGAGCCGGGGTTCCAGTCCGAGGGCACCGTGTACCGGCCAGACGGAAGCATCGTGAAGGCCGTCGAGCCGCGCAACGCCCATGTGCCGTTGGACGGGGCGCCGGGCGATCCGATCGAGCTCTACCTCGAGGCCGCAGCCAACCCCGATGTGGCAGAGGGCTTCCGCGACTTCCGCCCGACGCCGCTGGGCGAGTGGGACACCGCAGGCGAAGAGCCGCTCTACGTCTTCCGACGCGCTGACGCCGTGGTGCGGGACCTGACGGTCTGGGAGCTCGTCCAGGATGTCGCCGTGCTGCGAGGACTGCTGGGGGAGTTGTCGCCCTCGTCCCCCCGCCATGCCGAGATCCTCCGTGCGCTCGAGCGCATGGTCGATGTCGCCGATCCCGATGACATCGCGGGTACAGCGCAGGACGCACGGGACGTTCTGGCCGACGTGCTGGCGCGACCGGCATCCGGATCCGCCCATGCGGTGCACGCCGTGGGGCATGCCCACATCGATTCCGCGTGGCTGTGGCCGGTCCGCGAGACCCAGCGCAAGGTCGCCCGCACCTTCTCCAACGTGCTCTCGCTGCAGCAGGAGGACGCCGAGTTCTCCTTCGCCGCCTCGTCGGCGCAGCAGTACGCCTGGATGAAGCGGTTCCAGCCCGAGCTCTTCGACCGGATCCGCGCCGCGGTCGCCGCCGGGCGCTTCCACCCGGCCGGGGGGATGTGGGTGGAGTCCGACACCAACATGCCCGGTGGTGAGGCGCTCGCTCGACAGTTCCTGCGGGGCAAGCTCTTCTTCCTCGAGGAGTTCGGCGTCGAACCTCTCGATGTGTGGCTGCCTGACTCGTTCGGATACTCGGCGGCGCTTCCGCAGATCGCCAGAGCAGCAGGATCCCGATGGATGCTGACGCAGAAGATGTCGTGGAATGAGACGAACGTCATGCCCCACCACACCTTCCAATGGGAAGGGATGGACGGTACGCGGATCTTCACGCATTTCCCGCCGGTCGACACCTACAACGCGCAGCTCACCTCCGCAGAACTGGCCAGGGCGGAGCGCCAGTACGCCGAGAAGGGCGCGGCGAACACCTCGCTGGTCCCCTTCGGCTACGGCGACGGCGGGGGCGGACCCAACAGGGAGATGCTGGCGGCGGCATCCCGCCTGCGCTCGCTGGAGGGCTCGCCGACGGTCACGCTGTCGTCGCCCCGTGGTTTCTTCGAGGCTGCGGAGGCCGAGTACAGCGATCCGCCGGTGTGGACGGGTGAGATGTACCTCGAGTTCCATCGCGGTACCTATACCTCTCAGGCGCGCACCAAGCGCGGCAACCGCCGCAGCGAGCATGCGCTCAGGGAGGCTGAGCTCTGGGCGACGGCGGCAGCGCTCCGCGGGGCGCCGTACCCCTACGAGGAGCTGCAGGCGGCGTGGGAGACCGTGCTGCTGCAGCAGTTCCACGACATCCTCCCCGGCAGCTCGATCGGCTGGGTGCACCGGGAGGCAGAACGTCGCTACGCCGAGGTGCTCGCCTCGACGGAGCGCATCATCGCAGGGTCCTTGGCGGCCGTGGCGGGTCCGGGAGACTCCGAGCTCGTCGCCAACGCGGGACCCTACGCAAGGGAGGGAGCGGTGGCGATGGGGATCGCCACCGTGCAGAGGACTGGGGTCTCTGCGGAGGTCACGCGGACGACGGACGGCTTCGTGTTGGAGAACGAGCACCTCACGGTCTCGATCGACAACGCAGGCCTGGTGACGGCACTCGTCGTCCGCGCGACCGGGAGGCAGGCGATCGCGGCGGGAGAGCGGGGGAACCTCTTGCAGCTGCATCGCGATACGCCGACGCGGTGGGATGCCTGGGACATCGACGAGCATTATCGACGTCACGTCATCGACGTGACGGACGTGGTCTCGATCGACATCGTCCCGCACGCGTCGGCGGCGATCGTCTGCGTGGTCCGCGAGCTGGGGGGTTCGCGGATCACGCAGGCTCTGACGCTGACGGCCGAGGGCAATGCGCTCGACATCGAGACGACCGTCGACTGGCACGAGCGCCAGAAGCTCCTCAAGCTGGCATTCCCGCTCGACGTGCACACGGAACGGGCGACGTCCGAGATCCAGTTCGGCCACGTGCATCGCCCGACCCACGCCAACACTTCGTGGGACATGGCGCGATTCGAGACCGTGGCGCATCGGTGGGTGCATGTGGGGGAGCCGGGGTTCGGGGTATCGATCGCGAACGACTCGACCTACGGGCACGACATCACGCGCACGCCGCGTTCCGGAGGAGGCACCGCGACGACGGTGCGGCTCTCGTTGCTGCGGGCGCCGCTGTATCCGGACCCCGAGGCCGACCAGGGCGAGCACACGTTCCGTGTGAGCGTGCGCCCCGGCGCCTCGATCGCCGATGCCGTACAGGACGGCTATCGCCTCAACCTGCCGTTGCGCGAGATCACGGGAGCGGGACCGATCGCTCCATTGATCGAGGTGTCGTCGGACGCCGTCGTGATCGAGGCGGTGAAGCTCGCGGAAGACCGCAGTGGCGACGTGATCGTGCGGCTCTACGAAGCGCACGGCGGGAAGGCCTCGGCCACCGTGACGCCGTCGTTCTCGTTCGATACGGTCATCGAGACCGATCTGATCGAGCGAGAGGTCTCGGCCACGGCATTGGACCACACCACGGTGGGCGAGACCCGGCTGGATCTGCGTGCCTTCCAGCTGGTGACCCTGCGCTTCACCGCGCCGCGGCTCTGACGCCAGTCCTCAGCCGGAGAAGCGCCCCCAGGGGATGTCACGTCGCAGCGGCGTGCGGAGCGACCGCTGCGTGCGCGTCCAAGCCGAGACGTGCGGCTCTTCTGCCACCGCATCCTCCGACTCGTGCGAGTACGCATCGGTGACGACCGCGATGAGGGCCGCGAGCTCCTCCTCGGTGGCGGTTCCGCGCGTGATCTGGAGCGCCGGGGGCTGCTCGTCGAGAGGGGCGCTCACAGTGGGATGTTCCCGTGCTTCTTCGGGGGCAGCGAGGAGCGCTTGCCTCGGAGTGCGCGCAGCGCCTTGGCGATCGAGACGCGCGTGTTGGCGGGCTCGATGATCCCGTCCAGCTCACCGCGCTCGGCGGCGAGGAACGGAGAGGCCACGTTGTACGTGTACTCGTTCGCCAGGCGGGTGCGGACGGCGGCGACGTCTTCGCCGGCCTCCTCGGCCTTCTTGATCTCACCGCGGTAGAGGATGTTGACCGCGCCCTGGCCGCCCATCACGGCGATCTCGGCGGTGGGCCAGGCGAGGTTGACATCGGCGCCGAGCTGCTTCGAGCCCATCACGATGTACGCGCCGCCGTAGGCCTTGCGCAGGATGACCGTCACGAGCGGCACGGTGGCTTCGGCATACGCGTACAGCAGCTTGGCGCCGCGGCGGATGACGCCGGTCCACTCCTGATCCGTGCCAGGCAGGTAGCCGGGGACGTCGACGAGCGTGACGATCGGAATTGAGAAGGCGTCGCAGAATCGCACGAACCGGCTGGCCTTCTCGCCGGCCTCGATGTTCAGGGTTCCCGCCATCTGCGAGGGCTGGTTGGCGATGATGCCCACCGAGCGGCCCTCGACGCGCCCGAAGCCGATCACGATGTTCGGAGCGAACAGCGGCTGCACCTCGAGGAAGTCGCCGTCGTCGACGACGTGCTCGATGACGGTGTGGATGTCGTAGGGCTGGTTCGCCGAGTCGGGAATGATCGTGTTGAGCGTGCGATCGGCATCCGTCGTCTCGAACTCGAAGGCGCTCTCGTAGGAGGGCAGCTCCGCCATGTTGTTGTCCGGCAGGAAGCCGAGGAGGGTGCGCGCGTAGTCGATCGCGTCGTCTTCATCCTCAGCGAGGTAATGGGCGACACCGGAGCGCGTGTTGTGCGTGTACGCGCCGCCGAGCTCCTCCATGCCGACGTCCTCACCGGTGACCGTCTTGATGACGTCAGGGCCGGTCACGAACATCTGACTGGTCTTGTCGACCATGATGACGAAGTCGGTGAGCGCGGGGGAGTACACCGCTCCTCCCGCTGCCGGGCCCATGATGATCGAGATCTGGGGGATCACTCCGGATGCGCGGGTGTTCAGGCGGAAGATCTCGCCATACTTGCCGAGCGCGACGACGCCCTCCTGGATGCGGGCTCCGCCCGAGTCCAGGATGCCGATGCAGGGCATGCCGCCGTCGAGGGCGAACTCCATGACCTTGATGATCTTCTCGCCGGCGACCTCGCCGAGCGAGCCGCCGAAGGTGGAGAAGTCCTGCGAGTACACGGCGACCGTGCGTCCGTGGATCGTGCCGACACCGGTGACGACCGAGTCGCCGTAGGGGCGGGAGCGATCCATGCCGAACGCGGTGGTGCGGTGGCGCACGTACTCGTCGAACTCGACGAAACTGCCGGGGTCGACGAGGAGTTCGATGCGCTCTCGGGCGGTCATCTTGCCCTTGGCGTGCTGCTTCGCCTTCGCCTTCTCCTCGGCGTCGACGACGGCCTCGGTATAGCGAGCGCGCAGATCCGCGATCTTGCCGGCGGTGGTAAAGAGGTCGGGCTTGTCCGTCACGGATTCCACCCTAGCGCCGCATCGGCGCCGTCTGTTGGATGCTCGGCACAACGGGTCGCCTGATCCTTTGGCGACCCGCACGGGGCGAATCAGCGGGAGTCGTCGATGGAGGTGTCGGTTCCGATGCCGGCGGGGAGCTCGTGATCGCCATTCAGGTCGTCGCGGCGCTCCGCGAGTCCGATGTCGGCGTCTCTGCCGCGTCGGGTAGCCAGCTCGCCGACCTTGTGACCGGCCCACCCGATCCCTCGGGCCGCGGTGCCCGCCGCACCGGCCACGGCGCTTCCGGCGAAGCGTGCGCCGCGCAGCATGCGCATCTCGACCTTCTCGGCGCCGGGCACGGGTTCCAGCTCGAGCGGCAGATCGATGGGCGCCGCGCCGAAGGCGCGATGCGAGGTGGTGAGGACTCGACGTCCGAGGATGTGGTTGCCCGCACCACCGATCGCCGCCCCCACTCCGAACGGGAGGGCCTTGCCGAGGAACGACGCACCGCCACGCGTGGCGAACTGCTTGACGAACATGCTCTTGAGCTGGTCGACGAGCGGTCCGACCGCCGCGCGGGGGAGCGACTTGGTGACGAGCTCGCCCCAGTAGGTGGAGCGGCTGCCGCCGCGACCGGCGACCTGACCGGCGAGCTGGCCGACGAGGTCGACGCCCTCCTTGCCGAGCATCAGCGTCATCACGAGCGCGCGTGCGCGATCGGGGTTCGCGATCGCGATGCCGTGCACCTCGGCGACGGACTGTGCGAAGAGCGCGGTGGATTCCACGAAGCCCACGGTCTCGACGCCGGAGAGCGCCAGTGTGATGCCCGTGCCGATGCCGGGGACGACGGCGGTCGCGCCGACGGCCGCGCCTCCCGTGGTCACAGCTGCGAGGTAGCGACGTTCCAGGATGCGAACGATCTCCGCGGGGCTGGCCTGCGGGTTGCGCAACCGGATGCTGCGGATGTGTGCGAGCACGAGCGGGCGTTGGATCGACAGCACCCGGTCGAGGCCGCGCACCATCATCGGATGCTCGGGAGAACCCGTGGGTGGCACCCCCTTGTCCCACGGAGAGTCATCCGGGAGGGAGTGGATCTTGTGCACCTTGGGGCCCATGCCCTGATCCTATGAAGTCAGACCGCGAAAACGCAGGGAGCCGCACCCTCGAAAGGGTGCGGCTCCCGAAATCACGCGGCTCAGACGAAGAGGTTCGCGCGCTCCAGGTCTTCCGCGAAGTCGACCTCGACCGCGTACAGGTCGGAGACGTCCATCGGCTCGAGCAGCAGACCGTCTTCGGCGATCGCGAGCTCGAGACCGCGCTCGAAGTAGTCCTGGTCCTCGACGCGCTGCAGCTGACGCATGAACGCCTTCTTGTGCGCCGCCGAGATGTAGTTGATGCCCACGGCTTCGCCGAGCCCGCCCTTGACGGTCTTCGAGAGCTCGTTGATGAAGCCCTCGGCCGTGACCGTGTACTTCACCTCTTCATCGCTCACCTTGGAGGTGTTGACAGTGACGAACGACTGGTCGCGCTCGATGAACGAGACCGCGCGGCCGAGGATCATCGGGTCGAAGACCACGTCGCCGTTCATCCAGAGCACTCCGCCCTTGCCGGTCGCGCCGAGGGCGCGCAGCAGGCTCTTCGACGTGTTGGTCTCGTCGTAGCGCTCGTTGTGCACGTAGTTCGCGGTAGGGAAGGCGTCGATGATGGTCTCGGCGCGGTAGCCGACGACCGTGGTGATGCGTGCATCGGAGCCGAAGGCGGCGGTGATGTTGTCGTGCTGCTGGCGCATGATCGTGCGCCCGTCGCTCAGCTCGGTGAGCGGCTTCGGCAGCGCGCGGCCGAGGCGCGAGCCCATGCCGGCTGCGAGGATGACGGTCTGAAGAGTCACGAGTGCTCCTAAAAGAAGGTGTGTTAAGGATCGATTCACCGATCGGACACTTCTTCGTGCCGAGAATCATGCTAGCGATTCAGTCTGGGAACCCACGGGGCAGAAGGCCCCCGTTGCCATTTCGTGACCGAGTACACACTCAACACACAGACTCGCACGCTGACGCTGATTTCGGGAGCAGTCTTCTCCGATTCCGCGAAATGTTGCGCGGAACCACAGGCTCGCGACAGCTCATTGATACCGTAGAACAGTGACTTCCTCCCCTGACGACCGCACCGACCAGGTGGACGACCCCGAGACCCCGCCCGCGAAGGCGACTGCGAAGCGAACGACCGCCCGGACGGGAGCTGCTGCTGCGAAGAAGCCGCCAGTGAAGCGCGCTCCCGCAGCGGGAAAATCCGCGGCGCGGACGACCGCCACGAAGAAGCCGGCAGCCGCGAAGAAGCCGTCCACTGCGCCCACCGCTCGCACGAATGCGAAATCGGCGGCCGAGAAGGCCGCCGCGAGCGCAGAGGTCGTGATCGAGCCCGTGACGTCGACGCACGCTGATGCCGGGCGGTCTGAGACGACGACAGCACCTGTGAAGAAGACGGCGGCGACGGCGCGTACTGCGGCTGCGAGGAACACCGCGGCACGCTCGGGAGCGACCACCCCCGCGTCTCCGCGTGCGAAGACCGCAGGGGGTCAGAGCTCGACGTCCCGCCCTGCCGCGGCGAAGTCGACGACGGCGAGGACAGTGGCTGCGAAGACCACCGCTGCGAAGACCACTGCTGCGAAATCCACCGCTGCGAAGACCACTGCTGCGAAATCCACCGCAGCGAAGACCGCGGCCGCAAAAGCGGCGGCAGCGAAGGCTGCGGAGACGAAGTCGACGGCCCGCACTGCGGCTGCACGCACCGCTTCGGCGAAGACGGCGGCTGCGAGAACCGCTGCAGCGAAGAGCGCTGCGTCCAAGGCCGCGGCGGCCAAGGCTGCGGATGACGCGGAGACGGTGGTCGCGCCCGTGGAGGTGCTGGACGCCCCCGTCGAGACGGTGAGCGCACCCGCACCTGCACCCGCTGTCGAGCCCGCGATCGAGGCTGAGGACACGACGGCCGACGCCGCCTCGGGAGCTGAGGCGCCCGCATCCGGGACGAGCGTCCAGGATGACGTGGCCGATGAGCCGACCGTCGATCTCCCCGCGGACGCGCCGCGCGAGATGACCGACACCGGAGCGAGCGCCACCGAGCGCGTCGTCTCCGAGGTGCATGACGTCTCCGGCACCGCCGCGATCAGCATCCGCGGTCTCGTGAAGCACTTCGGTGACAACCGTGCGGTCGACGGGATCGATCTGACTGTTCCGGCCGGTTCTTTCTATGGAATCGTCGGCCCGAACGGTGCAGGAAAGACCACGACGCTGTCGATCGTCGCGGGTCTCCTGCGCGCGGACGAGGGAACGGTGGCGATCTGCGGCATCGATCAGGCTTCGCAGCCGCTCGCCGCGAAGCGCGTGATGGGTGTGCTTCCCGATCGCCTGCGCACCTTCGATCGTCTCACCGGGCGGCAGCTGCTCTACTACTACGGCTTGCTGCGCGGCCTCGCTCCGAGTGTGATCGAGAAGCGTACCGCTGACCTGGCGCGGGCGTTCGACCTGCAGGAGGCGCTCAGCCGCGTCGTCTCGGACTACTCGGCGGGAATGACCAAGAAGCTCATGCTCGCGGGAGCGATGATCCACTCGCCCCGTGTCCTCGTGCTCGATGAGCCCTTCGAGTCGGTCGACCCGGTGTCATCCGCGGTGATCCTCGACATCCTTCGCGCCTACGTCGCCCATGGGGGCACGGTGATCCTGTCCAGCCACGGCATGGACCTGGTCGAGCGCGTGTGCTCGCGGGTCGCGATCATCGTCGGGGGTGAGGTCCTCGCAGAGGGGACCATCGACGAGGTGCGGGCCGGCCAGACTCTCGAGGCCCGATTCGTCGAGCTCTCGGGCGGTATCGGAGAAGTGGAGGGTCTCGAGTGGTTGCACATGTTCTCCGACTGAGACTCGCGCTCCTGATCGGATCGCTGCGCGGGGATCGTCGAGGACGAACGCTCGTCACTCTGGCTGTTCTCATCGCCGTGACCGTCGCGGTCTGCATCGCCGTGCACACTCTCGCAGGGGCACCTGTTCCCGTCGCCCGCACGGTCACCGTGCTCGGCGGCGTCGCGATCATCATCGGTTTCCTCGTGGGGCCGATCCTGGTGGGGGCCGTGGACCAGCTCGATCCGCGCCGGTTCGCGGTCTTCGGCGTCGACGAGCGCCGGATGCCGTGGGTGCTCACGGTCGCCGCCTTCGTGAGCGTGCCGAGCCTGGCGCTGCTCGCGGTGTACGCGAGCGTCTGCGCCGTCGCCATCACACTCGGCGCGCCCTGGCCGCTCGCCGTGCTCATGACGATCGTGGGGCTGCTGAGCACCGTGCTGACCGCACGCATCGGCATGGCGATCAACGCCCTGCTCCTGCCTGAGCGACGTTCTCGTGAGCTCACGGCCCTGTTCGCGCTGGCACTGATCATCATCGCGTTCCCGGTCGCGGTCTTCTTCGCCTCGATGCGCTGGGACGGACTTGTTCCCGCATCTCTCGAGACACTCACCGCGGTCTTCGGATTCACCCCGTTCGGAGCGTCTCCCGGCTTCCTCTTCGCGATCGCGGCCGGCGACACCACCGTGGCATGGATCGGCGGAATCGTCGCGGTGGTCACGGTTGCGGCGCTGTGGGGTCTCTGGGCGTGGTTGGTCCGGCGTCTGCTCACGACCACCGAGCGGCCGGCAGCCGCCCGCGAGCGCAGCGGTCTCGGATGGTTCGGTCTGCTGCCGTCCAACGCCTTCGGCGCGATCGCCGCGCGCAGCCTCGTCTACTGGCTGCGCGACCGTCGCTACATCATGAACATCATCGTCGTTCCTGTCGCGGGTGTGCTGACGGTGTTCCCGCTCCTGGTGGCAGGCGTCCCGCTGGAGATCGCAGCACTGCTCCCCGTTCCGGTGATGGCGCTCTTCTTCGGCTGGCTCCCGCACAACGACGTCGCCTACGACTCGACCGCCTTGTGGACGCACGTCGCCAGCGGTGTGCGCGGCATCCCCGACCGCCTCGGTCGTCTCGTGCCCGTCGTTCTCGTGGCGGTGCCGGTACTCGCCGTCGCCATTCCGCTCTCATTGGTCTTCATCGGAGACCTGCGGCTGATCCTGCCCTTGATCGGGCTCGCGGCGAGCCTGCTGTTCTCCGCGCTCGGCATCTCGAGCATCGTCTCGGTCGTGGCACCCTATGCGGTGTCGCGTCCGGGCGACAGTCCGTTCCAGCAGCCGCAGCGACCGACGTCGCGCGGTGCGTACGGCCCGGCTGCGGCGTTCATCGGAGCGATCGTGTGCAGCGCGCCGACGATCTGGTTGTTCGTCGCGACGATCGCCGATGACGTGGTCTACGCGCCGGCGACCTTCTGGGTCGGCATCGCGAGCGGCATCGTCGTGCTCGCCGTCGGGGCGACGGTCGGCGGTCGCATCTTCGAGCGCAGCGGTGAGCGACTCATGGAGTTCGTCGAGACCGCATGACCGGCCGCCCACGCCGAGCCTGACGCGGCTAGACTCACGGGATGAGTACTCCGCTGGACAGCCCCGATCAGGGCGGCGTGGCAACGCTTGATCGCGAACTGGAAGAGCTCCTCCGCGAGGAGAACCTCGAACCGGGCGACCATGAGCGCTTCTCGCATTATGTGAAGAAGGACAAGATCCTCGAGTCCGCGATCACCGGCAAGCCGGTGCGCGCACTCTGCGGGAAGAAGTGGACTCCGGGGCGCGACCCTGAGAAGTTCCCGATCTGCCCGACGTGCAAGGAGATCTACGAGTCCATGGTCCGCTGACGGGTTCGCCCGTCACGTGCCATCGGCACCTCGCGTCGATGCGCCGTCAGGCGACGTCGACGTAGATCGTAGGGATCGCGGGATCCGACTTGCTGAGCGCGAGCGCCCTGACCGGAAGTTCCTCGCGCACCCGTAGATGATGAGCGCGCGCTGCCGAAGTGCCCTCTGGGCCTTCGTGGGTCGCGTCGATCTCTCCACCCTCGGCGAACGTGACCTGCAGCGCGCGACCTTCGCTGCGACCGGCCGGCGACTCGAGCTCCTCGAATCCGTCGGCGACGACCACGGTCTCGCCTACCGCCACACCATCCTCCATCGTGCGGAAGGCCGCCTTGCGTCCGCCGTGCGATGCCTTGTCCGCCGATGCTTTCGCGACGCCGACCCAGGAGCCGTCGGAGTCCTGGCGTGCGACGAGCTTGTAGACCATGCTCGCCGTCGGATAGCCGGAACCGGTCACCACGGAGGTGCCGACGCCGTAGGAGTCCACGGGGGAGGCGGCGAGAGCGGCGATGGCGTACTCGTCGAGATCGCTGGTCACGGTGATGCGCGTGCCGGTCGCGCCGAGCTCGTCGAGTTGGGCGCGCACCTCGGCCGCCACGATCGGCAGGTCGCCCGAGTCGATGCGCACGCCGCCGAGCTCGGTCCCCGCCACGCGGATCGCGGTCTCGACTCCGGTCCGGATGTCGTAGGTGTCGACCAGCAGCGTCGTACCGGCGCCGAGGCTGTCGACCTGCGCGCGGAACGCCTGCTCCTCCGTGTCGTGCAGCAGGGTCCAGGAGTGCGCTGCCGTGCCCATCGTCGGGATGCCCCAGCGTCGTCCGGCCTCGAGATTGCTGGTCGCGCTGAAGCCGGCGATGTAAGCGGCGCGGGCGGCCGCCACGGCCGAGTGCTCGGCCGCGCGACGTGAACCCATCTCCGCGAGCGGACGCTCACCCGCCGCGATGCTCATGCGCGATGCGGCGGTGGCGACGGCGGAGTCATGGTTGAGTACGCTCAGCGCCAGCGTCTCCAGGACCACCGCGTCTGCGAACGTGCCCTCGACGGTGAGGATGGGGGAGCCGGGGAAGTACAGCTCGCCCTCCCGGTAGCCGCGGATCGACCCGGTGAACCGATAGTCCTCGAGGTACTTCACCGCGGGTGCATCCACGATCTGGTTGTCGCGGAGGAAGCGGAGCTCATCGTCACCGAAGCGGAAGTCCCGCACGAGGCTGAGCAGGCGCCCGGTGCCTGCGACGACGCCGAATCGGCGACCCCCGGACAGGCGTCGTGAGAACAGCTCGAACACGCTGGGGCGGAAAGCCGTCCCGTCGCGGAGCGAGGCAGCGAGCATCGTGAGCTCATAGCGGTCGGTGAGCAGCGCCGTCGACGAGGTCATGCGCTCAGCTTAGTGAGCGCGGTGACGCGCGCGGCGGCTTCGACGCAGGTAGGCTGGGGAGTCATGAACGACGCGCCGATCGGGATCTTCGACTCCGGTGTCGGCGGGCTCACGGTGGCACGTGCCATCCGCGCCCAGCTGCCCCGCGAATCGTTCGTCTACATCGGCGACACCGCTCATTCTCCATACGGGCCGAAGCCGATCGCCGATGTGCGTCGCTACTCGCTCGAGGTGCTCGACACCCTGGTCGATCAGGGTGTGAAGATGCTCGTGATCGCCTGCAACACGGCGTCGTCCGCGATGCTGCGCGATGCCAGGGAGCGCTACGACATCCCCGTGGTGGAGGTCATCGGACCGGCTGTGCGTCGCGCCGTCTCGACGACCCGCAACGGACGAGTGGGCGTGATCGGCACGATCGGCACCATCGGATCGCGCGCGTACCAGGACATGCTCGAGGTGAACGAGCGGCTCCAGGTCTTCACTGCTGCCTGCCCGCGCTTCGTCGAGTTCGTCGAGGCCGGGATCACCGGCACGCCCGAAGTTCTGGCGGTCGCCGAGGAGTATCTGGCTCCGCTGCGTGATGCCGGGGTCGACACTCTCGTGCTCGGTTGCACGCACTATCCGTTCCTGCGCGGCGCGATCAGCTACGTGATGGGGGAGGGCGTGACTCTCGTCTCCAGCGATGACGAGACCGCAGGTGACGTGTACCGCCAACTGGTCCGCGGCGATCTCCTCGCCCCGCCCGACGCGACAGCGACCTACGTGTACGAGGCGACGGGCGACTCCGCCACAGAGTTCACCGCACTCGCCAACCGCCTGATGGGCCGCGAGGTCCGCGACGTGCAACTCGTTCAGACCGGCGTCATCACCCTTCCCGAATCCCTCTCCGAGCCGTATTGACGCGGCCGGATCCCCCTACCCGAAAGAAGCACATGACCGATATCGTCCGCGCCGACGGCCGTTCCACCGATCAGCTCCGCGAGATCACCATCGAGCGCGGATGGAGCGCGCAGGCCGAGGGTTCGGCTCTGATCAGCTTCGGCGGCACGAAGGTGCTGTGCACGGCATCCTTCACCAACGGCGTTCCGCGCTGGCTGACGGGCAAGGGCAAGGGATGGGTGACCGCCGAGTACGCCATGCTCCCGCGCGCGACGAACAGCCGCAACGACCGCGAGAGCGTCAAAGGCCGCATCGGCGGTCGCACGCACGAGATCTCGCGCCTGATCGGCCGTGCCCTGCGCGCCGTCGTCGACACCAAGGCCCTGGGCGAGAACACCATCGTCATCGACTGCGACGTGCTGCAGGCCGACGGCGGCACGCGCACGGCGGCGATCACCGGAGCGTACGTCGCGCTCGCCGACGCCATCGAGTGGGGTCGTGCGAAGAAGTTCATCGGCAAGAACTCCACTCCGCTGCTCGACTCGGTCGCTGCGGTCTCGGTGGGCATCATCGACGGCGAGCCCATGCTCGATCTCGCATACGTCGAGGACGTGCGCGCGGAGACCGACATGAACATCGTCGTGACGGGCCGCGGCCTGTTCGTCGAGGTGCAGGGGACGGCCGAGGGAGCGCCGTTCGACAAGCGCGAGCTGGATGCCCTGCTCGACCTCGGTGTCGCCGGCTGCGCGACGCTGAAGGACCTGCAGACGGCGGCGCTGGCAGGCGAGTGATGAAGGTCGTCCTGGCGACCCACAATCCGCACAAGGTCGCGGAGTTCCAGCAGATCGTGGCGCAGACGCGTCCTGATCTGGAGATCGTCGCCTACGACGGTCCGGAGCCGGTCGAGGACGGCGTGACCTTCGCGGACAACGCCCTCCTGAAGGCGCGGGCCGCATCGGCGCACACGGGCCTGGCGGCGCTGGCCGACGACTCCGGGATCTGCGTCGATGTGCTCGGCGGTTCGCCCGGGGTCTTCTCGGCATACTGGGCGGGGCAGCGCAAGGACGCGGCGGCGAATCTCGCACTGCTGCTCGACCAGCTGCACGACATCGCCGACCCGCATCGCACGGCGCACTTCAACTCGACGATCGCTCTGGTCACGCCCGACGGCCGGGAGCACGTGGTCGTCGGCAACTGGCCGGGGCGCCTCGCGCACGCGCCGTCCGGAGGCGGCGGGTTCGGGTACGACCCCATCTTCATCCCGGACGGCCAGGACGAAGGAGCCGAACGCACGGTCGGCGACTTCACCGCCGAGGAGAAGCAGTCGCAGTCGCATCGTGCCCGTGCGTTCACACAGCTCGTGCCACTTCTCGAGAAGCTCTGACTATCGCACGATAACCACTACGCTTGACGTACTTCATGCGTAGTGGTTATCGTGTGTGGCATGCGCGAACTCACCTACTACATCGGCGTCACCCTCGACGGCTTCATCGCCGGCCCCGACGACGAGGTCGACTTCTTCCCCCTCACGCCGGCGTTCGAAGAGACGCTCGGCACCGAGCTCGCCGACATCCAGCCCGCGCACGTCCGGGCGGCGCGCGGACGAGCGGACGCTCCGGTCACGAGATTCGACACCGTGATCATGGGGCGACGCACCTACGAGCCGGCGCTGCGGTACGGCATCACGGATCCGTATGCGCAGCTGCGCACGCTCGTGTGCAGCGCGACTCTCGCCGATCCCGGTGAGCCGAACGTGGAGATCGTCCGCACGGATCCGATCGGGCGCGTGCGGAAGCTCAAGGCGGAGGACGGCCTCGGGATCTATCTCGCCGGCGGCGCAGGGCTCGCCGGTGTGCTGCTCGACGAGGTCGATCGTCTGATCGTGAAGAAGTATCCGGTCATCGCCGGTTCCGGCATCCCTATGACCCGCCACGGCTTCACGCCGACGCTGTTCACGCTGGAGGACGTCCGCTCCTTCGACAACGGGTGCGTGGTGCTCAGCTACTCGCGCCCGTGACAGGACGGAGGTCGAACTGATAGGTCGGTTCGTCGCCTTTCGTGGTCTGTCCCGCGATGAACCACTCCTGGCCTTCCGGTGCAGGATTCTCCGCCGCGTAGGCGTGCAACACCTGCTCGTCCGCTGACGCGGAAGCATGGCGGGCGGCCCAACTCTTGAGGTCATCGCTGAAGTTGCTCATCCGCCCACCCTGTCCGCTCTACCAACTGAGGTCAACTTCGGGCCGAATCACCGGGCAGTTTCCGCTGCTGCTGAGAGTGGTTCTCGTTACCCTTCCCGACTAGGCGGAATCGCCCTGCGGACAGGGATTCCCGGTCTAGCCTGAAGACATGCACGATCACGCTCCCGCTGCCGGCGGCATCCGTTCGGCAGGCCATCGCCGCCTGCTCACGATCTCACTCTGCCTGACCGCGACGATCATGGTCGTGCAGGTGGTCGGAGCGATCCTGACCGGCTCGCTGGCGCTGTTGGCCGATGCCGCGCACATGTTCACCGACGCGTCCGCTCTCGTGATCGCCCTCATCGCTGCGGCCGTCGCGGCGCGTCCGGCCGACGACCGCCGCACCTTCGGATACCAGCGCGCCGAGGTGTTCGGGGCGTTGATCAACGCCGTGATCCTGATCCTCCTCGCCGGCTGGGTCGGGGTCGAAGCCGTCGGTCGGCTGCTGAACCCGAGTGATGTGGAGGTCGCCGGTCCCCTGATGCTCGCGGTCGCCGTGATCGGACTCCTCGCGAACGGCGTCTCGATGTGGCTGCTGAGCCGTGCGCAGCGCGACAGCATCAACGTGCGCGGCGCGTACCTGGAGGTCATGGGGGATCTGATCGGTTCGGCGGCCGTGATCGTCGCGGCCATCGTGATCGTCGCGACGGGATGGATGCCGGCGGATGCCATCGCCTCGATGTTCATCGCGGTGATGATCATCCCGCGGGCGATCTCGCTGCTGCGCGAGGTGTTCTCGGTGCTCTCGGAGTCTGCGCCGAAGGGGACGGCGGTGAGCGACATCCGTCAGCACCTGCTGGACTATGAGGGCGTGACGGGTGTGCACGACGTGCATGTGTGGCAGCTCACGCGCGGCGCGCCCGTGTTCAGCGCGCACGTCAGCGTCGATCCGGCGTATCTGGCGGACGGGCGATCGGCGATACTGCTCTCCGACCTGCAGTCCTGCCTGGCCGAGCACTTCGACGTGGAGCACTCCACCTTCCAGATCGAGCCGGCCGAGCAGTCGGACTGCGAACCACATCACGCCTGACCACGCTCAGGACTCGCGCACCACCTCGGCGGGCGACTTGTCGGGCCGGAGTCCTCGCCATCGCGCGTGCCGCAGCACGCCGTCGGGTGTCCAGTTCGCGAACTCGACCTCGCCCACCAGTTCCGGCCGCACCCAGAGCGCATCCGAGGCGTCGAGCGCCGGGACTCCCTCCAGCGGAGCGGCATCGACCCGCAGCGGCTCCAGACGAGCCAACAGGTCGCGCAGCGAGCGTTCGGTGAAGCCGGTGCCCACCCGCCCCACGTAGCGCAGCGCCCCTCCTGCCACATCGGGGACGGCGAGGAGGAGGGAGCCGAGTGTGCTCTCGCGGTCACCCTTGCCGGGGCGGATGCCGACGATCACCGCCTCCTGCATGAGGGTGTGCTTGAGCTTGAGCCACGACGGGGAGCGCTGCCCTGGCCGGTAGCGCGACGACGGGTCCTTGGCGACCACGCCTTCCAGGCCGAACTCCCGACTCGCGGCGAGGGCGGCGTCGACGTCGTCGAACACCGGCGGGATCTGCACGGGGGCGTCGAGCCCTTCGGCCAGGTCGTGGAGCAGAGTGCGCCGCTGTCGGAGCGGCATGTCGGTGAGATCATGGCCGTCGAGACGGAGCAGATCGAAGAGCAGGTAGACGATCGGCGTGCGCACGACCTCCCGCTCGATCTCCCGCGGACGCGTCAGGTGCATCCGGTTCTGCAGGAGTGAGAAGCTCGGCCGTCCCTGGGGGTCGAAGGCCACGATCTCGCCGTCGACGACCGCATCCGACGCGGGAAGGAACGGCGCGCCGTCGGCGGTGAGTTCGGGATAGCGTGCCGTGATGTCGATGCCGCTACGGGCATGCAGCAGCATCCGGCCGTTCGACCAGGTGCCGACAGCGCGGATGCCGTCCCACTTCACCTCCACCCAGGACGGGGTGCTGAGGCTGCGGGCGAGTGCCGGGGTGCCGTTCTCTGCGAGCATCGGCGCCAGCGTGGGTTTCTGTGCATCGGATGCCGTTGCTGCTGAGGCGCGCGGGTAGCGGTGCGGATGACGGGGCGCGACGGGCGGCGCGGAGGCGGGGGCCTCGCCGCGCAGGCCGGCCAGCGGATCGATGCCGGCCTCGGCGCGCGCGAGCACGGCGTCGAGGTCGAGCTGCGCGAGATCGGGATCCTCGAGCTCCTCCCAGGTGCGGGGAGCGGCGACCCAGGGCTGCGCGCGGCCCCGCAGGGAGTAGGGCGAGATCGTCGTCTTCTTGCCGTTGTTCTGGCTCCAGTCCAGGAACACCCGGCCGCCGCGCACCGCCTTCGCCATCGTGGCGGTCGCGAGATCGGGATGCTCGCTCTCGATGAGTCGGGCGAGCTCCTTCACGACGGCGGAGATCTCGTCGCTGGTCTGCTCGCCGGGCAGCGCGGCGTAGAGGTGGATGCCCTTGGACCCGCTCGTCACCGGGAGCGGGTCGAGTCCCATCCCGGTGAGGATGCCGCGGGCGATGCGGGCGACAGCGGCGCACTGTGCCAGATCGACGCCGGGTCCCGGGTCGAGGTCGAGCACGAGCCGGTCGGGCGTGCCTGGCAGCCCGTCGGCGGTGAATCTCCATTGCGGCACGTGCAGCTCGATCGCGGCGACCTGAGCCAGCCACACCAGCGTCGGCACGTCCTGCACGAGCGGATACTCCTTGGCGCCGTCGGAGTGCTGGATCTCCTGGCGGGGGATCCACTCCGGAGCACCGCGTTCGAGCTGCTTCGTGAAGAACGCGTCGGCCGGAGCATCCGTGGTGCCCACACCCTCCACCCAGCGCTTGCGTGTGACAGGGCGTCCGGCGAGCAGGGGCAGGAGCTGTGGGGCGATCGTGGAGTAGTAGGCGATGATCTCGCCCTTGGTCGTACCGGTCTCGGGATAGACGATCTTGTCGAGGTTGGTGACGCGCAGGCGGCGGCCGCCGATCTGCACGATCTGCCCGTCGGTCGCCATGACGCCAGGCTAGCGGCGCGGAGCGTCGGCGGGGCTAGCCGCCGTAGGCGCGGCTGGTGTCTACTGGTCACATGAGGACGATCTGGAAGGGCGCGCTGACATTCGGGCTCGTCAATGTGCCGGTGAAGGTGTATTCCGCCACCGAGGACCACGATGTGTCGCTGCATCAGGTGCACGAGAAGGATGGCGGGCGCATCCGCTATCAACGCACCTGCGAGGTGTGCGGGGAGACCGTGGCTTTCGCCGACATCGACAAGGCCTATGTCGACGAAGGTCAGACCGTCGTGCTCACCAAGGACGATCTCGCCGCACTGCCGGCGGAGAAGAGTCGGGAGATCGACGTGGTCGAGTTCGTCCCGTCGGACCAGGTCGATCTGCTCACGCTCGACAAGCCGTACTACCTCGAGCCCGACTCGAAGTCGCCCAAGGCCTACGTGCTGCTGCGCAAGACGCTCGAACAGACCGACCGCACCGCGATCGTGCGGTTCACGCTGCGGCAGAAGACCCGCCTGGCCGCGCTGCGTGTGCGCGGCAAGGTGCTGGTGCTGCAGACGCTGCTGTGGGCCGACGAGGTGCGCGAGGCGGAGTTCCCGGCATTGGATGAGGACGTCCGCATCTCGAAGAAGGAATTGGAGCTGTCGGCATCCCTCGTGGAGAGCTACTCGGCGGACTTCGATGCCGAGGAGTTCGTCGACGAGTATCAGAAGGAGCTGCGCACGCTCATCGACGCCAAGATCGAGGCGGGTGACACCTTCGATGTCTCCGAGACCTTCGGTG
Source organism: Microbacterium sp. LWO12-1.2 (assembly GCF_040675875.1). Classification (NCBI taxonomy): domain Bacteria; kingdom Bacillati; phylum Actinomycetota; class Actinomycetes; order Micrococcales; family Microbacteriaceae; genus Microbacterium; species Microbacterium sp. LWO12-1.2. Next base: position 1,822,857 of record NZ_JBEGII010000001.1, on the reverse strand, counting down.
AGAAGGAATCGAACGCCCAGAGCGGCGAGGTCATCGACCTCATGGAAGCACTGCGCGCGAGCGTGGCGAAGTCGAAGGAGCAGCGGGCACAGAACGCCGGCTGATCCCCGGCCCTCGCGTGGGCGAGAGCCGGGTGACGATCAGTGCTTGCCGTCGCCGTCGAGGTCGGGCGCGCGGTCGAACACCTCGGTGTCGAGCACGAGCTCTTCTGCCTCGGCGGCGTCGGTGACGACATCCTCACCGGCGGCAGCGGCCTTCTTGGCCTTGTGCCGCTCCGACAGGTAGTGCCAGAGGGTGACCAGTGCGGTGCCGCCGACCGCGGCGAGCAGGATCAGGTCGATGTAGCTCTCGACGAAGTGGGCGACCGGGGGGATGAACCCGATGGCGTAGCCGAACATCGTCAGACCGAAGCCCCAGAGGATCGCACCGATCAGGTTGTAGAGCGTGTACCGGCGCCACGGCATGTGACCGACACCCGCGGCGACGGGGGCGAAAGTGCGCACGATCGGCACGAAGCGGGCCAGGATGACCGTGATGCCGCCGAAGCGCTCGAAGAACGCGTTCGTGCGCTCGACGTTCTTCTTGCTGAACACCCCGGATTCCTTGCGCTCGAAGACCGCAGGGCCGCCCTTGTGGCCGATCACGTAGCCGACCTCGCCACCGATGAACGCCGAGAGGCCGATCAGCAGGGCGACGAACCACACGTTGATGCCGAAGACGCCGTGCTCCGAACCGGCGATCGGGTGCGACAGCAGACCGGCGATCACGAGCAGCGTGTCACCCGGCAGCAGGAACCCGACCAGCAGGCCCGTCTCGGCGAACACGATGAAGCACACCACGAGCAGTGCCCAAGGCCCGGCGCTGCCGATGATCATCGCGGGGTCGAGCCAGGGGATGAGAGCGGCGTGATGCATGGGTTTCCCGTCGTAGAGATGTGTGCGGCGGTCAAGAGGCCGAGCGCGAACGGTGCGATCGATCAGTGCGGAAGGTGGGACTTGAACCCACACGCCCTAGGGCACAGGAACCTAAATCCTGCGTGTCTGCCAATTTCACCACTCCCGCGCGGTGGAATCAGTCTACTGATCGCAGGAAACGAGATTCTGGGGATCAGCCCGCAGTTGCGCGTCATCTGCCGCGCTGTGGATAACTTCGGAGCCGGGTGCGGGATTCTTGCGAGGATGCACGGGTGAATCACCTCTCTGCCGTCGTCGCTGAGCGCGTGCGACTGCGGTTGCGTGCGGAGAGCAGCGACCCGTCCATCGACCCCGAGGCACTGCGCCGTGTCGCCGTGTCGGAAGTGCGACGACACAACGATGTGGCGCTCTCCCGCGGCGAGCAGCTGATCGACGACGAAGCCGCGTGCGTACGCGATGTGCTGGCAGCCGTGAGCGGTTTCGGTGTGCTGCAGCCGTTGCTCGACGATCCGGAGATCGAGGAGATCTGGCTGAACGGTCCCACGCACGTGCATGTCGCTCGCGGTGGGGTCGCCGAACGGATCGATCTGCGTCTGACGGAGGCGACGATGCGCGACCTCGTGGAGCGGATGCTGCAGTCCACCGGGCGCCGCGTCGACATCAGTCAGCCGTTCGTCGACGCCTCGCTCCCGGACGGGTCGCGCCTGCACGTGGCGATCGCCGACGTGGTGCGGGGGTCCTGGGCGGTGAACATCAGGAAGTTCCTGCCGAAGTACCGCTCTCTGGAGGCGCTCACGGCGCAGGGAGCGATGCCGGAGACGTTGGCGACGCTGCTGCGTACGGCGATGCGCGACCGGGTGAGCGTGATCGTGTCCGGCGCGACACATGCCGGCAAGACCACGCTGCTCGGTGCGCTCCTGGATTCATGTGCAGAACGGCAGCGCATCATCACCGTCGAGGAGACCTTCGAGCTCGCCGTCACCGGCCCGGATGTGGTCGCGTTGCAGGGGAGGCAGGCGAGCCTGGAAGGCAAAGGCGAGATCACCCTGCGCCGCTTGGTGAAGGAAGCTCTGCGCATGCGTCCCGACCGCTTGGTGGTGGGAGAGGTGCGCGATGCGGAAGCCCTCGATCTTGTCCTCGCGCTGAACACGGGCGTGCCTGGTGCGGGGACCGTGCACGCGAACTCTGCGACCGAAGCGCTCGAGAAGCTGGCGATCCTGCCGCTGTTGGCCGGACGCAACATCGACCGCGCATTCGTCGCCCCTGCGCTCGCCGCGGCGGTCGGGCTCGTGGTGCATTGCGAGCGTGACGCGGTCGGCCATCGCCGTGTGCAGGAGGTGATCGCGCCTACCGGCGAGGTCAGAGACGGTCGCATCCTCACCCGGTCGGTCTACTCGGCCGCTCGGTTCGGGAGAGCTGCCGAGACGCCTCTCGCTGCGCGACGGCGTTCCGAGGTCGTGTCGTGACGCTGCTGCTCGGCGCAGTTCTCGCCGCCGGCGTGCTGTTGAGTATCTCGCCGTGGATGTGGCCGCCGAGGGAGAAGAAGGAGCCGACCGTGCGGCGTGGTCGGCTCATGCGCCTGCAGGAAGAGGCGGGACTGGGGGCGCTCGGCCAGCGCACCGTGGTGAGCGCGATCGTGGCTGCGGCCATGGTCGCCGCGTCCGTGGCGTGGTTGCTGACAGCGATGCCGGTACTCGCTCTGCTCGCGGGTGTCGCGGGTGCCCTGGCGCCGGTGCTGTTCCTGCGTGCTCGTCGCGTTCGCCTGCGGCGGCTCCGGCGACAGCTGTGGCCCGATGTCTGCGATCTGCTCGTCGCCTCCATCCGGGTGGGGCTGTCATTACCCGACGCCGTGGCAGGGCTCGGCAGCTCGGCACCTGTGATGCTGCGACCGGCCTTCGCGGTGTTCGCCCACGACCTGCAGGCCACGGGGCGCTTCGAGGCGAGCCTCGATCGACTGAAGGTCGCTCTCGCGGATCCGATCGGCGACCGCATCGTCGAGACCTTGCGGATGGCGCGTCAGGTCGGAGGGACGGAACTCACGAACGTGCTGCGGGCGCTGTCCGCGTCGGTGCGCGCCGATGCGGCACTGCGCGGTGAAGTGGAAGCGCGACAGTCGTGGATCCGTGGAGCCGCCGTGCTGGGAGCGGTGGCACCGTGGGTCATCCTGGGGCTGCTCGTGATGCGCCCTGAGGGTGCATCTGCGTACGGCACGCCGGAAGGAGTGCTCGTGATCTGCATCGGAGCCGTCGTCTCGGTGGTCGCCTTCCGCATCATGATCCGCATCGGCCGGCTGGCCGAGCCACGGCGGTGGTTCGGATGAACGGGATCACGACGATTGCGAACGCGGTGCTGCTCGGCGGGGCTTTCGGTGCCGGAGTGCTGGCTCTTCTCTCGGCGCTGCCGCGTTGGCGGGCACCTTCGCTCGCCGTGCGTATCGCTCCGTATGTCCGTGACGTCGTCGCGGACGAGGACCTGCCGCGCGGCATCCTCCCCACCTCCGGCGTGCTGCCGGCCGGCGGCAGGACGCCCTGGCAACGAACGCAAGGAGCATTCGAGCGTCTGGTGGGCGGCGGTGAAGCTCTTCGCCAGCGGCTCGCTCAGGCCGGCTCTCGTATGGAGGCCTCTGCATTCCGTGGTCGCCAACTCGGATGGATGCTGGCGGGTATCGGGGTGGGAGCGATCGTGCTGATCGGCCTGGTGCTCATCGACCGGATGACTGCTCCGGTCGCGGTGATGCCACTGCTCGCCGGTGCACTCGCGGGTGTCGGCTACGACATGCAGCTCTCCGCACGCGTCGCATCGCGTCGTGCGCGGCTCACAGAAGAGCTGCCGACGATGCTGGAATTCCTCTCGCTCTGCCTCTCCGCGGGCGAGGGTTTCCTCGACTCGTTGCGACGGGTGACGACAGTCGGATCTGGGGAGCTGACCGGCGAACTGCGCCAGGTGGTGCTCGCCGTGAACACCGGCTCGCCGCTCGCCGAGGCGCTCGCTGCGATGGCTGCGCGGCTGCAGCTTCCGGGATTGACGCGAGCCGTTGATCAGGTGATCGCTGCTCTCGAGCGCGGAGCGCCGCTGGCCGGGGTGCTGCATGCCCAGGCCGGAGACGCGCGGGAGGACGCGAAGCGGACACTCATCGAGCAGGCAGGTCGTAAGGAGATCCTGATGCTGCTCCCGCTCGTGTTCCTGATCTTGCCGTTGTCCGTCCTGTTCGCCATCTACCCCGGCCTGTTCATCTTGCGGCTCGGCATCAGCTGACCGCCCCGAGAAAGGAAGACCATGACGACCCTTCGACGCTGGAGGACGGATGTGATGACCCGGCTGCGTGACCTCGTCGACGACGAGCGTGGCGATGTACCCGGGTGGGTGTTGGTGACTCTGATGACTGCGGGGCTCGTGGTGCTGATCTGGGCGGTGGCCGGGCCGGCGCTGTCGGCGCTGTTCGAGCAGGCGATCCAACGAGTGTCCGGGCTCTGAGGTGTGTGTGCGTCGCGCGTTCTCGGACGACCGGGGGTCGAGTCCTGTGGAGTTCCTCCTCGTCGGGACACTGCTCACCGTGCTCACGCTTGCGGTGCTGCAGCTTGCGCTCGCGGTCTATGTGCGCAACGTCGTGCATGACTCCGCCGTCGAGGGCGCGTACTACGCGGCGCTCGCCGATACGACTCTTGCGGAGGGAGCGGAGCGGACCCGGATCGCGATCAGGCGCGCTGTCGGAGCGGAGTATGCGGAGGAGATCAGCGTTCAGCGCTCAGATGCGCAGGGCCAAGCCACGATCGATGTGCGCGTGCGCACGACCCTGCCGGTGATCGGGCTGCTCGGCATTCCCTATGGATTGGAGGTCGAAGCACATGCACCGGAAGAGAGCCTGGGCGACGAATGACGACGGTTCCGCCGCGCTGGAGTTCATCACGGTGGGAGTGATCCTGCTCGTGCCGCTGGTCTATCTGGTGATCGTGCTCGGTGTGATCCAGGAGCAGTCGCTCGGGGCGGAGGCTGCCGCACGCCACACCGCGCGGGTGATCGCACTGGCGTCGGATGCTGAGGCTGCGGCCGCGCGTGGGGATGCGGTGCTGGAAGGGGTAGCGGAGGAGTACGGACTCGACCCGGATGCTCTCCAGGTCTCGGTGGCGTGTGTGCCGGCCGGCGTGGACTGCCCATCGTCGGGCGCCACGGTCACCGTGATGATCAGTGCCCGCGTGCGGCTCCCGTTCATCCCCGCCGCGTTCGGATTGGACCGTGCCCTGTCGATCCCGGTGGAAGCATCGGCGGTGCAGAAGGTGTCGCGGCTGTGGGGTGCGCAGTGACGAGTTTTCGAGCCGGGAAGGGTGAGCTCGGGGGAGAGGAGGGCAGCGTGCTCCTGCTCACGCTCGGGTACGTGCTACTCGCCCTTTCGCTCCTGTTCGTGTGCGTCTGCGCCACCGACCTCTACATCGCGCAGAAGAGACTGGATGCCCTCGCCGATGCGGCCGCGCTCGCCGGAGCCGACGGCTTCACCCTGGTGGTCGAGGGGGAGAGCGTGCGGGCCGAGCTGACCGACGCCGGGGTGCGAGAGCAGGCCGTGGCGCTGATCGCCGTGTTGCCAGGCGATGCGAGTCTCGTCGCCGCAGACACCCCGGACGGCGTCTCCGCCCGGGTGACGATGGCCGTGCCGTGGCATCCGCCGCTGTTCGCGCCCTTCGTCCCCGACGGGGTGCCGTTGGAGTCCACCGCGACGAGTCGCACGGCGCTGCGGTGACGGGCGTCAGAGCGGGAGAGGAATCACATAGACTACGTCGTCTTCACCAGTGGGCCGAAGAAATCGGCGACATCCGGATCGATGAACGGTTCTCTCATCAGCTCCACGAGAGGTTCGTACCACTGGGCGACGCAGAAAGAGTTCAGTCGTCCGAGAGACACGATGTCTTCCGTCGTGAGGCTCTCGCCCGCGATCAGCTTCCGCACAGCGTCCGTTGCTTCAGAGAACTTGAGCACGGCTCGTGCGTTGTGCTCTCGTTCCCAAGTCTCCTCACGCCACGATCGCAAGGGCTTGCCCGGTCGCTGATTGGGGGATGAGGTGTGCGTCTCGCCGGCCACCATCTCCGCCAATCGGAGGTCCTCCGCGTTCTCACGTTCTCGACGGCGAACTGATCGGAAGACGCGTGCGCAGCGCCAGATGATGAACGCGCCGATGCCCCACCAGGCAACCGCGAACCACACAGGCATCCCACTCGGGAAGCCGCGTGTGATCATCATGATGGTGCCGGCGATGAAGAGCCCGATGCTGAAGACCAGATTGATCGCGGAGCCGACCCGACCGTAAGCTCCGTACTTGCCGAGTGGTCCGAAACGTCCTTGTGGATCGATACTCACAGCACCAGTATGGCGCTCCGGGGCACGCGCTCCGCTCAGAACCAGCCGAGCCAATCCCCGAGGAAGTAGACGCCGACCGCGACGACGAGAAGCCCCACGCTGATCGACGACCAGAGCATCGCGCGCGGCTTCGTGTCCTCTTCCGAGAGTTGGCGGAAGGAGGCGCCGAGCGGATTGTCATTGATGCCGGGCATCTGACTGAACTCCTGCTGGTGTGGCTCCATGGTCGGCCTCCTTGAACAGCCACTCTCCCAGCCGGGCGATGTCATCGCAACGTCGTCGTCGTAGTGGCGCGCGCTCAGCCCGCGTCGGTGCCGGGCTTCGGCCGCGGGACGAACCGCGGGATCCACCGCAGGAACCCCGCGGCTCCGAGCAGCCCGACGACACCCATCGCGGCGGCGGCGATCGGCAGCGAGGCGACCGCGGTGATGCCCGAGATCAGCAGCGGGGCGATCGCGCCGCCGGCGTCCGTCAGCGTGCGCCACGATCCCAGGAACGGTGCGGGGTTGCGCTTGGGAGCGACATCGGCGCCGAGCGTGAGCAGGATGCCGCTGGAGAGTCCGTTGCCCACGCCGAGCATCGCCGCGAACATGCCGTACCAGAGCACAGCGGCATCTCCGTCGTGTGTGAACGAGAGGGCGAGGAAGGCGGCGGCCATCAGCACCATCGCCGGCATCGCCGCCCAGAGACGTCCGAAGCGGTCCATCACCTGCCCGCTCGCGTAGAACAGGGCGAAGTCGATCGCGCCGGAGACGCCGACCACCAGGGCGATCGTGGATGCGTCGAGTCCGAGCGACAGACCCCACAGTGGAAGCACGACCTGACGGGCCGACCGCACGGCCGAGAGCGACGCCGCCGCGAGTCCGAGCCTGCCGAGAACGGCACGCTGCCGCCACATCGTGCGGAAGATGCCCACGCGTTCGACCGTCGGGATCGAACCGCTCACCGGCTCCCCGGAGTCCTCCACGAACGACCGCGCGGACGGGCGGGTGATCGGCGGGATGTCCTTCTCCGGATCAGGCCCGAACAGCACCAGCAGCACCATCAGCACGAGGCAGCCCACGAAGAACCAGATCGCCGCCGACTCCGCGTCGAAGAGCTGCAGGAGCCCTGCGGCCACGAACGGGCCGATGAAGATGCCGAGGCGGAAGCTGCCGCCGAGCAGCGACAGCGCTCTGGCCCGGAACGCCACCGGCACCCGAGTGGTCATGAACGCGTGGCGGGCGAGCCCGAAAGCCGCAGCGCAGAACCCGAGCAAGAAGACGGACGCTGCGAGCACACCGATCGACGGCGCGAAGATCATGCCGGCCGCGGCGACCATCGACACCAGTCCCGCGATCACCATCGTGAAGCGCTCGCCGATGCGGGCGACGGCCCAGCCGGCGGGCAGATTGCCGCACAGCTGCCCGACCACGAGTGCGGATGCCACAAGCGCGGCGAAGGCGACATCCGCGCCCATCCGTGCGGCGATCACGGGGATCAGCGGGATCACGGCGCCCTCGCCGAGGGAGAAGAGCACGGTCGGCAGATACACCATCGGCCCGAACTGTCTCAGGATCGTCGATGCGCCGCTCACAGTCCGAGGCTACTCCGCACGTCAGCCGCATCCGTGCCGCGTACCCGGTCGTGCACGCGGAGAGAAGTCCCACGCGCGGATTGCATATTGGTTGCGGGCGGGCGGATGCACGACACTGAGCGGGGGGATTACAGGAGGCTGCCGATGGGGACTCGGCTTTCAGAGCAGCGGGTCGCGGACCCGCGCACCGACAGACAGGTCGGGTGGCTGATCGCGCTGGGGTCGATGGTCGGAGCATTCGCGCAGGCCGCGCCGCTCTCGTTCGTGCAGGCGGGGTTGTTCGAACCCTGGTGGCAGGTCGCCTCGTGGATGTGCATCGGATTGTTCGTCGTGATCGCGGTCGGCGGTCGAGTGCTGCCGATGAGGGTGCTCCGGGTGCTCTGGGTACTGATCCCGACGTGCGTGTTCTCTCTGCAGTTGCTGTCTTTCCTCGCCTACACGGGCCCGGAGGAGGGCGTCGTGCCCTGGGTGTGGATGATCGAGCCCGGTTCGGTGACCCTGCTCGTGTTGCTCTTCCGGCCGCTCGTCGCCGTCGCGCTCACCGTCTTCTCCGGGGTGACGGTCGCTCTCTCCGCGTGGATCTTCACCGGCGCCGTGCCCGAGGTGATCGCTGCGGCGACCCCGATCCACGTCAGCAACATCGGGTTCGTGGTGATCTTCATCGGCATCCGTGGACGTATGACGCAGCTGCGTCGCCTGGAGGAGGACGCGCGCCTCGCGGCGGAGCGCCAGGCGCGTCAGGAAGCCGAGACGGAACGCAACGCAGAACTGCAGCGTCTCGTGCACGACGAGGTGCTCTCGGTGCTCGCCGCTGCGGCCCTGTTCCGGGGTGCCGCGCCTCGCGAACTGCAGGACGAGGCGGCGCATGCGCTCCTGGTGCTCAGAGACTCGGTCGACTCGGATGGTGACGCCGACCCGGGGGCTGTCATCGCTGCCGCGGAGGCGGCGGAGGAGATCCGCCTGCGCGCGGCGCGTTTCTCTTCGGTGGAACTGCGCATCGATGATCGCGGAGGCTCCCTGCCGGCCGACGTCGTGCAGGAGGTCTCGGCAGCCGCATCCGAGGCGATCCGCAATGCGCGACGTCACTCCGGTGCGGAACGTGTGGTCGTCGATGCGTTGTTCTCCCACGACCGCATCAGCGTGGTCGTGCGCGACGACGGTGCCGGCTTCGACCTGGCGACGGTTCCCGCCGAGCGTCTCGGGGTGCGCGACAGCATCATCCGCCGCATCGAGGAAGTCGGGGGCAGTGTGCGGATCGTGTCCGCTCCAGGCGCGGGTACGGAGGTGTCGCTGACATGGACACGGTGACATCGAGCGGTACGGGTGCGGCCGGCCTCGCCACGAGGGGCGCGCGCTGGGCGATGATCGCGGTGTGGTGCTGCGGCATCGCGCAGGGCGTGATCGAGGGGCGGTTCGCGCCACCGGCTCCGGCGTACCTCGCCGCGCTGCTCGTCGCCGTGCTGGGCGCGATCGTGCTGACGTATCGCAGCGACGAGCCGCTGCGCGGGCTGCGGGCCTGGGCGGTGCCGGCGGCGACGCTGACCACGACGGCACTGATGTTGACGGTCACCAGCCAGGCGGATGCGACGTGGGTCATCGACTTCGCCTCCTACCTCGTCGCACTGCAGATCGGACGCGGCAACACGGTGATCGGTGGGATCGGTGTCGTCGCTCAGCTCGCGCTCGTCGTCGGATGGGGAGCCCTCACCGGCCAGTCAGCAGCGGGCATCGGCGCCATGGTGAGCATTCCGATCATGTCGGGCATCGTCGGAGTGATCTGGCGGCTGACGTTGCGCCACATGGTCGCGCGCGAACGAGCGCATCGTTCCGAGGCGGCCGAGAGCGCCCGTAGAGGAGCCGCCGCGCGCGCGGCCGCGGAACAGTACCGTGCGGAGCTCGGTGCGATCACGCGAGAGGTGGAGGCTGTGTTGGAGCGGCTGCGGGATGCCGAAGGGATCGATGATGACTTCCTCACCGAGCTGACCGCGCGGGAGGGCACGATCAGGGATCGCATCCGCTCACCGCGCCTGCACCATCCCGCCATCGCCGATGCCGCCGCCGTGGCGCGCAGGCGAGGAGTGCGGGTCGCGATACTCGCGAACCACGTGCCGGATGCGCCGCGGATCAGCGATCGTACGGCCAGGGAAGTGGCCGCAGTGCTCGCCGGTGTCGAGGAAGGCTCGGTGGTGATCTCGTCGGGTGCGCGGGCGGTGGAGGAGCTGAGCATCGTGATCGACACGGGGGAGGAGCATCTTCGCCTCGAACTCTCCGTCCGGTGAACGGCTGTTCGCGAACCGGCGGCGCGGAAGCCGGCATCAGGATAGGCTCGTTTATCATGCTCGAACTCGATCTCTCCGCCGACATCCAGGCGCTCAGGCACACCTTCGGCGACATCAGCGAGGTCGTCGATGTCTCCCGTCTTCGCGACGAAATCGCTCGGCTCAGTGAGGAGGCCGGCGCGCCCGACCTCTGGGACGACACCGAGAATGCTCAGAAGGTGACCAGCGCCCTCAGCCACCGGCAGTCCGAGCTCGCCCGCATCACCGGCATCGCCCAGCGACTCGACGACCTCGAGGTGCTCGTCGGCCTGGCGAACGAGATGGGTGACGAGGACTCCGCCCAGGAGGCGCGGGTCGAACTCGCCGCCCTCACCGACCTGATCAACCAGCTCGAGGTGCAGACGCTGCTCGACGGCGAGTACGACGACCGCTCTGCGATCATCACGATCCGCTCGGGTGCCGGCGGCGACGACGCCACCGACTTCGCCGAGATGCTCATGCGCATGTACCTGCGCTGGGCTGAGCGTCACAAGTACCCCGTCAAGGTCATGGACACCTCGTACGCCGAGGGCGCGGGCATCAAGTCCGCCACCTTCGAGATCGATGCGCCCTACGCGTTCGGCACGATCTCCGTCGAGGCCGGCACGCACCGTCTCGCGCGCATCAGCCCGTTCGGGTCTGCCGACAAGCGTCAGACGTCGTTCGCCGCGGTCGAGGTCATCCCGCTCATGGAAGAGGCCACCGAGGTCGACATCCCGGAGAACGACATCCGTGTGGACGTCTTCCGCTCCTCCGGTCCTGGTGGGCAGTCGGTCAACACGACCGACTCCGCCGTGCGCCTCACCCACCTTCCGACCGGCATCGTGGTGTCGATGCAGAACGAGAAGTCGCAGATCCAGAACCGTGCGGCCGCGATGCGCGTGCTGCAGACCCGCCTCCTGCTGCTCCAGAAGGAGCAGGAAGCGGCGAAGAAGAAGGAGCTTGCGGGAAACATCACCGCGAGCTGGGGCGACCAGATGCGCTCGTACTTCCTCTACGGGCAGCAGTTGGTGAAGGACCTCCGCACCGGCCAGGAATCGGGCAACCCAGCAGCCGTGTTCGACGGAGACCTCGACGACTTCATCTCGGCCGGCATCCGCTGGCGCAAGCGTCCCAGCGACGACTGAGCATCGAGACAGGAAGAAGGCCCCGGATCCGTCCGGGGCCTTCTTCAACTCGTCGGCTCAGTAGGCGGAGTCTTCGAGGGTGCCCGTCACCTCGTCATAGCTGAAGACGATGCAATGGACGGTGCGGTCGCTCCACCGCATCCAGGACGTCTTGGTCGGCTGGTAGCTGTAGATGTCGAGCACGGACTCTTCGTAGGGAACTCCGACGAACGCCTCGAACTCCGCGACGCAACCGTTCCAGGCGCTGTCGAGGAGTGCGTCATCACCGGGAAACTCCCCGTCCTCGGCCTGGTAGATGAAGTAGACCTCATCGGTATGGGGCTGGTCGCACGGGACGACGGGCAGCTCGGAGATCTCGTCCTCGTCGTAGTCGAACAGGGGGATGCAGTCACCCACTGCGAGCTCATCGAAGGAGACCATCTGGGCGCCCTCGATATCGGCGGGGTCCTCGCCCTGATCGCCCTCGTCGCCCCGGGCGGAGGAATCGGAATCCGGCGACGACGGAGCGCTCGGGACATCGCCGGCCTGCGGTGACGGGGTGAGCCCCAGTGACACGAGTGAGACGGCGACAGCGAGGACCGCACCGATCACGGTCACGGAGATGCCCGCGATCCCCGGCCACTTCGCCTGACGGAAGAACAGCGAGACGAGGCTGACCGTGAGGGCGAGTCCGAGGACGACCCATCCGATGAGGGCCAGTGCGGGAACGCAGGCGAGCACGGCGCCGGCGGTGGCGAGGATCAGCCCGATGAGTCCGAGAACGGACATCCTTCGCGGCGGCAGCGACGGTGTGGACGATGGGGGCGCCACAGCCTGCGCCATGGAGGCGGGCTGGGCGGCGTCGGGGAGCCCGCCGGGGTACGCGTTCGACGCGGGAAGCACGAACGGCGGTGCGAACGGCGCGATCGCCGTGTCGGCGTCGGAGGTCGATACCGGGGCCGGGACAGAGGCAGCGGACGGGAGTTCAGCGGCCGGTTGCGGCGTCGCCACGACATGCGCTGTCCACTGGATTCCGTCCCACCAACGCCGGTTGCCAGAGCCGTCGTCGTACCATCCGGCAGGTGTTGTCATCGAGCGTCTCCGTCGTCTGTCCTCGGTCGTGATCTGCGTGACGAGGAATCAATCGCGGCGGGGGCGAGTTTACAGAATTCGTCGTTCAGGATGACGGTAGCGGCGGGTCGGGCGCGATGTCCACCGACACGATGAGGAAGGCCCCGGGAACAGTGCGCTCCCGGGGCCTTCCTCATCGTCATGCGCGTGTCAGGGGACGAGGCACACCGGCAGCGCATCCGTGAAGGTATCGGTGAACGCAAGGATCACGTCAGGGTCGGTGAACGTCGCAGATTCTGCGGAGGCGATCAGGCGCAGCGTCTCGTCGTCGAGGTCCGAAGCGACGAACTCGTCCGCGAAGCAGGCGATGTGCTCGTCGGTATACCCCTCGGCTCCGGTCGATGCGACGATGGCCGCGATCCCGACGGCGACCTCCTCAGCGGTCGGCCGACCGGTGCCGGTCGTGCCGCCATCGGTTTCGCTGGGCTCGGTCGCCTCGATAGAGGGCGAAGAGGTGGGGAGGTTGTCGATCTCGCTGCTCACACCCTGCGCGAGGGCGAAGAGGTACACGAACGACATCACGATGCCGATGATCGTGCCGACCACGGCGAGGATCAGACCCGTGATGCCCGGCCACTTCTTGCCCTTCAGGAAGAGCGAGATGAGCGAGACGATGAAGCCGGCGGCGAGCAGGATGAACCCGATGAACCCGATGACGGGGATGAAGACCAGGATCGTGCCCAGCACGCCCAGTCCGAGCCCGACCAGTCCCAGGACCGAGACCTTCTTCGGCCCTTCGGGGGCGGCCTGCGCGTAGGGGGCGGCGGCCGGGTAGCCGGTCGGCGCGGCGGAGTAGGCACCCGGGTACACCGGTGCGGATCCCGGATAGCCCGCGGCGGGCTGGCCCGGCGCGGCAGCCGGGTATGCCGGCGCTGCGGGGGCGGCGTAGGCCGCGCTGGCGTCGTCGAGCGGCGTCGTCGACGCGGTCGCTTGCTGTCCGGCGAACGCGCTCGGGTCGGACGACTCGGCCGGAGTCGTCGGCGGCACGGACGAGTCCTGCGCCTCCGGCGTGATGACGGTCTCTTCGGTCGGGCGGATCACGGTGTCGTCGATCGACGGCTCCTCGTAAGCCGGTGTCTCGTACGCCGGAGCGTCCTCGGCAGCCGGGACTTCCGCCGCTGCGGCCTCAGCTTCGACTGGAGCCGCGGCCTCCGGAGCGAAGTGCTCGGTCCACTGCTGGCCGTCCCACCAACGCTGACGTCCCGATCCGTCGTCGTACCAACCTGCAGGTGTCGTCATGATTCCCCCTAGAAGCAATGGGCCGGGCGCGACTGCGTCACCGGCACCCTCATGTTAACAGGGGGCTGTGACATGGCAGGGGGTTTCCTATGGGGAGCAATACCCATCGGATGCGGAGACGGACGCAGCGCGCGGGGTGTCGCTCGCGGCCAGCCGAAGAGGCACGCTTAGGCTCGTAGCGCCATGATTCGGTTCGAGAACGTCACGAAACGCTACCGCGGGACGTCGAAGCCCGCTCTGTCCGGAGTCGACTTCGAGGTGCAGCGCGGGGAGTTCGTCTTCCTGGTCGGAGCCTCAGGTTCCGGCAAATCGTCCTGCCTGCGGCTCATCCTGCGCGAGGACGTCCCCACCTCGGGGAGGGTCGCGGTGCTCGGCAGAGACCTGCGCTCGCTCGCCAACCGCAAGGTGCCCTACTTCCGGCGCCACATCGGCTCGGTGTTCCAGGACTTCCGGCTGCTCCCGTCGAAGACCGTGTACCAGAACGTCGCTTTCACCCTGCAGGTGACGGGTTCTTCGCGCGGCTTCATCCAGCAGGCCGTCCCGGAGGCGCTCGCGCTGGTCGGGCTCGACGGCAAGCAGAAGCGGATGCCCCACGAGCTCTCCGGTGGCGAGCAGCAGCGCGTCGCCATCGCCCGTGCGCTCGTCAACCGCCCGCAGGTGCTCCTCGCCGATGAGCCGACGGGCAACCTGGACCCCGCGACCTCGGTCGACATCATGCAGCTGCTCGCCCGGATCAACGCGGGTGGCACGACCGTGCTGATGGCGACGCACGAGGCCGCTTTCGTCGACCAGATGCAGCGTCGAGTCATCGAGCTCAGCGACGGCGAGATGGTGCGCGACGAGGTGCACGGCGGATACGGCGACACCTCGAACATCCCGCGACTCGTTCCGGCCGAGGTGCGCGGTGCCGCTGCGGTCGCCGCACTCACTGCGGTGCAGGAGGTGCAGCGTCAGACGGCCGACCTCTCCATGGTCCGCGCCGCGCTCGCCGAGGAGCTGAGTGAGCAGCGCAAGGCCGCAGCCGCCGCTCCGGCTCCGGAGCCCGCCGCGGCTCCCACCCCCGCCGCGGCTCCCGCCCCTGTCGCCGAGACCATGCCCGCAGAAGCCGTGGTGCCGCCGGAGCAGGTCGCGGCGCAGAGCCCGACGCCCGTCGAGCCTCCGGCCACGGTCGGTCCGCGCACGCATCCCATCGTCCTGCCGCAGGTCGATGTCGCCGAACTCGGCGTCGCCGACCGTCTGGGACTCTCCGACGGCGACGATGAAGAAGTGGGGCCGACCTCATGAGAATCGGTCTGATCCTGGCTGAAGCCCTCGGCGGCCTCCGCCGCAACATCTCGATGGTCATCTCCGTCGTGCTGGTGACCTTCGTCTCGCTCACCTTCGTGGGCGCGGCGATCCTGATGCAGAGCCAGATCGGCGTCATGCGCGGCTACTGGGCCGAGCGTGCCCAGGTGGCGGTCTACATGTGCTCCGCGGTCTCGGAGTCCGACACCTGCGTCGACGGGGCCGCCAGCGACGAGCAGGTGGAAGCCGTCAGGGCGCAGCTCGAAGGCGACGCGCTCTCACCGCTCATCAGCTCGATGACCTTCGACACCAAGGAGGACACCTACGCCAAGCTGGTCGAGCAGCTCGGTGCCGACCAGGCCAGCGTGCTCACGCCGGACCAGGCCTTCGAGGTGTTCTTCGTGACGATGAAGGATCCGGGGCAGTCTCCGGTGCTCGCCGAAGCCTTCAGCGGCCAGGCGGGCGTGGAGCAGGTCAAGGACCAACTCCAGTATCTGGAACCCCTCTTCTCCGCGCTCACGGTCGCGACCTACATCGCGGTGGGTATCGCGGTGCTGATGCTGATCGCGGCGACGCTGCTGATCGCGACCACGATCCGGCTGTCCGCCTATGCGAGACGCAAGGAAATCGGCATCATGCGTCTGGTCGGCGCCTCGAACAGGTTCATCCAGACCCCCTTCGTGCTCGAAGGCGTGTTCGCGGCCTTCCTAGGATCCGCGCTCGCGAGTGCGGCCGTCGTCGCCGGTGTGCACTTCGGCGTCAACGGATATCTCCGCGGGCGGGTGCCGTTCATCACGACCTGGATCACGTTGCAGGAAGCCACACTCGTGGTGCCCGTGCTGATCGGCATCGGCGTCGTGCTGGCCGCCCTGTCAGCCGGGTTCGCGATCAGACGCTGGCTGCGTACCTGACCCGGCCCCGGTCGGGTGCAGGCGCCAGGCTCGGTATAGACTGAAAGGCTGCTCAGCCGTTCCATGTCGCTGAGCTCATCGACACACAGGAGAGCATCATGCCCAGGGAACGCGGGGAGAAGGTCATCGCGACCAATCGTCGCGCACGTCACGACTACAACATCGAGAAGTCGTACGAGGCGGGGATGGTGCTCACGGGCACCGAAGTGAAGTCGTTGCGCCAGGGGCGTGCCAACCTCAGCGACGGGTACGCGTTCATCAAGGGCAACGAGGTCTTCCTCGACTCGGTGCACATCCCGGAGTACTCCCAGGGGCATTGGACGAACCACACCGCCAAGCGCGTGCGCAAGCTGCTGCTGCACCGTGAGGAGATCGCGAAGCTGGCGCACGCCGTCTCGGCGGGTGGATACACGCTGATCCCGCTCAAGCTCTACTTCTCCGACGGTCGGGCCAAGGTCGAGATCGCTCTGGCGAAGGGAAAGCGCGAGTACGACAAGCGTCAGACCCTGCGCGAGCGCCAGGACACCCGCGAGGCCGATCGGGCCATGCGGCTCCGCAATCGCGTCGGAGAATAGTCCGCCGACCCCGGGATCAGAGCTGGGGACGGAATCCGAAGACGCGACCGAGGAACGTCAGCTCCCTCTCCAGGGCGTCGACGACGGTCTCTGCCCGGCGGAAGCCGTGCCCCTCTCCGGGGTAGAGAACGTACTCGTGGTCGATCTCGCGCGCGGCCAATGCGTCACGGATCGCCGCGGACTGCGAGGGCGGAACGACGCGGTCGTCCTCTCCCTGCAGCAGGAGCACGGGCACCTCGATGCGTGCCGCGGAGGAGAGCGGGGAGCGGTCGATGTACAGCTGTTCCGCCTCGGGCAGCGGACCGACCAGGCTCTCGATGTAGTGCGCTTCGAAGTCGTGCGAGTCCTCCGCGAGCATCCGTAGGTCGGAGACGCCGTAGCGACTGATGCCTGCCCCGAACGCGCCACCGCGCACGAGGGCGGAGAGAACTGTCCAGCCCCCGGCGGAGCCGCCGCGGATCGCGATCCGCGCGGGATCGGCCAGCCCGACGTCGGCGAGTCCTCGTGCGGCGGCGATCACGTCGTCGACGTCGACCACGCCCCACTGACCGCGCAGCCGCTCACGGTAGGCGCGGCCGTACCCGGTCGAACCGCCGTAGTTCACGTCGAGCACACCGATGCCGCGGCTCGTGTAGAACGCGACAGCGGCGGATGCGGCTCCGGTCACGTGCGCGGTCGGTCCGCCGTGCACGAGCACGACATAGGGCGGCAGCTCGTCGGCGGGGGCGGAGACGTCCGGGTTCGCCGGCGCGTAGGCGTATGCATGCACCGGACCGTGCGCGCCTTCGATGTCGATCAGTTGCGCGGCGGGCATCCACGCGGGATCCACGCTCTCGCCACCACGCACCGCCGTCACCTCGCCGGAGTCCAGGTCCACGCACCACACGCCAGGGCTCACGCGCGAGCCGTTGCCGGAGAGCAGCACGCGGCTGCCGCTGACATCGTCCACACTCACATGCCCGTCGCAGGGCACGTCCAGCTCACGGACATCGCCATCGGCATCGATCACGACGATGCGGTCGCGTCCGTTCGTGCGCACCGCGACGATCCGCCCGTCGGCGAGCGGCAGGAACCACCGGTTGCCCAGCACCCACAGTCCATAGCCGGTATCGGCATCCGCGGGGGCGATGATCTCGGCGGGGCCGCGTGCGGTAATCCCGTCCAGCTGGATGCGATGCAGGAGCCAGCGCCCGGAGGGGTCATCGGCGTAGAGCAGCGCGTCGTCGGCGATCCACTCGGGTTGCAATGCCGCCTGAGCGGGGAGTGACGCTGCCTCGCGGCCGTCCACGGTCGCGATCCGGAGCGCGGCGGCATCCCACGGCATCCGCTCGCCGCTCCACTCGACCCAGGCGATCCGCGAGCCGTCGGGGGAGAGGGCCGGATGCGCGAAGAAGGAGGGACCTTCGGCGAACACCTGGATCGCGGTCGCATCGTCGGATGCGGAACCGTCCCGGGGGATGCCCACGATCGCTCGTCTATGGGGCGAGGAGGTCAGATCCTCGCGTACTGCGAGCAGGTGGCCATGCTGCCACCGCAGACCGCCGTGCGCGGGGCCTTCGGGCGTCAGCGGCGTGATGTCGCCGTCGCCGGAGCGACGGTAGACGCGCTGATCCCTGGCGTCGACGAAGTACAGGATGCCGTCGGGATCAGCCGTCCACGCCCCTCCGCCGTACTCATGCACTCGCGAACGCGCGCTCCAGGGGCCCTGCAGGACCTCTCGTCCCGTCGATGACCGCACGGTCACTCGACCGCCCTCGGTCGGCACGGACTCGCCCCACCAGATCTCTTCTCCCACGAACCGTGCTCCGTCGAAGCGGGGTGACGAGACGGCGACCGATGCCGCCGAGAAGGGGGAGGGCCAGGACCCGTGGGGCGAAGTCATGCCTCGAGCCTATGCGCGCTGCACTGCCGATGCGCGCCAGGCGATCAGACGGCGCGGAGCACGGCGACGACCTTACCCAGCACCGTGGCCTCATCACCGAGGATCGGTTCGAACGCCGAGTTGCGGGGCAGCAGCCAGGTGTGACCGTCACGTCGGCGGAAAGTCTTGACCGTCGCCTCGTCGTCGAGCATCGCTGCGACGATCTCACCGTTCTCTGCGCTGTTCTGCGAGCGGATGACGACCCAGTCGCCATCGCAGATCGCGGCGTCGATCATCGACTCACCAGACACCTTGAGCATGAAGAGGTCGCCCTTTCCCACGAGCTGACGGGGGAGGGGGAAGATCTCCTCGACCTGCTGCTCCGCGGTGATCGGCACACCGGCGGCGATGCGACCCACGAGCGGCACGAGCGCGGCGTCACCGACCGGCGTCGCCACATCAGCCGGGTTCTCGGTGCTGGAACCGGGAAGATCGATCAGCACCTCCATCGCCCTGGTCTTGCCGGGGTCGCGGCGGAGGTAGCCGCTCAACTCCAGCTGCCCGAGCTGGTGCGTCACGCTGGAGAGCGACTTGAGTCCGACCGCGTCGCCGATCTCGCGCATGCTCGGCGGATAGCCCTGCTGGGCGATAGAGGCCTGGATGACCTCGAGGATCGCCATCTGCTTGGGGCTCAGGCTCTTCCGACGGCGCGTGCGCGGTGCCTCTGGCTCGGGGGCTGAGTTCTCGCTCATCATGCTCCTTCGGTACGCGTTTCCGACGCCGCTCTTCGAATGTCGGAGGCCCGTGGTGGGGTGTTCCTATCGAAACCGTATCCGAGAATCATGCGGATCTGGAAGATCTGTTCGAGCGTGTCGGCGGATTGGCGGCTGCGGTTTCGAAGAAAGCTTGACAGATGTTCGAACTCGAAGATATCTTCGGAACGTAGCTTCGCATTCAGCCCTCCCGGCCGAGTGCAGAATGCGAACGCTACGCCAACTTCCACCGGCCCGTGCGGCAGGTGGCTGATCCTCCCGGTAACGGGGCGACGCAGAGGAGCACACCATGAGCACCATCACCTTCAGCACCGCAGCAGTCATCCCGGCTCGTCCGGCGACGCGTCTTCGGCTGACGGTTCGCGGTCGCCGCGTGCTGCTCGCTCTCGCTGCCCTGCCACTCGCTGCGGGTATCGCCTTCGCCGCGATCAGCGGCGGTAGCGCCCTCGCATCGAACGAGAGCACTGGAACGGTCAGCTTCGAGACGGTCACGGTTCTCCCCGGCGATACGCTGTGGTCGATCGCCAGCGAGATCGCGCCGACCGCCGACCCGCGCGAGGTCATCGGCGAGATCACCCGCCTGAACCTCCTGCAGACCGGCGAGCTGCAGATCGGCCAGTCGCTGTCGATTCCCGCGCAGTACACGAGCTGACGCACTCGAGCGTCACTGCCCCTCTGCCAGAACGCTCTCGGCGTCCCGCCGAGCGTTCTAGCATGGGTAGGGTGACCGCTTCCCTCGATGACCTGCCGCTTCGCGACGACCTCCGCGGGCTGACCCCGTACGGTGCCCCGCAGGCGCCGCTGCCGATCGCCCTCAACGTGAACGAGAACACCCATCCGATTCCCGACGAGGTGGCCAGCGACATCCTCGATGAGATCGCTGTCGCCATCCGTGACGTGAATCGCTACCCCGACCGTGAGTTCACGACCCTCCGTGAGGGTTTCGCTGACTACCTCGGGCACGGTCTCGAGGCGGACGGCATCTGGGCGGGCAACGGATCGAACGAGGTGCTGCAGCACATCCTGCAGGCCTTCGGCGGTCCGGGGCGCACCGCCTTCGGGTTCGCGCCCACGTACTCGATGTATCCGCTGATCGCGCAGGGCACAGGAGCGCGCTGGGTCGGCGGCACTCGCCAACCCGACTACACCATCACGCCGGACGAGGCCGCCGCCCAGGTGCGGGCCGTCGATCCCGACGTCGTGCTGCTCTGCTCGCCGAACAACCCGACCGGTACGCCCCTCGGCCTCGATGTCATCGAAGCGGTGTACGAGGTTGCGCGCGGCGTCGTGGTGGTCGATGAGGCGTACCAGGAGTTTGCCCCGCGCGACGCTCCTTCGGCGCTGTCGCTGCTCGCGGGGCGTCCGCGCCTGGCGGTCTCGCGCACGATGAGCAAGGCGTTCGCCTTCGCCGGTGCGCGGGTCGGCTATCTCGCGGCAGACCCCGGCTTCATCGATGCGCTCCGGCTCGTCCGGTTGCCGTATCACCTGAGCGCACTGACCCAGGCGGCTGCGGTCGCCGCGCTGCGCAACGCCGATGTCATGCTCGGCATGGTCGACGAGATCGTCGAGCAGCGTGACCGGATCACCGCGACCCTCGAGGCACTCGGCTACACGCCGCACGAATCCTGGAGCAACTTCGTGCTGTTCGGCGGAGTGGCCGACCCGAAGGCGACATGGCAGAAGCTCTACGACCAGGGCGTACTGATCCGCGACGTCGGCATCCCCGGCCACCTGCGCGTCACGGCGGGCACCGAGGCGGAGACCACGGCGTTCCTCGAAGCGCTCGCCTCGATAGACTCGGCATCATGAGCAGCCTCGCCCTGACCCCGCGCACCGCGAGCCGCGTGCGCGGCACGTCGGAGTCCACCGTCGAACTCGACCTGAACCTCGATGGAACCGGCGCGAGCCGCATCGACACCTCGGTGCCGTTCTTCGACCACATGCTCACCGCCTTCGCGAAGCACTCGCTGACCGACCTCACAGTGCGGGCGTCCGGCGACACCCACATCGACGCCCACCACACGGTGGAGGACGTGTCGATCGTGCTCGGGCAGGCGATCCTCGAGGCGCTGGGAGACAAGTCCGGCATCTCCCGCTACGGCGACGCCCTGGTGCCGCTCGACGAGGCGCTCGCGCAGGCCGTCGTCGACATCTCCGGCCGTCCCTATCTGGTGCACGAGGGGGAGCCGGTCGGGTTCGAGCACCACCTCATCGGCGGTCACTTCACCGGATCGCTCGTGCGCCACTCGTTCGAGGCCATCGCCTTCAATGCCGGTCTCACCGTGCACGTGCGCGTGCTCGGAGGCCGGGACCCGCATCACATCGCCGAGGCGGAGTACAAGGCGTTCGCGCGCGCATTCCGTCAGGCCAAGGCGCTCGACCCCCTCGTCGAGGGCATTCCGTCGACCAAGGGCGCGCTGTGACGCGCGCCCCGAAGGTCGCGGTCTTCGACTACGAGTCGGGGAACGTGCATTCCGCCGTCAAGGCCCTCGCCGCCGCCGGGGCCGACGCGGTGCTGACGCGCAACCGCACAGAGGCGCTCGAGGCCGACGGCCTTGTCGTGCCCGGCGTGGGAGCGTTCGCGGCGGTGCGGGATGCGTTGCACGCGCACGGGGGCGACGAGATCATCGACCGTCGTCTCGCCGGCGGACGCCCGGTGCTCGGGATCTGCGTCGGCATGCAGGTGCTCTTCGCGCACGGCGTCGAGCGCGGCGTCGACTCGGAGGGCCTCGGTGAATGGCCGGGCGCCGTGACCGAGCTCAACGCGCCCGTGCTCCCGCACATGGGGTGGAACACGGTCAGCCCTGGCGAGAACAGCGTGCTTTTCAAGGGCATCGAGGAGGAGCGCTTCTACTTCGTGCACTCCTACGGCGCGCAGTCCTGGGAGCTCGACGTCATCCCGCCGTTCCCGCAGCCGGTGCTGACGTGGACCACGTACGGCGATCCGTTCCTCGCCGCCGTGGAGAACGGGCCGCTCTCGGCCACGCAGTTCCACCCGGAGAAGTCGGGGGAGGCCGGCATCCAGCTCCTGCGGAACTGGGTCGGCAGCCTCCGCTGAGCCTGAGGAGTTCGACGGCTCAGAAACCGCGGGCGACGGCTGCTGCTGCAGACAGCCACGCCCGCTGGGTGCGCTTGTGCAATGCGCCGTAGCGAAGCGGGCCGTCGACCATCTCGTGATCGAACGGGATGCTCACGACCTCCCGTGACAGGGAGCGGTAGCCGTTGGTGACGTGATCGAGCTCGGCAGCCGTCGCTTTCGGATCGGCCTGGGAGACCACGGCGACGGACTGACGCGCCAGCCGCGCGGACCTCTCGTCTCGTTCCTCGAGTGCCTCGATGAGCAGGGCTCCGGCTTCGGCGTGATCCGCGCGCGTCGTGGTCGCGATCACGAGCTGGTCTGCATGGTCGATCATCCGCAACCACATCGGGTCCGACTCGTCGTTGCCGGAATCGATCACGATCAGTCGGTAGAACTTCGCCGCGACGGAGTGGATCGCGTCGACGTCCGTCGGACTCAGCCGGTTCTCGTGAGCGAGCCTGATCGGCTTCGAGCGCAGCACGTCGTACTTCTCGCGGGGCTGATGGTGCATGAAATGCGCAAGATCAGCGGACTGCGCTCCGGTGCCCAGCAGTCGCTGAGACTCCGGGAGCAGCTCGAGGAGCGTGCGATCGTGCGCTCCCGTGTCGGTGCGCCAGCCCAGCGTGCCACGCGTCTGGTTGTTGTCCCACGCGAGCACTCCGGCGCCGCCGTAGCGGGCGAACACGGCGGAGAGCAGGATGGTCGTCGGGGTCTTCCCGGCGCCCCCTTTGCCGTTCACGACCGCTATCGTGCGCGGTCCTGGCCAGTGCTGACTCACCGCGAGCTCGTCGTCACGAGCCGACTGCTCGTCCGCCGAAGGACGGATGCGCAGGCCGAGGCGGTTGAGCGCGCCGCGGGCGCCCTCACGGGCCGGCTCCTCGGGGCGCTCGGTCTGCAGGAACGAGTCCCGTTCGCGCACCCGCTGCTCACGACGTGATTCCGCCTCGATGTGTGCCGGGGTCGACGGCACAGGCCCAGGCGCCGAGGACGCCGGCACCGAGGGTGCAGGTGCGGGTGGCGCGGATCTGGATGAGGCCGGGACGACAGGCGGCGTCGGTGTCTGAATCCCTGGCGTGGGTGCCTGAAGCCCCGGCGTCGGGGCCGCGGGCATCCGGGGCACGGCCGTCGGTGAGGTCGATGCACCCGCGGGGCCGGGCGCGAGCGGGCGGCGGGGGACGGTGTCGGTGGGGGCCGTGGCCGGCACGGCGACCTGGGATGCCGGTGACGTCCCCGTGGGCGGCGTCACCGGCGCCGGCGGCAGCGGGCGCGGAGGTGCGGATGGCTGCGGGGCGCGGTCTTCGCGGGCCTCTGCACGGGTACGGCGGTACGGCGGCTGAGCCGGTGGCGTGGGTGCCGTCGCCGGCCGCGGAGGAACCGCGGGGGCGTCGGTCGAGAAGAGCGGGACAGACTCGACGAGCGGGGGCTGATCGTCGCGTCGACGCGCGCCGGTACCCGGTGTGGCTTCTTCGTGGGGTCCGGACATGATGACTCAGCCTATCCCGTGCGTTTCCGTCACGTTTCCCCTGCATTTGGAGGGTGACCAGGGTCGCGATACTCTCGGTTCTCGTGCGTCCGTGACGGGTGTGCTCGGACCGCTGATCTGAATCCTCACCTTAGGAACCCATGAACGACTTCGCGCAGTCTCCCTCACTCACGCTTCTCCCGGCCGTCGACGTCGCCGGTGGAAAGGCCGTTCGCCTCACGCAGGGCGAGGCCGGCACCGAGACCAACTACGGCGACCCGCTGGATGCCGCAGGGGAGTGGGTGTCGCAGGGGGCGAAGTGGATCCATCTCGTCGACCTCGACGCTGCGTTCGGTCGCGGCAGCAACGCCCCCATCCTGCGCAAGGTCATCAAGCAGTACCGCGGTGTCAACATCGAGCTGTCCGGTGGCATCCGCGACGATGCGACCCTCGAAGCGGCGCTCGAGAGCGGCGCGACCCGCATCAACCTCGGAACCGCGGCTCTCGAGAACCCCGAGTGGGCCGCCGACGTGATCGGACGCTACGGCGAGGCGATCGCCGTGGGTCTCGACGTGCGAGGCACGACTCTGGCAGCACGCGGCTGGACCAAGGAGGGTGGTGACCTCTGGGAGGTCCTCGACCGCCTCGAGGACGCCGGATGCAGCCGTTACGTCGTCACCGATGTCACCAAGGACGGCACGCTGCGCGGACCGAACCTCGAACTGCTGCGCGAGGTCGCATCGCGCACCCCGAAGCCGGTCGTGGCTTCCGGGGGAATCTCGAATCTGGACGACATCGCGGCGCTGCGCGAGCTCGTGCCGCTCGGCATCGAGGGCGCGATCGTCGGCAAGGCTCTCTACGCCGGTGCGTTCACGCTGGCCGAGGCGCTGGATGTCGCAGGGGACTGACGACGCCTGCGGTCACGGTGACCACGGGCACGCTGCCGCGAACCGCGGGGACTCCGCGGGCGTCCCCTGGGAGGGGCGCAGCTTCGAGTCGAACCCGCATGCGGAGGATGACGGCTCCGCCGACCCCGCACTGCTCGCCGCCCTCCTGCGCTTCCGTGCAGGCGAGGGCAGTCAGGTCGAGGTCGTCGATGCCTTCCGTTCCGCACGGGTGCTGATCCCGCTGATCGCCGAGAAGGGCGAGGAGGGCATCGCGCCGAGCGGTCTGGCTGTCGACAAGACGCAGGAACTGTCGATCGTGACCGTCGCAGCCCCGGACGGGCGTCGCGTGCAGCCGGTGTTCTCCTCCGTCGAGGCGATGCAGAAGTGGGATCCCGCGGCACGACCGATCCCGGTCGAGGCGCTTCGGGCTGCCCTGGCGGCGTCCGCGGAGGACACCGACCTCATCGTGCTCGATCCGACATCCGACACCGAGTTCGTCTTCCGGCGACCTGCGGTCTGGGCGATCGCCCAGGGGCATACCTGGGAGCCGAGCTTCCTCTCCGCCGAGGTGTACACCGCGCTCCAGGAGAGCGTCGCGCACGAGCTCGCCGTGATCGATGTGGCGGTCGCCTCGGGGGATCCGGATGCCCGCCTCCGCGGCCCCGAGCTCGTCGTGATCCTGGAACTGGTCGACGGCTTGGAGCGCGAGGTGCTCGACGCCGTGCTGTCCCGCCTGGCGCAGCGCTGGGCCGCCGATGACCGTATCGCCGTCCTGGCCGATTCGCTCACCGTCAAGCTCCGCCGCAGCGCATAGAAGCCCTCTGCTGCTCCCACCGGCCTCAACGAGGGCGACCGCGGAGCGGGTCGGGACGTCGCGGGAGCGAGCATCGGGAGGGGCCCGCGAAGCGGGAGGGTCCCCGTTCTGCGAGGGAAGCGGCGTCCCGGCCCGCGCAACCCGACGTACCTAGTTGACCGGCCCGGTCCACTTCTCGCCCGGACCCTTGCCGATCGGGTCGGGGATGACAGAGGCTTCGCGGAAAGCGAGCTGCAGGGACCGCAGGCCATCGCGCAGCGACCGCGCGTGCATGTCGCTGATCTCCGGAGCACCGGCGGTGATGAGGCCGGCAAGCGCGTTGATGAGCTTGCGCGCCTCATCGAGGTCGAGCTGCGCCGCCGCATCGGGTTCGTCGGCGAGGCCGAGCTTCACGGCTGCGGCACTCATGAGGTGCACGGCGGCGGTGGTGATCACCTCGACGGCCGGAACATCGGCGATGTCACGGGTGGCGGATGCCGCTGCTTCCTCCTGCCGTGCCCAGCGCTCTTCCCGCTCGCGGTCTGCCTCGTGGCCCTGAGTCGTCACTTCGCCTTGCTTTCTGTTAGACTTTGCCGGGCTCCGGAGCGTTATGCTCTGGACCGAAAGAGGATTCACTTCCCACCCGCGCTTGCCGTTCAAGGCTACCGGGTCTTGTACTCCACCGGCTCCGCTCGTACGAGGGAACCGGCAGGCAGGGTGCAGAGCCGGCGTCTGAATGCCGGTGGGTGGGGACGATTCCGATTTCGCCCGTGATGCAGACAGCGTCACGGTGGCCGAAACACATCGTCTAAGGAGTTCCGCATCAGCGATCCCCGCACCAATGAGCGCATCCGCGTCCCCGAGGTCCGCCTCGTCGGCCCCGCGGGTGAGCAGATCGGCGTCGTCCGCATCGAGGCGGCGCTGCGCCTTGCGCAGGAAGCCGACCTCGACCTCGTAGAGGTCGCCCCCAACTCGAAGCCGCCCGTGGTCAAGATCATGGATTACGGCAAGTTCAAGTACGAGGCCGCCCAGAAGGAAAAGGAAGCGCGTCGCAACCAGGCGAACACGATCCTCAAAGAGGTCCGTTTCCGTCTGAAGATCGAGGCGCACGACTACACGACCAAGCTCAAGCGCGCCGAGGGCTTCCTCAAGGCCGGCGACAAGGTCAAGGCCATGATCCTGTTCCGCGGTCGTGAGCAGTCGCGTCCAGAGCAGGGTGTTCGTCTGCTGCGCAAGTTCGCCGAGGACGTCGCCGAGTTCGGAACCGTCGAGTCGAACCCGACCATCGACGGCCGCAACATGGTCATGGTCGTGGCTCCGCTGAAGAGCAAGTCCGAGGCCAAGCAGGAGCAGAACGCCGTGCGTGACGCACAGCGCGCTGCGAACAAGCAGGCTGCCCGTGACGCCAAGAGCGAGTCGGATGTTCCGGCTGAGGCTCCCGCGGAGTAACTCCCGCCCCCAGACTCCCGCACCGCGGGTTGACAACGTCGCCTGAGAAGGCGCATGACGAAGGAAGAGAAGATGCCGAAGCAGAAGACCCACTCGGGTGCTAAGAAGCGCTTCAAGATCACCGGCAGCGGCAAGCTGAAGAAGCAGCAGGCCGGGATGCGCCACAACCTCGAGCACAAGTCGAGCCGTCGCACCCGTCGTCTGAACCAGGACCAGGTGCTGTCGAAGGCTGACACCAAGGTCGCCAAGAAGCTTCTCGGCCGCTGACGCGCCCGACGCACGAATAGGAACATAGGAAAATGGCAAGAGTCAAGCGGGCAGTAAACGCCCACAAGAAGCGCCGGGTCATCCTCGAGCGCGCCAAGGGTTACCGCGGTCAGCGTTCGCGCCTCTACCGCAAGGCCAAAGAGCAGGTCATCCACTCGCTGGTCTACTCGTACCGTGACCGTCGCAAGCGCAAGGGCGACTTCCGCCGTCTGTGGATCCAGCGCATCAACGCTGCGGCTCGCCTGAACGGCATGACCTACAACCGCTTCATCCAGGGCCTCGGCCTCGCGGGTGTCACGGTCGACCGTCGCATGCTCGCCGACCTCGCGGTCAACGATGCAGCCACGTTCGCGACGTTGGTCGAGACGGCCAAGAAGGCTCTGCCTTCCGACGTCAACGCGCCGAAGTCGGCTGCGTAAGCATCAGACGCTGCTCAGGGCGCTCTCCTTCGGGAGGGCGCCCTTCGTCGTCCCCGTGCCGCGTCGAGCGCGGATTGGCGTTTCGGGCGCCTCGCGCCTCTTAGACTGTGACACGTGCTGGAGAACCCCCGGTCCCCCCGAGTCCGTGCTGTCGCGAAGCTGACCAAGCGCAGCGCGCGTACCGAGACAGGTCTGTTCCTTCTCGAAGGTCCGCAGGCCGTGCGCGAAGCGCTCACCTACCGCCCTGAGTCGATCGTCGAGCTGTTCGCGACGCCGACAGGTTGGGAGAAGCATGCGGACATCCGTGCAAACGCTGCGGATGCCGACATCGACGTCGAGTACGTCACCGAGTACGTCCTGAACGCGATGGCAGACACGGTCACCCCGCAGGGGCTGATCGCGGTCGTCCGACAGATGCCGACATCCGTGCGCGACGTGTTCGCCGCACGCCCTCGACTCGTCGCGATCTGCGAGGAGGTGCGTGATCCGGGCAACCTCGGAACGATCATCCGCGCGGCCGATGCGGCAGGGGCGGACGCCGTCGTGCTGACCGGTCGCACCGTCGACCCTTACAACCCCAAGGTGGTGCGCGCGACGACAGGCTCGCTGTTCCACTTGCCGGTCTCCGTCGCCGCTGATCTGGCTGATGTCGTCGACCGTGCCCACGCGGCAGGGCTCAACATCCTCGCGGCCGATGTCAAGGGCGATGACCTGCTCGCGGCGCGTGCCGACGGTGTGCTGGCGGAGCCCACCGCCTGGCTGTTCGGCAACGAGGCCCGAGGCTTGGAGGACACGGCCTTGGAGCTCGCGGACCGCGTGCTGAAGCTGCCGATCTTCGGTCGCGCGGAATCCCTGAACCTGGCGACCGCCGCCAGCGTCTGCCTGTATGAGAGTGCTTTCGCCCAGCGCGCTGCTGCGGGCTGAGCTGCGCGACGAGAGACAGGATCGATGAGGATTCTGATCGTGGAGGACGACGAACGCGTCGCCGCTGCTCTCGATGCCTTCCTCGCACGCTCCGGCTATGCGACCGTTCGCGCTGCGGACGGCGCTCAGGCCCTGGATCTCCTCGATGCCGACACCGAGGTGGTGCTGCTGGATCTGGGCCTGCCCGATGTCGACGGCATCGATCTGTGCCGGCGGATCCGCGGTCGCTCCGACGTGCCGATCGTGGTCGTCACGGCGAGGAGCCAGGTCACCGAGCGCATCAAGGGCCTCCGCGCCGGCGCCGACGACTTCGTCGTGAAACCCTACGACGTGCATGAGCTGCTGGCCCGCATCGAAGCGGTCACGCGGCGCTCACGTGCGGTGCGACCGGACTCCGATGCGCGGATCGTGGTGCACGACGGGGAGGTGCAGATCGACTTCGTCGCCCGGCAGCTCCTCATCGACGAGGTGCCGGTCGAGCTCACCCGCAAGGAGTTCGACATCGTCGCGGTGCTGGCACGCTATCCCGGTGTCGCCGTGCCCAAGGAACGGCTCATCCGCGAGGTGTGGAACACCGACTGGCGCGGCTTCGGGCACTCGCTCGAGGTGCATGTCGGCGCGATCCGTCGCAAGACCGGAGAACGCACGCTGATCGAGACCGTACGGGGAGTCGGATACCGGCTGGCGGGCGCCTGAGCGATGCGCACCCGACTCGTCATCGTCTTCCTCGTGCCGTTGATCGCCATCCTGCTCTCGCTCGGCGGGGCTACAGGGCTCAGCGCGGCGCGCAGCATCCAGCAGGCGCTCTACACCGAGCAGCTGGGCGACCTCGGCTACTTCGTGACCAGCGCACGGCAGGCGCTCAGCTCGGGGAGTGCGACCGTGATCGAGGGGGAGGCCCGACGCTTCCAGGACGTGTACGGGATCGAGGTGGTCGTGTTCGACCTCACGGGCGCTGCGTGGGCGATGAGCGATCCCGGCCTCGAGGTCCTGGCCGATGATGAGGCCGAGCGCGTGCGCCTGGCGCTCTCGGGGCGAAGGGCGGAGGCACCGGAACCGGCGTTCCCCTGGGTGATCCCCGACACGGGCATGGTGGAACCGGTGTTCGACGACGGCGATGTGATCGGTGCTGTCATGATCACGGCCGACGTCGAGGCGCCACGTGCCGCCATCCTGCAGCAGATGCTGGTGCTCGGGGCGATCGCGGTCGTGTCGATCGTCTTGGGCGTGCTGCTCGTGTTCCAGCTGGCGCGCTGGGTGCTCTCGCCGGTGCGCCGTCTGGATGAGGCGATGATCGCGATCGAGCGCGGCGAGATGCACGCGCGGGTCTCGGAGGACACCGGCCCTCCGGAGCTGCGACGGATGACCCGTGTCTTCAACGGCATGGCCGAAGAGATCGAACGTGTGCTGGCGCGGCAACAGGAGTTCGCGCTGAACGCCTCCCATGAACTGCGGAACCCTCTCAACGCCCTGCTGCTGCGCGTCGAACACCTCTCGACCGGGCTCGGTCCCGAGTGGCAGGGTGATGTGGAGGAGACCCGAGAAGAGGGGCGGCGGATGGCCCGCATCCTCGAGACGCTGCTCGGGCTCGCACGTCGAGGGCAGGCGGACTCGATGTTCTCCGCCGTCGATCTGGCGGTCGTGGCAGCCCGGCGCGCCGACGCGTGGCGCGAGGTCGCCGCTCAGCGCGGCATCGCGTTCCGCGCCGTCGGCGAGAACGCGGTCGTGAGCGTGACGGATCGCACGATCGTGGAGAGTGCCCTGGACGCGGTGATCGACAACGCCGTCAAGTTCTCGCCGGATGAGGGCACGATCGAGGTCGGCGCGCACCGTGAGGCCGACACGGCCGTGATCACCGTGCGCGACCACGGTCCCGGACTTCCCGAGGACCAGGTCGGTTCCGCGACCGACCGATTCTGGCGCAGCGCCGACAGCGGCGATACACCGGGCTCGGGGTTGGGGCTCGCGATCGCCACCGACCTCCTCTCGTCGATCGGTGCGGAGCTGTCGGTCTCATCGCCCGAAGGCGGCGGGTTGATGGTCGCGCTGCGAGTGCCGGAAGGGGTGATCGCATGAGCGCCGCAGGGAGGCGGGTCCTGGCAGTCATCACGGCTGCGGTGCTGGTCGCGGCCCTGAGCGCGTGCACGCCGCGGGCGAGCGAATGGGGAGATGACACCGCCGTGATCGCCGGCGGGGGCTCGACCGGCGTCTACTTCGATTACGGGAGCCACCTCGCCGCCGAGCTCTCGGACGCGCTCGGCGTCCGCGCGGCAGTCGAGGAGACCGACGGCTCCGTCGAGAACCTGCTGCAGGTGGGCAGCGGTGAAGCGCTGCTCGGCTTCGCGCAGGGCGACGCGGCGGCGGATGCGGTCGCCGGCGTCGGAGCGTTCCACGATCCGCTTCCGGTGCGGACGGTGGCGCGGCTGTATGACGAGTACGTGCACATCGTGGTGCGTGCGGATTCGGATGTCGAGGGCATCCCGGATCTCGCGGGAAAGACCGTGTCGCTGGGGGCGGAGAGCTCGGGGGTGAACGTGATCGCCCGTCGCGTGCTCGACGCAGCCGGGGTCGACGTGGCGTCGGTGCGGAACCCGCAGCTGGACCTGCAGGAGTCGATCCGCGCGATGGAGGAGTCGGACATCGACGGTTTCTTCTGGGTGGGCGGTCTGCCGACCCCCGGTATCCAGGACCTCGCATCCGATCTGCCGGTGCGATTGCTCCCGGTCGAGCAGGAGTGGGTCAACGCGGTCAACGACCGCTACTCCGATGTCTATCGCACGGCGGACTTCCCGGCCGGCACCTACGGGCTCACGGCACCGGCGCCCACGATGGCCGTGCCGAACTACCTCGTCACGGCGGAGTCCACGCCGGACGCGGTGGTGCGCGATGTGCTGAGGACGCTGTTCGACGCCCGTTCGCGCATTGCGGTGGAGGTGCCAGCCGCCGCGCTGCTGAACCGCCGACAGGCGATCTTCACGGCCCCTGTCGATCTTCACCCCGGCGCGGTGGAGTACTACCGCGAGACCCGGCGCTGAGAGCGCGCACCCGCTCCTCAAGAAATACTCAAGAACTCTCACAGAGCACTCGGGCTCTGTCACTCTGATGTCGATCACCTCGATTCGACGGAGAATCCCGATGCCACTGAGTTCGTGCCGCACATCAAGGCAGAGGCGTTCTCCCTCCCTCGGATCCGACGTGTTCGCGCCCGTTCGGGCGCACGCTGGACTGCGACGCCAGGGGGACGATCGCACCAGCTGCGGGGGTCCCGCGGCCCGTGAGGGACGGTCCGCGGGACACCTGTGCCCGCACGTCGATCACCGGCGTCCTCGGCATTACGAACGTGTAAATCTCGCCCCGTTTGTGTGGAGCGAGCACCACCGCGTGGCTAGTTTGGAGAAATGATGACCTCAGGTACGGCCCTCGTCGTGGTAGAGAACGTCCAGAAGCACTATGGCGATTTCCAGGCACTGACCGACATCGATCTCACGGTGAACTCCGGTGAGGTCGTGGTCGTGATCGGCCCGTCCGGTTCCGGCAAGTCGACGCTCTGCCGCACGATCAATCGGCTCGAGACGATCACCAGCGGCTCGATCCGCATCGACGGCAAGGAGCTCCCCGCCGAAGGCAAAGGGCTCGCGAACCTCCGTGCCGATGTCGGCATGGTGTTCCAGTCGTTCAACCTCTTCGCGCACCTCACGATCCTCGAGAACGTGACGCTCGGTCCGATCAAGGTCCGTGGCATGAAGAAGGCGGATGCCGAGAAGGAGGCCATGGTGCTCCTCGAACGTGTGGGCATCGCCAAGCAGGCTTCCAAGCTCCCGGCCCAGCTCTCCGGCGGTCAGCAGCAGCGTGTGGCGATCGCCCGCGCGCTGGCGATGCAGCCCAAGGTGATGCTGTTCGACGAGCCGACCAGCGCGCTCGACCCCGAGATGATCAACGAGGTCCTCGACGTGATGGTCGACCTCGCGCACGACGGCATGACGATGATCGTCGTCACCCACGAGATGGGCTTCGCCCGCAAGGCCGCCGACCGGGTCGTCTTCATGGCAGACGGCCGGATCGTGGAAGAGGCCACTCCGGAGGAGTTCTTCACGAACCCGAAGAGCGATCGCGCCAAGGACTTCCTCTCGAAGCTCCTCACGCACTGATCGCACCCCAGACCCTGCACACACAGCACACGAAGGAGACGCACATGCGACGCACACGGACACTGGCAGGCATCGGCATCGCAGCCACGGCGCTGCTGGCACTCACGGCCTGCAACAGCGGCACGCCGTCCAGCCCCGGAGCAGGCACCGGCGGTGAGGAAGGCGGCGAGGAGAGCACCTGGTTCGAGGTCGCCACGGACGTGCAGCTCGAAGGCAGCCCCACGTTCGACGCCATCAAGGAGCGCGACAAGGTCGTCGTCGGCGTGAAGGAGGACCAGCCCGGTCTCGGCTACCTCGATGTGACCTCGGGGGAGCGCACCGGTTTCGATGTCGACATCGCCCGCTGGATCGCCGCATCGCTCGGCTACGACGAGGACAAGATCGAGTTCAAGCCGATCGCCTCGGCGAACCGCGAGCAGGCCATCGTGAACGGCGACATCGACTACTACGTCGGCACCTACTCGATCAACGACAAGCGCAAGGAACTCATCGACTTCGCCGGTCCCTACTTCGTCACCGGTCAGGGACTCCTGGTCGCGGCGGACGCGGACGATGCCGAGGCGCTCGAGGACTTCAACGGCAAGACCGTCTGCTCGGCGACCGGCTCCACGCCGATCCAGAACATCAAGGCGAACTTCCCCGACATCAAGACGCAGGAGTACGACCTGTACTCCGCCTGCGTCCAGGACCTGATCGACGGCAAGGTCGACGCGGTCACCACCGACCAGGCGATCCTCATCGGCTACGCGGCCCAGTACCCGGACGACGTCAAGGTCACCGGTGGACTGTTCACCGAGGAGAACTACGGTGTCGGACTCGCCAAGGGCGATGACGTGCTGCGCGCGCACATCAACGAGCTGTTCACCGACGGCGGCGACATCTGGCAGGCCATCTTCGACAAGAACCTCGGTTCCTCCGGCATCGAGGTCGAGCAGCCCGCGGTCGACGCGTACTGATCTGACACGGGGCGGCCTCCACAGAGGCCGCCCCACCCAGCCTGAAGAAGGGAGGGTGGCGTGGACGTCATCTTCGGCAACCTCGACCTGTGGGGCAAGGCGATCGGCAACACGCTGCTCGTCTTCTTCATCGGCGGCATCATCGCGTTGGTGCTCGGCATGATCGTCGGCGCCATGCGCGTCTCTCCGATCCCGATCGCCCG
The DNA here is from genome assembly GCF_040675875.1 of Microbacterium sp. LWO12-1.2. Lineage (NCBI taxonomy): Bacteria > Bacillati > Actinomycetota > Actinomycetes > Micrococcales > Microbacteriaceae > Microbacterium > Microbacterium sp. LWO12-1.2. The sequence goes on along the minus strand of NZ_JBEGII010000001.1, from coordinate 1,789,236 downwards.
GGGCGTGGGCACGCTGTACGTCAACATCGTGCGCAACACTCCACTGACCCTCGTCTTCTTCTTCTTCGTGTTCGGCTATCCGCAGCTCGGGCTGCCGGACCTGTCGAACACCGTGCTCGGCATCCTCGCGATCGGCATCTACACGGCCACCTACGTCGCCGAGGTGCTGCGCGCCGGCATCAACACCGTCCCGGTGGGTCAGGCCGAAGCCGCCCGCGCCATCGGGCTGCCGTTCGGGCAGGTGATGACGCTGGTCATCCTGCCCCAGGCTTTCCGCTCGGTGGTGCCCCCGATGATGAGCGTGTTCATCGCGCTCCTCAAGAACACCACCGTTGCGGCCGGCTTCTCGATCGCCGAACTCGCGGCCCTCCGCTCCACGATCAACGACTCCGCCGACCGCCCTGGGAACCCCATGGAGGTCCTGCTCTGGGTCGCCGTGGTGTTCGTGGTGCTGGTCCTGCTGATGAGCTGGCTGCAACGCCATCTCGAGAACCGATGGAGGATCGCGCGATGAGCTCCGTACTGTACGACGTCCCCGGCCCCCGGGCGATCGCCCGCAACCGCATCCTCGCCATCGTCACGATCGCCGTCGTGCTCGCCATCGTCGGCTTCGTGATCCTGCGGATGTTCGAGACCGGGCAGTTCTCCTCGGAGAAGTGGTACGTCTTCACCTTCTCGAACGTGTGGATGGGCATCCTCAAGGCGCTGGGCAACACGTTGGCCGCCTTCGCGCTGGCCGCCGTGCTCAGCATCATCCTCGGATTCACGCTCGCGATCGGTCGGCTCTCGGAGCACGCGTGGGTGCGCATCCCCGTGACCGCGATCACCGAGCTGTTCCGCGCGGTGCCGGTGCTGGTCTTCATGATGCTGCTCTACTACGGCCTCCCCGTGGTGGGGGTGAAGATGGACCCGTACTGGGCCGTCGTCATCGCGCTCATGGCCTACAACGGCTCGGTGCTCGCCGAGGTGCTGCGCGCCGGCATCGAATCCCTCCCGCGTGGACAGAAGGAAGCCGGCTACGCGATCGGACTCCGCAAGAGCGGCGTGATGCGTCTGATCCTGCTCCCGCAGGCCATCAGGGCCATGCTCCCTGTCATCGTCGCCCAGCTGGTCGTCACGATGAAGGACACCGCTCTCGGGTTCATCATCACGTACCCCGAGCTGCTGTACTACGCCAAGCAGCTGACCTCGCAGCAGGGGCGTCCGATCCTGCAGTCCGCGTTCGTCATCGGCGGCATCTACATCATCATGTGCCTGATCCTCTCGGGCATCGCGCGCTGGGTCGAGATCCGCACGCGGCGCTCGCCGAAGGTCTCGGCGATCGTCGGCGGAGGAAACCCCGCGGCGGACGACGAGTCGACACTGACCGAAGTCATCGCGATGCAGCGCGGAGCGGGGAAGTTCGACATGGGCAACGGGCCGGGCGCCGTCTGACCCCGTCGCCCCGCGCCGGTAGACTCCTATCTCGTGTCTGAGTCTCCCGAGATCACCCCAGAAGCCGTCGAAGCGGCCGTCGCCGCAGCGCTCGCCGCGATCGGTGCTGCCGCCGACACCGCCGAGCTCAAAGCCGTCCGTGCCGCGCACGTCGCCGAAGGATCGCCTCTCGCGGTCCTGAACGCGTCGATGCGTCAGGTCGCGCCGGAGAACAAGGCCGCGTTCGGCAAGCTCGTCGGCCAGGGCCGCGGTCAGGTCACGCAGGCGCTGGCGGCGAAGGAAGCCGAACTCGCGGCGGCCGAGGTCACCGCGCGCCTCGAGGCCGAGCGCATCGACATCACGGCCGTGCCATCGCGCACTCGTGTCGGCGCCCGGCATCCGCTCACGCTCCTGCAGGACCAGGTGTGCGACATCTTCGTCGGCATGGGCTGGGAGATCGCGGAGGGACCGGAGCTCGAGCACGAGTGGTTCAACTTCGACGCGCTCAACTTCGACGTGGATCACCCTGCGCGCCAGGAGCAGGACACGTTCTACGTCGACCCGACCTCGCGTCACCTCGTGATGCGCACGCACACGAGCCCCGTGCAGGTGCGCTCGATGCTCGACCGTGAGGTGCCGATCTACGTGCTGTGCCCCGGCCGCGTCTACCGGACCGATGAGTTCGACGCCACGCACCTCCCTGTCTTCACCCAGTTCGAGGGCCTCGTGATCGACAAGGGCATCACGATGGCGCACCTCAAGGGCACCCTGGATCACTTCGCGAAGCAGCTCTTCGGCGCCGAGGCCAAGACGCGTTTCCGCACCAACTACTTCCCCTTCACCGAGCCCTCCGCCGAGCTCGACCTGTGGCACCCGACCTTCAAGGGCGGCGCGCGCTGGATCGAGTGGGGCGGCTGCGGCATGGTCAACCCGAACGTGCTGCGCGCGGCAGGGATCGACCCCGAGGTGTACAGCGGCTTCGCGTTCGGAATGGGCATCGAGCGGGGACTCATGTTCCGCAGCGATGTGCAGGACATGCGCGACATGGCCGAGGGCGATGTCCGTTTCAGCGAGCAGTACGGGATGGTGGTGTGATGCGCGTCCCGCTTTCGTGGTTGCGTGAGTACGTCGATGTGGCAGCGGATGCCGCGCCGGAGGATGTCCTCGCGGCGTTGGTGACGGTCGGCTTCGAAGAGGAGGACGTGCACCGCTTCGAGATCTCCGGTCCCGTCGTCGTCGGGCAGGTCGTCTCGCTGGAGGGCGAGCCGCAGTCCAACGGCAAGACCATCAACTGGTGCCAGGTCGACGTGGGCGAGGAACACGGCGGTATCCGTGGCATCGTCTGCGGCGCGCACAACTTCGTCGCCGGCGACAAGGTCATCGTCACCCTGCCCGGCGCTGTGCTCCCAGGGCCGTTCCCGATCGCCGCGCGCAAGACCTACGGCCACGTGTCCGACGGCATGATCGCGTCGGCGCGGGAGCTCGGCCTGGGGGATGAGCACAACGGCATCGTCGTGCTCTCCGACCTCGGCATCGACGCACCCGTCGGCACCGATGCGATCGCGCTGCTGGGGCTCGACGACGTCGCTGTCGAGATCAACGTCACGCCCGACCGCGGCTACGCGTTCTCGTTGCGCGGTGTCGCCCGCGAGTACTCGCACGCGACCGGAGCGACGTTCCGCGACCCCGCCGACCGAGACTTCGCGGAGCTGCAGCCGGGCAGCGGACACACGACCGTCGTCGACGACGTCGCGCCGGTGCGCGGCCGTGTCGGTGCGAGCGAGTTCGTCACTCGCGTGGTGCGCGGCGTCGACCCTTCGCGTCCGACCCCGCCGTGGATGATCGCCCGGTTGACGCTGGCGGGCATGCGCTCGCTGGGCGTGCTGATCGACATCACGAACTACGTCATGCTCGAGCTGGGGCAGCCCCTGCACGGCTACGACCTCGACAAGCTCGACGGCGGCATCACGGTGCGCCGTGCGACGCCGGGCGAGAAGATGACCACGCTCGACGGCCAGGACCGCGCGCTCCACGTCGAGGACCTGCTCATCACCGACGGCTCCGGTCCGATCGGTCTGGCCGGCGTCATGGGCGGCGGCACGACCGAGATGAGCGAGACCACGAAGAACGTGCTGATCGAGGCCGCGACCTTCGACCCCATCACGATCGCGCGCACGGCCCGTCGGCACAAGCTGCCCAGTGAGGCGTCCAAGCGCTTCGAGCGCGGTGTCGACCCGTTGATCCCGTTCGTGGCCGCGCGACGTGCCGCCGACCTCATGGTCGATCTGGCCGGCGGCACGCTCACGGAAGAGGGAGGCGCGCTGTTCGCCGAGGTCTTCGTCGCCGAGATCGAGCTGCCTGCCGGCTTCGTGCAGGGGCTCATCGGCGTCGACTACACCGACGACGAGATCACCGGCGCGCTGACCACGATCGGCGCCGAGGTGGCGGTTGCCGACCCTTCGACAAGCTCAGGGACCCAGGACGGAGGCTCAGGGACCCAGGACGGAGGCTCAGGGACCCAGGACGGAGGCTCAGGGACCCAGGACGGAGGCTCAAGGACCCTTGGGTGGACGGTCATCCCGCCCACCTGGCGCCCGGATCTGACCGACAAGTGGACGCTGGCCGAAGAGGTCGCGCGCATCCACGGACTCGACCGCATCCCCTCGGTGCTGCCGACGCCGCCGTCCGGCCGTGGCCTCACGCCGCTGCAGCAGGGCCGCCGTCGCGTCGCCGACGCGCTCGCTGCCGCCGGCTTCGTCGAGACCCCGGCGTTCCCGTTCACGACCGAGGCGCAGAACGACCTGCACGGCTCCGCATCCGGTGAGCACCTGCCCAGCATCCGTCTGGCGAACCCGCTCGACGGTCAGGCGCCGTTCCTGCGTCGCTCGCTGGTGCCCGGTCTGCTGCAGACCGCGCATCGCAACATCGCGCGCGGGCTCACCGATCTGGCGATCTTCGAAACCGGCGCGGTGTTCCTCCCGGAGCCCGGCGTGACCTACGGCACCGACGAGGTCCCGCCGCTGGGCGTGCGCCCCTCTGACGAGACGCTTGCCGCACTGAACGCCTCGATCCCGCCGCAGCACCGCCACCTCGCGCTGCTGCTCACCGGCAACATCGTGTCGCGTCAGCCCGGTCGTCCGGCCGAGCCCGCGGGCCTGTCCGAGGCGCTCGATGCCGCACGGGTCATCGCGAGCGCCGCCGGTGTCGAGATCGACGTCGTGCAGTCTCAGCGGGCCGCTCTGCACCCCGGACGCACGGGCACGCTGCAGGTCGACGGTGCCGAGGTCGGCTACGTCGGTGAGCTGCACCCCGTGGTCTCGGATGACGCGGATCTTCCCGGACGGGCTGTCGTGCTCGAGCTCGACCTCGACCTCATCCTGTCGCTGGCAGGACGGCGGGTCGTCGCCGAGTCGCTGTCGACGTTCACCGCGGCCACGCAGGACGTGTCTCTGACGCTTCCTGCCGATGTGGCTGCCGGTGACGTGCGCGCGGCACTGGCAGAAGGTGCCGGTGCCCTGCTCGAGTCCGTGCGTCTGGTCGACGACTACCGCGGCGAGGGCGTTCCCGACGGCTCCAAGAGCCTGACGTTCGCCCTGCGCTTCCGTGCCGACGACCGCACGCTGACGGCAGCGGAGGCCACCGAGGCGAAGCTCGCCGGTGTCGCTGTCGCGGCAGAGCGTTTCGGCGCGGCACTGCGGGACTGAGCAGCACCCACGCAGACAGGGTTTCACACCGACGGCGCGGTCTGTCCGGGGTAGCGTGACGGGATGAGCATCCTTCCGCAGAGCACCCCGGCGGCCGTGCCCGAGGGCGTGCGCCCGTTGGGCGAGGGACCGTTCCTCGCCCCCGGCGCGCAGATCGACTGGCACTACCGCAAGCCGGGCTGGCAGCCGGGGGAGCCGTCGACGATCACTCCGACGCGGGTGGTGCGCGACGACGAACGCGGCCTCGTCGCGTGGCTGGCTGCGGGCACCCTCCAGGAGGGTCAGGGCGCGCCGGACGGTCAGCGGGTACGCAGCGTGCCGCTCGATCGCCGCTGGATCGAACCGCGCACGCGCATCGTCGAGGAGTGGTGGGGCAACGGCATCCTGCGGATCGCCCCTGCGGGCGCCGCGTGGTCGGTGTGGCTGTTCTGGAGCGACGTGACCGGTCCGGAGTGGGAGTTCGCCGGGTGGTATGTGAACCTCGAGAACGCGCACCTGCGTACCGATCACGACACGTACACGTCCGACCATATCCTCGATGTGGAGATCGACGCGGCCGGCGGCATCCATCTGAAGGACGAGGACGAGGTCATCGCCGCGATCGAACAGGGGCGCCTCAGCGCAGAACAGGCCGCGCAGATCGAGCGCCATGCGGATGCGGCCATCGTGTCGTTCCGCGAGGGGGACTGGCCGTTCGACGCCGAGTGGCGCGACTGGCGGCCGGATCCGACCTGGACGATCCCGCAGCTGGCAGGCCTCGACGACCTCTCCGCCCGCTGACGACGCCTCTGCTCTGAGCGGAAGTTCTTCCCTGTGGCTCCGGATGCTGGTGACATGGGGTCATGACGGAAGTGCTGATCCTGGGCGGAACCGGCTGGCTCTCCGGGCGGATCGCCCGCCGATGGGCGGATGACGGAGCGGCGGTGACGTGCCTCGCCCGCGGCGCGCGGCCTGCTCCGGCGGGCGTGACGCTCGTACGCGGCGACCGTGATCAGCCCGACGCCTACGACGGGCTTGCCCGCGGCTGGGATCACGTGGTCGACATCTCCTCGCGGGCCGATCATGTGGCAGCCGCCGTGGCCGCGCTCGGGGCACATGCGCAGCGATGGTCTTACATCTCGTCGATGTCGGTCTACGCCGACGATGCGACCGTGTGCGCCGACGAGTCCGCGCCGGTGCATGAGGCGGCCAGGCCGGGCGACGAATACGACTATGCGGCAGAGAAGGTCGCCGCCGAGCAGCAGGTGCGCGCGCTGGGCGACCGGGCGCTGATCGTGCGCCCCGGGTTGATCGTCGGCGACGGCGACCCCAGCGATCGGTTCGGCTACTGGGCAGCGGCGTTCGCCCGCGCCAGGGGCGACTCGGTGCTGCTCCCGCCGCTGGAGGGCCGTGTGACGCAGGTGATCGACGTCGACGACCTCGCCGCCTACGTGATCACGGCATCGGCAGCAGGCGTCAGCGGTGCGGTGAACGCGATCGGCGATCGGCATCCGCTGCAGGATGTGCTCCTGCGGATCCAGGATGCTGTCGGCCACCGCGGTGAGACCGTCATCGCCGACGAAGACTGGCTCGCAGACCATGGCGTCGCGTACTGGTCGGGAGAGAGGTCGCTGCCGCTGTGGCTGCCCGCCGACATGACCGGGTTCATGACGCGCTCCAACGCGGCGTTCCATCGAACAGGCGGAGCGCTGCGGGCGATCGACGACACGATCGCCCGCGTCGTCGCCGATGAGATCGCGCGCGGCGTCGACCGCGAGCGGCGCGCGGGCCTCGCGCGAGAAGACGAACGCGCGCTGCTGGCCGAGCTCCTCTGAGCGGCACCTCGCTTCGCTAGACTGCGATCAGTGACACGGGGTGCCGCAACCGCGGCTGAGAACAGACCCGTCGAACCTGATCTAGTTCGTACTAGCGAAGGGATGTCGCATTGAGCGATCGTCTGCGTCCATCGTCCGAATCCACCGTGGTGTCCGAGGCGGTGGTGCTGCTCGCGAGACTGCGAGCCACTCCGCCCCTGACGCACTGCATCACCAACGCGGTCGTCACCGGCTTCACCGCGAATGTGCTCCTCGCCACGGGCGCTGCCCCCGCGATGGTAGACATCGCGGGGGAGAGCGGCATGTTCGCCGGCATCGCCTCCGGGGTGCTGATCAACCTCGGCACTCCCACGCCGGAACAGCAGGCCGCGAGCCTGGAGGCCGCAGAGGGAGCCTCGACCGCCGGGACGCCCTGGGTGCTCGACCCGGTCGCCATCGGCGCGCTCCCGGTGCGCACAGCATTGGCGCAGGAACTCGTGGCGCTGCGCCCCACGGCAGTTCGTGGCAATGCCTCGGAGATCCTCGCGCTCGCCGGACTCAGCGGAGGCGGCCGCGGTGTGGACGCCACCGACAGCACGGACGAGGCCGCCGACGCGGCTACCTCCCTGGCCCACCGGTACGGCAGCGTGGTCGCGGTCTCCGGTCCGGTCGACCTGCTCACCGACGGGGAGCGCGTGATCCGCATCGCGAACGGCGACCCGCTGCTCACTCTCGTCACAGGCGGCGGCTGCGCTCTCGGTGCCGTGATGGCGGCATTCCTCGGTGCCGCGCGTGGGACCGACATCTCCGCGCTCAGCGCGATTGCGGCTGCCACGCTCGTCTATACGATCGCCGCAGAGCGCGCCGCCGTGGTTTCCTCAGGGCCCGGCAGCTTCGCCGTCGCCCTGCTCGATGCCCTCGCCGGCGTGCAGCCGGATGACCTCCTGGTCGCTGCCCGCGTCGAGGAGAGCGCCCGATGAGCGCCGACCTGTCGCTCTACCTGGTCACCGACGCGGCCCTGTGCGGCGAACGCGGCGTGATCGAGACCGTCCGCCACGCGGTCGACGGCGGAGTGCGCCTCGTGCAGCTCCGCGAGAAGCACGCGTCGGACGGTGAGGTCGTGGAGCAGCTGCTCGACCTGTCGGCAGCGATCGACGGTCGCGCGCTGCTCGTCGTCAACGACCGCCTGGACGCGGCGCTCGAGGCGCGGCGTCGCGGAGCCAGGGTCGACGGTGTCCACCTCGGCCAGGGTGACGCCTCAGTGCTGCGGGCGCGCCAGGAGCTCGGGCCCGATGCCCTGATCGGACTCACCGCGAATGCGCCGGAGCACCTCGACGCAGTCCGCGCGCTTCCGCCGGGCACGGTCGACTACCTCGGGGTCGGTGTCATCCGCCCGACGCTCACCAAGGCGGACCACCCGCCGGCCCTCGGTATCGAGGGATTCCGGCAGTTCGCGGCCGAGAGCCCGCTGCCGTGCGTGGCGATCGGCGGGGTCGGGATCGATGACATCGAGCCGTTGCGTGCCGCAGGCGCTGTCGGGATCGCGGTGGTATCGGCGCTCTGCGCTGCCGAGGATCCGGCTGCGGCGGCGAAGGAGTTCCGTGGGCGCTGGCAGGCGGTCTCGGTGCCGCGCGTGCTCACGATCGCCGGCAGCGACCCCTCCGGAGGGGCGGGCATCCAGGCGGATCTCAAGTCGATCGCGGCCAACGGGGGATACGGCATGGCCGCGATCGCCGCGTTGACCGTGCAGAACACCCGCGGCGTGCGGGCGATCCACGTCCCGCCGTCCGACTTCCTGCGGCAGCAGCTCGACGCGCTGTCGGATGACATCGTCATCGACGCGGTCAAGATCGGGATGCTCGCGGATGCCGAGGCCGTCCGCACCGTGATCGCTTGGCTCGACGCCGTCCGTCCATCGATCGTGGTGGTCGACCCCGTCATGGTCGCCACCAGCGGAGACCGGCTCCTCGACACCGCAGCGGAATCGGCGCTCCGGGAACTGCTCGAGCGCGCGGATGTCGTGACGCCGAACCTCGCGGAGCTCGCGGTGCTGGTGGGACGGGAGATCACCGGCTGGTCCGATGCGCTCGCCGCAGCTGAAGCACTCTCGGCGCAGATCGGAGCGGCAGTGCTCGTGAAGGGTGGCCATCTCGAGGGTGCGGAGGCGCCGGATGCCCTCATCGACGCAGCGACAGGGGGCCGGCAGCACTTCACGGGTACGCGCATCGACACCGCGAACACCCACGGAACCGGATGCTCCCTGTCGTCCGCGATCGCGACGCTGCTCGCCCGGGGGCAGGATCCCGTCGCTGCGGTCTCGCACGCGCGCGCCTGGCTGCGGGAGTCGCTCCGCGAGAGCAGCGCACTCGACGTGGGTGGCGGGCATGGCCCCATCCACCATTTCGCGGGACTCTGGACCCGCGGGGGTCTGAGCACCCGCCCGACGGCTGCGGACGTGGCCGCCGAGTGGTGGGACGGCATCGCGGATATCAGGGCCGAGATCGACGCCCTGCCGTTCATCCGCGCGCTCGCCGACGGCACGCTGCAGCGGGAGCCGTTCGTCTTCTACCTCGCGCAGGATGCGCTCTACCTGCGCGAGTACGCCCGCGTGCTGGCGGAGGCCGCGCGGCGTGCCCCCACCTCTGCGGAGCAGGCGTTCTGGGCGCAGTCCGCCTATGGCTCGATCGTCGGGGAGCTCGAGCTGCACGCCTCCTGGCTCACTCCGGCGCAGGGAGTCACCGCGGCCACGTTCGCGGCGGAGCCGGCGCACGACACGGTGGCGTACCTCGACCATCTGCGCGCCACGGCGTTCGACGGTCGGTACCCCGAGCTGATCGCCGCGATCCTGCCCTGCTTCTGGCTCTACACCGACCTCGGGGAGCGGCTGCACGCCGGGGCGTTCGGCAGCCGTCCGCAGGATTCTGACCATCCGTACGCCTCCTGGCTCGCGACCTACGCCGACCCGGCTTTCGCGGAGGCGACGGCCCAGGCGGTCGCGTACGTCACCGAGGCTGCGGCGCAGGCGGACGTCGAGACGCGCGCCCGCATGCGGCGCGCCTTCGCGCTGTCCAGCGCACATGAGCGGGAATTCTTCGCCGCGCCTGGCAGGCTACGCGACGCCACATGACGTGCCAGATTTGCGGATGCTGTCGGAGGCGCGCTATCGTCGCGGCATGCCTTCGGCCGTATCCGCTTCTCTGACGCTCGTTCCGAGTGTCGTTGTGGTGCGCCGACGCCGGGGCGACCGCCGACTTTAGGCGACCCCTGCGCTCCTGCCAGCCGGCGGTCGAGTGCCGGTGTCGCCGCCTCGGCCACTCTCCTGAGCCCTTGTCGAAGGGGCCCGACCGTTAAGGTAGAAGCATGACGTATTCCGTCGCCGTCTCCGGCGCATCCGGCTACGCAGGCGGCGAGATTCTGCGCCTCCTCGCCGGTCATCCCGACATCGAGATCCGCACCGTCACCGCACATTCGAACGCGGGGCAGCCGCTGATCCAGCATCAGCCGCACCTGCGCTCGCTCGCGGGCCTGACGCTGCAGGACACCACCCCAGAGATCCTGGCCGGGCACGACATCGTGTTCCTGGCCCTGCCGCACGGGCAGTCTGGCCAGTACACCGACGCGCTCGGCGACACCCCGCTCGTGATCGATGCGGGTGCCGACCACCGGCTGACCTCGCAGGACGCCTGGGACGCGTTCTACGGCGGAGCCTTCCATGAGCCGTGGTCCTACGGTGTGCCCGAGCTGCTCGTCGGCGGGACGAAGCAGCGCGAAGCTCTTCGTGGCGCGACCAGGATCGCGGCCCCCGGGTGCAATGCGTCCACGGTCAGCCTGAGCCTGGTGCCCGGCGTCGCGGCCGGGGTGATCGATCCGGGCGACATCGTCTCGGTGCTCGCGGTGGGCCCATCGGGCGCAGGCAAGAGTCTGAAGTCGAACCTGCTCGCCAGCGAGATCCTCGGCACCGCCAACCCCTACGCGGTCGGCGGTACGCACCGGCACATCCCTGAGATCCGGCAGGCGCTCGCCGCATCCACTGGGGCAGCCCCTGACGGCATCCGCATCTCCTTCACCCCGGTGCTCGTGCCGATGTCGCGCGGCATCCTCGCCACCTCCACCGCGCCGATCGTCGCGGGCGTCACCGACGCCGAGATCCGCGAGGCCTGGGAGAGCGCATACGACGGCGAGCCCTTCGTGCACCTGCTCCCCGAAGGCAGCTTCCCGCGCACGGCCGATGTGCTCGGCGCCAACACGGCGTTGATCGGTCTCGCGATCGACCGGGCCGCGAACCGCGTCACGGTCGTCACGGCTGTCGACAACCTCGTCAAGGGCACCGCCGGCGCCGCCATCCAATCCATGAACATCGCGCTCGGGCTTCCCGAGGACCGCGCCCTCTCAATCAACGGAGTCGCACCATGACCATCGAGGCACTCATCATCGAGGTGTCGCTGTGAGCGTCACCGCACCGGCCGGGTTCGAAGCGGCCGGAGTCGTCGCAGGACTCAAGTCGACAGGTAAACCCGACGTCGCCGTCGTCGTCAACCGCGGCCCGCGCAAGATCGGCGCCGCGGTGTTCACGAGCAACCGCGCCAAGGCGAACCCGATCATCTGGTCGCAGCAGGTGATCGCCGACCGGGTCGTCGAGGCCGTGGTGCTCAACTCCGGCGGGGCGAACTGCTTCACCGGGAGCTTCGGCTTCCAGACCACGCACCAGACCGCCGAGAAGGCCGCAGAGCTCCTGGGCGTCAGCGCGGGTGACGTGCTGGTGTGCTCGACCGGACTGATCGGCACCGGCGACGACGTCTTCCGCGCCAAGGTGCTCGACGGCACGGCGCAGGCGATCGCCGCACTCAGCGCCGACGGGGGAGACCTCGCGGCACAGGCGATCATGACCACCGACACCGTGGCCAAGACCGCGGTCGTCAGTCGCGACGGCTGGAGCATCGGGGGCATGGCGAAGGGCGCGGGCATGCTCGCCCCTGGGCTCGCGACCATGCTCGTCGTGATCACGACCGACGCCGACCTCGAGGCGCTCGAAGCGGACTCCGCCCTGCGTGCCGCGACGGGTCGCACGTTCGACCGTCTCGACTCCGACGGCTGCATGTCGACCAACGACCAGGTCACCCTGCTCGCGAACGGTGCGAGTGGTGTGAAACCCGACATCGAGGAGTTCACGGCGGCGCTGGTCGAGCTCTCGCAGGAGCTCGCAGTCAAGCTGCAGGGCGATGCGGAGGGTGCGAGCCACGACATCACGATCGAGGTCCGTCATGCGGTCTCCGAGAAGGATGCCGTGGAGGTCGGTCGTTCGGTCGCACGGAACAACCTGTTCAAGGCCGCGATCTTCGGCAACGACCCGAACTGGGGACGCGTGCTCGCGGCCATCGGCACCACCGGAGCGCAGTTCGACCCCTACGACGTCGACGTCTGGATGAACGGCGTGCGCGTCTGCACCGCCGGCGGTCCTGACCGTCCGCGCGAAGAGGTCGACCTCACCCCGCGCGCCACGCATCTGCTGATCGACCTGCGCATCGGTGAGGCCACCGCGACGATCCTCACGAACGACCTCACGCACGACTACGTGCACGAGAACAGCGCGTACGCCTCATGACGGACATCCAGGACACTCCTGCCGAGGTCGCCGCGCAGAAGGCCACGACCCTCATCGAGTCGCTGCCGTGGCTGAAGAAGTTCCGCGATCAGATCGTGGTGGTCAAGTACGGCGGCAACGCCATGGTCTCGGAAGAGCTGCAGGACGCATTCGCGCAGGACATCGCCTACCTCCGGTACGTCGGTGTGCAGCCGGTGGTCGTGCACGGCGGCGGCCCGCAGATCTCCGACATGCTGCAGCGCCTCGACATCCCCAGCGAGTTCAAGGGCGGCTACCGGGTCACCAACACCGAGGCGATCAGCGTGGTGCGCATGGTGCTCACCGGTCAGGTCAACCCGCAGCTCGTCACCAAGATCAACTCCCACGGCCCCATCGCCACCGGGCTCAGCGGTGAGGACGCCGGTCTGTTCGGCGGGCGTCGCCGTGGCGTCATGATCGACGGGGAAGAGGTCGACCTCGGCCGCGTCGGCGACGTGGTGGAGGTGGACCCCACCCCGGTCCTCGACCATCTGGCGGCCGGCCGCATCCCCGTCGTCTCCAGCATCGCGCCGGATCTCGACCACCCTGGGCACTCGTTGAACGTGAACGCGGATGCCGCGGCATCCGCTCTGGCAGTGGCGCTGAACGCCCGCAAGCTCGTGATCCTCACGGATGTGCCCGGCCTGTACGCGGACTGGCCCAACCGCGACTCGCTCGTGTCGCACCTCACCTCCACAGCTCTCATCGAGATGCTGCCGAGCCTCGAGTCGGGCATGATCCCGAAGATGCGCGCGTGCCTCGAGGCCGTCGAGAGCGGCGTGGATGCCGCGGCCATCATCGACGGACGGGTGCCGCACTCGGTGCTCGTGGAACTCTTCACCAACAAAGGAATCGGAACGGAAGTGGTGGCAGGATGACCATCTGGCAGGACGACGCAGACCGCGATCTGGTGCTCAACGCGGGGCCGCGCCTCGCGCTGCTCACGCGCGGTGAGGGCTCCTACCTCTGGGACTCGGAAGGGCGACGCCACCTCGACTTCCTCGCCGGCATCGCGGTGACCTCGCTCGGCCACGCGCACCCGGTGTTCGTGGAAGCGGTGTCTCGGCAGGCGGCCACGCTCGCGCACGTCTCGAACTACTTCGCGACTCCTTCGCAGCTCGCGCTCGCCGCACGGCTGAAGCGGCTCGCCGGTGCCGGCATCGACGGCCGGGTGTTCTTCTCCAACTCCGGCGCCGAGGCCAACGAGGCCGCGTTCAAGCTGGCCCGTCTGCATGGCGGCACTGAACGCCCCCGCATCATCGCACTGGAGAACGGCTTCCACGGCCGCACCATGGGATCGCTCGCGCTCACGGCGAAGGAGTCGATGCGCGCGCCGTTCGAGCCGATGCCCGGTGGCGTCGAGCACATCCCGGCGACGGTCGAGGCGCTCGAAGTCGCGATGGACGGCCGCGTGGCTGCCGTGATCGTCGAGCCCATCCAGGGGGAGGCCGGCGTCGTCGAGCTTCCGGAGGGGTACCTCGCGGCCGCCCGGTCGCTGACGCTGAAGCACGGCGCACTGCTGATCGTGGATGAGATCCAGACCGGAGCCGGTCGCACCGGTGCCTGGTTCGGCTTCAGCCACGAGGGCATCACCCCCGACGCGATCACCCTCGCCAAGGGCATCGGCGGCGGCTTCCCGATCGGTGCGCTCGTGACCTACGGGTCGGCGAGTGCGCTGTTCACGCCGGGATCCCACGGTTCGACCTTCGGCGGCAACCCGCTGGCGACGGCGGTCGCCGATGCGGTCCTCGCCGAGATCGAGGATGCGGGTCTGGTCGAGAACGCCGCGAAGCGCGGGATCGAGCTGCGCGACATCATCCTCGGCATCGATTCTCCGCTGATCACCGCGGTGCGCGGTCGCGGGCTGCTGATCGGCGTGGCACTGTCGGAGCCGGTCGCCGGTGCCGTGGTCGCCGCGGCGCAGGAGCGCGGTCTGATCGTGAACGCTGCGAACCCCGAGACCGTGCGCATCGCACCGGCTCTCACCATCGGCGACGCCGAGCTGAGCGAGTTCCGTGAGCTGTTCACGGCCGTGCTCGCCGACGTCCAGGCATCCCTCCCCGGAAAGGTTTCCGCATGACCCGTCACCTGCTGCGCGATGACGACCTGACTCCCGCCGAGCAGGCGGAGATCATCGAGCTCGCGCTGGAGCTGAAGAAGGACCGGTGGGCGGACAAGAGCCTCGCCGGCCCCCAGACCGTCGCGGTCATCTTCGACAAGTCCTCCACCCGCACTCGCGTCTCGTTCGCAGTCGGCATCGCCGATCTGGGCGGTTCGCCGCTGATCATCTCGACGGCCAACAGCCAGCTCGGCGGCAAGGAGACCCCCTCCGACACCGCGCGTGTGCTCGAGCGTCAGGTCGCGGCGATCGTGTGGCGCACGTATGCGCAGTCCGGGCTCGAGGAGATGGCCCGCGGCACCCGGGTGCCGGTCATCAACGCCCTCTCCGATGACTTCCACCCATGCCAGCTGCTCGCTGATCTGCTGACGATCCGCGAGCACAAGGGCGAGCTGAAGGGGCTGACCCTCACGTTCCTCGGCGATGGTCAGAGCAACATGGCGCACTCGTACGCGCTCGCCGGTGTCACCGCCGGTATGCACGTGCGTATCGCCTCACCGGCCGACTACGCACCGCGCGCCGACGTGATCGAGGACGCCGACCGCCGCGCCGCCGAGACCGGCGGTTCGATCACGCTCTACACCGACCCGGTCGAGGCGGCGGCCGGCGCCGACGTCATCGTCACCGACACCTGGGTGTCGATGGGCAAGGAGGAGGAGAAGCTCGCACGGATCCGCGACCTCGGCTCCTACAAGGTCACCCCGGAGACCATGGCTTTGGCCGACTCCGAAGCGATCTTCATCCACTGCCTCCCCGCCGACCGCGGGTACGAGGTGGATTCCAGCGTGATCGACGGCCCGCAGAGCGTGGTCTGGGACGAGGCGGAGAACCGCCTGCACGCCCAGAAAGCGCTGCTGGTCTGGCTGCTCGGCAAGAAGGACGACTGATGGCCGACGCCACGCACGAAGGAACCAACGAGGGCGCGCTCTGGGGTGCCCGGTTCGCGACCGGCCCCTCCCCGGAGCTGGTGGAGCTCAGCCGCTCCACCCACTTCGACTGGATCCTCGCCCCCTACGACATCGCCGGCTCCCACGCCCACGCGACGGCACTGGCCGCCGCCGGCTACCTGGAGCCCGACGAGGCGCAGCGCATGCACGAGGGACTGGACGCCGTCGCCCGCAAGGTCGCCGACGGCACCCTGCTGCCTGCGCCGACCGATGAAGACGTCCACGGCGCGCTGGAGCAGGCGCTGATCGTGGAGCTGGGACCGGAGCTGGGCGGCCGCCTGCGTGCCGGCCGCAGTCGCAACGACCAGATCGCCACGCTCGTGCGCATGTATCTGATCGACCACGCGCGGGTGATCGCCCGCGACATCCTGCGGGTGATCGACGCGCTCGTGGCCCAGGCCGAAGCGCACCCCGCCGCGATCCTCCCCGGACGCACGCACCTGCAGCATGCGCAGCCGGTGCTGCTCGCCCACCACCTGCAGGCGCACGGTTGGCCGCTGGTGCGTGAGCTCGAGCGCCTCGTCGACTGGCGCCGTCGCGCCGGCGTCTCGCCGTACGGCGGGGGAGCGCTGGCCGGTTCGACGCTGGGCCTCGATCCTGCGCTCGTGGCGACGGAGCTGGGCCTCGACCGTCCGGCCGAGAACTCGCTAGACGGCACCTCGGCGCGCGATGTGGTCGCGGAGTTCGCGTTCATCACGGCGATGACCGGCATCGACCTGTCGCGCTTGTCGGAGGAGATCATCCTCTGGAACACGCGCGAGTTCGGGTTCGTGACCCTCGACGACGGCTACTCGACCGGGTCGAGCATCATGCCGCAGAAGAAGAACCCCGACATCGCCGAGCTCGCGCGCGGCAAGTCCGGTCGACTGATCGGGAACCTGTCCGGTCTGCTGGCCACGCTCAAGGGACTCCCGCTCGCGTACAACCGCGACCTGCAGGAGGACAAGGAGCCGGTCTTCGACTCGGTGCAGACGCTCGAGGTCGTGCTGCCCGCATTCGCCGGCATGATCGCGACGCTGCGCTTCGACACCGCGCGCATGGCCGAGCTCGCCCCGCAGGGTTTCTCGCTCGCGACGGATGTCGCTGAGTGGCTCGTGAAGCAGCGGGTGCCGTTCCGCGACGCGCACGAGATCTCCGGCGCGCTCGTGCGGGCCTGCGAGGAGCACGGGATCGGACTGGAGGATGCCTCCGACGAGCTGCTGCTCTCGGTGTCACCGCATCTGGTCCCCGCGGTGCGCGAGGTGCTGACGATCGAGGGATCCGTCGCCTCCCGCACCGGTGCCGGCGGAACCGCTCCGGTGCGTGTCGCCGAGCAGCGCGCCGAACTCGTGGCTCGGGCCCAGGCTGCGGCGCACGCCCTCGGACTGTAGCCGGGGCGGTTCGTAGCCCGGCGGGGACGTGGTGGTTCACGGCTGGGACGTGGTGTTTCACGGCTGACGGATCACGGAGGAAATGACGATCCGAGGAAGGATCTCCGCGAAACCCTCCGAGATCCGTCATCCTCTCCGTGATCCGTCATGCCGCTGTGGAGATCCGCCATGCGACGGTGGGGTCCGTCACGCCACTGTGCGAATCCGTCATTCCGGTGCGGGAGTTCCCTTGACGCGTCGCATCGCACCGAGGATGGCCGCCTGCACGGTGGGCCAGTCATGGACGATCTGCGCGTAGTCGAACCGGAGAGTCTCGTAGCCGAGGCGGGACGCGACGGCATCCCGCATCCGGTCGCGATGGCGTTTGTCCGATGATCCGTGGTTCTCCTCACCGTCGGCTTCGAGGATGATCCTGTGGGCGATGACGAAGTCGACTCTGCCGACGCCGTCGATCTTCACCTGACAATCGAGTCGGATGCCGAGCAGGTGCAGTCGCAGCCGGAGGAGCGATTCGAGACCGCTGTCCGCGTCGGGGCGAGCGAGATCGATCAGCCACCGGGCGATCTGCGGCAGCGCTGCGCGAATCCGAACGCGTGCGGCACGAGAGAGCTTTCCCATGCGCCATGCGGACTCATAGGCGGCGAAGAAGGCCTCATCGCCGGCACACCGTCGCAGATGCAGCAGCGCACGCTCGATGCTCGCCGACCCCGGCGCCGGCGTTCCTCCGTAGTAGTGCGATATGCAGCGACAGTGCGGGTGCGCGAGGGGGTGTTGATGCGGGCCGAGCCAGACGTGCGGCCCGGTCTCATCGGGGAGTACCCAGATCCCGTACGAACGCAGCACGCTCATGCAGCTGAGGGCGCCGCCGTGGGCGACCGCCGCACGGACATCCTCGGAGAGCGGGGCGATCGCGAAGACGCCAGGTCGCACACGCTCGATCGTGCCGTGCTGCACCTGGTCGGCGAGGTGCTGCCGGGTGAAGCCGAGCGTCTGGAGGTGCGTCCCGCGGGCGATCCCGCCGAGGTCGCGGATGGTGTCGTGGGCGGAGAGCATACGCTCCACTCTGCCTGCGAGGTGACGATGAGCGGCGGGCTGAACCCGCGACCGGGGGACAGGTCCTTCTTAAGCCGCGGTGTGGAGGACGGGTGGTGCCGACGGATCACGGAGGTCCCGACGGATCGCGGAGCGAATGTCGGGACACCCTCCGTGATCTGTCATCTTCCCCGTGATCCGTCGGGCAACCGGCCGTGCTCAGTGCAGGTCGGCGTCAGCGGCCGAGCGCTCCCACCGGGTGAAGCGCACGGTGAGATCGCCGCGCATGGGCGCTGCCAGGAACGGTCCGGCCGCTGCGGCTGCCTCGCCGGAGAACGGTGCCACGCGTACCAGTCGCCAGGGGCCGTCATCTGCCTTCGCGCGGATGATCAGGGCATCGGCCCACCGGCTGACGCGCACCGTGATCTCGCTCTCGAGCCAGTCATCGACGTATCCGACCGACCAGTCCGAGCGGATGTCGGTGACCACTGCGCCGAGACCGAGATGACCGTCGGCGAACTCGACTCCTGTCTTGACCCAGTGCTCGTCATCGATGCGGATGAAGACGCCGGCCTGGTCGAACTGACCGTCCCAGGGGGCGCGGAACGAGACGTCGACCGCCTCGCCGACCGCGAGCGGGGCGAGCAGGGCGTGTTCGGTGTCGTGCACGAAACCGTAGGCCGTGTGCCGCCAGGCGTCGCTGCCTTCGACGGCGGTGACGTCGAGATGCGCGTCCGTGGTTTCGATGGTGTGCTGTGGGGCGTGGGTCCACGCTCCCTCGGACCAGGGGATGATGTGCGATTCAGGCATGATCACAGACTATAGCCAAATGAGGCATTAATCCAGAAGTAGTCGTGATACGGTTATGTCATGGTCATCGCCGTGATCGCCGACATCGTGGGTTCCCGCAAGCTCGACGATCGCGCCGCCGCGCAGCGGGTGCTGGATGACACGATCAGCCGCGTCGAGCGCGAGACTCCTCTGGCTTCGCAACCGCTGACCCCGACGGTGGGGGATGAGCAGCAGGGCGTGTACTCGAACCTCGAGGATGCCATGACAGGACTCCTCATGATCCAGCTGGCGCTCCCGGACGGCATCGCCTTCCGGTTCGGGATCGGCGTCGGCGCCATCCGCGCAGTCGATTCCGCGCACGGGGCGCTGACCGACGGGCCGGGGTGGTGGGCGGCACGCGAGGCGATCGAGACCGTGCACGCGCGGGAACCTCGCGCCGTCCCGCGCACCCGCTCATGGATTGTCGGAGCCCCCGGGCAGGATGAGGTCATGAGCAGCACGATCGGAGCATCCAACGCCTATCTCCTCGTGCGCGATGAGCTGGTCGGCTCGATGAACGAGCGCGAGCGGCGACTCACCTACGGGCGGCTGACCGGTGCCTCCCAGCGCGAACTCGCCGAGCAGGAGGGCATCACGCAGCCGAGCGTCTCGAAGTCCTTGCGCAGTGCCGGCTCCGCAGCATTGATCGAGGGACTGGCCGCGCTGCGGGGGGAGACGTCATGATCATCGCCGGATTCATCCTGCTGGCGATCGGGGCGGCCGACTTGGTTCGGCAGTTCGCGCCGCGCCGCTGGATCGGCTACCTGGCGACCACCGTCGTGCTCCTGCTTCTCGGCAGCGTGAGCGATGCGCTGCTTCCGATGATCGCGGCGCTGATCGCCGGCGCGGTCTGGGTCTGGTGCATGCCGGACGACCGTCCATCACCGGCGGGATTCTGGCCGGCTGTCCTGCTGGCCCTCATCGTCGTCGGCGCGGTCATCTGGACAGGCGAGCGAGCAGATGCCGGTCTGATCGGGCAGATCTGGCACCTGCGCTCCCCGTTCGGGGAGGTCTCGTTCGATCTGGCGATGCTGGTGCTGGGGCTCGCCGCCTTCCTCCTCGAATCCGCGAATCTCGTGGTACGTGCCGCCCTCGACGGAGAGCACACCTGGCGGCCGATCGACTCGGCGCGCGAAGCGGCCGCAGTAGCGACTGCTCCCGTGACCGACCCCGCAGCAGCGACTGCTCCCGTGACCGACCCGGCAGCAGCGCCCGTCGAGGAGGCGGCCGATACGCCGACCCTGGTCCAGCACATCGCGGAGCCGACGGTGAATGCTCCCGATCCGCGTGCCGGGTTCAAGGGCGGACGCCTGATCGGGCCGCTCGAGCGGATGCTCGTGCTGATCCTCACGCTCGCGGCCGCCTACCCGATCCTCGCGGCGATGCTGGCGGCCAAGGGCATCGTCCGGTTCCCGGAGATCTCCCGCGACGGTGAGACGGGCGCACGTGCCGAGTACTTCCTCGTCGGCAGCCTCGTGAGCTGGGTGATCGCACTCGGTGCGGCCTTCCTCGTCTGGTGGTCGGCGCACAGCTGAGCCGCCGCGCGCTGATAGCCTGGAGCGCGTGTCTGAAACCCCATTGACGACCGCTGCACCGGCGATCGACCCCACGTTCGAGAACGTGTGGGACGAACTGCTGTGGCGCGGGCTCGTCCACGTGTCCACCGACCAGGAGGCGCTGCGCGCCCTGCTCGCGGGAGACCCCATCACGTATTACTGCGGGTTCGATCCGACGGCGCCGAGCCTGCACCTGGGCAACCTGGTCCAGCTGCTGACGCTCCGTCGTATCCAGCTCGCAGGACACAAGCCCCTCGGGCTCGTCGGCGGCTCGACCGGTCTCATCGGCGATCCGCGTCCGACCGCGGAGCGCACGCTGAACACGCGCGAGACCGTCGAGGAGTGGGTCGGTCGACTGCGCGCGCAGGTCGAGCGCTACCTGAGCTTCGACGGTGACAACGCGGCGCGCATCGTGAACAACCTCGACTGGACCGCGCCGATGTCGGCGATCGACTTCCTGCGGGAGATCGGCAAGCACTACCGCGTGGGCACGATGCTGAAGAAGGATGCGGTCGCTGCGCGACTGAACTCCGACGAAGGCATCAGCTACACCGAGTTCAGCTACCAGATCCTGCAGGGTATGGACTTCCTCGAGCTGTACCGTCAGTACGACTGCGTGCTCCAGACCGGTGGCTCCGATCAGTGGGGCAACCTGACCAGCGGTACCGACCTCATCCGTCGTGCCGAGGGTGTTTCGGCGCACGCGATCGGCACACCGCTGATCACGAACAGCGACGGCACGAAGTTCGGCAAGAGCGAGGGCAACGCGATCTGGCTCGACGCCGAGATGTGCAGCCCGTACCGCATGTACCAGTTCTGGCTCAGCACGACGGATGCCGACGTGATCGACCGCCTCAAGGTCTTCACGTTCCTCAGTCGTGCCGAGATCGAGGAGTACGCGGCGCTGGTCGAGTCCGAACCGTTCCGGCGCGCGGCGCAGAAGCGTCTCGCGCTCGAGGTGTGCGTCACGGTGCACGGTGTCGACGCGACGGCCGCCGTGATCGCGGCATCCGAAGCGCTGTTCGGGCAGGGAGACCTGACCGCGCTCGACGCCGCGACGCTGCGAACGGCGCTGGAGGAGCTGCCGAACGCCACGGTCGCTACGGGGACACCCGTGGTCGAGGCGCTCGTCGCGACCACTCTCGTCTCGAGCCTCTCGGAGGCGCGTCGCGCGATCGCCCAGGGCGGCGTCTCCCTCGACGGCGTGCGCGTGGAAGACGAGGCGGCGACCGTGCAGGGGACTCTTCCGGGTGGTGTCTCGGTGCTGCGGCGCGGCAAGAAGACCCTCGCCGGCGTCTTCCTCGCCTGAGCCGCATTTTCCGCCTAGCTGTTCCCGTGCGCTGAGGCGCGACGACCCCTGAGGAGAGCGGATGCCGTTCACTCCGAGTCATGCGATCGTCGCGTTGCCTTTCATCCGTACGCCTCTGGTGCCGGCGGCGATCGCGATCGGAGCGATGACACCGGACCTGCCGCTGTTCGTCCGGGGTGTGGGCCTGAACTACACGTTCACCCACACCCCGGGCAACGTCGTGTGGACGGCGCTGCTGACGTTCGTGCTCTTCCTGCTCTGGCGTGTCGTGCTGCGTCCCGCGGTTCCCGAGCTCACGCCGTTCTGGCTCGCCCGGCGGCTGCCTGCGGAGTGGAGCGACTCCGGCGTGGTGGCGGCAGGGCGCGCGGTCGGCGTCGGGCAGCGGCGTGTGTATCCGGTGCTGCTGGTGGTCTCGCTGATCCTCGGAGTGCTGTCGCACATCCTGTGGGATCTCTTCACGCATGAGGGACGCTGGGGGGTGGAGATATTCCCGGCGCTCGACGAGATGTGGGGACCGCTGCTCGGGTACAAGTGGCTGCAGTACGGATCCAGTGTCCTGGGCCTCGCGGGTATCGGTCTCTGGGCGGTGCTCCGATTGCGGCGCAGCGTCGTGCGTCCCGACGCCGCGCAACGCGTGCCGAACGTGGTCCGGGTCGTGTGGTGGGTGTCGCTTCCGGTGATCCTCGTCGCGGCGTGGCTCATCGGACTCGCGGTATACGGCCCGCTGACCGACGCGTTCACCCTGCAGCACCTCGCGTATCGGGTGCTCCCACCCGCGTGTGCACTGTGGGGAGCGATCACGCTCGTGATGTGCGTGATCCTCTCGCTGTCATCGCGCCCTCACCAGCGCGGTTGATCCTCGCCCCACGGACGCGGGGCGGCGAACTCGAAGCCGGGGATCGCCGGAGCAGCTGTGATCAACGCATGCCCGGCCACCTCGAAGCGGGTGGTGTGGAGTTCAGGGTCGAGTGCGATCTCCTCCGCGGGCTCCGATCGGCGAGGCATCCCGAGCAACTCGGCGGCCACACGTCGAAGTGAGGTCTGCACCTGCCACGACCCGCCCTCCTCGGCGCGGCGTCGGAGCAGCGAGATCAGGGCGGCGGCCAGAAGATAGCCGGCGCTGTGGTCCAGCGCTTGAGCAGGCAGTGCGCCAGGACGGTCGCCATCGGGTGATTCGATCCACGCGATCCCCGACTCCGCCTGCACCAGGCTGTCGAAGCCCGCGCGCAGTGGATGCTCGGCGCCCCACGCGCTCAGTCGCGCGACCAGCAGCCCGGGGTACCTCTCGGTCAGATCGCCCGGTGCGAGGCCGAGTCGGTCGAGCGCCTCCGGCCGGTACCCGAGCACCGCGACATCCGCGGCGGCGAGCAACTCGTGCATCTGGGTGGAGCGTGCATCCAGGAGCGCCGTGCGCTTGCCATGCCCCGTGTCGAGATGCTGCCACTCCGGTTCCGCCAGATGAGGCGGGTCGATGCGCAGCACATCGGCGCCCAGCAGCGCCAGGGTGCGCGTGCACACGGGGCCGGCGATCACGCGGGTGAGATCCAACACGCGGATGCCCTCGAGAGGGCGATCCGTCGAGATGGGTGTGCGGTGCGAGGAAGCCTTCGGATTCTCGAGCCTTCGGACGTCGAGGAGCGGATGGGAGCGGAGGGCCGCATCGGCGGCGGGATCCTCAACACGGACGGGGACGGCGAGCCCACCTGCCGCCGTGATCGCGGTGGCGGCATCCATCGAGGTGCGATCTGCGAGGGCATCGCGGACCTGATCCGCGCCGGCTGTCTCTGCGAGGCGCAGGGCCAAGCGGAGCCGGGTGGCGTGATGCGGGTAGTTGCCGTGTGTGCGCACCCACCCGTCGCGCGTGCGCCAGAAGCCGGAGAAGGGAGACCACACCGGGGGAGTGGCGCCGTCGATCGTGAGCACGCGATCGCTCCGGAACGCGGCCGCGATGCGATGGGGGTCCAGCGCCATGGCATCGCCGCCTGTTGCACAGGCCGCTGCCGCCACACTCGCCCACGCGAGATCACCGGTCGCGAGTCGGGACGGAAGCGGTACGGGGACGCCGGAGGGAAGCGCGTGATCGATCAGTCCTGGTTCTGCGCCCAGGTCTCTCCAGATACGGGAGAGAAGGCGGCGCCCCGCGTTCATCGGCCGCTCATCGCGCGGAGACTCGCGGCGCAGAGCGCACGCCCGTAGCGGACCTCGGCGAGACACGAAGCGTCCCGAGGATCAAGGAGCTGGTCGGGGAGCTTGAGCATGGCGCGATCGTACTCCTGGCGGCGATCTGACGGAAAATCGACGCTGATCCGGGGAAACCGTCCTGACAGCCGCCTCGACACGCCCGGGGGGTGTGCCCCGATTTGCCAGAACCCCGGGATCCGCGTAACTTATTACTTGTTCGCCCCACAGGGAAGCGGAGAGGCCGAGAGCCTCACCCCCCTCAAGTGGCAGAGCCACTCCCGATTCAGATCCTCTCTTGAGAGGTTTGACGCTTGCGTCTAGAATGGGAGGTCCACCCCTTCTGCGGTCGTTCTGACTGCGCATCGGATCTGAAGATCCGGACGGCGCGTCGATTTGACTTGCGGGGCCGGGTGGGTAAGATAGAGAAGTTGCCCTTCGGGCCTGGTTGTGATGACTGGGTCGTGGGAGCATCCGATCCTTGAGAACTCAACAGCGTGCACTTGTCAAATGCCAAATTATCCTCGTCTAGCTTCGGCTGGGTGAGAATTCCTTTGGATCAAAGACCAATCCCTTCCGGGGGGTTGGCAATGGATGAAGTCAGCAATGAATTTGTCTCTTTGGTCAGCATCAAACTCGCTGCGTCACCGTTTTCCCGGTGGGGTATGCATTTCTTTTTTACGGAGAGTTTGATCCTGGCTCAGGATGAACGCTGGCGGCGTGCTTAACACATGCAAGTCGAACGGTGAACACGGAGCTTGCTCTGTGGGATCAGTGGCGAACGGGTGAGTAACACGTGAGCAACCTGCCCCTGACTCTGGGATAAGCGCTGGAAACGGCGTCTAATACTGGATATGTGACGTGACCGCATGGTCTGCGTCTGGAAAGAATTTCGGTTGGGGATGGGCTCGCGGCCTATCAGCTTGTTGGTGAGGTAATGGCTCACCAAGGCGTCGACGGGTAGCCGGCCTGAGAGGGTGACCGGCCACACTGGGACTGAGACACGGCCCAGACTCCTACGGGAGGCAGCAGTGGGGAATATTGCACAATGGGCGCAAGCCTGATGCAGCAACGCCGCGTGAGGGATGACGGCCTTCGGGTTGTAAACCTCTTTTAGCAGGGAAGAAGCGAAAGTGACGGTACCTGCAGAAAAAGCGCCGGCTAACTACGTGCCAGCAGCCGCGGTAATACGTAGGGCGCAAGCGTTATCCGGAATTATTGGGCGTAAAGAGCTCGTAGGCGGTTTGTCGCGTCTGCTGTGAAATCCGGAGGCTCAACCTCCGGCCTGCAGTGGGTACGGGCAGACTAGAGTGCGGTAGGGGAGATTGGAATTCCTGGTGTAGCGGTGGAATGCGCAGATATCAGGAGGAACACCGATGGCGAAGGCAGATCTCTGGGCCGTAACTGACGCTGAGGAGCGAAAGGGTGGGGAGCAAACAGGCTTAGATACCCTGGTAGTCCACCCCGTAAACGTTGGGAACTAGTTGTGGGGTCCATTCCACGGATTCCGTGACGCAGCTAACGCATTAAGTTCCCCGCCTGGGGAGTACGGCCGCAAGGCTAAAACTCAAAGGAATTGACGGGGACCCGCACAAGCGGCGGAGCATGCGGATTAATTCGATGCAACGCGAAGAACCTTACCAAGGCTTGACATATACGAGAACGGGCCAGAAATGGTCAACTCTTTGGACACTCGTAAACAGGTGGTGCATGGTTGTCGTCAGCTCGTGTCGTGAGATGTTGGGTTAAGTCCCGCAACGAGCGCAACCCTCGTTCTATGTTGCCAGCACGTAATGGTGGGAACTCATGGGATACTGCCGGGGTCAACTCGGAGGAAGGTGGGGATGACGTCAAATCATCATGCCCCTTATGTCTTGGGCTTCACGCATGCTACAATGGCCGGTACAAAGGGCTGCAATACCGCGAGGTGGAGCGAATCCCAAAAAGCCGGTCCCAGTTCGGATTGAGGTCTGCAACTCGACCTCATGAAGTCGGAGTCGCTAGTAATCGCAGATCAGCAACGCTGCGGTGAATACGTTCCCGGGTCTTGTACACACCGCCCGTCAAGTCATGAAAGTCGGTAACACCTGAAGCCGGTGGCCTAACCCTTGTGGAGGGAGCCGTCGAAGGTGGGATCGGTAATTAGGACTAAGTCGTAACAAGGTAGCCGTACCGGAAGGTGCGGCTGGATCACCTCCTTTCTAAGGAGCATCTGACTCTTCGGAGTCCAGAACCCAGATCGAAGGCATACGTTCTTCGCTGGGAGCTCATGGGTGGAACATTTGACATGGCATCGAGATCTGATCTCGGAACTAGTACGCCGCTTGCGGTTGGAAGGTTCTGGGTGAGGGGGTCGGTGTCTGCACGCTGTTGGGTCCTGAGGGACCGGATGCGGATCTTTCGGGATTCGAGTCTGTACCTCTGGACCTCTTCTGGTTTCTGGGCTTTTGTCTGGGTGCTGGTTGGGGTACCGCCCGTACTTTGAGAACTACACAGTGGACGCGAGCATCTTGCAACAGCCTTCGGGTTGTTGCACAAGATGATCTTAAAGATCATTAGTCAATTTCATGCCGGACCTTTCGGGGTCTGGTGTCGATTCTGATTCAAACTCATGTGATTTCAAGTCTTTAAGAGCAAACGGTGGATGCCTTGGCATCTGGAGCCGAAGAAGGACGTAGCAATCTGCGATAAGCCTCGGGGAACTGATAAGCAAGTTTTGATCCGAGGGTGTCCGAATGGGGAAACCCCGCTGGGCGGCGTGCCGACCTAGTGACTCCCGCCTGAATATATAGGGCGGGTAGAGGGAACGTGGGGAAGTGAAACATCTCAGTACCCACAGGAAGAGAAAGCAACCGCGATTCCGTTAGTAGTGGCGAGCGAAACCGGAACAGGCTAAACCTAGCGTGTGTGATAGCCGGCAGGCGTTGCACGTTGGGGGTTGTGGGACTTTTCAGTCATCTCTGCCGAGATGGCGGCGTTACAAGAAGGTATAGACGAACGGTCTTGAAAGGCCGGTCATAGAGGGTGCCAACCCCGTAGTCGAAATGCCTCTCTTGGCGCGAAGAGTATCCCAAGTAGCACGGGGCCCGTGAAATCCCGTGTGAATCTGTCAGGACCACCTGATAAGCCTAAATACTCCCAGATGACCGATAGCGGACAAGTACCGTGAGGGAAAGGTGAAAAGTACCCCGGGAGGGGAGTGAAATAGTACCTGAAACCGTTTGCTTACAAACCGTTGGAGCCTCCTTAGTAGGGGTGACAGCGTGCCTTTTGAAGAATGAGCCTGCGAGTTAGCGATATGTGGCGAGGTTAACCCGTGTGGGGTAGCCGTAGCGAAAGCGAGTCTGAATAGGGCGATTCAGTCGCATGTCCTAGACCCGAAGCGAAGTGATCTATCCATGGCCAGGTTGAAGCGACGGTAAGACGTCGTGGAGGACCGAACCCACTTAGGTTGAAAACTGAGGGGATGAGCTGTGGATAGGGGTGAAAGGCCAATCAAACTTCGTGATAGCTGGTTCTCTCCGAAATGCATTTAGGTGCAGCGTTGCGTGTTTCTTGCCGGAGGTAGAGCTACTGGATGGCCGATGGGCCCTACAAGGTTACTGACGTCAGCCAAACTCCGAATGCCGGTAAGTGAGAGCGCAGCAGTGAGACTGTGGGGATAAGCTTCATAGTCGAGAGGGAAACAACCCAGACCACCAACTAAGGTCCCAAAGCGCGTGCTAAGTGGGAAAGGATGTGGAGTTGCTTTGACAACCAGGAGGTTGGCTTAGAAGCAGCCACCCTTGAAAGAGTGCGTAATAGCTCACTGGTCAAGTGATTCCGCGCCGACAATGTAACGGGGCTCAAGCACGCCACCGAAGTTGTGGCATTGATATTTTTGGTAGGCCTTCGTGGTCCAGCCGTATTGATGGGTAGGAGAGCGTCGTGTGGCCAGCGAAGCGGCGGTGTAAACCAGCCGTGGAGGCTACACGAGTGAGAATGCAGGCATGAGTAGCGAATGACGTGTGAGAAACACGTCCTCCGAAAGACCAAGGGTTCCAGGGTCAAGCTAATCTTCCCTGGGTAAGTCGGGACCTAAGGCGAGGCCGACAGGCGTAGTCGATGGACAACGGGTTGATATTCCCGTACCGGCGAAGAACCGCCCAAGCTAATCCAGTAGTGCTAAGTGTCTGAATCCCAGTGACTGATCCCTTCGGGGTGACGCTCTGGGCCTAGCGCACGACCCCATTCTGGTGCGGTTAGCGTATTAACAGGTGTGACGCAGGAAGGTAGCCCAAGCCAGGCGATGGTTGTCCTGGTGCAAGTGCGTAGGCCGAGAGATAGGCAAATCCGTCTCTCACATAGGCTGAGACACGATGCGGATAAAAAGTGGGTGATCCTATGCTGCCAAGAAAAGCATCGACGCGAGGTTCTAGCCGCCCGTACCCCAAACCGACTCAGGTGGTCAGGTAGAGAATACCAAGGAGATCGAGAGAATCGTGGTTAAGGAACTCGGCAAAATGCCCCCGTAACTTCGGGAGAAGGGGGGCCTTCGGCGTATAGGGATTTACTCCCGAAAGCGTTTGGAGGCCGCAGAGACTAGTGGGTAGCGACTGTTTACTAAAAACACAGGTCCGTGCCAAGTCGCAAGACGATGTATACGGACTGACGCCTGCCCGGTGCTGGAAGGTTAAGAGGACCGGTTAGCCGCAAGGCGAAGCTGAGAATTTAAGCCCCAGTAAACGGCGGTGGTAACTATAACCATCCTAAGGTAGCGAAATTCCTTGTCGGGTAAGTTCCGACCTGCACGAATGGCGTAACGACTTCCCAACTGTCTCAACCGCGAACTCGGCGAAATTGCATTACGAGTAAAGATGCTCGTTACGCGCAGCAGGACGGAAAGACCCCGTGACCTTTACTACAGCTTGGTATTGGTGTTCGGTGTGGCTTGTGTAGGATAGGTGGGAGACTTTGAAGCATGGACGCCAGTTCGTGTGGAGTCATTGTTGAAATACCACTCTGGTCACTCTGGATATCTAACTTCGAACCGTAATCCGGTTCAGGGACAGTGCCTGGTGGGTAGTTTAACTGGGGCGGTTGCCTCCCAAAAAGTAACGGAGGCGCCCAAAGGTTCCCTCAACCTGGTTGGCAATCAGGTGTCGAGTGTAAGTGCACAAGGGAGCTTGACTGTGAGACTGACAGGTCGAGCAGGGACGAAAGTCGGGACTAGTGATCCGGCAGTGGCTTGTGGAAGCGCTGTCGCTCAACGGATAAAAGGTACCTCGGGGATAACAGGCTGATCTTGCCCAAGAGTCCATATCGACGGCATGGTTTGGCACCTCGATGTCGGCTCGTCGCATCCTGGGGCTGGAGTAGGTCCCAAGGGTTGGGCTGTTCGCCCATTAAAGCGGTACGCGAGCTGGGTTTAGAACGTCGTGAGACAGTTCGGTCCCTATCCGCTGCGCGCGTAGGAAATTTGAGAGGATCTGACCCTAGTACGAGAGGACCGGGTTGGACGAACCTCTGGTGTGTCAGTTGTTCCGCCAGGAGCACCGCTGATTAGCTACGTTCGGGATGGATAACCGCTGAAAGCATCTAAGCGGGAAGCCGGCCTCAAGATGAGATTTCCATACCTTCGGGTGAGAGGCTCCCAGCCAGACTACTGGGTTGATAGGCCAGATGTGGAAGTGCAGCAATGCATGCAGCTGACTGGTACTAATAAGCCGATGACTTGATAACACACCGTTTGTTGGTGCTACGCGTCCACTGAGTGGTTCTCGATGTACGGTCGAGAACCGCATAACAACAATGACTTTGTTATGTGTTTGATTGAAACATCAATAGTGTTTCGGCGGCCATAGCGTGAGGGAAACGCCCGGTTACATTCCGAACCCGGAAGCTAAGCCTCACAGCGCCGATGGTACTGCAGGGGGGACCCTGTGGGAGAGTAGGACACCGCCGGACTTCTTTTAAGCAAATGGCCACCCATCGATGGGTGGCCATTTTGCGTTTACACGAAATACAACAGGGAGCATCATGCCGGAAGAGGAAGAGCGCCGTCCGCGTCGCAACGACGACAGTGGATCGCGCAATCAGCGCCCTTCCGGTGGTCGTCCCGCATCGAACCGTGACGGCGCTCCTCGTCGTGAGGGTGGCGGTTACAACCGCGATTCTGCGCCGCGTCGGGATGACAATCGCTCCGGCGGGTACAGCCGTGACTCGGCCCCGCGTCGTGAGGGTGGCGGTTACAACCGCGATTCGGCCCCGCGCCGTGAGGGCGGTGGCTACAGCCGCGACTCCGCGCCGCGTCGGGACGACAATCGCTCCGGCGGGTACAACCGCGACTCGGCACCGCGTCGTGAGGGTGGCAGCTACAACCGCGACTCCGCGCCCCGGCGCGACGACAATCGCTCTGGCGGGTACAACCGTGACGCTGCACCTCGTCGTGAGGGTGGCGCCGGGTACAACCGCGATTCCGCGCCGCGCCGTGAGGGTGGCGGGTACAACCGCGATTCCGCGCCGCGCCGTGAGGGTGGCAGCTACAACCGCGACTCCGCGCCGCGCCGTGACGATAACCGCTCCGGCGGGTACAACCGTGACGCTGCACCTCGTCGTGAGGGTGGCGGTTATAACCGCGACTCCGCGCCGCGTCGCGACGACAACCGCTCCGGCGGGTACAACCGTGACTCCGCTCCCCGTCGTGAGGGTGGCAGCTACAACCGCGACTCCGCCCCGCGCCGTGACGATAACCGCTCTGGCGGGTACAACCGCGACTCCGCACCGCGCCGTGAGGGCGGGACCTACAACCGTGACTCCGCGCCCCGTCGTGAGGGCGGTGGCTACAACCGTGACTCCGCGCCCCGTCGTGAGGGCGGTGGCTACAACCGTGACTCCGCTCCCCGTCGTGAGGGCGGCAGCTACAACCGCGACTCCGCACCCCGCCGTGACGACAACCGCTCCGGCGGGTACAACCGCGACTCCGCTCCTCGTCGTGAGGGCGGCAGCTACAACCGCGACTCCGCTCCCCGCCGCGACGACAACCGCTCCGGCGGGTACAACCGCGACTCGGCACCGCGCCGTGAGGGTGGCAGCTACAACCGCGACTCCGCGCCCCGGCGTGAGGGTGGCGGGTACAACCGCGATTCCGCACCCCGCCGTGAGGGCGGCAGCTACAACCGCGACTCCGCTCCTCGTCGTGAGGGCGGTGACCGCGACCGCGCGCGTTCCTTCCCGCAGCGCGGGGGAGCGGGCCGCGAGCGTCCGGTGCAGGCCACCAACGAGCGTCCGCGCTCGAATGACCCTCTTATCCCCGACGATGTCACTGCCCGCGATCTGCACACGTCCGCTCGCAACGAGCTCAAGACGCTGAGCAAGGAGAACGCCGAAGTCGTGGCGCAGCACCTCGCCATGGCATCGCGTCTGATCGACGAGGAGCCCGCGCTCGCTCACGAGCACGCGTTGGCCGCGTCGCGTCGTGCCGGCCGTATCGCCATCGTGCGCGAGACCCTCGGCATCACGGCCTACGCGAATGAGGACTTCGCTCTCGCATTGCGCGAGCTGCGCACCTACCGTCGCATCTCCGGCAAGGACGACCAGATCGCCCTCATGGTCGACAGCGAACGCGGTATCGGACGCCCGGATCGCGCGCTCGAGACCGGTCGTGCTGTCGATCGCTCCGCGCTGCCCACTCCGGTCCGTGTTTCTCTCGCGATCGCCATGTCCGGGGCCCGCCTCGACCAGGGCGACCTGGAGCTCGCGCTCGGCGAGCTCGAGATCCCCGAGCTCGATCCGGACCGGGCCTTCGAGTGGAGCCCTGCGCTCTTCGCGGCGCGCGCCGCGGTTCTCGAAGACCTCGGACGCGACGACGAGGCTGCCTTCTGGGCTCATCGCGCCGAGGTCGCTGCCGAGGCGCTCGGTGTCGACGAAGCCGGTGATGAGGAGCTCATCGTCGAAGACGGTCTGATCGAAGACGAGTACCTCGACGACGAGCCTGCAGAAGGCGGTTCCGCCGCTGCATCCGAACCGTCCGACGACGAGGACGTGATTTCGGACGATGCAGACGCAGACGCAGACGCAGACGCAGACGCAGACGCAGACGCAGTGGCGGAGGCAGACGCAGAGCCTACGGTCGAGGACGAGGTGCGCGAGCTCCTGGGCGAGACCGACGACGACGCAGATGCATCCGCTGCTGATGCCCTCGACTCCGCGACCGAGACCGAGGCCACGGAGCGGGACGCGTAATGGGGCTGTTCTCCCGGGCTCGGCCCGCCTCTTCCACGCCGTCCACGCCGCTCGCCGGGGTGGACACGGTCCTCGCGGACCTGGACGGGGTGGTCTATGCCGGCCCGGGAGCTCTGCCCTTCGCGGTCGACAGCCTCAACGAGGCGGGAAAGTCTGCCCGTCTCGGTTACATCACCAACAACGCGGCGCGCACTGACGCGTCTGTCGCCGAGCACCTGAGCAGCCTGGGGCTCGAGGTGACCGCGTCTGACGTGGTGACCAGCCCACAGGCGGCCATGCGGCTGTTGACCGGCATCCTTCCCGCACCGGCGACGATTCTCGTGGTGGGCGGGGATGGTCTGGTCGACGAGGTCGAGAAGGCCGGCTACACGGTCACCCGCAGCGCGGAGGATGCGCCGAGTGCGGTCGTACAGGGGTTCGCGCCTGAAGTGGCCTGGACCGATCTGGCCGAGGCCGCGTTTGCCCTGAAGCTGCCGGAAGACGAAGGCGGCATCCCGTGGATCGCCACGAACACCGACTGGACCATTCCGCGCGAGCGGGGAGTGGCGCCCGGTAACGGCACGCTCGTGTCCGCTGTGCACACGGCCATCGGCCGCTTGGCCACCGTCGCCGGAAAGCCGGAGGCGCCGATCTTCGAAGAGGCGCTCGCTCGATTCGGTGCGACCAAAGCGCTGTTCATCGGTGACCGCCTCGACACCGACATCATGGGGGCGTGCCGTGTGGGCATCGAGTCCGCGCTCGTGCTGACGGGGATCGATCGTCCGAAGCACGTGCTGGCCGCGCCCGAGGGGTCGCGTCCCACCTACATCCTCGCCGACCTGCGCGACCTTCACCGTCCCTACCCGGAGGCAGTGGAGAAGGACGGCATCTTCTCGGTGAACGGGGCCGCTGTGCGCGTCACTGGAGCCGATGTCGAGATCATCTCGGAGTCCGGCTCGCAGATCGATCTGCTCCGTGCCGGCGCCGCCGCGATCTGGGCATCGGGAACTCCTGTGTTCGTCCTGCGTGTGCCGGAGCGTCTTTACGACGATCCGTTCCATCGCCCCTGAACGGCGCCCCCATCTGCGCCCTGAGCCCGGTTCGACGTGGCGCCGTCGCCTGTCCGAGGCTCCGCGTACAGTAGAAGCGTGAGTGAAGAGACGAGTGCGCCGACCGACGGCCTGTGGAGTCGTCTGCGTCTGATCGAAGGACAACCGCTGCCCGCGCGTGCCGATGCGTACTCCGCGCTGCACGATGAGCTGTCCCGTCGCCTCGACAGCGGCGCCAAGCTCGATCAGCGCGAGACTCCGGCGCACCGATGACGCGACTCGACGCCGCCCTCGCCGCGCGAGGCATCGCCCGCTCACGTACCCACGCCGCCACTCTCATCGCCGAAGGCCTCGTCAGCGTGAACGGCCGGCAGGTCGTGAAGGCCTCCACAGCCGTGTCCGACGACGCGGAGATCACCGTCGCGGGTGCCGATCACTATGTCGGCCGTGCGGCGCACAAGCTGATCGCCGCGCTCGACGGGTTCGGCATCTCCGCCGCGGACCGCCTGGCACTCGACATGGGCGCATCGACCGGTGGCTTCACACAGGTTCTCCGCGAGCGCGGCGCCCGCCGTGTGCTCGCCGTCGATGTCGGTCACGGCCAGCTGGCTGAGGTCATCGCCGCCGACCCTGGCGTCGTCTCCGTCGAGGGCTACAACGTCCGGTACATGACTCCCGAGAACCTGACGGGCGTCACCGGCGAACCCCTCGCTCCCGACCTCATCGTCGGCGACCTCTCGTTCATCTCCTTGGAGCACGTTCTTCCTGCCATCGGCGCTGTGGCGTCTGCCGCCGACGCGGAGGTCGACATCGTGCTCCTGGTCAAGCCGCAGTTCGAGGTGGGCCGCACCGCCGTACGCGGGGGATTGGTCACCGACCCTGCCACCCGCGCCGACGCCGTCGCCCGCACCGTCTGGAGCGCCTGGGACGCGGGATTGGGCATGCTCGGCATCCTCCCCTCCCCGATCCTGGGCACGCATGGCAACGCCGAGTATCTGGTGCATCTCGCGCCGGGCCGCGGCAGCAATCCGACAGAATGGTTGGATCGCATCAACGCGTTGGCAGGAGGACGATGAACGAGCGGAACATCCTGGTCGTCGCGCACGCCGGCCGTGTCGATACCGTCGAAGCCGCCCGTCGCGTCGTCGATGCGCTGCGCGGAGCCGGTGCGCGTCCCGTTCTGGCCGCCGATGATCGCACCGAGCTCGCCGCGGTCGATGCGGCGTTCGCCGATGTCGACGTGTTGGGCGCGACCGTGGATCCCGCCGACCTGGAGCTCGCGATCGTCCTGGGCGGCGACGGCACCATCCTGCGCGCGGCGGAGCTGGTGCGCGACACCGGAGCCCCGGTGCTCGGCATCAACATGGGTCATGTCGGCTTCCTCGCCGAGATCGATCGCGACGACATGGATGACGCGGTGCGCCGCGTCATCGCGCGCGACTACGAGGTCGAAGAGCGGCTCGCGCTCTCTGTGCGCGTCAAGGATGCCGATGGCGCGGTCGTATACGAGACCTGGGCGTTGAACGAGGCCACGGTCGAGAAGGCCAGCCGCGAACGCATGATCGAGATCGTCCTGGAGATCGACGGTCGTCCGTTGTCGAGCTTCGGATGCGACGGCATGGTCATCTCGACGCCGACGGGCTCCACCGCCTACAACTTCTCCGCCGGCGGGCCGGTGATCTGGCCCAGCGTCGAAGCGATCGCCGTGGTGCCGCTGTCGGCGCACGCACTGTTCGCGAAGCCACTGGTCGTCAGCCCCGAGGCCTCTGTCGCGATCGAGATGCTCGAGCGCACCGACGGGTCCGGCATCCTCTGGTGCGACGGTCGGCGCTCACACGATCTCCCTCCCGGCGCGCGCGTCGTCGCCCGCCGGTCATCACGCCCGGTGCGACTGGCACGCCTGCACCCCACCGCCTTCACCGACCGTCTCGTGCGTAAGTTCCAGCTGCCTGTCGAGGGCTGGCGAGGGCAGGAACCGGGGAAGCAGCCATGATCGAGGAGATGCGGCTGCAGGGCCTCGGTGTGATCGCCGACGCCGTGCTTCCCCTCGGTCCGGGGTTCACCGCCATCACCGGAGAGACCGGCGCGGGCAAGACGATGGTCGTCACCGGCCTCGGTCTGCTGCTCGGGCAACGTGCGGACTCAGGCGCCGTGCGCGCTGGTGCCACACAGGCATCGGTCGCCGGTGTCTGGATCGTTCCCGAGACCGGCGACGTCGCCGACATCGTGACTGATGCCGGGGGAGAGCTCGAGCCGGCAGGCTCCGGGAACGCGGAGCTCTACGTCTCGCGCACACTGAGCGCAGAAGGAAGAAGCAGAGCCAGCGTCGGTGGGCGTGCGGCACCCGCGGGCGTGCTGTCCGCTCTTGCTGAGGAGCTCGTCGTGGTGCACGGTCAGTCGGAGCAACTCCGTCTGCGCTCGGCGGTCGCGCAGCGTGACGCGCTCGACCGGTTCGGAGGGGCCCCCATCGCTTCGGCTCTCGCCAGCTACTCGGAGTCCTTTGCGCGCTGGAAGGAACTCGATTCCGAGATCGCCGAGATCACCGGGAATCGAGACCGCCGGGCCGAAGAAGCCTCGCGGCTTCGAGAAGCGCTCGCCCTGATCGAGGCGACGGCACCCGAAGCCGGGGAGGACGAGGAGCTCGCGGTTCGTGCGGAACGACTCGCGAACGCTGAGGAGCTCCGTCTCGCCGCCTCCCAGGCGCACGATGCACTCTCGAACGAAGAGGGCGAACCGGATGCGACCGGTGCGATCGCCGAGGCGCGGCGTGTGCTGGAGCGCTCCTCCGATGCAACACTCACCGAGGTCGCCGCCGTGCTGGCCGACATCGGCTACCGTATCGCCGATGCGGCGGGGCAGCTCTCTGCCTACCTCGCCGACCTCGACGAGAGCGGTCCGCACGAGCTCGCCACGGTCGAGGAACGACGGGCCGCACTGAGCGTGCTGATCCGTGCGCACGGGTCGCTCGATGAAGCGATCGCGCTGTGGGAGTCGGGCTCCGCTCGCCTCGCGGAACTCGACGATGACGATGACCGTGTCGATCGCCTGATCGCGGAGCGCGACGCCGTGCGCACCGAGCTCGACCGCCACGCACAGATCCTGACCGACGCTCGCACCTCGGCAGCCGCGAAACTGGGCGCCGAGGTGAGCGAGGAACTGCACGCCCTCGCGATGCCCGACGCGCGTCTCGAGGTCGCCGTCGCCGAAGGCGCCGAGAGCGCGCATGGACGGGACGACGTCTCGATCCTGCTCGCGCCGCATCCTGGCGCCGAACCGCGGTCCGTCGCGAAGGGCGCATCCGGGGGAGAGCTCTCTCGGGTGATGCTGGCGATCGAGGTCGTCATCGCCGGAACCGACCCCGTTCCGACTTTCGTGTTCGACGAAGTCGACGCCGGCATCGGCGGCGCTGCGGCAATCGAGGTCGGACGGCGACTCGCCCGGCTTGCCGAGAAGTCCCAAGTCATCGCGGTCACGCATCTCGCCCAGGTCGCCGCATTCGCCACGAACCATCTCTCCGTCGTGAAAGCCAACGATGGAGCGGTCACCGCCTCGAGCGTCCGCCGTCTGGCGGGCTCCGAGCGCGAGGCGGAGATGGCCCGCCTGCTGTCCGGATTGACCGATTCGGATGCCGCCCTCACCCACGCCCGAGAACTTCTCAGTCTCGGCGCCTCCGCGAACTGTTAGGATTGAAGCCCGTGATGAACTCTTCTGCAGCGGGACCCAAGAACGACACCACGCAACGCGATTTCACGACGAAGCACATCTTCGTCACCGGTGGTGTCGTCTCGTCTTTGGGCAAGGGACTGACTGCGGCCAGCCTGGGCAACCTTCTCACTGCCCGCGGCCTGCGCGTCGTGATGCAGAAGCTCGATCCGTACCTGAACGTCGATCCCGGCACGATGAACCCGTTCCAGCACGGCGAGGTCTTCGTCACGGATGACGGGGCCGAGACCGACCTCGACATCGGTCACTACGAGCGATTCCTCGACATCAACCTGTCCGAGGCCGCGAATGTCACGACGGGCCAGATCTACTCGCAGGTCATCGCGCGCGAGCGCCGTGGCGAGTACCTCGGCGACACCGTGCAGGTCATCCCGCACATCACCGACGAGATCAAGCGCCGCATGCGGCTGCAGGCCTCCGAGGAGCCGCGCCCCGACGTCATCATCACCGAGGTCGGCGGCACCGTCGGCGACATCGAGTCGCAGCCGTTCCTCGAATCCGCCCGTCAGCTGCGCCACGAGCTCGGCCGCGACAGCGTGTTCTTCGTGCACGTGTCACTCGTGCCGTTCATGGGCGCCTCCGGCGAGCAGAAGACCAAGCCGACCCAGCACTCGGTCGCCGCTCTCCGCCAGGTCGGCATCCAGCCGGATGCCCTGGTGCTGCGCAGCGACCGCCCTGTGAGCGAGAGCAACCGCAACAAGATCGCGCTCATGTGCGACGTCGACGTCGAGGGCGTCATCAACACGGTCGACCTGCCGAGCATCTACGACATCCCCTCGACGCTCAACGATCAGGGCCTCGACTCGTACATCGTCCGCCGCCTGGGGCTCGACCAGAAGGCCGCGGCCGAGGTCGACTGGACGCGATGGAGCAAGGTGCTGCACGCGGTCCACAACCCCAAGCACGAGGTGACGATCGGCCTGGTCGGCAAGTACATCGACCTGCCCGACGCCTACCTGTCGGTGACCGAGGCGCTCAAGGCCGGTGGTTTCGCGCAGGAGACCAAGGTCAACATCCGCTGGATCCCGTCCGACCTGTGCGAGACACCCGAAGGAGCGCAGGAGCAGCTCTCCGAGCTCGACGGCATCTGCGTGCCCGGCGGATTCGGCATCCGCGGCATCGAGGGCAAGCTCGGCGCGCTGAAGTTCGCGCGCGAGCAGGGCATCCCGACGCTCGGACTCTGCCTGGGCCTGCAGTGCATGGTGATCGAGTACGCCCGCGATGTGGCCGGCATCGCCGGAGCGTCGTCGACGGAGTTCGACCCCGAGACGGCTGAGCCCGTCATCGCCACTATGGCGGAGCAGGTCGAGATCCTCGACGGAGGCGACCTGGGCGGCACCATGCGCCTCGGCCTCTACCAGGCGGCTCTCGCCGAGGGATCGTTGGCCCGCGAGCTGTATGGCTCCGCCGAGGCATCCGAGCGTCACCGTCACCGCTACGAGGTCAACAACACCTACCGCGACCGTCTCTCCGAGGCCGGCCTGGTGTTCTCGGGGCTGAACCCCGAGCTCGACCTGGTCGAGTACGTCGAGCTGCCGCGCGACGTGCACCCGTACTACATCGCTACCCAGGCGCACCCCGAGCTGCGTTCGCGTCCGACCGATCCGCACCCGCTGTTCCGTGGACTCGTCGGTGCGGCGATCGAGCGGCACCGCGCGAGCGAGCTGTTCGACGTCAGCGCCGATGCCTGAGTCCTCGCCGTTCGACGAGCTGCGCGACGAGCCGTTCGCGCCCGAGGTCCTGAGTTCCGACCTGGTCTTCCAGGGCGCGGTGTGGGACGTGCGCGACGACCGCGTGCGCTACGGGGATGGCGAGATCCGTCGCCAGTACGTCGCGCACACCGGTGCCGTCGCGATCGTCGCGCTCGATGAGCAGGAACGCGTGCTGCTCATCCAGCAGTACCGGCATCCGATCCGTCACCGCGACTGGGAGCTGCCCGCAGGGCTGCTCGACATCGCGGGGGAGGAGCCGCTGGCGGCCGCCCGACGAGAGCTCGCAGAGGAGGCCGATCTGGTCGCCGCGCACTGGGAGCCTCTGGTGTCGTCCTGGACGACGCCGGGGGGCAACGACGAGCTGATCCACGTCTTCCTCGCCACCGGTGTCAGCGCGGCGCCCGCCGCCCACGCCCGCGAGGACGAGGAAGCCGACATCCGTGTGGAATGGGTGCCGCTGGATGCCGCCGTCGACGCGGTGCTCGCCGGCCGGATGCGCAACGGCATCCTGTCTCTCGGAGTGCTCGCGACGTCGCTGAGGCTGCGCGACCGGAGCTGAGGATGCAGCTCGAACGCGCCCTCGACTCGTACCTGCGGCATGTCACGATCGAGCGAGGGCTGAGCGTACACACCGTCTCGGCCTATCGCCGTGACCTCGGCGCGTACGTGGAGTGGCTGGGCGCGGAAGGCGTGGCGGACACCGCCGAGGTGACGCCGGCGATCGTCGGACGCTTCATCGCGGAGCGCGCCGGTGCAGAACCGCGACCTGCGGCGTCGAGCCTGGCTCGCCTGCAGTCCTCCGTGCGGGGGTGGCATCGCTTCCTGGCGCGTGAGGGCATCGAGGATGACGACCCGAGCGGTCGTCTGCGTCCGCCCAAGGCGCCGCGGCGACTGCCGAAGGCGCTGACCATCGACCAGGTCGAACGTCTCCTGTCCGCACCGTCCCCCGAGGAGCCGCTCGGCATCCGCGACCGGGCACTGCTCGAACTGCTGTACGCGACGGGTGCACGAGTATCCGAGGCGGTGGGACTCGACGTCGACGACCTCGCCCACGGAGACGTGCTCCGACTGCGCGGAAAGGGCTCGAAGGAGCGCATCGTGCCGATCGGCTCTTTCGCCCGTAAGGCCGTCGATGCCTACCTGACCAGGGTGCGTCCACAGCTCGCGGCAGCCGGTCACTCGTCGGCGCGCCTGTTCCTGGGGGCGCGCGGGGCGCCTCTCTCGCGGCAGAGCGCGTGGCTCATCATCCGCGCCGCCGCCGAGCGCGCGCAGATCACGGCGGAGGTGTCGCCGCACACGCTCCGGCACTCCTTCGCGACGCACCTCCTGCAGGGCGGTGCCGACGTGCGCGTGGTGCAGGAGCTCCTCGGGCACGCCTCCGTCGCGACCACGCAGATCTACACGCACGTGTCGGTCGACACGCTGCGCGACATCTACGCCACCTCGCATCCCCGCGCCCGCTGAACCCGGCACGCCGCGCCCGGGAGGCGGTGACCTGCCGCGCGCCGGAAAGACTCGAGCAGAGGCGGCCGCTACAATCGATCAAGCACGAAGGAGCAGGAGAATCGGTGGCTGAGAAAGCGGCAAAGTCCAGGGTGAAGGCACAGAAGGCCGACGAGACACCCCTCGGACCGACCGGTCGTCCCTATCACGGGTTCGCGACGCCCCCGCCGCTGAAGTCACACGGCCCGGCGCGCATCATCGCCCTGTGCAACCAGAAGGGCGGCGTCGGCAAGACGACGACCTCCATCAACCTCGCCGCGGCCCTCGCAGAGTACGGGCGCAAGGTCCTCGCGGTGGACTTCGACCCGCAGGGCGCGCTGTCTGCTGGCCTGGGCATCCCCACGCACGACGTGCCGACGATCTACGATCTCTTGCTCGACACCAAGCGTGACGCGCATGACGCGATCGTGCACTCCGGCGTCGAGGGTCTCGACGTCATGCCCGCGAACATCGACCTCTCCGCTGCCGAGGTGCACCTCGTGAACGAGGTCGCCCGCGAGACGATCCTCGCCCGGGTGCTCCGCCAGGTCGCGGGGGAGTACGACGTCATCCTGATCGACTGCCAGCCCTCGCTCGGCATCCTCACGGTGAACGCGCTCACCGCGGCGCACGGCGTGATCATTCCCCTCGAGTGCGAGTTCTTCGCGCTGCGCGGCGTCGCGCTGCTGATCGAGACGATCGACAAGGTGCGTGACCGTCTCAACCCCTCCATCACGATGGACGGCCTGCTGGCGACCATGTACGACCCGCGCACGCTGCACTCGCGCGAGGTGCTCGAGCGCGTGGTCGAGGCATTCGGCGACGACGTGCTCGAGACCGTGATCGGCCGCACGGTGAAGTTCCCGGACGCCTCGGTATCGGGCGTGCCCATCACCGAGTTCGCACCGGAGCACGCCGCCGCCCAGGCTTACCTGCGGCTGGCGCGGGAGCTGGTCGCCCGTGGCGCCGTCGCCTGACGAGATCACCCCTGAGGCCGACACGGCCGTCGCACCCGTCGCTCCTGTCGAAGAGACGCCGGAGCCGCCCGTCGATGGATTCCGCGTGTCCCTGTCGAACTTCGACGGCCCTTTCGATCTGCTGCTGAACCTCATCTCCAAGCACGAGATGGACATCACCGAGGTGTCGCTCAGCGCCGTCACGAACGAGTTCATCGCGTACCTCAAGGAGCTCGACGACGACGAGGAGCTGGACCAGGCGTCCGAGTTCCTGGTGGTCGCCGCGACGCTGCTCGACATGAAGGTCGCCGGTCTCCTGCCGCAGGGCGAGCTGGTGGATGCCGAAGCCGTCGCACTGCTCGAAGCACGCGATCTGCTGTTCGCCCGACTGCTGCAGTACCGTGCGTTCAAGGAGGTGTCGGCGTGGTTCGCCCGGTGCCTGCAGCGCGAGGATCGCCGACACGTGCGCGCCGTGCGGCTCGACGAGAAGCACCGTCGCAAGACTCCGGAGCTGGTGTGGTCGCTGAGCGTCGAGGACTTCGCCGCCCTCGCGCTGCTCGCGTTCGCCCCCAAGGAGCTTCCGCACGTCGGCCTCGACCATCTGCACGCGCCGCTGGTCAGCATCCGTGAACAGGCGGCGATCGTGGTCACGCTGCTGCGCAGCGCCGAATCCGTGAGCTTCCGCGAGCTCGTCGCCGGCGTGAGCGAGCCGGGGATCGTCGTCGCCCGCTTCATCTCGGTGCTGGAGCTGTACCGTCATGCGGCGCTGTCCTTCGAACAACTGGAACCGCTCGGCGAGCTGACGCTCCGCTGGGCCGCCGACACCTGGTCGGACGAGACACTGGCGAGCCTGGGAGCCGACTATGACCGATGACACTTCGACAGGCTCAGTGACCGCAGACGGCGGCTCCGTGACCGCAGAGGGCGTGAACGAAGACACCGTCCGCGAGACCCCGCTCGCCGAGCGCATCGAGGCGATCCTGCTGATCATCGACGAGCCCATCGGACTGGTCGCCCTGGCCGCGGCCGTCGGTTCTCCCGTGCCTGCCGTTCGGCAGACGATCGAGACGCTCGTCGAGGACTACGACGGGCGCGGGCACGGTCCGCGACGCGGGTTCGAGCTGCGCGAGGTCGGCGGCGGGTGGCGGCTGTACGTCCGCGACGACCACGACGACCTGGTGGCCGAGTTCGTCGGCGGTCAGGCTCCTGCTCGGCTGTCCCAGGCGGCGCTCGAGACCCTTGCGGTCATCGCGTACAAGCAGCCGGTCACCCGCAGCCAGGTCGCGTCCATCCGCGCCGTGAATGTGGACTCGGTCGTGCGCACGCTCCTCGCCCGCGGCCTCATCACCGAGCTCTTCGCCGACTCCGAGACCGGCGCGATCAACTACGGCACGACCGATGCGCTGCTGCAGCACCTCGGCATCAACTCGCTCGACGAGCTCCCCCCGATCTCTCCTCTGCTCGACGATGGCGCCGACGGCTTCGACGAGGGCACCATCCGATGACCGGTTTCCATGAAGGGACCCACCCGATGAACGACTCCGAAACCCCCGACGCTCCCGAGAACTCCGACGCTCCCGAAGGCATCCGCCTCCAGAAGGTGCTGGCTGCGGCCGGTGTCGCCTCGCGACGTGTGGTCGAGCAGTACATCGTGGAAGGGCGCATCCGTGTCAACGGGCAGACCGTGACGGAACTCGGACGCCGCATCGACCCCGAGACCGACAAGGTCGACGTCGATGGCACCGCGATCCAGCTCGACGTCTCCAAGAGGTACGTGATGCTGAACAAGCCGACGGGTGTCGTCAGCAGCATGCGCGACGAGAACGACCGTCCGGACCTGCGCCGCTTCACCGAGGACTACGAAGAGCGCCTCTACAACGTGGGCCGCCTGGATGCGGAGACGAGCGGACTGCTCATCCTCACCAACGACGGCGAGCTCGCGCACGTGCTCGCCCACCCGTCGTTCGGAGTCACCAAGGTCTACATCGCGAAGGTCGAAGGCATCGTCACCGCGCAGACGATCGCGAAGCTGACCAAGGGCATCGAGCTCGAGGACGGCGAGATCGCGGCAGACAAGGCGCGGCTCCTCGACACCTCCCGTGACTCCAGCCTGGTGGAGCTGACACTGCACTCCGGCCGCAACCGCATCGTGCGTCGGATGCTCGCCGCCGTCGGTCATCCGGTCTCGGAACTGGTCCGTCGGCAGTTCGGTCCGCTGCACCTGGGAACGCTCCCGGCGGGAAAGACCCGGGAACTGAGTAAAATCGAACTCGGCGCGCTTCTCACCTTGTCGCGCCGTGATTCCGGTGTCGCCGAGGCGCCAGGCGAGCAGGAGAACGAGTGACTGATACGAGCATGCCCACCGGGCGGCAGGGGGTGTCTGTCGCGCCGCGACTCTCCGGCACCGTCCGCGTCGTCGGCGCGGGTCTGCTCGGTGCCAGCATCGGCCATGCGCTGCGTGCCAAGGGTGTGGACGTCGTGCTCACGGATGCCTCGCCTGCGCAGCTGCGTCTCGCGATCGACTACGGCGCCGGGCGTGCCGCAGCAGATGACGATCGTCCGTCGTTGGTCGTTGTGGCCGTTCCGCCCGACGTGACCGCCGACGTGATCGAAGCCGAGCTCGCCCGATTCCCCGAGGCTGTCGTCACCGACGTCGCGAGCGTGAAGCTGGAGCCGTTCCGCGAGCTGCAGTCACGCGGCGTCGACCTCGCCCGGTACATCGGTTCGCACCCGCTCGCCGGTCGTGAGCGCGGGGGAGCGATCTCGGCCCGCGCCGACCTGTTCATCGGCCGCCCGTGGGTGGTGTGCCGCGACGGCGACACCACGGCATCCGATCTCGCTCTCGTGGAAGCACTCGCCCTCGACGTCGGTGCGATGCCGCTCGAGATGACCCCGGAGGAGCACGACCGCTCGGTCGCGCTCACCTCGCACGTGCCGCAGGTCGTAGCCAGCCTGCTGGCCGGTCGACTCGCCGAGGCCGAGGAGGGCGCGCTGCGCCTGTCAGGGCAGGGCGTGCGTGACACCACCCGCATCGCCGCATCCGCTCCCGAACTCTGGGTGCAGATCCTCGGCGCCAACGCGGGCCCTGTCGTGGAGATCCTCGATTCCCTCGCCGCCGATCTGCGCGAGGTCTCCGACGCGCTGCGTGAGCCGACCGCACCCGGAGCCCGCCGTGTGGTGGCCGAGACCATCCGGAATGGAAACGACGGCGTCGAGCGTCTCCCCGGCAAGCACGGCCAGAACCAGCGCTTCGAATCGCTCATCGTCATGGTCGACGACAGGGCAGGACAACTCGGTCGTCTCTTCGGCGACCTCGGCGACCTCGGCGTCAGCGTCGAAGATCTGCGTCTCGAGCACTCTCCAGGCGCCCAATTCGGCCTCGCCGAGATCAGCGTCGAGCCGGCGGCACTGCACGGTGCCATCTCGGGGCTGCAGGAGCGCGGCTGGCGGATTGCGGGGACCACGAATGACTGACCCTTCGACAAGCTCAGGGACCCACGGGGCGACAAGCTCAGGGACCCACGGGGCGACAAGCTCAGGGACCCAGATGACCACCGACTTCATCGCGATCGACGGCCCCGCCGGATCGGGCAAGTCGAGCGTCTCCAAGGCCGTCGCCCGCAAGCTCGGCTTCGGCTACCTCGACACCGGGTCCGCCTACCGGGCACTCGCCTGGCATGTGCTCGACCGTGGGGCGGACACAGCAGACGCCGCTGCCGTCATCGCCGCGGCATCCGATTTCCCGGTGCGTCTCGGACTCGACCCCGATGACCGCACGGTGCGCGTCGGCGAGACGGATGTCACCGATGCGATCCGCGAGACCCGTGTGTCCGGCGCCGTGAGC
This sequence comes from Microbacterium sp. LWO12-1.2, assembly GCF_040675875.1. Classification (NCBI taxonomy): domain Bacteria; kingdom Bacillati; phylum Actinomycetota; class Actinomycetes; order Micrococcales; family Microbacteriaceae; genus Microbacterium; species Microbacterium sp. LWO12-1.2. The sequence goes on along the minus strand of NZ_JBEGII010000001.1, from coordinate 1,744,396 downwards.
GGCGTCGCTCGCGTCCCCGAGGTACGCGCGCAGGTGAACGAGCTGTTCCGCACGCTCGTGGCCGAGGCGCCGTATCCCGCCGTCGTCGTCGAAGGCCGTGACATCACCACGGTCGTCGCTCCCGATGCGCCCGTGCGCATCCTGCTCACCGCGGCGCCCGAAGTGCGCGCCGCCCGACGCGCCGGCGAACTCGCCGGTGAGAACGCGGAAGCCGTCGCGGCTGCACTGTACAAGCGCGACGCATCCGACAGCGCCGTCGTCGACTTCCTGAACGCCGCAGAAGGCGTCGAGGTCGTCGATTCGACGGAGCTCGATTTCCCCCAGACCATCGACGCCGTGCTCACGGTGATCGAACGACTCCGAGGAGCACACCGTGGCTGACGCCGAATACGAAGGCGGCCCTGACCAGCTCGCCGAGAAGATGGAGCAGCTCGATGAGCAGCTCGCAGAGCAGCGCGCGGAGACCCTGCGCGCCGGTCTCGCCGACTACGACCTGGATGACGAGGATGCCGCGCTGCTCGCCGGCATCACGATGGGCGAGGACGGCATCCAGTTCATGCCGGCGCTGCCCGTCGTGGCGATCGTCGGACGGCCGAACGTGGGCAAGTCCGCGCTGGTGAACCGCATCCTCGGCCGCCGTGAGGCCGTCGTGGAGGATACCCCCGGTGTGACCCGCGACCGCGTGACGTACAAGGCCGAGTGGGCCGACCGCCGATTCTCGCTGGTCGACACCGGTGGGTGGGAGCCCGACGCCCGCGGTATCGACCGTTCGGTGGCCATGCAGGCCGAGGTCGCGATCGACCTTGCCGACGTGGTGCTGTTCGTGGTCGACGCGATGGTCGGCGCCACGTCGACCGACGAGCACGTCGTGAAGCTGCTGCGCAAGAGCGGCAAGCCGGTGTTCCTCGTCGCCAACAAGATCGACGACGCGCGCCAGGAGCCGGAAGCCGCAGCCCTGTGGAGCCTCGGCCTCGGTGCCCCGCACCCGGTGTCCGCGATCCATGGTCGCGGTGTCGCCGATCTGCTCGACGCCCTGCTGAAGAAGCTTCCCGAGATCTCTGCCGTCGCTAAGGCCGAGATCGGTGGACCGCGCCGCGTCGCGATCCTCGGTCGCCCGAACGTCGGCAAGTCCTCGCTGCTGAACAAGGCGGCGGGCGAAGAGCGCGTCGTCGTGAACGAGCTCGCCGGCACGACCCGCGACCCGGTTGACGAGATCGTGGAGCTCGGCGGCAAGCTGTGGCGCCTGGTCGACACCGCCGGCATCCGTCGCCGCGTGCATATGGCGCAGGGGGCGGACTTCTACGCCTCGCTGCGTACCTCCGCGGCGCTCGAGAAGGCGGAGGTCGCCGTCGTGGTGCTCGATGTCTCCGAGACCATCAGCGAGCAGGACGTGCGCATCATCGACCTGGTGCTGGAGTCGGGACGCTCGCTCGTGCTCGCGTTCAACAAGTGGGACCGTCTGAACGACGACGACCTCGAGAACGCTGACCGCCGTCGCTACCTCGAGCGTGAGATCGAGCAGGACCTCGCGCACGTCGCGTGGGCGCCTCGCGTGAACATCTCCGCCAAGACCGGTCGCCACCTCGACAAGCTCGTGCCGGCGCTCGAGACCGCGCTGGAGAACTGGGACCGTCGTATCCCGACCGGCAAGTTCAATGCGTTCCTCGCCGAGCTCGTGGCCGAGCACCCGCACCCGCTGCGTGGTGGCAAGCAGCCGCGCATCCTGTTCGGCACCCAGGCCTCGACGCGTCCGCCGACGTTCGTGCTGTTCACGACCGGGTTCCTCGACCCGGGTTACCGCCGGTTCATCCAGCGCCGCCTGCGCGAGCTGTACGAATTCGACGGCACTCCGATCGTGATCAACATGCGCGTGCGCGAGAAGCGCCAGCGCTGAGCTGTTCCGGTCTGTGACCGTCCGGATGCCGTGTCGCCGATGCTGTGAAAGGCTGGGGGAGTGACGATCGTTCCTCCAGCCCCCGGCGAGCCCCGTCGTCCTGAGGGGCCGCGTGACCCGGGCGATGCCTGGGTGATCGCGGATTCCGGCGAGCGGTACTGGGGGCGCTTCGGCGCCGCCGGCCTGCTGGTCGTCGATGCCGAGCGCGGTGTGCTGCTGCAGCACCGGGTGGCGTGGAGTCATTTCGGCGGCACCTGGGGTCTGCCCGGAGGTGCGCTGCACGAGGGCGAGAGAGCCATCGTCGGTGCGCTGCGGGAAGCGCAGGAGGAAGCCGGAGTTCCCGACGGCGCGGTGCGTCCGCGCCTGACCAGTGTGCTGGATCTCGACATCTGGTCATACACCACGGTCGTCGCCGATGTGAACGAGCCGTTCGAGCCCGTGATCAGTGACCCCGAGAGCGTGGCCCTCGAATGGGTGCCGATCGACGAGGTCGACGCCCGTCCGCTGCACCCCGGGTTCGGGAGTGCGTGGCCGTCATTGCGTGCTCTGCTCGCTGTGCGCCCGTCACTGGTCGTCGACGCCGCGAACGTGGTCGGCTCCGTACCCGACGGATGGTGGAAGGATCGTGCGGGTGCCGCCGGACGTCTGCGCTCCGAGCTCGCTGGCATCTCGGTGCCGGCCGACGCGTTCGGGGTGGGCGGCACGCAGTGGTTCCCGCAGGTCGCGCTCGTCGTCGAAGGTCAGGCCCGTGCTCTGGAGGATGTGGCTGACAGCATCGACGTCATCCGTGCGGCAGCATCGGGTGACGATGCGATCGTCGAAGAGGCGTCACGACGAGTGGCCGGGGGAGAGGCCGTGCTCGTCATCACAAGCGACCGTGGACTCCGTGCCCGTGTCGAGGAGATCGGAGCCCGCGTGCAATCCGCCGGCTGGTTGCGCGGAGTGCTCTCGGACTGAGCTCGCGCTCGGTTGCGCGGACTGCTCTCGGACTGAGCTCGCGCTCCGTTCCGCTCAGACGAACATCACTCGTCGCGGTTGTCGATCCTGATAGACGTTGCCCAGGGGGCTCGTCCACGCGATGGTCCCGTCCGGCCGTGCGCGGGCACTCCATCGGTGCCGGTCGTCGACGTCGGGATGTTTGAGCGCGTGATGCCCGGTGCAGAAGTGGCTCAGGTTGTCGACCCTGGTCTTGCCGCCTTTGGCATGGTCATGGTTGTGGTCGATCTCGCAGCGGTGCACCGGCATGCGGCAGCCGGGGAATCGACAATGCTGGTCTCGGGCGCGGAGGAAGCGGCGCATCCCCTCGGTCGGGGTGTAGGTGTCGGTCTCGATGATCATGCCCTCGGCATCGAGGAACAGCCTGCTCCATCCGGTATTGCGTCCGGCGAGCTCGCGGGCGACATCAGGGTGGAGAGGGCCGTGGCCGTCGAGTTCGGCGATTCGATCATCGATGCCGGCGAGAGCGGTGGCTGCGACGGTGACCTGGATGCGCGCCTGGATGTTGTCGAGTCCGCTGCCGTGCGCTTCACCGGGGTCTGCGGCGAGCAGGAGGTCGATGAAGAGGTCGGCGCGGATCTGATCCATCGTGCGGCTATCGGCGGGGATGTGCTCAACCGCGTCGCTGTGGGCCGGGGCGTCGAGCGGATCGGTGTGCCCGGCCAGGGGATCGGTGGTGAAGGTGTCGGACTCGCCGAAGATCGCGAAGGAGGGGTCGTCGAGTGGGATGTCTTCCGGTCGGATGAGGTCATCCGAGTCCGGCTCCGCAGGGTCGAGGACAGGATCCCGGTCGGCGCGCGTGCGAGTGATCTGCCGAGCCATCTGCGTGAGCCGATCTTGGATCGCCACGGCGAGCTCTTCCGGAAGCACCGCTGTCAGCAGGGCGAGACCGTCGTCGAGTGAGCGCACCCGTACGCACCTCTCGTCGGCCGCGCGCGCATGACGGTCTTGGATCGATTCGCCCACGAGCGCAGCAGCGACCTGGCGTGCATGCGCGCGGGTCCGCGCCGGAGTGTCTTCTTCGGCGACGACGAGGATCGCGGTCTCGTAGAGCGCGAGCGTTGCGGCATCCACCCGCTCGTTGCGTACCGCTTCGCTGACGAGAGCGCCGGCCCTGGCGATCTCGCGCACGTGCGCGGCGGTGATCGAGCCGCGTTCGAACGCCTCGCGCACCGCAGGGAAGTAGGCGTTCAACGCATGCGCATCGGCGAACGCGAACTCGATGGACCCCTTCGAGACGTGGCCGGCCGCCGAGTACTCCGCGACCATCGATCGGTAGATCGCGTCGCGGTGGTAGGGGCTTTCTGCGACATCGTCGTCATGGATGATCGCCCGCTCGCTGAGCAGAGCCGCCGAGGTGGCCTCCAACGCCGCGATCTGTCGCCGGACCTCGAGCCACTCGTCGAGGAGTCGGCGGTGCTCCTCAAGGTCGTGGTGCGGATCGGGGTGTTCGGACATGACTCTAGTTTAGAACATATGTTCTAATTTTGGAAAGGTCAATCTCGGAAGATTTCGCTCTCCGGCTCACTGCGTCCGCGGAGTTTGTCGATGTCGCGACGTTCCCTCTTGGTCGGTCGCCCTGCTCCGCGATCGCGAAGTCCGAGCGCGGCCTGGGGCTCACGTTCGGGCGTGCGGTCGTCGAAGGCGAGGGCGGCGACGGGCGCCCCCACGCGCTTGACGAGCAGCTGTCGAACGATGAGGATCCGGTCGAAGCCGGCGATGCGGATGCGCACCTCATCGCCGACTCGTACGGGCTGCGCAGCTTTGACTTTGTCGCCGTTGAGGCGGATATGCCCGGCGCGGCATGCGGTGGTCGCGGCTGATCGGGTCTTGTATGCCCGCACGGCCCAGAGCCAGCTGTCGATACGTACGGAACCGGTCATGCGGCGCCCCGCTTCTTCAGAGCGATCAGTGCGCCGGCGACGATGAGTCCCTGCCCCAGCGTGTATGTGAGCATGATCGCGGGGTTGCTCCAGGCGGGCAACGAGTCCGGGAGGAAGAGGCGGAAGGCCAGGATCGTGTCACTCGTGAGGAAGAAGGCGCCACCGGTGGCGGTCAGGGGATGGCAGCGCGCGGAGAAGGCCGCGGTTCCCGCGAGCACGAGTCCGTAGACGGCGACGGCGATCAGGAGGCCGCCGGTGTGCGGGCCCAGCACGACCAGCATCCCGATCCACCATGCCGCGTAGACCAGCGCCCACCACGGGAACGGGCGCTGCGCGAGGTGGCGAGCGAACAGCGCGATATATGCCAGATGCGCAATGCCGAAGAATCCGAGCATCAGCGGTAGCTCGGGGGCGGTCGGGAACAACGCACCCACACTGTCGCCCAGCCAGGAGAACAGGAGTGCGGCGAGCAGGAGGATCATCGCCGATCGGGGCCTCAGCCGGGATGCAGCGGTGACGACCGAAACCGCGAGCAGCGGCATCAGCAGCAGCTTCGTGGGACCGGCAAGGGGGCTGCCTGTTGCCAGCAGGATGACGTGCGCCACAGAGACGATGATGAACGGCAGGAACGACCAGGCGAGCGGCGAGATCGAGGCGCGGTGCGGCATCTCCCCATCGTATGGTCGGCGCACGCGCCCGCTGGGGGTGCTCACGACTCGACAGTGACCTGGGCGATGTCGTCGTCCGCGCCGAAGTGAACGGCCGGCCAGTAGCCCTCGGGGAAGTGGGAGCCGCAGGTGTCGGTCAGATGCAGGATGACAGTGCCATCGGCCTCTACCTCGATCGTCTCGAGCGCGAGATCGGTGGCAGCCTCATCGAGCTCAGACGGTTCGGGCTCGCCCTGGCTGAACTCGGCGACGACGGCATCCGATGCGAGCCGCCGACGCGCGGCGAGGTCGGCGATGGTCGCCTGCAGGCGGGGGAGGAGTGCGCGTGCCTCTTCAGGGGCGGTGGCCTCGACCATGAGCTCGAGTTCTGTGCCGTCTGCAGAGAGGGAACCGACGTACCAGTCGTGCGTGAGCACCGTGCCGTCGGTCATCTCTGTCGACGCGCGAGTGAAGGTGCCGAGTGCGGGGTGGTCGATGGTCGGGTGCTCGTCGCTCATGGCTCCACGCTACTGCTCCGGTGTCACGGGGCGAGAGCGCGTCCTTCCTGGTCGAGGTGCTCGCGGAGGATGCGGATCGCTTTCGGACCGACGCCGTGGATGGCGAGGAGGTCTTTCGCGGAGAGCCCGTCGAACTGAGCGAGACGTGTCAGGCCCTGCAGGGCGAGCTCGCGTCGAGCCACTTTTCCCATCGAGAGCGGGAGGTCGGAGTCGTCGGTCATCGAGTCAGATCCATCGTCACGAGGGTGCGACCTGGTTTCAGCTCTGCCGTCTCGGTGAAGCCGGCGGCCGTGAACGTGCCGAGCGTGCCGTGGAACAGGTCGTTGGTGCGCTTCTTCTGGCCTGCCGTGTCGACGGGGTAGCCCTCGATCACGCGGGCACCCGAGTCGCGGGCGAAGCCGACGGCGGCACGGAGGAGTTCGCCGTTGAGCCCAATGCCGCGGTGTTCCCGGCGCACCACGAAACACGTCACGGCCCAGACCGACTCGTCGTCGAACGGCTCGGTGGTCGCGGCGGCGATCATGCGCGTGCGCGGGATGCGGGCCTGACGGGTGCGTGGCCCGATGCGGATCCATCCGGCTGCTTCGCCGTCGACGTACACGATGATGCCGGGCGGGGGTCCGTCGTCGATCTCGTCGCGGAACATCTCCGTGCGCTGTTGCGTGTTCGTCTGGTTCCAGTCCTTGTTGCTCAACACAGGCCAGATGCACTGGCAGCTTGCGCCATCGCCCCCGCCGGTGAGGGCGTGCTGCACGTCATCCCACCGCGCCGCTGTAGCCACCTCGGTCGTGATCGTCACCATGCACGGCACGCTACGCGGGGCATCCGACACTCGCAACGGCCCGGTTCGCGGAGCGCCGCCGGGTCAGGCTAAGATAGGGGAGTTGCCTGCGCGAGAGTGCAGAACAACGGGCTGTGGCGCAGCTTGGTAGCGCACTTGACTGGGGGTCAAGGGGTCGCAGGTTCAAATCCTGTCAGCCCGACCGAAAGCCCCGGAGAACCGCGGAAACACGCGGATCTCCGGGGCTCTTTCTATGTCCGGAGGGGAGCTGCCGAGGCGGCCAGTCCACATGGCGCAGACGCGTAGGTGTCAGGCGGCGCGACCGAGCGCGGCGGCGCGAGTCTCGCGGCGGCGTCGCGATCAAGACTGGTGCGTAGCTGCTCGACTACCATCCGACCAACCCGACCGAGATGGAGTACTTCATCCGCAAGGCGGTCGGGCTGATGGAGAAGCTGCCCGACGTGATGCTCGAGATCAACAACCGTCGCTACGACGTTGAGCGTGCTCACATCGCGAGGAAGCAGACACAGCTCGCCCAATACGGCCGCAACAACGTGCCCGCGACCTTGGCCCGCGCGATGGCCGAAGTCGACGCGCATGCCGAACTCGAGGTATGGCACAACGTCAAGGCCGGGTACCACTGCGCCGCAGGCGCCGAGCGTTCGCTGCGCACAGAGGTTAACTCGATGCTCAGCTTCAACCGTGCCATCGCGCACCAGTTCGGAGCTAGTCGATGAATGTCTCCAGTGCGGGCATTTGCTCCCGCATCTCAAGCCGCGTTCGAATGGGGCGCAGCCGCCAATCTCGGAGCTTCAAGACAACAACGGCCTTTTGGTGCCCGATCCATTCTCCGCGACTTTTCGCGGTGCGTAGTCCCCTCACTGTTTCGTTGCCCTTCGCATTCACCCAGTTCGTAACGATCTCGTCGCGACCGTCAAGCATCCAGGTGAAGCGAAGTAGCGAATCGATGAATGCGTCCGTGGTCGCAGGGTCCAGCACAGGAGATCGTTGCATGACCGCAAAGGCATCCATGATGTGTTCCATCGCAGAGTCCTGGCGCTCCCTCAGCTGCCGCTTTCGCGCCGCTCGATCGCTCAACGCGAACGCCAAGATCGCGGTCGCCAGCGCGACCAAGGCGGCAGTGACGGGTGGTGCAACGGCCACGATGAAGTCGGTCAAGCTCTCTGGGGTCACGCGTCGCACTCTATCGGGGGGCTAGGGGGGGGCAACCGTCACGCGGCGACCGAGGCGAAGTCGGTCCGCCAGTTTCCGAGGAGAAACCGATGCTGCGTGTTCAGAACTTGTGGCCGTGCTCGAACCGGGGATTCGCGAGAGGTAGCGACCAAGGTGTCAACGAAGAACGTGCAGCGGAGGATCTGCAGTTTCGCGGGTATCTGCGAGCGCCGAGAGTGACAGCGAGGCGCTCGCGCCGCGCTTCGGCGAGTCGGAGCCACAGTGCGCGGATCTCGTCGTTCTCGTTGCCGGGCATTCGCGCAGCGTAGCCGTGACGCCCTACCTCAACCATGTCGTCGGGCGGCGGACAGGGACGCACTCAGTTGAGTCGCTCATGTGTCCCGGCGCTGGTGTCGTCGGACTGACAGGGGGAGCCGTGGCTGAATCAGTCGTTACTGCCATCTCATCCCAGCAGGGCGGCCGGCTTCGCCTCACTGGTCGCCCGCACGGATACGATGACCGCATGCGTAAGGGCGAGCAACATCAGCAGCGGATGGCAGAGCTGCACCATCGCGAAGCGCTTGAGACGTTCCGGACCCTCGTGAACCTCGAACGGCAGGCATGGTCGGTGTTCGCCGCAACGGACGTGCTGCTCGTTGCCTACGGCTTGTACATCAAACTCGCCGGACCAGTCGCCTTCGGCATCCTCGTCCTCGTTGCCCTCCTGATTAGCTCGGTCAGCGTGCATCGCCACCTCGTCCCTGTCGGCTACGTCATCTTCGCGAACGAGAAGATCCTGGCTGGCGGTACCCCACTTGGCATCACCTACGCAGCGTCGAGAACACCCGGACTCCTTGAGGCCTATGAGCGCATCAGCCAGTCGGAGGTGAGCGCGAGGCCGGACATGCTGAAGTCTGTGGGCAGCGGCGCCATCGGTTCGCGGTCAGTTGTCACCATCACGATCCTGATCGCGGCTCAGGTCGCTCTGGTCACATTGACCGTCGTGAGCGGGTACAAGTTCTTCTGACGATGGCAACTTTCCCCGTCACCGGAGCAGCGTGACAGGGAAATCGGTCTGAACATCCTGCCCGTTGAGGTGCGAGAACGCGCTGATCTTCCCGATTGCATCCAGACCGACACCGGCGTCCGGGTAGAAAATCACGAGCCCATCCTCGATGTGTGAGAGTCTTCCAACGTTCGCCTGGGTCGAGCTCGACCAGTCGAAGACGTGTGTAGTCGCCTCGCTGCCAAAGCGGACGCCGAACCGCTTCCCGCCGTTCCCGTCTTGACCGTAGTAGTCGACCGCATATCCGAAGTTTTCGGCCTCGCCGGGTATCGGGTCGCCAAGGCCGAGAGTCACGGTGACTGATCCGTCCCGCTCTTCGACCAGCACGGACGTGAGGTACTGCGGCTTCTGCTCGTAAGTCATGCGGTGTTCCCCTCTGTCCCAAGCCCAGCGCTTCGGTACGCCGACAGAGTGGCGCACGCTACCGACACTCGGCAGCGCCGTATCGGATCAGTCGCAGACGACTTTCCACGTCACGGTGGTCTTCGCAATCCTCAGAGTGATGTCGCCCAAGCAGCCGGTATCGTAGGCGCGGATCGTGATCTCAAGCTCATCCATGTCGTCGACCAAGGCGGCGTGGGAGGTCAACAGCGAATCGGGCATCGGCTGTGCCCGCAGCGGCTCGATATACTCCTCGATCTCCGCCGCCGCCGCTTTGAGTTTCCCGGCGCTGACCTCCTGCGTCAGCAGATCGCTCGCGGTAATCGCGACCTTCTTGCCGGCCGTCTCGGTCTCACCGCACGCGGCATCGGTCGAGACGCTGCAGCCAGCGAGCACCGGCCAGTTACGCAATGGTGACGATGGAAAGTGCCAACACCCTCGAGAATTGAACGTCGTAACAGACAGAGGACGCCCCCGTGAAGCATCCGTGCTGTGCGGGGGCGTCTCTCTTTGCGTTGCAGGGGAGCGTCAGTAGCCGACCTGGCCGAGTGCGTACACGATCTCGGCGTCGAGGAATCCCTCGTAGGCGAGCTGGTCATACAAGCTCTGGCGCGAGAACGAGGAGTAGGCGAGGTAGTCGGCGGCCTTCTCGGCGGCTTCGGCGGTCCAGTCTGCGCCGGCATTGTCGGTGCCGAACGTGGCGTCCGCAGTTGAGAAGCCTTCGTATTCGAGCTGGCCGATCAGGCCTGTACGTGAGAACCCGGAGTAGTCGAGGTAGTCCTGTGCCTTCGCGATCGCGTTCTGCTGGCCCAGTGTGAGCTTGGGCTTTTCCGGCACGACGATAGTGATCGTTGCACCTTCGGTTGCCTCTGATCCTGCCGCGAGGCTGGTCGAAACGACCAGAGCGGCCGGGTCTTCGAATGATGCCAACGCCGGTGCGTCTAGTCCGGCAGCCTCGAGGGCGGTGATCGCGTCTGCGACGGGCAGCCCGACGACGTCGGGGACGACGATCGTGGCGGGCGGCTCCTCGGTGACTTCGTCGGCCGGCTCGGTCGTCTCCTGCACGGTTGCTACTGGCTTCTCGTCAGATGCTGGAAGGTTGGCGGAGATCCCGGCGGTGACGGCGATCGAGGTGATGACGGCGACTGTGCCGAGCACGATGCCTGCTACGGCGAGACCCTTGCGCTGCTTCTTCACGAGTGCGAACACGCCCAGCGCGATCGCGCCGAGGCCGAGGATCGCTCCCAGAATCGGGACGATTCCGGTGAAGAACGCGATAATGCCAGCGATGAGCGCGACGATCGACAGGACCGAAGTCGGCTTCGGCCCGGGCGCGGGATCAGTCGCTAGTCCGGCCGGCTCAGGCGCGACGGACGCGGCGTCGGTCAGGACAGGGGTCGGAGCCGCGGGCTGCGGCTCGAGCCACTGTGTGCCGTCCCAGTACCGGTGCTCGTTGTTGGCGTGCGGTGCCGGGTACCACCCGGGCGCGGGCGTAGGGTCTGACATGAGGTTCCTCTCGAGTGCTCTCGACCTCCCAGGAAACTCATAGGTCGAATGTTCGAGATCCTATCGGGAGTTCGGACATTCAATGGAGGAACGTCTCACTCGTCCTCTGCGAGGACGACGGCGTTGCCCCAACCCAGCAGAGGAACGTCTCGTCGCTGGCGCTGAACTGGATACCTGCGGCGAGGGGAGTGGAGCGGAGGAGGTAGGCCTCGACGCGGATCGATTCGGGGCCGAATCGCACCCATGCGCGGACCTTCTTCGGGCGCGGGCACGTAGTCATCGGCTGTTCCGTGCGGTCGAGTTCCCAATCGGTTAGCGGCTGCAGCGGCCCGTGCTTCGCGGCGGCGAGGATCTCCCCGTGTTGCGCGTAGCGATCGTAGAGCGGCGCGAGTCGCTTGCTGGTTCCCATGACCGGCTGTGTCTTCCTCCGGCCGAGGTGACGAGTCTACGTTGCACCGGCGAGGTCATAGATCTCAGTCCACCCTCAGTCCACATGGCATTGATCGGCGATGATTCCTGATGCTCCTCGATGTGGTGCTGCCGGCCCGGGAATAGCCAGATCAGATTGAGAAAAGCAAGCCGACGTTGTCGATCGATCGTTGAAGCAGAATTGGCCTGACTCAACAAGGTTTCGCAGGTTCAAACCCTGTCAGCCCGACCAGATTGAGGCTCGGAATCACGCGGAAGTCGCGAGATTCCGAGCCTCTGTCATTTCCTCAATGGGCAGACGACAGCAGTCGACAATGGTTCTGCGTTTCAGAGCTTCGTGACGATGCGTTCTCGCTGGAACTTCGCCACGACGAAGACAAAAGCGAGCAGATCAACGATCGCGAGCACCGCAGCCGCGATGAGGGCGACTGTGACGTTGAAGAGCATGAGTCCGGTGGCTTGGCCGATCACGAGGGCGAGGATCGGGAACACGACGAACATCGCCGTGCCTTGGGCGCCCTGCATGGTGGTCGAGCGGCCTGAGACCGCGACGATCAGGCTGGTGGCCAGAAACCCGACGAGTGGCACGAGAAGGATGACCAGCACGGCCCATGTCCAGGTCGGGAAGAAGACGCCGCCCATCATCGGTGCACCGAGCACTCCCACGATCACTGCATACGCGATGAATGCGATCCAGGTGAGCGCGACTGCGGGGATCACCGAGCCGAGGACTTTGGCGAGTAGGAGTTCCCGGTTCGTCAGCGGCGTGTAGAGCAGGCCCTCGATGGTGCGGCGCTCCTTCTCGCCGACGAGGCTGGAGGAGGCGGTGATCGATGCGGTCATGACGGGGATGACCAGGAAGAACGGCGCGAGGAAGTACACGATCACCGCGTACACGACGGTCTGGTCCGGTGTGTACCCAGACGGTGCAACGCCGTGAGGGAGATTGTCGAGGAAACCTTGCAGGCCCGCGATCGTGGAGGTGAGGATCCCGGAGCCACCGAGCAGGATGATCCCCGCGGGCAGCAGGACCGCGAACACGAGAGGAACGACGATCAGCGACGCGAGTACCTGCTTGTTGCGGAGAACCTCGAGCCAGTCTTTTCGCATCACTGCCGCGACTCGTCTCCAACCGATCCCGCCGCGGATCCCTGACGCCTGTGAAGTGAGGGGGTGGGGGATCATGCTCCGGTCTCCTTGTCGAGCGTGGTGAAGTAGAACTCTTCGATCGTGGGATGCTGTGGGACGACTGCTCGCACCGCGATCCCCGCCCGCACGAGCGCTGCGACGATCTCTGAAACGGTGCCCTCGTCCTCCGTGTGAAACGACAGCTCGTCATCCGCTCCGCCATCGGCAATCGCGAGCGCCGCCACGATTCGGTCTGCGACATCTCGGTCACCCTCGACGCGCAGGCTGTAGCGGTTGCCAGGCCATTCGTGCCGCAGGAGGTCATCGACAGAGCCAGCAGTGAGAAGCCTGCCCTGTCTGATGATGCCGATGTCGTCGCAGAGAGACTCCAGGCCCGCGAGCTGATGCGTGGAGATCACGACAGTGGTGCTCCGGGCCTGGATCATTCGCTTCAGGTAGGCGATCAGTTCGGCAGCTGCTTCCGGGTCCAAGCCGGCTGTCGGTTCATCGAGGAACAGCAGCTCTGGCTCATGGATGACGGCGCGTCCGATCGCGAGTTTCTGTCGCATCCCCTTGCTGAACTCTCCCACCAGGGATTCCGCTCGGGAGTCTAGGCCGAAAGCGGCCAGGACTTCGTCCACCCGATGATCGAGGGAGCGCCGGTCGACGCCGTAAAGTGCACCCCAGGTGCGGAGGTTCTCGCGGGCAGAGAGCGTGTCGTAGAGGTTCGTGTCCGTCTGCACGCCGATCCGCTGCCTGAGCCGGTCCGCATTCTTCGCGGTCACCTGTTCACCGAACAGGCTGACCCTGCCACCCTCGGGAGTGAGCAGACCGTTGAGCAGTCGGATGGTGGTGGTCTTGCCCGAACCGTTCGGGCCGAGCAGCCCGAACGCTCGCCCGCGGGCGACGGTGAAGGAGAGGTCCGAGACGACCTCGCGTTCGCCGAAGCGTTTCGTGAGGTGGTCTGCGGTGATGGCCGAGTGGGTCATCGGAGTTCCTTTCGACGGAAGACGAGCACGGCGGAAGCGAGAAGAACCGCGGCCAGGATCACGCCAGTGATGACAGGCCACCACATCGCGGCATCGTCCACTGGTGCGCCGGTGGCGATCGCCGACGACGTGGGGATGAGACCTGCCGGGGTGTACTCGGCCAGGCGGGGCAGGGTTCCTGCGAGGATGAGGAGGAAATAGGCGCCGATACCGATGCCGGCCGCAGCGGCCAGTGCATCGAAGGCGACGGATGCCAGCATCGACGCGGTGATGAGTACAGCCGCCAGGACGATCCACATCCCCGTCGCGCCGAGCACCGTGCCGAGCCCGCCGTCCCCCCACAGGAGCCGGGTCACCGCCCACGAGGCGACCGCGCCGATGAGCGCGGACACTGCGACGAACAGCACCAGGACGATGGCGTGACTGACGACATATGCGGTGCGGGATGCGGGCTTCACGAGCATCAGCGAGGCGACCCCAGAGCGTACTTCGCTGTTGATCGCCCCCGCCGCCATGACGACCACCACGAAGACGGCGAGTTGGGAGATATCGGAGATCCAACGCCCGGCCGCATCCGCCGCTGTCGGATCGGCCAAGATGATCGCGCCGGCCTCACCACTCCCGAGCGCCCCGGCAAGGATCTCCTTCGTGAACCGAGTGATGACTGGACCCGTCGTAGCCAGGAACACCAGTACTGCAGGGAGAACCCAGACGCGCCAGGTGCGCACCACCTCGCGAGTGCGCAGGAGCAGTAGCGGTCGCATCGCGTTCATCGGCCCACCTCCACAAGGTCAACGAACACGTCTTCGAGGCTCGCCTCGCGCGGTTCGAGCCGGTACAACCGGAGGCCGCAGGAGGCGACCTTGGTCGCGACCCGAGCCGCACCTTCCTCGATGTCATCCACCGTGAGCAGGAGAGCGCGCGAGTCTCGTTCCGTGAAGTCGATCTCCGAAACCCAGGGCTCGGCTTCGAGCTCTTCGCGTAGGCGGCCTGGCTCATCCGTCTCGACGATGAGTCGTCCGCGAGTGCGTGCGAACGTCCCGCGCACCTCAGCGATCGAACCGGCAGTGACGACGCGACCGGCGTTGAGTATCGCCACGTCGTCGCAGACGCGTTCCACATCGGGAAGAAGATGCGTGGAGAAGAAGACCGTCGTCTTGCCTTTGAGCTCGGTGATGAGTTCGAGCACGGCACGACGACCCATCGGATCCAGCGCCGAGGTCGGTTCGTCAAGGATCAGGAGTCGCGGACTGTTGATCAGAGCTTGGGCCAAGCCGAGCCGTTGGCGCATTCCGCGGGAGTAGCCTCCGACCCTGGCCTTCGTATCAGCCAGTCCGATGAGGTCGAGGAGGTCGGGTACGCGACGGCGAACCGTCTGCGGAGAAAGCTGAAACAGTGACGCTGCCTGTTCGAGTACTTCTCGGGCCGTCATCCATGGCGCGAACCCGGGGACGTCCGGGCAGTAACCGATGAGTGCCCGAACCTCTGCGCTCCCCGGAGCATTCCCGAAGATGCGCACGCTCCCGCTGTTCTCGCGAGCCAGCGCGAGGAGTATCCGGATAGTGGTCGTCTTCCCCGCGCCGTTCGCGCCGAGAAAGCCGAACACTGATCCTGGTTCGACAGAGAGGTCGAGCCCGTCGAGCACACGCCGTTCCCCATACTTCTTCGTCACGCCGCGAACGGCGATGGCAGAGGCTTCCAGGTCGGGCCTACGGCGGGCGCTCACTGTTGCTCGCCGTCATACAGATTCCGCACGGCGTTGGCCGTGGTGGCCGAAGTCGCTGGCGGCGCATCCGCGATCGGGGCGGGGCGGCGTCCGAGAGCAAGGAACAGGATCGTTCCGATCGTGTTGATGAACACGATGAGGAGCCCCCACGGCCACTTGCGACCGAACACCAGCCGATCGCTAGGTGTACGAGCGAGCGCGACGAGGCCGATCACGGCGAAGAGCGCCTGCAGTCCCAGGGCGATCACGATCATCAGGCCCGTCGTGCCGGACAGGGCGGAGGTGTCGAGATTCATGAGTAGACCGCCTTCTGGGCGATGGATCGAACAAGAGCGTGTAAGTCACATGTCCCATGCATGGCATACATCCTTGCATTACATACTAGTGGAGACAAATCGATCCGCTCTCCCTGGAGGGATCCTCAGCCGTTGCGTCTCAAAGGTGCCCTCGCGTCAGCCTGGAGACGGCGCACCCGGTGGGCCCAGAGGTCGAAGCGTCAGCAGTGAAGCGCGCATGGCGCTCACCGGGAGTCCCTGTGGAGACTCTCAGCGCTCGTGTCCGGTGTGCTCGCGGCTCGCCGCGACGTTGCGCCAGGCGTGACGCAGGCCCGCGCGAAGTGGGAGCACGATCACTCCGAGTGATGCCGCAATCCCGAGTAGGGCTCCCGCAGGAACGAGCAGACCCCATCGGCCACGGGGCCCACGCGCGCTGAGAAGTGAAGCCGCGACGGCTGAGGCTGAAACAGTAGCCAGTGTCGTCGCGCTTGCGGCGCTCACGAGCCGATCCTCTGTCGAAGCCTGCCTACGTAGCGCCCATATCGCTGGCGCGACGCCCAGCATGAGGCTGCCGAGCATCGAAATCTTGGAACTCGTGCGATTCTGCCGCCCGAAGGCATCAAAACCAGACGCAACCCTGTCGGGCATCTTCTTCCACATGAGTGCCAACGCGCCTGCGGTCGCACCTGCCACCAGGAGCGGTGCGAGCTGCGCGGTGCGGACTGAGCGTTCGGGTATCTGATCGAGCACTTCGTTGGTCGCGTCGTCAGGGCGGATGAGCCTGAGTCTCACGGCGAGAGCGCCGAGGTTGAGAGTCCAGCCGACTCCGAGCAGTCGGGGGACCACGAGGCGCGGGCTCTCCGGATTCCAGGTCCGCGAACGGACCTTGGCGCTCACAGGGCCCCGGGTTTCCAAGGGGAGCCCCAGCACGCGCAGGTGGGGCTCGTCAGCGGGTGCATCGCTCGCAAGCGCGTCGAGCAGCTCGCCCGCATAGTCCTCAGGAGCACCCAGCGCTTCCCGGGGATCGAGGCCGGCTTCCAGCAGTTCGCCGAGCTGAGCTTCGAGCCCTTCCAGAGCGAGGAGGCGGTCTGTCCTGCTGAGGCTTCCGAGGTGGGCGCCAACCGCTCGCAGATATGACTTCACGAGAGATGGCCGCCTTTCCGGAGAAGCTCGCCCATCGCGCCGCTCAGCGCTTCCCAAGCCGCCGCACCCTCTTGGAGCGCCGCGCGGCCCTCATCGGTGAGGCTGTAGTACTTCCGCGGAGGGCCGCCGCTTCCCGCCTCAACCCAACGAGTCGTGACTTTGTCGGCCTTGTCCAGGCGTGCAAGCAGCGGATACACAGTCCCCGGAGTCGCGGTCAACGCGGGCTGTGCGCCCAACTGCTCGATGATCTCGATCGAGTAGTACTCGTCACCATCAAGCACAGCAAGGATCGCCAACTCCAGCACTCCCTTGCGGAGTTGCGCAGTCCGGTCCCTCGCAGCCATGTGAACAAGCCTTGCAATACAAAGTAGCTGTTGTCAAACAGTCCGTCGAGACGAACGCTGAGCGAGAACCGCGTGCGATTCTTCCAGCGCGAGCCGTGGTGGCCGCACTCAGGACGATGTCGCGCGGCGCTGGACGATCGCCGATCTGAGTGGCCGGTCAACGTGTCTGCCTCGCAGCTCATCCGGGTTTTCAACGCTGGGTTCGGCGTCTCACCGATGAGGGTGCTCACTCGACTGCGCGCTGAGACTCGCGGAACTACTTCACGCGACGGACGGGAGTGTCCAGCGGTGTTCGGAGGCCTTGGGGTGGCCGGACGTGAGTCACGCCACCAGAACCCTGAAACACATCTACGGCATTGCACCGACCCAGTACTGGACAGCAGCACGGAAACGGTCGCATGTCGGAGTCTTTCCGATGCAGGAGCGCGACGCGCTGCGCTGGGAGCATCGATCGCGATATGTGGCGCTCTTCGCCGTTTGTTGAGGTACGAGGGCTCGCGCGTGGTCGGCATCGACAGGCTCGAGTGTGGCCGGTAGAGGCGGAGCGTGTCGTACAGCGACACCGACCAGAATGAGTCGACAGGAACGTCCCTCAGGCGGAGCTGGTACTTCTCGACGGGGAGACTCTTGTCGACACTGATTTTGCGTGGCTTCGTATTCGGGGAGGCCGCCCCACCCGCGGGCAGTGCCGAGCAGGTGCATGATCGGGTCAACTTCGTCGGTGGTGCGGCGGAGCAAGCGCTGCAGCTCGTTCACTGCCGCCACGTCTTCGGCATCCGCGGGGTCAACGAGGATGCGCACGATGATCCCCGCGTAGTCGGTGCCGACGAACTCCCGGGTGAGCAGGTGATCGCCCGGGTTGCGCAGGATCGCTTGGTCGATTGCGCAGAATATGTAGACCGGTCTATTATTTTGAACATGACCTCCAAGGGAAACCTGACCCGAGCGCGGCTGACTGCGTCGATGCTCGAACTCATCCAGACCAGCGGCTACAGCGGCACGGGCTTGAACGCAGTGATCGAGCACGCTGCCGCTCCGAAGGGTTCGATCTACTTCCACTTCCCCGACGGTAAGGAGGGGCTGGGTATCGCGGCCGTCGAGCTCGCCGCGACGCAGTTCGAGGCGCTGATCGTAGAGGCCGTGGCCTCGACAGGCAGTGCCGCAGGAGCCGCCCGCGCCGCGATCGAGGCGCTGGCGGCGATCGTGGGTGAGAGCGACTACCGACTGGGCTGCCCGGTCTCCGTCGTGGCTCTGGAGATGGGTGCCGAGAGTGAGCGGCTGCGGCAGGCCTGCGCCAGCGCGTTCGAGTCGTGGATCGCACCGACCGCGTCGCTCCTCGAGAGCAGCGGTCTTGCCGCCGATGAGGCTCGCGCCCTGGCGACCGCCGTCGTCTCGATGATCGAGGGCGCGGTCATCGTCTCCCGCGCCACGCGGAGTACACAGCCTCTGGTATCGGCCGCCGACGTCGTGGCCGAGCTGATCGAGCAGCGCGTCGAGAAGGCCGAGGGGACCCGATGAGTGCTGATGTGCTGCCCCGCCATGCCCTGGTCTTCGGGGCCTCGGGGCTGGTCGGTCGGCACCTCATCCTGTCCCTTGCGGGGGCGGGGGCGCACGTAACGGCGGCGGTCCGGAGCGCTGCGTCGGGAGCAAGCGTCGAGGCCTGGTTGCGGGAGCACGGCCTGACACAGTCCATCAGCACGGTGATCGTCGACTTCGACGCGCCGGAGATCCTGGTGGGCGGCGCGGCAGAGTTCCCGCACATCACCGAGATCCACAACTGCGCAGGTTCCTTCCGATTCGGCATGCCGGCGGAGGAAGCGCGGAGCGCGAACGTCGGCATCGTCGAGAGGCTCATCGATCTCGCCGCGGACCTCCCGAACTTGCAGCGAGTGGTTCACATCTCCGGCTACCGCGTCGGCGGACAGGACCCCGCGTCGGTTCCGTGGTCGAAGGAACACCGCGCGGCGGTCTACGCGGAGATGGGCGGGTATGAGGCGTCGAAGGTGGAGTCCGACGCGATCTTCCAGGCCCTCGCGCGGGAACGCGGAATCCCCTGGACCATCATCAATCCGGCCACCGTGATCGGACACAGCGAGACAGGGGAGTCCGACCAGCACATCGGGATCGCACACACGATCGAGCAGATGTGGGACGGCACTGCGACCGCGCTTCCCGCCGGGAGATCCACCTTCGTGCCGGTCCTCGCCGTCGACTACATGGCCGCGTTCATGACTGCAGCGGCGATCGATCCCGATGCTGTCGGGCAGTCCTTCTGGGTCCTGGACGACGCGACACCGCCACTCGCGGAGATGCTCGCGCACGTCGGCAGGCACCTCGGGGTGAAGGTCCCGCGCCTGAGGATCCCGGTCGGCCTGATCAAGCAACTCCCTGAGCGGATCACCCACGCCGAACCCGAGACTCTCGGGTTCCTGTCCGCCGACCGTTACCCGACGGCACCCGCCGTTGAGCTCGCCGCGAGGCACGGGATCGCCATGCCCGACGCGCGCGCCGCGATCGAGCGCTGGGCCGACTACATGGCCGCGCACCGATTCGGAGCGGCGAAGGGCGGCGACCGGCGATTCGTCGACGCCGGAGGTGTGCGGACATTCGAACTGGGCGCGCCCGGATCCTCTCGGCTGATCCTGCCCGGCCTGCCGGTCAACGCCGACACATGGGCTGAAGTGGCGGCAGGGATCGGCGCGCGGGCGGTCGACCTGCCCGGGATCGGGCTCAGCGGCGGAGCAGGCGTTCAGGACTGGGAGCGGTGGCTGCCCGCGGTGCTCGGCGATCAACCCGTCGAGCTCGTCGGCCATTCCATCGGCGCGGCCGCGGCGCTCGTCGCGGCCGACCGATTCCCCGAGCAGGTCGAGTCCCTTACATTGATCGCACCGTTCTTCCTCCAGCCCTTGGCCGATGCCTCGACCCGGCTGCGACCGCTCGTGCGCAACTATCTGCGGCGCACGGACGCGGCCCGTCTCTCGCGAAGGCTGACTGGATCGGAGGCGAGCGCCACGGCGCTCGTGTCCAGCGTCCGAGATCTCCAGCGAAGCCGCGCCGAGCGGGCGGCCGAGCAGCTTGCGCGCGCGGGATCGAAGCAGTGGCGAGCGGAACTCCGAGAA
Organism: Microbacterium sp. LWO12-1.2; assembly: GCF_040675875.1. Taxonomy (NCBI): domain Bacteria; kingdom Bacillati; phylum Actinomycetota; class Actinomycetes; order Micrococcales; family Microbacteriaceae; genus Microbacterium; species Microbacterium sp. LWO12-1.2. The sequence continues at coordinate 1,724,398 of NZ_JBEGII010000001.1, read as the reverse complement.
GCGCTCGATCGGTTCAGCGGCCCCGTTCGCATCATCACAGGAAGCGACGACCCGCTCGACCCGGGCGCGGTGGAACAGCTCCATGCGCATCCGAACCTCGAGCTGATCTCAGTCCCGGGAGCCGGGCACCATCCGCAGCTCACCCACAGTGCAACCCTTGTCGAGCTCCTTGCGACGCCGCCCGCACGAGCAGGGCGGTTGACGCCTCACGGCGCTACGAGCCAGCGTCACACACAGAGGCGCTAGCGCCGACGAGTGAGCGTCCATCACACCAGAACCGAAATGAGCACCGTATGAAGAACGAACCACGCCCGCATGGAGTGCGGCAGGCAGCGCTGACTGATCTCGACGAGATGACACGGATTCTCACGTCGGCCTTCTTGGATGACCCGGTCTGGGGGCTTTCGTTTCCCGATGTCGCGACGCGCCCGCATGTCGCCGGTGCATACTGGCGGTTCATGGTCGGAGAGTCCCTGCGTTTTTCCGAATCCCGAGTTCTCGAAAGGGCTCATGAGGGCGAGGCCGACTCGACACCTATCGGCGGGCGCGGATCTCTTCGTGCGGTGTCCGTGTGGTATCCGCCCGGTGAGGACGAGATCTCCGATGAGGCCCATCCTGCATACGAGGCACTGGTCGGCGAGTTGCTCGGCGCGGAGGCGGCTGCCGCTTTGCACCAGGCTGGTGCCCGGTTCGCTGAGGCCCGGCCAAGCGATCCGCACGCCTACCTGACCTTGCTCGGTGTGGCTCCCGAGGCCCGGGGCGGCGGGTACGGTATGGCGTTGCTCCGGGCGGCACTCGCCGACTACGACCAGGCAGGTATCCCCACTTACCTTGAATCGTCCAACCCAGCGAACGATGCGCGGTATGAAAGGCTCGAATACCGTCCCCACGCGATCGTGGAACTCGCCGGCGGCGCGCGAGTGCAGACCTATTGGCGCGATCCGCAGGATGCGCGGACCGCGTTCTGACGCGCAACCCGCGCCCCTCCTGCGTGGCGACGACAGGAGAAGGGCGCCATCTCCCCAACGACAGGAAGGAAGAGAGTCGATGATGCGATTCTGGTTGATGGATGTCTTCGCGGAGAGCCCCCTGACGGGCAACGGTCTGACGGTGTTCCCCGATGCTTCGGGTATGTCGGCCGAGCGCATGCAGTCGCTGACGCGGGAACTGCGTCAGTTCGAGACTGCGTTCTTGCGACCGACCGCGGAGGCGGGCCTGTTCGATGCCCGAGTGTTCACCATGGAAGAGGAGCTGCCGTTTGCCGGACATCCCGTCCTCGGGTCGGCGGCGCTCCTGCACCACCTCCACGGAGGCGAGACTGCGGCGCACTGGAGAATCCGGCTCCCCGGGAAGGAAGTGTCCGTCGAGACAGTACGGGTCGGGAACGCATTCACGGCACGGATGGACCAGGGGGTCCCCGCAACCATCGGAGAGTTGTCCGCGGGGGACGTGCATTGGTTCACCGATGCGTTCTCTGCGGAGCCGGATATGCGGCATCCCGCTCGGGTGATCAGTACCGGACTGCCGTACCTGATCCTCCCGGTCACTGCAGCGGGTCTCGCCAACGCGCGTCAACGCCACAGCCTCGAACCGCGGCTCGCTGCGGTCGGAGCCGCATTCGTCTATCTGCTGGATGTCGATGCACGTGAGGGGCGCACATGGGATCCGGACGGAGTAGTGGAGGACATCGCTACCGGCAGCGCCGCAGGTCCCGTCGCCGCGTACCTTCACGACATCCGGCGTGCCCTTGGGAGCGACATCGTGACTATCAGCCAGGGACGCTTCGCGGGGAGACCGAGCCGAATGACCACCCGTCGCTCAAGTGATGGCCGCATCGAGGTCGGCGGTGATGTCCACCTCGTCGCCGTCGCCGACCTGGTTCCTGAATCCCTCGAGTGAGCCCTCTGCGTGCCGCAGACACGCAGCCGATCGCGTGGATCGCCTGCCAAGTGTCATGACGTGCACCGGACTCGCGTTTGGTTCGAGGCTGCCTCTCTTCATCGCCGCTGTTCTTCTGGACTGCAGCGCCCCGAGATCCGACCGGCGAAGCCGCGTTCATGAGGTGCTCCCACGACTCGTGGTGTACTGGCGGAATGCCAGTGGACACTCTGCGTAGATTGAGGTCGTTGCCGAATACTCGATTCGAACGCTGCATCTTCGATGGCACCGATCTCAGCGGAGCAGATTTCTCGGATACCACCTTCACGGACTGCACGTTCGTCGACGCACGCTTCTCGGCGAGCACAAGCTTCGCCCGGTGCACATTTCTGAGTACTCCCGTCGCGTTCGGTCTCGCGCGTGTGTCACGCTCCCGTCGCGAGAGCGAGCCGGTGCCGGATCAATGGGACGGCGAGCAGGACGCCGACGCCGCGCGTGACTCGTTCGCGCAGCGCTATGCGCGTGCGGCAGCTGCGGGGCGCGCGGATGATCTGCCCTTGGACCCGGACGTCGAGAGCTAGCCGCTTGGCGTCGTGTCAGCGCTGCTGGTGGCACCGAACAGCAGTCTGTCGACGACGTGGACGGGTCGGGCCGGCCGCGTGGTGGTGTACCTCAGCAGATCCTCGAACTGGGAGAACACGACAACGGCCTCTTCGAACTCCGGCTCCGCTCCGTGGACGACCGCTCCATCGTCTCGCACAGCCAGGTACTCGTATCCGTCGCGCACGGAGAGCAGGACAGGCACGTGGTGCTTCCAGAAACGGGAGACCGCGTCCGCCTCGTCATCCGTCGTCGCAGCCTGGATGCTCAGCTGTTCCCACTCGTTCCACGCGAACGCCCCCTCCGCGCCGGCCGAGTAGTCATCGCGGGACAAGAACCACACCGTCTCGTCTGAGCTCGACAGCAGTGAGAACGAGGACACCCAGTGGATCACCGTTTCGGATGCCGTGCGCAGCGAGGCGGGAATTCCGCCTCCCGTGGACGGAGCAGGCTCGTACGTCCACCCGGCTTCCTGCACGCATCCGATGGCACTTCGGAAGAGTTCCGTCATGCTCCCAGGCTACCGAGCAGTCTCTCTGGGCAGGCGGTCACCAGGTCGCGCCGGTGTTGGCCCATTCCAGTGTCGACAACTTCGCCTCGATCGTCTCGAGGCCGATGGTCCCGCATCCGACCAGGGTGAGCCTGCGCAGTCGGGGGAGGTCGTTGATGGCGGCGATGCCGGTGATCTTCTTGCAGTACTGGATGTTGACGATTTCGAGTTGCGGGAGAGCAGCGAGTTCCGAGATGTCGCCCAGAGAGGTGAGGTTCTTCAGCCGCAAGGACTCCAACTGGGGGAGCGCGCTGATCCCGGTGAGGCTTGTCAGCGTGCGTCCACCGATCAGTCCGAGGCGGCGAAGCCCGACCGGTTCGACGAGGCGGAAGATCTGCTCATCAGTGGGCACGTTCAACAGGTTCAGCTCTTCCAGCGGCAGTTCGAGCGCCTGCCGCACATTGTTCAGGGATCTCTGCGGGTAGAGGGAGAGCGCGCGGAGCAGGGGGAAGTGCTCGTTCTTGAAGCGGAAGGGTTCGCCGACGTAGAGGGTCTTCAGGTTCGGCACCACGACATCCGGCCACACCAGGGTTCGATCGCTGATGTGCACCGAGAGCTCTTCCAGGCTCTCGGGGAGGTCGCCCTGCCGCAGTCCGGTGATGACGGTGGGGAGCACCCGCCCTGGACCGATGCTGAGCATCTTCAAGCCCGTCATCGCTGTGATGATCTCGGGGAGACGGTCGATGGGCCCCTCGAGGGGAGACCACAGGTGCACATCGGTGACGCGTGCGAGATGCTCGGGGTCGCAGGGCTGGTCGTAGAACACGAGGTCCCTGTCCGGCACGTCGAACTGGTCCTTGTACGCGCTGTGCAACACCATGGTCCGGTTGCTCGTCGACGGGCTCATCCACTCACTCCTGACTCTGCCGGCTGTCGTCCACGCCTCAACCCACGTTATCGGTGCGTGCTGTCGTCGTTCGTACCGTGCCGCTCCCGCTACGGGTGCGCACGCTTCGCGCGCATCCCGGTCATCGGGATAATGGAGGGGTGACGGTGTATCAGGAGGTCGTGACCTACGACGGCTTGCCGGCCTCGGCGGGAGGTGCCGACGACCGGTCGCACGATGCGGCCGCTCACGTGCAGAAGCACCTGCCTTTCCGGATGTCGACGAAGCACTGGCGCCGGTGGAGTGCCACCAAGGATGGACAGTCCTACCGTGCGTCCAAGATCGCGTCACCACTGGTGTCATGAGCACGCCTTCGAAACTCCATCGACTCTGCGTCTTCCTGACGCCCGCGGATGAAGCACAGTTCAGCGACGCGTTGCGAACCCGTCTTCCCGCGGTGAGGTTCATCGACGCATCTCAACAGCCCGAGACGCGCACCCCGACGTTTCGCTCGTCGCTGAGCGAATGCGCGGGTCCTCACGTCACCCTCGTGGACACGAGCATCACTTCCGAGAGCATGTTCCATCGTGACTATGTGGTGGATCACCCGTCCGGTCGGGGGTGGGTGTACGCGATCGTCGGTGCCGGCCTCGCGAGCCTCGTGCGGTCGCGTCCCGAGGATGACGTTTTGCGAAACGGAGAGTTGCGGGCATCCGTGACGGCAGGTGACACCCGCACCGACGAGTACATCCGTGAACTGATGCACCTGGTGCGCACCGGCGGGATGGGCGTGTTCGCCGTCGACCCGCTGACGAGTGACACCTCGCGTCGCGCGGAGAGGAACTTCGTCGCGTGGCCGGACGCCGCATCGCGTTTCGGCGCCAAGGACGCTCCGATGCTCACCAACGGGCCCACGGCGTGGTTCACCTTCGATCGCTGACGGGATCTCGTGCAGGTGTGCCAGAAGCGTGAAAAGTGCGGCTGCGATACTCTGTGACCCGTGGGATTCCGGCCGACAGAGACGCCTGCTGACACGCAGAAGCTTCACGTTCCGGTGTCGGAAGACGCTCCGCATCATTTCTCCACGGCCACGGTGCTGCTGGACAGCCGCATCCTGCTCACCTCCTGGGTCGAGGGCCGCGCAACGCACCGACTCGGCATACTCGACCTGCACACCGGACAGTGGCGCGTGCTGCCGGGACTCCGCGGGATGCTGCGCGACGCTCTCGCCCTCTCCGATCAACGCGTGCTGGTGTTGACCGACCACGCTCTGACCGAGATCGACGTGACCGAACCGGAGATCATTCGCCGGTTGACCGCGGGGATCGGCAAGTACAACACCTATCTCCGTCGCGAGGGAGATGACGTCGTCGCGGTCGGGAACTCCGGCGCCGCCACGGAGTCGCTGGTCTCGTTGTCGACGATGACCGTGTCGAAGCGCAGGCGTCGAGGTTCGCATCTGCCGGACACGATTCCTGAGGGGGCAGCGCGAGCGGGTGCTGCGCGCATCCTGCATCATGGGCCGGTGCTGCTGGTCGCCGCCACGCAGATCCGCGAGTCTGCTCCCCAGCGCCTCCTCGTGCTCTCTGCGGAGGATCATGCGGAGATCGCCTCCGTCGATTTCCCGCTCGGGCTGGCCAGTGCGCACGTCGTCGGCGACGGCGTGATCGCCGCGGGTCCGGACATCGGACGCGCCCGCGCCCTCACAGCGATGCCGGGGCTGATTCCTCGCGTCTCGGATCCAGGTTCCGTGCCCCTCGCCGAAGTGGTGCGCACCGCGAACGAATCGGCCGTGGAGCTGCGGAAGAAGGGTGCTCGCCGGAATCCGCCGCGCACCGTCTATCGTGACCGCCGGCTCGAACCGGGCCACGAACTGGCTGATGTGACCGGTCGTCGTGTCACCCTGGAGAACTGTGTCGCAGCCAGAGCCACGCAACGCCACGAGCGCCCCCGGATCTCACGCGTGCAGATCACCGACCTCGAGTTGCAGTCCAGCTCGCTCAACGGCGCCGTGCTCGAAGATGTCACCGTCGATGGTCTGCGCTGCCCGCATGGCTCCGGGTTCCTCTTCGGCTGCGAACTTCGCCGCGTCACTCTGCGAGGACGCGTGCGTGGACTGATCCTCAACCCGACCCTCGACGATCCCGACCCCGCGACGACCGCTCTGTACGCGCAATGGCAGCGCGAACGCATGCAGGACCCCGAATGGATGCTCGACCTCACTGAAGCCACGGGGGACATCACCATCCGCGGATACCCGTCACGATTCATCCGCCGCAACCCCGAGCTCCAGGCCGTCGTCACCGCCGAGGCCGCCCACGCCCTCGACTGGCGCGCGGTCGATCCAGGACGCTCTTCGCTCAGGATCGCTCTCCACGAACTCGTCCGATCCGATTGGGAAGACGTGACCCTCATCGCCGACACCCATGGTGCGCGCGCCAGCGACGACCTCCGCTACATCCAGCAACTGCGAGCGTTGGGGATTTCTCGCGCGGACTAGCCGTGTTCCCACGCCGATGGGCAGAGCGATGGGCGCCAGCGACGCGGTGCGAGTTATCGAGGAACACCCATCTGCAGACCGGGACCGCGCCGTTCGCGATACCTATTCGAGCCGCAGGAATGCAGGCGCCTGAGCCCTCTGTGTTCGTGCTGCCTGCGGGTTCAAGCCCTCGCTCCACTCCGGGTACACGCGGAAGCCTCGCTTGCCCGGGTGGACTGAGGGCGAAGTCACGCCGAGCTGCCTCAGGTGCAGAGTCGTGAAGCGGAAGGCTCCGAACCGTTCGCCATCCGGCACGAACAGGAGGAGGCCATCTGCGGGATCGTCCGATGCGAAAGGTCGAGTCTCCCCACCCTCATCGCGCGTCCAGACGGCGACGAAGGCTCCGGGCTTCGTGGGGGTCACCCGCGCTGTGCGCAATCGCCACAGCTCGGCTCCGATCCTCACGATGCCCGACTCGTATTCCCCGCTCTGCTCTTCCGGCTGCGGGCGTTCCGCTTCGCCGAACCGGCTTCCGACGATGTCCAGGAATCGGTCGAAGGCGGTGAACGGCATCCGTCTACCGTACGGGGTGTCCGCAGCGCCCGATTCTCGGTCGGCATGACTCGCATCCGTCCTGTCAACCCGATCGGTGCACTGACGTGCACCTCGTAGGGTGGGGCACTCGTGTCACCCGGCACGCGGCCACCCACGTCCGCAGAGGAGGCGACACCCATGGCAGGCACCGCACCGCACGACCGCGTGCGCGCTCGCGCATCCGCCGTTCGACGAGCGGTCCGTCAGGCGACGGAGCCGGCCCGACTGCTCCTGGTCGTCAAGACAGCCCTGGCTGTGGGGCTCGCCTGGCTGGTGGCGCCGCATATGCCCGGTGTCGTGGACGAGTACCCGTACTACGCGCCGCTCGGCGCACTGATCAGCATGTACCCGACGCTGATGGGATCGGTGCGTTCGGGTCTGCAGACGGTCCTCGGGCTGGCCGCCGGCATCGGACTCGCGACGCTGGTCATCCTGACCGTGGGGCCGAACTGGTGGACGATCCCCGTCGTCGTCGGGCTCGCCGTGCTGATCTCCGGAACCGGATGGTTCGGCTCCGGCCGTGAGTACGTGCCGATAGCGGCGCTCTTCGTGCTGATCATCGGCGGACAGGACGCCGACGACTATTCGCTCGGATATCTGGTGCAGACGGCGGTGGGAGTGACGATCGGCCTGCTCGTCAACGTTCTGATCGCACCCGCTCCGCTCACCGCCCAGGCTGCGGCACGCGTCGATGCGTTTCGGGCGCAGCTCGCGACGCATCTGCATGACATCGGCGACGCCGTCTCCGCGTCATGGCCGCCCGAGAAGGATCAGTGGGCCGGGGATGCCGCGGCGCTCGCCGAGACGACTCGCGGAATCCGCATGGCACTGGCGGATGCCGAGGACAGCCGCCGCGGGAATCCTCGGGCCCTTCTCACGCGCGCCTGTCCGAGCGACACCTGGGCGGAGATGGACGCCCTGGATGCGATCACGCACCACATCCGCGACATCTCGGATGCGATCGCCGACACCATCTGGGAACGCCGCGCAGCCCTCGCGCTCGACGCCGCGCTTCCTGAACCTCTGACCGTAGCCTGCCACGCGGTCGCCGATGCCCTTGCGTTCGGCGCCGATGACAGCTCAGAGGCGCACCTCGCCCGAGGCCGGGCCGCCCGGGCGCTGCGGCACCTTCTCGAGACCGTCGACGACCGCACGATCGAAGTGCGCCGGTCGATGGGGCCGGGCGTGCTCACGGCGATGCACCTGCGAAGGATCCTGATCCTCGCCCGCCCGGTTCCTGGGGTGGACGAGTCGGACGAGTGACCGGAGGTGCGTCACGCCCTGGCCTGCTCGAGCAGTCCGCCGGCCAGGCGGCGCGCGACCTCGAACGGCTGCGCGAACGTCTCCATCCCGACCGTGACGATGGCGCCCTCGTAGAGCAGCATCATCGCCTGCGCCATCGACGCGGCGTCCGCCACCCCCGCCTCGCGGCAGAGGTCGGTGAACACGTCGAGCAGCCAGGCCTTCTGTCTGGCCACCTCGGGGAAGACCGGATGCCCGTCGTGACCGTCGCCGATCTCGGCGCGGGCGTTGATCGCGCTGCAGCCCTTCGGGCTGTACTCGTCCGACCAGGTGATCGCGGCATCGAAGATCGCCAACACGCGGGGGATACCCGGGGCTGCCACGCGGGACAGGTGGTCGGCGACGTGCGCCCGCCACTTCGCATCTCGGTGCTGAAGGTAGGCGACCACCAGTGCCTCCTTCGATCCGAATCGGTCGTAGAGAGTCTTCTTGGTGACCCCCGCTGCGTCGGCGATCGTGTCGACGCCCACGGCGTGGATGCCGCGTTCGTAGAACAGTCGAGATGCGGCGTCGAGCACCCGCGCGGCACCGGGGGTCAGCGGAGCGAGCTCGGGAACGGAGGTGGTCATGTGGTGAGTATACCAACCTGTATAGTCGGTCCAATGAGTAAACAGATCGGTATACTTCGGATCGGTGTGACGGTCGCGGCAGCCGCAGCTTTCGTCGCGACCTGGAGCTCCGGGTTCCTCGTGCCGGCGATCGCCACTGAAGCCTCCGCGCTGACTCTGCTCGTGTGGAGATTCGTCCCGCTCGCGGCGGTGCTGATCGTCATCGTGCTCGCATCGGGGGCCGCGCGAGGGGTGCCGCGCGCCGACGTGCGCCGTCAGGCTCTGATCGGCGTCTTCGCACAGTTCGGCTACTGCGCCGCTGTCTACGCGGCGATCGCGGCCGGCGTCGCCACCGGCACCACGGCGCTGATCGACGCCGTGCAGCCTCTGGTCGTCGCAATGCTCGTCGGGCCGCTGCTCGGGCTCCGTGTGCGCGCAGCGCAGTGGGCGGGGCTCGTACTCGGAGCGGTCGGCGTCCTCCTGGTCGTCCGTTCGCAGCTCGGCGGCTCCGACGCCCCGCCTTCGGCGTACCTGCTCCCGGCGCTCGCGATGGCGTGCCTGATCGTGGGCACGTTCCTGCAGAGGCGGTCCGCGGTGCAGACAGGAGTGCTCCTGACACTGACGATCCACGTGACGGTGACCGCCGTGGCGCTCGTGCTGATCGCCGCATTCGCCGGAGCGCTCGTGCCGCCGGCATCCGTGTCGTTCTGGATCGCCGCAGCGTTCTCCGCCGTCTTCCCGACCCTTGCCGCCTATGGCCTCTACTGGTGGCTGCTGCGCCGGGTCGGCATCACGGCGCTCAACGCGCTGCTGTTCCTGGTCGCTCCCGCCACGGCTGCGGTCGGAGCGCTGTTGCTCGGCGAGCAGCTCACCGCCATGACGCTCATCGGATTCGTGCTGTGTGGCGCCGGCGTGGCCATGGTGCTGGCGAGCGAGTCACGTGCGTCGCGAACTCGCCACCAGCATCCACTGACGCTCAGGTCACGGCGCGGGAGCGGCGTACCCGCAGCAGGCCGACCATGAGCCCGCCAGCGATGACCGCGATGACCGCGATGACCGGCGAAGCTCCGATCTCCATCCCGCTCTCGGCCAGCTGATCGCCGGAACCCGCCCCGGGCGCGGGACCTGAGGGGCCTTCGGGTACTGCCGCAGGAGCGATCGTGAGCTCGTACGTGACCGTGGCATCGGGTTGTGTGCCGTTCGCCGCGACGATCGTGGCGGTGTACGTGCCGGGAGTCGTCGGTTGGCCGCTGACCACCCCGGTGGTCTCGGTCAACGTCAGTCCCGGCGGGAGGGACCCGGAGCCGACGGTATACGTCGACGACGGCGAGCCGGAGGAGGTGATCGTGTGCGAGTAGTCGGTACCGACCACGCCGCTCGGGGGTGCGGCAGACGTGATGGTGGGGCTCGTCCGCACGGTGCCTGGTTCGGTCGTGCAGCCGGTCGGAGCGGTGATGGTGTTGGTGTCGAGCGTCACGGCGCCCGTGCGGGCGAGGAGGCGACCGGTCACCGTCGCCGCCGTCTGCGCGGTGACCGAGACATCCGCCATCACGGTGCCGACGAACTGCGCACCGGTTCTGATCGTCGCGGAACTGCCGACCTGCCAGAAGACGTTGCAGGCGCTGGCGCCATCGACGAGGGTGATGATCGCGCCGGAGCCGATCGTCAAGGTGGAGGCTGCTTGGAAGATCCAGACGGATTCGGCGGTGCCGGACAGCGTCAACGCGCCGGTCAGCGCGAGTTCGCCGCCCGAGTAGACCCCGGGCACGAGGGACGCTCCGGTCAAGTCGCCGAGACCGGACTGGAGCGGCGTGAGCCCCGCTGCCACGTTGTACGCGGTGGTGAGGTCGGCCTGCGCCTGGGCGGCGACCGCATCGGTCTGGTGCAGCGTTCCATTCACCACGGCCGGCGGGAAGCCGGTCACGGACGTCTCCGGGCTCAGCCCGACGTCGCCGTTGAGTACCGACGGACCGGTGTTGGTCACGGCCGATGCGCCGAGAACGGCGAAGGGGGCCGCCGTTCCGAGGTCGATCGGGCCGTCGATGGTCGTGGCAGCGTTCGCCGACGACGCGGAGGAGAGCAGGATGAGTGCTGCGAGGAAAGAGGCAGCGACGACTGGGGTGCGTCCGCCGATAGGGGACATGACGATCCTTCCGATAGGGAGGGGCATCGTCATCAACAGCGGTCAACAAATCCGCGCCTACTCGCAGGTCTATCAGTACGGTGCGGTGCACGACGGCCGGACGGGAAACTGACAGGACAACCGTTACCTCCGCCGATCACGGTGCACGGATGGCAGCGGGGCCGGGAAGCACTCGGCGCTGCTCCCCGGCTCGGCCGCTCAGCCCATCGCGTAGACGTTCTCGGGGGTGAGCAGTTCGGTGATCGGCGTCAGCAGCCGACCCGCCAGATCGGACTCGTCGTCGACGTCGGAGTTGACGAAGGCGACCACGGTCATCTCCTTCTCCGGCAGATGGACGGTGACGGTCTTGTAGCCGGGAAGACTGCCGTTGTGACCGATCCAGCCGTCGAGGGTGAACAGCCCGAGCCCATAGCCGGAATCCGGATCCTCGGGCGAGAACGGTGTCACGTCGAGCCGCTCCTTCTGCAGCTCCGGCGACAGCAGCTCGCCGGTCGCGAGCGCGGGAACCCAGACCTTCAGATCGTCGAGGTTCGAGATGATCGCGCCGGCAGCCCAACCCCAGGAAGGATTCCAGTCGGTGGCGACGGCCTCGGAACCGTCGAGCGTCTGCCGGGTGTATCCCTCGGCATGCGGCGACGGGAACTCCTCAGCCACAGGGAGGAAGGTGTGGGTCAGCCCGAGGGGCGCGGCGATCTCGGCCTGCAGGACTTCGGCCAGGCTCTTCCCCGTCGCCTTCTCGATCGCGAGTCCGATCAGCACAGTGTTCGTGTTGGAGTACTCGAACGTCGTCCCCGGCTCGAAATGCAGAGGTTCGTCTTTCACGACGTCGTACAGGCTCTGCGGGCTGAGCGGCGTGCGCGGGTCCGCGAGGAGGGTGCCCACCCACTCCTCATCCTGCGAATAGTCGGCGATGCCGGCGGTCATTCCGGCGAGGTGCCGCAGAGTGATGCGGTCTCCGTCCCGCACGCCGTCGACGTAGTCCGAGATCGGATCGTCGAGCGACACCGTGCCGGTGTCGACCAGTCGCAGCAACGCGGTGACCGTGAACGTCTTGGTCACACTGCCGATGCGATGGTTCAGGTCGGTGGTCATCGCGGTCTTGTCGGCCTTGTCGGCATAGCCGGCGGCCGACACGTAGTCGCCTTCGGGGCTCCAGATCGCGACCACCGCACCCGGCATGCCGCCCGTCGTCACCGCGGATTCGAGGATGCTGTCGAGCTGCTTCACGGTGTCGGCGTCGAACGTCGATTCCGTCGGGGCTGCTGTTCCCGATGACGGGGTCGGGGGTGATGCGGTCGTCGAGCACCCGGCGAGTACGACGGTGGCGAGGGTGACGCCGGCGATGAGGGCGACGACGGGACGAGGAGACGGTACGTGGAGGTTCACGATCTGCTTTCCGGGGTGAGTGACGGGTGTCTTCCCATCGTCCGTCGCGCCGCGGGTCGCCCACATCGTGCGGGGGTGCCGAGCCGGGTGGTACCGCGGGAGGGGGCTCCCGGATCGTCTCGGCACCAGGGGACACGATGCGGGCGCCGCGGCATGCTGAGCCTGCTCACCGCAGGATGATGAGCTCCTGCGTGGCGCGGGTCATCGCCACGTAACGGTCGACGGCGCCGGTGACGCCTTCGCCGAACTGCTCGGGCCTCACGAGGATCACGAGGTCGAACTCCAGTCCCTTGGCACCCTCCGGCGAGAGCGCGCGTACGCGTGCGGTGGGCGTGAACGAGGGATCGCCAATCACGCAGGCGACTCCCTGTGCGTGCGTGGACAGCCAATCCTCGAGGACGTTCTCGAGCGCCGACGTCGATGCCTCCCGCACCGGGATGCCGCTCTCTCGTACCGAGCTCGGCACGTTCGCATCGGGGATCGCCGCGCGGATCACGGGTGCGGCCACGGTCATCACCTCGGCCGGCGTCCGGTAGTTCACTCCCAGATGCGCGATCTGCGCGTCGCGGATCCCGACGCGCTCCAGGCGCGCCGTCCAGCTCTCCGTGAAGCCGTGTCGTGCCTGCGCACGATCGCCCACGACGGTCAGGCTGCGCGAGGGGCAGCGGGCCAGCAGCATCCGCCATTCCGCATCGCTGAGCTCCTGCGCTTCGTCGATCACGATGTGTGCGAACGGACCGGCGAGCTCGTCCGGATCGGAGACCGGGGGAGCGTCGACGCCGATCAGCACATTCCGCGCATCCTGGCCCTTCAGGATCGACATGACCTTCATCTCACTGTCGTCGTCCTCGATGAGATGGTCGACGACGTGCGACATCTGCTCCTGCGCCGAGGCGATCACCGCCTGACGGCGATGCTCCGCCCGCGTCGCCGCAGGGTCACCGATCCGGCGGTGTGCGGCGTCGAGAAGAGGGAGGTCGGCGTCGGTCCAGGCCTCGGTCTCGTCCCGCTGCAGGAGGGCCACCTCTCCGGCGCTCAGCGACGGCGCGCAGCGTGCGAGGAAGACCGGGTCGCTCCACAGCCGGCGGACGACCGATGCGGGGGAGAGCAGCGGCCAGGCGCGCACGAATGTGCCGGTGAGGTCCTCGTCCTGCCGCAGCCATCGTCTGACGGCGTGCGGGGGCACCTCGTCGTCGTGGATCTGATCGAAGAGCATCTCCAGAAGCTCCTCCCACACCTCGTCGCGCGCGTCGTTGTGCGCGGCGGCGGGGTCGGCGGCGGAGAAGGCCTCGGCCCATTCCTCGCGGCTCAGCCACAGGTCCGCCCAGGGAGACTCCACCCTCAGTGCGTGCTGGGGAGGCCGTTCGTACGCGGCGGTCGCGGCATCGATCATCGCGCCGGGATCCAGCGTCTCCTTGAGTCGCGCGACACGGGGATCCGTCTCGGCCACCGCCTCATGCCCCTCCGGCACGAGGTCGCGCAGCGTGCTCAGCCGGACGCTGTCCTCGCCGAGGCTCGGCAGCACATCCTCGACGTACGAGAGGTAGTGCGCATTCGGGCCGATGAGCAGCATCCCGCCTCCGCCGTCGGTGAGGCGTGGTTCGGCGTAGAGCAGGTGCGCCGCGCGATGCAGGGCGACGACCGTCTTGCCCGTGCCCGGTCCGCCGTCGACGACCAGAGCTCCCGGTGACGGCGTGCGGATGATGACGTCCTGGTCGGCCTGGATCGTGGCCAGCACGTCGCGCATCCGCGAGGAGCGGTCGGAGCCCAGGCTCGCGATGAATGCGGACTGGTCGTCGAGGGCGTCGGGGGCGCTGAGAGCATCCTCGGTGAGTGCCTCATCCCAGTAGTCGGTGATGCGCCCGTCACTCCAGCGGTAGCGGCGTCGCGAGGATATGCCGCGCGGGTCCTCCATCGTGGCGGCGAAGTACGGTTCGGCCGCAGGGGTGCGCCAGTCGATGAGGAGTCGGGTGCCGTCGGCGGCGGCGAGGCCCGAACGGCCGATGTAGAGCGGCGCGCTGCCGTCGCTCGGCGTCATCCGCCCCAGGCAGAGGTCGAGGCCGAACCTGTCGAGCAGCCGCAGACGACCGCTGAGTCGGCGGATCTCCAGATCACGATCGACGGCGGCACCGCCGGTACCGGGGCGCGCCTGTCGTGCGGCGGCGAGGCGCGACTCCGTCTCCTCACGCTGACGGCGCAGGGCGTCGGCGATGCGGAGGAAGTGCGTGCGGTCGGAATCGATGAGTGCGGATGCTGTCTTGCGGTGTGACGAGAGCGGGAGGTGAAACGGGTCGAGGGGAGTCGTGGGCATGGGAGTCTCCTTCGCGCTCAGGCGATGGCGGCATGAGCGAGGATCGATCCTGCCCCATGCAGGGGGCCTTGTGGCAAGCCCCCCTGTCGGAGATATCCTGAAAGTGGAGGAACTTCGTGTTCCTCTTTTTCGTGCCCTGGGTGCGAGCGAGACGCCGACATGACGACGGACCGTGCAGATCGGCGGTCGACGGCGCGAGACGGCGGGGATTTGCCCTCTCGAGTCTCCGCCCCAGCGTGAGCTCGAGAGGGCGCACCGCCCAACCCGGACGGTAGGGGAGGCGGCGAAGATCTCGCTGCTCTCTTTGGCTGATTCCCCAGGTTTCAGCCTGTAGCCCCCGCTACGCATAGCAGAGTATCGCGATTTCGTCATGTCCGCCATTTGGGGGACAAACTTTCTTGAAGAAATCTGTTCGACACACAAGGTGTTTGCCTCGACGGCCCGCGTTCCTAAGGTGGAGACATGGACAGAACGCTCGTGTTTGCAGCTCAGGTCGCGATCCCCACCGGCCATCGGGTCGAGGTGACCGAGCGCGTCGATCCGCTCACCCAGGAGCCGGTGCTCCTGTCCCTTCTCGACCTGGACACCGGCATCCACTACCGGCGTGCGGAAGAGCCGCGGGGTGATCTCGCGCGCTGGGTGGGGCGGGTCCTCGAGTGCACGGTGATCTTCGGCGACCGCGGTGCGCGCACGGTCTTCATGGTCGATCCCCTCGGACCCGGTGAGGTGGGGGCGAAGGTGGCGTTGCGCGGCGCAGATGCGGCAGCGGATGCGGCGAAGGCGGAGGCCGACCGCTGGGGCGGGAGCGATCGTCCTCCGGCGGAGGAGCCTGAGCGGTTCTGGTGATGCCGCATCGGTCATCGGAAGTCCCGTGAGCGATGGGTCAGGCCCGTGCGCAGATCCTCGAAAGCGTCGGCCAGCACGTTCACCACGCCCTCGGGTGAACGCTCGAGGATGCCGCGGATGATCAGCGCAGGGGAGTCGCGTGCAACGCGGCGGTAGCGATTCCACACACCCGTCGAGCAGACGACGTTGACCAGACCGCTCTCGTCCTCAAGGTTCACGAAGGTGACACCAGCGGCCGTCGCCGGACGCTGGCGGTGCGTGACGAGCCCGGCGACTTCGATCCGGCGGCCTACCTCGTGCTCCTGCAGATCCAGTGCCGTGAGCACTCCGCGCTCCGTGAGCGCCGAGCGGAAGTGCGCCATCGGATGGTCGTCGGTGGAGACACCGGTCGCCCAGAGGTCAGCCGAGAGCTGCTCGTAGCTGGTCTGATCGGAGAACAGCGGCGGCTGCACCGACACCGTCGTGCCCGGCAGGAATCGGGCACGGTCCTCGGCTGCGGCACCTGCGAGCCAGATCGCCTCCCTCCGCTCCAGCCCGAGACAGGCGAAGGCTCCGGCGGTGGCGAGTGCTTCCAGCTGCGCGGCGGTGGCATCCGTGCGCCGCACCAGATCATGCAGGTCGCGGTAGGGGCCGTTCTCCTCACGCTCGGCGACGATCCGCTCTGCCAGTGGGGCGCCGATCCCGCGTACCCCGCCGAGCCCTAGGCGCACGGCATACCCGCCGTCTCTGCGGTGAGCTGCGGCCTCGTCCGGAGCCTCCCTGTTGAAGCGCAGCGTGGGGGGCTGCGGATCCGCGAGGCAGGAGTCGAGACCGGTGGGGGTGTGCGGCGTGACCGCGGTGAGCGGTTCCATCGTCTCGGTCGCCCCCGAGGTCTGCAGATCGGGACGCCGTACCTCCACGCCATGGCGCCGCGCATCGGCGGTGAGCGTCGCCGCCGAGTAGAAGCCCATCGGCTGGGAGCGCAGGAGCCCCGCCAGGAACGCTCCGGGATAGTGCAGCTTCACCCAGGAGCTGGCGTAGACGAGCAGGGCGAACGACAGGGAGTGCGACTCGGCGAAGCCGAAGTTCGCGAACGCCTGGATCTGCGCGTAGATGCGGTCGGCATCGTCGCCGATCAGGCCGCGCCTCGTCATCCCGGCATAGAGCTTCGCCTTGACCTTCTCGATCTTCTCGAGACCACGCTTGGAGCCCATGGCCCGCCGCAGCAGATCGGCCTCGTCGGCCGTGCAGTCGCCCACGGCGGTCGCCATCTGGATCAGCTGCTCCTGGAAGATCGGGATGCCCAGGGTCCGCTTCAGGATGTCCTCCAGATCGGGGTGCGGGTAGGGGATCGAGAAGTCCACCGGCTTCTCGCCTCGTGCCATCCGTTCCCGGTTCTCCTCGTCGTTGCGGTCCTTCGCCATCTTGCGGCGTACGAAGGGGTGCACTGCTCCGCCCTGGATGGGGCCGGGCCGGATCAGGGCGATCTGGATCGTGAGGTCGTAGAAGCTCCGCGGCTGCAGGCGGGGGAGCAGGCCGATCTGGGCACGGGACTCGACCTGGAACACCCCGATCGAGTCCGCGCGGCAGAGCATGTCGTAGACGGCGGGCTCCTCCTTCGGGATGGTCTCCAGAGTCCATCTCTCGCCTGTGGCCTCGTGGATCAGATCGAAGCAGTGCTGCAGGGCGGCGAGCATCCCCAATCCCAGCAGGTCGAATTTCACCAGCCCCATCCACGCCGCGTCGTCCTTGTCCCACTGGATGACGGTGCGATCCTCCATCCGGGCGTGCTCCACGGGAACGACCTCGCCGACGGGGCGGGCGGTGAGCACCATCCCGCCGGAGTGGATGCCGAGATGGCGGGGTGCCTTCAACAGCTCGCCCGCGTACTCGATCACGTTCGCGGGGATGTCATGCTCGTCGGCGACCTCCAGCCCTGTGCTCCACCCGTCGACCTGCCGCGACCACGCGTCCTGCTGGCCGGGGGAGAACCCGAGAGCCCTGGCCATGTCGCGTACGGCGTTCTTCGGGCGGTACTGGATGACGTTCGCGACCTGCGCCGCCCGCTCGCGCCCGTAGCGGCGATACACCCACTGGATGATCTCCTCGCGCCGACGGGAGTCGAAGTCCACATCGATGTCCGGCTCTTCCTGACGGGTGGTCGCGAGGAAGCGTTCGAATGGGAGTTTGTAGAGGATCGGATCCACGGCGGTGATCCCCAGCAGATAGCAGACGGCGCTCGCCGCGGCCGACCCGCGCCCCTGGCAGAGGATGCCGCGCCGGCGAGCCTCCGCGACGATGTCATGCACGATGAGGAAGTACCCCGGGAAGTCCTTCTCCTCGATGACGTCGAGCTCGCGGCCGATGCGGCGCCGACCGTCGTCATCCAGGCGCGGGTACTTCGTGGGCACGGCCTCCCAGACCAGGGAGCGCAGCCAGCTCATCGGCGTGTGCCCATCCGGCACCTCCTGCTGCGGAAGGGCAGGCCGGGCCCTGCGCAACGGGAAGGCCGACGCGGCAGCCAGCTCGAGACCGTAGGAGATCGCTCCGGGGTAGCGCCGGAAGCGTGCCGTCATCTCCGCGCCGCTGCGCAGGTGTGCGCCGCCGTGAGCGGGGAGCCAGCCATCGAGATCGTCCATGCTGCGCACCGCTCGCACCGCGGCGACGGCCTCAGCCAGTGGGGCACGGGCCGGCGTCGCATAGTGCACATTGTTCGTCGCCACCACCGGCAGATGCATCCGGGTGGCGAGCTCGGCGAGGGCGTCGTTGCGGCGGCTGTCCTGCGGGTCGCCGTGGTCGAAGAGCTCGACGGCGACGTGATCCGCGCCGAACAGGTCGACGAGCAGGCGGAGCGGAGTCTCCGCGTCCCCGCGCTCCAGTCCCCGGCGCACGCTGCCCTTGCGGCATCCGGTGAGGATCGTCCACTGACCGCCCGCGCTCGCCGCGAGTTCGTCGAGGTCGTAGACGGGACGCCCCTTCTCGCCACCGCGCAGTTGGGCGGTGGTGATGGCACCCGACAGCCGGTGATACCCCTCCATCCCGCGGGCGAGGACCAGCAGATGCTCTCCCAGCGGATCGGGGGTGCCCCGCTGTGGAGCGGGCAGTTCGAGCGACAGCTCGGCGCCGAACACGGTCTGCAACGGCGCCTCCATGAGGTCGGCGACCTCAGCGAAGCGGGCAGCCCCGTAGAAGCCGTCATGATCCGTGAGCGCCAGAGCCGTGAGGCCGAGCCGTTCGGCCTCTGCGAGAAGCTCCTCGGGCGACGAGGCGCCGTCGAGGAAGGAATAGGAGGAGTGCGCGTGCAGCTCGGCGTAGGGCACGGCATCCGCGGGGCGGGGGATGGGGGCGGGTGGGGTCCGCTGTCGTCTTCGGCTCACCGGTCCGGGGTCGGCGCGCCCTCCTCGGGGCTCGGCGACGGTCGGGTGCGCAGGGGGCTCCTCCCCGCTGAGCGTGCGCTCCAGCTCGTTCCAGGACAGGGGCGGATTGTGCCAGCCCATCAGCGGTACCTCCCCTCAGCCCACCAGCGTTCGCCGGTGCAGAACACCAACCAGGCGCGGTCGTGGTCATCGACGATCTGCAGCCGATGGCCCTTCTTGCCTCCGCCTGCCGCCCACCGGTGCTCATGGATCGGCCACGGACCTGCCCACCCCTGCACGGCGCTCCCGTCGATGCGCGCGGGGGCGGCGGAGAGCGCCCCGCGTTCATCGACGCTGATCCCGCCCCCGTCTGCCGCGTCCACTCCGATGGGGCGCGGAGGGCGGAACACCTCGGCGGGGAGCGGAGCGGGCAGACTCCCCGGCCAGGGGCGAGCAGGATCACGCGGGGCGACCGCACGCTCTCCCCACGGGGTGAGCACCTGTCGGTCGGCGAGCCAGCGCCCACCCGAGAGCGCGGCGGTGACCACTCCCTCGTGACCGAGCATCGTCTGCACCCGGGAGACGGCATGGTGCAGACGCTCATCCGTGCCCGAACCGAACAGTCCCGGCTGATGATGGGCCGCGTCGTCCACCGCGACGGGAACGATGCGCACCGCGGCGATGCCGCCGAACGCCCTGGCCTCGTCGACCGGATCCTTCGCGTTCTGCGCGGCCAGGGACTCGAGCTGCCAGCGGATGCGGTCGACCAGATCGGAGGCGTCGAAGCAGGTCGGATGCAGCCAGGCGCGGGAGAACACCAGTCCGTTGTCATCGGTCAGGTCGATCCGCACCTCGGTGCACACGAGCGACGCCTCGCCCAGGGCCACCAGCACCCCGTCGGCGGTCTGCCGCACGGCGAAGGCCACCTGGTCGGCTCCAGCCAGAGGGGTCTCGAACTCCACGCTGCGCACCAGCTCGGGGTCGGGTGGACGCGGGGTCAACGGCCGTGAATCCGCGCCGCCGGCGAGAGCATGCAGTCGCGCTCCGCGCTCGCCGAAACGGTCGCGTACCTCGAGAGCCGGGAGCGCCGTGAACTCGCCGAGCGTGCGCACCCCCAGCCTGATCAGGAGGTCGGGGATCTGCTCGTCTCGCAGCACCTGCACGGGATACGGGGCCAGGAAGTCCTTCGACAGTCCGGCGGGGACGACGGTACGGGGCCGAGGCCCTCTGGCTGCGATCTCGGCGGTGAAGGGACCGTCCGCGACCCCGATGCGTACTTCGGGCAGACCCCCCTCCGTGAGGATGGCGGCGAGTGCCTCCGCCGCTTCCGCCTCGCCGCCGTGATAGCGGGCGATGCCCCTGGCACGCAGCACGGCCAGCCCGGGGCGGAGCTGGGCGACCCCTGGCGCGTGCTTCTCGATGAGCTGCAGCACGGGGAGGAAGGCGCGCTCGTCGCGGGAGGCGTCGTGGGGCAGGATCTGCAGGGAGGAGAGGTGCCCCTGGGCGACCCGTCGTCGCTGCCCCGACCGCACGCCGTGCTCCCGCGCCGAGGCAGTGCAGGCCACGACGGCGTTCGCCTGCACCAGCGCGGTGGGTGGGTGTGGTGGCGGCCCGCCGAGGGCGGCGCGCAGCGGCCAGTCGGGGAACCACAGCACGAGGACGCGGAGTGGTGCGTTCATCCGGCCTCCGCCCAGAGGGAGAGCTCGAGGTCGGGGATGGTGTTCCGCGGGGAGGCCTCGGAGGACAGGGACGGCAGCGCGGTGAGCTCGGGTCCTCGCAGCGACTGCTCGATGTCCCGCTGCTCGACGCCTTGCTGTTCGGCGATGAACGGCTCGACGATGCCGCGACTGCCGGGGAGGCGCACCTGCACGCGAGAGGGCATGGGGGCGCGCCTGGTGCGGGCGGTGACCGTGACCGTGCAGTCGGAGAGCAGCCCCCAGCCAGCACCGAGGCCATGCCAGTGCGGGTCGTCGATGCGGATCGAACCCTCGCTCTGCGGCCATTCTCCGGCGGAGGATTCGGCGACGAGCAGCGTGCAGCCGCGGTCGCGCAGACGTGCGTTCAGACGCGAGACGTCGGCATCACGTGCGCGGCTTCCCGGCTGGACGACGATCAGGGGGACGACCTCGGCGAGGGCGGAGGTCGCGGCGAGCCAGCGTTCGGCGGGCTCGGGGACGAGGATCAGCCGGGAGAGGTCGATCCCGAAGGCGGCTGCGGCCTCCACGCCCAGTGTCGGCATGCCCACGACAGCGCTCCAGTGTCCCTTGCGTGAGGCGGCGCTGAGCAGGGCGAGCACCAGACTCGGCGAGGGGGAGACGGTGTACGCGGTGCCGGTCAGCAGCCCCTCCTCCGGCAGCAACGAGGCGAATGCGGGATCGAGGGGGAGCAGCGCATCGTCGCTGCGGCGACGCTGCATCCTGCTGATCTCGCGGCGCAGTCGTAGCACCTCTCCGGCGCGGGAGTCGCCCGTCGGAGAGAGCGCGGTCACCGCATCGAGCCCGATCCCCATGATTCCATCCTCGAAGATATATTCGAATAAAGCAAGTCGTTCCGATCACGATAATTCGTACATCGGACATCGCGGGAACAGGCTGTGGAGCAGGGGCGATGCGGACCTGCGACGCGGTTATCCACAGCCGTCCGACACGCGGAGCGAGGTTCTCCTAGCCTGCGGACATGGATCTGCGCACCGTGCTCGTGGCCCTCGCCCATCTGGCGCTGGTCGGTATCGGAGTCTGGTTGATCGTGATCGACGCCCGCACGCATCGGCTGCCGAATCGCATCGTGCTGCCGACGTTGGCGGGACTGCTCATGCTCGTGCTCCTCGACGCGGTGGTCGCCGGTGGGACGCTCAGTCTGGTCCGCGCCCTCCTGGGAGCGCTGATCCTCGGCGGCTTCTACGCCGTGCTGCGACTGGTCAGCCCCGCAGGGATGGGGGGAGGTGATGTCAAGCTCGCCACTGTCATCGGACTCCTCCTCGGGTGGCACGGCTGGCAGGAGCTGGCGGTGGGGGCAGCCTCGGCCTTCGTGCTCGGGGCGTTCTACGCGCTGATGCTGATCGTGCTGCGCCGTGCAGACGGCAAGACGCGCATCGCCTTCGGACCGTGGATGATCGCCGGCGCTGTCGTGGGCATCGTGTTCCCCTGAAGGGAACGCCGCTCGTCCTCGCCTCTTCGGGGGAGGTCGGGGCTAGGGTGATGTCATGGCACTCGCGCGACTTCACGGCGGCCCGCTGGACGGGCAGATCATTCCTCTGGGCGATGCGGACGACAAGCTGATCGTCCCCTACAGCGAGACGCAGGTGGTGTACAACCGCCGCGGCGAGCCGACGAACACCGGCTCCGCAGACGGTCCCACCGAGATCGACTACTGGTACGACGAGGCGCTCGAGGACATCAGTCCTTCGGATGACTGAGCCGTCTCGTACGGTCGAGGTCGAGCGCAAGTACGACGTCGACGTCGCCACGCCGCTGCCGCTCTGGCAGGGGATCCCGGGGGTCGATGCCGTGACGGCGGGGGAGGCGCGTGCGCTCGATGCCCGCTACTTCGACACCGAAGACGGAGCACTCGCCCGCGAAGGGGTGGCTCTACGCCGCCGCACCGGAGGTCCGGACGAGGGCTGGCACGTGAAGGGCCCGCGGGAGGGCGACGGCCGACTCGAACTCGGCTGGCCCCTCGGTGAGGGAGAGGGTCTTCCTGAGGCCGTCGCGACCACGATCGCCCGCTGGACCACAGCGCCGCTGACCCCGCTCGCCCGCATCGAGAACGACCGCACGGCCTATCTCCTCACCGGGCCCGACGGTGTCGTGGCGGAGTTCGTCGACGATCACGTCCGCGCCACCGATCTGCGCCTGGGCGTGCAGCGCGAATGGCGCGAGTGGGAGATGGAGCTCGGTCCGGCAGCGCCGGCGGATCTCGCGGGTAGGGAGTCCTTCTTCGCCGCGGTCGAGCGCGCGGTGCGCGCAGCCGGCGGACGCGACTCCGCCTCCGGTTCCAAGCTCGCGCGCGCCCTGGGATTCTGACTCGCTTCGCAGACAGCGACAAGGCACGCAAGCCCCTTCCGCCCTGACCGGCGGCATGCTTGAGTGACATCATGAGTCGCCCTGCCGTGCTGAGATCACTCCAGACGATCGTTCCCGACACGGTGCTGCGGCAGGACGAGGTCCGTGATGTCTTCGGCTCGCAGCCCGACCTGGGCCGGTTGGCCAAACGGATCGTCTCCACATCCTTCAACGTCTCGGGCATCGACACCCGCCATACCGTGATCGACGAGTTGTCGCTGACCGCCGCGACCGAGAACCCGGTGTTCTTCGACCGCGCGACCGGCGGCCTGTTGTCTCCGAGCACGAAGACACGCAATGAGGTCTACGTCCGTGAGGCCTTCCCGCTCTTCGTCGCTGCGGCCCGCCGCGCGGTCGAGGCGGATCCGGACATCTCGGCGAGCGACATCACGCATGTCATCACGGTGTCGTGCACCGGCTTCTTCGCCCCCGGCCCCGACTACGAGATCGCGCGCGCGCTCGGGCTGAGCGACGGTGTGCAGCGCTATCACCTCGGTTTCATGGGGTGCTACGCGGCGATGCCCGCTCTGCGCGCGGCGAGCCAGTTCTGTGCGGCCGACCAGGATGCGGTCGTCCTGATCGTCAGCGTCGAGCTGTGCACACTGCATCTGCGTTCCTCCGATGACCCCGACACGATCGTGGCCTCCTCGCTGTTCGCAGACGGGGCGGCAGCCGGCATCGTGACCGCGCGCTCCCTCCCATCCGTGGTGGCCGGCCTGCGGCTGGACGGATTCCACACCGCGATCGCTCCACAGGGCGAGAGCGACATGGCATGGATGATCGGCGACTCCGGGTTCGAGATGATCCTGTCGACCTCGGTGCCGCAGATCATCGGCGAGACCATCATCGACGCTCTTCGCCCGCTCTACGCCAGGGAGGACGGCCTGGTCTCGGCCTTCGACGGCGGGGCGATCGGCGAGCGCGTCGCGCACTGGGCGATCCATCCCGGGGGCCGCAGCATCCTGGATCGGGTGCAGGATCGACTGCACCTGAGCGATGCGCAACTGCATCCGGCCAGGGAGGTGCTCCGCGAGAACGGCAACATGTCCAGCGCGACCGTGCTGTTCGTGCTGAAGCGCATCCTGGAGCAGGAGGGTGCGCAGCCGGGCGAGCGTGTGGCCGCCATGGCGTTCGGGCCGGGGCTGACCGCGGAGAGCGCACTCTTCACGGTCGAAGAGTCTGGGACCCGTGGGGCCTGACCTGTCGGCCCGGGCCGTCGACGCTCGCGAGCTGATGGACGAGCCCGACGCCGATGAGCGGATGCTCGGTCTCACCTACGACCGATTCCGCATCGTGAACGCCCTGGTCTCGCGCCCCGGCGGTGTCTATCGACGCGACATCCGCGCACGGGCCCGTCGCGGCCCCGTGCGCATCCTCGATGTGGGAGCCGGGGGTGGAGACCTGTGCCGTGATCTCGCCCGACGCCTCCGACGCGATGGGCTGACGGCGGACATCACGGCGCTGGATGCCGACGAGCGGGCGATCCGGTGGGCGGAGGCGCACGACGACGGCGCCGGGATCGGCTACCGCTGCGCACTGGCGGACGAGCTGGTGGAGGAAGGGGCGCAGTTCGACGTGGTGCTGTCCAACCACGTGCTGCACCATCTCTCGGATGCCGAGCTGCCGCAGATGCTCCACGACACCCGGAGGCTCGTCGGCGATACCGGGGTCGTCGTCCACCACGACATCGCGCGGGCCGGCGCGGCCTACGCGCTCTTCCGCGGCGCTACCGCCCCCTTCGCCCGCACGGTCCTGGCCGGGACCTTCATCCGCGAGGACGGATTGATCAGCATCCGCCGCTCGTACACGCGGGAGGAGCTCGCGGCCGCTGCTCCGGAAGGATGGACCGTACGCGCGAGGGCGCCCTTCCGGCTCGAACTGCGGTGGGAGCCGGGCCATGCCCGACCATGAGGTCGTGATCGTGGGCGCGGGTCCCGTTGGCCTGCTGCTCGCCTGTCTGCTGGTGCAGGAGGGGATCGACGTCGTGGTGTGCGAGCGGCGCGCTGAGGCTGACCCTCGCACGCGGGCGATCGGCATCCACCGGCCGGGTCAGGACGCGCTCGACGCGGTGGAACTGGGGTCGTCGGTCCGGCAGCGGGCTCTCCGGTTGGACGGCGGTGATGTGATCAGCCGAGGACGCACCCTGGCCTCGCTCTCCTTCACCTCGGATCGGCCGGTCCTCGTCCTCCCGCAGCAGCAGACCGATGCGCTGCTGCGGGAGCGGTTGGGGATGCTCTCGCCTGGTGCCCTGCTTTCGGCGCATGCCGTGCGGGGAGTGCGTGATGAGGGGCCGTTCGTGCGCGTGTCCGTCGACATGAGCGACGGTGTCCGCGAGATCACCGGGGCGCTGGTCGTGGCGGCGGACGGCGTGCGCAGCCCGCGACGCGAGGAGCTCGGGATCGCCTGGCGGCCGCGCGCGGGAGCCGGCACCTACGCGATGGCGGACGCCGTGGATGTCTCAGGCGACAGACGTGCACGCCTGTACTGCGAACCCGACGGTCTGGTCGAGTCCTTTCCGCTGCCGGCGGGCCGTCGGCGCTGGGTCGTGCGTCGGAGATCCGCGGACGCCGAGCTGCTGACCGCTGCCGCGTTCCTGGACGTCGTGGAGACCCGCACCGGTGTCCGGCCCGAGATGCCGGACGAAGTGGCGCCGAGCGTCTTCGACGCCGCTCAGCACACGGCACGATCTCACGGACGCGGACGGGTGGTCCTGCTCGGCGACGCACAGCACGAGATCAGCCCGATCGGCGGGCAGGGTATGAACCTCGGGTGGATGGACGCCGTGCGCCTCGCCGAGACGATCGTGCGCGATCGCGCCGGAGGGCGCTATGACTTCCGCGGCTACGGGCGGCGCACGCGTCGATCCGCGCGGGTCGCGCAGCGGCGGTCAGCGTTCTACATGTCGATGGGCAGACCGGTGCACGGAGCATCGCTCGTGGCTCGCGACATCCTCATCCGCACGCTCGGCAGTGCTCCGCTGCGGCGGGGGAGCGCGGGGATGATCACGATGCGCGGCATCTGACGCAGAAGGCCCGATCCGCGTGAGCGGACCGGGCCTTCGTGATGCGGATGGATCAGAAGTTGATCATGTGACCGGCGAGGCCGTGGAAGCCCTCCTGCAGCGCCTCCGACAGCGTCGGGTGCGTGTGCACGTTGCGTGCCAGTTCGAGAGCCGTGAGGTCCCACTTCTGCGCCAGGGTCAGCTCGGGCAGGAGCTCCGAGACGTCCGGTCCGATCATGTGTGCGCCGATGAGCTCGAGGTGCTCGGCGTCGGCGATCAGCTTGACGAAGCCGACGGGCTCGCCGAGACCGTGCGCCTTGCCGTTGGCCATGAACGGGAAGGACACGACCTTGATCTCTCGTCCCTCGTCCTTCGCCTGCTGCTCGGTGAGACCGAACGATGCGACCTGCGGCGAGCAGAACGTCGCGCGCGGCATCATGCGGTAGTCGCCGAGCGTCTGGGTCTCCGCGCCGCCGATGGTCTCGGCGGCGACGACGCCCTGGGCCTCGGCCACGTGGGCCAGCTGCAGCTTGGCGGTCACGTCACCGATGGCGTAGATGCCCTCGACGTTGGTGCGCATGTGGTCGTCGATGTCGATCGCACCGCGCTCGGTGAGCTTCACGCCGGTGTTCTCCAGGCCGAAGCCCTCGATGTTCGGGGCGAAGCCGACCGACATGAGCACCTTGCCGGCATCGATCGAGCTCTGCTGCCCGTCCTTGCCGGTGTAGGTGACCGTGACGGAGGAACCGTTGTCGACGATCGTCTCGACCTTGGTGGAGGTGAGGATGTCGACGCCGTAGTTCTTGTACTGCTTCGTGATCTCCTTCGACACATCCGCGTCCTCGTTGGGGAGCGCGCGGTCGAGGAACTCGATGATCGTGACCTTCACGCCGTAGTTCGTCAGCACGTAGGCGAATTCCATGCCGATCGCGCCGGCGCCGACGATGACGATCGACTCGGGCAGCTCACGGGTCATGATCTGCTCTTCGTAGGTCACGACGTTCTCGCTCAGCGTGACACCCGGCAGAAGGCGGACCTTGGAGCCGGTGGCGATGATCACGTTGTCGAACGTAACCTCTTCCGTCGAACCGTCGGCCTTGGCGACCGAGATCGCCTTGGGGCCGGTGAAGGTGCCGCGACCGTTGTACTCGGTCACCTTGTTCTTCTTCATCAGGAAGTGGATGCCCTTGACGCGACCCTCGGCGACCTCGCGGCTGCGATCGAACGCCTTGCCGAAGTCGATCGTGAACTCACCCGAGATGCCGAAGAACTCGGCCTTGTGGTTCAGGGTGTGCGCGAGCTCCGCGTTCTTCAGGAGGGCCTTGGAGGGGATGCAGCCCACGTTGAGGCAGACACCGCCCCAGTACTTCTCCTCGATGATGGCGGTGGACAGGCCGAGCTGCGCGCTGCGAACCGCAGCGACGTATCCACCAGGACCTGCACCGAGGATGACGACGTCGTAATGAGGCATGAGTTAAGCCTATCGCTCCGCGGAGGGGTCGGAATCGGTCGCGGAGCCGTTCTTCCGGGCGCGAACGGTGAACCAGACCATCAGCGCCGCGATGACCGCGATGCCGCCGATCGAGAGAGCCCAGATCCAGGCTGATGCGCCGGACGAGGCCTCGGCATCCGGTGCCGGCGTGGTCGTCGCACCCGGGGTCGTGGTCGCGTCCGGCGAAGGGGCGGCCGTGGCGGGGGCCGTCGTGGGGATGGCAGTAGGGGGCTCGACGGAGCCGCTGGTCACGGTGAAGAAGAACTCGTCCGACGTCGGGTGACCGTCGCTCGAGACGACCTTCCAGATGACGTGGTACTCGCCGGCGATTGTTTCGGCCTTCAGCGGCTGCGTCACGATCGCCCCGTCGACCGTCGGGGCGCCGTCGGTGACCGCGTTGCCGTCGGCATCGGTCACGACGACCTCGGTCGCGCCGTCTCCGGTGATCAGCTTGGCGCTGAAGGTGAGCGTCAGCTCGCTCGGGAGCGTCTCGACCGTGCTGTCGGCCTCCGGAGACGACGACACCAAGGCGTCGTGCGCGGAGGCGGCGAGCGGTGAGAAGAGCACCAGGAACGCGGCGAGGAGGGTCGCGGCGAGCGCGACGGGGACGAGGGGGAGGCGGCGGGCTGTGGTCTGCACGCTCCCAGCCTATGAATCTCCGGTATGGGATGCCTGAGTGTGAACGCGGCCTCCCAGGAGGGCCTCGGAATCCGTTAGTCTGGATCGTGAGGAGGGCACAGTGACAGACAGCGACAGCCGACCGGCAGGTGACTCGGCCATTCACCGTTCCGGCGAACAACGACACGACGTGACACAGACGTTCGGACACGATTCGGACCTGTCCTTCGTGCCGTTCGGTGTGGAACTCACCGATGTGGAACAGACCGCGATCGCGGCGCTTCCTTCGGGATCCGCACTTCTCCTGGTGCGATCCGGCGCCCTCGCCGGTGCGCGGTACCTCCTGGACACCGACGTGACCACGGTCGGACGCCACCCCGAGGCCGACATCTTCTTCGACGACGTGACCGTGTCTCGTCGTCACGCTGAGGTCACCCGCAACGGATCGACCTTCGAGATCATCGATCAGCGCTCCCTCAACGGCACCTATGTGAACGGCGAACGCGTCGACCGCAGCCCGTTGGTGGACGGCTCCGAGGTTCGCGTCGGCAAGTTCCGCCTCAACTTCTTCGTCTCACCTGTCGATCGCCCCACGGCGAACATCTGATGGCGGCCTCTCCCGCCCGCGAACGCTCTGCGTCCGCGGGCCTGTTGAGTATCGGCCAGGTGCTGGCCAGGCTCACACCGGAGTTCCCCGAGCTCACCTCCAGCAAGCTGCGCTTCCTCGAGGTCCAGGGCATCGTCACTCCCTCACGGACCGAGTCCGGGTATCGCAAGTTCTCCACGGCTGACATCGAACGGCTCCGTCTCGGCCTCACGCTGCAGCGCGATCACTACCTTCCGTTGAGCGTCATCCGCGAGCAGCTCGACGAAGCGGATGCGCGCGGCGAAGGGGCCGTACTCGCACCGCCTCCCTCGATCGCGCCGACGCCGCGTCGTTACCGTCGCGATGAGCTCCTCGCCGCCGCCGGAGCGGGGCCCCAGCTGCTCAACGATGCGATCAGCACGGGCGTCATCACGGCACAGGAGACCTACTCAGAATCGGTCGTCACGCTGCTGCGCGGCCTCGTGGCGCTCGACCGTCACGGCATCGAGCCCCGTCACCTCCGCTCGCTGCGCCAGGGCGCCGAGCGCGAGGTCGCGCTCATCGAGTCGGCGATGTCGGCTCTGCTCCGCCGGACGGATGCCGCCTCTCGCGCCAAGGCGAGTGAACTGGCTCCTGAACTGGCCACCAAGATCGACGAGGTGCGCTCGCTCTTCGTCAAGGATGCGTTGTCGCGGGTCCTTTCGTAACGAACTGATTGCGACACACCTTCGGTGTCGCACGGATGTCATTGCCGCTGCCTGGGCACTGCTCTACCGTGGAGATAACCGTTCCAGGGAGGATTTCAGATGAATGCGGATGAGCTCGCAGGAGACCCGCGCTTCGTGCCCGAACTCCTCTTCACGGACGGTCTTCCGGCCATGGATGACGAGGTCGGCTACCGCGGCGCTGTCGCCGCACGTGCCGCCGGTATCACCTACCGCCAGCTCGACTATTGGGCTCGCACCGAGCTCGTAGAGCCCACGGTGCGCGGCGCCAGCGGCTCCGGTTCGCAGCGTCTGTACGGCTTCCGTGACATCCTCGTGCTCAAGCTCGTCAAGAGCCTGCTCGACACCGGCATCTCCCTGCAGCAGATCCGCACCGCGGTGGAGGAACTCCGCCGCGCAGGCATCCGCGATCTCGCAGGTACGACGCTGATGAGCGACGGTGCCTCTGTCTACCTCTGCACCTCGAACGACGAGGTCATCGACCTGGTCAGCCGCGGTCAGGGTGTGTTCGGCATCGCCGTGGGCAAGGTGCTGCGTGAGGTCGAGTCCACGCTCGTGCAGTTCGACGCGACCGTGCCCGATCCCGTCGACGAACTCAGCGCACGCCGCTCTCAGCGCTCCGCCTAGAAGAGACTTCCGCTTCACGCAGAACGGCCATCCTCGATGAGGATGGCCGTTCTGCTGTGTGCGCGTGTGGTCGTCAGTTCTGCGTTCCGTTGTCCGCGACGGCGATGCGCCCGGTGCGGATGATGCGGTCGAGGAGCTGGTCGAAGTCCGCGGCGAGTTCCTGTGCGGAATCGCCGGGCCAGATGTGCAGAGGCTTCGCTGCGCCCTGCGCCTGCTGCAACGAGGTGCGCTCGGGGAGCTGGGGCGAGAGGACGAGCGGTCCGAACATGTCGCGGAGTTCCTTGATGCGGAACTGGTGCTCGATGGACTGCGGACGCACGCGGTTCACCACGATGCCCAGCGGCTGCAGACGAGGCGAGAGACCACGACGGATCTCTTCGATCGCGCGGAGGGCGCGGTCCGCGGCGGCCACGGAGAAGAGACCGGGCTCTGTGACGACCATGACACGGTCACTGGCTGCCCACGCTGTGCGCGTCAGAGCGTTCAACGACGGCGCACAGTCGATGAGCACGAGGTCGTAGTCGGCTTCGACGGCGGCGAGTGCCTCTTCGAGCTTCCACACGTCGCGCACGCTGGGGTGCGGCCCGTCGAAGTTGATCGCCGACGGGCTGCCGATCAGCACGTCGATGGTGCCGGGGTGCACCTTCGCCCACCCGCTGGAGGTGATCGCCTGTCGGACGACCTTCTCCTTCGGATTCGCCAGGACATCGGCGATGTTGAGCCGACCTGCCACCTGGATATCCATCCCGGTGGACACATCGGACTGAGGGTCGAGGTCGACGACGAGAGTACGGACGCCCCGGGCGAAGGCCGCTGAGGCCAGGCCGAGGGTCACGGTCGTCTTGCCGACGCCTCCCTTGAGAGAGCTGACGCTGAGTACGTGCACGGACTCCACGTTACCTTCCCCTAGGCTGGGGGAACACTCAGCCCCGCCCCATGTGCGTCGAAAACGCCGCACATCGAGCTATCAGAGGTGTGCATGTTCAAGAAGATCCTTGTGGCCAATCGCGGCGAGATCGCAATTCGTGCCTTCCGTGCGGCTGTCGAAGTCGGAGCCAGGACCGTCGCCGTCTTCCCGCACGAGGACCGCGGTTCCGTGCACAGGCTGAAGGCGGACGAAGCCTACGAGATCGGCGAGCGCGGTCACCCCGTGCGCGCCTACCTCAGCGTCGACGAGATCATCCGCGTCGCGCGCGAGTCCGGCGCCGATGCGATCTACCCGGGATACGGGTTCCTGTCCGAGAACCCTGAGCTGGCGGAGAAGGCAGCCGCGAACGGCATCGTCTTCATCGGACCGCCGGCCGCGGTGCTCGAGATGGCGGGCAACAAGGTCGAGGCCAAGCGGCACGCGATCGAAGCCGGCGTGCCGGTGCTGCGATCGACCGAGGCCTCGGACGACGTCGAGCTCCTGGTATCCCAGGCGGAGGAGATCGGATTCCCGCTCTTCGCGAAGGCCGTCGCCGGCGGTGGCGGTCGCGGTATGCGGCGTGTCGCGACGGCCGATGAGCTGGCGCCGGCGCTCGCGGAGGCGATGCGCGAGGCGGCCAGTGCGTTCGGCGACGCGCGCATGTTCCTGGAACAGGCGGTGGTGCGGCCACGCCACATCGAAGTGCAGATCCTCGCTGACAAGACCGGCGAGACCGTCCACCTCTTCGAGCGCGACTGCTCGGTGCAGCGTCGTCACCAGAAGGTCGTCGAGATCGCTCCGGCCCCGAACCTGGATGACAGTATCCGCACCGCCCTGCACGGCTACGCGGTCGCATTCGCACGGTCGATCGGCTACGAGAACGCCGGAACGGTCGAGTTCCTGCTGGAGACCGCGGGGGAGCGCGCCGGCGAGGTCGTGTTCATCGAGATGAACCCGCGCATCCAGGTCGAGCACACGGTGACCGAGGAGGTGACCGACGTCGACCTCGTCCAGAGCCAGATGCGGATCGCCGCCGGGCAGTCCCTTGCGCAGCTGGGGCTGCAGCAGGAGAACCTGCACCTTCGTGGGGCGGCGCTCCAGTGCCGTATCACCACGGAGGATCCGACCCAGGGCTTCCGCCCCGACACGGGCAAGATCACCACATACCGTTCTCCCGGCGGCGCCGGCATCCGCCTCGATGGCGGAACCGTGCACCAGGGTGCGCAGATCAGCCCGCACTTCGACTCGATGCTCGCCAAGCTCACGTGTCGCGGGCGCGACTTCCCCGCAGCGGTCGCGCGTGCGCGCCGTGCGCTGGCCGAGTTCCGCATCCGCGGCGTCTCCACCAACATCCCGTTCCTCCAGGCGCTGCTCGAGGACGAGGCCTTCATCGCCGGTGACGTCAGCACCTCGTTCATCGACGAGCGCCCTGAGCTCCTGCGTGGTCGGGTGTCGAAGGACCGCGGCACCAAGATGCTGAACTGGCTCGTGGACGTCACCGTCAACAAGCCGCACGGCGCGCACCCCGGTGTCGTGGACCCGCGGACCAAGCTCCCGGCCGTCGACCTGACCGCGCAGCCGGTCCCCGGCTCTCGCCAGCGACTGCTCGAACTCGGCCCCGAGGGCTTCGCGCGCAGCCTGCGAGAGCAGACCGCGCTCGCGATCACCGACACGACGTTCCGCGACGCTCACCAGTCGCTGCTCGCCACGCGTGTGCGTACGAAGGACCTCGTCGCTGCCGCGCCGTACATCTCACAGCTGACCCCTGGCCTGCTCTCTGTCGAGGCGTGGGGTGGCGCGACCTACGACGTCGCTCTCCGGTTCCTCGGCGAAGATCCCTGGGAGCGTCTCGACAAGCTGCGGTCCGCGCTGCCGAACGTCGCGATCCAGATGCTGCTGCGGGGGCGCAACACGGTCGGTTACACGCCGTACCCGACGGCCGTGACCGATGCCTTCGTCGCCGAGGCCGCGGCGAGCGGAGTCGACATCTTCCGCATCTTCG
The DNA here is from genome assembly GCF_040675875.1 of Microbacterium sp. LWO12-1.2. Taxonomy (NCBI): domain Bacteria; kingdom Bacillati; phylum Actinomycetota; class Actinomycetes; order Micrococcales; family Microbacteriaceae; genus Microbacterium; species Microbacterium sp. LWO12-1.2. The sequence goes on along the minus strand of NZ_JBEGII010000001.1, from coordinate 1,691,581 downwards.
ACGCGCTCAACGACGTCGAGCAGATGCGACCGGCGATCGACGCGGTGCGCCGCACCGGCACCGCGGTCGCCGAAGTGGCGCTGTGCTACACCGGCGACCTGCTCAATCCGGCCGAGGATCTCTACACGCTCGACTACTACCTGGGGCTCGCCCAGCAGATCGTCGACGCCGGAGCGCACATCATCGCGATCAAGGACATGGCGGGACTCCTGCGTCCTGCGGCCGCAGCGAAGCTCGTCGCTGCACTCCGCGAGCGCTTCGACCTCCCGGTGCACCTGCACACGCACGATACGCCCGGCGGTCAGCTCGCGACCCTGCTCGCCGCCAGCGCGGTGGGAGTCGATGCCGTGGATGCGGCATCCGCCCCGCTGTCGGGAACGACCAGCCAGCCCTCGCTGTCCGCACTCGTCGCCGCACTCGCGCACACCGACCGCGACAGCGGCATCGATCTCGCGGGAGTATCCGATCTCGAGCCCTACTGGGAGGCGGTCCGTCACCAGTACGCGCCTTTCGAGTCTGGCCTGCCCGGCCCCACCGGCCGTGTCTACCACCACGAGATCCCTGGCGGCCAGCTGTCCAACCTGCGCCAGCAGGCGAAGGCGCTCGGTCTCGCCGACGACTTCGAACTCATCGAGGACATGTACGCCGCGGCGGACCGCATCCTCGGACGGGTGCCGAAGGTGACGCCGTCGTCGAAGGTGGTCGGCGACCTCGCCCTGCACCTCGCCGCCGTCAAGGCCGACCCCGCCGACTTCGAGGCGAACCCCGAGAAGTACGATGTGCCGGACTCGGTCGTGGGCTTCATGGCCGGAGAGCTGGGCGACCTGCCGGGCGGATGGCCGGAGCCCTTCCGCACGAAGGTCCTCGCCGGTCGCTCGGTGCGGCCTGGTGTGACGGCCCTCACAGCGGACGACGAAGCGGCCCTCGGCGGCGACAGCGTCACGCGACGCGCGCGGCTGAACACGCTGCTGTTCCCCGCGCCGACCCAGGAGTTCACGCAGATGCGCGAGCTGTTCGGCGACCTCTCGGTGCTCGACACGAGCGACTACCTCTACGGCCTGGTGCAGGGACAGGAGCACCTGATCGAGATCGATCGGGGCGTGCAGCTCTACGTCGGGCTCGAAGCCATCGGCGACGCCGACGATCGGGGCATGCGCACCGTCATGACGACGCTGAACGGTCAGCTGCGCCCGGTGTTCATCCGTGACCGTTCCATCGCGGTGGACGCGCACGAGGTCGAGAAGGCCGACACCTCGGTGCCCGGTCAGGTGGCCGCTCCGTTCTCGGGTGTGGTGACGCTCAAGGCCGAGATCGGTGCTGTCGTCAGGGCCGGCGAACCGGTCGCTTCGATCGAGGCGATGAAGATGGAAGCGGCCATCACCTCGCCCGTCGACGGAGTCGTCGAGCGCCACGCGATCGCCGAGACGCAGCAGGTGGATGCGGGAGATCTTTTGGTCGTGATCCGTCCCTCGCACTAATCTTGTGCGGGCGAGGGCCGCGCACCATGTGCGCACCCGAGGCCCGCACAGGCTTGGAGTGACACCGTGACCCCGAAGAACACCTCAGACCCTCTCGATGAGAACTCGTTGGGGGTGCTCGATGACGCCGCGTCCGTGGACACGGCCGTCATCGGCATCCTCAGCGGGACCGCGCAGGTGAACGTCGTCCTTCCTCAGGACGAGGACGACGATCTCGATGACGACGGCGTTCTGGACGGCGAAGTCGTGGCGGATCTCATCGTCGACGAGGTGTCCATAGAAAGCGTGAAGATGCCCGACGCGGTGGCGTCGACCACCGCGATCTCGCCGCTCGAGGCCGAGGCCGTGGCACCGGTCTCGGCATCCGCTGCGTCGGCGGCGAAACCGGAACCGCATCCGCTCGTGTCCGAGACGGCCACCACCGGCCTCCTCAAGTCGGCGTCGAAGGCGAGCACCACGAAGAAGTCGAAGAAGAAGCCGGCGACGGCCACGAATCCGGCACCTGCGGAGCCGGCGACCGAGGCCGTCGTACCCGAAGCGAAGGCACCCGAGGAGAACCGGACTGACGCGAAGGTTCCTAAGCGCCAGGCTCCTGAGGCCACGGTGCCTGAAGTCGAGGCTCCGGCGGTGAAGGTCCCCGAGATCAACACTCCCGAGGTGACGGGGTCAGAGGTGCAGACTCCGGCAGCCCCCGAACCCGAAGCGCCGTCACCTGCGCTGACGCCCGCTGCGGCCGCGGCGAAGCCCGCGCCCCGCCCCTCCACGACCCCAGCGCCCGCGGACGATATCGTCATCGACGCGGTGATCGAAGAGACACCCGGGTCGCGGTCGCCGATCATCGCGCCCGCGGAGACCATCACGGATGCGGTCGTCGTCGACGACGAGACGTCCGCGGCCGAGGAAGCCGCGATCGCCGCGCGATTCCTGGCCAGAGCGAATGCCGATGCGTCGGCCGAGAAGGCGACGCTCGCGCCGGCCGCATCCGCGCCGATCGAGAAGGAGACCGCCCCCGTGACCACCCCCGAAGAGAAGGCGGTCGTCACCCAGCCCACGCGCGCCGCAGCGCGTGCGGAGGTGACGCTGACCTCGAAGCGACTGGACGACCTGAGCGAGTCGGGTCGGGAGACCGCCGACCTGCTCACCGCGGATCGGCTCCTCGACCCGCATCGCGTCGCCAAGCCGGAGCCGGAGGGGGCGTGGAGCCACTTCCTCTACACAGTGTCCGGTCGTCGCATCAACATCGGCGACGGCAAGCGAGCCAAGGATCGCAAGGCGCTGACCGCACGGATCGCCGCGCCGCTCGTCGGCGGTGCTCGATTCGTCCCGGTGCTGTCCCGCAAGGGCGGCGTCGGCAAGACGACGATCACCGCACTGCTGGGGATGGCGCTCGCGGATGCGCGAGAGGACCGCGTGATCGCGGTCGATGCCAATCCTGACCGCGGCACGCTCGCCGACCGTGTGGTGCGCCCGCACCACTCGAAGTCGGTGCGAGATCTCGTCCGCATCCACGACGAGGTGAAGGGCTACCACGACATCTCGGCGATCGTCGCCCGAGATGCGACGCGGCTCGACGTCCTGGCGTCCGACGCGGATCCCCGTATCGCCGAGGCGTTCAGCGACGACGACTACCGCGATGTCGCGGGCGTGGCCGCGCACTACTACTCGCTGGTACTCACCGACACCGGTACCGGGATCGTGCACTCTGTGATGGCGGCGACGCTCGACTTGGCCGATCAGATCGTGATCGTGTCGGGTCTCAGCGTCGACGAGGCCAGACTCGCCTCCGAGACGCTCACCTGGCTCGAGACGAACGGGTATGCGGAGCAGGCGCGCGATGCGATCGTCGTGCTGAACCAGTCGACGCCCGGCGCTCCGCTCGTGCGCCTGAATGAGCTGGAGTCCCACTTCGCGACCCGCGCCAAGCGCGTGGTGCGGATGCCGTATGACACCCAGATCGCGGGAGGCGGCACGATCGTCTTCGCGAATCTGCAGCCGGAGACCAGGGCGGCGGCGCGAGAGCTCGCCGCGTTGCTGGTCGAGGGCCTTCGGGGCAAGGCAGCCTGATGACGGTGCGCGAGATCCGCATCTTCGGAGACCCCGTGCTGCGCACCGTGTGCGCCCCGATCGACGACATCGACGACGGAGTGCGGGCGCTGGTCGCAGACCTCATCGACACTGTCGAACTCCCCGGACGCGCCGGCGTTGCCGCTCCGCAGATCGGCGTGGCCCTGCGGGCCTTCAGCTACAACATCGACGGCGACATCGGCTACGTGCTGAATCCGGTGCTGACCGAGGTTCGAGGCGAGCCGGTGCCGACCGGTGAAGGCTGTCTCTCGGTGCCGGGTCTCTGGCATGACGCCCAGCGGCATCCGTGGGCGCGAGTCGAAGGCATCGATCTCGACGGGCAGCCGGTCGTGCTCGAAGGGGAGGGGCTGCTGGCGCAGGCCCTCCAGCACGAGACGGATCATCTCGACGGCAAGCTCTATCTCTCGCGGCTCGACGCCGAGACTCGGCGGACCGCGATGCGTGAGGTCCGCGAGAGCGAGTGGTTCTGACCGGTTCCTCCTTCTGACACGAAACGGCCCCCTCGCGCTCGTGCGCAAGGGGGCCGTTTCGTAGAGAGGGGGACAGGTCGCCCCGTGGCGTCAGCCGCCGATCGCGATGTTGGTCGTGGCGACCGGCTCGTCGTAGAGCGCGGAGATCTCATCGGCGAAGTCGTTCATGATCACGTTGCGCTTGATCGAGAGCTTCGGAGTGAGATGCCCGGATGCCTCGGTCCACTCGGAGTCGAGGATCGTGAACTTGCGGATCGACTCGGCGCGGGAGACCCGCGCATTGGCCGCGTCCACGGCGCTCTGGATCTCGGCGCGGACGGCCGCGTTCTTCGAGGCATCCGCGAGCGACAGGTCGGACGGAAGTCCGTTGTTCGCGAGCCAGGTCGGCAGCATCTCCGGATCGAGGGTGATCAGCGCCGAGATGAACGGCTTCTGATCTCCGACCACGACGACCTGTCCGATGATCGGGTTCGCGCGGATGGGGTCCTCGAGCGCGGCCGGGGCGACGTTCTTGCCGCCGGCGGTCACGATGATCTCCTTCTTGCGGCCGGTGATCGTCAGGAATCCCTCGGAGTCGAAGCTGCCGATGTCGCCGGTGCGGAACCAGCCGCCCTCGCTGAACGCCTCTGCCGTCGCCGCCTCGTTGTTCCAGTACTCCTTGAAGACGTTGATTCCGCGCACCTCGATCTCGCCGTCGTCCGCAAGCCGGACTCCGACGCCGGGGAGGGCGGGGCCGACCGTGCCGATCTTCGACTTGTCTGCCAGGTTCACTGTCGCGGGGGCGGTCGTCTCGGTCAGGCCATAGCCCTCGAGGATGACGACGCCGAGGCTGTGGAAGAAGTGCCCCAGGCGCGAGCCGAGGGGAGCGGAGCCGGAGACGGCATAGACGACGTTGCCGCCCATGGCCTCGCGCAGCTTGCTGTAGACCAGCTTGTTGAACAGCGCGAACTTCAGCTTCATCCCGAAGGGGATCTTCGAGCCGGCCTCGACGAGCTTGGAGTGCTCGATCGCGACGTCTGCGGCCGCACGGAAGATCTTGCCCTTGCCGCCGGCCTCCGCCTTCTGCTCGGCCGAGTTGTACACCTTCTCGAAGACGCGCGGCACGGCGAGGAGGAAGGTGGGCTTGAACGAACCGAGCGCCGGGAGGAGCTGACGGGTGTCCGGCTGGTGTCCCGTGCGCACACCGGCGTGGATGTCGAGGATCGAGATGAACCTCGCGAACACGTGCGCGGTCGTGATGAACAGCAGCGTGGATGCGCCCGGCGTCTGCACGACGTCGTTCAGTGCTTTCGCCGAGTTGCGGGACAGCTCGACGAAATTGCTGTGCGTCAGCACGCAGCCCTTGGGGCGGCCGGTCGAGCCGGACGTGTAGATCAGCGTCGCGATGTCGGATCCGACGGCCAGGTTGCGGCGTCGTTCGATTTCGGCGTCGTCGACTGATGCTCCCTGCGCGGTGAGGGAGTCGATGGCACCCAGGTGCAGCTGCCAGATCTCGCGGATGAGCGGCAGCTCACTGCGCACCTCGTCGACCCGGGCGAAGTGCTCAGGGGATTCGACGATGAGCGAGATCGCTCCCGAGTCCTCCATGATCCACTGGATCTGCGAGGGGGAGCTGGTCTCGTAGATGGGGACCATCACCGCTCCTGCATAGAAGAGGGCGAAGTCGATCAGCGTCCACTCGTAGGTGGTGCGCGCCAGGAATCCGACCTTCTCGCCGGGCTGGATGCCGGCGGCGACGAATCCCTTGGCCACGGCGATGACCGCGGTCTGGAAGTCGGCGGCGGAGATGTCACGCCATCCGTCGCCGTCAGGCACGGAGAACAGAGCCCGATCCGGGGTGGCCTTGACACGCTCGACCAGGAGATCGGCGATGTTCGCTTGGGGGTCGGCGGGGACGATCGCGGGGACTTCGAACTGGACCACGGCAGCTCCTTCGGTACCTGTCAGGACGGGTTGCGTTCGAGTCTAGAGCATGAGACGCGGTCGCACAGAAGGTGAAACCCAGTCGCTATCTAGCGCTTCGCAAGCGAGAGGCCATGGCGGACGCCGAGCGCGGCGCTAGACTTCACCTCGATGTTCTACTGGCTGATGAAGTACGTGGTGATCGGCCCCTTGGTCAAAGGGATCTTCCGTCCCTGGATCGTGGGTCGCAACAACGTGCCCGCGAACGGTGCGGCGATCCTGGCCAGCAACCACCTCTCCTTCGCCGACTCGATCTTCCTTCCCCTGGTGATCGATCGGCGGATGTCGTTCCTCGCCAAGAGCGACTACTTCACCGGTCGAGGTCCCAAGGGCTGGGCGACGAAGTTCTTCATGAAGGCCACCGGACAGCTGCCGATCGACCGCTCCGGCGGCAAAGCGTCCGAGGCGTCGTTGAACACGGGGCTGCAGGTGCTCGGGGGAGGCGACCTTCTCGGGATCTACCCCGAGGGCACGCGCAGCCCCGACGGCAAGCTCTACCGCGGGCGCACGGGCATCGCCCGGATGGCACTGGAGGCCAAGGTCCCGGTCATCCCTGTCGTCATGGTCGACACCGATACCGCGATGCCGATCGGACAACGGCTGCCGCGGGTCGTGCGTGTCGGAATCGTGATCGGTGAGCCTCTCGACTTCTCCCGTTACGCGGGCATGGAGAACGATCGCTACATCCTCCGCTCCGTCACGGATGAGATCATGGTCGCCCTTCAGCGGCTCGGCGAACAGCACTACGAGGACGTCTACGCGTCGACCGTGAAGGACCGTCTTCCGTCGCGCGTCACACAGCGCTCCTGAGGCGTCCCGCACACCGCGCGCCCACTAGGCTGGGAGGATGCTCCCGCACGACATCGACGCCCTGGACGCGTGGCGCTCGCTCCCCATCAAACAGCAGCCGCAATGGCATGACGCCGCCCGCGTCGCCGAGGTCTCCAAGCAGATCGCCGGGCTTCCGCCCCTGGTGTTCGCCGGTGAGGTCGACAACCTTCGGGATCGCCTCGCTCGCGCGGCATCCGGTCGGGCATTCCTGCTCCAGGGTGGCGACTGCGCAGAGACCTTCGCCGGTGCGACCGCGGAGCAGATCCGCAACCGCATCAAGACCGTTCTGCAGATGGCCGTCGTGCTGACCTATGGCGCATCGATGCCGATCGTCAAGATGGGCCGCATGGCCGGGCAGTTCGCCAAGCCGCGCTCGAGCGACACCGAGACGCGTGGCGACGTGACGCTGCCTGCCTACCGCGGTGACATCGTCAACGGGTACGACTTCACGGAGGGCTCGCGCCAGGCTGACCCTGGTCGATTGCTCCAGGGCTACCACACCGCGGCATCCACCCTGAACCTCATCCGTGCGTTCACGCAGGGCGGCTTCGCCGACCTCCGCGAGGTGCACTCGTGGAACAAGGGCTTCGCGCAGAACCCGGCGAACCAGCGCTACGAGCGCATGGCCGCCGAGATCGACCGCGCCATCAAGTTCATGGAGGCCGCCGGCGCGGACTTCGACGAGCTGAAGCGCGTCGAGTTCTTCACCGGTCATGAAGGTCTGCTCATGGACTACGAGCGGCCGATGACACGTATCGACTCCCGCACGGACACCCCGTACAACACCTCGGCGCACTTCCTCTGGATCGGTGAACGCACGCGCGAACTCGATGGCGCGCACGTCGACTACTTCTCCAAGATCCGCAACCCCATCGGCGTCAAGCTCGGACCGACCACGTCGCCGGACACCGCCCTCGCGCTGATCGACAAGCTCGACCCGAACCGTGAGCCGGGTCGCCTGACCTTCATCACGCGCATGGGCGCCGGCAAGATCCGCGATGCACTTCCGCCGCTGTTGGAAGCCGTCCGCGATTCTGGTGCACAGCCGCTGTGGGTCACCGACCCGATGCACGGCAACGGCATCACCACGCCGACCGGATACAAGACCCGTCGTTTCGACGACGTCGTCGACGAGGTCCGTGGCTTCTTCGAGGCGCACCGCGCGGTGGGCACGTTCCCCGGTGGCATCCATGTCGAGCTGACCGGCGACGACGTCACGGAGTGCCTGGGCGGTTCGGAGCAGATCGACGAGGCCGCACTCGGCACCCGCTACGAGAGCCTGTGCGACCCGCGTCTGAACCACATGCAGTCGCTCGAACTCGCCTTCCTCGTGGCCGAGGAGCTTGAGAAGCGCTGACGCGCCGCACGCAAAGAAATGCCCCCGTCAAGGAATGGCGGGGGCATTTCGCATTGTCGTGGGGTTAGCAGCCGCTGAACGGCTAGAAGGGACTACTGCGAATCTGGAGCGTGATCTTGGTTCCCTTCACGCGCTGATCGCCGGCACCGGGATCTGAACCGGTGACTTCGGTGAAGTCGTTCGGGAAAGCGCTCCAGATGCCGTTCCACACTGGCTCAAAACCTGCGTCCCTGATCGTCTGCGCGGCGACATCTCGAGTCATGCCTTCCACATCGGGGACGGGGAAGAGCTCCGGGCCCTTCGACACGATGAGCTGCACGGTGTCGCCGGGACGCCAGTTGCCTTCCGAAGCCCGGTCCGAGACCCCGATCACGCGGTCCTTCTCGACACTGCCGCTGAACTCGTAACGGGACTCGTCGGCGACCAGGAGCTTCTTGTCGGTCAGCGTCGACGTGGCCTCATCCACGCTCATGCCAGACACATCGGGGAAGGCGCCGGCGGAGACATAGAGCTCCACCGTGTCGTCCTCGAGGATCTCGCATCCATCGCCGCACGCGTAGGCCTCACCGCCGGCCCGCGGGGTGACGTACGCGTTGATGACGATGCCGGCATCGGCATCGGAGAACAGGATGAGCGGATCATCCGTCACGTTCACGTTGAGTCCGCTGAGATACTCCCTGGCGTCGCTCTCGGTCTTGCCGTTCAGCGCGTCAGAGGTGTGCGACGCTGGCCCGAGCGAGACATAGACGGTCACCTCGGCGCCCTTGTCGAGGCGTGCGCCCGTGTCGGGGTCGGAGCGGATCGCGATGTCGCGATCGACGTCGATGGAGTTCTCCTCGGCCCTGACCGGTACGAAGCCGGCGTCGATGAGGGCAGCGGAGGCATCTTCGTACGTGTCTCCGGCGATGGCGGGCACGGCTATCAGCGATCCAGGACCGGAACCGAACCACCATCCGACGCCACCGGCCAGCACGGCCAGCAGCAGTACGAGGGTGAGCAGGAACGCTCCGCGGGCTCGTCGCTTCGAGGCGCGTCGGCGCAGGATGGTCGCGTTGTCGATCGTCTGCGGCGCGGGAGCCGTCGGATCGGTGATGACCATGGTTCCGGGCATCACCTTCGTGAGGTCGCCCGAGTCCGCCTGAGAACGCATCGGCTGCGTGTGGGGAGTGGCGGCGGCGGGCGCGACCCCCAGTGAGCGCTCGATCTCGCGGAGGCGCTCCAACATCTGCTGGGCGTCGTCAGGACGCTCGTCCGGGGACTTCTCCGTCGCCCAGAGCACGAGCTCGTCGAGCTGCTCAGGCACGGCGGGGTTGCGCACACTCGGTCGTGGCACGGATTCGGTCGCGTGCTGGAACGCGATCTGCATCGGCTGCTCGCCCTTGTACGGCTGCTCGCCGACCAGCATCTCGTAGAGCATGATGCCGAGCGCGTAGATGTCACTGCGGGCATCGGCGGTTCCCCGCGTCACGAGCTCCGGCGCGAGGTAGGCGATCGTACCGAGAAGCTGCTGACCGGTGGCGGTGTTGGCCGTGGTCGCTCGCGCCAGGCCGAAGTCGCCGATCTTGATGCGGCCGTCCTCGGCGAGCAGCACGTTCTCCGGCTTGACGTCGCGATGGACGATGCCGGCGCGATGGGCGGCGGACAGCCCCGCGAGCACGGCATCCATGATCGTGATGGTCTGGGGGATCGTGAGGCGCTTCTGCTCACGGAGCAGCTCGCGCAGGGTGATTCCCGGCAGATACTCCATCACCAGGTAGGCGAGCTCGCCGTCCTGTCCCTGGTCGAAGACGTTGACGACGTGGGGGTCCGCGAGGCGGGCGGCGGAGCGCGCCTCCTGGATGAAGCGGCTCTGGAAGGCGGAGTCGTCGCTGAGATGCGCGTGCATCACCTTGAGCGCGATGCGTCGCTCGAGGCGCAGGTCGGTCGCGACGTACACGGTGGCCATGCCGCCTCGGGCGATTCTGGCCCTCACTCTGTAGCGGCCGTCGACAAGCCGCCCGATGAGGGGGTCGGCCTGCTGATTGGACGTCACGTCAGAATTCTATGGAGAACTGCCTGAAAGCCTGGGGAACGGCTCACCCCTGAGGCCTTCGGGTTTTCTGAACCGCACTCATCCATGTGCGGCGAGCCACTGGTACGCCTGGGTCTCCCACTGGCCGTATCGGTTCGGATATGCCGAGATCTGGACCGCCTGAGCGGCGTCGGTGAACGACAGCTGCTCCCAGCCGGGGATGTCGAGCAGTCCGCGCGTCACGCTGCCGTTGGGGTCGTGCGGCCCGCCATAGAAGACGCGTGTGCTGCGGTCGGCATCCTGTACCTGGGCGGGAGTTCCCCATCCAGTGCTCGGCCGTTGTTGGAAGATCCCGAGGGAGTCCCGGTCGCCCCAGCCGAGATTGCGCAGACCGGACTCGACCATCCCGGTCGCCAGGGCGATCGCTATCCCGCGGTCGGAGACGCCGAGTTCCCGGCCGATGCGGATGATGAGGGTCGCAGCGGCGATCTGCTCGGCGTCCAGGGAGGTGGTGGGCGGAGTGGCTGCCGCTGCCGTCGCGGCAGCCTGTTCGACGATCAGTTGCTGCCCAGGGTAGATGATCGACGACGAGGCGAGGCCGTTCAATGCGAAGAGCGCCTGCGTGCTCGTACCGTATTTCTGAGCGATCGCGAAGACTGTGTCGCCGGCGACGACGGTGTGCGTGCGCGTGGATGTCGTGGCTGCGGGAGCCACGACCGCTGCCGGTGCGGCGGCCGTCGACGGCGTCGAACCGCCCGAGACGGCGAGCTTCTGCCCGGGGTAGATGATCGATGCGCGCGTGAGCCCGTTGGCCGCCAGCACGGCGTCGACGGTCGTGCCGTACTTGTTCGCGATGCCGTAGACGGTGTCGCCGGCGACGACGGTGTGCGCGGAGGTCGAGGGGGCGGCGGCGGGCGAGGCCACCGGTGCCGGGGCTGTCGCGGGGGCGAGGAGCCTGAGCGTCTGCCCTGGGTAGATCACCGAGCGCCAAGAGAGGCCGTTCCAGGTCAGCACGTCGGCAGTGCGGAGGCCGTAGCGTCCCGCGATCGCCGAAATCGTGTCCCCGGCGCGCACGACGTAGCTCGCCGGCGCCGACTGCGCCGGCACGAGGCGGCCGGAGCCGTGGAATCGTTCGATCGGCGCGGTCTCCTGCGAAGCGGCGGCTGCGGGAGACACGGCGAGGGTCCCGGCCAATGCCCCCAACACGGCTGCGGGCACTCCCAGCTGAATGTGACGCGTGCGACGCGTGGCGGTGTGCAGTCTCAAGGTTGCCCCCTTTTCGAGCTCCTGACACGCTGACACGGAAGTAAATAGAAGTCAACAGAAGTGACTGAAGTGACGGATGTGACTGGAGTGCCGATATGCGGTGCGCGTTCTGAGGTGAGATAGTGGGCAACGTGTCTGAGAACGTTGCTGTGAACCCTGCCGCCGAGTGGCTGACGATGCCCGACCTGGTCGAAGCGCTCGATGAACCGCTCGGACGTGTGCGCCGACTCATCGACGACCACTACCTCGTCGGATCTCGCCGTACGGGCGTCTTCGCCGTTCCCGCCGTGTTCATCGTCGACGGCCAGCCGCTCAGCTCTCTGCGTGGCACGATCATCGTGCTGCAGGACGCCGGATTCACCGATGACGAGCTCATCGACTGGCTGCTCGAGGAAGACGAGAGCCTCGGCCGTTCCCCGATCGCCGCGCTGCTGGCAGGGCACAAGAGCGAAGTCCGTCGCGTGGCCCGGACGCTCGTCTGAGGCCGAATCCTTCGGTCGCTTCAGGCGGAACGGACGGTCGCTGCGCGCGCCAGATCGCGCAGATCCCCGACGGCGGCGTTGTCGAGCCGCGCGCCGCTGAGGGCCTGATCGGCCTCTCGCGCGTAATCGGCGATCATCGTCTCGATGCGCTCCAGAGCGCCTGACCCTTCGATGGTCGCCTGCAGGAACGACACCTGCTGCGCGGTCAGCTCCGGGTCGCCGAGCATCTCGTCGAAGACGGTCCGTGCGGGGGAATCGAGGGCTTCGCGGGTGAGGGCGACCAGAACCGTCCGCTTTCCCTCCCGAAGGTCGTCGCCCGCGGGTTTCCCGGTGACGGCGGCATCGCCGAACACGCCAAGGACGTCGTCGCGCAGCTGGAACGCCATTCCGACCGGTCGGCCGAATCGGCGCAGCGCCTGCACCTGGTCGGCATCAGCGCCGGCGAGGGCCGCGCCGAGGATCAGCGGTTGCTCGATGCTGTATCGCGCCGATTTGAGGGATGCGATGCGCAGCGCGCGGTCGGCATGAGTGCCGTTCTCGTTCACTATCCAGGCGGACTCCTCCGCGATGTCGAGGAACTGTCCCGTCGTGACGTCGCGCCTCATGCGCGCATATTCGGCGCGGACCGTGCGGGCGAAGGGATGGGAATCGAGCGCGGACTCCAGCAGATCGTCGCTCCAGGCTACGAGAAGGTCGCCGAGCAGGATCGCCGATGCGCGGCCGAATGCGGCGGCGTCGCCTGTCCAGCGCGCGGCTCGGTGCGAGTTCTCGAGAGCTCGATGCGCAGCGGGTCGGCCGCGGCGGGTGTCGGAGTTGTCGATCAGGTCGTCATGGACGAGCGCGGCCGACTGGAAGATCTCCAATGCGGCGCAGACATCCCACAGCGTGTCGGTCTCGATGGCGCTTCGGTCAAGGAAACGTGCGGTTGCTCGCCACCCGGCGTGGCAGAAACGAGCGCGCAGTCGCTTGCCCCCGATCAGCGTCTCCGCCGCCGCGTCGAGGAAGCTCGCGGCATCGGGGCCGTACTCGTCGGATTCGCTACGCATCTGTGCGATGAATCGCTCCAGACGGAGGGCGACGGCGTCCTGGATCGGAGTGGGGGATGGCACACTCCCAGCATACGTAAAGCAAGGAGGAGCCGAACTGCTAGCCCCGGATGCCCGGGCGCGCGTAGAATGGATGAACGAATACCCGAGGGGGACGAAATGCCACTCTCCGAACAGGAGCAGCGTCTGCTCGATGAGATGGAACGCCATCTCCTCCACAACGACGCAGACGTCGTGAGCGCGCCGTCAGGTGATCGCACACTGAGCTATCGCAACCTCGTCTACGGTGCACTGCTGCTGCTGGCCGGCGTCGGTGCGCTGGTCGCCGGAGTGATCATCGGCGACGTCTGGGGCATCGTGGTCGGTGTCATCGGATTCGCCGCCATGCTGGCCGGTGTGATGTTCGCCGTCACGCCCGTGCGACGCACCACTCCGGCTGTGCCGCGTGAAGCCGCCTCCGCCAAGCGGCAGGACTCCGCATCCTTCATGGATCGCATGAACGACCGATGGGATCGGCGACAGGACGGTCGCTGACCGCCCCTCCACTTACTTCTGAAGAAGGCCCGGATGCTCTGAGCATCCGGGCCTTCTTCGTATATGCGGTCGCATGACGCCGGTTTTCGGCGCGCGCGATTACGCCGGCCTGCCCTGTGGTCCCTCCACTGGCCCTCCACCTTCCTCCACCGCGAGATTCCGCGGAATCTCAAGCGACGCCGTGCCGTGATGGGCGTCTTCGCCGCGATTGACCGTAGGAATGTGGAGGAAAGTGGAGTAAAGTGGGGCGCACCTCGAGTTGGCCGGACGCAGAGGGGGTGATGGCCGATGTTGCTAGGGACGCATTCACCGAAGCTGGACGACAAAGGAAGGGTCATCCTTCCCGCGAAGTTCCGTGAAGACCTCGGCGGCGGCATCGTCGTCACCCGAGGTCAGGAACGCTGCCTCTACGTCTTCAGCACGGCCGAGTTCGAGGCGATGCACGAGCGGATCCGTCAGGCTCCGCTCGCGAACAAGCAGGCGCGTGACTTCATGCGACTGTTCCTCTCCGGTGCGAGTGCGGAGATGCCAGACAGCCAGAACCGCATCACCATCCCCGCCCACCTGCGTCAGTACGCAGGGCTGCAGAAGGAACTCATCGTCACCGGAGTCGGCGCCCACGCCGAGATCTGGGACGCCGAGAGCTGGAACACCTACCTCGCCGCCGGCGAGGAGACCTACTCCGACCTCGAGCAGGAGGTGATTCCGGGACTCTTCTGACCACGGCTGTGATGCCCCGCCGCTCCCGCCCCGACACACTTCCCCGGTGCCGGGTCGAGAAGCGGAGGGGGATCAGAGCCGAAGGTCACCCCGAGAAAGATCATGAACCTCCGAGACATTCACACCCCCGTACTGCTCGACCGCTGCGTCGAGCTGCTCGCCCCTGCCCTGCACGCGGACGGAGCCGTGCTCGTCGATGCCACTCTCGGCATGGGCGGCCACTCCGAAGCATTCCTCGAGCGCTTCCCCCACATCCGACTCATCGGACTAGACCGCGACACCGATGCCCTGCGCATCGCGGGGGAGCGGCTCGCCCCGTTCGGGGACCGCGTCACGCTCGTCCACACCGTCTACGACGAGATCGGGCTGCACGCGCAGGGAGCTTCGGCGATCCTCTTCGACCTCGGCGTCTCTTCGCTGCAGCTCGACGAGGCCGAGCGCGGCTTCGCGTACTCCAAGGATGCGCCGCTCGACATGCGGATGGATCAGACCAAGGGCATCACCGCCGCCGAGGTCATCGCGACCTACAACGAGGGAAACCTCCGCCGCATCTTCGAGCGCTACGGCGAGGAGAAGCTGGCCGGCCGCTACGCGCGCTTCATCATCGATGCTCGGCAGAAGAAGCCGATCCTGCGGTCGGGCGAGCTCGTCGAGATCCTGATCGCCGCGACACCGGCAGCCGCTCAGCGCGCTGGGCATCCGGCGAAGCGGGTCTTCCAAGCGCTGCGCATCGAGGTCAACGCCGAGCTCAACGTCCTCGCCGACGCCATCCCGTCAGCCATGGAGTCACTGAACGTCGGCGGTCGCATCGCCGTGATGTCGTACCAGTCGCTGGAGGACCGCCTCGTGAAGCAGGCGTTCGCCGCGGCTGCCGCCTCGACCGCCCCTGCGGGGCTTCCGGTCGAACTGCCTGAGCACGCTCCTCGCTTCCGCATCCTCACCAAGGGCGCAGAGCTTGCCGACGACGCCGAACGCGCACGCAACCCCCGGGCGATCCCGGTGCGGCTGCGGGCCGCCGAGAAGGTGCGGGACCGCGCATGAGCCTGAACGCCACCGTCCGCAAGCCGGCGCTGCCGGTCACGCCGGCACCCGCACGCGCACCCGAGCGCCGGCTGCGCCCGGTCACCGAGAGCAAGCCTCGTCGCAAGCCCAAGCTGGCGTACGCGCTCATGGCGCTCGGCGGAGCGCTCGCGATCGGAGCAGCGCAGATCGGGCTGTCTCTCGCGATCACGCAGGACTCGTTCGTACTCGCCGACCTGTCATCGCAGCAGCGCGAGCTCAACCTGCGCACACACGCCCTCCAAGAGGAGCTGACAGGGCTCAGCTCTCCCCAGGCGCTCGCGAGTGCGGCCTCGGATCTCGGCATGGTGGTCGCAGGGTCTCCCTCGTACCTGCGCCTGAGCGACGGTGCGGTGTTCGGTGTCGGATCCGGCGCGGACTGGACATCGACCGTCGACCCGAACGGCAGCGGTGCCGTGAGCAACGCGCTCATCACCGCTCCTCCCGTCGACACCCCTGTGCCGGAGAACAGCGCGGTCGATCCGGCCACGCAGGACCTTCCGCCGGCGATCACCGACGGCCTCCCCAGCCCCACGACGCACTAGCCGACCCGCACGCAGACCGCACACGATCCGACGGAGAGATCCCATGACGACACGAGCCACCCGCGGACCGCGGCGACGGACAGTCGTCGCCCTCGCCGTGATCCTCGCGGTGCTCGCCGTCTTCGTCGTGCGTCTGGTCGACATCCAGGTCGTGAGCGCCGACGAGCACGTCAACAACTCGCTCAAGCACATCGGCAAGGGCGACAGCATCCCCGGGCAACGGGGGGCGATCGTCGACTCGAACGGCACAGTGCTCGCCTCGAGCGTGATGGTCTACGACGCGGAGCTCAGCCCGCTCGTGATCACCGAGTTGGAGAAGAAGGAGCCCAAGGTCCCCTGGGACGAAGCCGCGGACAAGATCGCAGCGGTCACCGGCCAGACCGGCGACGAGGTGCGCGCGCTCGTGGCGAACGCTCTCGCCGAGAACCCCGAGAGCCAGTACGTCCAGCTGAAGAAGTCGCTCACGACGGATCAGTACATCGAGCTGCGCGACCTGAAGCTCGCCTACCTGCACATGAAAGCGCGCGAGACCCGGGTGTACCCCAACGGCGCGGTCGCGGGGAACATCGTCGGATTCCTCGACGGCAGCGGCAAGGCACAGGCGGGCATCGAGCAGATGGAGCAGTCCTGCCTCGCGCCCGTCGACGGCGAGGAGAGCTACCGCATCGGCAAGGACGGGGTCGTCATCCCCGGGAGCGAACGCACCGTGAACGCGGTCGACGGCGGCACCGTGCAACTGACCATCAACAGCGACCTGAACTGGTACCTGCAGCAGATGATCACCGAGGAGGCCCAGAAGCAGGGCGCCAAGGGCGGAACGGTGACGGTCGTCGAAGTCAAGACCGGAAAGATCCGCGCTGCGGCGGAGTGGCCGGCGCTCGACCCCAACGACCTCGGGTCGATGACGGCCGACGACTGGGGCAGCGAGATCTTCCACCACGACTTCGAGCCCGGATCGACCTTCAAGGCCATCACCGCGGCAGCCGCGATGGAGGGGGCAGGCCTCACACCCCTCAGCACGGTGAGCGCATCCTCTCGAGAGAAGTTCCCGAACGGCGCCGTGATCAACGATGCGTTCTCGCATGCGGCCTACAACTACACGCTCGCCGGTGCGCTGATCGACTCGTCGAACGTCGCCCTGTCGAAGTTCGGTACGACGGTCAGCCCCGAGGTGCGTTACGACTATCTTCAGCGGTTCGGTGTCGGTACGGACACGATCGGCTTCCCGACCGAGGTCTCCGGCACCCTGCACCCCGTGAGCGAGTGGGACAACCAGTCGCTGTACACCACCACGTTCGGCCAGTTCTTCACCGTCACCGCCGCACAGGTCGCCGGGGCGTACCAGGCGATCGCGAACGGCGGCGAGAAGATCGACCTGTCGCTGATCGAGTCCTGCACTCAGCCGGATGGCACCGTGGTCGCGGCCGAGGAGCCGAAGCACGAGCAGATCGTCACCGAGCAGACAGCCGCCGACCTCACGCGCATGCTCGAGAACGTCGCGGTGCAGGGCGGCAACGCCGAGCGCATCCAGGTTCCCGGCTATCGCGTGACCAGCAAGACCGGTACCGCGCAGGTTCCCGACGGCAAGGGCGGATACAAGGCCGGGGTGTACTACACGAGCATGGTGGGCTTCGCGCCCGTGGACGATCCGCAGTACGTCGTCGTGGTCACTCTGGACGAGCCGACTAAGGTTGTATCGTCCGCGGCCACCGCATCCGCCTTCCAGAAGGCGATGACGCAGGTGATGAAGACCTATCGCGTGATGCCGTCCTCCGTACCGATGGATGAGTTGCTTCCCAAGTTCGAATAGCCGGCGAAAGCCGCGCCTGGAGATGTCATGATCGCCCTGTCGCTTGCTGAGATCGCCGCAACTGTCGGCGGTGAACTGCGCCTCGCCGGAACCGATTCCGCCGAGAGCGTCGTCGACGGCGTCGTCGACACCGACTCCCGCGTCATGGCGCCGGGGTCGATCTTCGTGGCGAAACCCGGCGCCGAGACCGACGGTCACCGGTTCGTCGGGGCAGCCGTCGAGGCAGGAGCCGCTCTCGCGATCGTCGAGCGCCCGGTCGATGAGGACGTCACGCAGATCGTGGTCGCCGACGTGATCACCGCTCTGGCCGAGCTGGCTCGCGAGGTCGTCGCACGGGTGCGTGCCGACGGCGACCTGCGCATCGTCGGCATCACCGGCTCGAACGGCAAGACCACCACCAAGAACTTCCTCGCCCGCATCCTCACCGATGAGGGGGAGACGGTCGCACCGATCAACTCGTACAACAACGAGGTCGGCGCTCCGGTCACGATGCTCCGTGTCACTCGGAGCACCCGTTTCCTCGTCAGCGAGTTCGGCGCCGCGGCTCCGGGCAGCATCGCCCGGTTGGCCGGCCTGGTCGAGCCCGATATCGCCGTCGTGCTGATGGTCGGTATGGCACATGCCGGAGGATTCGGCGGCATCGAGGAGACGGCCAAAGCCAAGTCGGAGCTCGTCTCCGCGGCGATGGCGAACGGCACCGCCGTGCTGGGCATCGACGACTCCCGCGTCGCGGCGATGCGTGAGCTCGCCGAATCGCGCGGCATGCGCGTCGTCGGCTTCGGACAGGGACCTGCCGCCGACGTGCGTGCGCAGGACATCGAGGTCACCGCTGCGGGAACCCGCTGCGTGATCGAAGCCGACGGCGAACGGATCCCCCTGCACCTGCGCGTGCTCGGCGCCCACCACATCACGAACGCCCTCGCGGCCATCGCCGCGGCTCGCGTGCTCGGTGTCACGACCGCAGACGCCGTCGCGCGTCTCGAGACGGTCGAGATCGCCGAACGATGGCGCATGCAGCCGATGGGCAGCGATCGGGTGCGCATCATCAACGACGCCTACAACGCCAGCCCCGATTCGATGGCCGCAGCGCTGCGGACCCTCGCGCAGATCACAGGGCCGGACGAGCGGACCGTCGCTGTCCTCGGCGCCATGAGCGAGCTCGGCGAGAGCGCAGGAGAGGAGCACGACCGCATCGGCCTGCTCGCCGTGCGCCTGAACATCCAGCGCATCGTGGTGGTCGGCCCCGAAGCCCGCAGGCTCTATCTCTCCGCCGTCGGCGAAGGCTCCTGGGACAGCGAGGCAGTCCACCTGCCCGACCAGGACGCGGCGTTCGAGTACCTCCGCACGGAACTCCGTGACGGTGATCGCGTGCTCGTCAAGTCATCCAATTCCGTGGGCCTTCGGCATCTCGGCGATCGTCTGGGAGAATTGTTCTCGTGAGGTCACTCATCATGGCGGCGGCGATCTCGCTCGCCTTCACCCTGTTCCTGACTCCCGTCTTCCTCCGGCTCTTCCGGAAGTGGGGCTGGGGGCAGGTCATCCGCACCCCCGAGGCCGTCGAGAATCCGAGCCACGAGGCGAAGCGTGGCACCCCGACGATGGGTGGCGTGATCTTCATCGCCGGCTCGATCGTCGGCTACTTCACCGGTGTCTACGTGAGCGGCGAGCAGCCCGCGCTGTCGGCGCTCCTGGTCATCTGGCTCATGGTCGGCTTCGGCGCAGTCGGTTTCATCGACGACTACATGAAGGTGCGCAGCCAGCGCAGTCTCGGGCTGTCGGGCTGGCGCAAGGTGATCGGCCAGCTGCTCGTCATCATTCCCTTCGGGATCGTCGCGCTCAACTTCCCGAACAAGTTCGGTCAGACTCCGGCGAGCGAGTCGATCTCGTTGTTCCGTGACATCACCTGGCTGAACCTCTTCGCCTTCGGGATCGTGCTCGGCTGGGCTCTGTATCTGGCCTGGATCGCCGTGATCGGTGTCGCGACATCCAACAGCGTCAACCTCACCGACGGACTCGACGGACTCGCTGCCGGCGCCGGTGTCATCGTCGTCGGTGCATACAGCGTCATCGCCTTCTGGCAGTTCAAGCAGCCCTGCGCCGGGGGAGACCCCGGGTCGCTCGGCGGCTGCTACGAGGTGCGCGATCCGTTCAACCTCGCGATCATCGCGGCATCGGTCGCCGCCGGTCTGATCGGCTTCCTCTGGTGGAACGCCCCCAAGGCGAAGGTCTTCATGGGCGACGTGGGCTCGATGGCCATCGGCGGAGTGATCACCGCGATGGCGATCCTGACCCGCACCGAACTCCTGCTCCTGGTCATCGCCGGGGTGTTCGTGCTCTCCTCCGGATCGGTGATCCTGCAACGCGCCTACTTCAAGCTGACGCGCGGCAAGCGGCTGTTCCTGATGAGCCCGTTCCACCACCACCTCGAGATGCGGGGCTGGGCCGAGGTGACGATCGTGGTGCGCCTGTGGATCATCGCAGGTCTGCTGGCCGTCTCCGCCGTCGGACTGTTCTACGTGGAGTGGCTGACACGTGTCGGCTGAGCGTCTGCGGAGCCTGACCAGCTGGCATGCCGACTGGAAGGGCCTGCGCGTCGCGGTGCTCGGCCTGTCGATGACCGGCTTCTCGGTCGCAGACACGCTGGCGGAGCTCGGTGCGGACGTGTTGGTGCTGAGCGAGTCCGCCGAAGAGGAGTACGCCCGGTTGCTGCCGATCATCGGTGCACGGCTGGAGCTCGGCTCCCTCGCCGAGGTCCCCGCCGCGCTGGTCGACTTCGACCCCGAGCTCGTGATTGCCTCTCCCGGCTTCTCGCCGACGCATCCCGTGATCCGGTGGACCCAGGAGTCCGAGATCGCGCTCTGGGGCGACGTCGAGCTCGCCTGGCGCCTGCGCGACAAGGTCGTACGCGCGGATGGCTCTCCGGCCGACTGGGTGCTGATCACCGGCACCAACGGCAAGACCACCACGACGCAGCTCACCGCGACGCTGCTCGTCGAAGGGGGACTACGCGCGGCGCCCTGTGGCAACATCGGTGTGCCGGTGCTCGACGCGGTGCGCGACCCCGCCGGTTTCGACGTTCTCGTCGTCGAGCTCTCCAGCCACCAGCTCTGGTACCTCGGGCAGTCCGATGCCGAAGGCGAGCTGTTCCCGCACGCCTCGGTGTGCCTCAACCTCGCAGACGACCATCTGGTGTGGCACGGCAGTGCCCAGGCGTATCGCGATGCGAAGGCGCTGGTCTACCGCAATACCCGGGTCGCGTGCGTGTACAACAAGGCAGATGAGGCCACCCGGCTGATGGTGGAGGACGCGGAGGTCGTCGACGGCGCCCGTGCCATCGGCTTCGACCTCGGAATTCCCGGTCCGAGCGACCTCGGAATCGTGGAGGGGTTGCTCGTCGACCGCGCGTTCCTCGACGATCGGTCTCGCAGCGCCCTCGAACTGACCACGCTCGCCGATCTCGATCGGGTCGGACTCGCCGCTCCGCACATCGTGCAGAACATCCTGGCTGCCAGCGCTCTGGCGCGGTCGCTCGGAGTGGAGCCGGAGGCGATCCACTCGGCTCTCCAGGGCTTCCGTCTCGACGCGCATCGCATCCAGATCATCGCCCGGCATCGTGGTATCACCTGGGTCGATGACTCCAAGGCGACGAACCCGCATGCCGCGGCGTCATCGCTCCGCGCCTATCCGGGTGCCGTATGGGTCGTGGGCGGCGATCTCAAGGGGGTCGACCTTTCGGATCTCGTCGCCGATGCCGGCCGCACCGCGAGCGCTGCCGTCGTGATCGGCGTCGAGCGAGTCGAGGTCGTGACGGCGTTCCGACGACACGCGCCCGGGGTGCCGGTGTTCGAGGTCGATGCCGGTGACACTGGACAGGTCATGAATCGCGTCGTGGAGATCGCGGCCGGGATCGTCGACGGCGAGGGAACAGTCCTGCTGGCTCCTGCTGCGGCATCCTTCGACCAGTTCTCCAGCTACGCGGATCGCGGCCATCGCTTCGCCGAAGCGGTGCGTGAGTGGATCGACCGGGGGAGCGACGATGACGCAGGTGGCCCGCCCTCCGGGATCTGAGTCCGGCGGTCTCGCAGCTCGCGTATCGCTCGGACGTCGTTTCGTGCCGGTCTCGAGCGAGTTCCTCATGATCGCGTCGACCGCGCTGCTGCTGACGCTGTTCGGACTCGTGATGGTGCTGTCGGCGACCAGCGCCACGGCGATCGGCAACGGTGAGAGCCCCTGGAGCGCTGCACTCCGGCAGGGGATCTTCGCCGTGCTCGGCGTGCCGCTGATGTTCCTCGTGAGCAGACTCCCGATCACCTTCCTCAAGCGCATGGCATGGCCGGCGCTGTTCGGTGCCATCGCCCTCCAACTGCTCGTGTTCACGCCTCTGGGTGTCGAGGACGGCGGCAACCGGAACTGGATCAAGATCGCGGGCTTCACCCTGCAGCCCTCGGAGTTCCTCAAGCTCGCTCTGGCCCTGTGGGTCGCCTACGTGCTGTTGCGCAAACACGCGATGCTCGGTACCTGGCACCAGGTGTTCATCCCCGTGGTGCCGGTCGGTGCGCTGGCCATCGGAACGGTCTTGGCAGGTCACGACCTGGGGACCGCGATGGTGTTGGTCCTCGTGCTGCTGGGCTGCCTGTTCTTCGCCGGGGTGAAGCTGCGACTCTTCATCATTCCCGTCATCCTCGGCGTGGTGGCTGTGCTGGCTCTGGCGCTGACAAGCGGTGATCGGATGCGCCGCATCCTGGCTCCGTGCAACGACATGAGCCGCTACTTCGACGACTGCTATCAGTCGATCCATGGCGTCTGGGGAATGGCCAGCGGCGGGATCTTCGGCCTCGGCCTCGGCAACTCGCAGGAGAAGTACGGGTGGTTGCCCGCTGCGGGCAACGACTTCATCTTCGCGATCGTCGGCGAGGAACTCGGACTGATCGGCTGCATCGTCGTGCTGGCGCTGTTCACGTTCTTCACGATCGGCGCGTTCCACGTCATCCGCAAGACCGACGATCCCTTCATCCGCGTCGCCGCCGGTGGCATCACGGTGTGGATCGTGGGGCAGGCCGTGCTCAACATCGGCGTCGTGATCGGCATCTTCCCGGTGATGGGTGTGCCGCTGCCGTTCATGTCGCAGGGTGGCACCGCGCTGCTGGCTGTGCTGCTCGCCTGCGGAGTGCTGCTGGCGTTCGCACGTACCATTCCCGCGGTGGAGCCGGGCGCCGCGACGCAGCGCCCCACGGCTCCCCGGGGTTCCTCGGCAGGGCGGGGTAGGGTCACCAAGTGACCTCGTACTTGCTCGCCGGCGGAGGAACCGCCGGCCATGTCAACCCCCTGCTCGCCGTCGCCGACGGACTTCGTGAACGCGACGCACACGCCGATGTACTCGTGCTCGGCACGGCCGAAGGACTCGAGTCCCGGCTCGTCCCCGACCGCGGCTACGAGCTGCTCGTCGTCGACAAGGTTCCGTTCCCTCGCAGCCCCAACCGGCAGGCGATCGCGTTCCCCGGGCGCTTCCGCAAGGCGATCGCGCAGGTGCGTGCGCACATCCGCACGCACGGCACAGACGTGGTCGTCGGGTTCGGGGGATACGCCTCGGCTCCGGCCTACGTCGCGGCACGCCGTGAGCGCGTCCCGTTCGTGGTGCACGAGGCGAACGCCAAGCCCGGACTGGCCAACGTCTTGGGTGCGCGCTGGGCCGCTGCCGTCGGCGTCGCCTTCGAGGGGACCCCGTTGCGCGGCGGCGAGGTCGTCGGAATGCCCCTGCGGCGCGAGGTCATCGCGCTGGATCGTGCCGCGCTCCGCGGCGAGGCGGCCACCGCCTTCGGACTCGACGCCGGACGCCCCGTGCTGCTCGTGTTCGGTGGATCGCTCGGCGCGCAACGGCTGAACGAGGCCCTGGCGGACTCCTGGCGAGACATCCTCGAGGCGGGCTGGCAGCTGCTGCACGTCACGGGTGAGCGCAGCGACATGCCCGACCCCGGTGCTGACGGCTACACGATGCGCCGCTACGTCGACCGCATGGACCTCGCCTTCGCGCTCGCGGACCTGATCGTCTCGCGCTCTGGCTCAGCGACCGTCAGCGAAGTCAGCGCCCTGGGTATCCCCGCCCTCTACGTGCCCTACTCCGTGGGAAACGGCGAGCAACGCCTCAACGCGGCATCTGCCGTCGCGGCGGGCGCTGCGGAACTGCTCGATGACGCCACCTTCGACGGCGACGCCGTCCGGCGGATCGTCGTCCCCCTGCTGCATGACCGTGCACGCATCGCCACGATGGCGACAGCGGCCGAGAAGGTCGGCACCCGCACCGGCACCGAGAACGTGATCGCGCTCATCGATCGCGCCGTCGGCGCCTCGAACTAGACTGAGCTGGACATGATCAGACCCGACCTCTCCCTCCCGATTCCCGAGACGATCACCTCCGCGCACTTCATCGGCATCGGCGGTTCCGGCATGAGCGGACTCGCCAAGATGTACCTCGATGCGGGCATCCGCGTGTCCGGTTCCGACCGCGCCGACAGCGACAATCTCCGCGCGCTGGCTGCTGCCGGGGCCACCGTACACGTCGGCCATGACGCGGCGCATCTCGGCGATGCCGACACCGTCGTGCACACCGGGGCGATCTGGCCGGAGAACCCGGAGTTCCTTCTCGCCAAGGAGCGCGGGCTCCATGTCATCCACCGCTCGCAGGCCCTGTACTGGCTGATCGGCTCACGCCGCCTGGTGTCCGTAGCCGGCGCGCACGGCAAGACCACGTCGACGGGCATGATCGTCACCGCATTGCGTGACCTCGGTCTCGACCCGCACTTCGTCAACGGCGGGGTGATCGAGCAGCTGGGCATCTCCAGCGCGACCGGCACGGGCGAACTCTTCGTGATCGAGGCCGACGAATCCGACGGCACCTTCCTCTTGTACGACACCGCCGTGGCGCTCATCACGAACGTCGATCCCGACCATCTCGATCACTTCGGATCGGAGGAGGCGTTCCACGACGCATTCGTGCGATTCGCGGATGCCGCCAGTGAGGCCGTCGTGATCTCGAGCGACGATGCCGGTGCGCAGCGCGTCGGCGCCGACCTCTCCCACCCGAACGTGCTCACCTTCGGCCAGGCCGCCGATGCCGACGTGCGCGTGACGGAGATCGTCGCCGACGGGCCGGTGGCAGCGACGATCACCCATGGCGACGACAGCGTGCGCATGCAGCTCGCCGTGCCCGGAGTGCACAACGCGATCAACGCCGCAGGATCGATCGCCGTACTGCGCGCGCTGGGCTTCGCCCTGGCCGATGCGGTCCACGCGGTGGAGGGGTTCGCCGGCACGGTGCGCCGTCTCGAGCAGCATGGCGTCGAGCGGGGGGTCACGGTCTACGACGACTACTCTCATCACCCCACCGAGGTCCGTGCCGCACTCGAGGCGATGCGCAGCATCTCGGGGTCAGGACGCATCATCGCGATCCAGCAGCCCCACACGTACTCGCGCACGCAGCACATGTACCAGGAGTTCGCCGATGTGCTCGAGGAGTTCGCCGATCACACGGTGATGCTCGACGTGTACGGCGCTCGTGAGGACCCGGTACCCGGAGTCACGGGCGAGCTCGTGAGCGGCGCCTTCCGGGACCCCGCCCATGTGCATTTCGTCGCCGACTGGCAGGAGGCGGCGGACTACACCGCGACCGTCGCCCGTGATGGCGACTTCGTGATCACGCTCGGCTGCGGCAACGTCTACCAGATCATCCCGCAGGTGCTGGAGTCGTTGCGCCAGACCGTCGAGGCGTAGTCCGTGCGTCGGCCCCCACCGCTTCCGAGCTCCCCGGAGAGCCAGGGGGAGCAGGAGTACGCCTCGCCGTCGGTCCTCCGCCCTGCGCGGCGCGGGCCGTCGGTGCCGAAGCCGTCGGATTCGACCTCAGCCCCGGATGAGGGTGCGGACGTCGTCACAGGAGAACGGGGTGCGGAGACGCCGCCGACCTCCACGCGAGACGTGTGGCGGGCCGCACGTGCCAGACGAAAGGCGCTACGGGCGGAGATCCGCCGCTTCACCCAGCGTTCCCGGCGCCGCCGGATCATCTGGTGGAGCTCTATCGGTGCCGTCGTCCTCCTCGTGGGAGGGAGCGTCGCTGCCGCGTACAGCCCGCTGTTCGCTGTCGAGAGGATCACGGTCGCCGGAGCATCCACCCTGGACCCGGCCGCCGTGGAGGCCGCGCTCAGCGGTCAGCTAGGAACTCCGCTGGCTCTCGTGGATTCGAGCGAGGTCAAGGCGGCGCTGCTGGCCTTCCCGCTGATCGAGACCTATGCGCTCGAGGCCAGGCCTCCGCATGATCTGACCGTACGGATCGTCGAGCGCACGCCGATCGGCGTGATCCGTTCGGATGCCGGCTACACGCTCGTTGACGCCGCGGGTGTCGCGCTCTCGACGACCTCCGACCAGCCAGCAGGACAGCCCCTGATCGACATCGCTGCCGGCACCGATTCGACGGCGTTCGAGAGCGCTGGGCTCGTCGTGCGTTCGCTGCCTGCCGAGTTGCGCGCACAGCTGACAGGCGTGAGTGCCAGTACCGCCGACGATGTGACCCTCACACTCAGCAGCGGGCTGACGGTCGTGTGGGGGAGCGCGGAGAAGTCCGCGCTCAAATCACTCGTGCTCGAGAAGGCGCTGGCCGCGAAGCCGGATGCCGCCACCGTCGATGTCTCGTCCGCCGAGACTGCCGTCGTCGGCTAGCGAGACGGACTTCCGCGGCGGGATTCGAGGCTTCCCCGGCACGCAGAACGTGCAGTGGCGGCGCATTCCGCAAGGAATGAAGCGACACGCCCAGAACGCTGCGCCCGCGAGCTCGCACGGCGCTTACCTTCGATCAAGAGAACGCAATACCGGGAAATACTTTACACCTCTAGTTGAGGTTTAAGGTTCACCCACTTCCAAGGCTCGACTAATCGGAGGCCGGCCATGAGCCAGAACCAGAACTACCTCGCCGTGATCAAGGTCGTCGGCGTCGGCGGTGGCGGCGTCAACGCCGTCAACCGCATGATCGATCTCGGTCTCCGCGGAGTCGAGTTCATCGCCGTCAACACCGACGCGCAGGCACTGCTCATGAGCGACGCCGACGTCAAGCTCGACGTCGGTCGCGAACTCACGCGCGGTCTCGGTGCCGGCGCCGACCCCGAGGTGGGTCGTCGTGCCGCAGAAGACCACGCCGAGGAGATCGAGCAGGCGCTCACCGGCGCCGACATGGTCTTCGTGACCGCCGGTGAAGGCGGTGGCACCGGAACGGGTGGAGCCCCGGTCGTCGCTCGCATCGCGAAGTCGATCGGCGCCCTCACGATCGGTGTCGTCACGAAGCCGTTCTCGTTCGAAGGCCGTCGCCGTCAGAGCCAGGCCGAAGCGGGCGTCGCGAAGCTCAAGGAAGAGGTCGACACCCTTATCGTGGTGCCGAACGACCGTCTCCTCGAGATCAGCGACCGCGGCATCTCGATGATCGAGGCGTTCGCGACCGCCGACCAGGTGCTCCTCGCCGGTGTGCAGGGCATCACCGACCTGATCACGACGCCCGGTCTGATCAACCTCGACTTCGCCGACGTCAAGTCGGTCATGCAGGGCGCGGGTTCCGCGCTCATGGGTATCGGTTCCGCACGCGGCGCCGATCGAGCAATCAAGGCTGCAGAGCTGGCGGTCGAGTCTCCGCTGCTGGAGGCGAGCATCGAAGGTGCGCACGGTGTGCTGCTCTCCATCCAGGGTGGATCCAACCTCGGCATCTTCGAGATCCATGATGCGGCTGACCTCGTCAAAGAGGCGGCGCACCCGGAGGCGAACATCATCTTCGGTACCGTCATCGACGACAGCCTCGGCGACGAGGTGCGCGTGACAGTGATCGCGGCAGGCTTTGACGGCGGCGAGCCCTCGCTGCGGCTGGACCCGATGGTCGTGAGCCGCCCTGCCGCGACGCTGCCCGAGGTGGCGCTCTCCGACGACACGGCGGCACCCGCCGCCGGTGCCACGGAGTCCGAGCCCACCCCGCAGCGCGTGACGGCGACCAGCATCGAGCCGGCATTCGCCGATGACGACATCGACATCCCCGAATTCCTGAAGTGACGCTCGACCAGGCTCAGCAGTCTCCGAGCCTGGCAGCGCGGCTGTCGGCGATCGACACACGGATCGCCGACGCCGCGCGGCTCGCCGGCCGTGACCCTGCCGAGATCACCCGGATCGTCGTGACGAAGTTCCATCCGGCGTCCCTCGTGCGTGAGCTGCGCGAGCTGGGAGTCCGGGAAGTCGGGGAGAACCGGCAGCAGGAGCTCACATCGAAGCAGGGCGAGCTCACGCAGCTCGATCTGCGGTGGCACTTCATCGGCCAGGCGCAGACCAACAAGGCCGCGTCGATCCGTCGCAGCGCCGACGTCGTCCACTCGATCGACCGCGACCGCCTGGCGGATTCCCTGGACCGAGCGGCCGACAGCGACGACGTGCTCGACGTGCTGGTGCAGATCAACCTCACCGCCGACGAGGGGCGCGGGGGAGTCGCTCCTGCGGACGCGACCGCGCTCGCGGAGCATGTTCTCTCGCTGCCATCGCTGCGCCTGCGTGGAGTGATGGCCGTGGCACCACTCGATGAGGAACCGGCATCCGCCTTCGCCCGTCTGCACGACGTGGCGGATCGCGTTCGAGCACTCGCTCCTGACGCTACGTGGATATCCGCGGGGATGACAGGCGACTTCGTCGAAGCCATCGCCGCAGGCGCGACACACCTGCGGATCGGCTCCGCAATCACGGGACCCCGGCCCGCCCGGGGCTAACCTCTAACCAGACCAGCCCGAACGTTCGAACCGGAGGACACGATGGGTAACCCGCTGAAGAAGACCATGGTGTATCTCGGCCTCGCCGATGAGGAAGAAGCCTATGAAGAAGAGCAGCCGGCGCCCGCCCGCTCTCACCGTGAGCGCGACCGTGACCGTGAGGAGCCCGCTCCGGCTCCGGTCACCCCGCTGCGTCGACCTGTCGCCGTGCGACAGCCTGCGGCAGGCGCTGTGAACGAGATCCTCACCGTGCACCCGAAGCAGTACCGCGACGCGCAGCTCATCGCGGAGAGCTTCCGCGAAGGCGTGCCGGTCATCATCAACCTGTCGCAGATGAGCGACGCGGATGCGCGTCGACTGATCGACTTCGCCAGTGGTCTCTCGCTCGGCCTCTACGGCCGCATCGAGCGCGTCACCTCGAAGGTCTTCCTGCTCTCGCCGGAGAACATCGCGGTGTCGGGTCACGGCGGCATCGCCCACGCAGACGCCGAGTCTGCGGGCTTCGACCAGTCGTAGCCCGTGCAACTGCTCTCCGTCGTCGCGAGCATCGTCCACCTGGTTCTGCTGCTCTACATCTTCGTGCTCTTCGCGCGCCTGATCCTCGACTACATCCCGCTGTTCAACCGGGAATGGCGTCCTAAGGGATTCGGTCTCGTCGCTGCCGAAGCCGTGTACACGTTGACCGACCCGCCGATCCGGTTCTTCCGGCGGATCATCCCTCCTCTGCGTATCGGGTCTCTCTCGCTCGACTTCGGATTCGCGCTCACGATGCTCATCGTGTTGATTCTGATGAACATCGTCAGACTGTTCATCTGAACCGCGAGTTCGCCCTCTTCGGGTGTCGCGTCATCGCGCCACAAAGGTGCGGGGGCTATGCTGGCACCCAGGTGCGCCCCCCGGGTTCGCGCCACATCACGACCGCGCCATACAAAACTGGCAACCGAACTCATCGAAAGAGGAGCCACTCATGGCACTTACCCCGGATGACGTCGTCACCAAGCAGTTCCAGCACGTCCGCTTCAAGGACGGGTTCGACCCCGATGAGGTGGACGACTTCCTCGACGAGATCGTCATCGAGTGGCGCAAGGCGCTCGAGGAGAACGTCGAGCTGAAGGCCAAGCTGGCCGCATACGAGTCGGGTGAGGCTCCTGCTGCCGCTCCGGCCGCCGAGGCGCCCGTCGCCGAGGTCCCCGCACCTGCTCCGGCTGCTGCCGTCGAGACCCCGGCAGAGCCGGCACCCACGGTGTCCGCCACTGCCACCGCCGGCATCATCGAGCTTGCCCAGCGCCTGCACGACGAGCACGTCGCCGAGGGTGAGGCGAAGCGCAACCAGCTGATCGCCGACGCCGAGAACGAGGTGAACCGCATCCGCAGCGAGGCCGAGGCCAAGCAGCGTGAAGAGGCCGCCCGTCTGGAACGCGAGCGCAACACGCTCGAGGCCCGCATCACCGAGCTCCGCAACTTCGAGCGCGACTACCGTTCGCAGCTGCGCGGCTACATCGAGGGTCAGCTTCGCGACCTCGACGAGAAGTCGGCGTCCACGGACTCCACGCCGGTCTCCGCGATCGGACTGTAGGTCGTAGGTCTTGACACGACGTCGTCCCCTTCGTCGGTCGGCGGCCGGTGCGATCGTTGCGATTCTCGCAGCGGTCGTCCTGGCCGCCGATCAGTTTGTGAAGTACCTCACGATCACGAACCTGCCGCTGCAGGAGCCCGTGCCCGTGCTCGGAGAGTTCCTCCAGCTGTACTACGTGCGAAACCCCGGAGCAGCGTTCTCGCTCGGCTCCGAGGTCACCTGGATCTTCACCATCGCGTTGTCGGTGGTGGCGGCCGTGATCATCTGGAAGGCGTTCGGGCTGCGCTCGCGTCTCTGGGCCGTCGTTCTCGGCTGTCTGCTGGGCGGAGTGCTCGGTAACCTCGGTGACCGTCTGTTCCGCGAACCGGGATTCCCCGTCGGCCATGTCGTCGATATGATCTCGATGCCGTGGATGATGCCGGCGATCTTCAACGTCGCCGACGTGTTCATCGTCACGGGCATGATCTCCGTCGCGCTTCTCGTGGTCTTCGGCCTGCGATTCGACGGCTCACGTGAGCGCGATCACGTCGCGGTCGAGACCGAGGAGGAAGCGGAGGCGGCAGCGATCGCTGACGCCGCGAACACTCGTGCGGGCGCTGTCGACGCGTCCCTCACGGATAGCAGGACCGACGCCACCACTGAAGACAGCGCACCGGCCGCAGAAGGACGCTGACCCGTGGAATCGCGGTCTCTTCCCGTACCTGACGGCTTGGAAGGCGCACGCGTCGATGCTGGCCTGGCCAAGATGCTGGGCTTCTCGCGCACTTTCGCCGCCGACGTCGCCGCTGCCGGCGGGGTGCGTCTGGACGGCGTGACCCTCGACAAGTCCGACCGGCTGCGCGGTGGCGCGTGGCTCGAGGTCGAGTGGGCCCCCAAGGAGGGGCCGAAGGTCGTCCCCATCGCGGTGCCGGAACTCGGCATCGTCTACGACGACGATGACATCGTGGTCGTGGACAAGCCGACCGGAGTCGCCGCTCACCCCTCGCTCGGGTGGGAGGGGCCCACCGTCGTCGGCGCACTCGCCGCCGCAGGTTTCCGCGTCGCCACCACCGGTGCTCCGGAACGGCAGGGTGTGGTGCATCGACTGGATGTCGGTACCAGCGGACTGATGGTCGTCGCCAAGTCCGAGCAGGCGTACACGGCTCTCAAGCGGGCGTTCAAGGAGCGCACGGTCGAGAAGATCTACCACGCCGTCGTGCAGGGCCATCCGGATCCGTTGGCCGGCACTATCGATGCACCGATCGGTCGCCACCCGAACCACTCCTGGAAGTTCGCCGTCGTCCCCGACGGCAAGCCCTCCGTGACGCACTACGAGACGCTGGAGGCCTTCCCCGGCGCGTCGCTCCTCGAGATCCACCTCGAGACCGGGCGCACGCACCAGATCCGCGTGCACATGGCCGCGCATCGGCATCCGTGCGTCGGGGATCCGCTCTATGGCGCGGACCCGACGCTGTCCGCGCGGCTGGGCCTGACCCGCCAGTGGCTGCACGCGCACAAGCTCGGCTTCGCGCACCCGGCCACGGGCGACTGGGTGCAGTTCGAGTCGCCGTATCCCGCGGATTTCCGGCACGCGCTCGACGTGCTGCGCGGCGAGTAGCCCGAACTGCGGCACGTTGTCGGCGGTGTGCGCGACACTGGTCGCATGGACATCGAGGTTCGCCCCGCGACCGAGTTCGACGACGTCGCGACGCTCGTGGGGCCGAAGAAGCAGACGTCGAACGTGTGCTTCTGCCTGAGCTACCGCATCGGCAGTAAGGAGAACGTCGCCCTGAAGGGCCCCGCACGCGCTGATCGAGTACGGGAGCTGTGCCATGAGGATCCGCCGCCGGGGGTGATCGCCTACCTGGAGCACGAGCCGGTCGGGTGGGCGGCTGTGTATCC
This sequence comes from Microbacterium sp. LWO12-1.2, assembly GCF_040675875.1. Lineage (NCBI taxonomy): Bacteria > Bacillati > Actinomycetota > Actinomycetes > Micrococcales > Microbacteriaceae > Microbacterium > Microbacterium sp. LWO12-1.2. The sequence continues at coordinate 1,659,693 of NZ_JBEGII010000001.1, read as the reverse complement.
GCGCAGCGGCACGAGCTTCGCGCGCAATCGGCTGATCCCACACATCGACGACCTCGACGTCTGGTCGTTGTGGTGCATCCGCGTGCGTCCAGGGCACCGCAAGCAAGGCATCTCGCACGCGCTGATCGAGGGGGCTGCCGCCTATGCGAAGGAGCGCGGCGCTCCGGCGATCGAGGCGTATCCGGTCGACAACGGCTCCGAGCGAGTGAACCTGACGATGGCCTACGTCGGCACGAGGGCGCTCTTCGAGAGCGCGGGTTTCACGAAAGCGGCCGATACCGGGTCGGTGCTCGACGGCTTTCCGCGGGTGCTGATGCGGCTCGATCTGAAGAATGGATGAGACTGACGAAGATTCCGTGAACCGTTTTCGCGCTCCGGGGCAATACCCAGTGTGAGTACAGACAGCGAGATCATTCAGCGGTCGCTCGATGAACCCGGAGTGTTCTCCGAGATCTTCGAGCGGCACGTCCGACCCGTCGGCGGCTACATTCGGCGACGAGTCGGTGCCGATGCCGTCGATGACGTCCTCAGCGAGACGTTCCTGGTCGCCTTCCGGCGCCGCGCCACGTTCGACATCTGCTGGGATTCCGCACGTCCGTGGCTGCTCGGTATCGCGACGAAGGTGGTCAAGAGCCATCGGGCCGATGAAGCACGTCAGTGGAGGGCGTTCCAGGCATCATCCTCGGCAGATGCCGTGGCTCAGGAGCCGGAGCATGCGATGGCGGACGCGCGTCTCGATGCCGATGCCGCACTGCGACGACTGGCGCCTCGGATCGCGGCTCTGGCCACCCGTGACCGCGACACGCTGCTGCTGCACGCCTGGGGAGACCTCACGTACGAGCAGATCGCCGAAGCGCTGGGCGTCCCCGTGGGGACGGTTCGATCGCGATTGAACCGCGTCCGCCGCAAGCTCGCACCGCCTGGGTCGCACTCCGCGGCCCGATTGACCTGGATGGCGAAGGAGGAGAACGATGCTGCTTTTGGAGCGAGTGCGTGAGATCGGGGCCGACGAGGCCCGTGTGGAAGAAGCGTCGGTGCAGAAGGCCCGTCGGCTGCTGAACCGTGAGATCGCGGGGGGCCTTGCGCCGGGAGCCCGCCGTCGGCGCCGTCGCGCCTGGACCGGCATCGGCATCGGCGGCCTGGTTACGGGGGCGGCGGTCACGGCGATCGTGGTCGGATCCGTGGTGGCTCCTCCGAGCGCACCGATCGCCTCCGCTGCTGACGTGCTGACAGAAGCGGCCGAGGTCACGCTCACGACGGAGGCACTGACGCCGGCTCCCGGGCAGTACATCCGCATCTCCGAGACATGGGCGCAACCGATGCGGGGCTTCGTCCCGGAAGAGGGGACGGAGATCGATGTCACCTACACGCTGTCCCGCACGCGGACGCTCTACGTCCCAGCCGATCGAAGCGCGGACTGGATCGAGGACAACACCGATGCCGAGCGGATCACAGACGTCTCCGCGCCCGAGTGGACGAGCCGGATCGAAGAGCAGGAGCTGTCCGGAGGTGAAAAGATGCCTGACATCGTCGCCCACCCCGGCGGCCGCATCATGGGAGGAGACGGCTGGGAGACGCACTACTACCACCTGAGCCCGATGTCCCGGTTGTATGACGAGATGCCCCGGGAGCCCGAGGCGTTGCGGGAATGGTTGGCCACCTACGAGCCGGAGTCCGGATACGCCCCGCCGCGGTTGACCGAGCCGGTCGATTTCAACCTCGCGCCCGCCGACCTGCGGGCGGCGATGTTCCAGACCATGGCGCTCCTTCCCGGCGCCAAGGTGGTCTCCGAGGACGGCGATTTCACGACCGTCGCGATCCCGGACGGTGGCGAGAGCAACTGGATGGAGACCGTCACCATCGACATGCGGCGGGGGCTGATGGTGGGACGCGGGTCGCTGGACACGCCCGAGTCGCACGGCTCCCTCGAGATCTCGATCGTGGATTCCGCGCCGGAAGGCGTGCGTCTCCAACCGGAGGGATGACACCGGGCTTACCCGGCTGCTCACGGGCCCCGACATCGACCTCCGATGTCGGGGCCTCGCCGTAGAATCGAACCCATGGCATCCGACTCCTTCGTCCACCTGCACGTCCACAGCGAGTACTCGATGCTGGACGGCGCGGCGAAGATCGGATCCATGACTCAGGCCGCCGCAGAGTACGGCATGCCGGCCATCGCTGTGACCGACCACGGCAACACTTTCGCCGCCTTCGAGTTCTACAAAGCCGCCAATGCGGCGGGCGTGAAGCCCATCATCGGCCTGGAGGCGTATGTCACCCCCGGCACCCACCGCAGTGACAAGACGCGAGTGCAGTGGGGCTCTCCCGACCAGAAGAGCGACGACGTCTCGGGCTCCGGTGCCTACACCCACATGACGATGTGGAGTCAGAGCACCGAGGGGATGCACAACCTCTTCCGGCTCAGCTCACGGTCGAGCATGGAGGGCTACTACTTCAAGCCGCGCATGGACCGCGAACTGCTCCAGACGTACTCGAAGGGCCTGATCGCGACGACCGGATGCCCTTCCGGCGAGATCCAGACGCGTCTTCGCCTCGGACAGTACGACGCGGCCCGAGCCGCTGCCGCCGAGTTCCAGGATCTCTTCGGCAAAGAGAACTACTTCGCCGAGATCATGGACCACGGTCTGTCGATCGAGCGGCGGGTGATGACCGATCTGCTGCGTCTCGCGAAAGACCTGAACATCCCGCTGGTCGGCACCAACGACTCGCACTACACGCACCAGCACGAGGCCGACGCGCACGCCGCTCTGCTCTGCGTGCAGTCCGGTTCGACCATGGACGATCCGAACCGCTTCAAGTTCGACGGCGACGGGTACTACATCAAGACCGCCGCCGAGATGCGGCAGCTCTTCCGCGACCACCCCGAGGCCTGCGACAACACGCTGTTGATCGCCGAGCGCTGCGAGGTCGAGTTCAACACGGCGGCGAACTACATGCCCCGGTTCCCCGTGCCCGACGGCGAGACCGAGGACAGCTGGCTCATCAAGGAGGTCGAGGACGGCCTGCACTACCGGTACCCCGCCGGCATCCCCGACAAGGTGCGCAAGCAGGCCGAGTATGAGACCGGCATCATCCTCCAGATGGGCTTCCCCGGCTACTTCCTGGTGGTCGCCGACTTCATCAACTGGGCGAAGGACAACGGCATCCGGGTCGGTCCCGGCCGTGGTTCCGGTGCCGGATCCATGGTCGCCTACGCCATGAAGATCACCGACCTCGACCCGCTCGAGCACGGCCTGATCTTCGAGCGGTTCCTCAACCCCGACCGCGTCTCGATGCCTGACTTCGACGTCGACTTCGATGACCGTCGTCGTGGCGAGGTCATCGACTACGTCACGGCGAAGTACGGTTCCGAGCGCGTCGCGCAGATCGTCACCTACGGCACCATCAAGTCCAAGCAGGCGCTGAAGGACGCGGGTCGCGTGCTCGGATTCCCGTTCAGCATGGGGGAGCGTCTCACCAAGGCGATGCCGCCGCCCGTGATGGGCAAGGACATGCCCCTCGACGGCATGTTCGACTCCTCGCACCCTCGGTACAAGGAGGCGAGCGAGTTCCGCGCGTTGATCGATACCGATCCCGAAGCGAAGACGGTATTCGATCGTGCCATCGGCCTCGAGGGGCTGAAGCGCCAGTGGGGCGTGCACGCGGCCGGTGTGATCATGTCGTCGGAGCCGCTGCTCGACATCATCCCGATCATGCGTCGCGAGCAGGACGGCCAGATCGTCACGCAGTTCGATTATCCGTCGTGCGAGTCGCTCGGCCTGATCAAGATGGACTTCCTCGGGCTGCGCAACCTGACGATCATCTCCGATGCGCTCGACAACATCCGCACGAACCGTGGTGAGGAGCTCGACCTCGAGCACCTCGCGCTGGACGATCAGGGGGCGTACGACCTGCTCGGACGGGGAGAGTCCCTCGGCGTGTTCCAGCTCGACGGCGGACCCATGCGTTCGCTCATGCGCCTCATGCGGCCTGACAACTTCGGTGACATCTCGGCGCTCATCGCTCTGTACCGTCCTGGGCCCATGGGTGCGAACTCGCACACGAACTACGCGCTTCGCAAGAACGGTGCGCAGCCGATCACGCCGATCCACCCGGAGTTCGAGGAGTCGCTCGCCGACATCCTCGAGGAGTCCTACGGTCTGATCATCTATCAAGAGCAGGTCATGGCGATCGCCCAGCGTGTCGCCGGCTTCTCGCTCGGTCAAGCAGACATCCTTCGTCGCGCGATGGGCAAGAAGAAGAAGTCGGAGCTGGACAAGCAGTTCGAGGGCTTCCAGGCGGGAATGCACGCGAACGGCTACTCCGATGGAGCGGTGAACGCGCTCTGGGAGATCCTGCTCCCGTTCTCCGACTACGCCTTCAACAAAGCGCACTCCGCGGCGTACGGCGTCGTCTCGTACTGGACCGCCTACCTCAAGGCGCACTACCCGGCCGAGTACATGGCTGCGCTCCTCACCAGCGTCGGCGACTCCAAGGACAAGATGGCGTTGTACCTGAACGAGTGCCGCCGCATGGGCATCAAGGTGCTCCCGCCCGACGTCTCCGAGTCGATCAACTTCTTCGCGGCAGTCGGCGACGACATCCGCTTCGGCCTCGGCGCCGTCCGCAACGTCGGCAGCAACGTGGTCGAGGGCATCGTGAATGCCCGGCAGGACGAGCGCTTCACGTCGTTCCACCACTTCCTCGACAAGGTGCCGCTGCACGTGTCGAACAAGCGCACGGTGGAGTCCCTGATCAAGGCCGGTGCCTTCGACACGATGGGCGACACCCGCCGTGCTCTCATGGAAGTGCACGAGGACGCCGTCGAAGCAGCCGTCGACCGCAAGCGCAACGAAGCCCAAGGAGCCATCGGCTTCGACTTCGACAGCCTGTACGACGGCATGGAAGAGGCGGCTCCGGCGAAGGTTCCGGCGCGCCCCGAGTGGATCAAGAAGGACAAGCTCGCTTTCGAGCGCGAGATGCTCGGCCTGTACGTGTCGGACCACCCGCTCGCCGGCCTGGAAGTTCCGCTGGCGAAGCACGCGTCCATCTCCATCCATGACCTCAACAACTCGGAGGACCTGCAGGACGGTGACCAGGTCACCGTCGCCGGACTCGTCACCAGCGTCCAGCATCGCGTCGCGAAGGCCAGCGGAAATCCGTACGGCATGATCACGGTCGAGGACTTCAACGGTGAGGTCACCGTCATGTTCATGGGCAAGACATACACCGAGTTCCAGCACACCCTGCAGCAGGACTCGATCCTCGCGGTCCGCGGTCGTGTTTCCCGGCGTGACGACGGGCTCAACCTGCACGCGCAGTCGGCGTTCTCCCCGGACATCGGATCCTTCGACGCCGCGGGGCCGCTCTCGCTCGTACTCGCAGAACAGCGGGCCACCGAGCGCGTGATGAGCGAGCTGGCGGAGATCCTTCGACGCCACAACGGCGACACGGAGGTGATGCTGCGTGTGCACCGCGGGGGAACGGCGAAGGTCTTCGAGGTGCCGATGCCGGTGAAGGTCACGGCCGACCTGTTCGGCGACCTCAAGTCGCTCCTCGGACCTAACTGTCTGGGGTGAGCGGGTAGGATCGTGAGCCGTCGGGAAGCATGACGCCCCTCCCTGTCATGCACCATGACGAAAGGACTACTGATGAGCACGGAACTCCCTGAGATCCCGGACGCGGAGAACGAGCCGTTCCTCGACGATGACGGTGTGCTCTACGACGACGACGTCACACCCGAGTTCGGCATCCTCGGCTTCACGCTTCGAGAGCTTCTCATCGTCGGCGTCTGGCTCGTTGCCTTCGTCATCTCCTTCTTCCCGTTCGCGCAGGGTGTCTCGATCTGGGGGACCGGAATCCAGTGGATCCTCCCCATCGGCGTGCCGACGGTCGCGGTGTTCCTCCTGGTCCTGCGCCGTTTCTCGCCGGACGGGATCCGCAGGGTCGGCTCCCTGGGCATCGATCAGTTCGCCTCTGTGGCGTTCTCGGTCGCCGCGGTCTTCTGGGTCGGTCTGCTGTGGAGTGCGGTGTCGTCCGTGATCGAGGTGGGCGTGTTCAGTCTGTGGTGGGGCGGTGTCGTCCAGCTGGTGGCCGCGCTGGCTCTCGTGGTGCTCACCGTCTTCGCCCCGATCATCCCCGGGCTGAAGGAAGACTTCCACGGGCGTCTGGTGACGCTCGCGCACCGCAACGCCAACCCGGTACGTCCGGTGATCCCTCGCCCGCGACCGGAGCAGGCGCCTGTCGCGACCGAGGAGGGGGCGACCGACCCGGCTCCTGACGCGTCCGCACCTGCCGCTGACACGGAGCCGGAGACCCATACCGTCGACGTGGTAGAGCTCGATGTCGAGCTCTCCGGAGAGCAGGCGACCGATGAAGTGGCGCGGCTCGACCTCGCCGCACACGTACCGATCGCGTCGCACGCGTCCGGGGGCGACACCGGAACCGCCGATGCGGCCGTCGATGAGGAGTATGTGCCGACCTACTCCCGACGCTCCCGGAACCAGGAGATCGTCTCCGACACGGGCAGCATCGAGTCTCTTCTCGAGACCGCGCAGACGGTGGAGACCCACAGCTCCGCGGATACCGACGTGATCGGCGACGAACAGTTCGCCGAGGAGTCCGATGTCGATGCCACGAACCCTCGCGAAGCTTCTGTGGTGGCCGCGCAGCCGTTCTGGATCCTCGCTCCCTCCGAGCGGGATGTGCATGATGAGCGCGGCGAGCCGCTGTTCCGCATCGGCCCGAGCGCCTGGGCTCTCGTGATCGAAGACCGCGGTGGCGCGTTCGTCGTCCGTCATGACGACGGACGCATCGGCTACCTCCACGACATCTCAGACATCACGAAGGGTTGACAGTGCGCACCATCGATCTGCGGGGGCGCGAGCTCTCGCCGGCAGGCATGCTCGCGGCAGTACCTCGCGCCACTCAGGCCAGAGCAGAAGCTCTCGAGACCGCCGCCCGCATCGTCGAGGACGTACGCGAGCGCGGTGAGGAAGCGCTGCGCGAGCAGGCGGAGAAGTTCGACCGCGTCTCGGGGCATGCGGTGCGGGTGCCCGCCGAGCACATCGAAGAGGCACTGGCTTCGGTCGAACCGGCCGTGAGAGCTGCGCTCGAGGAGGCGATCGTCCGCGTGCGCCAGGGGTCCGCGGCGCAGGTTCCCGCCGCTCAGACCACGGTGATCGGGCCGGGAGCCCAGATCCTCCAGCGGTGGCAGCCGGTCTCGCGCGCCGGCGTGTACATCCCCGGCGGAAAGGCCCCGCTGGCCTCCAGCGTCGTCATGAACGTGGTTCCCGCCCAGGTGGCCGGAGTGCAGCAGATCGCGCTGGCCTCCCCGCCGCAGGCGGACCACGACGGGCGGATCCACCCGACCATCCTCGCCGCCGCAGGGCTGCTCGGAGTCACCGAGGTGTACGCGATCGGGGGAGCAGGCGCGATCGGTGCTCTCGCCTGGGGCGTGCCCGCCATCGGACTCGACCCGGTGGACGTGGTCTCCGGTCCGGGGAACAACTACGTCGCCTCCGCGAAGCGCGCCGTCGCCGGCGTCGTCGGAACGGACTCGGAAGCGGGAGCGACCGAGATCCTGATCGTGGCCGACGCCGACGCAGACCCGCGTCTCGTCGCAGCCGACCTGATCAGCCAGGCCGAGCACGACGAGCAGGCATCCGCTGTACTCGTCACCTATGCTCCGGAGCTGGTTGCGGCCGTCGATGCCGAGCTGGAGCGCCAGGCAGCGACCACGAGGCACAGTGTCCGCGTCGGAGTGGCGTTGGACGGACCGCAGTCGGCGATCGTGCTCGTCGATGACCTGGCGATGGCGACGGCTTTCAGCAATGCCTACGCGCCGGAGCACCTGGAACTGCACGTCGCGGATGCGGCCGGGGCGGCATCCCGCTTCACGAGTGCCGGTGCTGTCTTCGTCGGAGATCAGACGCCGGTCAGCCTGGGTGACTACATGGCAGGGAGCAACCACGTCCTGCCCACGGGCGGGCAGGCGCGCTACGCCCCTGGACTCGGCGCCTACACCTTCCTGCGCCCGCAGCAGGTCATCTCGTACGATCGCGATGCTCTCGCCGCAGTGCGGGAGGGCGTGGTCGCGCTCGCGAACGCCGAGGTGCTCCCCGCGCACGGTGAGGCGATCGAGGCTCGTTTCACGGCGTAGGTTAGAAAGATGCATTGCCCTTTCTGCCGCCATTCCGACTCTCGCGTGATCGATTCGCGTACCAGCGATGACGGCCTGTCGATTCGTCGACGTCGGCAGTGCCCCGAGTGCGGGGGACGATTCACCACGACCGAGACCGCGAGCCTCAACGTCATCAAACGCTCAGGCGTCATGGAGCCGTTCAGTCGCGAGAAGGTGATCTCCGGCGTCCGCAAGGCATGCCAGGGGCGCCCGGTGACCGAGGCGGACCTCGCGATACTCGCCCAGCGTGTCGAGGAAGCCGTGCGCCAGACGGGGGTGTCCCAGCTCGACACGAACGAGATCGGGCTCGCGATCCTGGGTCCGCTGCGCGATCTCGATGAAGTGGCCTTCCTCCGATTCGCGAGCGTGTACCAGGCGTTCGACTCGCTCGAGGACTTCGAGAGCGCGATCACCGACCTCCGTGCCGATCACGCGGAGCAGGAGTCCGTCGACCGGTAATCTGGCAGGGATGTATCCGCTGCTCTTTCGCGCTGTCCTGTCGCGCTTCGACCCCGAGTTCGCCCATCACGCCGGCATGGCGGTGATCCGTGTGCTCGGCACGCCCCCGTTCTCCTGGGCGACGCGTGCGCTGACCCGTCCCGATCCGTCGCTGCGGGTCGAGGCGCTCGGGCTGACGTTCCCTTCGCCGTTCGGCGTCGCCGCAGGCTTCGACAAGAACGCCGTCGGCGTGCGCGGGCTCGCCGCGCTCGGCTTCGGTCACGTCGAAGTCGGCACCGTGACGGCCATTCCGCAGGAGGGCAACCCGAAGCCGCGTCTGTTCCGGTTGATCGCCGACCGTGCGGTGATCAACCGCATGGGCTTCAACAATGCCGGGGCCGACGCCGCTGCACGTCGGCTGGCGTCGCTGCGCCGAGGCGCACCCGACACCGTGATCGGCGTCAACATCGGTAAGAGCCGGGTCGTCGACGTCGAGAACGCCACCGCGGACTACGTGGCCTCTGCCACACGTCTCGCTCCGCTGGCGGACTATCTCGCGGTCAACGTCTCTTCTCCGAACACTCCGGGACTTCGCGGGCTGCAGGCCGTCGAGACGCTCGCTCCACTGCTCCGGGCTGTACGAGAAGCCGCCGGTGCGACCCCGCTCCTGGTGAAGATCGCCCCCGATCTCCCGGACGAGGAGATCACGGCGATCGCCGAGCTGGCGGTCGCCGAAGGACTGGACGGCATCATCGCGCACAACACGACCATCAGTCGAGAGGGGCTGCTGACCGATGCGGCTGCGGTCGAGGCGGCAGGCGCCGGCGGACTGTCGGGCGCTCCTCTCAAGGAACGCTCGCTGCAGGTGCTGCGCCTCGTACGCGCAGCGGTTCCGGCCGATTTCTGCGTGATCGCCGTCGGGGGAGTGGAGACCCCCGCCGATGTGCAGGAGCGCTTGGACGCCGGCGCGAATCTGGTGCAGGGGTACACCGCGTTCCTCTACCGTGGACCTTTCTGGGGACGCGAGATCAACCGCGGACTCGTCGCCCGCTGACGTGACATACGAAGAAGGCCTCCTGCTCTGTCGAGCACGGAGGCCTTCTTCGTGAAGAGCGGAGTGTCAGGCCGGGTACTGGCCGCGCTTGACCTGCGGCTTCGGCAGGCGCATGAATCGCATCTGGAGCGCGCGCATCGCGGCGTACCAGCCGAGACCGCGCTCCATGCGCTCTTTGCCGAACTTCTCGGCGACCTTGCGCTTGACGCGCAGGCCGAGCAGGATCATGCCGCCGATCGCGATGAGGAGGTAGGCCATCATGGCGATGTACGCGTAGTAGGCGACCGCGAGCTGTGCGGGCACGAGCGAGGCGAGGATGACGAGCACCATCACCGCCATCACGAATTCTGCGGGGTGCCAGCCGGCATCCACGTAGTCGCGGACCCATCGCCGCTGGGGGCCCTTGTCGCGGGCGGGAAGGTACTTCTCCTCGCCGGCGGCCATGCCCGCCTGTGCGCGGTTGCGTCGCTCGTTGAGCTCGGCGCGCGCGGCGGCCTTCGCTTCCTTGGTGTTCGCGACCAGGGGGCGGCGGCGTGCCGCTTCCTGCTCCGCGCGGGTCGGTGTCGCACGGCCCTTTCCGACGGCGGTCGTCTCAGGGGCGTCGTCGTTCGTCGATGGGGGGACAGGGGTAGTGGCCACGAGATTCCTCGGTTCGCTGATGATGGATCACCTTAAGATTACTCGCATGACCTCTCCTGCTCTTCCCAGTGCTTCCGACTCGGCCGTCCTCGAGGCGGTGGCGACGGGAATCCCTGCTGCGCTCTCCGACCTCGGCCACCTGGTGCGCATCCCCGGCATGGCCTGGCCGGCGTTCGATCAGACCCAGCTGCAGCGCAGCGCGGATGCCGTCGCGGCGCTCGCGCGGGACACCGGAGTCTTCGACGACGTGCGTGTGCTCCGCGCCGCGATCCCCGGCACCGAGGAACTCGGCCAGCCGGCGGTCCTCGCGAGCCGGGCGGCCCGCAACGGCCGACCCACGATCCTTCTGTACGCACACCACGACGTGCAGCCTCCGGGAGACGACGCGCTGTGGGAGACGCCACCGTTCGAGCCCACCGTGCGCGACGGGCGCCTCTACGGCCGCGGCGCCGCAGACGACAAGGCGGGTGTCATGGCGCACATCGCCTCGATCCGCGCCGTGTCAGACGTGCTGGGCGACGACCTCGATCTGGGCATCGCGCTGTTCATCGAGGGCGAGGAGGAGTACGGCTCCGCCTCGTTCGCACAGTTCCTCTCGGACAACAAGGAGGCGCTGCGTGCCGACGCCATCGTCGTGGCGGATTCGGGGAACTGGGACTCCGTCACCCCCGGATTGACCGTCTCGCTTCGCGGCAACGCCCGTTTCATCCTCCGTGTGCGCACGCTGGATCATGCCTCCCACTCCGGGATGTTCGGGGGAGCGGTGCCCGACGCGATGATGGCGACCGTGAAGCTGCTCTCGACGCTCTGGAACGACGACGGATCGGTCGCCGTCGAGGGGCTCACGGAGCGGGACTCGCCGACACCCGACTACTCGGAGGAGACACTCCGCGACGAGGCAGGGCTCCTGCCGACGACGCAGCCGATCGGCAACGGGACGATCCTGAGCCGTATCTGGAACAAGCCGGCCGTCACCATCATCGGCATCGATACGACGAGCGTGGCATCCGCGTCCAACACGCTGCTGCCCGAGACGACGGTGGTGCTCAGCGCCCGTGTCGCCCCCGGCCAGAGTGGCGCGGACGCCTACGCCGCTCTCGAGCGGCATCTCCGCGCACATGCGCCGTACGGAGCCGAGCTGACGTTCTCTGATGTCGATCTCGGTGACGGGTTCCTCGTCGACACGAGCGGGTGGGCCGTCGGTCTCACCCGGGACGCGATGCGCGACGGGTACGGTGTCGCACCCGTCGACCTCGGTGTGGGCGGCTCCATCCCGTTCATCGCCGACCTCGTGCGGGAGTTCCCCGAGGCGCAGATCCTGGTCACGGGAGTCGAGGACCCGCACTCCAGGGCCCACAGCCCGAACGAGTCGCTGCATCTGGACACGTTCCGTCACGCCGTCGCCACAGAGGCGCTGCTGCTCACGCGCATGAACGGGCTCGAACGTCCGCTCTGAGCGCGACCGCGCACGGCTCTCCCGCGATCTCGCCGCCTTCGACCCATGCGACGGTAGAATTGCGGGAAAGCCGTGCCACCGCGGCCCGTCACAAGGAGCGACATGAGCGACACCACACTGACTTCGGACACCACCGCCACCAAGCCCCACGGCATCAGCCTGACTGACGCTGCCGCCCTCAAGGTCAAGAACCTGCTCGAGCAGGAGGGCCGTGACGACCTGCGTCTGCGCGTCGCCGTTCAGCCCGGCGGATGCTCCGGCCTGATCTACCAGCTCTACTTCGACGAGCGTTACCTCGAGGGTGATGAGACCGTCGACTTCGACGGCGTCGAGGTCATCGTCGACAACATGAGCGTGCCGTATCTCGATGGCGCATCCATCGATTTCAAGGACACGATCTCGGAGCAGGGCTTCACGATCGACAACCCGAACGCTGCCGGCAGCTGCGCTTGCGGAGACAGCTTCCACTGACCTGCGGTCTTCGGGTGCCGTGCGCGGCTTCGTCGTTCGAAACGGCGCCCGGAACCCTCCGCAACCTGCGTGGTTGGCATGAATCAGGTGTGAGGTTGCCCTAGACTTGGATGTGCCCTGTCCGCAATCTGAAAGGTGCATCGTGCCCTCGAAACACCGCCTTCGTTGGGCCGCACTCCCTGTGGGAGTCGTGGCAGCCGTGGTCCTGGCGGGATGTACCACCACCGAGCTGAACGGTTATCTTCCGGGCTTCGTGGATGACGGCCCCGCTGCCACGAACCAGACCGAGCGAGTGTCCTCGCTGTGGGTCAACTCCTGGATCGTCCTGCTCGCCGTCGGCGTCATCACCTGGGGCCTGATGGCCTGGGCCGCGATCGCCTACCGCCGCCGCAAGGGCCAGACCGGTCTGCCCGTGCAGATGCGGTACAACATGCCGATCGAGATCTTCTACACGATCGTGCCGCTGATCCTCGTGCTGGGAATGTTCTTCTTCACGGCTCGCGATCAGTCCGAGATCGAAGCCAAGTGGGACGACCCTGACGTCGAGATCACCGCGATCGCCAAGCAGTGGGCGTGGGATTTCCAGTACGACGCCGACTCGGACGAAGACACCGTGTGGACGATGGGAATTCAGGGCCAGCCGGACAAGGACGGCAACATCGACCAGGCGCAGCTGCCGACGCTCGTACTGCCGGTCGACCAGAAGGTCACGATCAACCTGCAGTCGCGCGACGTCATCCACTCCTTCTGGATCATCGACTTCCTCTACAAGAAGGACATGTACATCGGGAAGGACAATTCCTGGTCCTTCATCCCGACGCGTGTCGGCGAGTACGCCGGCAAGTGCGCCGAGCTCTGCGGTGAGTACCACTCGATGATGCTCTTCAACGTCAAGGTCGTCGAACAGGACGAGTACGACGCCTATCTCCAGCAGCTCAAGGAGAAGGGCAACACCGGTGACATCACGGACGAGTACGACCGTCTGACGAACCTCCCCGGAACCACGCCCAAGACCGACTCCGAGGAAGGAGAGGAGTAAGCCATGTCGACAACTGAAGCCCCCCGCACCGACGAGGCCCCTCGCTCCCGACCCACTGCTCTTCCCGCTCGCCAGGCCGCTCTGATGAGCTCCTCGCGTGTCGAGCAGAAGGGCAACATCGTCGTCAAGTGGATCACCTCCACCGACCACAAGACCATCGGGTACATGTACCTGATCGCCTCTGTGCTGTTCTTCCTCCTCGGCGGCGTGATGGCTCTCGTCATCCGCGCCGAGCTCTTCGCGCCGGGAATGCAGATCATCCCGACCAAGGAGCAGTACAACCAGCTGTTCACGATGCACGGCACGATCATGCTGCTGATGTTCGCGACGCCGCTCTTCGCCGGCTTCGCGAACGCGATCCTGCCGCTGCAGCTCGGTGCGCCGGACGTCGCGTTCCCGCGTCTGAACGCCTTCGCGTTCTGGCTCTTCCTCTTCGGCTCCACGATCGCCGTCGCTGGCTTCCTCACCCCGCAGGGTGCGGCCTCGTTCGGATGGTTCGCGTACCAGCCGCTCGCCAGTGCGTCGTTCTCGCCTGGAGTCGGTGGCAACCTCTGGATGGTCGGTCTCGGAATCTCGGGCTTCGGCACGATCCTCGGTGCGGTCAACTTCATCACGACCGTGATCACCATGCGCGCGCCCGGTATGACGATGTGGCGCATGCCGATCTTCTCCTGGAACACGCTGATCACCAGCCTTCTGATCCTGATGGCGTTCCCCGTGCTCGCCGCCGCGATCTTCGCCGCTGCCGCCGACCGTATCCTCGGTGCGCACATCTACGACCCGGCCAATGGCGGCGTGCTCCTCTGGCAGCACCTGTTCTGGTTCTTCGGACACCCCGAGGTGTACATCATCGCGCTGCCGTTCTTCGGCATCGTCTCGGAGATCTTCCCGGTGTTCAGCCGCAAGCCGATCTTCGGATACAAGACTCTGGTGTACGCGACGATCGCGATCGCTGCCCTGTCCGTCGCAGTGTGGGCTCACCACATGTACGTGACCGGATCGGTGCTCCTGCCGTTCTTCGCCCTCATGACGATGCTCATCGCGGTGCCGACGGGTGTGAAGATCTTCAACTGGATCGGAACGCTCTGGCGAGGCTCCGTGACCTTCGAGACTCCGATGGTCTTCGCCCTCGGATTCCTTGTCTCCTTCGTGTTCGGTGGTCTGACCGGTGTGATCCTCGCGGCTCCGCCGCTGGACTTCGCGCTCTCCGACTCCTACTTCGTGGTCGCGCACTTCCACTACGTCGTCTTCGGCACCGTGGTGTTCGCGATGTTCGCCGGCTTCTACTTCTGGTGGCCGAAGTGGACGGGGCGCATGCTCAACGAGCGTCTCGGCTACGTGCACTTCTGGATGCTGTTCATCGGCTTCCACATGACGTTCCTCATCCAGCACTGGCTGGGCGTCGACGGCATGGTGCGTCGCTACGCGGACTACTCGGCGGCTGACGGCTGGACCTGGCAGAACCAGGTGTCGACCATCGGCGCGATGATCCTCGGTGCCTCCATGCTCCCGTTCTTCCTGAACGTCTGGATCACGGCTCGCAAGGCGCCCAAGGTCACGGTCAACGACCCGTGGGGCTACGGCGCTTCGCTCGAGTGGGCGACGTCCTGCCCGCCGCCGCGACACAACTTCACGTCGATCCCGCGCATCCGCAGTGAGCGTCCTGCGTTCGACTTGAACCATCCTGAGGCGGCCGAGTTCGCCACCACAGCTCCCGGCGAGCGAGAGGTGCACTGAGTCATGCGCGATAACGTCATTCTCTGGTGGGTCCTGACCGCGTTCTTCGCCCTCATCGGCGTCGTCTACACGGGCTGGAACATCCTGGCGCACCCGAGCCTCCCGCTCGTGAACCAGATCGAGTGGGTCGGCACGGTCGCCCTGTTCTTCTCGGCGTTCATGGGCGCGATGATCGCGTTCTACCTTGATCGCACGCACAACGCGCAGGGCGGGGAGCTCCCGGAAGACATCCTGACCTCGGACATCGACGACGGTGACCCCGAGCTGGGCGAGTTCAGCCCGTGGTCCTGGTGGCCGATCGTGCTCGCCGGTTCTGCCGCTGTCTTCGTGGTGGGTCTGGCTGTCGGACACTTCCTGCTTCCGATCGGGCTCGCGATCTTCGTCGTCGCGATCGTCGGCTGGGTATACGAGTACTACCGCGGCAACTTCGCCCGCTGAGCAGCATCCAATGAAGAAGGCCCCCGGATTAGTCCGGGGGCCTTCTTCGTGGTGAGACGGTCAGGCGCGCGATCGGATACGCGCGATCCCGGTGAGCGGGTCGACAGGCCGGTGATGCACGCCATCCGCGTCTTCGACGGCATACCCCTCACGGACCCAGTACTCGAAGCCGCCGATCATCTCGCGTACCCGATACCCGAGCTTCGCAAACTCCAGGGCTCCCTTCGCGCCGGCGTTGCAGCCGGGGCTCCAGCAGTACACCACGACCTCCGCATCGACGCTGATCTCGCGCGGGGCTCGCGCGGCGATCTCGCTGTAGTGCATGTGCGTGGCGCCCGCGACGCGCCCCTGGGCCCAGGCCTCTGCGGAGCGCACATCGATGACGACGATGTTCTCGCCGGCCTTCAGAGCAGCATGAACGTCGCTGGCGTCGGTCTCATAGGCGAGCTTGGCGGCGTAGTAGTCGGAGCGGTCGATCATGCTCCCCAGCCTAGGAGTGGGCGTGTGTGGTCCGCCGCCGTCATCCGGACGCTGATGAGCGCAATTCCGCCACTGACCGCTCGTGTCAGAGCTCGACGGTCATCTGCACGCGGCGACCGTAGCGGTCCAGGCCCAGCGATGCTTCGACGTCGACCAGATCCCGCAGGAACGGCGTCTCCGGGATGCTCTCGAGGAAGCCGCACGAGGCATAGAAGGGTGCATTCCAGGGAACCTCTGCGTATGTGCGTAGCGTGACACGCGTATAGCCGCGTTCGCGAGCCTCGTCGAGCGCAGCGGTGACGAGGCCACGACCATGACCTTTGCGACCCGCAGATGGGACCACGGACAGCTGCTCGAGGTGCGCGTGACCGTCGACGTCGAGCACATGGACGAACCCGACGGGGGAGCGGTTCGCATCATCCTCTCCGACGAGCACGAAACCGGGACTCGACAGACGTGCGGCGCCGTCGCCGGCAGGCGGCCATTGCCACGCGCCCAGAGCATCGATGAGCAGTGCGTCGGCGGCCGTCTCTATCGCGTGGATCGCCTCGGCATCGGTACTTTCGGCCGCGCGTACGGTGCCACTCACGATGCGTCTCCTGCCACCGCCGCGATCGCTTCGATCTCGACGAGCTGGTCGTCGTAGCCGAGGACGGTGACGCCCAGGAGAGTGCTCGGGACGTCGTGTGCGCCGAAGGCCGCATGGATGACGTCCCAGGATGTCACGAGGTCCTGCTGTCGTGTGGAGGCCACCAGAACGCGTGTGCTGATGATGTCTGTCAGTGCGGCGCCGGACGCCGCGAGCGCGGTCTGGAGAGTCTCCACACAGCGGGCGGCTTGTGCGGCATAGTCGCCGGGAGCAGTGGTCGTCACGTCCTCTTCGAGAGGGCAGGCGCCGGCGAGGAAGATGAGGCGCGAGCCTGCCGGGGCGGTTGCGGCGTAGGCGTAGGGGGCATCGGCGAGGGCTTCGGAACGGATGAGTCTGACTGCGGATGTCATACCTTCGATCCTTCCATGGAGTACATGAAAGGGCCCTGTCCGGATGGACAGGGCCCTTTCAGCGAGGGGAGCGGACGAGGTCTACTCGCCGTCCTCCGACTTCTTCTTGCGAGGCTTCTTCACCGGCTCGGTCGCGATGACCGTGCTCGGAGTGTTCGGCGTCTCGTCGACGTGTGTCTCATCAACGGTGAGCGGAGCATCCGGGAAGCCGGCACGCTCGTGAGCGCCCTGGATCTCGGCGGCCTCGGTCTCGTCGTTGTGAGCCGTGACGTGGTGCTGGTGCGCGTCGGCCTCTTCGATCTGCGCCTGCGTCAGCGGAGCCAGACGGTCCTCGAAGAACCAGCGCGAGATCGAGGAACGGAGGTTCTCGGTCCACGGGATACGGCCCTTGGCGTTCGGGCGCACGACGAGCGGCTCGTAGCCGTCGACATCGATGAGCTTCCAACGGTCGTACTGGTCGACCGGCTGGTGCACCTCGATGAACTCGCCGCCGGGGAGGCGGACGATGCGGCCCGACTCGAAGCCGTGCAGCACGATCTCACGATCCTTCTTCTGCAGCGCGATGCAGATGCGCTTCGTGATGAAGTACCCGAGAACCGGTCCGATGATCAGCAGTGCCTGCAGCGTGTGGATGACACCTTCCATCGTGAGCATGAAGTGCGTCGCGATGAGGTCGGAGGATGCCGCAGCCCACAGCACCGCGTAGAAGACGACACCAGCGACGCCGATGGCGGTGCGGGTAGCCGCGTTGCGCGGACGCTGAGCGATGTGGTGCTCGCGCTTGTCGCCCGTGACCCACGCCTCGATGAAGGGGTAGATCGCGACGAGCACGATGAACAGACCGAGAACCGCGACCGGCACCAGGATGCCGAGCGACAGCGTGCGCTCGAGGAAGACGATGTCCCAGTTCGACGGAGCCAGACGCAGCGCGCCATCCGCGAAGCCGATGTACCAGTCGGGCTGGGTACCGGCGGACACAGGGGAGGGGTCGTAGGGGCCGTAGTTCCAGATCGGGTTGATCTGGAAGAACGTCGCGATCAGCACGATCGTGCCGAAGACGATGAACAGGTAGCCGCCCATCTTCGACATGTACACCGGCATCATCGGGTAGCCCACGACGTTGTCGTTCGTGCGACCGGGGCCGGCGAACTGCGTGTGCTTGTTGATGATCATCAGCATGAGGTGCACCACGATGAGCGCGATGACCAGCATCGGCAACAGCAGGATGTGGAGCGTGTACAGACGGCCGACGATGTCGGTGCCGGGGAACTCGCCACCGAAGAGCAGGAACGAGATCCACGTGCCGACGATCGGGAAGCCCTTGATCATGCCGTCGATGATGCGCAGACCGTTGCCCGAGAGCAGGTCGTCGGGGAGCGAGTAGCCGGTGAAGCCCTCAGCCATTGCCAGGATGAAGAGCACGAAGCCGATCACCCAGTTGAGCTCGCGCGGCTTGCGGAAGGCGCCGGTGAAGAACACGCGGAGCATGTGCACGCCGATGCCGGCCACGAAGACCAGTGCGGCCCAGTGGTGGATCTGGCGGACCAGAAGACCACCGCGAAGGTCGAACGAGATGTGCAGCGACGACTCGAGAGCCGCGGACATCTCGATTCCACGCATCGGAGCGTAGGCGCCGGTGTAGTGGGTCTCGACCATGGATGCCTGGAAGAAGAACGTCAGGAAGGTTCCGGAGAGGAACACGACCACGAAGCTCCATAGCGCGATCTCGCCGAGCATGAACGACCAGTGGTCAGGGAAGATCTTGCGACCGAGTTCCTTGACGAAGCCAGACAGGCTGGTGCGCTCATCGATGTAGTTCGACGCGGCACCGACGAAGCGACCGCCGAGCGGTGCCTTGGTTTCCTTGTCGTCTTTGGACAGCGTTGCGGTGCTCAATGGCGCTCCCAGAAGCTCGGGCCGACGGGTTCCTTGAAGTCGCTGCGTGCGACGAGGTAGCCCTCGTCGTCGACCGTGATGGGCAGCTGCGGCAGCGGACGTGCAGCCGGCCCGAAGATCACCTTGGCGTGATCGGTGACATCGAACTGCGACTGGTGGCACGGGCACAGCAGGTGGTGGGTCTGCTGCTCGTACAGGGCGACCGGGCAGCCGACGTGCGTGCAGACCTTGGAGTACGCGACGATGCCGTCGTACGACCAGTCCTTACGGTCCTCGGCCTCGATGAGCTGCTCGGGGCGCAGGCGCATCATCAGCACGATGGCCTTGGCCTTCTCCTCGAGATAACCATCGTGGTGGCTGAGCTCGGCGAGGTCGGCGGGGATCACGTGGAATGCGGATCCGAGCGTGACGTCCGATGCGCGGATCGGCGTGCCGTCGGGGTCGCGGACCAGTCGCATGCCCTCGTCCCACATCGTGTGCTTCAGCAGCGCGACAGGGTCGCCCGCAGTGGGGTCGTCAGGAGTCGAGTGCGGAGCGAGGCCACGGAACAGGGTGACACCCGGGATGATCGACGCCACGACCGCGGCGAACAGCGAGTTGCGGATCATCGTGCGGCGTCCGAAACCGGACTCCTCGTTCGCGTCGGAGAACGCCTTGATGGCCGCCTCGCGCGTCGAGTCCTTGCCCCGGGTGGGGTGGCGGTACTCGATGTGCTCCTTGTCGGACATCAGAGCCTTCGACCAGTGGATCGCGCCGATGCCGATGCTCAACAGGGCGAGGGCGATACCCAGGCCGATGAAGAGGTTGTTCTGACGGATGTCGATGAGCGCGCCGCTCTCGATCGGGAACAGCATGTAGGCGGCGACCGCCCAGATGCTGCCCGCGAGCGAGAGGTAGAACAGGGTGTAGACAGTGCGGTCCGCGGTCTTCTCAGCGCGCGGGTCCTTGTCGGTCATCCGCTCGCGGTGCGGCGGAAGCCCCGGGTTCTGCACGGGATCGCTGACTGCGACACCCAGCCCTGGAGAGGGCTGGTAGGCCCTGTCAAGAGCCTGCGAGTCGTCGTCGTGTGCCATGGTGCTCCTCGTACGTTCCTCTTCGATGAATAAGCGTCAGTTGGACTTCGCCGTGATCCACACGGTGATGGCGACGAGCGCGCCGATGCCGAAGATCCACACGAACAGGCCCTCGGAGACGGGGCCCAGCGAACCGAGCGAGAATCCGCCGATCTGCACGGACTCCTGCTGGAAGAGGAGCGCGGAGATGATGTCGCGCTTGTCCTCGTCCGACAGGTTCATGTCTCCGAAGACCGGCATGTTCTGGGGGCCGGTGACCATGGCTGCGTACATGTGCAGCGCGCTGGTCTCGGTCAGAGCCGGGGCGTACTTGCCCTCGGTGAGTGCACCACCGGCGGCGGCCACGTTGTGGCACATCGCGCAGTTGACGCGGAACAGTTCGGCACCGTTCGCCACGTCGCCGCCACCATCGAGGATGTGGTCAGAGGGGAAGGTCGGGCCGGGAGCGGACTCCTGCACGAAGGACGAGATCGCGAGGATCTGGTCTTCGGTGAACTGCGGCGACTTCTGCGGTGCCTGCGGTCCCTGCATCTGCAGAGGCATACGACCGGTCGAGAGCTGGAACTCGGTCGCGAGCTCGCCCACTCCGTAGAGGCTCGGACCGTTGGGCGTGCCCTGCAGGTCGAGACCGTGACAGGTCGCGCAGTTCGCCTGGAACAGCTTCTCGCCGTCTTCGACGGTGAGCTGCGAGGTCGCAGCCGTCTGGGTGTCGGTCGCAGCGAATGCGGCGGTCGTGCCGGCGTATACCGCGCCGGTGATCATGAGGCCTGCTCCGATGAGCGCTGCCGCAGCCAGGGGACTGCGACGGCCATTCGAACGGCGCTTCTTCTCTCGTGCCATCTCGGGGATCAGCTCCGCTCTTATTTCAGGAAGTAGATAACGACGAACAGCACGATCCAGACGACGTCGACGAAGTGCCAGTAGTAGGACACCACGATCGAGGACGTCGCCTCTTTGTGCCGGAAATTCTTGACCGCGTATGCGCGTCCGATGACGAGCAGGAACGCGATGAGTCCGCCGGTGACGTGCAGGGCGTGGAAGCCGGTGGTGAGGTAGAACGCAGAAGCGTAGGAATCTGCTCCGATGGGCATTCCCTCGGCCACGAGCTGCGCGTACTCCCAGACCTGGCCGGAGACGAAGATGGCTCCGAGTGCGAAGGTGAGGAAGAACCACTCGACCATGCCCCAGCCGAAGAGGCGACGGCGACCGGCGCCGTTCTTCTGGCCCTTGCCGATCTTGTACGGCTGAAGGTCCTCGGCAGCGAACACGCCCATCTGGCACGTGAACGAGGAGAGCACCAGGATCGCGGTGTTCACGAACGCGAACGGAACGTTCAGCAGTTCGGTGCGATCCGCCCAGAGCTCGGGGGATGTGCTGCGGAGGGTGAAGTAGATCGCGAAGAGTCCCGCGAAGAACATCACTTCACTGCCGAGCCACACAATGGTGCCGACAGCTACCGGGTTGGGCCGCTTAATGGTTCTCGCCGCCGGGGCATACGTCGCTGAGGTCGTCACTCTTCCATTATGGCCGATCCCCAGGCATGATTCTTGCACCGGCAGCCCTCGTTTTGCCCGTATTTGACTTAGGTAACCCTAAGAAAAGGCTGCGAATAGTCGGTGAATCCGCGGGAAACAGGGGATGCCGTCGTGGCGGTCACACGTTCGGAACGATCTGCACGTTTTCCCGCGCCGATAGGATCGCACACATGGCTGATTCGCTGACCTGGTCCGATGTGCTCACCTCTCTACTGGAGCGCCGCGATCTCAGCGTCTGGGAGTCGACGTGGGCGATGCGTCAGATCATGAACGGCAACGTCACGGAAGCCCAGCTCGGCGGGTTCCTCATCGCCCTCCGGGCGAAGGGGGAGACGATCGACGAGATCGTCGGCTTCCGCGATGCCATCCTCGAGGCCGCCGTTCCGCTGCCTGTCTCCCCGAACGTCCTCGATATCGTCGGTACCGGTGGCGATCGGGTGGGCACGGTGAACGTCTCCACGACCGCGGCCATCATCATCGGTGCCACCGGCATCCCCGTCGTCAAGCACGGCAACCGCGCCGCCAGCTCCGCATCGGGGTCGTCGGATGTTCTGGGGGCGCTCGGCCTCGAGCTGTCGCTCAACCCCGAGGCGGTCGCGTCGATCCTCGACCGCACCGGCATCACCTTCGCATGGGCAGGCGCCTTCCACCCCGGTTTCAAGCACGCGGGTCCCGTGCGTGCCGAGCTGGGCGTGCCCACCGTCTTCAACATGCTGGGACCGCTCTGCAATCCCGCCCGCGCCGAGGCCAACGCCGTGGGTGTGGCGCAGATCGAGCGCGTGCCTCTGATCACGGGAGTGTTCCGCACCCGTGGTGCCACGGCGCTCGTGTTCCGCGGTGACGACGGGCTCGACGAACTCACCACGACCGGTCACAGCCGGATCTGGGAGGTCACCCGCGGCGACATCCACGAGCATGACCTCGATCCTCGTGATCTCGGCATTCCCCTCGCCGAACTCGCCGACCTCCTCGGTGGCGCACCCGAGCACAACGCGGAGGTGCTCCGACGCACACTCCAGGGGGAGGTCGGAGCCGTTCGTGACATCGTGCTGCTCAACGCCGCTGCCGGCATCGTGGCATACGAGCTGTCGCAGGACGCGACCCAGGTGCAGGTTCCGATCCTCGAGCGGTTGCGCGAGGGTTACCTTCGGGCGTCGGCGGCGGTGGATGACGGTCGTGCCGCCGCCAAGCTCGATCAGTGGATCAGCGTGAGTCGCGAGCTCGCGACGGCCTAGGAGCTCGACGTGGACCCGGTCGCTGCTCTGCTCGAGATCGCCTCGCTGCTCGAGCGCGAGCGGGCGTCCCGCTACCGGGCCAAGGCGTTCCGCCAGGCCGCGGCGACGTTCCAGGAGCTCCCGGAAGACGTGCGTCTTGACCCGACGCGTCTGCGTGCGAGTCGCGGGATCGGCGAGTCGACCTTCGCCGTGATCCGCCAGGCGCAGGACGGGAAGGTGCCCGAGTACCTGGTGGAACTGCGCGGTGATGTCGAGCCCGAGCGGGCGTCAGAGCTGCGCGGCAAGCTTCGAGGCGACCTGCACGCCCACACGGACTGGTCTGACGGCACCACCTCGATCGCGGTGATGGCGGCGGCGGCACGTGCGCAGGGGCATGAGTACCAGGCGATCACGGACCATTCGCCGCGGTTGCGCGTCGCACGTGGCCTGTCCGCCGAACGTCTGCGTGAGCAGATCCCCCTCGTGCGCGCCGAGTCGGGCGAGGGATTCACTCTGCTCGCGGGAATCGAGGTCGACATCCTCGAAGACGGCGCGCTGGATCAGGATCCGGACCTGCTTGCGGAGCTCGACGTGGTCGTGGCGTCCGTGCACTCGAAGCTGCGAATGGACGCCCGCCCGATGACGGCACGAATGATCGCCGCCGTCTCGCATCCGCGTGTCAACGTGCTCGGTCACTGCACCGGTCGTCTCGTCGAGGGGGAGCGTGGGACGCGACCACCCTCGGCTTTCGATGCGGCTGCCGTCTTCGCCGCCTGCGCGGAGAACGGTGTGGCGGTGGAGATCAATTCGCGCCCAGAACGTCAGGACCCGCCGGACGAGCTCATCGCGATCGCGCTGGCTGCGGGGTGTCTGTTCTCCATCGATTCGGACGCCCATGCGCCGGGACAGCTCTCGCTGCTCGACCACGGCGCTGAGCGAGCCGAGCGGGCAGGCGTTCCTGCCGCGCGTATCGTCACCACGTGGGGGGTGGAGCGGTTGCTGGCCTGGGCCGAGTGACTCCCGCGTCAGCGTGCCGCGGCGGAGACCGCAGCGATCGCGCGGTCCATCGAGCCGCCCAGGTTCCACTTCGCCGCGAGCGCCAGCGCTGTTGCGGACTCTTCCTCGTCGAGCGCGTGCAGACGTGTGTCGGGTGCGGAGATCGGCAGGGACGTCGCCACCGCCACGACGGTCGGCGCGACGTCGAGATAGGCGGACGCGGCGATAACCTTGGCGCGGACGCCGGCGCTCATGCCTTCACCCGCTTCGGCGGCTGCACGGATCCCGCCGAGGTCGACATGGTTCTGCAGCAGGGTCGCTGCGGTCTTCTCGCCGACGCCGGCGACTCCGGGCAGTCCGTCTGAGGCATCACCGCGCATCGTCGCGAAGTCCGCATACTGCGAGGGGAGCACCCCGTACTTGGCGACGACCGTGGCGTCGGTGACGATCTCGAGGTTGCTCATGCCCCGTGCGGTGTAGATCACGCGCACCTCGCGGGCGTCGTCGACGAGCTGGAAGAGGTCACGGTCGCCCGTGACGATGTCGACGGCCATGTCGGCGTCTGTGGCGAGCGTGCCGATCACGTCGTCGGCCTCATGCTCGGCGACGCCGATGATCGGGATGTCGAGCGCCTCGAGCGTCTGGCGGATGAGAGGGATCTGCGCCTCGAGCGGATCGGGCACCTCTTCGACGTCGGGACCGGAGGCGACGACTTCGACCACCCGGTGCGACTTGTAGCTGGGGATCAGGTCGACCCGCCACTGTGGACGCCAATCGTCGTCCCAGCACGCGATCACGTGCGTGGGCTCGTACAGCGTGACCAGCTTCGCGATGATGTCGAGCAGCCCACGAGCCGCGTTGATGGGGGAGCCATCGGGTGCGGTCACCTTGTCGGGTACACCGTAGAAGGCGCGGAAGTAGAGGCTGGCGGTATCGAGCAACATGAGACGGTCGGTCACGAACCACAGTCTGGCACGGGCAGCCGACAGGGGCAGGATGCGGCGTCAGGTCTGAGACGGTTCCCGTCGACCTGACACTCAGAGGTATGACGGTCTCTCTTCGCGCGTTCTCCATCCTCGCTCTGGGCGGGCTGCTGCTGGCCTCCGTGTTGACGGGGTGCTCGACGAACGCCGGGAGCTCCCCGGCGCCTGAATCGACAGCCCAACAGGCCTCCTCCGACATGTCATACGTGCCCCAAGCCGGGTGGTTGGACTCGACGGCGTTCGTGCTGAAGTCCTGGGGCGACGCCTGCGCGCCGCAGCTGGGCGACCTCATCGCCGGTGACCAGTCGCTCGAGATCGTGCTCGTTTCGAGCGAGGACGAGATGTGCGCGATGGTGCAGACCGCGCATGGCACCTACATCGGCCTGCCCGCTGGATTCGACTCCTCACGTCCGGTGGAGCTCACCGTCGTCGACGCGGCAGGGGAGAAGACGGAGCTCACGCTGCCCGGGCTCGACGACGGCGGGATCATTCCGGCGGACAGGATGCCGGAGCAGATTCCTGCGGCGACATGGATCGGGGATCAGGAGCTCGCCGTGCTCACCTGGGGATCGTCGACCTGCATGCCGGGGTCCGGCGACGTGGAAGCGGTCAGTGAGACCGAGGCCATCGTCCGACTGCACGCGCACACCGACACGATCTGCACGAGGGACCTGGTGCCGCAGATCACCTTCGTGCCGGCGAAGGGCGTCGCTGCGGACGCCGTGTTGATGCTCGCGGATCACGTGGACGCCGATGGTGCTCCGGTGGTGTTGAGGGTCGTCAGCTGAGCCGGTCGGTCCTTCTCGCAGCCATGGGTCTCAACATCCGGGTGCTGTCGGTTTCTGGTCACAGGTGAAGGCCACGAGTGCCGTGTGGGCTTCGAAGATGCGGATCGCCTGGTCGGGGCCGTCCGTCGTGAGCTCGCCAGACACCGGCACCCAGCCGTTGCCGAGATTGACTTCGGCGAAGTAGCGCACATCGACGTCGACCAGATAGGTCCCGCGCTCCTGGTAGACGTGACTCGTGGAGGTGGGCGTGAACTGCGCCTGACCGAGGCGGTTCCAGGTCTCACCGCCGGTCGTCAGGCTCGCGCGGTCGCCGTCGCCGTAGTCGAATTCGTACCCCACAGGCGTGAAGCGCACGGAGATCGGGAAACCGAAGAGCGTTCCGGCGCGAGTGTGGACGGACGCCGCAGCGACGAAGTTCGTCGGCATGCCAGCGATACCCACATTGCCTGGTTCCCCGACGGCCGTCACCGGCTCGGGGGCGAAGGTGGCAAGATCGGTCATCGTGATCGCGGGGCGTGCCGGCCCGTCCGGAGCCGCAGGGTCCGCCTTCGTGGGCGCCTCATAAGCGCGGAAGCAGCGGATGTCGCTATTCCAGTTCGCGAGGCACTCGTCGAAGTCGACCTCGTTCGGCGGGTACCCGGTGCCGGTGTTCGAATCGGGGGAGGTGCCGTTCGGAGTGGACGGGCCGCTCGAGCCGGGGGTGTTGCGTTCACCGGTGATGTTGAGGGAGGTGCCCGTGTTGGTGGCTCCGCAACCCCCAGCGACGAGGCCGGACTGAGAACAACCAGTGTTGCCAGGGGAGCTGGCCACGATGACAGCAGTGAATACAGCTGCCCACAAAGACGTCAGCATTCAAAGTCCGCCGTGATCTCGAAGTCCGTGATTAGCAGAGATTGCGGCCCTCCTGCGAAACGGACATCAACTGCGTAGATGTCGCTTCGCCCCTCAGCGGTCACGTCCACGCCTGTCGTATCGATAGCCCGCGCGTCGGTGATGTCGAGACAGACTCGAGACAGAACCTCGCCGACCGGCGAAACTAAGTCGGCATCCAGTCCTTGGATGGCCGAGACCGTCGTGGATCCCTCTATGCGGATCCCGTCCTCTCGCAGCTTGGTTTCGTTTGCGACCTCGGCCCGCAGAACTTCGCCCGCAAGGAAGTCGTGCGACGGAATAGACGGAGACGTACCTGCACGCTCGGCGTTGAGCGCGTCGTTGTAGGCCCGGTACGTCTCCTCCGCCGCGGCGAACGCCTCTTCCTCCGAGGCGAAAGCGGGCGTCGGTGTCGGTTCGGGCTCCGGTGTGGGGGAGCATCCGAGGATCCCGACGGCCGACAGCGCAACGCAGCAGGCGGCAAGAGCGGGGCGGGCGAGGGAACGGCGATGTGTGGAGTGGAAGCGAGGCACCCGGTCACGCTAATGGAACGGCCCCGGGCCCGCCGGAGTTATCCACAGCACGTCGATGGCGACACCGACGCCATCGACATCCGAAGTTCTGATAATCTGAAGTGTCACTCGTGGCGTGCACTTGCATGCGCTCGTGACGTGCAATCCCAATCCATCCGCTGTGAAGCATGATGTCGGCCGTGCGCGGCCGTTGCATCGCAGCCCTGAGTTCCCATTCAACAAGGACAACCCACTACATGACTACCGCAACGACCGCCCCGGCCACCAAGCAGGTCGCCATCAACGACATCGGATCTGCTGAGGACTTCCTGGCCGCGGTCGAGAAGACCCTGAAGTTCTTCAACGACGGCGACATCATCGAAGGAACGATCGTCAAGATCGACCGCGATGAGGTCCTCCTCGATGTCGGATACAAGACCGAGGGTGTCATCCCCTCGCGCGAGCTTTCGATCAAGCACGACGTCGACCCCAACGAGGTCGTCGCTGTCGGCGACCTGGTCGAGGCCCTCGTTCTCCAGAAGGAGGACAAGGAAGGCCGTCTGATCCTCTCCAAGAAGCGCGCACAGTACGAGCGTGCCTGGGGAGATGTCGAGAAGATCAAGGAGAACGACGGCGTCGTCACCGGTACCGTCATCGAGGTCGTCAAGGGTGGCCTCATCGTCGACATCGGACTCCGTGGCTTCCTCCCGGCCTCGCTCATCGAGCTGCGTCGCGTCCGCGACCTCACGCCGTACCTGGGCCAGGAGATCGAGGCGAAGATCCTCGAGCTCGACAAGAACCGCAACAACGTCGTCCTCAGCCGCCGCGCGCTGCTCGAGCAGACGCAGTCGGAGTCGCGCACCACGTTCCTGAACAACCTGCACAAGGGTCAGGTCCGCAAGGGTGTCGTGTCGTCGATCGTCAACTTCGGTGCGTTCGTCGACCTGGGTGGCGTTGACGGCCTCGTGCACGTCTCCGAGCTGTCCTGGAAGCACATCGAGCACGCGTCCGAGGTCGTCGAGGTTGGCCAGGAGGTCACCGTCGAGATCCTCGAGGTCGACCTGGACCGCGAGCGCGTCTCCCTGTCGCTGAAGGCGACGCAGGAGGACCCGTGGCAGGTCTTCGCCCGTACCCACGCGATCGGACAGGTCACGCCGGGTAAGGTCACCAAGCTCGTCCCGTTCGGTGCGTTCGTTCGCGTCGCAGACGGCATCGAGGGCCTCGTCCACATCTCCGAGCTCTCCAGCAAGCACGTCGAGCTGGCCGAGCAGGTCGTCTCCGTCGGCGAAGAGGTCTTCGTCAAGGTCATCGACATCGACCTGGAGCGTCGCCGCATCTCGCTGTCGCTCAAGCAGGCCAACGAGTCGGTCGACCCCAACGGCACCGAGTTCGACCCGGCCCTCTACGGCATGGTCGCGGAGTACGACGAGAACGGCGAGTACAAGTACCCGGAGGGCTTCGACGCCGAGACCGGTGCGTGGAAGGAAGGCTTCGACGCCCAGCGCGAGGCATGGGAGCAGGAGTACGCTGCAGCCCAGGCTCGCTGGGAGGCGCACAAGGCTCAGGTCACCAAGGCGGCCGAGGCCGAGGCGGCAGCCGGCGAGGACTTCGGCGGCGGTCAGACCTTCTCCAGCGAGACCGCTGGTGCGGGCACGCTGGCGGACGACGAGGCACTCGCGGCTCTCCGCGAGAAGCTCTCGGGCGGCAACGCTTAAGCATCACGCTCTGGAACGGGCCGTCACCTTCGGGTGGCGGCCCGTTTCGCGTCTCCGGGCAGCGCTCGACGCCGCACCGAACCGGTGCGTGCCAGGATGGACACCATGCCTCTCATCGCACTCACCGGCGGCATCGCATCCGGGAAGTCGACCATCGCCCAGCGCCTCGCAGAGCACGGCGCCGTCATCGTCGACGCAGACCAGATAGTCCGCGACGTGCAGGCTCCGGGAACTCCCGTGCTGCGACAGATCGCCGAGACGTTCGGACCCGACGTGATCACCGCGGAGGGTGCGCTCGATCGCGCAGCACTCGGCGCCAAGGTGTTCGGCGCTCCCGAACTGCTTCAGCGGCTGAACGCCATCGTCCACCCCGCCGTCCGCGCCGAATCGCAGCACCGGTTCGAGTCCGCACTCGCCGAGGACCCGTCTGCGGTCATCGTCTACGATGTGCCCCTGTTGGTCGAGGCCCGTGTGGACGATCCCTGGGACACGATCGTCGTGGCGCACGCGCCCGCCGAGGTGCGGCGGCGTCGGCTCGTCGAGCTGCGCGGTCTGGACGAGTCCGCGGCGCAGGCGCGCATCGATGCCCAGGTCTCCGACGAGAAGCGCCTCGCGATCGCCGACGTCGTGATCGACACCACGGGCACACTCGCCGACACGATCGCGCAGACGGACGCGCTCTGGGAGCGGATCCGCCCGCAGTGAACGCGGAGCCGTTCACCGGTCATGCCCCGGGGTCTCCTCTCTACCGGCGTCTGATCACCGGACTCTTCTGCGCAGGCATCGCGACATTCGCGCAGCTCTACTCGACGCAGGCGGTGCTGCCCCAGATCGCTGCCGACCTCACCGTCGCGCCAGCCACCGCCGCACTCACCGTTTCCGCGACGACGCTCGGACTCGCCGCGGCAGTGGTCCCATGGTCGATCGTGGCGGACCGCATCGGCAGGGTTCCGGCGATGGCCATCGGCGTGATCGCGGCCACGGTGCTCGGTCTGGTCGCTCCGCTGAGTGGAGAGATCGGACTGTTCCTGGTGCTGCGTGTGGCCGAGGGGATCGCGCTGGGGGCCGTGCCGGCTGTGGCGCTGGCGTACCTCAGCGAGGAGGTGCGTCCGCGCTACGCCGCTGCGGCGGCCGGAAGCTACATCGCCGGCACGACGGTCGGCGGGTTACTGGGGCGCATCGTGGCGGGCATGGTCGGGGAGTCCGCAGGATGGCGGATCGGGATCTGGACGGTCGCCGTCATCTGCGCTTTCGCTGCAGCGCTGTTTCTCCTGCTCGCTCCTCGGGCGCAGGGGTTCATGCCGCGACGCTTCGACGAGCAGGGCCCAGGCATTCTCGCCCGGCTCGCCGCGTCTCTGCGCTCTCCGCAGTTGCTCGCGCTCTACGCCCAGGGGTTCCTCCTCATGGGCGCATTCGTCGCCGTGTACAACTACCTGGGATTCCATCTCTCGGAAGCACCCTTCCTCCTCCCCGCGTGGGTCGTCACCCTACTGTTCCTGGCCTACTTCGCCGGAACCCTGTCATCGCCCTGGGCGGGAGCGCTTGCTTCACGCTTCGGGCGCTTTCCTGTGCTGTTGGTGTCGATCCTCGTCACGGCCGGCGGAGCGCTGTTGATGTTGATACCGAACGCCCCACTGGTGATGGGAGGACTGCTCCTGTTCACCGCCGGCTTCTTCGCGGCGCACGCGGTGGCGTCGGGATGGACCCCGGTTGCTGCCACGCCGAACACCCGCGCCCAGGCATCGTCGCTGTACTACTTCGGCTACTACGCGGGATCGAGCCTGTTCGGCTGGTGCCTCGGACTGGTCTTCGGAGGGGCGAGCTGGATGTGGTTCGTGCTGTTGATCGTCGGGATGTGCGCGACATCGGCCGCGATCGCGGTGCTCGGACTCCGCGCGGCCCGCACCGGTCGGCCCTGACCCCGCGCGCACTCTTTCCCGACGTCTGTCAGCGTGCGGGGAGGAAGTATCTGAACCCGGACTCGACGGAGTTCCCGCGACCGATCCTGGAGCGGGCCGGTCTCGTCGCGGTGTCGACCACCACGCGCTACGTGTGGACGCCGCCGTCTGACGGAACGTCGCCCCGGCGCTTTCGCGCACGCCGTCTCAGCATCACGACGGCAGCGACGATGAGACCGGTGAGGAGGACGGCGGCCACGACGGGGACGATGATCGCTGCGGCAGCGAGCAGGAACGACGCACCGTCCTCTGCAGTGCTCAGCACCGGTGCCGCCAGCCCGCCGGTCGTGGCGTTCGCGGCGACGCGGGCCGTCGCCTTCACCACGTGCACCACCAGCGCGATCGCGATTCCGGTGACGATCGGAATCCACGAGCCGCTCGAGAAGAAGGATGCGGGGTCGTCGACGGCGACCGTCTGCGCGCTGGCTCCCGCGCCGAACGCCACGCCACCGGCGGCAGGGCGGATGATGCTCTGGATGAGGTCGTTGACCGAGTCGAGCGCGGGGATCTTGTCGGCCACGATCTCGAGCAGCAGCAGGGCGCCGACGATCCAGAGTGCCAGGTCGCTGGAAAGCCAGGACCAGCTGCTGGGCAGCTCCACGGCGGGGAGGAAGCGGTCTGCCAGTCCGAGCAGGAAGAGTGGCATCCAGGCGTTGAGACCGGCGGCCGCGGCGAGGCTGGAGCCGACGATGAACTCGATCACGCTCCCACCTTAGGTGGAGGTGCGATCGATATTCCGGTTGGGCGTGGGGACGCACCAGCGGAGAGCCTGCTGAGGGAGGTTGTTCCGCGCCATGGGGAGTGGGGCATGGATCACGTTCAGCACGCAGATCGGCTACCGCGCGACCCCGTGGGTGAATCCTCCGGCTGGTGCGTCGCTCGTCGTCGTCGTCGTGGCCTTCGATTCGCCGGTGACGCTTGACGGAGCATCGTCCTTCGGATCGTGGACACCGGATCCCGCCGCTGGAAGCACCGGTACGACTTTCGTCTTCACGAAGACGCCGCCGAGCGTCGGAGACGGGTTGACGTTCAACGTGATCGGCTCCGACCCCGGCGCTCTGAGATCGACGGCGACGATGAGCCTGATCAACGGCGGCACCACGACCTGGGCATCGGAGAGTTCCTCGCAGACAGTGTCGTTGGTGGCCTGACCGGCCCGGATGTCGGAAGGGCGGCCTACGCTGGGAGTATGCAAACCACGCGTAGCGTCCGCCCTTTCGAGGTCATCAGCGAGTACGCCCCGGCCGGCGACCAGCCGCAGGCGATCGCCGAGCTCGCGTCGCGCATCAACGCGGGCGAGACCGATGTCGTGCTGCTCGGAGCCACGGGTACAGGCAAGTCGGCGACGACCGCGTGGCTGATCGAGCAGGTGCAGCGACCTACGCTTGTGCTCGCTCACAACAAGACCCTCGCCGCGCAGCTCGCGAATGAGTTCCGCGAGCTCATGCCCAACAACGCCGTCGAGTACTTCGTGTCGTACTACGACTACTACCAGCCAGAGGCCTACGTTCCGCAGACGGACACCTTCATCGAGAAGGATTCCTCGATCAACGCCGAGGTCGAGCGGCTTCGTCACTCGACGACGAACTCGCTGCTCAGCCGGCGTGACGTGATCGTGGTGTCGACCGTCTCCTGCATCTACGGACTCGGGGCACCCGAGGAGTACCTGCGCGCGATGGTGGCGCTGCAGGTGGGGGAGCGCTATGACCGCGATGCGTTGATCCGTCAGTTCATCGCGATGCAGTACAACCGCAACGACGTCGACTTCTCCCGCGGCAACTTCCGCGTACGCGGAGACACGATCGAGATCATCCCGGTCTACGAGGAGCACGCGATCCGGATCGAACTTTTCGGCGACGAGATCGAGGCGCTCTATTCGCTGCACCCCCTCACCGGTGAGGTCATCGAAAAGCTCGCCTCGGTGCCGATCTTCCCGGCGTCCCACTACGTCGCCGGGACGGATGTGATCCAGCGCTCGATCGGCACGATCGAGAAGGAACTCGAGGATCGGCTCGCGGAGTTCGAGCGTCAGGGCAAGCTCCTCGAGGCGCAGCGTCTCCGCATGCGCACGAGCTTCGATCTCGAGATGCTCCAGCAGCTCGGGTTCTGCTCCGGTATCGAGAACTACTCGCGACACATGGACGGCCGTGAGCCCGGTGAACCTCCTCACACGCTGCTCGACTTCTTCCCTGACGACTTCCTGCTCGTGATCGATGAATCGCACGTGGCCGTGCCCCAGATCGGGGCCATGTACGAGGGCGACGCCTCGCGCAAGCGCACCCTGGTCGACCATGGGTTCCGCCTTCCGAGCGCGATGGACAACCGTCCGTTGCGATGGGACGAGTTCAAGAACCGGATCGGTCAGACCGTGTACCTCTCGGCGACACCGGGCAAGTACGAGATGGGTATCGCCGACGGCGTGGTGGAGCAGATCATCCGCCCCACCGGTCTGGTCGACCCGCACATCATCGTGAAGCCGTCCAAGGGGCAGATCGACGACCTGCTCGAAGAGATCCGGCTGCGTGTGGAACGCAACGAGCGCGTGCTCGTCACGACACTCACGAAGAAGATGTCGGAGGAGCTCACCGATTTCCTCGGAGAGCATGGCGTGCGCGTGCGCTACCTGCACTCGGATGTCGATACGCTCCGTCGCGTCGAGCTGCTGAGCGAACTCCGTGCAGGCGTCTACGACGTGCTCGTGGGCATCAACCTCCTCCGCGAAGGTCTCGACCTTCCGGAGGTGTCGCTGGTGGCGATCCTCGACGCGGACAAGGAAGGGTTCCTGCGTTCGGGAACCTCGCTGATCCAGACGATCGGTCGCGCGGCCCGAAACGTGTCGGGTGAAGTGCACATGTACGCCGACAAGATCACCGACTCGATGGCGAAGGCGATCGAAGAGACCGATCGTCGACGCGAGAAGCAGGTCGCCTACAACAAGGAGCACGGCATCGACCCGCAGCCGCTGCGCAAGCGGATCGCCGACATCACCGAAGTGCTGGCACGCGAAGGTGCTGACACAGCGGAGCTGATGTCGGGGCGCGGTCGCGCCAGCGGCAAGGGCAAGTCCCCGACGCCGAACCTTCGTCGGACCGGCATCGCCGCCGAGGGAGCGCAGCAGCTCGAGGCGACGATCCAGGATCTGTCCGATCAGATGCTCGCGGCGGCGGCGGAGCTCAAGTTCGAGCTCGCGGGTCGCCTGCGCGACGAGGTCCAGGACCTCAAGAAGGAGCTGCGGGCGATGGAGCGTGCCGGCCACGCCTGAGCGCGCAGTCGGAGTGTGCGATGGATGCTGCGGGCGAGGAGCTGGCTGATCGAGTCCGCGCGCTGCTGAGCGGGGCGGACGGCCTCGAGGAGCGGCGAATGTTCGGTACGCGGGCGTTTCTCCTCGATGGGCGCATCCTCGTCGGTGCACGACCGGGTGGGACGCTGCTGGTCCGCGTCGAGGAAGAGAGCGGTGTCACCCTGGCCACACGGGCCGGCGTTGCGCTCGCGGTCATGGGCACGCGGACCATGGGCACCGGCTGGCTCGATGTCGCGAACAGCGTCCTGATAGACGACGGCGAGCTGATGTTCTGGGTGGACGTGGCGCGGGAGAACGCCCAGCAGCCGGGCTGACAGGCTGGCATCGCCGAGCCTTCGCTCCGGGGCGCGCCGTCAGGGGCAGTGCACCAGCGTCTTGACGCCTGTGCGGTCGATCTCATGCTCGGTCATCGGCGCACCGCACAGCGGGCACGCGCGCTCGGCGCGCTCAGCGGCGCTGGGGGGAGGCGTCTTCTCGTAGGGGCCCACCGATGCGGGTCCGGCGTACCGGATGAGGTTGCGATTCACCCAGGCGTACAGCCCTCCGGCCTCGCGTATGCGTGTGCGGAGTGGTGGGCGATCCTGGTCATGTGCCATGTTGCTTAGTGTACTAATGATTAGTGCAGATGTATAGTTGCCCTCGTGACGGCATCCGATGACCTGCTCCGGCTGGAGAACCAGCTCTGCTTCGCTCTGGTGACCGCCGCGCGCAACGTGGTCGCGATCTATCGGCCTATCCTGGAGCCGCTCGGACTCACGCACCCGCAGTACCTCGTGATGCTGGCTCTCTGGGAGCGCGATCCGCGCACGCTCAACGACCTCGCCGCCGAGCTCGCGCTGGAGCCGGCCACCGCGTCTCCGCTCGTCAAGCGGCTGGAGACCGAAGGCCTGATCGCCCGCCTGCGCAGCAGCGAGGACGAGCGACGACTCGACATCACCCTGACGGATGCGGGGCGAGCCCTCCGTGAACGCGCGGTGGATGTTCCGCAGCAGGTGATGGCGGCCGTCGGGATGAATGTGGGGGAGATCTCCGCGCTGCGCGACGGATTGGGTCCGTTCGTCGGGCGGCGCGCCGATTCCCATTGACGCTCGCAGCGTACGCGGAGCCAATGTCCGTGGCCCCTCGTAGACTTGTCCGGTGCCTATCGTCCCTGTAGTTTCGCCAGGAAAACTGAGTGTCCGCGGTGCCCGCGTCCACAACCTCAAGAACGTCGACATCGACATTCCCCGCGACTCTCTCGTCGTGTTCACCGGTCTGTCCGGCTCGGGAAAGTCCAGCCTCGCGTTCGACACGATCTTCGCGGAAGGCCAGCGCCGGTATGTCGAATCGCTGAGCGCGTACGCGCGCCAGTTCCTCGGCCAGGTCGATCGTCCGGATGTCGACTTCATCGAAGGATTGAGCCCGGCCGTCTCGATCGACCAGAAGTCGACGAACCGCAACCCGCGCTCTACCGTGGGCACGATCACCGAGATCTACGACTACATGCGTCTGCTCTGGGCGCGCATCGGCATCCCGCACTGCCCCGAGTGCGGTGAGCGCATCCAGCGCCAGACCGTGCAGCAGATCGCCGATCAGCTCATGGAGCTGCCGGAGCGTACGCGGTATCAGATCGTCGCCCCGATCGTCTCCCAGAAGAAGGGTGAGTTCGTCGACCTGTTCCGCGAGCTCGGTGCGAAGGGATACTCGCGCGCGATCGTCGACGGCGAGCTGGTGCAGCTCGCCGAGCCCCCGACGCTCAAGAAGAGCTACAAGCACGACATCGCGGTCGTCGTCGACCGTCTCGTGGCGGCCGACGACATCCTCGGCCGTGTGACGGATTCGGTCGAGACGGCGATCGGCCTCGCCGGCGGTGTCGTCCAGGTCAACTTCGTCGACGAAGAGGGCGACGCCGCTTGGCAGTCCTTCTCCGAGAAGCTCGCGTGCCCGAACGGACATGCGCTCACGCTCACCGAGATCGAGCCCCGTACGTTCTCGTTCAATGCTCCGTTCGGAGCCTGCCCGGCATGCTCCGGCCTCGGAACCCGCATGTCTGTCGATGTCGACCTGATGCTCGGCGATGAAGACCTCTCTATCCGCGAAGGCGTCATCATCCCCTGGACGACCCAGGGGAAGGGGCTGTTCCAGTACTACGAGAGACTGCTCGAAGGTCTGTCTCGTGACCTGGACTTCTCGCTCGACACCCCCTGGCGCGAGCTGCACTCTGATGTGCAGGACGCCATACTCCGTGGTGAGAACTACAAGGTCACGGTCAAGTGGAAGAACCGCTACGGGCGCGAGATGCGCTACGCCTCAGGGTTCGAGGGAGTGGTGCCGTACATCGAGCGCCAGTACCTGCAGGCGGAATCTGACAACCAGCGCAATCGATGGGGTGAGTACCTCCGCGAAGTCCCTTGTCCGGTGTGCGACGGCAACCGTCTGAAGCCGGAGGTGCTGGCGGTGCAGGTGCACGGGCACTCCATCGCAGAGGTCTCGCACCTCAGCCTTGCCGACGCGAGAGCATTCATGGAGACCCTGGTACTCACCGACCGCGAGGCCCAGATCGCCGCTCAGGTGCTGCGCGAGATCCGTCTCCGCCTCGACTTCCTCCTGCAGGTCGGTCTGTCCTACCTCAACCTGAGTCGATCCGCAGGTTCGCTGTCCGGTGGCGAGGCCCAGCGCATCCGTCTCGCGACCCAGATCGGCTCCGGCCTCACGGGCGTTCTGTACGTGCTGGACGAGCCTTCGATCGGCCTGCACCAGCGCGACAACCGGCGCCTGATCGAGACGCTGTTGGCGTTGCGCGATCTCGGCAACACGCTGATCGTGGTGGAGCACGACGAAGAGACGATCGAGGCGGCCGACTGGGTCGTCGACATCGGCCCCGGCGCGGGTGTTAACGGTGGAGAGGTCGTGCACTCCGGTCCATACGCCGCGCTGCTCGACGACAGTGCGTCGATGACGGGGGAGTACCTCTCCGGACGCCGCGAGATCCCGATGCCCGCAAAGCGGCGCAAGATCGACAAGAAGCGTCTGCTCAGCGTGGTCGGAGCCCGGGCGAACAACCTGCAGAACGTCACGGCGGACTTCCCGCTGGGTGTGCTTACGGCGGTCACCGGAGTCAGCGGTTCGGGCAAGTCGTCACTCGTGAATGACATCCTGTATCAGGTGCTCGCCTCACGCCTCAACGGTGCGCGCACGGTTCCCGGCAAGCACACCCGGGTCACCGGTCTCGACAATCTCGACAAGGTCGTGCACGTCGACCAGGCGCCGATCGGCCGCACTCCGCGATCGAACCCGGCGACGTACACCGGTGTGTTCGACCGCATCCGCTCGCTGTTCAGCGAGACGCCCGAGGCGAAGGTGCGCGGCTACCAGCCGGGCCGGTTCAGCTTCAATGTCAAGGGCGGCCGGTGCGAGGCATGCTCTGGCGACGGCACGATCAAGATCGAGATGAACTTCCTGCCCGACGTGTACGTGGACTGCGAGGTCTGCCACGGCAAGCGCTACAACCGCGACACGCTCGCTGTGCACTACAAGGGCAAGAACATCGCCGAGGTGCTCGAGATGCCGATCGAGGAAGCGGCAGACTTCTTCGAGCCGATCCAGGCCATCCACCGGTACATGAAGACGCTCGTCGACGTCGGCCTCGGCTACGTCCGCCTCGGTCAGTCCGCGACCACGCTCTCCGGCGGCGAGGCGCAGCGCGTCAAGCTCGCCACCGAGCTCCAGCGCCGCAGCAACGGACGCAGCATCTACGTTCTCGACGAGCCGACCACCGGTCTGCACTTCGAAGACGTGCGCAAGCTCCTCGAAGTGCTCAACGGGCTGGTCGACAAGGGCAACACGGTGATCGTCATCGAGCACAACCTCGACGTGATCAAGTCCGCGGACTGGGTCATCGACCTGGGGCCCGAGGGCGGATCCGGCGGTGGCCAGATCATCGCGACCGGAACCCCTGAACAGATCGCTCGCGCCGAGGGCAGCCACACCGGGCAATTCCTCGCAGAGATCCTCGGGGAAGGGCGCGCCGCGCGGAAGGCCAGCTGATGGCCGACGTGCTGCCGTACAAGCCGAGGGCGGGGGAGATCCCGACCGATCCGGGGGTCTATCGCTTCCGCGACGCCGACGGGCGGGTGCTCTACGTGGGCAAGGCCAAGAATCTCCGTCAGCGACTGTCGAACTACTTCGCGCCCCTGCGCACCCTGCATGAGCGCACGCGGAGGATGGTCACGACGGCGTCGTCGGTCGAGTGGACCGTCGTGCCGACCGACGTCGACTCCCTCCAGCTGGAGTACATGTGGATCAAGGAGTTCGATCCGCCGTTCAACGTGCGCTACAAGGACGACAAGTCGTATCCGTTCATGGCTGTCACTCTCGCGGATGAGGCACCCAGGGTGATCGTCACGAGGAACCGCAAGATCCCCGGTGCGCGCTACTTCGGGCCGTACCCCAAGGTGTGGGCCGTGCACGAGACGATCGACCTGATGGTCAAGGCTTTCCCCATCCGCACCTGCAGCGACGCGAGCTACAAGCGGGCGATGCAGACGGGGCGTCCCTGCTTCCCCGGACAGATCGGCAAATGCGGCGGCCCCTGCTCCATGACCGTGACGATCGAAGAGCACCGTGCCATGGTCGACGACTTCGTCGCGTTCATGGCCGGCGGAGACGAGCGATTCACTCGCGAGCTGACGAAGCGGATGCTGTCCGCCTCCGCAGCGATGGACTACGAAGCCGCAGCGAAATACCGCGACAAGCTTTCGGCAATCGAGGCGGTGCTCGGAAAGAGCGCGTTGGTGCTGCCTTCCGACGAAGACGCCGACCTGTTCGGCATCGCCGAGGACGAACTCTCTGCCGCTGTGCAGCACTTCGTGATCCGCAAGGGGCGCGTGCGTGGCGTGCGGGCGATGACCATCGAGAAGGAGATCGACATCTCCCGTGGCGAACTCGTCGACCAGGTGCTGCAGCGCGCCTACGGGGAGGCGCAGGACGTGCCGCGCCGGATCCTGGTGCCCACGCTCCCCGACGACGCCCTCGAACTCGAGGAGTGGCTCCGCACCAGACGCGGACGCAAGGTGGAGCTCGCGGTCGCGCAACGTGGGCAGCGCGCCGACCTGATGCGCACCGCCACGCTCAACGCGCAACAGGCGCTGATCCGGCACAAGACCCGCCGCACCAGCGACTACATCGCGCGCACGCAGGCTCTCACCGATCTGCAGGACGCACTGGGGATGACCGAGGCCCCGCTGCGCATCGAGTGCTTCGACATCTCGCACCTCGGCGGCACCAACGTCGTGGCCTCGATGGTGGTCTTCGAGGACGGCTTGCCCCGCAAAGACCAGTACCGCTCGTTCGGCATCGCCGAGACGACGGACGACACCGACTCCATGTACCAGGTGCTGCGTCGCCGGCTGGCGTACCTGGACAGGCCGGAACCCATCGTCACCATCGACCCGACCTCCGACGAGGTCGTCGGTGAAGACGGCGAAGCCGTCGGCAAGCGGAAACCTCGGTTCGCGTACCCGCCCCAGCTTCTGCTGGTCGATGGTGGCAAGCCCCAGGTCGAGGCGGCGGCCCGTGCATTGCGCGACGCCAATCACACCGAGATCGCTGTGTGCGGCATCGCCAAGCGGCTCGAGGAGGTGTGGCTTCCGGGCGAGGACTTCCCGGTGATCCTGCCGCGTACGAGCGAGGCGCTCTATCTGCTGCAACGGCTGCGTGACGAGGCGCATCGATTCGCGATCATCCACCAGCGCAAGAAGCGCAAGAACGACATCACGTCGGTGCTCGCTGAGGTGCCGGGGCTGGGAGCATCTCGCATCAAGGTGCTGCTCAAGCACTTCGGATCCGTCACCGCGCTGCGTGCCGCGCCACCGGGAGCGATCGAAGAAGTCCAGGGCATCGGTCCCGTGCTCGCGCAGAATATCCACACCCATCTCTCCACTCGCTAGTCTGGGAAGCGAGGGGGAGAAGGAGTAGTGAACCATGGCTGACGGGGACAAGGGCGAGTTCCTCATTGTCACGGGTATGTCCGGCGCCGGCCGGACGACCGTGGCCAACGCGCTGGAAGACCTCGGATGGTACGTGGTCGACAACCTCCCTCCGCAGATCCTCCGCCCGTTGCTGGACCTCACGGACATGGGCGGCAAGGCATTGCCCAAGGTCGCCGCCGTGGTCGACGTGCGCGGAGGTAACCTCTTCGACGACTTCCCCGGAGTGGCCAGAGCCCTGCGCTCCCGCGGTTCCGTACGGGTGCTGTTCCTAGATGCCGCCGACGACGTGCTCGTGCGCCGCTTCGAAGCTGTGCGCCGACCGCAACCGCTGCAGGGCGATGGGACGCTGCTCGACGGCATCCGGATCGAACGCAACCGACTCGCACCGATCCGCGAGGCAGCTGATCTCGTGATCGACACATCGTCATTGAACATCCACCAGTTGGCCACTCAGGTCTCCGATCTCTTCTCCGAGGAGGGCGAGGCCCGGCACCGCGTGACACTGCTGAGCTTCGGGTTCAAGTACGGACTGCCCACCGACGTCGACCTCGTGGCCGACATGCGCTTCCTGCCCAACCCGTTCTGGAACGAGGAGCTCCGCGGACTCACCGGTCAGGACGAGCCCGTGCGGGACTATGTGCTCACCCGCGAGGGCGCGAAGGAGTTCCTGGACGCCTACGCCGCCGCGCTCGTGCCGGTGCTGGAGGGCTATCAGCGCGAGAACAAGAGCCACTCGACGGTCGCCATCGGCTGCACGGGTGGGAAGCATCGCTCCGTGGCGATGTCGGAAGAGCTCGCTCGGAGGATCGCCGCGATCCCCGGTGTCGCCGTCAATGTGCGTCACAGGGACCTCGGCAGGGAGTGAGAAGCGCGCCCAGCCGGGTAAGCTGGACGTTTGCGTCGCGATCCGGCGCGTGAACGTAGAGGAGCCTCGTGGCACTAACCACCGACGTCAAGGCTGAGCTGGTCAGCATCCGTAACGCACCCCCGACGGTGCGCGTCGCGGAGGTGACCGCTATCCTCCGGTTCGCCGGTGGGCTGCACTCCATCGCCGGCCGGGTGGCCGTCGAGGCGGAGGTGGATGCGGAGACGCTCGCACGCCGCGTCGCCCGCGATCTCGCAGAGATCTACGGCGTTCGGCCCGAGATCGCGCAGGTGCAGTCGAGCACCGCGAACGAGGGCGCACGCTGGGCCGTGCGCGTGATCGGCGCGGGGGAGACCCTCGCTCGTCAGACCGGTCTGCTGGACCAGCGTCGTCGCCCCGTCCGCGGGCTGCCGAACCGACTGACCACGGGATCGCGCGCCGAGATCGCGGGGCTGTGGCGTGGTGCGTTCCTCGCA
This sequence comes from Microbacterium sp. LWO12-1.2, assembly GCF_040675875.1. Classification (NCBI taxonomy): domain Bacteria; kingdom Bacillati; phylum Actinomycetota; class Actinomycetes; order Micrococcales; family Microbacteriaceae; genus Microbacterium; species Microbacterium sp. LWO12-1.2. Next base: position 1,618,609 of record NZ_JBEGII010000001.1, on the reverse strand, counting down.
GCCGGCACGCTCAGTGAGCCCGGTCGCTCCGCAATGCTCGAGGTCGCCTGCCCCTCGTCCGAAGCCGCCATGGCCCTGGTCGGGGCGGCGCACCGCCTAGGTGTCGCCGCGAAGGCCCGAGAAGTCCGCGGGATGCCGCGAGTGGTCGTCCGCGAAGGCGAAGCGATCCGCACGGTGCTCAGCGAGATGGGCGCGCAGAAGACCGCCATCGCCTGGGAAGAGCTTCGTCAGCGCCGCGAGGTGCGCGCCGGCGTCAACCGCCTGGTGAACTTCGACGACGCGAACCTTCGGCGTTCGGCGCAGGCCGCCGTGGCTGCCTGCGCGCGCGTGGAGCGTGCACTCGAGATCCTCGCCGATGAAGTCCCTGACCACCTCAAGGTGGCGGGGGAGCTGCGTCTGGCGCATCGCGACGCGAGCCTCGACGAACTCGGCCACCATGCTGACCCGCCTCTGACCAAGGATGCCGTCGCCGGTCGCATCCGTCGCCTGCTCGCCATGGCGGACAAGCGTGCACAGCAGGAGGGCATCCCCGGTACCGAAGCCGCCGTGCCGGCAGGTCTCGACGTCTGAGAAGCTGGCCGTATGAGCGACTTCGATTGGCGCGGCGCAGAATTCGGATCCACGACCGTGGAGACACCGTTCGGTGATCTCCTGCGGGAGGCGACGAAGATTCTGGGCCAGGCGCCGACGATCATCGAAGGTCCGGTTGTTCGCTGGTACGACGGCGAACGGCAGATCGTTCTCAGCCCTGCGGGTTCGGATGCGGCGCACGTCGCCGTCGAGCCCGCTGGTGTGGCGGCGGACGAGGAGTACCGAGACTTCGAGGCGTTGCCCGACTCCGCTCTCCCTTACCGGTGGCGTGCAGATGACCTGGCTCTGCTCCCGAACGGGACATCGCTCCCCGGGGAGCGTGATGTCGACGATTTCGCGGCGCTCGCTCCCGCACTGACGGACACGGTCGTCACGCTGTGCGCAGCGACGGTGACCATGGGCGCGGCGGCGGGCAGAAGCGAGATGCAACTGCACCTGTGGCACGCCGACCCCGCGCACGATGCTCTCGCCGAAGCCGACCGGTGGGCGGCGCGGAGGACGACATCGCTGACGCTCCTGCGCAAGGCGGGCAGCGGAGACATCCGGGTGATGCCTGTGGGCGAGAAGGCACTCGCGAATCGTCTCGCCTTCCCGGCGACGGCGGAGGGCTCGACGGAGGCAGCCGCGTATCTGTTGACACAGATATCGGGGACGGGGGCGCGCACACCAGCGGAGCTCCGGATGGCGTCGAGCTTCACTGTCGAGCGTCGAACGCTGACGCTCAGCGCGTTCGCCCTGGGCATCCGGGCGACGGCTCTCTGGACCTGAGCGGTCAACGCCGGGCGCTGATCAAAGCAAAGCGTCACACGGCGGAAGGTTCCGGGACAGACCCGCGTTGTCGTCAGTAGGATGAGTTACGTCCGCTCTACGCCGCACATCGGTGGCGCGGAGGATCGGCAAGCGCCGCGGCGCGGCGCGGATTGGATGAAAGCGACATGGCGACTTACACGCTCCCTGACCTTCCCTACGACTTCGCAGCTCTCGAGCCGCACATCAGCGGCAAGATCATGGAACTCCACCATGACAAGCACCATGCGGCCTATGTCGCCGGTGCCAACACGGCACTCGACCAGCTCGCCGAGGCCCGTGACAGCGGCAATCTCGCCAACGTGAACAAGCTCGAGAAGGATCTCGCATTCAACCTCGGCGGACACGTCAACCACTCGATCTTCTGGACCAACCTCTCGCCGAACGGCGGGGGGCAGCCTGAAGGCGAGCTCCAGGCCGCCATCGACGAGTACTTCGGCTCCTTCGAGAAGTTCCAGGCGCACTTCACCGCCGCGGCCACGGGTATCCAGGGCTCCGGCTGGGCGGTTCTGAGCTGGGACTCGATCGGTTCGCGCCTCATCATCCAGCAGCTGTTCGACCAGCAGTCGAACACCGCGCAGGGCACCATCCCGCTCTTCCAGCTGGACATGTGGGAGCACGCCTTCTACCTGGACTACCTGAACGTCAAGGCCGACTACGTCAAGGCGGCGTGGAACATCGCCAACTGGGAGAACGTCGCCCAGCGCTTCGAGGTCGCCCGTAAGCAGACGAACGGCCTGCTGGTACTGTCGTAATCGGGTCGCGTCCCGGCGGGTCTGGCTCGTCGGGACGCCATCTCAGCCAAAAACCCCCCGCGCTTCGCGCAAGCAGGAATGCTGCGTCAGCGCACGAGAAACAGGGAGACCTGAGTGTCTGTCAAGATCGGTATCAACGGCTTCGGCCGTATCGGACGCAACTACTTCCGCGCGGCTCTCGCGCAGGGAGCGGACCTTGAGATCGTCGCGGTCAACGACCTCACCGACAACAAGACCCTTGCCCACTTGCTGAAGTACGATTCGGTCGGCGGCGTCCTCGACGCTGAGATCAGCTTCGACGACGACAGCATCACGGTCAACGGCAAGCAGATCAAGGCGTTCGCCGAGCGCGACCCCGCCAACCTCCCGTGGGGCGAGCTGGGCGTCGACATCGTCATCGAGTCGACCGGCTTCTTCACCAAGGCCGAGCTCGCGCGCAAGCACATCGACGCCGGCGCGAAGAAGGTCCTCATCTCGGCACCGGGCACCGGCGTCGACGGCACGTTCGTGATGGGCGTGAACGAGGACACCTACAACGCGGAGACGGATCACATCATCTCCAACGCGTCGTGCACCACCAACTGCCTCGCGCCGCTCGCGCAGGTCTTCAACGACGCGTTCGGCATCGACCGCGGATTCATGATGACCGCGCACGCCTACACCGCGGACCAGAACCTGCAGGACGGCCCGCACAGCGACCTCCGTCGCGCCCGTGCCGCGGCGATCAACATCACCCCGGCCTCGACCGGTGCAGCCAAGGCCATCGGAGAGGTGCTCCCTGAGCTCCAGGGCAAGCTGAGCGGTTCGTCGTACCGTGTTCCGGTTCCCACCGGCTCGATCGTCGACCTGACGCTGATCACCGACCGCGAGAACCTCACGGTCGAAGAGGTCAACGAGGCGTACAAGAAGGCCGCTGCCGAGGGTCGTCTCGCCGGTTTCCTCCAGTACAACGAGGACCAGATCGTCTCGAGCGACATCGTGCACAACCCGCACTCCTCGATCTTCGACGCGACGCTGACCAACGTCAGCGGCAACCTTGTCAAGGTCTCCAGCTGGTACGACAACGAGTGGGGCTACTCCAACCGTCTCGTCGACCTGACCGAGTACGTGGCCGAGCGCCTCTAAGCTCAGAAACATGACTCTGCGCACCCTGGATACGCTGGGGTCGCTCGAGGGCAAGCGCGTCATCGTCCGTTGTGATCTCAATGTCCCCCTGCGGGATGGGATCATCACGGACGATGGCCGTGTCCGCGCCTCGTTGCCGACTCTCAATGCACTGATCAACGCGGGTGCCCGCGTCGTCGTGTGCTCCCACCTCGGACGCCCCGATGGCGCGCCCGACCCTCAGTACAGCCTCGAGCCGGTCGCACAGCGACTGTCGGAGCTGCTCGGCAAGCCGGTCGCGTTCGCTCGCGACACGGTCGGCGAGTCGGCGCAGGAAGCGGTGGCATCGCTCGAAGACGGCGGAGTCGTCGTCATCGAGAACCTCCGCTTCAACGCCGGCGAGACCGCGAAGGATGACGCCACCCGTGCGGCGTTCGCCGCGGAGCTGGCTGCACTCGGCGACGTGCTGGTGTCGGACGGCTTCGGCGTTGTCCACCGCAAGCAGGCGAGCGTCTACGAACTCGCGGAGCTCCTGCCTTCTGCCGCCGGTCTGCTGATCGCGGCCGAGCTCGACGTGCTCGACCGCCTCACCGAGAACCCCGAGCGCCCGTACGCGGTCGTGCTCGGAGGATCGAAGGTGAGCGACAAGCTCGGCGTGATCTCGCATCTGCTTCCCCGGGTCGACAAGATCCTGGTCGGCGGCGGCATGCTCTTCACCTTCCTCAAGGCGCAGGGGCACGCTGTGGCCTCGAGCCTGCTGGAAGAGGATCAGCTCGAGACCGTTCGCGGGTACCTCGCGGAAGCGGCAGAGCGTGGTGTGGAGATCGTGCTCCCGACCGACGTCGTCGTCGCGGCATCCTTCGGTGCCGATGCGGCACATGAGGTCGCCTCGGCAGACGCGATCGAGGCGACCCCGTTCGGCGCCTCGGGCATCGGCCTCGACATCGGACCGGAGACGGCGGCACGATTCGCGCAGGTCATCCGCGAATCCAAGACCGTGTTCTGGAACGGCCCGATGGGTGTGTTCGAGTTCCCGGCCTTCGCGGCCGGCACCAAGACCGTCGCGCAGGCGCTCACCGAGGTCGACGGCCTCAGCGTGGTCGGCGGTGGCGATTCCGCTGCTGCCGTGCGTCAGCTCGGCTTCACCGACGACCAGTTCGGTCACATCTCGACCGGCGGCGGCGCAAGCCTCGAGTTCCTCGAGGGCAAGAAACTACCCGGCCTGGAGGTGCTCGGATGGGCATAGCAGCTCGTACCCCGCTGATCGCGGGCAACTGGAAGATGAACCTGGACCACCTGCAGGCGGTCGCTTTCGTGCAGAAGCTGCACTGGACGCTCAAGGATGCCAAGCACGAGGACGGCTCGGTCGAGGTGGCGGTCTTCCCGCCGTTCACCGACATCCGCAGCGTGCAGACGCTCATCGATGCGGACAAGATCCCGTTCTCGCTCGGCGCACAGGATGTCTCGGCACACGACTCCGGTGCGTACACCGGTGAGGTGTCGGGGGCGTTCCTCGCGAAGCTCGACGCGAAGTACGTCATCATCGGCCACTCGGAGCGACGTGAGTACCACGCCGAGGGTGACGACGTGGTGGCTGCCAAGGTGCAGGCATCGCTGAAGCACGGACTCGTGCCGGTGATCTGCGTGGGTGAGACGGCGGAGGACCTGGAGAAGTTCGGTGCCAGCGCCGTTCCCGTGGGCCAGCTCGAGGCTGCGCTGCAGGGTGTCGCACCGACGGCGGACATCGTCGTCGCGTACGAGCCCGTCTGGGCCATCGGCTCGGGACAGGCCGCCACGCCGCAGCAGGCGCAGGACGTCTGTGCCACGCTCCGCGGCGTGATCGCGAAGGTCCTCGGCGAGGACGCGGCCGCTCGGACGCGTGTGCTCTACGGCGGATCGGTGAAGTCCGCGAACATCGCGAGCTACATGCGTGAGCCCGATGTCGACGGTGCCCTGGTCGGCGGAGCGAGCCTCGTCGTCGACGAGTTCGCCGCGATCATCCGCTTCGAGAAGCACGTCGGCGTGTGAGTGCGGCGGGGCTTCGGCCCCGCTGCACCGTATACTTGACCGTTACGGGGGCGCTCCTGCCCCAGCGAAAGGCTCTTTCTCGTGGCAATTCTCGAGTTCGTCCTGCAGGTCGTGCTGGGTATCACCAGCGTCCTGCTGACCCTCCTCATCCTTCTGCACAAGGGTCGCGGTGGTGGCCTCTCCGACATGTTCGGCGGGGGCATGACCTCAGCGGTGGGATCCTCCGGTCTCGCGGAGCGGAACCTGAACCGCTTCACTGTCGTTCTGGCCCTGACCTGGTTCGTGGCGATCGTCGCGCTGGGCCTCATCACAAAGTTTGAGGTGATCTGATGGCTACCGGTGGTAACGCCATTCGCGGTACACGTGTCGGTTCCGGCCCCATGGGGGAGCAGGACCACGGCTACCATGCGGACCGTATCGCGGTCTCCTACTGGGATGGCCTCGGCAACGAGACGGTGCGCTACTTCGCCGCCGGTCTCCCTGAAGAGGAGATCCCGGAGACGATCGATCACCCGCAGTCCGGGCTCCCCGCCGGTCGCGACAAGGAGAACCCTCCTGCGCTCGCGAAGGCGGAGCCGTACAAGACGCACCTCGCCTATGTGAAGGAGCGCCGCACGGACGAAGAGGCCGTTCAGCTTCTCGACGACGCTCTGACTCAGCTGCGCGAGCGTCGGGGACAGTGATCTCCTTCTGACGAAAGACGAAGCCGCCGCGAGCGATCGCGGCGGCTTCGTCATTTTCGTCAGCGGCACCCCGCCGCTGCATCGATGTAGTTCTGGGGCGGGTATCCGTACGCCCAGACGCCGTTCGCATCATCCGTATAGCCCATGCTGATCGCCCAGGCGGTCGCCCATTTCTCGATGCTGTCCTGGGTGGAGGCGTCGTACATGTCCGCGCACTTCACGCTGATCGCATGGCCGACTTCGTGGACGACCAACGCCTTGCTTCGATCGGCCGGCCACTGCTCGGCGACGGAGTTCGACAGCTGGATCGTGGCGCGACCGGGTTCGTCCCACCACCAGGTCGTGTAGCCGCCCATGCTGCCGTTGTATCCGACGCCGTTGACGATCGGCGCCCAGTCGAACTCCAGCAGGACGCCGGGGGCGATGGAGCGGGCGAACGCCTCGATCTCCAGCCGGGCGCCCATCAACGGGCCGGACTTCTCCGCCAGTTCCGCCTGCTCGGAGCCGACCAGCTGAGCGGCTGCTGACTGCAACGACGTGAATGCCGTGACCGCGTCACCGTCGATCGTCGTGATGGCGGATGCCATCGTCGCCGCCTTGCGAAGAGCGATGACATCGTCATTGCGCGCAGAGACGTGGGCCGCCTCATGGGCGGTCGCGGCCGAGGCCGTCGTCGTCAACAGGGCGATACCGGATTCCGTCAGCGCGTCGCTGGCCGTATCGATCGCCTCGACCTCGTCCTGCAGCCGCTCGTCCAGGCGCTCGATGCTCTGACGCTCCTCGTCGAGCGCACCTGCCCCGGCGTACAGCTCCCAGAACCAGGCCGGCTTGATTCCGATGGCGGGGATGTCTTCCGCGAGGAGGGCATCGGCCGCGGTCATGGCGTCCGTCGCTATCGCCACCGCGTTCGTGACGCTGTCCTTGGCTGCGGAGTCGACCAGAATGCCCGTGTCGCTCTCCAGGAGAAGTGCTGCAGAGCCCTCGACGTCGTGAAGCTCCGCGTTGGCCGCATCGAGTGCCAGACGTGCGGCGGTCGTCGTGCGCGCGGCATCGCGGAACTGCTCCTCGGCGGTGTCATAGCTTGCGTTCGCCGTCAGCTGCAGCGTGGTGATGGTCGCGATGACGGCGATCGCGCTCGCGAGGCCGAGCACGAGGCCCGGACGTCTCTTCCTGGCGCGGGGCTCCCGCATCGACATCGCCGAGAACCGAGGGGGGAGCGCGTGTCCGCCGGACAGCGCAGTCTCTCGATGGTCGGTCGAAATCGCGTCGCTCACGGCGTCCCTCCCGGCTGCGCGAGGGCGCAGACGTTGCGACGAGTTTAGTCAGCGATTCTCGGAAGGGGCGCCGCAAGGGTGAGCTCATGTCTGCACCCGACGCCGCCGAGACAGCGATTGCCAGCGCTCTCTTCGACCTGACATCCGGCCTCGCCTCCGGCTCTCGTCGGAGTGTCGCCGACGAAGCGGTCGCGCCGGAGAGTCTTCAGCGCGCGCTCAACGGCGGCACCGAAGCCCATATCGGGGCGCACTACGCCGATGTGAGCACAAGGGACCGTGCGCTGCCCAGCGGTGCCCGCGTCCTGGACCTCGGGTGCGGGTACGGCAGAGTGGCCCTGGACCTGGCGGGGCGGCTGTCTGACGACCAGGAGTACTTCGGACTCGACCCTCATGCCGAGGCCATCGGGTGGGCGAGGGAGAACATCGGTAAGGGGCGACCGAACTTCCAGTTCGACCTCATCGATGTGCTGAGCCGGCCCTACAACCCCGACGGTGAAGTGGATGGCGCGCGCTTCCGTTTCCCGTTCGAGGACGACAGCCTCGATCGTGTCTTCATGATCTCGGTGCTGACGCACGTCGACCTCGCGACGGTGCGCAACTATCTGGAGGAGTCGGCCCGGGTCCTCAAGCCCGACACCGGGCGCCTCGTCGCCACGATCTTCCTCCTTGACCGGGAGGTCGACAGGTTGATCGCCGACGGGCGCTCCGAGTACCAGCTCGCGTGGCAGGTCGGGGAGAGTCGGGTCGAGAACCGTGACAACCCCGAACTCGTGATCGCGCATCCTCTGGATCGCGTCCTCGACATCCTCCACGACGCCGGTTTCCCCGACTTCCGTGTGCGCCGCGGCCACTGGAGCGGACGTCCGGTCGCCAACGTGGTCGATTTCCAGGACATGCTCGTCGCGGACTTCGGTACCGTCACTGCGGCCGCGCTCGACGCGGACGAGCAGGCGGAAGCGCTCGAGCATGGTGCACTCGCCGCGGACCTCGTCGAGCACGGTGTGCCTGCCGAACACCTCGCCCCCTACCTGGTCTGGGCGCTCTGCGCGATGATCAACGCGCTCCGGTGGGAGAGCCAGGGCGTGGAGATTCTCTTGCCGAGCGCGGGCCCAGGGGAGAGGCGCACGCTCGCCCTGGAACGCGCGCGTGGCATCGACTTCAGTGCGTGCATCCCCGCCACGGCGCCTGCAGGCGCATTCGTGCCGGTCGACGAGGCCAGCATCCTGCGCGCAGTCCGTGAGGCAGACCCGCGACTCGCCCGGCCTGCCCTGGTCGCGCTGCTCGGCGACATCGTCCACAACGCGATCGCGCTCGACACCGCGGCTCGGGCCGGGAGCGTGATCCGACGGCTCGCCGACGGCACCGAACGTCCAGCGCCGATTCCGCTGTTCGCGGCGGGCGAGAGCCTGTCGGTCGGTGCAGCTCGCGGGCGGTTCGCCAGCATGCTGTCGGGGCTCCGCCGGCGCTGACGCAGAAATCCCGGCCCGACCTTTTCTGGTCTGACCGGGATTTCGTGTGGAGGGGCTGACGAGAATCGAACTCGCATCATCTGTTTGGAAGACAGAGGCTTTACCACTAAGCTACAGCCCCGATGTCGGACGATCTCGAAGATCACGAACCGACATGTCGATCATAGCGGACTGTCGAGGGTCTTCCTGTCCGTTAGACTCGGTGGGGCTGAATCTGCGTGAGGATTCCCCGGGGCGTAGCTCAGTTTGGTAGAGCGCCCGCTTTGGGAGCGGGAGGTCGCAGGTTCAACTCCTGTCGCCCCGACACGGCTCGACAAGCCTTCAAGCCGCGTGTCAGCGCGGAAACCACAAGGAGAACACACCAGCATGGCGAACAGCACCGTCGAGAAGCTGACCCCGACCCGGGTCAAGCTCAGCATCACGGTCACCCCGGACGACCTCAAGCCGAGCATCGCTCACGCGTATGAGCACATCGCTCAGGACGTCCAGATCCCCGGATTCCGCAAGGGCAAGGTCCCTGCTCCGATCATCGATCAGCGCATCGGTCGCGGCGCGGTCATCGAGCACGCCGTCAACGAGGGTCTCGACAAGTTCTTCCGTGAGGCCACGGTCGAGCACAAGCTGCGCGTCGTCGGACGTCCGGCTGCCGACATTACGCAGTGGCCGAACGAGAAGGACTTCACGGGAGACCTGCTCGTCGACATCGAGGTGGACGTGCGCCCCGAGATCGAGCTTCCCTCGTTCGACGGCATCACCGTGACCGTCGACGCCGTCGAAGCCGATGAGGCTGCGCTCGACGCCGAGCTCGACAACATGCGCGCACGATTCGGCACGCTCATCCCGGTCGACCGTCCCGCCGCGAAGGGTGACTTCGTCGAGCTCGACCTCGTCGCCACGATCGACGGCGCCGAGATCGATCGCGCCGAGGGCGTCTCCTACGAGATCGGCTCCGGCGAGCTGCTCGAAGGCATCGACGACGCGATCGAGTCGCTCACCGCCGGTGAGGACACCACGTTCCGCTCCGCACTCGTGGGCGGCGACCACGCCGGTTCCGAGGCCGAGGTCTCCGTGAGCGTCAAGGCTGTCAAGGAGCGCGAGCTTCCTGCTGCCGACGACGACTTCGCGCAGATCGCGAGCGAGTTCGACACGATCGCCGAGCTCCGCGACAGCCTCGCAGAGCGTGTGGCACAGCAGGGCGTCTTCACCCAGGGCTCCGCCGCTCGCGACAAGCTCGTCGAGGTGCTGCTCGAGCAGATCGAGATCCCGGTTCCGCCGAAGCTCATCGAGGACGAGGTGCACAACCACCTCGAGGGCGAAGGTCGTCTCGAGGACGATGTGCACCGCGCCGAGGTCACCGAGGCGAGCGAGAAGCAGTTCCGCACGCAGGTGCTGCTCGACACGATCGCCGAGCAGGCCGACGTGCAGGTCTCGCAGGAGGAACTCAGCCAGTACCTCGTGCAGTCCGCTGCGCAGTACGGCATGGCTCCCCAGGAGTTCGTCGAGGCGCTCCAGTCCTCCAACCAGCTGCCCGCGCTCGTCGGAGAGGTCGCGCGCAACAAGGCGCTCGCGATCGCTCTCGGCAAGGTGAACGTCGTCGACAGCAACGGCAAGACCGTCGACCTGTCCGACTTCATCGTCGTCGACGACGAGGCAGCTGACGCCGAGGCCGAGGAGAAGCCGGCCAAGAAGGCTCCGGCCAAGAAGGCTCCGGCCAAGAAGCCGGCCGCGAAGAAGGCTCCGGCCAAGAAGGCTGACGAGGCTGAGGACTCCGAGAAGGAGCCCGCCGAGAAGAAGCCTGCGGCCAAGAAGCCGGCTGCGAAGAAGGCCCCCGCGAAGAAGGCCGCCGACAAGGCGGAGTGATCGCGGATCGAATCACCAGAAGGGGCGGATGCTGCGGCATCCGCCCCTTCTCTCGTCAGACGAAGGACCATCATGGACACCTGGGACGCACGGATCGACGCGGTCTGGGAGGACGGCGCTCTGACGGACGCCGAACGTATCGAACGCATCGACGATCTGGCGCGCGAGCGGCCGGCTGCCGACGCGCGCGCCCTGTTCGAGCGAGCGGGCGCGCGTGATTCCGCGGGGCTCGAAGCGGAGGCCGAGTCGTTGTACCGGGAGGCGTTGAGGGCCGGCCTGGACGATGAGCACCGTCCTCAGGCAGTGATTCAGCTGGCCAGCACATTGCGCAACCTCGGTCGCATCGATGAGGCCGTCGAGATGCTGCGCGCCGAGCGCGAGCGCGGAGGGGCATTCGCCGATGCGGCATCCGCGTTCTACGCCTTGGCGCTGGTCTCGCAGGGCGATGCGCGCGCGGGCGCTGCGGTGGCGCTCGAAGCGCTGGCACCGCACCTGCCCCGGTACACGCGCTCCGTCTCCGCCTATGCCCGCGAGCTGACCGCTCCGCCACGCTGATATGCCGACGGCGAACACGGCCTGGGGCCTGCGTTGTCGCCGGTAGATTCGAATCACTGAAACACGGAATCAGGAGCTGACATGGCTGCAGAACCCCTCGTCGCAACGAGCGTCTTCGACAGACTGCTGAAAGATCGCATCATCTGGCTGGGCTCAGAGGTGCGAGACCAGAATGCCAACGAGATCTGCGCGAAGATTCTTCTTCTCGCCGCAGAGGACTCTGAGAAGGACATCTACCTCTACATCAACTCGCCCGGTGGATCGATCACCGCCGGCATGGCGATCTACGACACGATGCAGTTCGTGCCGAACGACATCGTCACGGTCGGCATCGGCATGGCCGCATCGATGGGTCAGCTGCTGCTGACCAGCGGCACCAAGGGCAAGCGCTACATCACGCCGAACGCGCGCGTGCTGCTGCACCAGCCCCACGGTGGCTTCGGCGGCACCTCGAGCGACATCCAGACCCAGGCGCAGCTCATCCTTTCGATGAAGAAGCGTCTGGCGGAGATCACGGCAGGACAGACCGGAAAGTCTGTCGAGCAGATCAACGAAGACGGCGATCGCGACCGCTGGTTCACGGCGGAAGAGGCGCTCGCCTACGGCTTCGTGGACCACATCCGCGAGCACGCCAGCGATGTCGCCGGTGGCGGCGGCACTGCGGACGCCGCAGAGTAACCCGGATTCGAAAGGACACCATGTACACCCCCACTTTCCAATCCGCAGGGAACCTCCCTTCCAGCCGCTACGTGCTCCCGCAGTTCGAGGAGCGCACGGCTTACGGCTTCAAGCGCCAGGACCCGTACAACAAGCTGTTCGAAGACCGCGTCATCTTCCTGGGCGTCCAGGTCGACGATGCATCGGCGGACGACGTGATGGCGCAGCTCCTCGTGCTGGAGAGCCAGGACGCCGAGCGTGACATCACGATGTACATCAACTCGCCCGGTGGCTCGTTCACCGCGATGACGGCGATCTACGACACGATGCAGTACGTCGCGCCGCAGATCCAGACCGTCGTGCTCGGCCAGGCGGCCTCCGCCGCGTCCGTGCTGCTCGCGGCCGGCGCTCCCGGAAAGCGTCTCGCCCTGCCGAACGCACGCGTTCTGATCCACCAGCCCGCCATGGGCGAGGCGGGCCAGGGACAGGCGTCCGACATCGAGATCCAGGCGGCGGAGATCCTCCGTATGCGCACCTGGCTCGAAGAGACCATGGCCAAGCACACGGGCAAGCCGGCCGAGCAGATCAACCGCGACATCGACCGCGACAACATCCTCTCGGCCGCGCAGGCGCTCGAGTACGGCATCGTCGACCAGGTGCTCACTTCGCGCAAGCGCGCGTAGCGATCACCCAGAAGGGGCGGCAGTCATCGCGACTGCCGCCCCTTCTGTGTGTCTGAGCGGCAGATGCGCAGGGCCCCGTGGGCGGGATGCTCATATGAGCAAAGACGTGCACCTCCGGGGGAACAGCCGTACGCTGTACACGGAAGGAGGTTGCCGTGGAAGACGAACTGCTCATGGTCCGCATCGCCGAGCTGTATTACGACGAGGACAAGACCCAGGACGAGATCGGCGCCCTCCTCAAGGTGTCGCGCTGGAAGGTCGGGCGTCTGCTGACCCAGGCGCGGGAACGCGGCATCGTCCGCATCGAGATCGTGCACCCGCGCGCTCGGCGTCTGGGTCTGGAGAGGCTCCTCGTCGAGCGCCACGGCCTCGCCGAAGCCGTTGTGGTGCCCGCGCCGGACGGCGACGACGGCACGCTCGAGCGCGTGGCGCAGGCCGCGGCGGACTACCTCACGGCGCTGCGCCCCGTGCCTCGGACCCTTGGCGTGAGCTGGGGTCGTACGTTGCGCGCGGTCGCCGAAGCGCTGCCGGACGGGTGGGCCAGCGGGGTGACCGTCGTGCAGCTCAACGGAGGCGTCAGCCTCAACCGTCGATCCGGGGGAGCCGCCGGCCTTGCCGTGACGATCGCGCAGCGCGCGTCCGGACACGTCTCACTGCTGCCGAGCCCCGCGATCCTGGAGCGCGTCGAGACCAAGCAGGCCATCGAGTCGGACCGCACCGTGGCTGCGATTCTCGAAGAGGCGGCGGAAGCGCAGGCGTTCCTCTTCACGGCGGGCCCGTGCGACGCGACATCCGCTCACGTCGAGAACGGCTACCTCAGTGCAGAGGATGTCGAAGAGCTCGCGCGACGAGGAGCCGTCGGAGATGTGCTCGGTCGCTACGTCGACGCCGAGGGCAACATCGTCGACTCCCAGCTCGACGCCCGCACCGTGGGCGTCGCGCTGGACCGACTTCGTGGCGCGGAGCGGGCGATCTTCGTGACCGCCGGCCGCGCCAAGCACGACATCGCGCGCACAGTGGTCACCAGTGGCCTGTGCAGCGTTCTGGTGACCGATGAGACCACAGCACGAGCATTGTTGGAGGAACAGTGACGACCACAGAACTCAGCCGCAGGACGGCGGTGGATGTCCTCGGCGGTGAGCCGGATGACGCCACGCTCCGTCGCTTCCTGCACGGCCTTCCTGGCGTCGACGCCGTCGGCCTGGAGCAGCGCGCCGCCGGGCTCGGCACGCGCTCGATCAAGACGACGTCGAAGGCCTGGGCCCTCGACAAGATCATCACGCTGATCGACCTGACCACGCTCGAAGGATCAGACACCCCCGGCAAGGTGCGCTCGCTCGTCGCCAAGGCGAAGAACCCCGATGCCGCCGATCCATCGACACCCAAGGTCGCCGCCGTCTGCGTCTACGGCGACATGGTGCCGGATGCGGTCGCCGCCCTCGGCGCACTGCACGGCGACCCCGACGACGGCCTGATCTCGGTCGCCGCCGTCGCCACCGCCTTCCCCAGCGGTCGCTCCTCCCTCGCGATCAAGCTCGCCGACACCGCCGAGGCGGTCGCCGCGGGTGCAGACGAGATCGACATGGTGATCGATCGCGGGGCGTTCCTCTCCGGACGGTACGGACTGGTGTTCGACCAGATCTCTCAGGTCAAGGACGCCTGCCGCCGCGCGGACGGCTCCTACGCCTCGCTCAAGGTCATCCTCGAGACGGGTGAGCTGAACACGTACGACAACATCAAGCGGGCGTCGTGGCTCGGCATCCTCGCCGGCGGCGACTTCATCAAGACGTCGACCGGAAAGGTGCAGCCGGCTGCGACCCTTCCCACCACGCTGCTGATGCTCGAGACGGTGCGCGACTGGCACCAGGGCACGGGCGAGAAGATCGGCGTGAAGCCGGCCGGCGGCATCCGCACCTCCAAGGACGCGGTGAAGTACCTCGTCACGGTCGCCGAGACGGTCGGCGAGGAGTGGCTTCAGCCGCACCTGTTCCGCTTCGGCGCTTCGAGCCTTCTGAACGACGTGCTGCTGCAGCGCCAGAAGCTCACAACCGGCCACTACTCCGGCCCCGACTACGTCACGATCGACTAGGAACCCTCATATGTCTTTCCTGGAATACGCTCCGGCCCCCGAGTCCACGGCGGTCCTGAACCTCAAGGACAGCTACGGCCTGTTCATCGACGGCGAGTTCGTCGACGGCACCGGCTCCAGCTTCACCACGATCTCGCCGTCGAGCGAGAAGCGCATCGCGGAGATCGCCTCGGCGAGCGATGAGGACGTCGACCGCGCCGTCGCCGCAGCCCGCCGTGCCTACGACAAGACCTGGTCGAAGATGAGCGGCCGCGACCGCGGGAAGTACCTGTTCCGCATCGCTCGCCTGGTGCAGGAACGCGCTCGCGAGCTCGCCGTCGCCGAGAGCCTCGACAACGGCAAGCCGATCAAGGAGAGCCGCGACGTCGACGTGCCCCTCGTCGCCTCCTGGTTCTTCTACTACGCGGGATGGGCCGACAAGCTCGATCACGCCGGACTCGGTGCGAACCCCCGTGCGCTCGGCGTCGCCGGGCAGATCATCCCGTGGAACTTCCCGCTGCTCATGCTCGCGTGGAAGGTCGCTCCCGCTCTCGCGGCCGGCAACACGGTCGTGCTCAAGCCCGCCGAGACCACGCCGCTGACGGCCCTGATCTTCGCCGAGATCCTGCAGCAGGCCGATCTCCCCGCCGGTGTCGTGAACATCATCACGGGTGCCGGTTCGACGGGCGCGTCCCTCGTCCGTCACCCGGACGTCGACAAGGTCGCCTTCACCGGCTCCACAGGCGTCGGGCGCGACATCGCCCGCGCCGTCGCCGGCACGCCCAAGAAGCTGACGCTCGAGCTCGGGGGAAAGGCCGCGAACATCGTGTTCGACGACGCTCCCATCGACCAGGCCGTCGAGGGCATCGTCAACGGCATCTTCTTCAACCAGGGGCATGTGTGCTGCGCCGGCAGCCGTCTGCTCGTGCAGGAGTCGATCCACGACGAGGTCATCGATCGGCTGAAGAACCGCCTGTCGACGCTGCGTCTGGGTGACCCGCTGGACAAGAACACCGACATCGGCGCCATCAACTCGGCCGCCCAGCTGGCGCGCATCCGCGAGCTCAGCGATATCGGAGAGGCCGAGGGCGCTGAGCGCTGGACCGCCGACTGCGCGATCCCGGAGAAGGGCTTCTGGTTCGCGCCGACGATCTTCACCGGTGTCGAGGCCTCGCACCGCATCGCCCGCGACGAGGTGTTCGGACCTGTGCTGTCGGTGCTCACCTTCCGCACCCCGGCCGAGGCGATCGCCAAGGCGAACAACACGCCCTACGGTCTCTCGGCCGGCATCTGGTCGGACAAGGGATCGCGGATCCTCGCCGTCGCCGACCGCCTGCGCGCCGGTGTCATCTGGGCGAACACGTTCAACCGTTTCGATCCGTCGAGCCCGTTCGGCGGTTACAAGGAGTCCGGATACGGCCGCGAAGGCGGACGACAGGGTCTCACCGCGTACCTGAAGGGAGCCTCCTCGTGAGCAAGCGACTGAGCGTGCCGAAGACGTACAAGCTGGCGATCGGCGGGGCCTTCCCGCGAAGCGAGTCCGGCCGCACCTACGAAGTGCTCTCGGCGAAGGGTGCGTTCCTCGCGAACGCCGCGCAGGGATCGCGCAAGGACGCTCGCGACGCCGTCGTGGCGGCCCGCGCCGCTGTGAAGGGGTGGTCGGGCGCCACCGCGTACAACCGCGGACAGGTGCTCTACCGCGTCGCGGAGGTCCTGGAAGGACGCCGTGCCCAGTTCATCGACGAGATCGTCGCACAGGAGGGCGTGTCGCCTGCGGTCGCGGGCTCCCAGGTGGACGACGCGATCGACCTCTGGGTCTGGTACGCCGGATGGTGCGACAAGTACGCGCAGGTCGCGGGCAACGCGAACCCGGTCTCCGGTCCGTACTTCAACATCTCGGTCCCTGAGTCGACCGGGGTGGTTGCGATCGTCGCGCCGCAGAGTTCGGCGCTGCTGGGCTTCGTCTCGGTCGTCGCTCCGGCCCTGGTCGCGGGCAACACGGTCGTCGTGATCGCCAGCGAGCGGCACCCGCTCTCGGCGATCAGCCTCGCCGAAGTCCTCGCGACGAGCGACGTACCCGGGGGAGTCGTCAATGTGCTCACCGGGTCGCCGGCCGAGATCGCGCCGTGGCTCGCCTCCCACCAGGACGTGAACGCCCTCGACCTCGCCGGCGCCGGCGACATCGACTGGATCGACCTGCAGATCGCCGCCGCCGAGACGCTCACGCGCGTGCTCCCGCCGGGAGAGGTCGTGGCCTCGCCGGAGCGGATCGGTGCCTTCACCGAGATCAAGACGGTGTGGCACACGAAGAGCATGGTCTGATCGGCTCACAAGGACAGGGACCCGCAGCGCGCAGGATGCGCTGCGGGTCCTTCCGTATCGTCTCGGACTCGGTTGAGGAGAGTACGCGCCAATGCGTCCCGGTGTCGGATGCAGAGGTTAGGCTCGGAAGACGATCTCTGGATCCCCTAGGAGGACGCGCATGGCCCGTATCGGTGAAAGCGCTGACCTGTTCAAGTGCTCATTCTGTGGAAAGAGCCAGAAGCAGGTGCAGCAGCTCATCGCTGGCCCCGGTGTGTACATCTGCGACGAGTGCGTCGAGCTGTGCAACGAGATCATCGAGGAGCGCATGGCGGAGTCTTCCGCCGACGGTGTCGCCGAGTTCGATCTGCCCAAGCCGCGAGAGATCTTCTCGTTCCTCGAGGAGTACGTCGTCGGCCAGGAGCCCGCGAAGCGCGCCCTCGCCGTGGCCGTCTACAACCACTACAAGCGCATCCGTGCACGCGGCACGCTCCAGACCGCCGAGCAGAAGGCCGACGAGGTCGAGATCGCGAAGAGCAACATCCTGCTCATCGGCCCGACCGGTTGCGGAAAGACCTATCTCGCGCAGACGCTCGCGAAGCAGCTGAACGTCCCGTTCGCCGTGGCCGACGCCACCGCGCTGACCGAGGCCGGCTACGTCGGTGAAGACGTCGAGAACATCCTCCTCAAGCTGATCCAGGCCGCCGACTACGACGTCAAGCGCGCCGAGCAGGGCATCATCTACATCGACGAGGTCGACAAGATCGCCCGCAAGGCCGAGAACCCCTCGATCACGCGCGACGTCTCCGGCGAGGGAGTGCAGCAGGCGCTGCTGAAGATCATCGAGGGCACGGTCGCCTCGGTACCGCCGCAGGGCGGACGCAAGCACCCGCATCAGGAGTTCCTGCAGATCGACACCTCGAACGTGCTGTTCATCGTGGCCGGCGCGTTCGCCGGGCTCGAGGACATCGTCTCGGCCCGTGTGGGAAAGCACGGGATCGGCTTCGGCGCCCCGCTCCACGACAAGGGCAAGGACCTCGATCTGTTCAGCGAGGTGCTGCCGGAGGACCTGCACAAGTTCGGCCTGATCCCCGAGTTCATCGGGCGTCTGCCCGTGGTGACCTCGGTGTCGCCGCTCGATCAGGCCGCGCTCATCGACATCCTCACGGGTCCGCGCAACGCGCTCGTGAAGCAGTACCAGCGCATGTTCGAGATCGACGGCGTGCAGCTCGAATTCGATGAGGACGCGCTGCGCTCGATCGCGGACCTGGCCGTGGAGCGCAAGACCGGTGCGCGGGGGCTCCGCGCGATCCTGGAAGACGTGCTCGGCCCGATCATGTTCGAGATCCCCTCGGCAGACGACGTCGCGAAGGTGATCATCACCCGCGCAGCGGTCGACGAAGGTGCGCCTCCCACGATCGTTCTGGAGCGCAAGCGCAAGAGCGCCTGACACGGGACGACCATGGCTCCTGATGCCTGGCGGACCACTGCGCGGTCGATGGTCGTGGAGGACCGTTGGATCCGACTGCGCGCGGACGACTGCGTCGATGCCACTGGACGGATCATCGCGCCGTATTACGTGCTGGAGCAGACCGAATGGGTCTCGATCCTGGCGCTCACCGACGACGGTTCGGCCGTCGCGA
The DNA here is from genome assembly GCF_040675875.1 of Microbacterium sp. LWO12-1.2. Classification (NCBI taxonomy): domain Bacteria; kingdom Bacillati; phylum Actinomycetota; class Actinomycetes; order Micrococcales; family Microbacteriaceae; genus Microbacterium; species Microbacterium sp. LWO12-1.2. Next base: position 1,600,131 of record NZ_JBEGII010000001.1, on the reverse strand, counting down.
TAGAGGAGTACCACCACGGCGCAGAGGTGGTCGGTGTGGGGCTGCCCGGCGGCGCGGTCGATGCGTCCGAGATTCCCCGAGATGCGGCGCTACGAGAGCTGATGGAGGAGACCGGTTACGTCGCCGCCGAGATGATCGACCTCGGCTGGACTTGGGCGAACTGGGGCAATCAGGACAACAGGGTTCACCATTTCCTCGCCCGCGGATGCCGACACGAACGCCCCCAGGAGCTCGACGCCGGCGAGACCATCGACGTGCGCATCCTGCCTCTCGTCGAGCTCGGCGAGCAGCTCGCGCAGAGCTTTCACCAGCTCACCTGGTTCAAGGCACAGGCAAGACTCGTCGGCTGACGTCGCTCAGGCCTCGAGCCCGCGGCGCTTGAGCAGCGGCGCGATGTCGGCGACACGTCCACGGAAGTCGTGGTACGCCTCGAGCGGGTCCTTCGATCCGCCGACGCCGAGTAGCAGCTGCCGGAACCGATCGCCGTTCTCGCGCGTGAGCCCGCCGTTCTCGCGGAACCAGTCGACGGTGTCGGCGTCGAGCACCTCGCTCCAGATGTAGGAGTAGTACCCGGCGCTGTACCCGCCCGAGAAGACGTGGGCGAAGTAAGTCGAGGAGTACCGGGTCGGCACCACCGGATCGTTCAAGCCGATGTCGGCCAGTGCCGCAGCCTCGAAACCGGCGATATCGTCGATCTCGGCATCCGTCCCGACGCGATGCCAGGCCTGATCGAGCCATGCTGCAGCAAGGTACTCGCTCGTCGCGTGGCCCTGGTCGAAGGTCTCGGTGGCGCGGAGGCGCTCCACGATCGTGGGGTCCAGCGCCTCGCCCGTCTCGTGATGCCGCGCGTAGTTGTCGAGGACCTCGGGCCAGAGGATCCACATCTCGTTCACCTGGCTCGGGAACTCGACGAAGTCGCGGAACACGTTCGTCCCTGCGAAATGCGGGTAGGTGACGGTCGCGAAGAGTCCGTGGAGGGCGTGCCCGAACTCGTGGAACAGCGTCGTGACCTCGTCGAGAGTCAGCAGCGTCGGTTCGCCGTCTCCGGGCAGCGGCACGTTGAGGTTGTTGACCACCACGGGGGATGTGCCGCGCAGGCGCGACTGGCTCACGACCGGGTTCATCCACGCGCCGCCGCGCTTGGAATCGCGGGTGTAGAGGTCGAGGATGTAGAGGCCCAGGGGCGAGCCGTCGGCGTTGCTGACCTCGAAGACCCGCGCGCCGGGATGATACGAGACCAGGTCGGGGCGCTCGGCGAAGGTCACGCCGTACAGGCTGGTCGCCGCGAAGAAGACGCCGTCCTGCAGCACCCGTTCGGCCTCGAACCAGGGGCGCAGCGCGCTCGTGTCGATGTCGTACAGGGCCTCACGGACTTTCTCGGTGTAGAACGCCCAGTCATGCGCCTCGACGGGGAACGGCTCCGGCTCGGTGCGGTCCACGATCAGCTGCAGCGCCTCCCGTTCCGCGCGTGCGTTCACGGCGGACGGTGCAGCCAGCGCGCGCAGCATGTCCTCGACGGCCCCGGGGTTTCCGGCGGTCTCATCGGCCGTGACGTAGGCGGCGTGCGAGTCATATCCGAGAAGCGCCGCACGCTCGGCGCGGAGGCGCACGATCTCGCGCAGCACCGGGCGGTTGTCGTTCGCGTTGTCACGGGACCCGCGCACCTGCGACGCGGCCATGATGTCGCGACGGGAGTTGCGGTTGCGCAGCTGCGCCAGGTACGGGTGCCCGGTGAACAGGGTGAGCGAGACGAGGTAGTGTCCGTCGAGCCCGCGCTCGGCGGCCGAGCGGGCGGCTGCGGAGAGCTCGCCGGCGCTCAATCCGTCGAGCTGCTCGGCGGCGTCGAACACGACGGCCAGATCGTTCGTGTCATTCAGGAGGTTGCGCTCGAAGGTGTTGCTCAGCGTCGAGAGCTGTTGGTTGAGCAGGGTCAGGTGGGCCTTCGCCTCGTCATCGAGAGCGGCTCCTGCATGTGTCATCTCTCGGTGATGGCGCTCGACGAGGTAGCGCTGCTCCGGGTCGAGGTCGAGGGAGTCGAGCTGATCGAACACCTGCTGCACGCGCCAGTAGAGCGGGCCGTTCAGCGACACGGCATCAGTGTGCGCGGCCATCAACGGGGCGAGCTGCTCATCCACTGCCTGGATCTCGGGCGTCGCATCGGCCGAGCTGACGGTATAGAACGCGTGCGCCACGCGATCGAGCGTCTCTCCTGCGCGCTCCAGCGCCTCGATCGTGTTCTCGAAGGTCGGCATGGAGCGCACCATTGTGATCCGGGAGATCTCCTGCAGGTGCTCCTCGAACGCGGCGCGGAACGCGGGGATGTAGTGCTCGGGACGGATCGCACGATAGTCGGGGATGCCGTACGGCAAGGTCGACGGCTGAAGCAGCGGGTTCGCGGTATCGGTCATCCTCCGAGCCTAACCATCGGCGGAGCCCGCCGGCATGAGACTCACTCGCTCAGGCGCGTCATGACCCGCTGCAGGGCATCCACCACGACGCGCACCGAGCGGCGTCGGAGGTTCTCAGGGCGCGCGAGGACGTCGATCATGCGATGCGTGCTGACGCCCTCCAAGGGGAGCCGGATGATGTCTCGATCCTGGATGCTGCGCGAGGTGAACCGCGGGAGCATGCCGATCACGCCACCTGCGGCGGCGACCACCGCCGCGACGGCTCCGTAGTCGTTGATGCGATGCTGCACGTCGACGGGACGATTCGCGACGGCGGTGATCGCGCGCAGCACGTCGTCGGGGGAGTAGCCGATCCTGCTGGTCACCCACAGCTCACCGGCGACGTCATCGGGAGTCAACGATCGATGCGACGCCAGTGGATGGGTGGACGCGACGGCGACGTCGAGGGGCTCGCGCACCAGGGTGAGACTGCGTACGCCCTGTGTCGGCCACTTCGGCGAGTGCTCCATGCGGTGGGCGAGCACGAGGTCGTAGCGCGCGGTCAGGGCGGGGAAGTCGCTCTGGGCGACATCCTCATCGGTGAGCTGCACGGTCGGAGCGTGTTCGAGTGCTTGGAGCTCGCGCAGCAGCGTGCCGAACAGCACCTGACCCACGCTGTGGAACCCGCTGATGCTCACGACCCCGGTGGGGGAGCCTTCGAAATCGTCCAGTGCGGTTCGGGCGGCGGCCATGGCGTCGATCGCCTCCGCGCCGGCGGCGGCGAGGATCTCGCCAGCCGGCGTGAGCGCGAGTGTCCTCCCCGCGCGCCGGGTGAGCGGGGTGGCGACACCGCGCTGCAGCGTGGCGAGCTGCTGAGAGACGGCGGACGGCGTCACCCGCAGCGCTTCGGCGACTGCGGTCACGCTGCCCAATGCGCCGAGCTCGCGCAGGATCTGGAGCTGATGGAGTTCCATCGGACGATTCTAGATGAAGGACAACTTCATCGATCATGCAGATGGTGGTGATTGCTCTACACCCGGATCTGCGGTCTGATCGAGACATGAAGGCTCTGTTCAAAGATGCACCGGGTGCCGGATTGGCCCTCGTCGACCGGCCCGATCCCGTGGGCGGTGCGGACGACGTGGTCATCCGTGTGCTGCGCACCGGTATCTGCGGCACCGATCTGCACATCCGTCGATGGGACGACTGGGCGGCGTCGGCGATCGCTGCACCGCTCATCCCCGGCCACGAGTTCTACGGCGAGGTCGTGGAGGTCGGAGCCCTCGTGCACGACATCAACGTGGGCGATCGGGTATCCGGTGAGGGACACATCGTGTGCGGCACGTGTCGCAATTGTCGTGCCGGTCGGCGCCAGATGTGCATCCGCACCATCGGACTGGGCCTGCAGCGCGATGGTGCCTTCGCGGAGTACCTCGCGCTGCCGGCGGCGAACGTGTGGGTGCATCACGCCCAGGTCTCACCGGAGCTCGGAGCGATCTTCGACCCGCTCGGCAACGCCGTGCACACGGCGCTGACCTACCCGCTCGTCGGCGAGGACGTGCTGGTCACAGGATGCGGCCCGATCGGACTGATGGCGATCGCCGTGGCCCGTCACGCCGGTGCCCGGTTCATCGCGGCGACCGATGTGAGCGCGCCACGGCTGGCGATGGCACGCCAGATGGGGGCCGATGAGGTGGTGGATGTCTCGGCCAGGGACATCCGTGATGCGCAGCAGTCGCTCGGGATGCGCGAGGGCTTCGACATCGGCTTCGAGATGAGCGGCGCGCCATCCGCGCTTCCGTCGATGATCGACAACATGAACCATGGCGGTCGCATCGCGATGCTGGGTCTGCCCAGCGCGGACTTCAGCATCGACTGGGGCAAGCTCGTCACGCACATGCTCACGATCAAGGGCATCTACGGTCGCGAGATGTTCGAGACCTGGAACGCGATGGGTGCGATGCTGCAGACGAGCGAGACGCTGCGGTCGGCGATCAGTCGCGTCATCGCGGAGGTCGTTCCGGCACGGGACTGGGAGCGCGGATTCGCGGCGGCGGAGTCCGCCGGCACGGGCAAGATCATCCTCGATTGGACGGAGCTGTGATGTACGGGACTTTTCAGACGCACTTGGAGGCAGAACTCGCCGGTATCGAGGAGGCGGGGCTCACCAAGCACGAGCGCGGCATCCGTGGCCCGCAGAGCACCGAGATCGTCGCCGACGGCGCGGAGGTGCTGAACTTCTGCGCCAACAACTACCTCGGGCTGGCGGATGACCCGCGGATCCTGGACGCGGCGACGACCGCGCTGCAGGAGTGGGGATACGGCCTCGCCAGCGTCCGCTTCATCTGCGGCACGCAGGAGCAGCACCTCGAGCTCGAACGACGGTTGGCCGGTTTCCTCGGCACCGACGACGCCATCCTGTACTCCTCCTGCTTCGACGCGAACGGGGGAGTGTTCGAGACACTCTTCGGCGCGGAAGACGCCATCATCTCGGACGAGCTCAACCACGCGTCGATCATCGACGGCATCCGCCTCTCCAAGGCGCGTCGGCTGCGGTACCGCAACCGTGACATGGCCGACCTCGAGGAGCAGCTGCGCGCGGCATCCGATGCCCGCTTCCGCGTCGTGGTGACGGACGGAGTGTTCTCGATGGACGGCTATATCGCGCCGCTCGCCGACATCTGCGATCTGGCAGAGCGGTATGACGCGCTGGTGTTCGTCGACGACTCCCACGCGGTCGGCTTCGTCGGCGACAACGGCCGGGGGACGCCGGAGTTCTGCGGGGTCGCTGACCGGATCGACATCTACACCGGGACATTCGGCAAGGCATTGGGCGGCGCCTCAGGCGGCTACGTGGCCGCACATACCGACATCGTCGCGCTGCTGCGCCAGCGGTCGCGCCCGTACCTCTTCTCGAACACGCTGGCTCCCGCGATCGTCGCCGGCACCCTGACGGCGCTGGACCTGGTCGAGGGGTCAGCCGAGTTGCGAGCCGCACTGCGCGAGAACGCGGCTCTCTTCCGGCGTCGGATGGCCGAGGAGGGGTTCGAGCTGCTTCCGGGCGAGCATCCGATCGTCCCGGTGATGTTTGGCGATGCCGCACTCACGGCGCGGATCGCTCGGGAGATGCAGGCGCAGGGCGTCTACGTGACCGCGTTCAGCTTCCCGGTGGTGCCACGAGGCTTGGCGCGCATCCGCGTGCAGCTCTCGGCCGCGCACACGCCCGAGCAGGTCGAACGCTGCGTCGCGGCGTTCGTCGCCGCGCGCGCGTCGGTCGCCTGACGCCGAAACCCCCGCCTGATGTCGAGACCCCTCCTGCCGACGTGTGCAGGAGGGGGTCTCGACGACCAACGGGGGTCTCGACGTCGGGAGAGCCGTGGGGGTCAGTCTTCGAACGGGCGGGCGATGATCTCGCCGGATGCCGACTGGAGGACCTCCCAGCCGGCATCGAGCTCGGCGATCGCCCGGCCTTCGAGCCAGGTGAGCGTCCAGTGGCCGACGAGTCCGCGACCCTCCACTTCGGCGATCGCCGGTCGCAGCGATGCGGGGACCGAGGCCGGAGCCGCGGTACCGGTCGCCCAGCGCGTGCCCAACTGCATCAGGATGCCTCGACCGGGGCGAGCTCGATCGCCGTGACGGCGAACGCTTCTGCCTCGCTGAACTCGAGTTCCGCGATGCGACCGACGGCGCGCAGATCGTCGGCGGCGGCGCGCAGGGCGTCGAGCTTGCCGGCAGGAGCCGCGATGGCCGCGCGCGAGACCGGAGTCTTTTGCGAGGCCTTGGCCTCGGTCTTGGCGCGGCGGATGCCGATCAGAGCTTCGCTGGCTGCGGCGAGGACAGCGGGGTCGCCGTCGATGCCGAGAGCCTCGGGCCAGGATGCGGTGTGGATCGACCCCTCCTCGAACCAGGACCATGCCTCTTCGGTCGCGAACGACAGCACGGGAGCGAGCAGTCGGAGCAGCGTCGACAGCGCGAGACGCAGCGCGAGTGCGGCCGAGGCCTGTCCCACGTCGTTCTGGTTGTACGCGCGCTCCTTGACGAGCTCGAGGTAGTCGTCGCAGAACGTCCAGAAGAACGCCTCGGTGATCTCGAGCGCCCGGGCCTGGTCATACTTCTCGAACGCGGCGGTCGCGTCGGCGATCACGCCGTCGAGCGATGCGAGCATCGACGCGTCGAGGGCATGTGTGACCTGCGCGCCCTCGGGGACCGGGAACGACAGCACGAACTTCGCGGCGTTCAGGACCTTGATCGCCAAGCGGCGGCCGATCTTCACCTGCGTGGGGTTCTGCGGGTCGAAGGCCGCGTCCGTGCCCAGGCGGCTCGACGCCGACCAGTAGCGGACGGCATCCGAACCGTGGGCGTCCAGGATGTCGGCCGGGGTCACCACGTTGCCCTTGGACTTCGACATCTTCTTGCGGTCGGGGTCGACGATGAAGCCGGAGATCGCGGCGCTGCGCCACGGGGCGCGGCTGTCCTCGAGCGTCGAGCGCAGCATGGTGGAGAACAGCCAGGTGCGGATGATGTCCTGTCCCTGAGGGCGCAGGTCGAACGGCGCCGTGAGCTGCCACAGCTCCTCATCGCGCTGCCACCCACCCGCGAGCTGCGGGGTCAGCGACGACGTCGCCCAGGTGTCGAGGATGTCGGCTTCTGCGTCGAAGCCCCCGGCCACGCCGCGCTGGTCCTCGGTGTACCCGGCCGGCACGTCGATCGTTGGGTCGATCGGCAGCGTTGCGGTGTCGGGCGTGAGCACGCGGTCGTAGTCGCGCTCGCCGTTCTCGTCGAGGCCGTACCAGAGGGGGATCGGCACGCCGAAGAAGCGCTGGCGTGATACGAGCCAGTCGCCGGTGAGACCGCCGACCCAGTTCTCGTAGCGCACGCGCATGAAGTCGGGGTGCCACGTGAGCTCCTGTCCACGGGCGATGAGTTCATCGCGCAGCGCCACGTCGCGGGCGCCGTTGCGGATGTACCACTGGCGCGTCGACACGATCTCGAGCGGCCGGTCGCCCTTCTCGAAGAACTTCACGGCGTGGTTGAACGGCTTGCCGACCGCAGTGATGTCGCCGGTCTCCTGCAGCTTCTCCACCAGAGCCTTGCGCGCGCTGAACACCGTCTTGCCTGCGAGGTTCTCGACGTACCAGTCGATGGCCTCCGCGTTCGCGACGGATTCCGGCGCGGTCGGCAGGAATCGACCGTCGAGCCCGATCGTGGTCATGTTGGGGAGGTGCTGGTCGGCGACGGTGCGCAGCTCGCGCCACCACACGATGTCGGTCACGTCACCGAAGGTGCAGACCATCGCCGCTCCCGTGCCCTTGTCGGGCTGTGCGAGGTGGTGTCCGTGGATCTCGATCTCGGCGCCGAAGAACGGGGTGCGCACCTTCGTGCCGATGAGGTGCTTGTGCGGACCCTCGGGGTGCGTCACGATCGCGATGCACGCGGGCAGCAGCTCGGGACGCGTCGTGTCGATCGCGATCGATCCGGAACCGTCCGAGAAGGGGAACTCGATGGTGTGGTAGGCGGCCTGCTGGTCGCGGTCCTCGAGCTCGGCCTGTGCGATCGCGGAGCGGAAATCGATGTCCCACAGGGTGGGCGCGAGGTCCTGGTAGGCCTCGCCGCGCTCGATGTTGCGCAGGAACGCGAGCTGGCTCTGGCGGATCGTCTCGTCGGAGATCGTGCGATAGGTCTGGGTCCAGTCCACACTCAGCCCGAGCTGGCGGAACAGTGCCTCGAACTGCTTCTCGTCCTCGATCGTGAGGCGCTCGCACAGCTCGATGAAGTTGCGGCGGCTGATCGGCACCTGATCGGCGGCACGGCTGGACTTGTTGTCTCCGCCTTCGAACGGCGGCGTGAAGTCCTCGGTATAGGGGAGCGTGGGGTCGCAGCGCACGCCGTAGTAGTTCTGCACGCGGCGCTCGGTGGGCAGGCCGTTGTCGTCCCATCCCATCGGGTAGAAAACGGTCTTGCCGCGCATGCGCTCGAAGCGCGCCTTGACGTCGGTGTGCGTGTACGAGAACACGTGGCCGATGTGGAGGCTGCCGGATGCGGTCGGCGGCGGGGTGTCGATCGAGTACACGCCTTCACGGCCGGACTGCGCGGCACGAAGGCGGTCGAACAGGTACGTTCCCTGCTCTGCCCAGGTGGTGTCCCACTTCGCTTCGAGACCTTCGAGTGCGGGCTTGTCTGGAATCACGGACATGAGGGTCTCCTTGAGCGATGTATGCGGCACTGTGTGAGCGTGCCTGAGTGTGGGTTGTGCGCCTCATTCTATCGAGGCTCCGACACGGACGGATGCCGTCACTCTTCGACCGAGTCCAAGAATCCGCCCTAGACTGGGAGCATCCCGATCCGTTCTTTCTGAGGAATCGCCATGCCCGCAAGATCCGTGCGTCGTCTCCTGCCCTTCGCCGCGCTCGCCGCGACCACCGCGCTCGTGCTGAGCGCCTGCGCCACTCCGGCGGCGCAGAACGGCGGAGACTCCGACGCCGAGCTCGTCTGGTCGATCGAAGGGGCGAACCTCTCGGCCGGTCACATGGACCCGCAGGTCAGCCAGCTCGACGTGTCCGGCATGGTGCAGCGGGCAGTGCTCGACTCGCTCGTCTTCCAGGAGGATGACGGCACCTTCTCGCCCTGGCTCGCGACCGAGTGGGAGATCTCGGATGACAGCACCGAGTACACCTTCACGCTCCGCGACGGCGTGACCTTCCACGACGGAGAGCCCTTCGACGCCGCGGCGGTCAAGGCGAACTTCGACCGCATCGTCGACCCCGAGACCGCCTCCGCGCAGGCGGCCAGCATGCTCGGCGCCGACTTCTACGAGGGCACAGAGGTCATCGACGACCACACCGTGAAGGTGAGCTTCTCTCAGCCGTACGCGCCCTTCCTGCAGGCGGCCAGCACGCCGCAACTCGGGTTCTATTCGCCGGCCGTGCTGGCGGAGTCTGCTGACAAGCTCAAGGCCGGCGGCCCCGGTGTCACGGTCGGTACCGGGCCCTTCGAGCTCACCGAGTACACGCCTGATCAGGAACTCGTGTACACGCGCAACGACGACTACGCGTGGGGCCCCCACGGCGAGACGGCTCCGGCGTTCGAGACGCTCCGGGTCGAGATCCAGCCAGAGGCTTCGGTGCGCGCGGGAGTGATCGAGAGCGGGGAGTCCGACCTCGCCAGCAACATCCCGCCGAACCTCGCGAAGGACCTCGGTGACGGGATCACCGTCGACTCGATCGAGTACCCGGGCCTCCCGTACTCGCTGTACCTGAACGAGAAGTACGGCGTCTTCTCGGACGAGAAGGTGCGTCAGGCTTTCGCCAGAGGCATCGACATCGACGCGGCCGTCGAGGAGATCTTCTTCGGGCAGTTCCCGCGCGCATGGAGCGTGCTCGGATCGACCACTCCGGGCTACGACGCGTCCCTCGAGGGCACGTGGGCGTTCGACCCCGAGGCCGCGAACACGCTCCTCGACGAAGCGGGCTGGACCGAACGCGATGACGAGGGATACCGCACCAAGGACGGCACGCGTCTCTCGGTGCGCTGGATCGCTTGGACCCCGGTACCCGACGACCGTGCGGCACTGGCCAACGCCATCCAGTCCGACCTCAAGGACATCGGCTTCGACGTCGTCCGCGAGGTGCTCGAGCCGGGAGCCTACAACGAGCAGTACGAGCCCAAGACCTTCGACCTGACGGACTGGGGCTTCTCGGGCGTCGACCCGGATCTGCTGCGCAGCCACCTGCACACGGACGGCTTCCAAAACGCCTCGCAGGTGTCCGACCCCGAGCTGGACACGCTGCTCGACACGGCCGTCGCAACCAGCGACCAGGACGAGCGCAACTCGCTGTACACGCAGCTGCAGGAGTGGAACGCCACGTACACAGCGATCGTGCCGCTGTACAGCCCGTCTGCGATCACGGCCGTGGGCGAGCGCATCGACGGTCTCGACTACGACCTGTACGGACGACCCCTGTTCTACGATGTGACGGTCGGCTGAGCGCGGGGCGATTCCGCGGCCTGGAGGGGGAGCGGTGAAAGCTGTGCTCCTGCGGATCGCCGGGCTGGTCGCCTCCGTGGTCGTCGTGCTGTGGGGCGCAGCCACGGTCGCGTTCCTCGCGTTCCGGGTGATCCCCGGCGACCCGGTGTCGGTCATGCTCGGTCCGCAGGCTCAGGTCAGCGAGGCCGTCAAAGACGGCATCCGTGCCGATCTCGGCCTGGACCGACCACCGTTCGAGCAGTACCTGACATACCTCGGACAGCTCATGCGCGGCGACCTCGGTGAGTCGTACCAGCTGCGGCTGCCCGTGACCGAGGTCATCGGCCGCCAGCTCGGCGCGACGCTGCAGCTGTCGGCGCTCGCGCTCGGGATCGCCGTGGTGCTCGCCCTCGCCGTCGCGCTGCTCGCGCGTGGCGAGGTCGCCAGGGCGGTGGCCGCCGGCATCGAGCTGATCGTGCTGTCGTCGCCGGTGTTCTGGATCGGGCTGGTGCTCCTGAGCGTCTTCGCCTTCGGTCTCGGCTGGTTCCCGGTGTCGGGCAGCCGCAATCCGGCGACGATCGTGCTGCCGGCGGTCACGCTGGCCCTTCCCGTGGCGGCGCTGCTCGGCCAGGTGCTGCGCGACGGGCTGACCCAGGCGGAGCGGATGCCGTTCGCCGAGACCGTACGTGCGCGCGGCGCCGGTCGCGGGTGGTTCACGCTGCGCCACGGGTTGAGGCACGGTGCGTCCAGCGCGGTGACGCTCACGGCGTATCTCACCGGATCGGTGCTCGGTGGCGCCGTGCTGGTCGAGACGGTGTTCGCCCGCCCTGGTCTGGGGCGCGTCACCCTCGCCGCCATCAGCGACCGCGATCTCCCCGTCATCTCCGGCATCATCCTGCTCAGCGCCCTCGTGTTCGTGATCGTGAACCTGATCGTCGAGCTCGTGCATCCGCTCATCGACCCGCGCCTGCGCCGCACTCGGGCCGTCTCGGGAGCACGACGATGAGGCGGGCGCAGCGCGTGCTGCTGTGGTGCTCGATCGCCGTGCTGCTGCTGATCGCGTTCGCGGCGGCGTTCCCCGGCGTGCTCGCGACGCACGACCCGCTGCAGACCGACGTGCGTGGCGCGCTGCTGCCTCCGGGTGACGGACACCTGTTCGGCACGGACCAGAGCGGCCGGGACGTGTACTCCCGCGTGGTGTACGGCGCCGGGCGGTCGGTCGGCGTGGGACTGCTCGCGACCGTGATCGCCGTCGTCGTCGGGCTCGCGGTCGGAGCACTCGCTGGTATCGCGCCGAGGGGCGTGGATGTCACCCTGATGCGCGTCAACGATGTGCTGATGGCTTTCCCCGAGTTCCTCGTCGCGCTGGTGGTGATCGCGATCCTCGGCCCCGGGCCGATCAACGTGGCCCTCGCAGTGACGTTGGCAGCCGTGCCCGTGTACATCCGCTTGGCGCGCGTGCAGACCCGCACGCTCGGGGTGGCCGAGCACGTCGAGGCCGCGAGGATCCTCGGCGTGCCGGCGGTACCCGCCTTCGTGCGGCATGTTCTCCCGGGCGTGCTCGGCTCGTTGAGCGTGCTCGCGACCATCGGCATCGGCTCGGCCATCCTCGCCGCCTCTGGGCTGAGCTTCCTCGGACTCGGGCCTGCGGAGCCGACGCCCGAGTGGGGGCTGATGCTCGCCGGCGGCCGGAACGTGCTGGGGCAGGCATGGTGGATCTCGGTGTTCCCCGGCATCGCCATCACGCTCACCGTGATGGCGGCGACGATCGTCGGGCGGATGTTGCGGGCCCGCTCCGAAGGGACGACGCGATGAGCGACATCTCACTTCCCGTGCTCGACGTGCAGAACCTGCGCATCGGCTTCGACACCGCACCACCCGTGGTGGACGGAGTCTCGTTCACCGTGTCTGCGGGGGAATGCGTCGCCATCGTGGGGGAGTCGGGGGCAGGCAAGTCGCTGACCGCGCGCGCCCTGCTCGGGTTGACTCCGTCGAGCGCGAGCGTGCAGGCGGATCGTCTGAGTGTCGAGGGAACGGATGTGCGGGGCTGGAAGGAGTCCGCATGGCGACGGATCCGGGGCGCGGAGATCGCCCTGGTCTCGCAGGATGCCCTCGTCGCGCTCGACCCCCTGCAGCGGATCGGTTCAGAGATCGCGGAGCCGTTGCGGTTGCATCCTGCGGCCCTGGGCGGCGCGCCGATCGGCGACCGTGTGCAGGCGCTCCTGAGGCGCGTGTGGATGCCGGAACCGGAACGCCGCTCGAGGCAATACCCGCATGAGCTGTCCGGGGGCCTCCGCCAACGCGCACTCATCGCCTCGGCGCTCGCCGCAGCGCCGGCAGTGCTCGTCGCGGATGAGCCCACGACCGCGCTCGATGCGACCGTACAAGCCCGCATCCTCGACCTGCTGCGAGAGATCGCGGATGCCGGGACCGCGGTCGTGTTCGTGAGTCACGACTTCGCAGCCGTGCGGCGCCTCGCGGACCGGGTGCTGGTGATGCGCCGGGGTGAGGTCGTGGAGTCCGGTGCCGTGGCGGACGTGCTGGAGTCGCCGCAGCATCCGTACACGCGGGAACTCATCGCGGCCACGATCCACGAGCCGCGGATCTCGGAACCCGCCCCGGCAGCGCCCGTGCTGACCGCGTCCGCGGTGTCGAAGGCGTTCGCCGGTGTTCCGGCTGTTGTCGATGCCTCGTTCGCTGTTCCGCACGGTCGCACACTGGGCATCGTGGGGGAGTCCGGTTCCGGCAAGACGACTCTGGCGCGCATGATCGTAGGCGTCGAACGTCCCGAAGCGGGCGAGTTGCGCTGGGAGCCCGGCCATCGGGTGCAGCTCGTGCATCAGAACCCCCTTGGCGCCTTCGACCCGCGCTGGTCGATCGGTCGCTCGCTGCGGGAGGCGCTCGCCGCGGGAGGTGTGCCGCGGGTGGAGCGACTGCGCCGCGTCGAGGAGCTTCTCGCCGAGGTCGACCTCGACCCAGCGCTCGCGGCACGGCGTCCGGTCGCGTTGTCCGGCGGTCAGCGCCAGCGCGCGGCGATCGCCCGAGCGCTCGCCGCTGATCCGGACGTGCTGGTGCTGGACGAACCGGTGTCCGCGCTCGATCCGTCGGTGCGAGAGCGGGTGCTGCAGCTGCTGCTGCGTCTGCAACGCGAACGCCGGCTCACGATGATCTTCGTCTCGCATGACCTCGACGTGGTCAGGGCAGTGGCGGATGAGGTGCTCGTGATGCAGGACGGGTGCATCGTCGAGCAGGGCAGCATCGCCGAGGTGTTCGACGCGCCCCGGCATCCGTTCACACGAGAGCTGCTCGCCGCGAACGGCGTCGGCATCCCTCCTTCGGGAACGGACCCGTTCGTCACCCCTTGATCTGGATGCCGAGGCCTGCCGCGAGCACGGGGGCCAGCTGCTGTACCTGGAACTCCGTCAGGGTGGTGCCCCGGAGGCTGTTCGCATCGAGGAATGACACGGCATCGAGTCCGCGCAGGTCGACGTCGGTGGCGCGCATGCCTCGCGGATCCACCTCGTCGCATGTGGTGCGGGTGAAGCGCACGCGGGTGAGCTCGGCCTGCGGGATGTCGAGCGTGCGGATACGGCAGTCCGAGACCTCGACGTCGGCCGCGCGTGCCGCTCCGAGGTTGAGGTAGTCGATGCGCACACCCGTCAGCTCGAGCTCGGAGATGCGTGCCGTGCTGAGATCGAGGGTACCGATGCGTCCTCCCACGATACGCAGACGACGCACACCGGCGCCGCGCAGACGGAGTGAGGCGATTCGGGCGTCAGTGAGCTCGACATCGAGGATCGTGCCACCGGTCAGGTCGACGGCATCGGCATCCGCGGTCACCCTGCACTGTTCGAGGGAGGCATAGGCGAGGTCGACGGTGCCGCTGACGTCGAGTACCGCTGCGATGAGGTCGGCATTCCGGGCCGGGAGGGCCGGGGTGAACTCGTCGGGAAGGTCGGGTGGTGAGACCCGCGGTGCAGCGGGGGATTCGGTGGTGCGGGCCATGCTCCGAGCGTACGGGGCGCCGCCGACACGGGCAGCTGCTGCGTGGGTTCGGAGATCTGCAGCATCTCGGACCGCCACGCCCAAAGTCCTCCGAGATACGGCAGAAGTCCGAGAATCACTTGTCCTGCACAGAAAGCGGCTAGGGCTGCGGGTGTGCCACGTGCGGCATACGGGTACGGGAGGTGAATCAGGACGCGGCATGGTCGATGGATGCCGACACGAACACCCCGACTCATCCAGGAGGTCATGAAGCTGGGCGGTGTCGCCCAGACCTCCGCGCTTCGTGCGCGAGGAATCAGCCGATACGACATCGCGCATGCAGTGGCCGGTTCGGCGGTGTTCGCGGTGCGACAGGGTTGGATTGCTCTTCCGCAGGCAGATCCGATGCTGATCGAGGCGGCAAGACGAGGAGTGGTGCTCACCTGCGTCACGCAGGCCCGCCGGCTGGGCCTCTGGGTGCACGAAGACGACGGCTTCTGCCATGTCGGAGCGGCGCCCCGAGCCGCCGTGCGCAAGGACCATGGAGTGCGCGTTCACTGGGCGCGGCCGTTGATTCCGCGCGATCCGGATTCGCTCGTCGACTCCATCGAGAACGTACTCGCCATCGTCGCGGATTGTGAGCGGAGAGAGCGCGCCCTCGCCACGTGGGAGTCTGCGTTCAACAGAGGACTGGTGGAGCGTGCCGCCTTCGAGAGGCTGCCGCTGAAGGCAGTCGCTCGAGATCTGCTCGCAGATGCCTGGCCCTTCGCTGACGCAGGACTCGAGACATACGTGCGCCTCCGATTGCGCTGGTTGCGGATTCCTCTGTACTTCCAGACGTGGATAGCAGGGC
Source organism: Microbacterium sp. LWO12-1.2 (assembly GCF_040675875.1). Lineage (NCBI taxonomy): Bacteria > Bacillati > Actinomycetota > Actinomycetes > Micrococcales > Microbacteriaceae > Microbacterium > Microbacterium sp. LWO12-1.2. The sequence goes on along the minus strand of NZ_JBEGII010000001.1, from coordinate 1,584,944 downwards.
ATCGGGTGGATGCCCTAATCGGCGATCGCCTGGTGCTGCAGATCGACGGCTCGACTCACGTCGGCGCCCAGCGGTCCGAAGACATCCGCCACGATGCCGAGTTGAAGATGCTCGGCTACCACGTCATCCGCGTGGGGTATCAGCAGGTGATGGAGCAGTGGCACGTCGTGCAGGACGTGATCATGCACGCTGTCGCGCAAGGACTCCACCGCGTGCCGCGGGCGTGACTTCGGAGTTCTGCAGCATCTCGGACCACCGGCTGCGAAACCTTCCTGAATGCGGCAGAACTCCGAAGCGCGACACGCGCGTACACTGGAAGCACGAGCATCGATCCGGCATCACCGGGGAGCTCTCGGAAGAACAGTCCGGAAACGGACCCAGTAGAACCGAGCGGGGCAGGCCCGTCACAGCCGCAGTGAGAGTGGTCGCGTCGCAAGGCGTGGCACGCGAGGTGGTACCGCGGTCCGCGAGGGTCGTCCTCGCAGGAGCATCCGCCACGACGACCACTGCGAGACACGATGACCTACCCCCGCCCTTCGGCCAGCTCAGGGACCTCCTCCTTCGGCCCCGCCGCCGCTTCCGTCGCGCCCAGCCCCCGCTTCCCCCAGATCGAGGAGGAGGTGCTCGAGTTCTGGGAGAAGGATGACACCTTCCGCGCCTCGATCGCGCAGCGCGAGGGCTCGCCCGAGTGGGTGTTCTACGACGGTCCTCCCTTCGCCAACGGTCTGCCCCACTACGGCCACCTGCTCACCGGGTACGCCAAGGACGTGTTCCCGCGCTTCCAGACCATGACCGGCCACAAGGTCGACCGGGTCTTCGGGTGGGACACCCACGGTCTTCCGGCCGAGCTCGAGGCGATGAAGCAGCTGGGCATCACCGAGAAGAGCGAGATCGAGGCCATGGGCATCGACGTCTTCAACGCGAAGGCCAAGGACTCGGTCCTCACCTACACGCACGAGTGGCAGGACTACGTCACCCGCCAGGCGCGGTGGGTCGACTTCGAGCGCGGCTACAAGACACTCGACCTCGGGTACATGGAGAGCGTGCTCTGGGCCTTCAAGACCCTGTACGACAAGGGCCTCGCCTACGAGGGCTACAGGGTGCTCCCGTACTGCTGGCGCGACGAGACTCCGCTGTCCGCGCACGAGCTGCGCATGGATGACGACGTCTACCAGATGCGCCAGGACCCGTCCGTCACGGTCACCTTCCCACTCACCGGGGCCAAGGCCGAGGCGCTCGGCCTCACCGGAGTGCGCGCCCTCGCGTGGACGACCACGCCGTGGACCCTCCCCACCAACCTCGCGCTCGCCGTGGGGCCCGAGATCGAGTACGTGGTGCTGCCGGCCGGTCCGAACGGCGCGGCCGATGTGCACCAGGCGGCAGGGACGACGGATGCCGCGGTCGAGGCATCGGCACACCGCTACCTGCTCGCACGCGAACTGCTCGGCGGGTACTCCAAGGACCTCGGCTACGAGAGTGTCGACGACGCGCTCGCCGCGGTCGATGCGACGGTCCGTGGCGCGGAACTGCAGGATGTGACATACGACCGCCTGTTCGACTACTACGCCGACACCGAGACCTACGGCACCGAGAACGCCTGGCGCATCCTGGTCGACGACTACGTCACGGTCAGCGACGGCACCGGCATCGTGCACCAGGCTCCGGCCTACGGTGAGGATGACCAGCGCGTCGCGGGTGCGGCAGGCATCCCCACGATCCTGTCGCTCGACGACGGTGGACGGTTCCTCCCGAACGTCACCGATGTCGCCGGCGAGCTCTGGATGGACGCGAACACTCCGCTCGTGCGCCTGATCCGCGAGAACGGACGTCTGATCCGCCTGCAGAGCTACGAGCACTCGTACCCGCACTGCTGGCGCTGCCGGAACCCTCTGATCTACAAAGCCGTGTCGAGCTGGTTCATCCGTGTGACGGACATCAAGGACGACATGCTCGCGAACAACGAGCAGATCACCTGGGTGCCGGAGAACGTCAAGTACGGGCAGTTCGGCAAGTGGCTCGAGGGCGCACGCGACTGGTCGATCAGCCGCAACCGCTACTGGGGTTCGCCGATCCCGATCTGGAAGAGCGACGACCCGGAGTACCCGCGCGTCGACGCCTACGGCTCGCTGGAGGACCTCGAGCGCGATTTCGGGACGCTGCCCCGCAACCCCGAGGGCGAGGTCGACCTGCATCGGCCGTACATCGACGACCTCACGCGCCCGAACCCCGACGACCCCACGGGCAAGAGCACGATGCGTCGCATCGAAGATGTCTTCGACGTGTGGTTCGACTCGGGTTCGATGCCCTACGCCCAGGTGCACTACCCGTTCGAGAACCAGGAGTGGTTCGACACGCACGCGCCCGCCGACTTCATCGTCGAGTACATCGGTCAGACCCGTGGCTGGTTCTACGTGATGCACGTGCTGTCGACCGCGCTGTTCGATCGCCCCGCTTTCACGGGCGTGAGCTGCCATGGCATCGTCCTGGGCAGTGACGGCTACAAGATGTCGAAGTCGCTGCGGAACTATCCGGATGTGTCGGAGGTGCTCGACCGCGACGGTTCCGACGCGATGCGCTGGTTCCTGATGTCGAGCTCGGTGCTGCGTGGTGGCAACCTGGCAGTGACCGAGGAGGGCATCCGCTCCGGTGTGCGGGAGTTCCTGCTGCCGCTGTGGAACTCGTGGTACTTCTTCGCGACGTATGCGAATGCGTCGGACCCTTCGACACGCTCAGGGACCGAGCCCAGCGGCGGGTATGAGGCCGAGTGGCGCACCGACTCCACCGACGTGCTCGACCGCTACATCCTCGCCCGGCTCGGCGATCTGGTGCGCGAGGTGCGCATCGACCTCGAGGGTCTCGACTCGACGACCGCTGCGGCTCGTCTGCGTGACTTCGCCGAGGTGCTGACGAACTGGTACATCCGCCGCTCGCGCGATCGGTTCTGGGTCGGCGTGACCGAGGATCCGAAGAGCCGTGAAGCCTTCGACACGCTGTACACGGTGCTCGAGACGCTGACCCGTGTCGCCGCGCCGCTCGTACCGCTGATCAGCGAGCGCGTCTGGCAGGGACTCACCGGTGGCCGCAGCGTGCACCTGACGGACTGGCCGGATGACTCCCAGTTCCCCGCAGCGGACGAGATCCGCGACGCGATGGATGCAGTGCGCGAGCTGTCGAGCGTCGGCAACGCGCTGCGCAAGAAGGAGAAGCTGCGCGTGCGGCTTCCTCTCGCCCGGTTCACGGTCGTCTCGCCGCTCGCGGCCTCCCTCGGACAGTTCGAGGACATCCTCCGCGAGGAGCTCAACGTGAAGTCCGTCGAGCTCGTGCCGCTCGCCGACGACACTGCGGTGTCGTATGGCATCGACCATCGTCTGAGCGTCAACGCTCGCGCGGCAGGTCCGCGTCTGGGTAAGAACGTGCAGACCGTGATCAAGGCGGCCAAGGCCGGCGACTGGTCCGAGACCGACGGTGTTGTCACAGCCGGGGGCATCACGCTGGAGCCGTCGGAGTACGAGCTGGTGCTCGAGACGACCGGACGGCCGGAGGGCGAGGCTCTCGCCATCGTGCCGACGGGCGGTTTCGTGCTGCTCGATACGCAGACGACTCCAGAGCTGGAGGCCGAGGGCCTTGCGCGCGACGTCATCCGTGCCGTGCAGGAGACCCGCAAGAACGCGGACTTCGACGTGAGCGACCGCATCCGTCTGGACCTGCGCTTCGCGAGCGATGAGGATGCGGATGCCGTCGCGGCCGCGTTCGAGATCGCCGAGGTCGCGGGGGAGACGCTCGCCCTGGAGCACTCGCTGCTGCGCGGCGACGCGGAACTGCCGTTCGCCGAGTTCACGGCCGTGATCCCCAAGGGGACGTACGCCAACCGCGAGGACTTCACGATCGCCGTCAGCCGGATCGGAGCAGGAGCATGAGCGACAAGGACAGGGCGGATGCCGTCTACGAGACTCTCCTGAGCCGCGCGGGGGAGCGGTGGGTGCAGCCGCGCAAGGAGCGCACTGCGCGCATCCTGGCGTATCTGGACGATCCGCAGCGCACCTACCGCGTCGTGCACATCACCGGCACGAACGGCAAGACCTCCACCGCGCGCATGATCGAGAGCCTGCTGCGGGCGCACGAGCTGCGCACCGGACTGTTCACGAGCCCGCACCTGGAGCGCTTCACTGAGCGCATCCTGATCGACGGCGAGCCGATCGCCGATGCGGCGTTCGCCGACGCCTGGGACGAGATCGAACCGTTCGTCGGGATCGTCGACGCCGAGCTGGAGGCGGACGGCGAAGAACCGCTGACGTTCTTCGAGTTGCTCACGGTGCTCGCCTTCGTCGCGGTCGCGGATGCGCCCGTGGACGTGCTGGTGCTCGAAGTCGGCATGGGCGGGGAGTGGGACTCCACGAACACCGCGGATGGCGACGTCGCGGTGTTCGCGCCGATCGACATCGACCATGCGGATCGCCTGGGTGACACGATCACCGAGATCGCGCAGGTCAAGGCCGGGATCATCAAGGAGGGAGCGGCGGTCGTCTCCGCCCAGCAGCCTGCAGAGGCCGCAGAGGTGCTGCGCCGCGTCGCCGCCGAGCGCAACGCGACCATCGCCTTCGAGGGCGGGGAGTTCGGTCTCACGGATCAGAAGCTCGCCGTCGGCGGTCAGCTCATCTCGATCCGCGGACTCGCGGGTGAGTACTCCGAGGAGTACCTGCCGCTGTACGGCGCGCATCAGGGCCACAACGCGGCACTCGCGGTGGCCGCGGTCGAGTCCCTCATCGGTGGCGCCTCCCAGCGCATCGCAGGCGACATCATCTCGGACGGGCTGCAGGGGACGACGTCCCCTGGACGTCTGCAGCTGCTCGGCATCGCTCCCACGGTGGTCGTGGATGCCGCCCACAACCCGCACGGTGCGCACGCGCTCGCGCAGGCGCTGGACGACAGCTTCGACTTCGACGAGTGGGGCCTGGTGCTGGGCGTCCTGAGCGACAAGGACGCGGCGGGCATCGTCGCGCAGCTCGCGCCGGGCGTCGCGCACGTGTTCGCCACGGCACCTGACTCGGACCGGGCGAGCGAGGCGGATGCCATCGCCGACCTCGTCGAGCAGACCGGCCGCCGCGCCACCGTGCACCACACCCTGGCCGAGGCCGCGGATGCCGCCCGCGAGTGGGCCGCATCCTCCGATCGTCGTGCGGTCGTCATCGCCGGCTCCGTCGTGCTCGCCGGTGAGGCGATCGCGCTGTCGGAGGAAGAGGACTGGAAATCGGGGTGGCGCGCATGAGCGCGGATGCGACTCCCGCCCGGGCTCCTCGCCCGCCGCGCACCCTCGTGCAGAAGCTGGCGCCGATCGTCCTCGGCTTCGAGGCGATCGTCGTGTTCCTCGCCGGGCTCACGGTGTTCGGCCTGAAGGCACTGCCTGCAGGCATCGAGCAGTGGTGGGGGATCGTGGGCGGTGCCGTCCTGGCGCTCGCCTGCATCGCCGTCGCCGGTATGGCGGCGAAACCCTGGGCGATCACCGCCGGATGGGTGATCCAGGTGATCGTCGCCCTCTCCGCCATCCTCGTTCCCGCCATCCTGCTTGTCGTCGTGATTTTCGGCGGCATGTGGGCGTATGCCACCATCGGAGGGGCCCGATTGGACGCACGACGTCCCGCCGAGCCCTCGACAGAGACTCAGACAGAGAGTGAATGACATGGCCACCGAAGAAACCCTCGTCCTCGTCAAGCCCGACGGCGTCGCGCGCGGCCTGACCGGCGCGATCCTCGCCCGCATCGAAGCGAAGGGCTATGCGCTCGTCGACATCCGTCTCGTGGAGCCGGATCGCGACCTGCTCGCCGAGCACTACGCCGAGCACGAGGGAAAGCCGTTCTACGAGCCTCTCCTCGAGTTCATGCTGTCCGGCCCCTCGGTCGCCATCCGTCTCGCGGGCAACCGCGTGATCGAGGGCTTCCGTTCGCTCGCCGGCACGACCGACCCGACCACCGCCGCACCCGGAACGATCCGTGGCGACTTCGGTCGCGACTGGGGCCTCAAGGTGCAGCAGAACCTGGTGCACGGCTCCGACAGCCCCGAGTCCGCCGCGCGCGAGCTCGGCATCTGGTTCGACTGAGCCCATTCACACGAAGGCCCGCCCACTGCGAAGTGGGCGGGCCTTCGTCGTTCAGGGGCGGATCAGAACAGGAGCTTGGCCATCTCGCCGAGGAAGTCGAGACCCTGGAGCTGCGCGAGGAAAATGATGAAGGCATAGGCGACGATCGTCGCGAGCGGGACCCAGGGCATGAGCTTGTCGGCACCTGCCCGCACCCTCTCGTTGCTCGTGAATGTGCCGTTGCGGGTCAGGTGGACGATCGTCGCGAAGAACGTCGGGATCGTCACAGCCCAGGTGACCATGCACCACGGGCACAGGACGAAGAGCTCGTACAGGCTCTGTCCGATCAGCCAGCAGACCAGCCCGAAGGCGAAGGTGATCCCCACGCCGAATGCCGCCCAGAACCAGCGCGGAAAGCGCGCGCCCGCCAGGATCGCGACGCCGACGACCAGTGGCGCCATCCAGCCGGTGAGCCCCATGATCGGGTTCGGGAATCCGAACACCGAGCCCTGCCAGGACTGGAGGTTGGTGCTGCACTGGATGAACGGGCTCAGGTCACAGGAGAGGGCTTCTTGCGGGTTCTCCAGGAGAGCGAACTTCTCGACCGTGAGTTGAAAGGCGGCGAACCAGCCGATCACACTCGCGATGATCAGCCAGACGGCATAGATGACGGGGCGGGTGCGCTGCTCGCTCATATGTGGATTATCTCAGCGGCTGCTATGGATGTGGCGTGAACGCACCGGAGAAAACACCGAGTCGGAGACGAGATGCCACGATCACGGCCACATGGTGCGATAATGGCCTGTGATGCGATGAGCGGCGCCGCCGTCACACGTATTGACGCAGACTTCGGGGCCCCATGCCCCAGCGATCAGAGCCATGAGCCGGTCGCAGACCGAATGAGTTCGCGACACCCGCGGGTGACGCATGAGATTTCGCGGAGCACCTAGTGCCCGCGCAGGGAGCAAGCCAGAGATGGCCGACGAGAACAATGACAACAACACCCCTACCCTCGACTTCCCGGCTGACGCCGCGGAACAGCTGACGGAGCCCACGGCTCCCGAGGCCGAGGGCGTGTCAGAAGAAGCGGCGGAAAGCTCCGCGGATTCCGGCGCGACCGTCGAAGAGGTGAGCGCCTCCGTCGAGGAGAATGCCGCTCCCGCTGCGGAGGAAGCTCCTGCTGCTGAGGAAGCTCCTGCTGAAGAAGCTCCCGCTGAAGAAGCTCCCGCTGCGGAGGAGGCTCCTGCGGAGGACATCCCGGCAGCAGAGGCTCCGGCCGCAGAGGCGCCCGCGCCGGTGGAGGAGCCTGCCGCTCCTGCTCCGGTCACCGCGGTCTCGCTGGGTCTGCTGCCCGAGGTCTTCGTCTCGCAGGTCTCCACCCAGCTCCACTTCTACGCACCGGCGATCGTCCCGCTGCCTGCGCGCCCCGAGCGCTCCGAGCGCATCTTCGACCGCATCGCCGATCGCGAGCAGCCGCAGGAGGAGTCGACCTCGGCTCGCCGCGGCCGTCGCCGCCGCGGAGGTTCCGACGGAGACGACCAGCGCGAAGAGCCGCGCCCGCGTCAGCGCGTTGTCGAGTACATCACCGAGCCCAAGGCCATCAAGGGATCCACGCGTCTGGAGGCGAAGAAGCAGCGCCGCCGTGACGGTCGCGATGCCGGTCGTCGTCGTCCGGTCGTGACCGAGGCCGAGTTCCTCGCCCGTCGCGAGTCCGTCGACCGCATGATGGTCGTCCGCTCCAAGAACGGCCGCACCCAGATCGGCGTCCTGGAAGACGGCGTCCTCGTCGAGCACTACGTCGCCCGCAACCAGGACGCATCGCTCATCGGGAACGTCTACCTCGGTCGCGTGCAGAACGTGCTGCCGAGCATGGAGGCCGCGTTCGTCGACATCGGTCGCGGCCGCAACGCGGTGCTGTACTCCGGCGAGGTCGACTGGGACGGCGTCGAGACCGGCAACCAGCCCCGCCGTATCGAGCTGGCTCTGAAGCCCGGCGATCGCGTGCTGGTGCAGGTCACCAAGGACCCCGTCGGCCACAAGGGTGCGCGTCTGACGAGTCAGATCTCGCTGCCCGGCCGCTACCTCGTGTACGTGCCCGGCGGATCGATGAACGGCATCAGCCGCAAGCTCCCCGACAACGAGCGTGCCCGCCTCAAGCGCATCCTGAAGGAGGTCCTGCCGGAGTCCTCCGGCGTGATCGTCCGCACCGCGGCCGAGGGCGCGACCGAAGACCAGCTCACCCGCGACGTGCAGCGTCTCACCAGCCAGTGGGAGCACATCCAGAAGCAGGTCGAGAACCAGCAGGCCCCTGCGCTGCTGCACGCCGAGCCTGACCTGCTCGTCAAGATCGTCCGTGACGTCTTCAACGAGGACTTCACGAAGATGCTCATCCAGGGCGAAGAGGCTCAGCGCACCATCCGCGCGTACCTCGAGAGCGTCGCTCCCGACCTGCTCGAGCGTGTCGACTCCTACGAGGACGAGACCGACCCCTTCGACGCGTTCCGCATCACCGAGCAGATCGAGAAGGCCCTCGACCGCAAGGTCTGGCTGCCCTCCGGCGGCTCGCTCGTGATCGACCGCACCGAGGCGATGACCGTGGTCGACGTCAACACCGGGAAGTTCGTCGGCTCCGGCGGCAACCTGGAGGAGACGGTCACCAAGAACAACCTCGAGGCTGCGGAGGAGATCGTCCGCCAGCTGCGTCTGCGCGACATCGGCGGCATCATCGTCGTCGACTTCATCGACATGGTGCTCGAGTCGAACCGTGACCTCGTGCTGCGTCGACTGATCGAGTGCCTCAGCCGGGACCGCACGAAGCACCAGGTCGCCGAGGTCACCTCGCTCGGCCTCGTGCAGATGACGCGCAAGAAGCTCGGACTGGGTCTTCTGGAGACCTTCAGCGAGGCCTGCGAGGTCTGCGCCGGTCGCGGTGTGATCGTGCACCACGACCCCGTCGTGAAGCACCGCTCCAACGGCAACGGGAGCAGCAACGGCAGCAGCCAGGGCAACGGGAACAATCAGAGCGGACGCCGCCAGCGCGGCGGCTCCGGGAACGGCAACGGCGGCGGTCAGAACCAGAGCGCCCCGCCCGCGGCGACGGTGACGCACAGCATCCCCGAGGGGGCGAAGTCCGCGCTCGCGCAGATCGCCGCTTCGACGCTCGCCCCGAACGCCGAGGTCGCTGAGGTCGCGGTCGAGCTCCCCGATGTCGCGACCGAGGCTCCGGCCAAGGCCGAGCGCCCCAAGAAGGCTCGCAAGAAGCGGGGAGCGGACCGCAACGGACCGAAGTCGCCCGCCGAACAGCTGCTCGACTCGGTGCTGGATGCTCTCCCCGAGCCCAAGGCGCCCGGTCAGGGTCGTGGACGTCGTCGGGTCAGCACGGCTGCCCTCACCGGAACCCCGGTGTCGGTGAACGGCGAGAGCTCAGCGCCGGTCGCGGGCGGGGACCCTGAGTCCTGAGGCGATCAGTCGCCTCACCAGCTCCTTGCCGCCGACGTGCTGAGCGCCGGCTGTGAGGAGCCGGGGGATGATCTCCTCCGGCACGTCGTAGTGGTCCAGGTCGAACGCGCGCGCGGGCACATCGTGCGCACGCGCGAAAGCGTGCAGTTCGTCCAGGTTGTCGTCGCTGACCAGGTGCGCCCAGAGTCGACCGTGGGCGGGCCAGAGCGGGTCGTCGACGAGTATCGTCATATTGTCAGCCTATGGCCGGACACACCCCGCGGCTCACTTTGCGGCAGGGTCCGCCATCCGGTAAAGTAGTCCCTTGGTGCGTATGCCGCCCCGTCCTCGTCGGTCGGAGTGGAGAGCCTTGCGTTCGCACCCGCCGCCCGCGGTGCATGCAAGCAACAGTCTTCCCGTGAGATTCTCGGAGCGATTTGCTCCCCAACGAAACAGGTATGAAGTGGTTTACGCAGTAGTGCGCGCCGGTGGGCGGCAGGAGAAGGTCGAGGTCGGCACGATCGTTCAGCTCGATCGTGTGAAGGCTGCCCAGGGCGAGAACATCGAGCTCGCAGCCGTGCTGCTCGTCGATGGCACCTCTGTGACCACCGACGCTGACAAGCTCGCGAAGGTCAAGGTCACGGCTGAGGTCATCGGCAACCTCCGCGGCCCGAAGATCATCATCCAGAAGTACAAGAACAAGACCGGCTACAAGAAGCGTCAGGGCCACCGCCAGGAGCTCACGCGCGTCAAGATCACCGGCATCAAGTAAAGACCGAGGAGACCAGGACATGGCACATAAAAAGGGCGCAAGCTCCACCCGTAACGGTCGTGACTCCAACGCACAGCGCCTCGGCGTGAAGCGCTTCGGTGGCCAGCAGGTCAACGCCGGCGAGATCATCGTCCGCCAGCGCGGCACGCACTTCCACCCCGGCGTGAACGTCGGCCGTGGCGGAGACGACACGCTGTTCGCTCTGGCCGCAGGCGCGGTCCAGTTCGGCGCCAAGGGTGGCCGCAAGGTCATCAACATCGTCGTCGCCGGCGAGTAATCGCAGCACGACACACATAATCATCCGGTTCGGGGCGGGCTTCGGCTCGCCCCGTCCGTGTATCTGAGGGGAACTCGACATGGTCAGCTTCGTCGACACCGTGACGCTGCATCTGCGCGCCGGCAAGGGCGGGAACGGCTGTGTCTCGGTCCACCGCGAGAAGTTCAAGCCGCTCGGCGGTCCTGACGGCGGAAACGGCGGCGACGGCGGAGACGTCGTGCTCGTCGCCGACACCCAGACCGGCACCCTGCTGTCGTACCACCACTCGCCACACCGCTCCGCAGGGAACGGCGGCCCCGGGATGGGCGACCACCGTGCAGGGTTCATGGGGGAGACCCTCGAGCTTCCCGTGCCGGTCGGAACCGTCGTCAAGTCCCCGGACGGCAAGGTCCTGATCGACATGATCGTGCCGGGGGAGCGCTTCGTCGTCGCCGCCGGCGGTCAGGGCGGTCTCGGCAATGCCGCGCTCTCATCGCCGAAGCGCAAGGCCCCCGGCTTCGCGCTGCTCGGCACGCCCGGGTACGAGGGCGACGTCGTGCTCGAACTCAAGACCGTGGCAGACGTCGCGCTGGTCGGCTACCCGTCCGCCGGCAAGTCGAGCCTGATCGGCGCCATCTCGGCCGCACGGCCGAAGATCGCCGACTACCCGTTCACCACGCTGCACCCGAACCTCGGTGTCGTGCAGGCCGGCGAATCGCGCTACACGGTCGCCGATGTTCCCGGTCTCGTCGAGGGCGCCAGCGAAGGCCGTGGCCTCGGCCTCGAGTTCCTTCGTCACGTCGAGCGATGCTCCGCGCTGCTGCACGTGCTCGATTGCGCGACGCTCGAGCCCGGTCGCGACCCGATCTCCGACCTCGACGTGATCCTCGGCGAACTCGCCGCCTACGAAGTGCCGGAGGGGCAGACGCCGCTTCTGGAGCGCCCGCAGCTCATCGCGCTGAACAAGATCGACGTGCCAGAGGCGCGGGATCTCGCCGAGCTCGTGCGCCCCGACCTCGAGGCTCGCGGATTCCGCGTGTTCGAGATCTCGACCATCTCGCATGAGGGACTGCGTCCGCTGACCTTCGCTCTCGGCGAGATCGTCGAGAAGCACCGCGCCGAGACCGTCGTCGAGGTGCCCGAGCGCATCGTCATCCGTCCCCGCCGCTCCAAGAAGGAGTTCAGCATCCGCGTGGAGGGTGGGACGTACGGCAACGTGTACCGCGTCCTCGGTGAGAAGCCGGTGCGCTGGGTGCAGCAGACCGATTTCCAGAACGAGGAGGCCGTCGGCTACCTTGCCGACCGCCTGGAGCGTCTCGGCGTCGAGGATGAGCTGTTCCGCGTCGGAGCCGTTCAGGGCTCCACCGTCGTGATCGGCGAAGCCGACAGCATCGTGTTCGACTGGGAGCCGACGATGACCTCGGCTGCCGAGCTCATGACGGCACCGCGAGGCACCGACCCCCGACTCGCCCCGAACGCGCGCCGCACCACCTCCGAGCGTCGTGAGACCTATTACGAGCGCATGGACGCCAAGGCCGAAGCCCGAGCAGAGGTGGAAGCTCAGCGTCTCGCCGCCTACCGGGGAGACGAGGAGTGACCGCACGATCGCGGGCCGATCTCGCCACCGCGTCACGCATCGTGGTGAAGGTGGGATCGTCCTCGATCAGTGGTGAGTCATCCTGGCGCATCCCGGTGCTCGTCGAGGCGCTGGCTGCTGCGCACGCGCGCGGCGCCGAGGTGGTGCTCGTCTCGTCCGGTGCGATCGCCACCGGTATTCCGTTCCTGCAGCTCGATGCGCGGCCCACCGACCTCGCCACGCAGCAGGCCGCCGCGGCGGTCGGCCAGACGATGCTCGTGTACCGGTATCAGGAGTCTCTGCGGCCCTTCCAGATCGTCGCCGGCCAGGTGCTGCTGACGACCGGTGATCTCGAGAACCCGACGTCGCGCAGCAATGCGCGCCGAGCGATGGAACGGCTGATGGGACTGCGCGTCCTCCCGATCGTGAACGAGAACGACACGGTCGCGACGCAGGAGATCCGGTTCGGCGACAACGACCGTCTCGGCGCTCTCGTCGCACAGCTGATCCAGGCCGACGCGTTGATCCTGCTCAGCGACATCGAGTCGTTGTACACGAAGCCGCCCACCGATCCCGGTGCCGAGCCGATCGACATCATCGCCGCGGATGCGGATCTGAGCGGGCTGGAGTTCGGTGCCACCGTCGTGAACAGCGTCGGAACCGGGGGAGCGGCGACCAAGGTGTCCGCAGCCCGGCTCGCTGCCGCGTCGGGGATCGGCGTACTCGTCACCAGTGCCGACCTGGTCGACAAGGCCTTGGCCGGCGCCGAGATCGGCACCTGGTTCGAGCCGGCCGTCTGACCGCTTCCCGCGGTCGTCATGCTCCGATCCTGGCCCTCGCCCACGCTCTAGACTGGGCGGATGACCGACCAGACCCCTCAGGTGCGTCTCGAGCGCGCAAAGGAAGCGTCCCGCGCGATCGCCGCCCTCACCAGCGATGACAAGGCTCGTGCGCTCGAGGCCATCGCCGTCGCGCTGGAGTCGAATGCCGCTCCGATCATCGAAGCCAACGCGCTGGACATCGCCCGCGGTCGCGCCGACGGTATCGGCGATTCGCTGATCGACCGTCTGCGCCTGGACGAGAAGCGCGTCGCAGCGCTCGCATCCGCGGTGCGTCAGGTCGCCGCACTCCCTGATCCTGTCGGCCGGGTGGTCGGTGGGCATCGGATGCCGAACGGTGTGGGTCTGGAGCAGGTGCGCGTGCCGTTCGGCGTGGTCGGAGCGATCTACGAGGCGCGGCCCAACGTCACGGTCGACATCGCGGCGCTCGCGCTGCGTTCGGGAAACGCCGTGGTGCTGCGCGGAGGGAGCGCCGCGCACGAGTCCAACACAGTGCTCGTGCAGGTCATGCGTGATGCGCTGGCGACGGCGGGCATCACCGCAGAAGCGATCCAGACGGTCGACGACTTCGGTCGGGATGGCGCGAAGGCCATGATGCACGGCCGCGGGTTCATCGACGTCCTGGTCCCGCGCGGCAGCGCAGGGCTGATCGAGACCGTGGTGACGGAGTCGACGGTCCCCGTGATCGAGACGGGCGCAGGCAACGTGCACATCGTGCTCGACGAGAGCGCCCCCGACGACTGGGCACGCGACATCGTCGTGAACGCCAAGGTGCAGCGGCCGAGCGTCTGCAACGCGGTCGAGACGGTCCTCGTGCACCGCCAGGCCGCACCGCGGCTGATTCCGCTGATCGCCAGCGCCCTGCAGAGCGAAGGCGTCACGGTCCACGGCGACGACATCGTGGCCGGACTCGTCTCGAACGTCATCCCCGCGACGGAGGAGGACTGGCAGACGGAGTACCTCAGCCTGGACATCGCGATCAAGGTCGTCGACTCGCTCGATGAGGCGCTCGACCACATCCGTCGCTACAGCACCGGACACACCGAGTCGATCATCTCCACTGACTCGCGCAACATCGAGCGCTTCCTGGCCGAGGTCGATTCTGCCGTCGTGATGGCCAACGCCTCGACGCGGTTCACCGACGGAGCGGAGTTCGGGTTCGGCGCTGAGGTCGGCATCTCGACGCAGAAGCTCCACGCGCGCGGTCCGATGGGCCTGGCCGAGCTGACCAGCACCAAGTGGCTGGCGCGTGGATCAGGGCAGACGCGCGGCTGAGGACTAGACTGGGGGACGCTGTACCGTACCCGGTCATGAAACGGAGCCCCGATGAACCTCGTCGCACAGATCGCGATGGCCGCTGCCGAAACCGAGCACCATGGCAACGTCGCCCTCGAGACCCTCATCTTCGGGGTCATCGCGGCGATCGTGTTCGCGTTCCTCGGACTGGTGACCCTCTCCTACAAGAACGTCGCCAACCGTCACTCCGCGAAGGCGGAGGCCTGGGCCGCGAAGCACGGTAAAGACAGCCACGGGGCGGGACACGGCCACTAGGCCCCCATGAATGCAGCGACCTCGCGTGCTCCGCGCATCGGCGTGATGGGCGGTACGTTCGACCCCATCCACCACGGGCACCTGGTCGCCGCCAGCGAGGTGGCGCACTCCTTCGATCTGGATGAAGTCGTCTTCGTGCCCACCGGTCACCCCTGGCAGAAGTCGGGCGTCACACCCAGCGAACACCGCTACCTGATGACGGTGATCGCGACGGCCTCGAACCCGCAGTTCACGGTCAGCCGCGTGGATATCGACCGTGAGGGACCTACCTACACGATCGACACGCTGAAGGATCTGAAGCGCGATCGTGGGGATGCGGAGCTCTTCTTCATCACCGGCGCCGACGCCGTAGCGCAAATTCTCAGTTGGAGGGACCATGATGAGTTGTGGGAGTTGGCCCACTTCGTCGCGGTCTCTCGCCCAGGACATGTCCTGAGTACTGACGGCCTCCCGAGCGACAATGTCAGCCAACTGGAAGTGCCGGCCCTGTCGATCTCGTCGACGGCCTGCCGTGAACGCGTTCGCGACGATCAGCCGGTCTGGTATCTCGTCCCCGACGGTGTCGTCCAGTACATCGCGAAGCATCATCTGTATCGGAGCAAGGCATGAGTACATCGGATCAGCAGGGTCCGCTGACCCGTAAGCAGCTGCGGGAGATTCGACTGACGGGTTCGACGCCGGTCATCACCCCGGAAGATGCCGCTGCGGCGGCGACAGCCGACCTGGTCGTGCCCCCGGCTCCGCCGTTGCCGGATCCGGTCGACTCGGCGGAGGTCGCGCCAGCCCCCGTCGCGGAGAACAGTGCGGTTGCTGACGTCAACGCCGACCACGCTCCGCTCACCCGCCGTCAAGCTCGCGCGCAGGAGCGTACCGGTACCTCTACCGTCCCCGTGAGCGACGCCGACGTCGAGGCCTCGTCCGCGGAGGAAGCGACGGTCGTCGATTCCTCGCCCATCGTGTCTGCCGTTCCCGATTTCGCTCGGCCGGTGCCATCCGACGTCGATGACGACGACGAAGGCGTCGACGACATCGCGACGGTCGAGCCTGTGAGCGCCGTGAGCGCTGCGGATTCGGTCGGCGACGTCCCGCTCGAGGTCATCGAAGAGCCCGCTGACGATGTCGACGACGTCGCGGCACTCGGGATCGAGACCGACGAGGACGCGGATGACGTGCTCGCCGATGTCGCCGACGCAGACGACGACGTGCTGCAGGGCGAACGTCCCACCGTGAATCCCGCTTTCGGAGAAGAGCTCCTGGGCGGGACGGAAGAAGCACCCAAGCCCTTCACTCCTTCGTTCGACGAGCTTCTCTCGGTCGGCGATTCCACCGGCTCTCAGCACATCGCGCCGAGCGCCCTCATCTTCACGCCGTCGCCCGGTGAAGGATCCCTCTCCGGACCTGTCGCATCCACCGGCGAGATCCTGGTCACGGGCTCCTACGAACTGCCTCAGGGCATCGGTTCGCAGGGGCACGCGCACGGCACGACAGACGGCAAGGAGGTGGACGCCGTACTCATCGACGGCGAGCTGCCTCCCGCGTCATCACCAACGCCGATCGCGGCGAGCTCCGCGGTCAGTACCATCAAGCCCGCCGGCGAGGTGATTCGTCCCCCCGCGCCAGAAAAGGGCAACAAGCTCATGCTCATCCTGGCGATCACGGCCGGCGGCCTCGCGCTCGCCCTGGGCGTCGTCCTCATTTTCGCCTTCACTACGAATGTGTTCTGATGCAATCACCTGAAACTGCCGAAGAAATGCTGCGCATAGCCGCAGACGCCGCCGCATCCAAGGGTGGCGAAGACCTCGTCGCCCTGAATGTCTCGGAGCCACTTCCGCTCGTCGACATCTTCCTTCTCGTCACCGGTAACAGCGAGCGCAACGTCGCCGCTATCGCAGACGAGGTCGAGGACAAACTCCTGGAGTCGGGCCACAAGCGTGTGCGCCGCGAGGGGCGAGCAGAGTCACGCTGGATCCTCCTGGACTTCGGGGACCTGATCGTGCACGTCTTCCATCAGGAGGAGCGGGTTTACTACGGCCTCGAGCGCCTCTGGAAGGACTGCCCGGTCGTACCCATCGAGCTGGCGGAGCCTGTCGCGGGGGAGTGACCTCCCCAGATCGCCGCCCCCGGACTGCGAGAGCAGCTCCGGGGGCGGCGACTCGTTTCAGGCCGACATCGCCGTGCGTCGCTGCAGCATGCCGCGCTCGGCCCGCGTCTGCGGGGGGATCGCCGACAGCAGCGACCGCGTATAGGGGTGCGTCGGGTTCTCGTAGACGTCTTCTGTGTCACCGATCTCGACCATGTTGCCCAGGTACATCACGGCGACGCGGTCGGCGATGTGGCGCACCAATGAGAGGTCGTGGGCGATGAAGACGATCGACATGCCCAGACGTTCGCGCAACTCGCACAGCAGGTCGATGATCTGCGCGCGGATCGACACGTCGAGCGCGGAGACGGGTTCGTCGCACACCAGCACGTCCGGATGCAGCGCGAGGGCGCGGGCGATGCCGATGCGCTGACGCTGCCCACCGGAGAACTGATGTGGGAAGCGCGAGCCCATCTCGGGCGTCAGCCCCACGAGCTCGAGCAGTTCGGCGACGCGTTCACGACGTGTCGCCGGGGTTCCGGATCTGTTCGCCGCCAGCGGTTCGGCGATGATCTGTTGCACGGTCATGCGTGGATTCAATGACATGTACGGGTCCTGGAAGACCATCTGCACTCCACGGCGGAGGACCTTGCGATCCCGCAGGCGACCGCGGGTCACATCCTGGTCGCGGTAGCTCAGTGTGCCGGCATCCGGTGTATCGAGGCCGACCAGCATCCGCGCAAGTGTGGATTTGCCGCTCCCGGACTCCCCGACGACCGCGAGGATCTCCCCGCTGCGCAGGTGCAGATCGACTCCCGCGACGGCGGCGACACGATGTGCGCGACGGCCGCTGCCGGAGCGGAACGTGCGCTCCAGACCTCGGCCCTCGAGGATCGGCGGCGCGTCCACGTCTCCGCTCGCCGCGGTCACGACGCGCGGCATGGAGTGCAGCAGCTGCTTCGTGTACTCGTGCTGCGGTGCGGTGAGCACCGTGTCGGCGCTGCCGGCCTCGACGATGCGCCCCGAGCGCATGACGGCGACCTGGTCGGCCACCTCCATCACGACCCCGAGATCGTGCGTGATGAGCAGGATGCCCATGCCCAGGCGATCGCGCAGCGAGAGCAGCAGATCGAGGATCTGCGCCTGCACCGTGACGTCGAGGGCGGTGGTCGGCTCGTCCGCGATGATGAGGTCGGGTTCCAACGCGATGGCCATGGCGATGAGGATGCGCTGGCGCTGCCCGCCGGAGAACTGGTGGGGGAAGTCGTGCACTCGCTTGTCGGGTGTCGGGATGCCGACCAGGCCGAGCAGTTCGACGGCACGCTTCTCTGCTGCTCGTCGGCTCACGGTGCGGTGCGCGCGGATGAGGTCGATGATCTGGTCGCCGATGTTGAGCACGGGATTCAGGGCCGAGAGGGCATCCTGCATGACCAGGCTCACGTGCACGCCGCGCATGCGGCGATGCTGTTCGGTGCTCAGGGACAGCAGGTCAGTGCCGTTGAGGGTCATGCTCTCGGCCTCGATATCGCCCTTGTCGATCAGCCCCATGATCGCTCGCGCGGTCATCGACTTGCCCGAGCCGGATTCACCCAGCAGCGCGAAGACCTCCCCGCGGTGCACGGTGAGGTCGATGCCGTCGACGACGCGGTTGCGACGTCCGTCACTGGACAGCGTCACGGTGAGGCCGTGAACGTCGAGGACTATGCCATGCGCAGGTGCGGACGTGTTCTCCATGGATGTCATCATGCCAGCATTCTGCCTCTGAATTGTTTCGAACAGGAAACATCTCAGCCGAAAATCATCATCAAGGTTGACTTTTGTGCCGAAATCATCGAGATTCGAGTGAAATCTCCCGAACATCGCTCGGGAGTCGCACCCGCATCATCGAACCGAAGGAGCGCATCCGTGCTCGAAAAAGCAGACCGCTACACCGGCTACACCGCCTACGACTACCTCGAGGCGGGCAAGGACTATCGCGAGTTCCGTTATGCCAAGCAGATCGGCCGCGTTCCGGCCTATGAAGGGCTGGAGCTCAGCGACGCGCAGAAGGAGCGCACCGAGCGCCTGCTGCGCGAGGAGACCGTGATCTCCCTGCACGAGCATGTCCAGGTCTTCCCCGAGGACATGGGTGAGCTGCGCGACCACATCCGCCAGGGCCGGGAACCTACCGGCTACCAGGGTCTCGCCCGCTCGGGTCTGACCGCCGTCTTCGACAACGGCATGGACGGCACCTGCTGCATCTCGAGCGACGCCGGGTGGAAGTACCAGGACGTCCTGTTCGACCTCGGCGTGCGCATGGCGGACCTTGCACACCAGGACTTCGTGATCAAGGCCGAGTCGATCAAGGACATCCGTCACGCGGCCGAGACCGGACGCGTCGCGCACATCTTCGCGCTCGAAGCCTCGACCATGATCGAGAACGAGGTCGACCGTCTCGACGTGCTCTACGGCTTCGGCGTGCGTCAGATGGGCATCGCCTACTCGGAGGCGAACATGCTGGGCGGCGGACTCAAGGAGCGCGGCGACGGCGGACTCACGTACTTCGGCGAGCGCGCCGTCGAGCGCATGAACAAGCTGGGCATCGCGATCGACATCTCGCACTCGGGAGACCAGACCTGTCTCGACGTCATCGCGCACTCGAAGGTCCCGGTGTTCATCACGCACGCCGGCGCCCGGGGGCTGTGGCCGACCAACCGCATGAAGACGGATGAGACGATCATCGAGTGCGCCAAGCGCGGCGGTGTGATCGGCATCGAAGCGGCACCGCACACGACCATCTCGCCGCAGCACCCGAAGCACTCGCTGGATTCGGTCATGGACCACTTCCAGTACTGTGTCGACCTGGTGGGTCTGGAGCACGTGAGCTTCGGCCCCGACACCCTGTTCGGCGACCACGTCGGCCTGCACGACGCGTTCTCATCGAATCTGTCACTCGGCCAGGCGCACGCCAACGTCGAGTACGAGAAGCAGCCGTACGTCGACGGGATCGAGAACCCGGCCGAGGCGTTCTACAACATCATCGGCTGGCTTGTGAAGCACGACTACTCCGACGACGAGATTCGCGCCGTCGTCGGTGGCAACACCATGCGCGTACTCGAGGAGGTTTGGGTCTGATGAAGCACAGCAAGTTCCTTGCCCTGGGCGCGGCCGCGGCTCTCGCCGTCGGTCTCGCCGGGTGCGCCCCGTCCGCACCGGAGCCGGGGGAGTCCTCGGGCAGCACCGGTCCGAGCGACGAGACGATCAGCATCGGCACGACGACCGATGTGGTCAACTTCAACCCGGTGCTCGGCAACAGCCGCACCGACTCCTGGATCACGAACCTGATGTACCCGCACCTGCTGAGCATCAGCGACGACGGCACCAAGGAGGCCCACGTGGCCACCGACTGGGGCTATGTGGACGACACCACCGGCTTCTACGAGATCCGCGACGATCTCACCTGGAGCGATGGTGAGCCGCTGACGGCCGAGGACGTGGCGTGGACGCTGAACGCGGTCAAGCGCGATCAGGCTCCCGGTACCTTCTACGGTCAGCTCGGCAACCTCGACACGGCCACGGCTGTGTCGGACACCCGCGTCGAGCTCACGCTCACGCAGCCGGACTCCTCGATCATCGAGGAGATCGGCTTCTGGGGAGTGGTGGTGCCGAAGCACGTGTTCGATCCTCAGGGGTCGATCGCCGAGTTCGCGAACGACGGCAGTGACGGCGGCTGGGTGGGCATGGGCCCGTTCATCATGAGCGACTTCCAGGTCGGACAGCACTACACGCTCGAGCGCGTCGAGGACTACCCGCTGGTCGACGGCGGCGTCCCTGGACCTGCTGAAGTCGTGTACCGCGTATATCCGGACGTGAACACCGAGATCCTCGCCCTGCAGAGCGGCGAGATCGACGTGATCGCGAACGCGCTCCCGCCGGCACAGGTCGAGCAGCTCAGCAACACCGACGGCCTGCAGGTCATCGAGGCGCCGGGGCTCGGCTACGCACACCTCGTCTACAACATGGACAAGCCGGACCTCGCGAAGACCGAGGTCCGTCAGGCGCTCGCCCACGCGGTGGACTATGAAGCGATCCGCACCGTGGTGCTGCAGGGGCAGGCCGTCTCGACCGGCTCCAGCGCGCTGATGCCGGTGCTCGCCAAGTACTACGACGAGTCGGTGACGGAGTACGAGTTCGACCCCGAGAAGTCGCGCGAGCTCATGGAGAAGGCCGGTTACACGGCAGACGCCGGTGGCAACTTCCCGGTCTCGTTCCGCCTGATCTACTCGCTGCAGGACAGTGTCACCAGCCAGTGGGCACAGATGGTGAAGGACAGCGCGGCGGAGGCGGGCATCACGATCGAGTTGCAGGGCACGGAGCGCAACACGTACCTGTCGCAGACGAGCGAGGGTGACTACGACATCTACGCGGGTAACTTCGCGATCATGGATGACCCGGTCACGAACTTCGCGCTGTCGTACCTTCCCGGGGGAGCGATCAACTACACCCATGTGGATGACTCCGACCTCAACGCCCTGATCGAGGAGGGAATGGTCACGTTCGACGAGGACGACAAGATCTCGATCATGCGCGAGGCGAACAAGATCGTGCACGAGCAGGTCTACGACAACATCATGTACACGCAGAACCTGTTCTTCGCCGCCAGCGACGAGTGGGCCGGCTTCATCTCGAAGCCGAGCGAGCTGCTCTCGATCGTGAACCCGCTCTCGCTCGCGAGCGCGCACCCGGTCGAGTAACAACCACCGAAATCTCGAGGAAGGTCGCCCGGGTGTCCCGAGCATCGTTCATTCTCCGTCGCGCAGGTCGAGGTCTGCTCACGATCTGGTTCGCCGTGACCGTGACGTTCCTGCTCCTGCGGCTGCTGCCCGGTGACCCTGCACTGGCGCTGGCGAGTCCGAACATGACGGATGCCATCCGGGCGACCATCCTCGAGCAGTACGGGCTGGATCAACCCTTGATCGTCCAGTACGGCCTGTACATGTGGCAGCTGCTGCAGGGGAACCTGGGTATCTCGTTCACCCAGTCGATTCCCGTTCTCGACGTTCTCCTGCAGCGGCTGCCCTGGACGCTCCTGCTGACCATGACGGCACTGGTGCTGACGATCATCATCGGAATCCCGCTCGGTGTCGCCGCGGCATCCCACAAGGGACGCTTCATCGACCGCGCCGTGCAGATCGTCGGGGTGACGGGACAATCGCTGTTCGTCCCGAGCGTCGCGATCCTGCTGCTGTTCGTGTTCGGTCTGAACCTGGGCTGGTTCCCGATCGGCGGCGCATACACGAACAACACGTACGGACTCGAGTGGTATCTGAGTGTGGCGCAGCACCTGGTACTGCCGGCCGTGTCGCTCATGCTCATCCAGGTCGGCTCCTACGTGCTCACGATGCGGTCGACGCTGATCGAGACGCTCGGCGAGGATTACATCCTCCTCGCGAAGGCGAACGGACTCCGCGGCCGGCGCATCCTCTGGAAGCACGCGCTGCGCAACGCGCTGCTGCCCACGACGACCCTGATCGGTCTGCAGCTCGGCTTCCTGGTCGGCGGCGCCGTGCTGACCGAGACCGTGTTCGCCTACCCGGGCATCGGACGCGGCATCTACGAGGCTGTCACCCAGCTCGACTTCCCGGTGCTGCAGGGCGCCTTCCTGATGCTCGCCGCCACCGTGGTGGTCGCGAACACGCTCACCGACATCGTCTACGGCTACCTGGACCCGAGAGTGAAGACCTCATGACCGCTCCGATTCCCTCCTCCGAGACCCTGGCTCCGAGCGAGCCGACCGCCGCCGGAAGCGAACGCGCCAGCGCCCACACCTGGCGTGCGTTCCGACGCGACCCGCTCGGCATGATCTCGCTGGGGCTCCTGCTGTTGCTGGTGGTCATCGCACTCGCGGCGCCCCTGATCGCCCCGTACCCCGCCAGCTACGGCCCCGACGTGCTGCGTCCACCGAGCGGGGACCACTGGTTCGGCACGGACGCCCTCGGACGCGACGTGTTCTCCGAAGTCATCTGGGGCACGCAGCAGAGCGTGCTGGTCGCGGTCGCGGCATCGGTGATCGCCATCATCTTCGGCACGATCATCGCCGTGCTCGGAGCGTACTTCCGGCGCTTGGACGGCTTCATCAGCGTGATCGTCGACATGACGCTCTCGCTGCCGGTGCTCCCACTGATGATCCTCATCGCCGCGCTGGTCGGCCCCAGCACCTCGACGATCATCTTCGTGGTCGCGGCGTTCTCATGGCCCGAAGTGACCAGACTCGTCCGCTCGCAGGCGCTCACCGTCGTCGGACTCCCGTACGTCGACGCGTCTCGGCTCATGACGACCTCGCCGCTGTGGATCATCACCCGCCACGTGCTGCCGGCCGTGACACCGGTCGTGGTGGTATCGGTCGTGGTCACCGCATCGCGCGCCGTGCTCTCGGCGGCGGGCCTGGCGTTCCTCGGCCTCGGCGATCCGACCACCTGGTCGTGGGGGCGGATCCTCTACGAAGCCCAGCAGGCCGGGGCGATGGTGAGCGCGTGGTGGCTGACGCTGTTCCCGTCGATCGCGATCCTGATCCTGGTGCTCTCGGCGACGCTGCTCTCGATCTCGTACAACGATGCGCGCAACCCGCGCCACCTCGCCCGCTAGGAGCCCGACATGACCGAGTTCGACCAGCGACTCGCCCCCGAGTTCTTCGATCGCGTCCAGGCACGCGTGCAGGAGCGGATCGCCGACGAGGGCTTCGATGCCTTTCTGACCGATCACCCCGAGGACATCGCGTACCTCACCGGGTTCTTCCATCACCCGTCGGAGAGGCCTGTCGCGATCTGGATCGAGACGACCGGCCGCGTCGTCATGCTGCTCCCCGAGCTGGAGCGGGAGTACGCCGAATCGCAGTCCGCGCGCGCCGAGCTCGTCGCCTTCTTCGAGTATCCCGGTGTCGTGCCGCCGTTCGCGGTGCTGGCCGACGTCGTCGGGCGCACGGCCAGAGTGGGCTTCGCCTCGACCATGTCGTACCAGCGGCTCAGTGCCGTGCGCGCTGCCATGGCTGACACGGAGTTCGTCGGTTCCGACCTCATCACCCGCGCCAGGTACGTGAAGTTCCCCGAGGAGGTCGTGCTGCACCGCGAGGCCGCGCGCATCACCGATCGGATGGTGGATGCCGGCGTGCAGCTGGTGACCGACGCCGTCGCCGCCGGGGGAGTGCTGCCCACCGAGGCGGAGCTCGAACGCCACGTCACCTCGGTCGGGACAGAGCTCATGTACGCCGAGCATCGCAACGTGGTCGTGGCCTCGCTCCTCGCGGGCGGCCTGGTCTATTCCGGGGCGAACTCGGCTTTCCCCCACGGGCTTCCTTCCGTGAACCGGCTCAGAGCGGGCGACACGTTCATGCTGTCACTGGGATGCGCGGTGGGCGGCCGCTTCATCGAGGGGGAGCGCACTTTCGTGCTCGGCGAGCCGACGGACGATCAGCGCCGCTACCACGACACCATCCGTGCCGCGCAGCAGGCGGGACGAGACACGATCCGCGCCGGGCTCGAGTGTCGTGATGCGAACCGGCTGTGCCTCGACGTCATCCGCGATGCCGGTCTCGGCGCGTTCATCCGCCACCGCCAGGGGCACGGGATCGGACTCGGCATGCACGAGGCACCGTGGCTGGAAGACGGTGACGCGACCGTGCTCGAAGCGGGAATGGTCGTCTCCAACGAGCCGGGCATCTATGTGCCGGGGCACGCGGGATACCGGATCAGCGACAGCATGCTCGTGACCGCCGGCGGTGCCGAGGCGCTGACGACCTTCCCCCGCGCGCTCGACGACTGCACCATCGCGCTCTGAGCGCCACACGACTATTCGAGAAAGAGGATCACATGTCATCGACGCCCGAGGTGTCTCCCGAGTTCGCGGCTGCCACGACCGATCACCAGTGGGTCGAGATCAACGGCAACCACCTGGCCGTTGAGGTGCTCGGGCCCGAAGGAGCGCCCGTCATCATCACCCACCACGGGGCCCCTGGCCTGGGATCACGGGCGGAACCTCGGGCGAGCTTCGGCCGCCTCGCTGACGAGTACCGGGTGATCGTGTTCGATGCGCGCGGCAGCGGGCAGAGCGAAGGGAACGGCATCTACAGCCACGAGCAGTGGGCTGCCGACATCGACGGTCTGCGTGAGTGGATCGGCGCCGAGAAGATCGTGATGGCCGGCGGCTCCTACGGCGGTTTCATGTCGATGGAGTACGCCCTGCGGTACCCGGACCGCGTGTCGGCCGTCGTGCTGCGTGACACCTCGCCCGACAACGCGAACGCGCATCTCGCGCGCGAGAACGCCCTCGCCTCGGACCGCGTGACCATCGACATGGAGAAGTTCGATCGTATCGACGTGGGGCGGGTATACGACGACGAGGACCTCAAGGACTGCTGGCGGGAGATCCTGCCGCTGTACGACTTCACGTACGATCCTGATGCCGTCGAGCGCAAGGTGCAGGCCACCCCGTACCGCTATCAGGCTCACAACTACGCGTTCTCGGTGAACCTGCCGAACTACGATCTCAAGCCCCGGCTGCATGAGATCGAGGTGCCGACACTCATCACCGTGGGCCGGACGGACTGGATCACGCCAGTATCGTGTAGCCAGGTGATCGCCGATCTCATTCCGGATTCTGAGATGGTGGTGTTCGAGAAGTCGGGACATTCGCCGCAGATCGAGGAGGCAGAGGCGTGGACCAGAACAGTGCGAGGGTTCCTGCACCGGGTGTGCCCGCCGACACGATGAGTGGAGTGCACATCTCTCGAGACGTCACCGACCTCGATCGACGCATCGTCGTCGCCCTCCAGCAGGACGGACGAGCGAGTTGGACATCGATCGCCGAGTTCGCCGGCGCATCCGTATCGACCGTCACGCGGCGGGGGCAGCAACTGCTCGCCGAGGGCGTCGTGAGGGTGGGTATCGTGCCGACCCTCGGCAGCGAGGGTCATGTCGAGACGTTCTTCGTGCGGATCAACTGCACCCCTGGCGCGCAGCTCGCCGTCGCGCAGGCACTGATCGGATCGCCGTATGTGCGCTTCGTCACGCTGGTGACCGGCAAGTTCGACGTCTTCGCCGAGGTGGTGATCCCCGGCGACTCCGCGAACTACGCGCATGTGCTCACCGACCTGCAGGGCATCCCCGGAGTCGAGCGCTGGCGCAGCGACCTGGTGGTGCACACCTACAAGGTGAGCTTCGACTGGGGGCGCCAACTGTACGACTCCCACGCCGAGCCCACCGCTGACCCGCAGTCGTACATGCCCGCACCCAACACCTGCGATCCCACGCACTTCGATGACGCCGATCGCGCGATCGTGGAGGAGCTCAGCATCAACGGGCGGGCGTCGTTCCTCTCTATCGCTGCGAAGCTCGACATGAACGAGAGCAGCGTGCGCCGCCGGTACGAACGCATGCGCAGCGCGGGCTGCCTCACGACCGTGACGATGGTGCCGGCGTCTGCGCTGGGCATGAGCGCCGAGACGCTGCTCATGCTCCGGGTAGAGCCATCGCACCTCGCCTCCGTCGCGCAGACGCTCGCTCAGCACGTGTCAGTGCGCTTCCTCGCCACCGTGCTGGAGGAGAACTCGCTGTACTGCGAGATCATCCTGCCCTCGACGGAGACGCTGCACGACTTCCTCACCGGCACCATCGCCCACCTCAAGGGCGTGCGCGGGTGGAACGCGGCGATGGAACTGGTGTTCATGAAGCGCGGGTTCATCGAGACGCCGTGGTGGCGTGCCCAGGTCGCCTCCGCCGAGGCCGCGATCCACTGACCCTGGTCACCCGGGAGATCCTGTCAAGGGCCTATCCTCCGGGGACCTCCTCGCGCACACTCGTGTGTGTGGGGGACGAGGTCTGGGAGGGCTGAGGAATGTCTGATGTACCGGATCCGAGATGCGCGCTGCGCCGAGTCTCACGATCGGAATGGGTGATCAGCGACTTGCGCTACCCGCCGGACGACTCCCGACACGCCGTCGCCCGGGTCTACGAGCTGGACGACACCGAGGTCGAAGTCGTGTGGCTGCGGGATCTGCCGCTCGCGACCCGTTACGGTTCCGCACTCGCGGTGCTCGATGATGTGCAGCGGATGCTGAGCGTCAGCAGGGCCACGCGCCCCGTCCCGATCCCGCATCTTCCCCCGCCGCCCGCGTAGGGCGGCAGGGGAGGGGCAGATCACTCGTCGTCATCGTCGTACGGGTCGGCATCCGCGCTGCTCGCGATCCGGTCCGCCTCGACGCTCGTCATCTGAGCGTCATCCGCATCAGGGTCGAGCACCGTCTCGCCATCCACCTCGCGGGTGGGGACGTCGGGCGCGTCGTCGTCAGGGATCGGCACGATCGGAGGGATGGGGTTCGACATGGTGTGTCCTTTCGTCAGGTGCCCCTCACGGTAGGACGGTGCGCTGACGTCAGGGAGCGGGTTGACCCGCGGTGGGGTTGCCGGTAGGGAAGTGGTCGCGTCACGCCTCACATCGGGGCGACGATGTCGACCTCGACACCATGATCGAAGTAATACTGTGCGCCGTCGATCACCTGTCCGAATCCGGTCACGGTGCTCTGCGTTCCGTACGGTGTCCAATCCTCGTCGATCCAGAGGCTCATCGGGCTCACCGTGGTGCCGAAGCTCTCGAAAGGTGCCGCGCAGGCGAACTCCCGCGTCTCGACGACCCGGCTGTCAGGCAGCGTGATGCTCGTGCTTCCCGGCTCGATGTTCCAGACGGGACACGCGGCGATCGACTGCTTCAGTACGTCACCGGCGAACACGGCGACCAGCAGCTCGCCGACGCCTCCCAGGATCATCTCATCGTCATCTTCCGAGGACACATCTCCGCGGATCCACCCGGAACCGTCGTCTTCGTAGGCCACGTCATCGACGAAGATCACCTCGGATGTGCCGTCGGAGTCAGTGGTGGTGGTGTGGATCGCGATGTCGGGTCGCAGTCGGATATCGGCCTGCTGCCGACGGTCTCCCGTTTCGTTGGTCGCCTTCATGGACCCGACCGCGTGCAGGGCGTCAGCGAAGCAGGTGCCCAAGGTCACCCCGTCGACGGTGGGTGCGGTGGTATCGATCGACAAGCAGGATGCCGCTGCCTCTATGGTTGTCGCCGAGGTCGTGGGAATCGGGGTCGGCGGGGCAGCCGCGTCGACTTCGGGCGTGGCTCCCGCGCATCCCGCGACGACTGCGACCACGGCGACGGCGAGGACGGACGATGAGAGGATTCGGAGCTTTTGCACGAATGCAGGATAGATGACGCGCCATTCCTGCGCCTCGCGGATATCGAAAACCCCCGGGAATGAAGCAGGCCGTGATCGCCGTCTCTACCACTGAGCGGGTTGCATCAAGCCGAACGTCTTCGTGGACGATGTGATCGCCATGCTTCTTGAACAGCGATATCACGGTGACGCGACCTAGCGAGGGCGGCTGCCAGGGCCGTTCGATTGGACACCCCCTTGGATGAGCGCGATAGCGGCGCCCCGCGCAAGACCAGGCTCATATCGAAGCAGCCCCATCCACCCAAGAAGGTCGGGTGGCGAGCCAGGGAAGGGGCTTCGGCGCAATGAGTTCCGGAATGCTGGAATGTGATTCAGGTCGGCACATAGGGATGTAGGGCGAATCGAGCGTGTGTCCCCCAAGTGGCCTACAGACGACCTGGAGTCTGCATGCCAGCGTCAATCGGGCTCGGGCGAATCGAGCGTCCAGCTGACTGGAATGAGAAATACATGATGAAGATGAAACCCCTTGCTCGGATTACAATCACCGCAGGTGCCGTTGCGGCTTTGTGTATTGGCGTGGCGTCTCCGGCCATGGCTGCCGACCCGATAGATGATCCCACCACCCTCGAGACCATCGAATTGGCCACACCTGGCCCCGCCAACGCAGATGTGCTCGCGGTGCAAGAGAGCAAGGCTACTGAGGAGTATGTTGCGGATATTCCTGAGCGGGACACCCTTGTTACTGTCCCTATGGACGCCTCCGCCGGTGTAGCTCTGGATCAAGGCGGCGCTATTGTAACGATCGGACTTCCTAACGCTTCAGATGCAGCGCCAGGCGTGGCTGACGAAGAAGGGCTCGTGCACTTCGATAACACGGACGGCTCGATCACTGTGCCCCTGGTCCGTGAGGACGGAGTTGTCCAGATCACAACTCTGATCGAAGGTACTTCCGCGCCGACGCGCTACGAGTATCCGATCGCCGTGGCCGACGGCGGAGAACTCATCGATGCAGGAGACGGATTCTTCGCCGTCCTTGACGCCGCCGGTCAGCCTGCGGCCATGATCGACCCCGCCTGGGCAAAGGATGCGAACGGCCGCAACGTGCCCACCTGGTATGAACAGCAGGGGGACACGCTCGTGCAGGTCGTTGAGCATGACTCCGGTTACACCTATCCGATTGTTGCTGACCCTGCTGTCCGGGGAAACCTCATCACCAAGGTCACCTATCCATCGAGCCCGTACGGAATCGTTGTGAGTGTCACGCCTCGCTCAGGCTGGGCGATCACGCCGTTCTCGAACTGGTGGGCCGAGTACAAGCTCTGGGTGGCCTCGCACTACGAGGGCAACAAGTTCTACAACCAGCTGCGGTGCCATGTCGATGTCGCACCGTTCAAGTCACCGTGGAATCTCGACGCGTGGCGGCCTGACGTAAGCTACAGCAACGTCTTGGCAGCAGCATGCAACCCCTAGGAGTAACCGTGACAGTGAGTACCCGGCGCGTGATGGTCAGCGTAGGCCTCGTGGGTGCGGCCGTCATCGTCCTGGCCGTCGTCATGGCAATCGCTGAGGGCTACGCCTCCGATGCTGAGTACAGAACCGGGAACCTCGCCCCAGCTGCTCTCACTGGCCTTCTGGGCGCGTGTCTCATGCTCCTAGGATTCGGCAGCACTCTCTTCCGCAGGGAGTGATCCGAACCTCGATTCATCGGCCCTTGCTGCGTGACCGCGGCTATGGCCGGTCGACCCCGCCACCCACCAGGGTGGCGGGGTCTTCTTCATCCATCGTGCGGCTCGACACGCCACAGAAACACAAAAAACCCCTGGGCGACCAGGGGCTATTTGTGGACCTGGGGGGACTCGAACCCCCGACCCCCTGCATGCCATGCAGGTGCGCTACCAGCTGCGCCACAGGCCCTCACGCTGCCCTTTCGTACCGCGGGGCAACTCGAAAAGAGTACTACACGAATCAGCGTGAGCACCAATCGGCGACCACCTCCCGGGCGCGCCGCGCCTAGGCTGAGCGCATGACGAGCATTCAGCCCATCCGCCCTGAGGACATCGACGAGTGGTCGGAGCTGTGGGACGGCTATCTGCGGTTCTACGAGTCCGACGTGTCGGCAGAGGTGACGCGCGAGACCTTCCGCCGGATCACCGCCGACGACGGCGTGCACGGAGCGATCGCGCGTGACGGCGAGGGGAAGGCGATCGGACTCGTGCACTGGCTGACGCATCCCTCGACGTGGAGCATCTCCGGGTACTGCTATCTCGAGGATCTGTTCGTCGATCCCGGCACGCGAGGCGCGGGCACCGGAGGCGCACTGATCGCGCATGTCAGGGGCTGGGCGGAGCAGCAGGGATGCGAGAAGGTGTACTGGCTCACACAGGACGGCAATGCGACAGCGCGCCGCCTGTACGACCGTGTGGCAGCGCACACCGGCTTCACGCACTACGAGATCGAGCTCTGATCGCCGCTCACCGTCGGCTGACGAACGGAACAACCGCAGCGGCCCGTGCGTTCACTCAGACGTGAGCATCCTCGACAGCATCGTGATCGGCGCAGGGCAAGCGGGCCTGTCCTCGTCGTTCCATCTGGCTCGTCTCGGGATCTCGCACGTCGTGTTGGACGCGGACGCCGAGCCAGGGGGTGCCTGGAGACACCGCTGGGACGCTCTCACGATGCGCGATGTGCACGGTGTGGCCGAACTGCCGGGAGACACCCCGCCGCCGCGTGACTCTGAGCGTGCGAACGTCGCCGTTCCCGCGTACTTCGCAGCCTACGAGCGCACCCACGCGCTGCCGGTGATCCGGCCGGTGGCAGTGGATCGCGTCGACGACGAGGGTGGGACGCTCGTCGTGCGCGCGGGGGAGCGAGAGTGGCGCACGCGCACACTCGTGAACGCGACAGGCACGTGGACGCACCCGTTCCTTCCGCACTACCCGGGCATGGAGACTTTTCTTGGCGAGCAGCTGCACACCGTCGAATACCCGGGGCCGGAGCACTTCGTCGGCAAGCGGGTGCTCGTGGTGGGCGGTGGTGCGTCGGCGGTCCAGTTCCTCGGTGCGCTCGCTCCGCTGACAGACACTCTGTGGGTCACTCGTCGCGAGCCGATCTGGCGCACCGACGACTTCACTCCGGAGGCGGGAGC
This sequence comes from Microbacterium sp. LWO12-1.2, assembly GCF_040675875.1. Classification (NCBI taxonomy): domain Bacteria; kingdom Bacillati; phylum Actinomycetota; class Actinomycetes; order Micrococcales; family Microbacteriaceae; genus Microbacterium; species Microbacterium sp. LWO12-1.2. Next base: position 1,554,005 of record NZ_JBEGII010000001.1, on the reverse strand, counting down.
CGCGGCGGTCGCCCTCGTGGAGCAGCGCGTCGCGCAAGGGCTCCCGCCGCAGAGCGTGGTGAGCGTCACGGGTCTCATCCTGCGGCCGCAGGAGCGCGCAGCCGAGCAGCTCGGTGCGTATGCGGCCCGGCGACCGATGTTCGAGCGTATCGAGCCGGACGGCGTGCGCTGGGCGGACGGCTCGTTCGAGAGGGTCGATGTGATCCTGTGGGCGACCGGGTTCCGGCCGGCGATCACTCATCTGTCGCCGTTGCACTTGCGCAGCGCAGCGGGAGGCATCCAGCTCGACCGGCACGGGCGCGGCACCACCGCGGTGCAGGATCCGCGCATCCAGCTCGTCGGCTACGGACCCTCGGCCAGCACGATCGGCGCGAATCGCGCGGGCCGATCTGCGGCGAAGGGAGTGCAGCGTGCTCTCGCCTCGGAGCCGACGGAGGCGGTGCAGTCAGACGCAGTCCGCAGCTGATGGCCATCGCGGCACTCCTCGAAGTGCAGGAGCGCACGTCGGGCGCCCTCGGTACGCTGAAGGAATGCTCCGCATCGTCCTCACGATCATCTGGCTGGTGCTCTCGGTCTGGCTCCTCATCTGGGTGGGCGAAGGACTGTTCGGTGTGAACCAGCGCGAGTCGATCCTTCCGTTCTCCGGCGAGGACACGCTGGGCGCTCCGATCATGATCGGGGTCGCGTGGGGCCTGTTGTTGACGTTCGGCAGCACCATGTCAGGTCTCGGGCGCCGCAAGAAGGTGCGCGGCGAAGCCCAGATCGGCATCGGACGCATCGTCGAGGTGTCGCGCACGGGGCTCACGGTCAACGACGTCCCCCAGTACGACGTGTTCATCCGGGTGACTCCGCGTGCAGAGCAGGACTTCATCGCGCAGCTGCGGATGCTCGTGGAGCCGAGCGACCTCGGTGCGCTCCAGGTCGGGCAGCCGCTTGCCGTGCGGTACAGCCTCACGGATCAGGACGTCGTCGAGCTCGCCGATCCGAACGACCCCGTGGTGTCGGACGCGCTGATCGCCTGGCGCATCGAGCGCGGCCTCATCGATCCGAGGCAGGTCAGAGCGCGCACGACGGGGACGCAGGTGCCGGCGTCGGTTCTCGAAGTGCGCCCGACCGGGCAGCGCCGAGAGGGCCAGAGCGAGCTCGCGCTGCGCGTGCTGATGGCGCCGGAGGGTGCGGCGACGTGGGAGGCCGATACGACGGTCTTCGTGTACCCCGAGGCGATCTCACGTCTTCAGGTCGGGGCGCCCATCTGGGCGTTCTATCGCCGCGAGGATCCGCAGACGATCGCGATCACGATCGAGAAGGAGGCTTCCCGATGAACGCCCTGGACTCCGTGTTCTGGCTGCTGAACTTCCCGGCTGCGCACGGCTACGCGATGGTGTTCATCGCCGGGTTCTCGATCCTGGGCCTGTTCGTGATGTCGGCACGCGGTGCGACGGTCGGCGGAGGGCTCCGGCAGATCCGCGAGCGCGAAGGGCTTCTACGTGCGCAGGATCGGCCGCGGGGTCAGGTCGGCGGTCGCGTGCTGCGAATCTTCTTCCGCGTCCTTGCCCTCGTGATGCTCGCATCGCTGGTGATCGGGATTCTGAGTCTCACGGGCGTGCCGGTGACCCGCGCCTACATCTACGACAACGGTCGCCCGACGACAGCCACCACAGACGGCGACTGGGTGACCTTCACGACCGCAGAGGGTGTGGAGTACACGCTCGAGAGTAACTTCTTCACGCCTGCGGTGTACCCCGACCGCGACGCGTACATCTCGACAGGGGAGCCGGTCGTCGTACGCTACCTTCCCGGCCACCCGCAGGCGTTCGTCATCGACAGCTCGCAGACGCCCCGCTGAGATCCAGCTGGGCGGACAGAGGAGGAAATCATGTCCCGCATCATCGTGTTCGGCGGCCACGGCCGTATCGCCCTGCTTCTCGCCCCGCTTCTCGTGGCGCGGGGAGACGAGGTGACCGCCGTCATCCGTAATCCGGCTCACACCGAGGAAGTGGAGGCTGGTGGCGCGCACGCGTTCGTCGCCGACGTCGAGCAGATGGACGTCGATGCGATCGCCGAGGTCATCCGCGGTCATGACGCAGTGGTCTGGTCGGCGGGGGCCGGAGGCGGTTCTCGGGAGCGCACGTACGCGGTCGATCGTGACGCGGCGATCCGCTCCATGGACGCGACCGGTCGCGCGGGGGTGCGCCGCTACGTCATGGTCTCCTGGCTCGGCTCCACCGCGGACCACGGCGTGCCGCCGGAGGACTCCTTCTTCGCCTACGCCGACGCCAAGTGGGCAGCGGACGAGCACTTGCGCAGCATGTCGCTCGACGGCACGATCCTCGCTCCGGGCACCCTCACGTTCGACGAACCGACCGGCCGGATCCAGATCGACCCCGACGGACGTGGGGCTGTGGCGCGGGCCGATGTGGCCGCGGTCATCGCCGCAGCGCTGCAGGAGCCGTGCACGATCGGTCGCACCATCCGGTTCGGCAACGGAGACGATGACACAGCCGAGCCGATCGCCGACGCGATCGGCTGCTGAGGTCGGCACCGGCCACCGAGCGAGCGGGACACCATGAGCGGACGGCGGGGAGCGGCGGTGGCGGGCCTCGTGCTCGCCGCCTTCGCCGTCGTGTCCACTCCGGCCGCGGCTGCGCCCGGGGGCCCGGCACCCGGTGCGATTGCCGCTGCCTCGACGTCCGGCGTGGGGCCTACGGGGCGCGCCGCCGATCTGGTGGCGCAGATGACCACCGCTGAGCAGGCGGCGAGCATCGTGATGGGCCACGTCTCCGGCACAGACCCCGAAGAGCTGCGCGCGTACATGGAGGGCGGCCTCGGTGGTTTCATCCTGATGGGAGCCAACGTCCCCGCCTCCGAGGCCGAACTGCAGACGCTCACCGCCGCGCTGACGATCGATCCGGCCCTTCCTCCGTTGATCGCCGTCGACCAGGAGGGCGGCATCGTCTCTCGGCTGCACGGTGATGGATACCCCGCATCCACGGTGTTGAAGGACATGCCCGTCGCCGACACCGCGAGCGCTTTCGCCGCACGAGGGTCGCTGGTCGCTCGGGCCGGGATCACAGTGAACTTCGGCACGGTGGCCGATGTCGCCGCCGATCCCGATTCGTTCATCTACGGGCGTGCGCTGGGGACGGAGCCGTCCGGTGCTGCGGAGCGGGTCGCTGCCGCCACGACCGCGCAGGAACAGTTCCTCGGATCCACGCTCAAGCACTTCCCCGGTCATGGAGCCGCGCCCGGCGACTCGCACCACGCGATCCCGTCCACAGGAATGAGCCTCGAGGAGTGGCGCGCATCGGATGCTCTGCCGTTCGTTGCGGGGATCGATGCCGGGGCGTCGCTGCTGATGTTCGGACACCTGGCGTACACCGCCGTCGATGCGGCACCAGCGTCGATGTCGACGAAGTGGCACGAGATCGCACGCGAGGAGATGGGGTTCGAGGGTGTTTCGGTGACAGACGACCTCGGCATGCTCACCTCGTCCGGCGTGCCGGAGTATGCCGACCCGATCGCCAACGCGGTCACCGCCGTGGCGACGGGGAACGATCTGGTCCTCATGATCGCCGGTTCGACGAGAGAGACGGCTGGTCAGATGGCTGGTGCGATCGCGGCCGCGGTCGACGCCGGAACACTGCCTCCCGAGCGGCTGGAGGACGCGGCCACCCGCGTCATGGCGCTGAGGTTGCAGTTGTCGTCGGCGACGTCCGCATGGACCGTGTGTCCCGACTGCACGCCGGCGGACTGAGCCGTCAGGCGGCGCTGACGGGGGTACCGAGCCATGCCTCCAGCAATGCCGTGCGCAGAGCAGCGCCGCGGTCGGCGAAGCCCCGCTGTCTGCGCACGTACTCGGCCTTCCCCTCCGCCGTCTCGATCGGCACCGGAGTCACGCCCCACGGGGAGAGGTCGTAGGGCGCGGCCTCCATGTCGAGGAGGCGGATGTCGCGGGCGAGCTCGAACGTGTCCAGCAGCAGCTCGCCGGGGATGAGCGGTCCGAGCTTCGTCGCCCACTTGTACAGGTCCATCCCGGCGTGCAGACAACCGGGCTGCTCGAACAGGGGCTGGTCCTCGCGGGTCAGCGCTGCACGGTTGCGCGGCACAGCCTCAGGCGTGAAGAACCGGAACGCGTCGAAGTGGGTGCAGCGCAGGTCGTGGTTCTCGACGACGGCATCCGTGCCGGCCTGCCCGAGACGTAGGGGAACCGGGTGCCGCAGTTCGTCGGCCTGATAGACCATCGCCCACTCATGCAGCCCGAAGCAGCCGAACTGCCCGGGGCGGGAGGCCGTGCGGCGAAGCATCCGCTCGATGAGCCCTGCCAGATCGGACTTCCCCGCGGCGAAGGCTGCGGCGTCCGGCACGACGCCGTTTGTGGAGGCCCCAGGGGAATACCAGCGCCACCCCGACCGCTCCGGTGCATCTTCCAGTTCCACGCCGGCTCCAGGATGCCAGCGCCGCAACTGGGCGGGCTTGTAGCTGTAGTACGTGAACAGGAAGTCCCAGACCGGATGCTTCTCACCGCGCTGAGAGCGCGCGCGGTGGTCGGCGATGAGTGCATCAGCCCGCTCCTGATGAGCGAGCTCTCGGACGAGCCACTCCGCGCGTGACAGTGCCATGTCAGTGCAGGATGCCGGCCTCACCGAGCAGATCGCGCAGCCCGGCGCCGTCCTCGGCGCTCACCCATGGCGCGGTGTCCTCGGAGTGGGGTTCACGTCCGGCACGACCACCGGCCATGACGGCTTCGGCGGGGAGCAGGCGTCGGATGGCGACCCCGGCGACGGATTCGGGGTGCTCGTCCATGAACTGCGTGTAGATCGACTCGTCGTGCTGTCCGTCGTCGCCGATCAGCAGCCACTTCACATCCGGGAACTCAGCGGCGAGGCGGCGCAGGTTCGTGAGCTTGTGCTCGCGGCCGCTGCGGAACCAGCGGTCGTGCGTGGGCCCCCAGTCGGTGAGGAGCATGGAGCCGGCCGGGAACAGATGTCGTCCGAGGAAACGCCAGAGCGTGGGCGCGACGTTCCACGCGCCTGTGGAGAGGTAGACCATCGGGGCGCCGGGGTGCTGGCGGAGCAGTTGATCCAGCAACACCGCCATGCCCGGCACCGGGATGCGCGCGTGCTCGTCGAGCACGAAGGAGTTCCAGAACGCGATGAACGGACGGGGGAGTGCCGTGACCATCACCGTGTCATCGACGTCGGACACCACGCCGAAGTTCGTGGACTCCGCGACGATGAACGCGCGTGCCTCGACAGGTTCCTGACCTTCGACCGAGATCGTGAACGTCTGCCAGCCGGGTTCCAGGTCGGCGGCGATGCGGGTGTCGACCACCCCGCCGCGGTCGGCCACCACATGGTGGGTGGTGTCGCCGATATGCACGTCGACGGCGGCGAAGCTCACCGGAATGCCGACGAAGCTGCGCCAGCCGCGCACGCTCGCGAGCTCGCCGTCTTTGGTGCGTCGCTGCGCGGGGACGATCAGGACGCGCCCGACCACGCGGACCCATCCAGGGCCTCCGTATCCGGGGAACGGCACGATCGTCGCGGCGCGGCCTCGACGGCGCGCTCGACCTTCGCGCCACACATGGAGGCGGTGCTCAAGACGGGCGAACCAGTGGATTCGGGGCGCCGGGGGTGCGGAAGCCATTGCTTCAGTCTTTCACGTCACTCTCGTGTTCCGCGTCGGGTGCATCCAGATGACGCGACTCGAGACGGGTCAGGAGCTTCTTTCCGAGGAAGACCAGCAGGAGGAACAGGGCGATGACACCGACGAAGATGTAGCCGGCGAAGTGCACGCGATCCACCAACTCACGGAATCCGCCGGCAGCGAGCGATGTCACCGAGACGTAGGCCGTCGCCCACAGCAGACAGGCGGGGGCCGTCCAGGCGAGGAAGCGTCGGTAGGAGTAGCCGCTCATTCCGACCGTGAGCGGGACCAGGGAATGGAGCACGGGGAGGAAGCGGGACAGGAAGATGGCCAGACCGCCTCGGCGCTCCAGGTAGCGCTCGGCCCTGACCCAGTTGTGCTCGCCGATGCGGCGCCCCAGCCAGGACACGCGGATGCGCGGACCGAGCCAGCGTCCGAGGACGAAGCCGATGCTCTCGCCGATCAAGGCACCGATCACCACGGCGATCACCATGAACACGCCCTCGAGGGGAGTGGCGACGCCCATCGAGGCGATGATGACGATCGTGTCACCGGGGACGACGAGACCGATGAGCACGCTCGTCTCGAGGAGGACGGCGATGCCGGCGATCAGGGTGCGGGTGACCGGATCGATGGACTGCACGAAGTCGAACATCCACAGCAGCAGGTCATCCACCCCATGAGGATACGGGAGCGCGACGGTCCTAGTCTGTAAGCGTGCCTGAACGCCTGCGCGCCCGTCTGCTCCCCGCCTGGGTCGAGCCCGTCGCGGTGTTCCGGTGGCTGGAGGCGGCGGAGTCCGAGGTCTTCTGGCTCGACGCCGGAGCGGATGCCCGCACGGGGTGGAGCTTCATCGGCCGGGGCACGATCGCGGAGCTTCCTGCCGCGTTGAGACTCGACGCCGCATCGTCCGACGCCACGCTGCCTCCATTCTCGGGGGGATGGGTCGGATGGCTCGATTATGAGAGCGGAGCCCGCGCTGCGGGAGTGCCAGTCTTCGAGAGCACGACCGAGGGGGGAGCGTGGCTGGGTGCCACGCATGTCGTCGCCTTCGACCATGACGCGGGTCAGACGTGGGCGCTCGCAGACGCCGACGGACTCGATACCTGGACGGATGCCCTGGCGGCGATGTCCGCTTCCGCCGCCGACGTCGCCTCGTCGCGCCCCGGTGCACCGCCGACCGGTGCGCCCTTGATCGCCGAGGCGCGGCACGACACCGACGAGTACGCCGGGCTCATCCAGCGCTGCCGGGAGCTGATCCGCGCGGGCATCGCCTATCAGCTGTGCCTCACCACGCGTTTCTCCGTGCCCGGGACCCATGACCCCGTCGAGGTGTACCTGCGCCTCCGCGCGGCGACCCCCGCGCACCATGGCGGGTTCGTGCGCATCGGCGGGCGGGCCCTGCTCAGCGCGAGTCCCGAGCAGTTCCTGCATGCCGAGCGAGGTGTCATCCGCACCCGGCCGATCAAGGGAACCCGGCCCCGCTCGGCCGATGCTGCACAGGATGCTGCGCTCGCCGCGGAGCTCGCGGAGAACCCCAAGGAGCGCGCGGAGAACGTCATGATCGTCGATCTGATGCGCAACGATCTCTCACGCGTCTGCGAACCGGGGACGATCCGTGTCGACGGACTCTGGGTCGTCGAGAGCTACCCTGCGGTGCATCAACTCGTCAGCACGGTCACCGGAACCGCCGTGGCGGGAACGACCGTCGGAGCGTTGTTGGACGCGACCTTCCCGGCCGGGAGCATGACCGGAGCGCCGAAACTGTCGGCGATGGCCCGGCTCCATGACCTGGAGGGCGCGGCGCGCGGCGTCTACGCCGGATGCTTCGGGTATGTGGGCGTCGATGGCGCGCTCGATCTGGCGATGGTGATCCGCAGCATCGTGATCGACGCCGAGGGTGCGGTCGTCGGTGCGGGCGGGGGAATCACCTGGGGCTCCGATCCCGCGGCGGAGGTCGCTGAGGTGGCGACCAAGGCGCGGGCGCCGCTTGCCGCACTCGGCGCCGTCCTGCCGGTGCTCTGGGGTTCCGATATCCTGAACTGATCCCGTTTTTTCCATCAGATTGGTCGTGTGTTCGTTGTCTGAGAACCTGTCCACAGCTCCTGCCGAGGACGAGTCGTCGTCGGCGCATGCCATCCAGGCCAAATGGCAGAAGTACTGGGCAGACAACGAGACCTTCCTCACGGGTGGCGACGATGACACCCGCCCGCGACGCTACGTGCTCGCGATGTTCCCCTACCCCTCAGGTGACCTGCACATGGGGCATGCGGAGAACTACCTCTACTCCGACATCGTGGCGCGCTTCTGGCGTCACCGCGGTCACAACGTGCTCAACCCGATCGGGTGGGACTCCTTCGGCCTGCCCGCCGAGAACGCGGCGATCCGTCGCGGTGCGGACCCGCGCGAGTGGACGTACTCGAACATCGCGCAGCAGAAGGAGGGGTTCCAGTCCTACGGCGTCTCCTTCGACTGGACCCGCGTGCTCCACACGTCGGACCCCGAGTACTACCGCTGGAACCAGTGGTTGTTCCTGAAGCTGTACGAGCGCGGCTTGGCCTACCGAAAGAAGAGCCCGGTCAACTGGTGCCCCCACGACCAGACGGTCTTGGCGAACGAGCAGGTCATCGACGGGCGCTGCGAGCGCTGCGGCACCGAGGTCGTGAAGAAGAAGCTCACGCAGTGGTACTTCCGCATCACCGACTACGCGGATCGTCTGCTGGATGACCTGAACCAGCTCGAGGGCTTCTGGCCGCACAAGGTGCTGCAGATGCAGCGCAACTGGATCGGCCGCTCGATCGGTGCGGATGTCGACTTCGAGATCGAAGGACGCACCGAGCCGGTCACCGTCTTCTCGACGCGCCCCGACACGCTCCACGGCGCGACGTTCTTCGTGGTGGCCCCGGACTCCGATCTCGCCTCCGAACTGGCGGCGGATGCGCCGGCAGAGGTTCGTCAGCGCTTCCAGGACTACCTCGCCCAGGTGCAGAAGACGACCGACATCGACCGGCAGGCCACCGATCGCCCCAAGACCGGGGTCTTCCTCGAGCGGTATGCGATCAACCCGGTCAACGGCGAGAAGCTGCCCGTCTGGGCGGCCGACTACGTGCTGGCCGACTACGGTCACGGCGCGGTCATGGCGGTTCCCGCACACGACCAGCGCGACCTGGACTTCGCCCGCGCCTTCGACCTGCCGGTCAAGGTCGTGGTCGACACGACAGCTCCGATCACCGGTGCGATGCCCGTGATCGAGGTCGATGAAGAGGGCGTGCCGATCGACACCGGTGCCGCGCTCGACGAGCAGAACCCGGCATCCACCGGCGTCGCGCTGACCGGCGAGGGGCGGATGATCAACTCGGGCGCGCTCAACGGACTCTCCAAGCGCAACGCGATCGCGCGGGCGATCGAGCAGTTGGAATCCCGGGGCACCGGACGTGCGGCGAAGAACTATCGCCTGCGCGACTGGCTGATCTCGCGCCAGCGCTTCTGGGGCACGCCGATCCCCATGCTGCACGCCGACGACGGCCGCATCATCCCGGTCCCCGAGGACCAGCTGCCGGTGAAGCTGCCCAGTGTCGACGGGCTCGACCTGTCGCCCAAGGGCACCTCGCCTCTGGGGGGCGCCGAGAGCTGGGTGCGCACGACCGACCCCGAGACGGGCGACCCGGTGCTGCGCGACCCCGACACCATGGACACCTTCGTCGACAGCTCGTGGTACTTCCTGCGTTTCCTGTCGCCGAACAGCGACACCATGGCTTTCGACCCCGCCCAGGCGGACCGTTGGGCCCCCGTGGACTCGTACATCGGTGGTGTCGAGCATGCGATTCTGCACCTGCTCTACGCACGCTTCATCACCAAGGTGCTGTTCGACATGGGCCTGATCGACTTCACCGAGCCGTTCTCGAACCTGATCAATCAGGGCATGGTCATCCTCAACGGCACGAAGATGTCGAAGAGCAAGGGCAACCTGGTGCTGTTCCAGGACGAGCTCGACGCTCACGGCGCCGACGCGCTGCGCGTGGGCCTGGCGTTCGCCGGCCCGGTGGAGGACGACAAGGACTGGGCCGACGTCTCGACCACCGGTGCGCAGAAGTTCCTGGCACGCGCGCTGCGCATCGCCGGCGAGGTCTCCAGCCCTGTCGACGTGGTGTTCGACGGCGGCAACGCCGCGCTGCGCCGCGCCTCGCACAAGCTGCTGGCCGAGGCGCCGGCGCTCGTCGAGCAGACCAAGTTCAACGTGCTGGTCGCGCGCCTCATGGAGCTCGTCAACATCACCCGCAAGACGATCGACGGCGGAGCAGGGGCGGCGGATCCTGCGGTGCGCGAAGCCGCCGAGACCGTCGCCGTCATGCTCGACCTCATCGCTCCGCACACCGCGGAGGAGATGTGGGAGATCCTCGGCCACGAGCCGTCTGTCGGCCTGGTCACCTGGCGTTCCGCAGACCCGGCTCTGCTCGTCGAAGACACCATCACGGCCGTCGTGCAGGTGGGCGGCAAGGTCCGCGCGCAGCTCGAGGTGCCTGCGCGTATCGGCGAGGCCGAGCTCGAGGCGCTGGCGATGGCGGATGAGCGCGTGATCCGGTCGATCGGCGACCGCGAGATCGTCAAGGTCATCGTGCGCGCCCCGAAGATCGTCAGCATCGCCGTCAAGGGCTGACGGCGCTCTGCTCCTGCGCCGGCCCCGCCAGATGGTGGGGCCGGCGATCAGGTCTCCGGGTTCAGGAGCGCCAGCAGCTCTGCGGGCGCGGTGCGTGCCCGCATCCCCGGGTCGATCAGGCGCGCGCATCCGTCGAGTTCGACCGTCGCGGCGACCTCTCCACCCGTGTGCTCGAGGTGGACGACGATCACGGCGGTGGCTGTCGCCGAGCACGAGCGTGCAGTAGCAGGTGCCGTGCGTGCGAGGGCGGTCAGTTCCCGTGCTGCGTCGGCGTCCAGTTCTCGTACGCCGACGAACGTCGTCGTGTCCGCGCCCGACGTGCTCTGCGCCGACGATGCGGCGGTGTAGTCGCAGAGCCGTGCGCCCGTGATGGAGTCTGCCTCCGGCCACGCCGGCATCGCCATCGGGATGAGCGCATCGTCGGAGAGCGGAGTGCTCCCCGGTGGTTGCTGCTCGGTCTCCTGCAGGTCATCGAGACCGGCGATGATCAGGAACTGCGGCTGCGTGTCGCAACCGGCCATGTTCGCGGAGTTCGACTCGACGAGTGCCGTCGGGATGAACGTCTCCTCCACCACCTCCAACGACTCGACCGCCTCGTCCAGGCCGACGGCCTTGGGAGCACCGCAACCGTCCGTCGGGATCGCGACCCGGATCACCGTTCCGTCGGCGCCTTCGATCCAGAGTTCGGGAACCATGTAGGCGATCGCCGGGCAGGGGCCGCTCGAGTGCGGATCGCTCGGCTGAGCGAGGGCCGCGAGCACGGGGCCGAGATCGCCTTGCCGCCGTTCCAACAGTGCGCCCGACCACGTTCCCGATGCGTCCTCTTGCGAGGCGAAGGGGTCGCATCGCAGCACGGCGACCGCGGTGAATCCAGCCGGGACCAGACCGGCTTCGGCGTAGTCGTCTTCATACGTCTCGGGGCACACGACCTCCGCGACGGGTGAGGCTTCGATGCGAGGGTCGGGACCTATGCCGGGGACGAGCCCGCAGCCGCTGAGCAGCATCGCGATGCCGAGCAGCGCCATCGCTGTGATCCGTCGCATCCGTGCCACCTCCTCTTTCGACGGTAGCCGGGGATGCGATGCACCGGGCAACAGGGCCATAACGATCGACGGCGGCGGAATCGCGTGCCCGCGACTCCGCCTGCACGTCCGCCGCGCGATGACGGTTATGCACCAGCGCGGGCGCGGAGAGGATCGGAGCCCGCCGGGTGCTCGTACCGTGGCGGGATGGTCTCTTCAGACACGCCGCCGGTGGAGGCGTCGCGCGCGCGGCCGCATCGTCTGCGACTGAGCATCGGGGCGGCCGTGGTGCTGGGGCTCGTCGTGCTCTCGGCCGCGGTCGGCCTGGGCATCATGCGGGGGCAGGCCGCCCCGAGCGAGTCCGTTCCTCTGACCGGCGCGGCTGCATCCCCGGCGCCGCGCGGTGACCTCTACGTGCACGTGCTCGGAGCGGTGGAGCGCCCTGGACTCTACGTCCTCGACGTCGATGCCCGCCTGGTGGACGCGGTCGCAGCTGCCGGCGGAACGACGGATGACGCCGACCTGGGGGCGGTCAACCTCGCGCGCATCCTGGCCGACGGAGAGCAGATCGTGGTGCCTGTCGTCGGAGCCGTCGGCGATCCCGGTGCGCCCTCAGTGCGAGCTGCTGATGACCTGATCGACCTGAACACCGCCGACCAGGCCGCGCTCGAGACGCTGCCTCGCATCGGCCCGGCGCTCGCTGAGCGGATCATCGCGTGGCGCGAGGAGAACGGCAGGTTCCAATCGGTCGACGATCTGCTGGCTGTGCCGGGGATCGGAGAGAAGCTGCTGGAGGCGATCCGTGAAGGGGTTCGGGTGTGAGTGGGTCGGGGCGGCGCCGTGTCGGGCGCCCGGGCCCGTACCCTGGGTCCATGACGCTCATGAACGCCCGTACCGCCGCCGAGGTCGTCGACTGGCGCCGCCGCGTCTTCGCCCTGTACGCCGCCGTGCGGCAGATGGACTCTCCGGAAGAGGCGCACGAGCTGTGGCGGATCGAGAGAGACGAGCTCATGCTCCACCATCCCGCCACTGCCCTGTCAGCGGGGGACCGGACGCTCTTCGAGGGATTGCCCATCGCCTCGTACGACCCGCAGTGGCGCTTCGAACTTCCGATCCTGCCTGCCGAACCCGGCGGTTTCGACTTCGAGACCGGAACCGATGGCATCGTGCCGTTCGAGCGGATCGGCGCTGTCGAGATCCCGGATGCCGGTTCGCTCGACGTCTGGCGGCTGAAGTCCTACGGCGGCGGGCTGTTCATCCCGGTGCGCGATGCACTGGCCGGCCGACCCGGAGGGACGTACGGCGGCGGACGCTATCTGATCGACACGATCAAGGGTGCCGACCTCGGCTCGGATGCGGCGGCCGGAACGATCGTGCTCGACTTCAACTTCGCCTACAACCCCTCCTGCGCGTATGACCCGGCATGGGCCTGCCCGCTCGCGCAACCAGGCAACGTGCTGTCGGTGGCCGTGCCGGTGGGAGAGATGTACGCCGGGGCGGTGGTCTGAGCGTTCCACCGCGCCGTCTCGATACGCTGAGAGTCATGGGGGCGACGAGTCAGCGGACACGAGGACGATTTGCAGCGATCGGAGTGGTCGGCCTGATCACGGTGTCGCTGCTCACCGCCTGCAGTGGTTCCGCTCTGCACGGCGACTTCCGCGCGGCCTTCGCGGGAGACGAGACGGTCGAAGACTTCGAACTCTCGACCGCAGACAACATGCCCTTCACGGATGGGCTGAGCGCCGAGGTGCGGGCACGAGACACCGCTTCCGGCGACGAGCTGGTGGCATTGGCCGATCGTCTGAGCGAGTTCGCGCGTGAACACGCGGCCGAGGACGTGCGCATCACGATAGAGGCCGCCGATCTGACCGTTCCCGTCTTCGCGGATGCCGAGATCAGCGCCGGTGCGATGGCACGCGGGCTCGATCTCGTGGATGACGATCGGGTCGACTCCGTCATTCTCAGCGCGCGCACGGAGGCGAAGGGCGTCACGGGCGTGAGTGTCCAGCTCGCGGAGCACGGAGCGGGCAGTCCCGTCTTGGCCTTCGACCTCGCCCGCACCATTCCCATGCTGCTCGACGACGTCACCGGCGGAGCGAACCTGCATCTGGCGATCGTTGCGGATGATCGGGTACGGATCGACGGGAACGCGGGCGCCTGGGTCGACGACGTCGAACAGGTCTGGCGCGCGGTGTCGAACGAGGTGACCGTCACCGCTCTGCGCGCTGAGCCAGGACGGCTGAAGCTCACCCTCGCGAAAGAAGCGGATCTCGCCGCAGCGCAGGAGCTCAGCGCCGCGACGGAAGCCGATCTGGTGGTCGTCTTCGCGAGCCCGCTCGTGCTGCTCGGCGCGGATGCATCCGGCGATTCGGCCCGTGCGCTGCTCGGTGCGGTGGCGCCTGCGGACGTCTCGGGCGTGCGGAATGTGTGGACCGATGACGACCGGGTCGAGTTCTTCGTCGATTCCGTGGCGCAGGCGAGATCTGCGGCGACGGCCTTGTCGGCACGCCCCGAATCGGCGGCCTTCACAACGCTGACGGTGACCGTGGGCGACCCCGATGAGCCGTCACTCAGCGTGACGGCGGCACCGACGAGACTCGGGGACATCGTCGCATCCGCGGGCGACCTGCTCGCAGACGGCGACGTCGCCTCACTGGTGAGCACCCCGCGCAGCACGACGCTCGTTTTGGCGGAGGATGCCACCGATGCTGAGCTCGAGAGTCGCCTGTCCACGCTCTCCGGACTGGCCGACGAGGGAAGTCGTCTGTGTGCGAATCGCTCCGACGGCACCGGAATCTGCGACAGCGGAGCGCCGTGACAGGGATGGTGGCGAGGAAGCGTCGCCCGACGAGAAGGACCTAGGCGCCCCGGCTAGGAGACTCACTCCCTCTGCACAGAAGGGGCACGAGCGAGGTTCCGCGCATCTGCGGCAGTCTCGCGCGGGTGGTGCCCGTCCCGCGCCTTAGCGTGGCCGGATGCGAGTGAGACCGGCAGCAGCATGACGCGATCGGACGTGCGTCTGCTGCCGGTCGCACTCGGGGTGTGGATCGCCGCGTTGCTCGCGGTGTTCTGCCCACCGATGACGTGGTGGCTCGCGGGCGGATGCGGGATCGGCGTCGTGATCGTCCTCGTCGGTGCGGGTCGGAGGGGAGCGGCGACGGGCGCGGGGCTCGCACTTGTGATGCTCGCCGCCATGGCGGCCGTTCTGGTCACGGTCGGCCTGGCGCTCCCGGCGCGAGTGCAGGCGACCGAATCCGGAGGTCGTGTGGTGGAGGTGATCGCGGGCGTGACGTCGTCGGCATCGGTCGGTCAGGATGGGCGGCTGTGGTTCGAGGCGCAGACCGTGAGTATCGGAGTGCGGGGAGAACCGCGATCGGTGTCGGTTCCGGTACGGGTCGGGGTGGAGCCGGGGGACGGGTTCGATCTCGGCGCCGTGGTTCGTGTGGTCGGCGAGGCGGAGGCGACGGATGCCGGTGAGCGCTCGGTTCTCGTGGTCTACACGAGCGAGGCGGAGGTCGTGCAGCCGGCGGGAGGGATCTTCGGGGTCGCGGCGGGCCTGCGTCGTACGTTCGTGGAGCGGGCTGCCGGTCTGCCGGAGCCGGGAGCGGGTCTGTTGCCCGGGCTGGCCGTGGGGGATACCCGTGCCGTGTCCGAGGCGCTGAACGACGACATGCGCAGCACCGGTCTCAGCCACCTCACCGCGGTCAGCGGCGCGAACTGCGCGATCGTCGTGGGCGCCGTCTTCTGGTTGGCCGCGCTGTGCGGGTGTCGACGGAGTGTGCGCGTACTGCTCGCCGCTGCGGCGCTGAGCGGCTTCGTAGTGCTCGTCACCCCGGAACCGAGCGTCATCCGCGCCGCCGTGATGGCGGGCATCGCGATGGTCACCGTGCTGATCGGTCGGCCGAGAGCCGGAGCGGGCATGCTGGCCCTCGGCGTCACCGGAATCCTCATCGCCGATCCGTGGTTGGCGGCGACACCCGGGTTCGCGCTATCCGCGGCAGCATCGGCAGCTCTCATCCTGTTCGCGCCTCCGCTCGGACGCGGTCTCGAGCGCGTTCTGCCGGCGCCGCTCGCCCTGGCGATCGCGGTGCCGCTGTCTGCTCAGCTCGTCTGCGGTCCGATCATCGCCCTGTTCGCGGAGCAGCAGTCGTTGATCGGGGTCGTGGCGAACCTGCTCGCGGCTCCTGCCGCGCCGGTGGCGACCGTGGTCGGGATGCTCGCGTGTCTGGCCGCGCCGGTGCCGCCGCTCGCCGATCTGCTGGCGGCATCCGCATGGCTGCCCACGGCGTGGATCGCGACCACCGCAACGACCGCTGCGCAGTTGCCGATGGCGCAGATCCTGCTCCCGGCCGGCATTCCCAGCGCCCTGTTCGTCGCGGTCGTGAGCGCGGCGATCGGCGTCGTCCTGCTGCGGAGAACGAGGGCGACGTCCGGACGGACGTGGATCTGGTCGCGATGGGTCCGCCGGTGCGCGGCAACTGTTCTGATCATCGTCGCCGCCCTCGGCGTGGGGCATGCACTCTTGGAAGGACCACTGGCCACGCTCCGCACACCGGACGGATGGGCGATCGCGGCCTGTGATGTCGGGCAGGGCGACGCTCTGGTGGTGCGGTCGGAAGGTGAGATCGCCCTGATCGACACCGGACCTGAACCGGAGGCGTTGCGGGCGTGTCTTCGGTCCTTGGGCGTCGACCGGATCGATCTGCTGGTGCTGACGCACTTCGACCTGGATCACGTCGGCGGTCTCGAGGCCGTCCAGGGGCGCGTCGACGAGGTGCTCCACGGTCCACCGTCGGACGAGGCGGACCAACTGTCATTGGACGGCCTCGCAACCGGGGGCGCGATCGTCCACGACGCGGCGGCAGGTCTTCAGGGGGTTATCGGTGCGGCCGCGTGGCGCGTGCTGTGGCCACAGCGTGCATCGGTCGCGTTCCCCGAGGGCAACGATGCGAGCGTCATCGTGGAGTTCGCCGGTGGGGAAGTGCCCCGATCGTTGTTCCTGGGGGACCTGTCGGCGGCACCCCAACGGATGCTGACGCGCACGGCCCCGCTCACCAGCGGGTACGCGGTGGTCAAGGTCGCGCATCACGGCAGCGCCGATCAGGATCCCGGACTCTACGAGGCCCTGGACCCGACGCTCGCGATCTTCAGCGCCGGAGCGGACAACGACTACGGACATCCGCGAGATGAGACCTTGGATCTCCTGGCCGCAAGCGGGGCACACCTGCTCCGCACGGACCAGCAGGGGCGCATCCTGATCGGGATGCAGGCCGGCGAACTGCAGGTGTGGGCAGAGTCGAGCGTCGGTGCCCCCGGGTAGTCTGGGAATATGGCTGCTCCGCGAAACTCATCCCGTGGCGGGGCTAAGCCCACCAAGATTCCTCAGGTCTCCTGGCGTGAGCCCCGGCCGGCGCCCCTGGTGCTCGTCTCGGGCCCCGAAGAGATCTGTGCCGAACGTGCGATCGCCGGTGTCCGAGACTACCTGCGCGCCGAGGACCCCGCGCTCGAGGTGACCGACGTCCGTGCCGACGATTACGCCCCCGGCACGCTGCTCGCGCTGACCTCGCCCTCGCTGTTCGGCGAACCGCGGCTGGTGCGAGTCTCGGGCGTCGAGCGCTGCTCCGACGCGTTCATCCAGGAGGCCGTCTCGTACCTGGAGCATCCGCAGGAGGGCGCGACCGTCGTTCTACGTCACACCGGCGCGAGTGTGCGCGGCAAGAAGCTGCTCGATGCGCTCCGCGCCGGCACCGGTGGGGGGATCGAGATCGCGTGCCCGGCGATCAAGCGCGACGGCGACAGGGTCGACTTCGCAGCAGGGGAGTTCCGCACGGCGAAGAAGCGCATCGCGCCACCCGCGCTTCGGGCTCTGGTCTCCGCCTTCGCCGACGACCTCACCGAATTGGCCGCCGCGTGCCAGCAGCTCATCGGAGACGTCGAGGGCGACATCACAGAAGACATCGTCACCAAGTACTACGGCGGACGCGTGGAGGTGTCGGCATTCGTGGTGGCCGACACGGCGATCGCCGGCCGCTACGGCGAAGCACTGATCTCGCTGCGGCACGCACTCGCCTCCGGCGCCGATCCGGTGCCCATGGTCGCGGCGTTCGCGATGAAGCTGCGCACCATGGCACGGGTCGCGGGCAACCGCGAGCCGAGCAGGCAGCTCGCCCAGCGCCTGGGCATGAAGGACTGGCAGGTCGATCGCGCACGCCGCGACCTCGCCGGCTGGAACGAGCGATCCCTGGGTATGGCGATCCAAGCCACCGCGCGAGCGGACGGCGAGGTGAAGGGCGCTGCCCGAGACCCGATCTTCGCGCTCGAGCGCATGGTCACCGTCATCGCGACGCGGCAGCCGTTCGGCGAGTAGTCGACAGCGCTTCATCCCGGCCGTGAGCACAGACAAGAAGAAGGCCCGCCCCGAAAACGGGACGGGCCTTTCTCAGATGCTTCAGCTCAGAGAGCGGCGACCTGCTTGGCGAGAGCCGACTTGCGGTTCGACGCCTGATTCTTGTGCAGGACACCCTTGCTGACGGCCTTGTCGAGCTTGACGGCAGCCTTCTTCAGGGATGCCTCGGCTGCTGCCTTGTCGCCAGCGGTGACGGCGGTGCGGGTCGAGCGGATGAGCGTCTTGAGCTCGCTCTTCACGGCCTTGTTGCGCTCGTTCGCCTTGGCGTTGGTCTTGTTGCGCTTGATCTGCGACTTGATGTTTGCCACGTGTGGACGCTTTCTGTACAGGAGTGATTCGGAGTGTCGGCACCAGAAGAGGGCTGCTGCGCGACGGTCGTGAGGGAAGAACCCACACGCAAGCCAAGAACCAACTCTACCAGCAGTGGGCAGGATCGCGCGAAACGAGCGCCGGGCGCGGCGCCCGCACGCAGGGGAGACCGGATGAATGTCGAAACTCAGTCGCGGCAGGGGTGGCACCGGGTGCAGAATCATCACTAACCCGACATCGACGTCAAGGAGCGAGATGAGCCCCGTCCCCGTCCCCGTCGTCCTGCCTGCCGGCTTCCGCTGGTCCGCAGCGACCTCCGCAGTGCAGATCGAGGGCTCACCACGTGCGGACGGCGGTGGACGTTCGATCTGGGATGACTTCATCGCCACTGCGGGAGCGGTGAAAGACGGCTCGACCGCTGATCCCGCGTGCGACAGCTATCGGCACCCAGACGCCGACGTGGAACTCATCGCGGGCCTGCAGCTCGACCGCTATCGGTTCTCGATCCCGTGGGCGCGCGTGCAGCCGGACGGCCGAGGACCCGGCAACACCGCCGCGCTCGACCACTACTCCCGCTTCGTCGACGCGCTCCTGGCGGCAGGGGTCACGCCGTTCCCGACCCTGTACCACTGGGAGATGCCGAGCGCGGTCGAGGAGGACGGCGGGTGGCTGAACCGGGATAACGCCGAGAGGTTCGCCGACTACGTGTCCATCGTGGCCGAGCGGCTGGGCGACCGCGTCGCGCACTGGTACACGCTCAACGAGCCGGCGATGACCACGCTGCAGGGGTACGCGACGGGCGCGCTCGCTCCGGGGCGGCAGCTGCTGTTCGATGCCCTGCCGACCGTGCACCATCAGCTCCTCGCGCACGCGCGCGCCGCGACGGTCCTTCGCGCGAGCGGGGCTGTTCAGGTCGGACTCGTGAACAATCACACCTGGGTGCAGCCGCTGCACGACACCCCAGAGGACCAAGCAGCCGCGCTGACGTATGACACGATCCACAACGGCGTCTTCCGCGAGCCCCTGCTCGCCGGAGCGTATCCCGATCTCGCGGTGTTCGGCCTCCCCGACATGCCCGTGCGCGAGGGCGACCTCGAGTCGATCGGATCGTCGATCGACTTCTACGGCATCAACTTCTACAACCCGACGACCGTGACTGCCGCTGATCCGTCGAGCCCGATCCCGTTCGACATCGTCCCCACGCCGGGCGCTGCTGTCACCGGTTTCGGGCCGGAGTGGCCGATCGTGCCCGACGCGCTGCGCGACCTGCTGGTCGACCTGCACGCCCGCCACCCGGAGATGCCCGCCGTGATCATCGGGGAGAACGGTGCGTCGTTCCCGGAGCCCGATCGCGCCGGACGCGTCGACGACCAGGACCGGATCGACTACCTCTCGCGCCATATCAACGCCGTCGCCGAAGCGATCGCCGCCGGCGTCCCGGTCGAGGAGTACACGGTGTGGTCGCTCCTGGACAACTGGGAGTGGGCCGACGGCTACACCCAGCGCTTCGGTCTGGTGCACGTGGACTTCGCGACCGGAGAGCGCACCCCCAAAGCCTCCTACGACTGGTACCGCGACCTCATCGCGGCCTCCCGCACGGAGAACGTGCAGACACGCACGATGCACGAGGAGGAGACGCGATGACCACGACGACGACGAAGGTCGGCTTCCGGTGGATGTCGCTGTTCACACTCGCGTGGTTGGCGATCTGGACCGTGCAGCTCACGCCCGTGCAGCTGCTCCTCCCGTTACAGCTCGACACCCCGGAGGACGACTGGATCAGGGGAGTGGTGTCCTCGGGCCTGGTGCTCGGTATCGGCGGCCTGGCGGGCATCGTGGCCGGGCCGGCGGCCGGGGCCCTGTCGGATCGCGCGGGTGTCGGACGGCCGCGCCGACGTCCGTGGGCACTCGCGGGCGTGTGGCTGACCGCCGTCTGTCTCGTTCTCACCGGCTATGCAGAGGGCCCGTGGGCCGTCGGGGCGGCGTGGGTCGGAGTCTCTGTCGGCGTCGCCGTATCGTCGGCAGCCTTCACCGCTCTGATCGCCGACCAGCTGCCTTCGACGCAGCGCGGCGCCGCATCCGCGGCAGTCGGATCGAGTCAGGCCGTCGGCATCGTGCTCGGCGTGGGGCTGGTCGTACTCCTCGGGCTCGGCATCCAGGCGGGATACCTGCTGCTCGCCGGCATCATCGCGGTGGTGGGAACCGCGGTGGCGCTCCTCCTGCCCGACCCGGCCGCGACCGCGCAGATGCGCCCGCCGCGCGAAGGCCGCCGTGCGCTCGCCTCCCTGCGCGACCGAGACTTCGCGTGGATGCTCTCCGGTCGCCTGGTGACAAACATCGGCAACGCGCTCGGGACCGCGCTGTTCCTGTTCTTCCTGCTGCACGGGCTCGGACAGCCGAACGCCACAGCCCAGGACAACCTCCTCCTGCTGATCGTGGTCTACACGGTGTTCGTGGTCCTGGCCTCGGTGCTGACCGGGATCATCTCGGATCGCACCGGCAATCGCCGCCGTCTGACGATCGCCGCCACAGTCGTGCAGGCCGCTTCGGGGGTCGCGATCGCGCTCGTGCCGACGTTCGAGATGACGATGGTCGCGGCGGCGCTGATGGGTCTCGGCTATGGCGCCTTTTCGACGGTGGGTCTCGCGTTCGCCGCCGACCTGCTGCCCGATGAGCAGGACCACGCACGCGACCTCGGAATCGTGAACGTCACCGCGGCACTCGGCCAGCTCATCGGTCCGGTGCTGGGCGCCGGGCTCGTCGCGCTGGTCGGCGGCTTCTGGCTGGTCTTCGTCGCCGCCGCCGTGCTGTCGATAGTGGGAGGAGTGCTCACCGCGTTCGCACGACAACCCGCGCGGTCATGATGCCCGCGGTGTCTCCACGGTCGCGATCGCGAGCTGCAGCACCGCGTTGAACACTCGAGGACGCATGGCAGTCACCAGGTGAGTCGTGCGCGGAACGATGATCAGCTCGGCATGGGGTGCGAGCCGCTGGAAGAGGCCCTCGTTGACCCGCAACTGGTCGTACTGCCCGTTCACGAACCAGAGCGGGATGCGGATGCGCTCGAGCGCCGACGCGATATCCAGATTCGCCAGGCTCTGCAGCGCACGGTCCTGGGTGTCGAGCGCGTAGCCGCCCGCCGCGAAGTCGGCACGTGTCTCCAGCGGAATCGTCGCGTCGAGGATGCGCTCGGTGAGCCAGAGTCCGCGATCCGGAAGCCGGTCCACGGCGCGGGCGACGATCCGGTACGCCGACAGACTGGTTCCGCGGGGGAGTGCTGTGCACGACGCGGCGATGAGCGCGGTCACGGGAGGAGCGGCACCGCCGCCGACGTAGGCGAGGCAGAGCAGCCCGCCCATCGAGTGCCCGACCAGGAGCACTGGTCCGCGCGCGGCGGCAGCCCGAACCGCGGCATCGATCGTGTGGAGCGCTTCCTGGAGAGTGAAGTCCTCGTCCATGCGCGTGCCGTGGCCTGGCAGATCCACTGCGGTGCATGAGTAGCCGTGATCGTCGAGATACGCGACCTGCGACCGCCACATGGTGGCCGAGGTGCGGATGCCATGCACGAGGACGATCTGGACGCTCACTCGATCAGCCTAAAGAAGCGTCGCCTGAGAGACCACCCGCGGCACACGGAAAAGCGGGGCCGGTGGAAACCACCGACCCCGCTCGAGGATAAGGAATTACTTCTCCCAGCCCACGTTCTCCACCGGCTGGACACCGAAGAGGTCCAGTCCGACGTAGGGCTCGGGCGTGAGGTTCGCCAGGCCCTTCTTAGCCGTCCAGATCTCCGGGCCGTTGTACAGCGGGATGATGCCCCAGGTCTCGGCGAAGATCTCCGCCTCGAGCTTCATGGCGGCAGCCGTCTGCTTCTCCGGGTCCGAGATCGACTCGACCTCATCGTGGATGCGGTTGTCGATCTCCTCAGAGCCGGTGGCCGAGAGGTTCAGGCCACTGTCCGAGCAGTAGAGCTGGCAGAACCACGCCGCGCCGAACGGGTCGGAGGAGCTGAAGCGCAGGCTCACGATGTCCCAGTTCTTCGTGGTGTAGTCCGTCGAGAAGTCCTGCGAGGAGCGCACATCGATCTGGACGTCGATGCCGACTTCCTTCTCCTGCGCCTGCAGAGCCTTGGCGAGGGCCTCCTGCACCGGGCTGTCGCTGAAGATGGGGTACGTGACGGACAGCTTGACGCCGTCCTTCTCGCGG
This sequence comes from Microbacterium sp. LWO12-1.2, assembly GCF_040675875.1. NCBI lineage: Bacteria > Bacillati > Actinomycetota > Actinomycetes > Micrococcales > Microbacteriaceae > Microbacterium > Microbacterium sp. LWO12-1.2. The sequence continues at coordinate 1,531,759 of NZ_JBEGII010000001.1, read as the reverse complement.
ATCCCGTCTTCTCCGGCCACCCAGCCGGCCTCGTCGAGCAGCTTGTTCGCCTTGTCGACGTCGTGCGACCAACCGGCCTCAGCCAGTGCGTCGCTGTAACCGGGCTGGAACGTGAACAGCGTGAAGGAACCGGCAGGCTCCTCCTTGTATCCGAGGCCGTTCCAGGCGATCTGCTTCTGCTGCTCACGATCGACCGCGAGGAAGAAGGCCTCGCGGACCTTGATGTCCTCGAACTGCGGCTTGTCGGAGTCGACCTGCAGCAGCGTGTTCGCGGACTGCTGCGCACGGTAGGTCACGACATCCTTCATGTCCTCGACCTGCGCGAGACGGTCCTTGCTCGCCGTGGCGACGGCGTCGATCTCACCGTTCTTGAAGGCGTTGATCGAGGCGGCGGCGTCCATGCCCTGGAACGTGACCTTGTCGAGCAGCGGTGCGTTGCCCCACCACTCGGGGTTCGGCTTGAACGAGACGTAGTCGCTGTTCGCGTCGAACTCGTCGACCGTGTACGGACCCGCGCCCCACTCAGGGTGCAGGTCGTCGATGTACGCCTCGTTGAAGAGCTCGGGCGTGTTGATCGCCGGGTGGATGATCCCCGTCAGGAACGGCATCTGCGGCCAGGCGAACTCGCCCTTGAAGGTCACGATGGCGGTCTTGGGCGAGTCGCCCTGCTCGACCGACTCGATCTCCTTGTAGCCGTCGGTCGCGTTCGGGTTGTAGCCCTCGTCGGAAGAGCGGTTCGCCTTCCACGTCGCGTCGATGGCGGTCCAGTCCATGTCGGTGCCGTCGTTCCAGTGCGCCTTGTCCGTGAAGGTGAAGGTGAGCTGGGTCTTGCCGTCGACGGTCTCCGACTTCCACTCGTCGAGGTAGGCGTCGTTCTTGTAGGGCGTGCCGTCCGGCTCCATGAGCAGGATCTGCGGTGTGTACCACGCGGCGAGGCGTGCGGTGTCCGCGCTGGCGTCGCTGTTGAACGAGTTCAGCTGCTCCGGAATCTCGTTGATCGGGAAGTTGACCGTGCCACCTTCCTTGAGGTTCTCGCGCGGCTGCGGATTGTAGTCCGCTGCGTCGACGCCAGTGGCCTCTTCGCCGTTGCCGTCACCGTTGTTTCCGGTGTTGGCAGCGCACCCACCGAGGGTGAGCGCGAGGGCTGCGCCGAATGCCAGCGTGCCCATCAGCTTGTGCTGCTTCATGGTGCTCCTTTCGCCTTGCGGCGTGTCATAAGGGGAGAATAGTTCGCTCGCCGTCCGATATCTCGGGATGACGGTGAATCACGGCTAACTGTTACCGGACGGTGATCCGCTGCCGGATCACCGGGTGACGGGGACGTCTGTGAGGGTCGCCGGGTCGAAGACGATCCGCTGTCGCGTGCGCTCGATGTCGGGGTCCGGAACCGGGATCGCCGACAGCAGCGCCTTCGTGTAGGGGTGCTGCGGGTTGTCGAACACGTCATCGACATCACCGTGTTCGACGAAATCGCCGAGGTACATCACCGCGACACGATCCGCGATATGCCGGACCACGGAGAGGTCGTGCGCGACGAACAGGTACGACAGGCCGAGCTTGACCTTCAGCTCATCGAGCAGGTTGATGACGCCGGCCTGGATCGACACGTCGAGCGCCGAGACGGGCTCGTCGAGCACGACGATCTTCGGGTTGGTGGACAGCGCGCGGGCGATGCCGATGCGCTGCCGCTGACCGCCGGAGAACGCCTGCGGGAAACGGTCGCTGTGGGCGGGGTTGAGGCCCACGATGTCCATCAGCTCGTCGACGCGACGGTTCGCCTCTTCCTTCGGCGTGCCGATCGCGAACAGCGGCTCCGAGATGATGTCGGCGACCGTCATGCGCGGGTCGAGGGCGCCCATCGGGTCCTGGAACACGATCTGGATGTCGCGTCGCAGTGCGCGCTCCACCTTGTGGCTGTGGATGTCGTTCACGCTCGTGCCTGCGATGATGATGTCGCCGTCGGTCTGCTTGACCATGTCCATGATCTGCAGCAGGGTCGTCGTCTTGCCGCTGCCGGACTCGCCGACGATCGCCATCGTCTCGCCCTCGCGGACGTCGAAGCTGATGCCCTTGACGGCGTGGACCTCGCCGACCTTGCGCTTGAGGAATGCACCTTTGAGCAACGGGAAGGTCTTGGTCAGGTTCTTGACCTCGAGGGTGATCGGGCGCTCCTCGCGGGGCGTGCGGGTCAGCGCGCTCTCGGGGATCTCACGGACCGGGTAGACGGGGAGGCCTCCGAGGATGCCCCCGTCCTCGATCTCGTTCGCACGGATGCACGCGGCGAGGTGGGTGGCCCCGGAGGGCGTGCCACCGGTCCCGGTGGAGATGACGCCCGTGGACACCGGGAGCAGTTCGGGCTCCCGTGTGCGGCAGGCGTCCATCACGATCGGGCAGCGATCGGCGAACGGGCAGGCATCCGGCAGGTTGATCAGCAGCGGCGGGTTGCCCTTGACGGGGATCAGCGGCTGCTTCTCGGCCTTGTCGACGCGGGGGATGGCCCCGAGGAGGCCGATCGAGTACGGCATCCGGGTCTGGTGGAACAGCTCCCGCACGGGGGCCTGCTCGACCGGCTTCCCGGCGTACATCACCATGACGTCATCCGCCGTGCGCGCGACGACACCCATGTCGTGGGTGATCATCATCACCGCGGCGCCGGTCTCCTTCTGAGCCTTCTCGATCAGGTCGAGGATCTGCGCCTGGATGGTCACGTCGAGGGCCGTGGTCGGCTCGTCGGCGATGATCAGTTTCGGGTTGTTCGCCATCGCGATCGCGATCACGACACGCTGACGCATGCCCCCCGAGAACTCGTGAGGGAAGGCCTTCATCCGCTTCTCGGGCTCGGGGATGCCGACCAGCTCCAGCAGCTCGATCGAACGCGCCCACGCCTCTTTCTTGCTGAGGCTGCGGTGCACCGTGAGGGCCTCGATCAACTGGTCGCCGATCGTGTATACCGGGGTGAGCGAGGTGAGCGGGTCCTGGAAGATCATCGCGATGCCGTTGCCGCGGATCGCGGAGAGCTGCGTGTCGTTCTTGCCGAGCAGTTCCTGCCCGTCGAACATGATCGAGCCGGTGACCTTGGCGTTCTCATCGAGAAGGCCCATGATCGCCAGCGAGGTGACGGACTTGCCCGACCCGGACTCGCCGACGATGCCGAGGGTCTTTCCCGCCTCGAGATCGAAGGAGACGCCACGAACGGCGTCGACGCGCCCCGCCTCGGAGGCGAAGCTGACCTTGAGGTCGCGGACGGAGAGTACGGTGCTCATGCGCGGCCTCCTGCAGCCGAAGTGGGATCGAGTGCGTCGCGCAGACCGTCGGCGATGAGTGCCATCGAGACGGTCAGTAGCGTCAGCGCCGCCGCGGGGAAGTAGAACAGCCACGGCGCACTGGTGATCGTGTTCGCGCCCGAGCCGATCAGCGAGCCCAGCGACACATCGGGGATCTTCACACCGAAGCCGAGGAACGACAGTCCGGTCTCGGTCGTCACTGCGGTGACGACGCCCAGGGTGAAGTTGATGACGAGCAGCGAGCCGATGTTCGGCAGCATGTGTCGGAACACGATGACCATGCCGCGGACGCCCATGTAGCGGGCGGCCTGCACGTACTCGCGCTCACGGAGTGAGAGCGCCATGGTCCAGATCACTCGCGCGGGGAAGTACCAGCCGATCACGAAGATCATGATCAGCGCGATGATGCGCCAGTCACCACCGGACTTGTTCGAGATGAGCGACAGGATCAGGAAGCTCGGGATCACCATCATGAAGTGGATGATCAAGAGGGTGATGCGCTCGGTCCATCCACGGAAGTACGCCGCAGCCGTCCCCACGACGGCCGAGATGACCGTCGTTCCGATCGACACGGTGAGCGCGATCATGAGCGACCGCTGCAGGCCGACGGCGGTCTGGGCGAACGTGTCGTTCCCCGAGGAAGTGGTCCCGAACCAGTGCTCTGTGGATGGCGGAGTACTGAGGTTCAGGAAGTCGAGATCGGTGAAGCTGTACTTCGCGATCAGCGGGGCGATCACGGAGAACAGCACCAGGGCGATGAAGATGATCACGCCGCCCACGGCGGGGCGGTTGCGCATGAAGCGGCGGTAGTAGAGAGACCACTTCGACATGCGCTTGCGCGGTGTGCGGGCAGCGGTCGTGTCGGGGCCGACCGGCGGCTGGATCGTGGGGTCGATCATTTCGGTGGTCATTTCAGCTCACCCTCACTCGCGGGTCGAGGACGACGACGGCCATGTCCGCCAGGATCGCTCCGATGGCGGTCAGCACCGCGCCGAATGCGGCGATGGCGACCGTCGCGTTGATGTCGTTCTTCCCCAGCGCATCGACGAAGTAGCGGCCCATGCCGTTCCAGGCGAAGATCGTCTCGGTCAGGACAGCTCCGGTGAAGATCGCGGGGATGGTGAAGGCGACCTGAGTCGCGACCGGGATCATCGACGTGCGCAGCGCGTGCTTGCGGATGGCCTGCGGCTTCGTGAGCCCCTTGGCCCTGGCCGTGCGCACGTAGTCGGCACCGATGTTGTCGAGCAGCAGGGAGCGCTGCAGGAAGTGGATGTTCGCGTACCCGACGATGACCAGGGCGATGGTCGGCAACACCAGGTGTTGCAAGGCATCGACAAGCACAGGGAAGAAGCCCTCGACCCCCTTTGAGGAGCTACCCGTGACGTAGAAGACGCGGACGCCGACCCACTCGTTGAAGTTGATGGCGAGAAGCACCAGGGCGAGAGCGGCAACCACGATGTTGACGTTCATCGTGATGATCGAGGTCGCCTGGCCGATGCGGTCGGCGAGCTTGTACTGGCGGGACGCGGTGTACACACCGAGCGCGATTCCGAGGATCGTCGAGATGATCGTCGCACCCAGCACGAGTTCCGCGCTGATCCACATGCGGTAGGCGACCTGCTCGTTGACCGATCCGCCGGTCGGGCTCACGCCCCAGTCCCACCGGAGCAGGATGTTCGACAGCCACGTCCACCAGCGCTCGATGAGGGGCACAGTGTCGCTCAGGTTCTTCGGGATGAGCTGTTGATCGATCTGCTCGGGGGAGAGCGGGGGACGTCGGCCGACGAAGTTGTTCTTCGGATCGAGGAAGCCCCACGCCAGGAAATAGGTGAGGTTCGTCGCGACCACGATCATCAGCAGCCAGCCGATTGATCGGCGCAAGAGGTACTTGATCAAGGTGATGAGTCTTTCTCTTCTACGGACGCGCGCGGTATCCGTCGGCGCAACGCTGAGCCGGGAAGACAGTCAAAACACCATCTGCCGATCTGCGCGACACGACGCCTCCACTTGGTCTGTGACGGAGTCTTATCGCCCACGGGATCCGGTGTCACGGATTGCTCCCGGGCAACTTCGGGAGACTATCACCAGTTCTAGGGGTTTCCGCATTGCAAGTGGGGGAATCGGTCGACACGGCCACCTCACCGTAGAATCGAGAGGACATGTCACCACGCGCCCTCACCCCTCTTCAGCCTGCCGCGACGCCTTCGGCGCAGATCCGCAATTTCTGCATCATCGCGCACATCGATCACGGCAAGTCGACCCTCGCCGACCGCATGCTCCAGATCACCGGGGCCGTCTCGGACCGTGACATGCGTGCCCAGTACCTCGACCGCATGGATATCGAGCGCGAGCGTGGCATCACGATCAAGAGCCAGGCCGTCCGCATGCCGTGGGAACTGGGCGGCGAGACCTTCGCGCTCAACATGATCGACACCCCTGGGCACGTCGACTTCACGTACGAGGTCTCTCGTTCCCTCGCGGCCTGCGAAGGCGCGATCCTGCTCGTCGATGCGGCACAGGGGATCGAAGCGCAGACGCTTGCGAACCTCTATCTCGCCCTCGAGAACGATCTGCACATCATCCCGGTGCTGAACAAGATCGACCTCCCTGCCGCCGACCCCGAGAAGTACGCCAAGGAACTGGCCTCGCTGATCGGGGGGAAGCCCGAGGACGTGCTCCGCGTATCGGGCAAGACCGGCGTCGGTGTGCAGGAACTGCTGGATCGCCTCGTGCAGGAGATCCCGGCACCCCAGGGCGATTCCGATGCGCCGGCGCGCGCCATGATCTTCGACTCCGTGTACGACGCCTATCGCGGCGTCGTCACCTACGTGCGCATGATCGATGGGAGCCTCTCGCCCCGCGAGCGCATCCAGATGATGTCGACGGGCGCGACCCACGATCTCCTCGAGATCGGGGTGTCCAGTCCCGAGCCCATCCCTTCGAAGGGCCTCGGCGTCGGAGAGGTCGGCTACCTCATCACTGGTGTGAAGGACGTCCGCCTGTCCAAGGTCGGCGATACGGTGACAACAGCGCGCAAACCCGCCACCGAAGCTCTCCCCGGCTACACGGAGCCGAAGCCGATGGTGTTCTCCGGCCTGTACCCGATCGATGGCAGCGACTACGCGGAGCTCCGCGAGGCGCTCGACAAGCTCAAGCTGTCCGACGCGTCTCTCGTCTATGAGCCCGAGACGTCCGTCGCGCTCGGCTTCGGCTTCCGCTGCGGATTCCTGGGTCTTCTGCACCTGGAGATCATCACCGAGCGCCTCGCCCGCGAGTTCGACCTCGACCTGATCACCACTGCACCCAGCGTGATCTACGAGGTGCTCACCTCGGACACGGGCGAGACGGTCACGGTCACGAACCCCAGCGAGTACCCGGACGGACGCATCGGCTCCGTCTCTGAGCCGATGGTGAAGGCCGCGATCCTGTTGCCCAAGGACTATGTGGGCACGGTCATGGAGCTGTGCCAGTCGCGCCGAGGCACGCTGCTGGGTATGGAGTATTTCTCGGAGGAGCGCGTGGAGCTGCGCTACATGATGCCGCTCGGCGAGATCGTCTTCGACTTCTTCGATCAGCTCAAGTCCAAGACGCAGGGCTACGCGTCGCTCGACTATGAGCCCGCAGGACAGCAGGAGGCCGACCTCGTGAAGGTCGACATCCTGCTGCAGGGCGACAAAGTTGATGCGTTCAGCTCCATCGTGCACCGGGACAAGGCCTACGCGTACGGAACGCTGATGACCGAGCGACTGCGCAAGCTCATCCCTCGTCAGAACTTCGAGGTGCCGATCCAGGCCGCCATCGGTGCCAGGATCATCGCCCGCGAGACCATCAGGGCGCTCCGCAAGGACGTGCTCGCCAAGTGCTACGGCGGTGACATCAGCCGCAAGCGCAAGCTCCTCGAGAAGCAGAAAGAGGGCAAGAAGCGCATGAAGATGGTCGGCCGCGTCGAGGTCCCCCAGGAGGCGTTCATCGCGGCGCTCTCCGGCGACGTCGACGGCAAGGACAAGAAGTAGGGATGCCGTTCCCGGCATATGAGCGAGGGGCGACCCGTCATCCGCTCGATGCCGTCCCGACGGGGCTTCGACTCACAGAGCGGTCCGTCTTCGTCCCTGAACGCGCTCGCGCGGCCGTGGCCGCACTGGTGAGCTCGTGGGAGTTCAAGCGACGAGCCGGGTTCGACGTACCTGCGGAGGATCCGGCCGCTGATGTCGAGGGCATCCTCGCGAAGCGGATGCTCGGCGTCCGGTTCGCTGAACCCGTGCGCGTGGTGTGGGCAGGGCGTGAGGGCTTCGGCTACGAGACGCGCCCCGGCCATCCGCTCTACGGTGAGGAATCGTTCGTGCTCGCCGACGACGGAGTCTTCACGGCACGATCTCTCTCCTGCCCGTCGAGCCTCTTCTGGCGTCTTGCCTCCCCGGCTCTTCGCGTGCTGCAACTCTCGGTTTCGCGCAGCTACATCCGCATCGTCGAGTCCGAGATCGCCGCGGCCTCACGCTGAGTCGTGGTGTCGTACTCTCACGGCTGGGTCGCTGAGCCTGTCGAAGCGTCCCGAGCGCGAGACCGCGACAGTGCCGGCAACTCCGCTCCTCGCAGCTCGATCAATGCGAACTTCTTCCGTCTGCTCCAGCCCTGGATCTGCTTCTCCCGCCGGAACGCAGCATCGACGGTATCGAACTGTTCCGCATACGCCAGAACCACCGGACGCCGCTTCCAGGTGAAGTTCGCCGCGTAGTCCGGATCGTTGTTGTGTTGCCAGACACGCGATTCGAGATCGCCGTTGGTGCTACCTGTGTAGAGGGAATTGTCGTTGCAGATGAGGATGTAGGTCCAGGCCATGCTCCATGTTCGGGCGGACGGAGTCCGCGCGGCGTCGGTGTGGATAAGTCGTGGCCCTTCGACAGGCTCAGGGACCCAGGGTGGCGGGGATATGACCGCCGGCGGCGCGTGGGGGTGTTCGCTCAGGTAACCCCCAGTAGGCTGGAACTCATGCGGCGCGGGACTTTCCGAGACGACACGGTGGACTATGCGGCCGTGGGTGCGACCCATGCGCCCGATCTGATGCAGTACCCGCCGGAGCGCAGTATCCCGGCGGAGGACTCCTGGCGGATCGGCAGCGGGGTCGAGCGCTTCCAGAGCGCCGGAGAATCGCTGCTCTCCTGGACCGCGCAACGTGCGGCCGGCCTCAGCGTCGAAGACGTGCGTCCCGCTCCCGGTCCCGCGTACGCGGGCGTGAGCTTCGACGCGGAGGGCAATCCGATCGCACCGAGCAAGCGCGATGTCGAGCCTCGCTACGACGCTGAGGGCATGCCGTTCGTGGGCCCTGGCATGACGCTGCATCTGCGGGGACGCGTCGGAGGTATGCGCGCAGATGCAGAGCTCAGGGTCATCTCGGTGACCGAGGAGACCCGCCGGATCGGCTTCGTACTGGGCACCGTCGGCGGTTCCGTCGTCAGCGGCGAGGAGTCCTTCGACATCGACTGGCGTGAGGACAACGATGAGGTCTGGTTCACGGTTCGGGCCTTCGATTCTCCGAACTCGCTGCTCTACCGCACGGTTCCTGCGCTCGTGAAGCGGCGCCGACGGGAACTCTTCGCGCGCTACCTCCGGGCGATCTCTCCGCTCTACGCGACGCCGCTCTGATGGCGGGACCTCTTCCTCTTGGGGATCCGGCACCGGCCGACGGACATCTGCCCGACGACCTGCCGATCGATACGAACGTGCCGTTCTCGGCGTACCTGCATATCCCGTTCTGCCGTGTGCGCTGCGGGTACTGCGATTTCAACACCTACACCTCCAGCGAGTTGCGCGGCGCGAAGCAGGAGGACTACGCGACCACTCTCGAGACCGAGATCACGTTGGCGCGACGCGTGCTCGGTGACGCCGGCGCGCTGCGTCCGATGGACACGGTCTTCTTCGGCGGCGGTACGCCGACGCTCCTCCCGGCCGGAGACCTGGCTCGGATGCTCGACGCGGCTGTCTCGGCGTTCGGCCTCGCCGAGGGCGCCGAGGTGACGGTCGAGGCGAACCCCGATACGGTGACGCCGCAGGTCGCACGCACTCTGGCTGACGCGGGCGTCACGCGCCTCTCGGTCGGAATGCAGTCGGCGGTGCCACACGTGCTCGCCGCTCTCGACCGCACGCATCGACCCGAGAATGTGCGCACCGCTGTCGCTGCGGCGAAGGACGCGGGTCTCGCGGTGAGCGTGGACCTGATCTACGGGGCACCCGGTGAGTCGCTCGGCGATTGGGAGGCGTCGCTCGATGCCGCTCTCGCGCTCGAGTCGGACCACATCTCGGCCTACGCGCTGATCATCGAGGACGGCACGAAGCTCGCTCGACAGATCAGGCGAGGCGAGGTCCCCACGCCGGATGACGACGTCCAGGCCGACATGTACGAGCTCGCGGACGCTCGACTCGGATCTGCGGGGTTCGACTGGTACGAGATCAGCAACTGGGCGCGGAGCCCGGAGCAGCGCTCCCGCCACAATCTCGCGTATTGGCGGGGGAGCGATTGGTGGGGCTTCGGCCCCGGCGCGCACAGCCATGTCGCCGGCCTGCGGTGGTGGAACGTGAAGCACCCCGCCGCGTACGCGCAGCGTCTCGCCGCCGCCGAATCTCCTGCTGCGGGCACTGAGCGGCCGGATGCTCAGGCGCACATGCTCGAGCGCGTCCTGTTGCTCAGCCGCCTCGCCGAGGGCATCGCCATCGCCGAGCTCCCCGAGGGCACGCGCACGCGGGTGGCAGGGCTCATCGCGGACGGGATGGTCGACGCCGCGTCAGCGCTGCGCGGTCGGGTGACGCTCACACTGCGAGGGCGACTCCTCGCGGACGCGGTGGTGCGGGAACTGACCGACTGACGGTCAGCGCGGCAGTTGGTCGAGCCCCGTCGTCCGTCGCTGCGGCACCGTCGTGGTCGCGGTGTCGAACAGTCGCGTGGTGCGGCCTGCGCCGTACGCCGGCCAGCCGGGGTCGCCGGTCGTGATGAACGCGACCCAGGCAGCGTTCATCTCTGCCGCGAGACTCCGCGGCGCATCCGGTCCGGCGAGCCGTTGCGCCTCGTCGTCATCGAGTCTGTCGAACACGAAGCCGAGTTCCAGGGCGTGCGCGGCACGCAGATCGCGCACCGGGCTCGACCAGGCGAACTCGTACACGAACGTCGACGTCGACTTCGCTCGCGCGACGCGGGTGAGCCCGCGGCGCAGGATCATGTCGGTCGCGAGCTGTCCGAACACCTCGCCTGTGGATGCGCCGGGCCACTCGTCGCGGTACGCCTTCACCGCGCGACGGGGAATGCGCAGGGCCAGGGAGGCGAGGAAGAGCTTCGTCTCGCTGATGCCGGCCAGCGCCTCCGGCGGGAACCACAGCCGGTACTCATCGGTGTTGGTGCCGATCAGCAACGGAGTGTCGATCGCGCCGAGCACATCGTGGGGCGAGAGCGGCAGGCTCTCGGGTTCGACCGCGATCTGGAAGCCGGGTGCTCCGCCGAGCGGTGACGAGCCGGCCGACTGCCGCCGGCGGGCTTCGAGGAGCTGCTCGGGCGGGATGGCGGCGAAGGAGGCGCGATCTGTGCGGACGCCCAGACGCTTCGCCATCTGGGCAGTGACGCGGCCGGCCTTGGCGGGGGTCTGCGCCTCGAGCGGGCCTGACTCGATGATGGCTCTCGCGATCAGCGCACGGGACTCGTCGCGTGCGAGAAGGGTGGCGACGAGCGCCCCTCCGGCGGATTCGCCCATCGCGGTGATCTGTGCGGGATCGCCACCGAACGCCGCGATCTCGGCATGCACCCATTCGAGTGCGGCGGCGACGTCTCGGAGGCCGAGGTTGCGCGGGGCGTCGTCGAGCACCGAGAACCCTTCGGCGCCCAGGCGATAGTTGATCGAGACGAAAACGATGCCCGCACGCGCGAACACCGCACCGTCGTAGAGCGGGATCGCAGCGGTGCCGCGTTCCAGGGCACCGCCGTGGATCCAGAGCACGACCGGCGCCCCTTTCGCATCCGCCGGCGCCCAGACGTTGGCCGTGAGGATGTCGTCGCCCGGGATGTGCACCGAGCCGAGCAGCTCGCCGATCGCTCCGGGGTAGGGGAGCTGCGGGGCGGTGGGGCCGAACTCAGTGGCGCTGCGCACGCCGTCCCACGGGACCACCGGCTGCGGTGCCCGGAATCGGTTCTCACCGAAGGGTGGCGCCGCGTAGGGGATGCCGAGGAACCGGTGGATTCCGTCGGCCGTCGTTCCCTGGACGGTGCCGGCGCGGAGGGTGATCTGGGGATCAGACGTCATGCTCGTCATCGTAGGTCACGCGCGATTCGATGCGACCCCGCCGGAAGCGCGGCGACGTGGCCGTTCCAATCGATATGCGCTGGCACCGGCGTGTCGAGGACGAGGAGCGCGGGTTCGACACGCAGCACGATGTCACCGTGCGGCGTGGGGACGCGCGCCTCCGCCCAGTCCAGGCATTCCAGTCGTGGCGCGATGCGCGCTGCCCGATACCCCGGCTCCGCCGGAGTGACGCCGAGGGTGTGCACGATCACGTCGCGCGCGACCGTCGCCGACCAGCCATGGCAGTACGAGCCGCCCTCCCAGCATTCTCTGAGGGCCGTCGGTCCGGAGGCGAGCAGCCGGGTCCAATCGCGGTAGAGCGGTTGCAGTGCGCCGCCCAGTGCCGCCACAGCGTCGTGCACGATGGCGCGGAAGAACGGCTGGGCTCCCACGACCCGTGACTCCGTATCCCAGTCCGGGGCATCGCGGCGCCAGACCGGCGCGCCAGAACTCGGACCGAGCGAGTCGGCGCCGTGATCGGCGAGCGGACTGCGTGTGAAGATCGATTCCCGGTCGGCGAGGAGCGTCTGAATCGCCGCGTGCCGAGACGCGGGGACGAGTCCTGCCAGGAACGCGGTGGCGGCGACGTGCTCGCTGACGCTGCGGCCGCGGGCGCCGTCGGGGAGGATGTTGTCGCGGTAGGCCTGGCGCTCGGCATCCCAGAACACCTCGAACCCGGCCTCGATCTCCGACCAGACCCGGTCCGCCCACGCGGCCCTGCCCTCGTCCCCGAGCCCTCCTGCGATGTCGGAGAACTGGCGCAGCGCCCGCGCCCAGAGGGCAGTGAGGGCGGCGCTGGATCCCTCGACCTGCACAGGGGACCAGTCGATGAGCACCCACCCGGGGACGTCGGTCAGTACCCCGTCCCGAAGATAGGGGAGGAACCAGCGCAGGACGGACTCCACGGTGGGCAGCAGCGGTGCGACCAGCGTGAAATCTCCCGTGTAGCGGTACAGATTGTGCACGCTGGCGACCCAGTGCAGAGACCAGTCCGGGATGGTCGGGATGCGGGGCGAGGCGAAGTCGCCGGCTGCCGCCATCGGCAGGATCCCTTCTGGGCGTGCCCGCGACAGCAGCGCAGGGTTCCACGCGGCGAGCGACCAGTCGGCGTTCGCGACCAGATCGACGCTCTGGTGCACGATCGAGTCACCGGTCCAGGCGCGTTGCTCCCGGGTGGGGCAGTCGATGTACGCGTCGACGGCGCTCAGATCGACCGTGCGCAGCGAGACGTCGACAATCCGCTGCAGTTCCTGATCGCTGCACGCGAAGTGCGCGCCCTGCCGCGGGCGGTGCGCTTCGTGCACCTCCGCACGAAGAAGCTGAGGCAGTTCCCCGGAGTCGGACGAGGCGGTGAGGACGAGGTAGCGCCCACCCACGGTGTCGAAGGGCTCGAACACGGTCTCGCCGTCCTTCAGCACGATCTGCAGCGGCGCGGCGCTCTCGAACGCGGCAGTGCCCACCGCTTCCAGGAGCCCGCCGCGCACGATGTCTCCTGCCGCACCGGAGAAGGTCAGCCGCAGACGACCGCTCACGATGCGTCCAGCGTCGATGACCGTGATGGCTCCGGCGCTGATGTCGGCAGCGAGAACGTCGACCAGCGTGGTCGTCGATTCGGCGGCCAGCGACGATCCGCTGCGGGTGAGTGCGGACCTCGGGAGGTCCACCCTGGCACCTGTCGTCTGCGGGCGCCGTGAGGGCAGGAGCACGCCGTAGGGTTCCCCGCCCGGAGTGGTGCGCCCGCGCGGACCGATGACGGACTGCTCGCCGATCACCCGCGCCGGCTCCCACGATTCGACGTCGGCGTCCGGCATCGTCCACGCCGCATCGAACCGGCGCGCATCGAACAGCTCGGCGGGCTGCGACGCGAGCAACCCCTGTGGGCGTGCGATGGTCCAGGCATCGCAGTCGGTCACGAGCCAGCTCTCGTCTGTCGCGACGACCACATTCCCGTCGATCTCCAGCTCTGCGGCGAAGGCGCCGCCGCCCATGGTGTGAGACGCCCGAGACGGAGCCCACCACGGATTCGCATCGCCGTAGAAGCGCGCCATCGCCGTGATCACGTTGCGACCGTGGCGAAGGAGAGGCGCGATGTCCCATTCGTCGTAGGTCAACGAGTCGGAATCATGGCGGCCTGGCCCTGCGCCGACGCGTTCTCCGTTCACAAATGCGACGTAGCGCGCGTCGGCGGTCGCGAACAGTGTGGCCACGCGGGGAGCCACCTCGAGCGAGAACTCACGGCGCAGGAGGATGCGCTGATCGAACTGTCGCGGATCATGGGCGCCGATCGGCTCTGCCGGGCCAGGAGCCAGGAGCCCCGACCGAGCGGTCCAGATCCACTCTCCCTGCCATCGTCGGGGCGGGTGGGCCGCGGGCCAGTGGGCGGTCATCGAACGCCGTTCCTCTCGTTCAGGGCGGCGCGCGTCTCTGCCGCGACCGTGCGGGTGATGGGATAGGCGAGGAAGACCAGGCCGCCGATGACGACCAGCGCTGCCGGGACACCGCCCTGAGCCAGTGCGATGCCGGCCAGTGCCTCGGGGGACTGCTCCGCTCCGGCGACGTAGCCGGAGAACGCGAGCACATAGGCGATCAGTGCCCCGCCGATGCCCGACCCTGCCTTCGCCGCGAAGGAGCCGATCGAGGCGAGAGTGCCCTCCGTGCGGAATCCGCCCTTGAGTTCCACGAAGTCGGTGAGCTCGGCGAGCATCGCATAGTTCAGTGCCACCGCCCCGCCGAATCCGAGTCCGGCCACACCGAAGCAGATCAGGTAGGCGGGGCCCTCCAGGCCGGGGAGCAGCAGGATAGACCCGATGCCCAGCCCCGCGACCACAAGGCTGCTCAGGTACACGGGCTTGAAGCCGATGCGCTGCCCGAGCAGGGGACCGGAGATGCTGCCGAGCATCATCGGCACGACCATCACCAGGGCGACGGCACTGACGAGCCCCGCGCTTCCGGCGTAGTAGGTGAAGAAGAACGGGATGCCGGCCATCAGCGCGGCGTTGGCGGCACTCGTGGCGAGCTTCGACACGAGCAGCACGGGAACGGCGCGACTGGAGAGGAAGAGCGCCTTCGCATCCGAGAAGCGGTAGGGCTCCGCGGTGGACGGCGCCACCCGCTCCCGCACCAGAAGCGCACCGGTGGCAGTGAGGGCGAAGGAGACGGCGGCGATGATGACGACGTACACCTGCCAGCCCAGTGCACCGCCGCCGAGGAGAGCGACCACCGGCAGGGAGACGCCGATCACCACGAGGGTGCCGATCAAGTAGGTCGTGCCCTTGATCGCGGCGAGCTGTCCGCGCGATCGGGGGGAGGCACTCATCGCCGGGAGCAGCGCGTTCAGGGGGATGTCCATCAGGTCGAAAGCCAGACCCCAGATCAAGTACGTGATCCAGGCGGCGACCAGCGACGCACCCACGAAACCGGGGGCGAGGAACAGTGCGACGAACGCCACGGCTCCGACCGCGCCCCCGATGAGCAGATAGCTGCGGAACCTGCCCCAGGAGGTACGGGGGAGATGGTCGACGAGGTACCCCATGATGGGGTCCGTCGCACCGTCGACCAGACGCGCGACGAGGAGGAGCGTGCCGACGGCCGCGGCGTTGATGCCGACGTGATCAGTCAGATAGATCAGCAGGAAAGAGCTGATCACCGTGCTCAGGATGATGTTGCCGAAGTTCGCGGCGAAGTAGCCGATCTTCTCGACAGCGCGCACATCGCTCTTCGTCGAGGCGGGGGCGGAAACAGTGGTCATCATCGACCTTTCAGGTACGGAGGGGACGTCTTTTCATGTTCGATCACATGTTCCATCCGCCAGTAGTGGTCTCCGTCCGGAGTTTCGGGAGACTAGTTTGTGATCTATGACAACCACCGACCTCGCGCTCGGGGGAACGAGCGTGCGCGACCTCCTGCTCGGGAACCGCGAGATCATCGATCGGATCATCGCCGCCATCGCACCCACCAACCCGGAACAGCACGGAACGGGCGACGCCTCTCACGCCGCCGACATCCGCTGGGCAGTCGAGCACAGTCTGCAGGCCGCTGCCGACTCATTGACAGGGCGACCGCACGACGACGAACTGCTGCGGGCATCTGCGGTACGACGATTCGAGGAGGGGTCGTCCTTCGCCTCCGTCGTCGCCGCCTACCACCGCGGTGTGGCGGTCATCTGGGATCGATTGCGCGCCGCCGCGGAGGAGACGGATGCTCCCGCGCTCGCCGAATGCGCCCGACTGCTGTTCCTGCACCTGGAGCGGATCACCTCCGCGCTCGCCGCAGACTTCGAACAGACCTGGACCGTGTCCCGACTGGGCGAGAGAGACGCCCGTTTCGCGATCTTCACCGCTCTCACCCAGGGAGGTGATGCCGAAGGCGAGGCGCACCGCTCGGGCCGAACCCTCGCGTCGCGATACGGCATCCTCGTCGTCCGGCTCCGTCGAACCGAGGAATCCTCGCCCGGTGACGTCGTCGCCCGACGGGAGACGCAGCGACTCCGATCGGCGATCGACTCCGTGGCCCGCGGCGAGGTGCTGGCCGTCCTCGGGGCCGCCGGTGGGACGGCCCTCGTGCCACTGCGTGAGGGAGGCGACACCGTCGGTGACCTGCGGCGCGCCCTGCACGCGGGATTCGGGTCCCACTGCACAGGCGCATGGATGGAAGCGGGGGTGTCGGAGATCGCCGACGCACTCCTCGTGGCGGAGGAACTGCTCGAGATCGCTCTCGCGATCCGTGGCGAAGGTGCGGTCCACACGCTGAGCGACCTGCTTCTGGAGTACCAGAGCGCGCGACCTGGGCCAGGAAGGGCAATGCTCGCCCGGCGGATCGACGGCGTGAGCGATGAACTCCTGCAGACGGTCGACGCGTACCTCGCATCCGGCGGCGATCGGCGTGCGGCGGCGGCGGCGCTCCACGTGCACCCGAACACCGTGGACTACCGCCTCGGACGCGTCCTGACGCTCACCGGGATGGAGGCGACGATGCCGGAAGGCGCCGCACAGCTGCGTGCCGCGCTGGTCGCGAACCGCCTCGAAGGAGCGGCGCACGAGAGACTCGACGGGTGAGACGGGCGGAATGCTCCGCGCACCGGTAGAATTGGCACTCTGAGTATCCGAGTGCCAGCGGAAGGAGAAGTCGATGGTCACAGAGCGAGGACTCCAGGTTCTCCGCGCGATCGTGCAGGACTACGTCGAGACCCATGAACCCGTCGGCAGTCGCTCGATCGTCGACAGGCATTCGTTCGGGGTGTCCGCGGCCACGATCCGCAACGACATGGCTCTTCTCGAGGACGAGGAGCTGATCACCGCTCCGCACACCTCTTCAGGCCGGGTGCCGACGGACAAGGGCTATCGCGTCTTCGTCAACCATCTCGCCCAGCTCCGACCGATGTCAGCGGCGCAGCGTTCAGCGATCGAGTCGTTCCTCGCCGAGCCCTCCGATCTCGACGATCTGATGGCGCGCACCGTGCGTGTGCTCACCCAGCTCACCGGCCAGGTGGCGCTGGCCCAGTACCCCTCCTTCGCCCGTGCGCACCTCACGCACCTCGAACTCGTCGCGTTGGCGCCCAACAGGCTCCTGATCGTTCTCGTGACCGACGCCGGCGGTGTCTCGCAGCGGATGGCCCCGCTTCCGGTCGAGGTCGACGAGGCGGACCTGGCTCTGCTGCGCGCGCGGCTGTCCGCATTGATCACCGGTCGTGCCGTGAGTGACGCCGCAGACCGCCTGCAGAACCTTCTCGCCACCGTCGACACCCCGAACGATGCGGCATTGCGCACGCTCGCCGCGATCGTGATCGACGAGCTGGGCGAGTTCCGTCAGGAGAAGCTCGTCATGGCAGGCGCGGCCACGCTCGCCCGCCGTGAGCAGGACTTCCGCGGCAGCATCCATCCGCTGCTCGAGGCGATCGAGGAGCAGGTGACCCTGTTGCGGCTGATGAGCGAGATGGTGACCGACGAGCACGGCCTCGCGGCCAGCATCGGCACGGAGAATGCGCCGTTCGGTCTCGGTGAGGCGTCGATCGTCGCGAGCAACTACGCCGCCCCCAGCGGGATGGCTCGTGTCGGTGTGATGGGACCGACGCGCATGGATTATCCGAGCAATCTCGCGGCAGCGCGGGCGGTCGCCCGTTATCTGACGCGGATGCTCGATGAGGACGAGGCGAGTCGCTGACACGCGGCTCCCAGACGACAGACACACGCAGAAAGGCGATTGTGGCGGACCACTATGAGGTTCTCGGGGTGTCCCGGGACGCTTCCATCGATGAGATCAAGAAGGCGTACCGACGCCTGGCACGGCAGCTGCACCCGGATGTGAATCCGGGGGAGGACGCCGCAGAGCAGTTCAAGCTCGTCACCCACGCGTACGACGTGCTCAGCGACGACGAGTCGCGCCGTCGCTACGACATGGGCGGCGGAGACGGTGCGGCCGGGAACTTCGGAGGGTTCGGCGGCTTCGGCGACATCTTCGAGACGTTCTTCGGAGCCGCACAGGGCGGCGGACGCGGCGGACGGCCGCGCTCGCGTCGTGAGCGCGGCCAGGATGCCCTCGTGCGCGTGACGCTCGACCTCGGCGACGTCGTGTTCGGCGCCCACCGTGACATCGACGTCGACACGGCCGTGCTGTGTGAGACCTGTCAGGGTTCGTGCTGCCAAGAGGGCACATCGCCCGTCACCTGCGACATCTGCGGCGGCTCCGGCCACGTGCAGCGCCAGGTGCGCAGTCTGCTCGGCAATGTCGTCACCTCGCAGCCCTGCGGTACATGCGAGGGCTACGGCACCACGATCCCGTACCCGTGTGGAACCTGTGGCGGCCAGGGGCGTGTCCGCTCGCGGCGCACCGTGTCGCTCGACATCCCGGCCGGCGTCGAGACCGGTCTGCGCCTGCAGCTCCCCGGTTCGGGTGAGGTCGGCAAGGCCGGCGGCCCCAACGGGGATCTGTACGTCGAGGTCACCGTGAACCCGCACGCCGCGTTCAGCCGTGACGGCGATGACCTGCTCGCGACGCTCGAGGTGTCGATGACCGACGCGATCCTCGGCACCGAGACCGCGATCCAAGGGCTGGACGGCGAGGTGGACCTCGAGATCCGCCCCGGTGTGCAGTCCGGAGACGTGCTGACGATCAAAGGGCGTGGGATCACTCCGCTCCGCGGCACCCAGCGCGGCGACCTCCGCGTGGGCGTGCAGGTCGTGACGCCGACGAAGCTCGACTCGGCGCAGCGCGCGCTGATCGAGGACTTCGCGAAGAAGGCGAAGGCCCCGGGCCCGCAGCTCGCCCAGTTCCAGCAGGGACTGTTCTCGAAGCTGCGCGACCGGTTCCGCGGACAGCACTGACTGATGGCCCTGCACTTCCTGCTCGAGTCGGCGTCGGACGCTGCCGTCGGAGACATCGTGTCGCTGACCGGCGCCGAGGCGAAGCATGCCGCGGTCGTGCGTCGGCTGCGGGTCGGAGAAGCGATCACGATCGGTGACGGTGAGGGAGTCTGGCTCTCCGGTGTCGCCGAGGGGGTGTCTCCGGCGCAGGTCGACGTGCGGATCTCGGAGCGTGCGGAGCATCCGGCCCCGACCCCGCGCATCGTGCTCGTCCAGGCTCTCGCCAAGGGCGACCGCGACGAATTGGCGGTGCAGGCGGCGTGTGAACTCGGCGTCGACGAGATCGTGCCCTGGCAAGCGAGCCGGAGCATCTCCCGCTGGGAAGGCGCCAAAGCGGTGAAGGGTCGTGAACGCTGGGCATCGATCGTGCGAGAGGCCGCGAAGCAGGCCCATCGTGCCTGGGTTCCTGAGGTCGCTGCGCCCGTCACGACAGCGCAGCTCGCGGAGAGGGCCGCGACGCAACGCGTGCTGCTGATGGATCCGACCGCGACCGGAAGGCTGTCCGAGATCGTCTCCGACGGTCGCGACCTCGTGCTGGTGGTGGGGCCGGAGGGCGGCATCGCCCCAGAGGAGTTGACCCGTCTCACGGACGCCGGAGCCGAGCGTGCGCTGCTCGGCGATACCGTGCTGCGCACCTCCACAGCGGGGCCCGCGGCGATCGCGGTGCTGTCGGTGGCGCTCGGCCGTTGGTGAGCGACGCCACGCACGCTGCACACAGCGGTCAGTAGACTTGATCCCATGACGGAACCCTCGATCTTCACGCGCATCCTGACCGGGGAGATCCCTGCCGAGATCATCGGTGAGACCGATCGGCTGTTCGCCGTGCGCGACATCGCGCCGCAGGCGCCCGTGCATCTCCTCGTGATCCCGAAGACCGCCGACTACCGCGATGTGACCGAACTCGCAGCCGGTGACGCCGGGCTCCTCGCCGAGCTCATCGCCTTCGCGAAGCAGCTGGCGGAGCAGCACACCTCCGATGGCGACTTCCGCCTGGTGTTCAACACCGGTGCGAACGCCGGACAGACCGTTTTCCACGTCCACGCCCACGTTCTGGGTGGCGGCTTGACCGAGAAGAGCGTCGGTGCCTGACAATCACGAACCGGTGGAGCGCAGCCTGAGAGGGCGCGAGCCGGAGGCCGTCGAGAAGATCTACGCGGATGGCGTGGCCATGGTGCAGCTGCTCGGACCGCAGGACCGCCTGCTGCGGATGCTCGAGAAGGAGCATCGCGACGTGCAGGTGCTGGTGCGCGGCAACGAGATCACGCTCAGCGGCGGCGTCTCGGAGGTCGCGAACGCGAAGAAGCTCGTCGACGAACTGCTGGCGATGACGAAGGCCGGACATGATCTGGCACCGAGCGACGTGACGAACTCGGCGCGGCTGCTGCGACGCGACGGCGGACCGCGTCCGAGCGAGGTGCTGGGCGAGGCGATCCTCTCGACCCGTGGCAAGGTGATCCGTCCCAAGACGCTGGGTCAGAAGGAGTACGTCGACGCGATCGAGGAGAACACGATCGTGTTCGGCATCGGTCCCGCAGGTACGGGCAAGACCTATCTCGCGATGGCGAAGGCCGTGCAGGCGCTGCAGCGCAAAGAGGTCACGCGCATCATCCTGACGCGTCCCGCCGTCGAGGCGGGGGAGCGCCTGGGCTTCCTGCCCGGCACACTGACCGACAAGATCGACCCGTATCTGCGCCCGCTCTACGACGCGCTGAACGAGATGATGGACCCCGAGATCGTGCCGCGCCTGATGGCGTCGGGGACGATCGAGGTCGCTCCGCTCGCCTACATGCGCGGACGCACCCTGAACGACTCGTTCGTGGTGCTCGACGAAGCGCAGAACACCACCCCCGAGCAGATGAAGATGTTCCTGACGCGGTTGGGCTTCGGCACGCGGATGGTCGTCACCGGTGACATCACCCAGGTCGACCTGCCACAGGGATCGTCGGGGCTGCGGCTCGTGACGCGTGTCCTGGACGGCATCGACGACATCCATTTCTCGCGACTCACGAGCGACGACGTCGTGCGGCACTCTCTCGTCGGGCGCATCGTGGATGCGTACAGCGAGTACGACGAGAAGCGCACAGCGCAGCGCTTCGAGCGCGAGCAGGCGGCGGCCCTTCGACAGGCTCAGGGACCGGATTCTCGGGACCGCCGCGGCGCCCAGCGACCAGGACCGCGCGACCGTGCGCCGAAACGAGGACTCTCATGATCGAGATCAACAACGAGTCGGCCATCGACGTCGACGAGACCGTGCTGCAGCGGCTGACCGACTACAACCTCGCGCAGCTGCATGTCAGCCCCGACGCCGAGGTCGCGATCGTGCTCGTCGACGAGGGCGCCATGGAAGCACTGCACGTGCAGTGGATGGATGAGCCCGGGCCCACCGATGTGCTCAGCTTCCCGATGGACGAGCTGCGCCCGGGCACCGAGGATCGTCCCACGGCACCCGGTCTGCTCGGCGACATCGTGCTCTGCCCGCAAGTCGCGGAGACGCAGGCCCAGGCGGCGAAGCACACGCTGATGGACGAGCTGATCCTGCTCACCACCCACGGGCTGCTGCACCTCCTCGGGTTCGATCACGCCGAGCCCGACGAGGAGCGTGAGATGTTCGGACTCCAGAAGCAGCTCATCGAAGGCTTCGCTGCGTCTGAACGCCGACGATGACAGCGGCCTTCCTCCTCGCCGGCGCCGTCCTGCTCGTCGCCTTCGGTGGTCTCATGGCCGCCATCGACGCGGCATTCGGTGTCTCGTCGCGGTCAGACCTCGAGGAGATGGGCAGCGAAGGGCGCAACGCTCGCCAGCTGGCGCGCATCGCCGCTGACCCGGATGCCCACGTCAACGCCGTCGCGTTCATCCGCGTGCTGGCGGAGACCGCGGCCGCCGTGCTCGTGACCGTCGCGTTCATGTTCCTGTTCGACAACATCTGGTGGGCGATGCTCGCTGCCGCCGTGCTGATGACCGGCATCAGCTTCGTGCTGGTCGGTGCGAGCCCCCGCACCTTCGGACGCGACCACGCCGATGGGCTGCTGCGCGCGAACGCCCCGGTCGTCAGAGGACTGCGGATCTTCCTCGGACCGATCGCGCAGGGCCTGGTCGCCCTCGGCAACCGGGTCACCCCAGGGGCCGGTCGCAGCTCGTTCAGCTCGGAGGAGCAACTGCTCAGCATGGTCGATGAGGCGGCATCCAACGACCTCATCGAGGCGGACGACCGCGACCTGATCCATTCGGTGTTCGACTTCACCGACCAGTTCGTGCGCGCCGTGATGGTTCCTCGCACGGAGATGGTGACGGTCGACGCCACCGCGTCGACGAGCGAGGCCATGGCGCTGTTCCTGAACCGGGGCGTCTCGCGCATGCCGGTCGTCGATGATGATGCCGATGACGTGGTGGGCGTGCTGTATCTCAAGGATCTGGTGCAGTTCGCATTCCGCGATGAGAACGCGTGGCGCACGGCATCCATCCGGCCGATCTCCCGACCTGCGACATTCGTTCCCGAGTCGATGCGCGCCGAGACATTGCTGCAGCAGATGAAGCGCGACGCGGTGCATGTGTGCCTCGTGATCGACGAGCACGGCGGGATCTCGGGACTGGTGACCCTCGAGGATCTGATCGAGGAGCTCGTGGGAGAGATCTCGGACGAGTACGATCAGGTATCCGCTGAGTTCGTCGAACTCGGTGACGGACGATACCGCGTGAGTGCCCGGCTCTCGCTGGAGGACGTGGGCGACCTCTTCGGACTCGAGCTCGAGGATGAAGACGTCGACTCGATCGGCGGACTGCTCGGCAAGGCTCTCGGGCAGGTTCCGCAGCCCGGTGCGACAGCGACGGTCCACGGTCTGGTGCTCACCGGAGGTGCCTCGCGCGGGCGTGGACGGGGAATTGCGACGGTGTTCGTCGAACGAGCAGCCGTCGATGCGGAATCGACAGAGGATGAGGGAGAGCGACGCGATGACTGAGCAGACGCGAAGTGGGTTCGTGACCTTCGTCGGGCGCCCGAATGTGGGCAAGTCCACACTGACCAATGCGCTGGTGGGAGAGAAGATCGCGATCACCAGCGAGAAGCCGCAGACGACGCGGCGCGCGATCCGCGGGATCGTGAACCGCCCGGAGGGGCAGCTCGTGATCGTCGACACTCCGGGCATCCACAAGCCCCGCACGTTGCTCGGCGAGCGTCTCAACGACCTCGTCGACCAGGTGCTCGGTGACGTCGACGTGATCGGATTCTGTGTGCCGGCGACCGAGAAGGTCGGGCCGGGGGACCGTCGTATCGTGGCCTCGCTGGACGGGTATCCGCGAGCCAAGAAGGTCGCGATCGTCACCAAGACCGATGCGGCGGGGCGAGACGACATCACCGAGCGACTGCTCGAAGTCGATGCGCTCCGCGAGGACTGGGCGGCGGTGGTGCCGCTGTCGGCGCTCACCCGCGATCAGCTCGAGGTGCTCGCCGATGAGCTGCTGAGCCTGATGCCGAAGGGCCCGCCCCTGTACGAAGAGGGCATCACGACCGATGAGTCGCAGGAGGATCGGATCGCCGAGATGATCCGGGAGGCGGCGCTCGAGGGCGTCCGCGATGAACTGCCGCACTCGATCGCCGTGATCGTCGACGAGGTCTCTCGACGCGAGGACAGCGACCTCACCGATGTGCATGCGCAGATCGTCGTCGAGCGCGACAGCCAGAAGGCGATCATCATCGGCCACAAGGGCAAGCGGCTGCGCGACGTCGGTGCCCGCGCGCGCGGCGGGATCGAGGAGCTCCTCGGAACCCGTGTGTTCCTCGGACTGCACGTGAAGGTCGCCAAGGAGTGGCAGCGCGACCCGAAGCAGCTGGGCAGGCTCGGATTCTGACATGAGCCCGAGAGACGGATCGACGGCGGCGGGGAGGCCGCCGACCTCACCGGGATGACCGATCGCAGCGCAGACCCGAACTCGCTGCAGGATCAGGTCTTCACACGAGTGTTCGACGCCCACTGGGCCGCCCTGCGGCACCACGTCGAGGGTGTCGTCGCGGATGACGACGAAGTCACCGAGATCGTCTCCGCGGTGTTCCTCGAAGCGTGGACGCGGTTGGATGTCGCCAGGCCGATGGGCAGAGTCTGGTTGTTCCGTGCAGCCGATCGCGAGCTGCGCGCCCGGTCGGGCCGTGCGACGAGCAGATCGGCTGTTCTCGATGCGATGCACCACGGCATGGCCGGCACCTCCGAGGAGGCGGGCACGGTCGATCTCGCGGCCGATCAGATGCCGGATCGTGACAGCGTGCTGCGTGCTTTGGGTGTCCTCACCACGCGTCAACGGCGTATCATCATGCTGGCATACTGGGACGGGCTCACCGAGGGGGAGATCTCGGAGCTGCTTCGGTATCCGCGTCGCAGTGTGCGGACGATGTTGCGCCGCGCAGAGAAGCGAATGCGGGATGCGCTGGGCCTGGAGGGGGCGAGTGAGCGTGAGGGGTGACGGGGCTGTGCTCGAACGAGCGCTGATGGAGGCCGATCCGGCGCGTACCCCGCGCGACGCGGCCCCCGACGCTCGGGCGCTCGCAACCCGTGACCGTATTCTGCGCAAGAGTCGCTCGACGCGACGGACTCACTCCCGCGCGGTGGGATGGGCGTCTGGTGCGATCGCCGTCGGTGCCTCGGCAATCTTCGCCGTTGCGATGCTCCTGCCGCAGGAGACGGCCTCCGCCGGCACCCCGACACCACTCGCCTTCGAGGGTTCCTCCACGATCGCCGAGATCGTTGAGACGGCGGAGGAGGATCTCGTCGCTGTCGCAGGCCCCGCCACTCCTCTGCGCCTTGTGCACGCCGCGTCGTGGGGGTTCTCCGTCGACGTGGTCGACGAGAACACACAGGTCACCCCGCAGCTCTCCGAGCTCACGTGGAATCCGGACGGTTCCGGACGAATGACCATCGTCCGTGGCGTCCCCTACGACCCCACGGATGCGGTGGCGAACAACAGCGCCGAGGTGAGCAGCAGCGGCGATGTCGTATCGGACCTGATCATGGCGCCCGGAGATTTCGAGCCGCCCTGGAGCGAGATCCCCGGCGATTCGCGCGACGATGTCCTCGCCCTGCTCTCCGCGTTCGGAATGCCTGCAGAGCCGACCGCCTTCGACATCGAAGCGGCGCTCACCTCGACGTTCGACATGTGGACGCTGACCAACGCGCAGCACCGGGAGGTCCTCTCGCTTCTCGAGGCGACCGGCGAAGGAGTGGCGCTCGGTGACTCGACGGACCGACTCGGCCGACCTGTGGCGGGTATCCAGTTCCTCGCTCCCGATGGGGGAGCCAAGGACGTCGTGCTCGTGTCGCTCGAGACCGGACGGATCGTCGGAGTCGAGCGGACCGCTATCAAGGCAGACGAAGTCTTTCCGGTGGGAGCGATCATCTCGTACCGGATGTGGGACGTGGAAAGTGAAGTGATCCGATGAAGCGCGCACGCGTGATGCTCACCCTCCTGGTCGCGGCGGTGTTCGCGATCGGTTCCGTACCGGCCGTGGCGAACGCCGCGGAGCCGGTCGGCGACCCGGATCCCCAGATCGCCGAGATGCTCGACGCCGTCCCCGGCGGCATTCTGATCGACAGCAATCACGCGGTATGGCCGGAGCTCGACATGGAGATGACCGTTCCGAGGGCATCAGACGTAGCGGCGCGTGCGGTCGGAGGGTGCGCAACGGGGAAGATCTGCGCCTTCAACGCCTACTTCGCCGATGGCAGCGCCCTGAGCTTCGGGACGTGCGGGATCCACAGCATCCCCTCGAACTTCACCGTCAAGTCCGTGGCGAACGCACGGTCGTCCGGAACCGCCCAGCCGCGCAACGGAACGACCGTGCTCGCGACGATCAGCGCGGGCACTTATCAGAACACCTCAGGAACGGTGACGAACATCCGCTGCAACTTCTGAGCGGTCGATTCGGGAACTGACTGAAGTCAGACACCGTCCGTGTGCCACGCAGAGATGATGCGGGGTCCGATGTCAGTGAAGCGATAGTGGAGAACCTCGTGCCGGAGAACTCGTCTCTGGAGTCAATGCTGCGCGCAGCGAGCCCTGCGCGCACCGCTGCCGATGCGACGCCGAGCGCGGCCTCCCTGCTCGCTCGCGACCGCATCATGCGCACGGACCCGCCGCGGCGGCGGCGGCGAACGATCGCGATCGGGTGGGCGTCGGGCTTGGCACTCGTCACGGCATCCGCGATCGTCGCAGCCTTCGTGATGATGCCGCAGACGACGGCGCGCGCGGGAGCAGCACTGTCATCTTCCGCGCCGTCGCCGACCGTGGCGAGTGTCGTGGAAGAGGCCAGCGCGGATCTTTCGGCGTCCGCCGGCCCCACCGAGCCGAAGCGTTTCGTCAGGACCGCATCCTGGAACTTCTCGGTCAACGCGGGCACTGGGGAGCTTCGCGTCTTCACGCAGCTGTCGACGATCTCCTGGGAGGCCGACGGATCCGGTCACGTTGTCATCGTGAACAGCCCGGAACAGGACCCTGCCGACGCCGAGTGGTACTCGCAGTCGCAAGTCCCCACGGCGGGCACCACCGAGGAGTTCCCGATGTTGCCCGGCGAGTTCCTCACTCCGCTGACCGACCCCCCGGGTGAGTCCTCGGCAGCGATGCGGGCGGCGCTCGAAGCTCTGCAGATGCCGCGAGATGCCTCGGCCTTCGAGGTGGTGACCGCGATCACGACGCTGTTCGGTCAATGGACTCTGACGAACGCACAGCACGGCGCGCTCTTGAGCATCCTCGAGGAGGCGGGGGATGTCGAGGTCGTTCCGGTGACGAATGATCGTCTCGGGCGACCGGTCACCGGCCTGCGTGTACTTTCTCCCGATGGTGCGGTCAGCGACGTGCTCTTCGTCTCGGGCGACACCGGGCGCATTGTGGGCCTCGAGCGGAATGTGGTCACGGGCGACGAGCTGCTCCCGGCGGGAGCGATCATGGGCTATCAGCTCTGGGACCTCGAGGGGCTGGTCGGATGAACGGCCGGTCGGAGGCGCGCAACGGCGAGCGGGAAGCTGTCTTCAAAGGGATCTACGACACGCTCTGGGCGCCCGTGCAACGCCACGTGGAGTGCGTGGTCGAAGACGACTCGGAAGTGGCGGAGATCGTGTCCGACGTCTTCCTGCTGGCCTGGCGCAAACTTGATGTCGCCAAGCCGCTCGGACTGATCTGGCTGATCAGGGCCGCCGATAACAAGCTGAAGGATCGCGAGCGCAGCCGCCGCGCACGGGCGCGCGCGATGGACACGGTGCACGCCGTGTATGCGGCGCCGAGCGATGACGACATGCTTGACAACCTGGCGGTGCGCCAGGCGGTCGCTACGGTGCTGACGCAGCGGGAGCGTCGCATCGTGATGCTCGCGTACTGGGATCAACTCGCGGCAGGGGAGATCGCCGAGTTGCTCCGCTGCTCGCAGGCCTCTGTGTGGAAGACCCTGAGCAGGGCGCGGAAGAAGCTCGAGGTGGAGCTCGGGCTCGGCGACGGTGAAGCAGCGGCCGAGGCGCGACGGGCCGTGGAGGCGGCGCGTCCTGCGCCGCGGATGACCGGATGAGGAGACCTCTCGCCGACGCCCCCTCGCCGCCAGATGACACCGGTGTGAGGGCCCATTGCGCGAGACGCGAATACCTGACAAACGAGTTATTCCATGCGTTGGACTTTGCTCTGGGAGGGGTCGACGGCCTAGCGTTTTAGTGAGCCACCCGGTCGCCGAGGAAACGATTGCCCTCGTCCCCGGCGACCGGGTGGATCGCAACTGGCCACGCCGGTTCCCTACCGGGGGTAAGGATCAGCGGGGCAGAGGCGAAGGGCTTCACCCTCGAATCCGGGGGGCACGCGAGGGGAAGTCTGGACGGTGGCGTTCTGTCGAAAGCGGAACGTCATCGTCCTCTCCATTCGCTTACGCGCGATGATGGACGCACCGATCTTCACAGGAGGCGCGACCATGGCACAGCACTGGATCGCCACGATGGCAGGTCCGCCGGAGGCCTGGTCCTTCGAGGAGTACGTCGTCGCTGCCCCGGCCGAGGGCGAAGTCACGATCCGCGTCCATGCAGCCGGCGTGAACCCGGCCGACGCCAAGCACGTCGCAGCCCCACGGGCAGGCCTCGAGTTCCCCGTGCCGATCGGGTACGAGATCTCGGGCGAGATCACGGCCATCGGGCCGAACACGCGCATCGGCTCCGGCGCTGCGGCGATCGGCGACGAGGTCATCGCCTTCCGCATCTACGGCGGGTACGCGACCGACATCAAGGTTCCTGCCGCGAAGGCATTCGCGAAACCCGCGACTCTCACACATCCGGAGGCGGCGAACCTCCTGCTGGCCGGCACCACGGCGGCCGAGATGCTGTCCGTCGTCGGCGCCGCGCCGGGGGAGACGATCCTGCTTCACGGCGCGTCAGGCGCGGTGGGCGTCAGTGTGCTGCAGCAGGCGCGCCTCCGCGGCATCCGTGTGATCGGTACGGCCAGCGAGGAGCGCTTCGACGAGGTCCGTCGTTTCGGCGGAATCCCCGTCCGCTACGGTGGCGGGCTGATCGACCGGGTGCGTGAGGCCGCCGGCGCCCCGATCGCAGCGGCCCTCGACGCTGCCGGCACCGACGAAGCCATCGACGCATCGCTCCAGCTCGTTGAGGATCGAGGGTGCATCGTCACGATCGCCGCCTTCGGCCGAGCATCGGGCGACGGCATCCTCGCGATCGCCGGCTCGATGCCGGCCAGCGCGAAGTTCCGCGATGAGGTGCGGGGTGAGTTGACGGCCCTCGCGCAGAACGGCGACCTCCTCGTGCCCGTGGCGCGGACGTATCCGCTGGGGCAGGCGCCCGAAGCCCACCGCTTCCTCGCGACCGGTCACCCCGGCGGCAAGATCGCGCTGATCCCGTAGGTTAGTCGATCTCGCGCAGCGCCGATGTCACCACCACGACGTCGTCGCCGAACTCGGCGTCCGCGGCATCCTGGATCGTTCCTTCGTCCCACACGACCTGCAGCCAGACATAGCCCCGGTCGCTCCACACACTCAGCGCGTCTGGGCCGAGACGGCCCGCGATGTCGTCCTGGATCGTCGTGAGTTCGGCCTCGTCGGTCTTGCCGTCGACACCGCCCGTGGGATCCTCCGGAGCGACGGTGTCGTACAGGGCGAGCATGATCGGAGGGTCGGCCTTTGTGAGTCGCTCGCCGTCGTACGTGGCGTACACTGCGTAGTCGCCCCACGTGGTCTCACCCGCTGTCTCACTCCCGTCCACGTCATCCCATGTCCAGCTGTCGATCGGCACGCCATAGCACTGCGGTGGGTACGACTCCATGATCGCTGCCATGCAGAGCTGCACGTCGCCGGCTGCGTCGATCACGGTACCCATTCCGATCACCCGCCCCTTCGGGAGACCGGGCTGCGCCGTCTCCAGGAGCTGATCGGACGCGACCGTCGTGCTGGTCGGCGCGGGGGAGCCCCCCGGCCCCGTTGCGCACGCGCTGAGCGCGAGAAGACCGGCGAGGGATGCCGAGGCGAGGGCCAGGCGACGCTGCGATGTACTCATGACTGAGAGTGTCGGGCTCACGTCGATCGTCTCAACATCGTCGAATCGGTTTCGGCATCCCTGCTACCATGACCACATGCCTTTCGGCGGACTGCTTCTTCTTAGCTGCCGCGACGAGTCCTAAAGCTAGGGCCTTCCTCGTCGCGGCGCTTGTGTTGGCCCGTTTACCCTGACGAAGAGAAGAAGCCCCATCATGCAGAACACTCAGCGCCCGTCCGCGATGCCGATCCACAAGTACCGGCCGTTCCACGAGCAGATCAACGTCCACCTGCCTGACCGCACGTGGCCCGATGCCCGCATCACTGAGGCGCCCCGCTGGTGCGCGGTCGATCTCCGCGACGGCAACCAGGCACTGATCGACCCGATGTCGCCTGAGCGCAAGCGCGTCATGTTCGAGTTGCTCGTCAGCATGGGCTACAAGGAGATCGAGGTCGGCTTCCCGTCGGCGAGCCAGACCGACTTCGACTTCGTCCGTCAGCTCATCGAAGAGAACCTGATCCCGGACGACGTCACCATCCAGGTGCTAACCCAGGCGCGCGAGCACCTCATCGCCCGCACCTACGAGTCGATCGCCGGCGCCAAGCAGGCCATCGTGCACCTCTACAACTCCACGAGCGTGCTGCAGCGCGAGGTAGTGTTCCGCACCGACAAGCAGGGCATCATCGACATCGCGCTCGAGGGCGCTCGGCTGTGCCGCAAGTTCGAGAAGACCATTCCCGACACGAAGGTCTACTACGAGTACTCGCCGGAGAGCTACACCGGCACCGAGCTCGAGTTCGCCGTCGACATCTGCAACCAGGTGATCGAGGTCTTCGAGCCCACCCCTGACCGCAAGGTCATCATCAACCTGCCGGCGACCGTCGAGATGGCGTCGCCGAACGTCTACGCCGACTCGATCGAGTGGATGAGCCGCCACCTCGCCCACCGCGAGAACGTCATCCTGTCGCTGCACCCGCACAACGACCGCGGCACCGCGATCGCCGCGGCAGAGCTCGGCTACATGGCCGGCGCAGACCGCATCGAAGGCTGCCTGTTCGGCAACGGTGAGCGCACCGGCAACGTCGACATCGTCGCGCTGGGCATCAACCTGTTCACGCAGGGCATCGACCCGCAGATCGACTTCAGCGACATCGACCAGGTCAAGCGTACGGTCGAGTACTGCAACCAGCTGCCCGTGCCCGAGCGCAGCCCCTGGGCGGGAGACCTGGTGTTCACGGCGTTCAGCGGATCGCACCAGGACGCGATCAAGAAGGGCTTCGAGGCCATGGCCGTGCGCGCCGAGGCAGAGGGCGTCACGGTCGAGGACATCGAGTGGGCCGTGCCGTATCTGCCCATCGATCCGAAGGACCTGGGGCGTTCCTACGAGGCCGTCATCCGCGTCAACTCGCAGTCCGGCAAGGGCGGCGTCGCCTACCTGCTGAAGGCTGACCACGCGATCGACCTGCCCCGCAAGCTGCAGATCGAGTTCTCGGGCGTCGTGCAGGCGAAGACGGATGCCGAGGGCGGCGAGGTAACGAGCGACCAGATCTGGTCGATCTTCAACGACGAGTACCTGCCCGCCGCCGACACCGCGGCCAAGTGGGGCCGCTTCGAGCTGCTCGCCACGCAGACCCGCAGCGACATGTCGGGCGAGGTCGTGCTCGATGTCGTGCTGCGCGACGACGACCAGCAGGTCTCGGTCACCGGCAAGGGCAACGGTCCGGTCGCGGCCTTCGTCGAGGTGCTGCGCGCGCAGGGCTTCGACATCACGGTCTACGACTATGTCGAGCACGCTCTCAGCGCCGGCGGTGACGCGCAGGCCGCGGCCTACGTCGAGCTGCAGGTCGCTGACCAGCGTCTGTGGGGCGTCGGCATCGACGGTGACATCTCGACCGCGTCGCTCAAGGCGATCGTGTCAGGCGTGAACCGGTCGATCCGCACGCGTCAGCAGGAGCTGGCGGCCGTCTGAGCATTGTGGGTCGCTGAGCCTGTCGAAGCATGTGTCGCCCCTTCGACAGGCTCAGGGGCCCAGGCTCGGGAGCAGAGACTCAGGGGCCCAGGCTCGGGAGCAGAGGCTCAGGGACCCAGGCTCGGGAGCAGAGGCTAGAGGTCGATGCCGGGCTTGACGATCGCGATCGCGCCGGTCTCGGCGGCGACCTTGCGGCGGTACAGGCGGCGCTGTTCCGGCAGCGACACGTCGAAGCTGACCGCGAGCACCCGGATCACGGCCGTCACGATGATGCCGATGATCGCCGCCAGGGTGATGGGCATCGCCAGAGCGTTCGCGATGGCGATGAACGCGCACCCGGCGCCCGCGGCCACCGCATAGAGCGAGCCGACGTGCATGATCGACGTCGGCAGACCCATCAGCATGTCGCGCAGCACACCCCCGCCGACCGCCGCGCACACGCCGATGAAGACGGCGGGGACCGGCGGGATGCCGAAGGCGAGGGCCTTGGCTGTGCCGAAAGCCCCGAACATCCCGATCACCACGGCGTCGAGCACGACGATGACGGTGTTCAGCCGGTTGAAGAGCCCGGCCAACAGCATCCCGAGCAGGGCAGCGCCCGTCGCCGTCAAGAGGTACCAGTTGCTCTGCAGGGTCGCGGGCGTCTGACCGAGCAGGATGTCGCGGATGAGCCCGCCGCCCATGCCGATCATGATGCCGATGATCGCCACGCCCAGCCAGTCGAGCCGTCGCTGCCCCTGGAATCCCGAGGCGAACATCGCTCCTTGCACGCCGCCCAGGCCGACGCCGAGCAGATCCGCCCAGAGCGGAATGATGAAGAGCGGTTCGGTCACGCCTCTATTGTCGCGCACGGAGGATAATCGAACGGTGCCCACCTACCGAGACGAAGCGGTGATCCTGCGCACTCACAAGCTCGGTGAGGCGGATCGCATCGTCATCATGCTCTCTCGGCGCCACGGCAAGCTGCGTGCCGTCGCGAAGGGGGTGCGCCGCACCTCGTCGAAGTTCGGTTCCCGGCTGGAACCGTTCATGGTCGCCGACGTTCAGCTGTACCAGGGGCGCTCGCTCGACATCGTGCAGCAGGCGGAGTCCCTCGGCGCCTACGGCTCCGAGATCGCGGCGCACTATGAGCGCTACACCGCGGCGAACGCGATGGTCGAGACCGCCGATCGGCTCAGCGATTCCGAAGCGACCTCCGACCAGTACCTGCTGCTCGTGGGTGGGCTGCGGGCGCTCTCGCGCGGCGAACACGTGCCGCGCAGCATCCTCGATTCGTATCTGCTGCGGGTCATGGCGCTGTCGGGCTGGGCGCCGTCGCTCGAGGACTGCGCCCGCTGTGCCGCGCCCGGTCCGCACACGACCTTCGTCGCGCAGTTGGGCGGACTCATCTGCGCCGACTGCGCGCCCGCCGGCAGCCCTCGGGTGGCTGAGAAGACCCTGTCGCTGCTCCGCTCGCTGATGCGGGGGGAGTGGGACGTCATCGATGCCGCCCCGCACTCCGACACCGCCGCCGCATCGGGTCTGGTCGCCGCGTACGCTCAATGGCACCTGGAGCGCGGCATCCGCTCGCTCGCCCATGTGTCGGACATCCCTCGAGAAGGAGCACGGTGAGTCCCAAGCCGTTCACGCACAAGGACGCCGTGGCGTACCGTCCCCTCGACTGGACGGGTGTGTACCCGCCGACGTTCCCCGCCGTGCCCGAGCACGTGGCGATCGTGATGGACGGAAATGGACGGTGGGCCAATCGGCGCGGCCTCAACCGTGTCGAAGGCCACAAGGCCGGCGAGGAAGTGCTGCTCGACGTGGTCGCCGGTGCGATCCAGGCCGGAGTGAAGCACCTCTCGGTATACGCCTTCTCGACCGAGAACTGGGCGCGCTCTCCCGAGGAGGTGCGCTTCCTCATGGGGTACAACCGCGATGTGCTGCACCGTCGACGCGACCAGCTCAACGAGTGGGGCGTGCGCGTGCGCTGGGCTGGGCGCAAGCCGCGGCTGTGGGGCAGCGTCATCAAGGAACTGCAGTATGCGGAGCAGCTCACCCGCGGCAACGACACCCTGACGCTCACGATGTGCGTGAACTACGGCGGTCGAATCGAGATCGTCGACGCGATGCGATCCATCGCCGCGGACGTCGCCGCCGGACGTGTGAAGCCCAACGCGATCAGCGAGAAGATGATCCGCCGGCATCTGTATGTGCCCGACATGCCGGATGTCGACCTGTTCCTGCGCAGCTCGGGGGAGCAGCGCACCTCGAACTTCCTGCTGTGGGAGTCGGCGTATGCCGAGATGGTGTTCCTCGACACCCTCTGGCCGGACTTCTCCCGTGAGGAGCTGTGGCGGGCGATCGGTGTCTACCTGTCGCGCGACCGCCGCTTCGGCGGGGCGATCGACACCCCGGACGCCTCCGCCTGAACACGCAGCCAGCGCTCCGTCTCACGTGGATGGCGCAGGCGAACGATCGTGAGGTGCGGGAAGCGCTCGGCGTACTCCGGCATCCGCTCCTCCCACTTGTGGAGCGTCTTGGTCTGCCACGCCAGGATGTTCTCGTCCGGCTCTCCTGACCACATCCGCCAGATGGGCTTCTCGACATTGCCGTTCCACATGCGAGTGCGCAGGATGCTTCTGCGCAGCGTGCGGCCCACGAGACGGGAGCGCACGACACGATACGGGTAGTCGAGCCAGACCACGAGGTGTGCGCGGGGGGTGAGGATCTCGTCCGTTCCCTTGCTGGTGTACTGCCACTCCGTGATCCAGCGGTCCTCAGCAGCGAAAGCGCGCACGTCATCGAGGAACTCGGGGCGCGGTGTCCAGTTCGGCCCGTGGAACAGTCCGTCGATCTCGACGTGGCGCAGTCCCCACATCGCCCCGATGCGACCCGCGAGCGTCGTCTTGCCCGAGCCCGTCACGCCGGCCACGAGGATGCGCTCCGGCTGCTGCGGCAGGGGATCGGAGGCGGAGAGCATCCGAGAATCCTATCCGCGTGAGGGAGCGACGGAATAGCTCATAGGTGCATGGGGTTGGATGAAGATGTGAGCGAACCTATCTCCATCGACATCTGGTCCGACATCGCCTGCCCGTGGTGCTACATCGGCAAGCGCAACCTCGAGAAGGGCCTCGAAGCCGTCGCCGGCGACGATGACGCCCCGGAAGTGACGGTGACGTTCCACTCCTTCGAGCTTTCCCCCGACACCCCTGTCGACTTCGACGGCGACGAGATCGACTTCCTCGCCGGGCACAAGGGCATGCCGCGCGACCAGGTCGAGCAGATGCTCTCCAACGTCACGGGTGTGGCCAAGAACGCCGGCCTCGAGTACCGCTTCGACCTGCTGCAGCACACCAACACGGTCAAGGCCCACGAGCTCCTGCACTTCGCGAAGGCCGAGGGTCTGCAGCACGAGATGGAGGAGCGGCTGATGTCCGCCTACTTCACCGAGGGCAAGCACGTCGGTCGCATCGACGACCTCGTCGAGCTCGCGGCCGAGGTCGGTCTCGACGCCGACGCCGCGCGCGAGGCTCTGGAGTCCGCCCGTCACCTGCCGGACGTGCGTCAGGATCAGGACCAGGCGCGTGCCTACGGGATCCAGGGCGTGCCGTTCTTCGTGATCGACGGTCAGTACGGCATCAGTGGCGCGCAGCCGCCCGCCGCCTTCGAGAGCGTGCTGCGCGACCTCTGGGCCAAGCGCGATGAGGCCACTGAGGAATCCGCCGTCGTCTGAGCACCGGCCCGCATACACGAAGCCCCTCCCGACTTCTTGATGAGTCGGAAGGGGCTTCGTGTATGTACAGCGGCCTAGCGGGTGAGCGCGGCTTCGATCGCGCCGACGATCTCCGGGTCGTTCGGCTTCTGCTTCGGGCGGAAGCGGAGCACCTCACCGTCGGGGAGCACCAGGAACTTCTCGAAGTTCCACTCCACGCGACCGGCCTTGCCGCCGGCATCCGGAGCCTCCTTGAGCGCCTTGTAGAGGTCGGACGCGTTCTTGCCGTTGACCTTCACCTTGTCATTGACGGGGAAGCTCACCCCGTAGGTGGTGGAGCAGAACTCGAGGATCTGCTCGACGGAGCCGGGCTCCTGGCCGAAGAACTGGTTGCACGGGAATCCGACGACAGAGAAGCCGCGGTCGCCGTACAGGCGCTGGAGCTCTTCGAGCTGCTCGTACTGCGGGGTGAGCCCGCACTTCGAGGCGACGTTCACCACCAGGACGACATCGGCACCGAGGTCATCCAGGGTCTTCTCATTGCCCTGGGCGTCGGTGAACGGGATCGAACGGAGCGCAGAATCGGTCATACTTCACAGCTTAGGTCGATGGGGCTCCATGGGCTCCGCGTCTGGGAGAATGGAGGGGACATGACTCTCGCCACCGCTTCCCCGCGCACGCTTCGCATCGGTCCCATCGACCTCGACGTGCCGGTCGTCCTCGCGCCCATGGCGGGGATCACGAACACCGCTTTCCGTCGTCTGTGCCGTGAGTACGGCGCCGGTCTCTACGTCAGCGAGATGATCACCTCGCGCGCGCTCGTCGAGCGCAACGAGACGACCATGCGGCTGATCCGCCACCACGAGTCCGAGACGCCGCGCTCGATCCAGCTCTACGGCGTCGACCCGAAGACGATCG
Source organism: Microbacterium sp. LWO12-1.2 (assembly GCF_040675875.1). Lineage (NCBI taxonomy): Bacteria > Bacillati > Actinomycetota > Actinomycetes > Micrococcales > Microbacteriaceae > Microbacterium > Microbacterium sp. LWO12-1.2. The sequence goes on along the minus strand of NZ_JBEGII010000001.1, from coordinate 1,495,725 downwards.
CCGACGCGGTGCGCATCATCGTGGCCGAAGACCACGCCGATCACATCGACCTCAACTTCGGGTGCCCGGTGCCGAAGGTCACCCGTAAGGGCGGGGGAGCTGCGCTTCCCTGGAAGAGCTCGCTGTTCTCCGACATCGTCACGCAGGCAGTGAAGGCCGCGGGAGACATCCCCCTCACAGTCAAGATGCGCAAGGGCATCGATCGTGACCACCTCACCTTCCTCGACGCAGGGCGCGCTGCCGAGGACGCCGGAGTGGCCGCCATCGCGCTGCATGCGCGCACGGCAGGCGAGTACTACTCCGGGCACGCCGACTGGAACGCGATCGGCGAACTCAAGCAGGCTGTCACCAGCATCCCGGTGCTCGGCAACGGAGACATCTGGTCGGCGGACGACGCCGTGCGCATGATGGAGCAGACCGATTGCGACGGCGTCGTCGTGGGTCGCGGATGCCTCGGTCGCCCCTGGCTCTTCGGCGAGCTGGCCACGGCGTTCGGCGGCGAAGGCAAGACGGTCGATGCGACACTCGGCTTCGTGGCCGACGCCTTCAAGCGGCACGCGGAACTCCTCGTCGAGTTCTTCGAGGACGAGGATCGCGGTTGCCGCGACATCCGCAAGCACGTGTCGTGGTACTTCAAGGGCTATCCGGTCGGTGGAGACATCCGCACCGGACTCGCCACGTCATCCAGCCTCGCCGAGATCGACGAGCTGCTCGCCCGTCTCGACCACTCCGCCCCCTATCCCGGGGCTGACGCCGAGGGGCAGCGCGGCCGCGCGGGGCACGCCAAGCGCACGGCACTGCCGGACAAATGGCTGGAGTCGCGCGAGATCGCGGCCTCGACCTCGGAGATGATGCGTGGAGCGGAGATCGAGAACAGTGGCGGTTGACCCTTCGACCGGTTCGGCGCGCACGCGCGCCGACGGTTACGACCCGCGCGACGCCGAGCGTTTCGTCGCGGAGACCCACCGCTCGGAGCGTAATGATTTCGCCAGGGACCGGGCGCGAGTGCTGCACTCTGCCGCACTGCGCCGACTCGCGGCCAAGACGCAGGTGCTGAGCCCTGCCAGCACCGCCGACTTCGCACGCAACCGGCTGACCCATTCGCTCGAGGTAGCCCAGGTCGGGCGAGAGCTCGCCACGGCGCTCGGCGTCTCCGCTGACGTCGTCGACACCGCGTGCCTGAGTCACGACCTCGGTCACCCGCCGTTCGGGCACAACGGCGAGCGGGCGTTGAACGAATGGGCCGAGAACATCGGCGGCTTCGAGGGCAACGCCCAGTCGCTGCGCATCCTCACACGTCTCGAGGCGAAGGTCCTCGACGAGAATGATCACTCCGTCGGGCTCAACCTCACGCGTGCGAGCCTCGACGCGACGTGCAAGTACCCGTGGACCGTCGACAGCCCTGTGCCTGACCCCGGTGGGCGCTTGAAGTTCGGCGTCTACCCCGAGGACGAGGCCGTGTTCCGGTGGATGCGCGAGGGTGCCCCGGGGCGTCTGCGTTGCATCGAGGCGGAGATCATGGACCTCTCCGACGACATCGCCTACTCCGTGCACGACTTCGAGGATGCGATCGTCAACGGATACGTCGATGTGGCGCAGCTCTCCGACCCCCGCCAGCACGAAGCGCTCCTCGGACGCATCCAGCAGTGGGTCGGCTACGACTTCACACGCGATGAACTCGCCGATGCGCTCTACCGGCTGGCCACGCAGTCCATGTGGCTCGGCTCGTTCGACCGTTCCCGCCAGGATCTCGCCCGTCTGAAGAACCTCACGAGCGACCTGATCGGACGCTTCGCGAAAGCAGCGGTCTCGGCGACTCGTGACGCCTACGCGGGGCCGGCGCTGGTGCGCTACAACGCGCACGTGGTCGTGCCGCGCGTGATCGAGGTCGAGATCGCGGTGCTCAAGGGCATCATGGGCCAGGCGATCGTCACGATCGATGCCCGAAAGGGCGTGTACAAGGAGCAGCGGCGCGTGCTGAAGCGACTCGCCGACGTGCTCTGGTCGACCGACGCCCTGTGGTCCGCAGGCGCCGATGTGCTCGAGCCGGCGTTCGCCGCCGACTTCCTCGCCGCGGACAGCGACGACGAGCGCTCCCGCGTCATCGTCGATCAGATCGCGAGCCTCACCGATCAGAGCGCGATCGACTGGCATAACCGGCTGGTCGGCGAGATCGACCCTGCCGAGGTCGGGATCTGGACGCCGCGCAACGCACGTCACACTCGTCCCGCACTGCGAGGCGGCGCCGAGAGGCAGGCCATCGCCGAAGGGGCCGTCTGATGCCGCGCATCCGTCAAGCCGACGTCGACGAGGTCAAGGCGCGCACGAACATCGCCGACATCGTGGGCGAACGCGTCGCGCTGAAGTCGGCCGGCGTCGGATCACTCAAGGGCCTGTGCCCGTTCCATGACGAGAAGAGCCCGAGCTTCCATGTGCGCCAGCAGGTCGGGTACTACCACTGCTTCGGCTGCGGTGAGTCCGGCGATGTGTACTCGTTCCTGCGGGAGATGGACCACGTCAGCTTCACCGAGGCGGTGGAGCGTCTGGCCGGCCGCATCGGCTACACCCTGCACTACGAAGACGGCGGTGCGGCCCCCGAGACGAGCGGACGGAGTCGGCTGTATGCCGCGAACACGGCTGCTGCGGAGTTCTTCCGTGCACAGCTGCTGTCGCCGGACGCCGAGGCAGGACGCCGCTTCCTGGGCGAGCGCGGGTTCGACGCCGGCGCGGCGGCCCACTTCGGTGTCGGCTTCGCGCCCCGCGGATGGGACGGGATGCTGAAGGCCCTCACCGCGCAGGGGTTCACGCGCGAGGAGCTCAGTACCGCAGGGCTCGTCTCCACGGGACAGCGCGGCGTGTACGACCGCTTCCGTGGGCGGCTCGTGTGGCCGATCCGCGACGTGTCCGGCCAGACGATCGGGTTCGGGGCGCGCAAGCTCTTCGACGACGACCAGGGTCCGAAGTATCTGAACACCCCGGAGACCCCGATCTACAAGAAGGCCCAGGTGCTCTACGGACTCGATCTCGCCAAGCGCGACATCGCCCGCGGAGACCCCCGTCGGGTCGTGGTGGTCGAGGGGTACACCGACGTGATGGCGTGCCACCTGGCCGGCCTCACGACCGCGGTGGCGACCTGTGGCACGGCGTTCGGCACCGAGCACATCAAGGTGCTGCGGCGCGTGATGGGCGACGACAACGCCTCCGGCGAGGTCGTGTTCACCTTCGACGGCGATGAGGCCGGCCAGAAGGCCGCACTGCGTGCGTTCACCGAGGACGACCGCTTCAACGCGCAGACATTCGTCGCGGTCGCCCCTGACAGCCTCGATCCCTGCGACCTGCGCCTGCAGCGCGGGGATGCGGCTGTGCGCGGCCTGATGGACACCAAGGTCCCCATGTTCGAGTTCGCGATGGACCGCAAGCTTGCCGGCTTCGATCTGTCGACGGTGGAGGGGCGCGTCGGTGCGCTGCGCGGAGCCGCACCGATCGTCGCCGAGATCCGCGACCGACTGCTGCGCCCTGGATACGAACGCGTGCTCGCACGGCGTCTCGGGATGGACCCGACAGAAGTGCACAACGAGGTCGAGCGCTCTTCGCGCGGGGGTGCGACTGCAGCTCCTGCGCACAGGGAGCAGCAGGTGCCGACCGATCCGGTGTCCGGGGCACCGGGGATCGCACCTGTCACTCTGGCGAGCCTGCCCCGATCACCCGATGTCGCGGTGGAACGCGATGCCCTGATGGGCGCCCTGCAGTACGGGCACCAGGTGGACCAGGCGCTGCTCAACCGGGCCCTCAGCACACCGTTCCGTACGGCGGGACTGGATGCGGTGCGTGAGGCCGTGGCGGCCGCACCCGATCGCACCAGGGCGGGGTGGGTCACCGAAGCCGTCAACAACGTGCGAGAACCCTACCGATCGCTCGGTGGCGAGTTGCTGATGACGCCGTTCCCCGCGCGTGACGAGGAGCGCGCGGTGGCGACCGTCGCCGATCTCGCCCGACGCCTCATCCTGCGCCAGCTCGAGCATGAGAAGCAGGAGATGCTCGGCGCCGTGCAGCGCGTGCCTGCTGATTCCGACGGCGGGCGGGCGCTGCGCATGCGGTTGCGGGACATCGACGCAGAGCGTCAGCGGTTCGCCGAGTCGTAACCCGGCTCGCCTCCAGCGGCACGGCAGGATGGAGTCATGCCTCGACGACCGGAATCCCAGAATGCGATCGAGTGCTCCGATCTGGTCATCGACCGTATCGGGCACGGGCTGCCGACGCGTGCGGTCGACGGAGTGACGTTCTCGCTCGCTCCGGGGAACCTGATCTGCGTCGCCGGTCCCACCGGTTCGGGGAAGTCGACGCTGGTGGCTGCTCTCGCAGGTTCCACCGACCCTTCCGTGCGGGTGGTCGGCGGCAGCGCGCACGTCTGCGGAGTGGACGTACGACGCCCTGGGCGCAAGCACCGCATCCTCACGTATCGCACGGGTTTCGTGCCGCAGGGTGCCGGAGGCGACCTGCCACCGCGCCTCACCGTGAACGAGGTGATCGCCGAGCCGATCCTCATCCGCGAGAAGCGCGTGAATTCGAAGGCGTTGTCGATCCGTGTGGCCACGCTCCTCGACGAACTCCATCTTCCACTCGGCACGGCGGCGAAGTTCCCCTACGAGCTCAGCGCGGGCATGCGGCAGCGCGTCGCGATCGCTCGCTCCTTCATCCTCGAGCCCCAGGTGCTGATCGCCGACGAGCCTCTCGCCAACCTCGATCTCGAGGTGCGTCCTGTCGTCTTCGACGCCATCACGAGGCGGCGCAAGGAGCAGGGGATGGCGGCGCTGCTCGTCACGAACGATGCCGACTTCATCCGGGAACTCAACGCCGAGACGCTCATGCTGCGCAGCGGTCATGTGGTCGCGCGAGGCGTCGGCAAGGACCTGCTCTGGGTGCCGAACGCCGAGGCGGATTCGCAGCACTGAACGCGACACGCCCGAGGGACCGAGAAGCGTCTCTCGTGTCACGAGTAGCGCGCGGAGTTTGCTAAGCTTGTCGAGTTGCCCGCGCAGCGGAGCACATTCCTCGGTAGCTCAATTGGCAGAGCAGCCGGCTGTTAACCGGCAGGTTCTTGGTTCGAGTCCAAGCCGGGGAGCCAATAAGGGCCCGGAACTCCTCTGAGTTCCGGGCCCTTCCCTTTTGCCCCGCATCGGATGGCTGCGGCGCGCGGGCAGTCTGTGCTGATGCGCGTGCGATCCGGCAGTCGCACCATGAAAGACTGGCGCGGTGGTAGACCGCTCCTCGGAACCGGTGCTCGGGTCAGATGCCGACGACAGTCGCGACCGAGTCGCGCCTCGGCTGTCGCTGTGGGCGGCCGCTCTCTGGGGGGTTGTCGGTGCCGCGCTCGTTCCGGCCGCCGTCTCGATGGCGATGGTCATCAGCTCGCCCGGGGGTTTCGAACGCGGAGATCCCGCGATGCTGCTACCGCTGGTGCCGGTCGTCTGCGGGCTCGAGAGCGGATTCCACGTGCGGCGGTTCGTCTTCGATCGCCGCGTCTGGCTGTCGCTGGATCCGAAGCCACTGCGCAGTCCGCTCTGGTGGCTGATCCCGTTCCCACGACCGCGGGGGCGCCTGCGCTAGCCGGCGTTCGCCTACACACAGGTTCGCCTGGTGCGCGAGAAGGCCCCGCCGAGTGAACGACGGGGCCTTCTCGGTGACGATCTTCAGATCAGCGCGCAGCGCCCTTGAGCGACACGGTGAGCGGGCCGGCCGGGTCCGAGATGACGCACTGGACGACACGGTCGTTCAGCTGCTCCCAAGTGTCCTTGGTCGGGTTGATCGGGTAGACGTCCAGGGTCGACTCTTCCCACGTGATGCCGACGAAGTTGGTGAATGCGTCTCCGACGCACTCCTGGCCAGCGGCGTCGACGTCCTCTTCCGAGAACTCGCCGTCAGGCATCGTGATCTCGTGATAGACCTCTTCGTCGTGTTCCTCCGTGCACGGCACGACGTCGGCGTCCTCGAGCAGGCCGCTCGGGCTCTCCAGCTTGCAGTCGCCGACCTTGAGGGCGAAGATGCCGATGTTCGCGCTCTCGGTGACCTGTCCGGTCTCTTCGTCGCGGTCGGCGTCGGCGGTGCCGCCGCCGATGAAGCTGTTGATGGCGCTACAGCCGCTCAGGGCGACCGTGAGTGCCAGAGCCGAGCCGGCCAGCACCAGAGCGCGTCGCTTGCGCAGTTTCATCATGATTGTTCCCCTCCAGAGTCCCATGTGCGGGCATGACAGACACCCGCGTCGAAAACGCTAGCCGTCAGGGAGTCTGTGATGCAACTCGAAAAGTGCTGTGCGTCGGCTGGGAGCGGTCCCGGTCTTCGCACCGCCGGTGTCAGCCTTCGAGGTCGTCGACTCCGGGCATCCAACTCGAACCCGGTCGTCCCCATCCACGCTTGCGAGAGATCTTCTGAACGGTCTTCCAATCGCCGTCCGAGAGGCGATCGACGTAGAGGATGCCGTCGAGGTGGTCGAACTCGTGCTGCATGATGCGCGCCCGCCAGCCGTCGACCTCGATCGAGACCGGTTGTCCGTCGAGATCGGTGGCGGTGACGCGAACCCGCTCTGAACGGCGCAGGGGGAATCGCTCCCCGGGGAAGGACAGGCAGCCTTCGGACTCCAGATCGGGATCGGGGTCGCCGGGCTCGAGCGGGGTCATCCAGAGCTCGGGATTGATGAGCACACCGCGCCACGGCTGATCGTCGTCATCGACGTACGAGTATGTGTAGATGCGGAGTGCCACGCCGACCTGCGGGGCCGCGAGACCGACGCCCGGCGCCTTGTCCATGGTCTCGAACATGTCGGCGACGAGCGTGCGGACGTCGTCCGTTATCTCGTCGACACGGGAGGCGGGGGAGTGCAGAACGGGGTCGCCCATTATGCGAATCGGAAGTACAGCCACGTCACAACCCTAGTGCGCGGGGTGGGCCGGGTAGTGTCTTAGTGTGAGCGCAGGGGTATGGATGAACGCGGTGGAAGACGTCGGCGACCAGCTCGTCGGCGCGTTCCAGAACCCCGGGCTGCTGCTCGGTATCCCGCTGGCGCTGGCCGGTGCGGTCTTCATGTCGCTGGGTGCCCAGTATCAGCACCGCGGCGTGGAGAAGGTCGAGCGGCTCAGCGGGTCGACGGGCACCTCCGGGCTCAGTGTCACCCAGCTCAAGGGGCTGCTCACACGCCCGTCGTGGATCCTCGGAACGTTGATGCTCGGGCTCGCGATCGTGTGTCAGCTCGCCGCACTGGTGAAGGCTCCGCTCATCGTCGTGCAGCCGCTCGGCGCGATCGCGCTCGTGATCACGACGCTGCTCAACGCGCGCATCTCCGGTCATTCCCCGACCAGACAGTCGATCACGGCGATCGTCTGCTGCGTGGGAGGCATCTTCCTCTTCGTCTTCTTCGCGGCGATCTTCGCCACCGAGCAGGACATCACCGATCGAGAGCTGTTCGTCATCCTGGCGATCCTGCTCGTGGTGATCATCATCCTCGGTGCCTGCTGGTTGATACTCCGGCATCGTATGCGCGCCCTCTTCTACGTCATCGGCGCCGGCATCCTCTACGGTTTCGTCGCGACGCTCGCCAAGGTCGTCATCAAGCGCATCGAGGCGGGCGACTTCGAGTGGATCACGGCGATCTGCGTCCTGGCGCTGGTCGCCGCCTCGGCCGTCGGCGCGTACTTCGTGCAGACCGCCTACAGCTCGGGACCGCCTGACCTCGTGATCGCCGGACTCACCGTCGTGGACCCGCTCATCGCGGTGCTCATCGGAATGGTGATCCTCGGCGAGGCCTCGGCCGCCCCGCCGTGGGTGCTCGTGATCTTCGGCGTCGCCGGGGCGATCGCTGTCTGGGGTGTCATCGGTCTCGCCCGGTACCACCCGCAGGTGCTCAGCGACAGCCAGGAGTTGGGCATCACCCGAGGCAGCGCGCCTTCCGGAGGCGCAGCAGCGACGCCGCCGAGTGATTCCGCTCATCCCGGCGACCCGCTCCCGGGCTCGCCGAACGCACCGTAGCCGGGCGCGGACACCCGTCGAAGCGGCGATCAGGACTCAGTAAGCCGGATCGATCAGATCGGGGGAGACCTCGGCAGCGGCCGCTTCGTCGACGAAGAACACGGTGCGCTTGCGACCCTTGGCTCCCGCGGCGGGCACGCTCGTGTAGCTCGCACCGGCGAGTGCCAGACCGAGCGCGGACGCCTTGTCGGCTCCGGTCATCACGAGCCACACGCGCTTCGAGGAATTGAGGACCGGGCGCGTCAGCGTGACCCGCTCGGGTGGCGGCTTGGGGGAGTCGCGCACCGGAAGCGCGGCAGCATCCGTGACCGTGACCTCATCGCGATCCGGGAAGAGCGAGGCGATGTGTCCATCCGGTCCGACGCCGAGGAAGCACACCGCGAAGGACGGCCACGCGTGCTCAGGGGTGCCGAAGCGCGCCAGCTCTGCGGCGTAGGCCGCGGCCGACTCATCGAGGGTGAGCCCGGAGTCGGGGCCCGCGACCTCGTGCACGTTCTCCGGAGGGACCGGGATGTGATCGAGAAGCGCCTGGCGCGACTGCAGCGAGTTGCGGTCGGGATCGTCGCGGGGGACGAACCGCTCATCGCCCCACCAGAAATGCACGAGCGACCAGTCGATCGATGCGCACCGCGGATGCTCCGCGGTCGCGCGCAGCACCGCGCCGCCCATAGAGCCGCCGGTCAGGGCGATGTGGGCGATCCGACCGTTGCGGGTGCGCGCACGCACCCGCGTCAGGAATCGTTCGGCCACGCTCGTGGCGAGGGCAGCGGGCGTGGGTTCGACCACGACCCGCTTCTCTGCGGACGGTGTCTGCGACGACATCATTCTCCTGTCTCGGGCGGACCCAGCTTCTCCCAGCCCTCGGTGATGACTCGACCGTACAGGACGTCGGGGTCCAGTCGGCGCAGCTCCTCCGCGAGGCACTCGCGCAGGGTGCGGCGCGGCAGGTGCAGGTCATGGTTCGGCTGACCGGGCTGCGTGAGAACCGCCACACCGGGCGTCGGTCGCTCCAGCAGGATGTCTCCGGATGCACGGGTCAGACGCACCGACTTGATGCCTTCTTCCCAATGCGACGGGTCCTCGTACGACCAGCTCACGGGAACCTCGAGGGCCATCTGCAGCCACGCGGCCAGCAGCGCGGTCGAGGGCGATGCGGCGGCACCGCGAACCTCGACGCCGGTGATCTCCTCGTAGGGCGGCTGATCGAGCACGGCGGCGAGCTGCTCGCGCCAGTGTGTCAGGCGCGTCCAGGCGAGATCCGTGTCTCCGGGGGCGTGGGTCTCGCCGAGGAGGGCGAGGCGGTCGCGCACATCGCTCGCGGTCGCGGCATCCGTGATGCGTCGCTGCGCGATCTTGCCGAGCGGGGACTGCGCAGGGTTCACGGGGGCCGCTTCCGGCCACCAGGCGACGACAGGAGCATCGGGCAGGAGCAGGCCGGTGATCAGGCTCTCCTCGTTGCTCGCGGCATCGCCGAACGCGCGGAGGACCACGACCTCGCTGGCTCCGGCGTCGCCACCGACGCGGATCTGCGCGTCGAGTCGGGAATCGCCGTCACCGGTCGTGATGACGATCACGCGCATCGGGTGCTCGCGAGAGGCGTCGTTGGCGGCATCGATGGCAGCCTCGGCCACACCGTTGCGCGCCGAGATGACGAGGGTCAGCACGCGTCCGAGTGCGACCGCGCCGCCCTCCTCGCGCACCTTCACCAGCTGCTTGGCGACCTGGCTGACCGTCGTGTCGGGAAGGTCGATGATCACGGTCGTCTCCATACTCGTCCGTCGCGGGCCAACAGGGCGTCGGCCGAGGCCGGTCCCCACGAGCCGGGCGCATACTGCTCCACAGGGCCGCCCTCGGCTGCCCAGTACTCCTCCACCGGGTCGAGAATCTTCCAGGAGAGCTCGACCTCCTCGTGCCGCGGGAACAGCGGCGGATCGCCCAGCAGGACGTCGAGGATGAGACGCTCGTACGCCTCGGGGCTCGCCTCGGTGAACGCGTGGCCGTAGCCGAAGTCCATCGTGACATCGCGCACGTTCGATCCGCTGCCCGGCACCTTGGAGCCGAAGCGGATCGTGACGCCCTCATCGGGCTGCACGCGGATCACCAGGGCGTTCTGACCGAGCTCTGACGCGTTCCCGCGACCGAACAGGTGCTGCGGGGCGCGCTTGAAGACCACGGCGATCTCGGTCACACGGCGACCGAGGCGCTTTCCGGTGCGCAGGTAGAACGGCACGTCAGCCCAACGACGCGTGTCGATCTCGAGCTTGATCGCGGCGTAGGTCTCGGTGGTCGACTCGGGGTTCATGCCCTCCTCGGCCAGGAAACCGGTGACCTTCTCTCCGCCCTGCCATCCGCCGTCGTACTGTCCGCGGGCGGTGGCGAGCGAGAGGTCCTCCGGCACATGGACGGCCGCGAGCACCTTCTCCTTCTCGGCACGCAGGTGCTCGGCGGAGAGGCTGATCGGCTCCTCCATCGCGGTGAGCGCGAGCAGCTGCAGCAGGTGGTTCTGGATCACGTCGCGCGCTGCGCCGATGCCGTCGTAGTAGCCCGCGCGTCCGCCCACACCGATGTCCTCGGCCATGGTGATCTGCACGTGGTCGACGTAGTTGCGGTTCCAGATCGGCTCGTACAGCTCGTTGGCGAAGCGCAGAGCCAGGATGTTCTGCACCGTCTCCTTGCCGAGGTAGTGGTCGATGCGGAAGATCGAGTCCGCCGGGAACGCGACCTCCAGAGCCGCATTCAACGCTCGCGCCGACTCCAGGTCGTGTCCGAACGGCTTCTCGATGACCACGCGCCGCCAGCGCTCGTCGTCGTCGCTGTTCTCGCCGACCAGTCCCGAATCCTTGAGCTGCTTCGCGACGAGCGGGAAGTCCTTCGGCGGGATCGAGAGGTAGAACGCGTGGTTGCCCATGGTTCCCCGCTCGATGTCGAGCTGATCGATCGTCTCTCGCAGCTTGCGGAACGAGTCGGGGTTGTCGAACTCGCCCGACACGAAGCGGATGCCCTGCAGCAGCTGCGCCCACGTCTCCTCGCGGAACGGGGTACGTGCGTGCTGCTTGACCGCGTCGTACACGACCTGGGCGAAGTCCTGGTCCGCCCAGTCACGTCGGGCGAACCCGACGAGCGCGAACCCCGGGGGGAGCAGGCCGCGGTTGGCGAGGTCGTAGACCGCGGGCATGAGCTTCTTGCGCGAGAGATCGCCGGTCACGCCGAAGATCACGAGAGCGCTGGGCCCCGCGATCCGGTTGAGACGGCGATCGTCGGGGTCGCGCAGCGGGTTCTGCCCGCGCGAGATGGGAACAGACATCGGTGGGGGATTCTCCTGCTGTCTACTTCTGAGCGGCTTCGAAGAGGGTGAGCACGTCGGCGGACGAATCGGTGATCGTCAGCGATACGACCGGACGGCCGTGCTCGGCCAGCACTGCGGCGTCGCCGGCAGCCTGTGCCTCGATGAGCTGTCCGAACGTGAACGGGCGCTCGGGGATCTCGAGATCGACGTCGGTGCGCTCCAGGATCTGAAGGAACACGCCCTGGGCCGGTCCGCCCTTGTGGTACTGACCCGTCGAGTGCAGGAACCGCGGTCCCCACCCGAAGGTGGTCGGTCGGCCGGAGTCTGCGGCGACGAGCTCGCGGAGGCCCTGGAGCTGCGGCACGTCGAGCCGGTTCACGTAGGCCTGGATCGACACGTAGCCGTCATCCGCGAGCTGAGCCCAGAGCGCGTCGAGCACGCCTTCGACAGTGCCGGAGACAGCCAGTGCGGGGTCGGAGACGCGGACCTCGACGCCGTCCTGCGTGAATGCAGGAGCCGTCGGCTCGGGGCGGGCGTCCAGCAGACCGCGGGCGGCGATCTTCGCGGACTCGACGTCGGGCTGGTCGAACGGGTTGATGCCCAGCAGGTGCCCGGCGATTGCAGTGGCGTACTCCCACACGACGAGCTGGGCGCCGAGGGTACCGCTGACGAGGATCTCGCCTTCATGACGCTCGCGCAGGTGGAACTCGTTCGCGTCGTCGACCAATCGCACGATCTGCAGGTCGGCAGGGTGCGTCTCCAGCTCGGGCGAGACCGGGAGCAGCACGACGGGCAGGATGCCGGTGCCGTCCTTGCCCGTGGACTCTGCGATGAGCTGCTCGATCCAGTCCGGCAGACCCTTGATGTGGGTGCCGTCCGTGATCAGGCCGAGCTTGTCGCGACGCGGCGTGGTCGCGGCGATCGCCGCGGCCAGGCGCAGAGCGGGGTTCTCGGCAGAGTCGACGGCGACCTCGAGCAGCGAAGCCTCTGCTTCGTTCAGCAGCTCGTCGATGTCGACGCCGGCGAGCCCGGACGGGACCAGACCGAAGGCGGTGAGCGCCGAATAGCGTCCGCCCACGTTCGGGTCCGCGTTGAAGACGCGGTAGCCGGCCTCGCGTGCCGAGGAGTCGAGCGGGGAGCCCGGGTCGGTGACGACCACGATGCGCTCGACAGGGTCGATGCCCAGGTCGCGGAACGCGGCCTCGAACGTGCGACGCTGCGAGTCGGTCTCGACCGTGGAACCCGACTTCGACGAGACGACGAGCACGGTATCGCCGAGACCCTGGTCGAGTGCGGCGAGCACCTGACCGGGAGCGGTCGAGTCGAGGATCGTGAGCGGGACACCGGCAGTCTGCGCGATGACCTCGGGTGCGAGCGACGATCCGCCCATCCCTGCCAACACGACGCGGGTGATGCCCTTGGCATTCAGTTCATCTCGGAGGGCGCTGATCTCGGCGACCAGCGGGCGGGAGATCGACACGGCCTCGACCCAGCCCAGGCGGACGGCTGCCTCGGCTTCGGCGTCAGCACCCCAGAGGGTGTTGTCGCCGCCCGTGATCCGTGACGCGACGAGGTCGCGCACCAGCCCGGGGACCGTCTCCTCGATCGCGACGCGCGGTGCGCCGGATGCGTGGATCGAGAACGTCATCGCTGGGCCTCCAGGCCCTCGGAGACCTGAGCGAGCAGGTCGTGCCAGGAGTCGATGAACTTCGCGACGCCCTCGTCCTCGAGCACCTGGGTGACGTCGGCGAAGTCGACACCGACAGCGGCCAGGTCTGCGAAGACCTGGTGAGCCTCGGCGTAGCCGCCGGTGATCGTGTCACCGCTGACGACACCGTGGTCGAACGTGGCCTCGAGCGTCTTCTCGGGCATCGTGTTCACGACGCCCTCGGCGACGAGCTCGGTCACGTAGAGCGTGTCGGGCAGGTTCGGGTCCTTGACGCCGGTCGAGGCCCACAGCGGACGCTGCAGGTTCGCGCCGAGCTTGATGAGGTCCTGTGCCCGCTTCTCGGCGAACTTCTGCTCGAACAGCTCGTAGGCGAGGCGTGCGTTGGCGAGTCCGGCCTTGCTCTTCAGCGCGGCGGCCTCGTCGGTGCCGATGGCGGTCAGTCGCTTGTCGGTCTCGGTGTCGACGCGCGACACGAAGAACGAGGCGACGGAGTGGATGCTCGACAGGTCGAAGTCCGCACTGTGTGCGCGCTCGAGTCCGGCGATGTAGGCGTCGATGACCTCGGCGTAGCGCTCCAGGCTGAAGATCAGCGTGACGTTGACGCTGATCCCGGTGGCGATGGCCTCGGTGATGGCCGGAAGGCCCGCCTTGGTGGCGGGGATCTTCACGAGCAGGTTGGGGCGGTCGACCTTGGCCCAGAGCTGCTTGGCCTGGGCGACCGTGCCGTCGGTGTCATGCGCGAGGTCGGGGGAGACCTCGATCGAGACGCGGCCGTCCACGTGGTTCGACGCTTCCCATACGGGGCGGAACACGTCGAGTGCGGCGGCGACGTCCTGCGTGGTGGCGGCGAAGACCGCCTCTTCCGCGGTCGCGCCGGTCGCGGCGAGCTCGGTGACCTGGGCGTCGTACGACGTGTCGTTCTTGTCGGTGATCGCGTTCGCGAAGATCGTCGGGTTCGTGGTGACTCCCACGACGTTGCGCGAGGCGATCAGGTCGGCGAGGTTGCCCGACGAGATGCGCGTGCGGGAGAGGTCGTCGAGCCAGATGCTGACGCCGGCGGCGGCGAGCTGTGCGGTGGGGGTGCTCATGCGTTCTCCTTGGTGCTGTTGGCTGCGATGGTCTCGCGAGCGGCCGCGATGACGGCCTCGGTGGTGATGCCGAACTTCTCGAACAGGGTCTTGTAGTCGGCGGAGGCGCCGAAGTGGTCGATGCCGACCGAACGACCGCGGTCGCCGACGATGCCGCGCCACGAGAGCACGGAACCGGCCTCGACCGACACGCGGGCGGTGACGGAAGCCGGGAGCACGCTTTCACGGTAGGCCTCGTCCTGCTCATCGAACCACTCCAGCGAGGGAGCGGAGACGACGCGGACGCCGATGCCCTCCTCGGCCAGTGCGGCACGGGCGGCGACTGCCAGCTGCACCTCGGAGCCGGTGGCGATGATGATCACGTCCGGCGTGCCACCTGCCGCCTCGGCGAGCACGTACGCGCCCTTGGCGACGTTCGATGCGGCGGCGAAGGTCTCGCCCTCGGCTGCGCCGTCACCGCGCTCGAACACCGGGATGTTCTGACGGGTCAAGGCGATGCCGGCCGGACCCTCCTGGCGGCGCAGGATCTCGAGCCAGGCCTCCGAGGTCTCGTTCGCGTCAGCGGGGCGGACGACGGCGAGGTTCGGGATGGCGCGCAGAGTCGCGATCTGCTCGATCGGCTGGTGCGTCGGGCCGTCCTCACCGAGGGCGACGGAGTCGTGCGTCCAGACGAACACGCTGGGCACGTTCATGAGCGCGGCGAGACGGACGGCCGGACGCATGTAGTCGCTGAAGATCAGGAAGGTGCCGCCGAATGCACGGGTCTTGCCGTGCAGGACGATGCCGTTCACGATGGCGCCCATGGCGTGCTCGCGGATGCCGAAGTGCAGCACGCGGCCGTACGGGGTGCCCGACCACTCGTGCGTGGACCACTCCGACGGGATGAAGGACGGGGCGCCCTTGATCGTGGTGAGGTTCGACTCGGCGAGGTCGGCCGATCCGCCCCACAACTCGGGGAGCTGGGCGGCGAGAGCGTTGATGACCTGACCCGATGCGGCGCGGGTCGAGACGTCCTTCCCGGCCTCGAACACCGGGAGCGCCGACGAGATGTCGCTGGGCAGCTCACCGGACTCGAGGCGGTCGAGCAGTTCCTTGCGCTCGGGGTTCGCTGCAGCCCAGGCGTCGAACGCGGTCTGCCACTCGGCGCGAGCCTCGGCAGCCCGTGCGGCGAGGCCGCGGGTGTGTGCGATCACGTCGTCGGCGACGGCGAAGTGCTGCTCGGGGTCGAAGCCGAGCACCTTCTTCGTCGCAGCGAGCTCGTCCGCACCGAGGGCGGATCCGTGGATCTTGCCGGAGTTCTGCTTGCCGGGTGAAGGCCAGCCGATGATGGTCTTGAGGATGATGAGCGACGGCCGGGAGGTCTCGCCCTTGGCGGCCTCGATCGCGGCGTACAGCTCGGCGACGTCTTCGACGTACTCTCCGGTCTTCTTCCAGTCGACGGTCTGCACCTGCCAGCCGTAGGACTCGTAGCGCTTCGCGACATCCTCGGTGAAGGCGACGTTGGTGTCGTCCTCGATCGAGATCTGGTTGGAGTCGTAGATGGCGATGAGGTTGCCCAGCTGCTGGTGACCCGCGAGCGACGACGCCTCGCTGGTGACGCCCTCCTGCAGGTCGCCATCGCCGGCGATCACGTAGACGAAGTGGTCGAACGGGCTGGTGCCTGCCGCCGCCTCGGGGTCGAACAGGCCGCGCTCGTAGCGGGCGGCGTAGGCGAAGCCCACCGCGGAGGCGAGTCCCTGGCCCAGCGGGCCGGTGGTGATCTCCACACCCTTGGTGTGGCCGTACTCCGGGTGCCCGGGGGTGAGCGATCCCCATGTACGCAGCGCCTTCAGGTCGTCGAGCTCGAGACCGAAACCGCCGAGGTAGAGCTCGACGTACTGGGTGAGCGAGGAGTGGCCCACCGAGAGGATGAAGCGGTCACGGCCGAGCCAGTCGGTATCCGTCGGGTCGTGACGGAGTACCCGCTGGTACAGCAGGTACGCGGCCGGCGCGAGGCTCATGGCGGTGCCGGGGTGGCCGTTACCGACCTTCTCCACGGCGTCCGCCGCCAGGATTCGTGCGGTGTCCACCGCGCGCCGATCGATTTCTTCCCACTGCAATTCCGACACGTCCATGCCCTTTCCGACAGTTTCAAGGGCGCCGTTATTCCCTGGCGCATCCGCATCTGCCCAGGCGCAACCGCCTCATGGAAGAAGGGGATCACAGCGCCAGGCGCGAGTGTTTTCAGCATAGCGGTGTGCCCATTCCGTCTGACGCTGTCTTACGTCGGGGGCGCATGGGCGCGGAGATCGAGCGGCGAGTCGGGTGCCCTAGACTGGAAGGGTTGTCATGACGCGTGTGGAGGAGGCGATCGAGATCTCGACGATGTCTGATCAGACCGTGGGGACGCAGTCCCTCGGTCGTACGGTGAAGGCCTACGTCGCCCTCACGAAGCCCCGCGTCCTGGAACTCCTGCTGGTCTCGACCGTGCCGGTGATGTTCCTCGCGCAGGGCGGTCTGCCCGATATGTGGCTGGTCCTGGCCACGGTGATCGGTGGATCGCTGAGCGCGGGATCTGCTGCGTCGTTCAACATGTATCTCGACCGCGACATCGACGCGCACATGCACCGCACCGAGAACCGTCCGCTCGTGACGGGTGAGATCACTCCGCGCGGCGCGCTGATCTTCTCCTGGACGCTCGCCGTCGTGTCGACGGTGTGGCTGTGGTTCACGACCAACTGGCTGGCCGCGACGCTCTCCGCGGCCGCGATCTTCTTCTACGTCGTCATCTACACGATGATCCTCAAGCGCCGCACCGAGCAGAACATCGTGTGGGGCGGGATCGCCGGGTGCTTCCCGGTGCTCATCGGATGGGCCGCGGTCACCGAGTCTCTCGACTGGCCGGCGTTCATCCTGTTCCTGCTGATCTTCCTGTGGACGCCGCCGCACTACTGGCCGCTGTCGATGAAGTACCGCGACGACTACGAAGACGTCGACGTGCCGATGCTCGGCGTCACCCGCAACGCCTCTCAGGTCGGTCTTCAGGTCATCCTGTACGCGTGGGCCACGGTGGCCTGCTCGCTCCTGCTGGTGCCGATCGCGAACATGGGATTGGTGTACACGGTCTCCGCGCTGGTTTTCGGCGGCTGGTTCATCTACGAGTCCCACCGTCTCTACAACCGGGCGGTCCGCGGAACAGAGCCGCGTCCGATGCGCGTCTTCCACGCGTCGATCACCTACCTCACGCTGATCTTCGTCGCTGTCGCGGTCGATCCGCTGCTCCCGTTCTGATCCGAACTGCACACGCAGAAGGAGGGGGTGCCGTCATCCGGCGCCCCCTCCTTCTCTGTATGAGCTTCTGGGTCAGCGTGTCGGTGCTGTCTCCGGGGCGGTGCCGACTGCCGGCGCGGCGTCGGAAGCATCGTCGATGCTCGATGCCTCCGTGGATGCCGCGGGGGTCTCTTCGATCGTGCTGTCGGGCTCGGCGGTCCAATCGATCGGTTCGACGACGACCGGCGCGGCGGTCGGGATGAGTGCGCGCACGGCGGTGAGAGCGACGGCGAGAAGGATTCCCAGTACGCCGGCGCCGAGCAGCGCGGCGCCCACGACCACCAGGGACTGACCGACGTAGACCTCGACGCCGGTCGCGGTGCCGTCGGTCAGCGTGCTCGTCATCGTGCCGATATGGCCGGAGATGATCCACCCGCCCACAGCCGCGGAAGCCACGGAGAGGACGAGAAGGAGCCAGAAGCCGATGCTGCGTGTCAGTGACTTGTTCATGTCGACCACCATCGCCTACGCGCTGATGAGTCCGCGATGCGCCGCCTATGGATCGACTGTGCGCCGTCCGAAGGTGGCTTCCGGTCAGTCCTTCTCGGAGACCGGGCGCTTCAGGTGCAGCACGACGACGGTGTAGGTCGCTGCCGAGAGTGAGGCGAGCACCATGTGGATGCCGACCAGGAGCGGCGGCAGACCTTCCCTGGCCTGCCAGATGCCGACGCCGACCTGTACCAGGATCGCGAGCACCAGGACCAGCAGCCAACGGCGCGGGGGAAGGTGCAGCGCCCATGCCGCGATCGTGAGCGTGAGGACCAGCGCGGCCAGGATGTACCCGGGCCAGGAGTGCACGTGCGCGAGGATCGTGGCGTCGAAGCCGTGACGCAGCACGTCCGCATCACCGGAGTGCGGGCCGGAGCCGGTCGTGAGGACGCCGAAGACGATGGTCACCGCGAGCGCGAGGCCCGTGACGTGGGTGAGGATGGTGAACCAAGTGGGCACGGCGCGTTCGCGTGGGCCTGGTGCCTCGTACAGCCGCACCAGGAAGGCGGCGGTGACGCACACCAGGAGCAGCGAGGAGGTGTAGTGGAAGCCGACGATGAACGGATTCAGGCCGGTGAGTACCGTGATGCCGCCGACGAGGGCCTGCGCCACTACGCCGATCAGCGTGATCCAGGCGAGCAGGACCAGGTCACGACGTGCGGGGGTCGTGCGCACCGAGTGCACCGCCGCGGCGATGACCGCGAGAAGGAGCACGCCCAGGGCGATCGGGGAGGCCGGGATGTGGAGCGGGACAGCGATCGCGAACGCCACGCCCGCGGCGACGATCCCACCGACAGCGAACCAGAGCGCCCGGATGAGCGAGCGTCGACCGCTGATGGTGTGGAGCACGAGCAGCACCACGGCGAGGGCGATGATGCCGACCACGCCCGTCATGAGGCGGTTCCCGAACTCGATGAGTCCGTGGATCCCCTGGACCTCGAGGATCGGGACGAGTGATTCCGGTGTGCAGAGCGGCCAGTCCGAGCATCCGAGTCCGGACCCGGTGAGGCGCACGGCTCCGCCGGTTCCGATGATGATCGTCTCGCTGAGGAACGACAGCCACGCGAGAACCCGGAGTGCGCGTCCCCACAATGCGGGGCGCGCTGCTGCGGTGTCCTGCCCCTCGGTACTCGTGGCGGAGGGGATCGTCGTCTCGGGCATTAGTCCTCCGGACCGCGGGTGGCATCGCGAGCACGGCCCGGCCACCAGGCGGAACCTGTAGAATCGAATTGTTGTGATGAGCGCTTACCGCGCTGAAGCATCGTCAACAGTTTAGGCGCGATGTCTGCGCCGGTGATGAGGGCCCACCAGCGGCACCCGCTCCCCGCCGATTCGACGGGGGATCCGGTGTGTCGGGGCGGATGACACCGTTGAGGCCCAATAAGGAGAGTGTGATGTCGGATGTGCTGATCGACCGCCCAGAGCTGGAAAGCCTGGGGGTGTACGAATTCGGGTGGCACGACGCCGATGCGGCCGGTGCCATTGCGAAGCGAGGGATCTCCGAAGAGGTGGTCCGTGGCATCTCTGCACTCAAGAACGAACCCGAGTGGATGCTGAAGACGCGCCTGAAGGGCTATCAGCTCTTCGGCCGCAAACCGATGCCCACGTGGGGTGCCGATCTCAGCGAGATCGACTTCGACAACATCAAGTACTTCGTGCGCTCGACGGAGAAGCAGGCGCAGTCGTGGGAAGACCTTCCCGCGGAGATCCGCGAGACCTACGAGCGCCTCGGCATCCCCGAGGCCGAGCGTCAGCGCCTCGTGGCCGGCGTGGCTGCTCAGTACGAGTCCGAGGTCGTCTACCACCAGATCCGCGAGGACCTGGAGGAGCAGGGTGTCATCTTCATGGACACCGACACCGCTCTGCGTGAGCACCCGGAGATCTTCGAAGAGTACTTCGGCACCGTGATCCCCGCCGGCGACAACAAGTTCGCCGCGCTCAACACGGCCGTCTGGTCGGGCGGATCGTTCGTCTATGTCCCCAAGGGCGTGCACGTCGAGATCCCGCTGCAGGCGTACTTCCGCATCAACACCGAGAACATGGGCCAGTTCGAGCGGACCCTGATCATCGCCGATGAGGACAGCTACGTCCACTACATCGAGGGCTGCACGGCTCCGATCTACAAGTCGGACTCCCTGCACTCGGCCGTGGTCGAGATCATCGTGAAGAAGAACGCCCGCGTGCGCTACACGACGATCCAGAACTGGTCGAACAACGTCTACAACCTCGTCACCAAGCGTGCCGTCGCCCATGAGGGCGCCACGATGGAGTGGGTCGACGGCAACATCGGCTCCAAGGTGACGATGAAGTACCCGTCGATCTACCTGATGGGCGAGCATGCCAAGGGCGAGACCCTCTCGGTCGCCTTCGCCGGACCAGGGCAGCACCAGGACGCCGGCGCGAAGATGATCCACATGGCGCCGTACACGCAGTCCTCGATCATCTCGAAGTCGATCGCCCGTGGCGGTGGACGTGCGGGTTACCGCGGCGAGGTGCGCGTCGACGCAGCGGCACACCACTCGGCGAACACCGTGCGCTGCGATGCGCTGCTGGTCGACACCAAGTCCCGCTCCGACACGTACCCGGCGATCGACATCCGTGTCGACGACGTGCAGCTCGGCCACGAGGCCACGGTCTCGAAGGTCAGCGAGGAGCAGCTGTTCTACCTGCAGTCCCGCGGCATGCCCGAGGACGAGGCGATGGCGATGATCGTGCGCGGCTTCATCGAGCCGATCGCGCGGGAACTGCCGATGGAGTATGCGATGGAGCTCAACAAGCTCATCGAAATGGGTATGGAAGGCAGTGTGGGATGACCGTCCCTCTGACGATGAATGGAAGTGTCGGCTAGATGACGGCCCAGACGACGACGCCGACGGCGTCGCACCTTACGAGCGCCCACGTCGACCCGGCGGCCCAGGTGGCCAGCGCAGGTTTCGTGCCCGTGCAGACCCGCTCGGAGCGACCGCACTCCTTCGAGCCGTCCGACTTCGGAGCGCCCACCGGGCGTGAGGTCAACTGGAAGCACACTCCTGTCGCTCAGCTCGCCTCGCTGTTCGAGGTCGCCGAGACCAATGACGGTGTGAGCTACGACATCCAGTCGGGCGAGCGGTACTTCGCAGCACCTCTTGCCGTCGGGACCGCCCCGCGTGGAGAGGTCTTCCTCGCGGAAGACATCACCGCCGCCGTGGCGTGGCAGGGGGCCCATGAGGCGCTGCACGTGCGCATCCCGCGCGAGGAAGAGGTCGCAGAGCCGATCTTCCTCGCCGTCGAGGGACTCGGCGCCGACCGCCGCGCCGACGCCCACATCGTGATCGAGGCGCTCGAGCACAGCGTCGCGACCGTGGTTCTGCAGCACACCGGCAGCGCCCAGTACACGCAGAACCTCGAGATCATCGCGCGTCCCGGTTCGAAGCTCACCGTCATCAGCCTCCAGCAGTGGCAGGATGACGCTGTCCACACGTCGGCCCACCAGGCCCGTGTCGACGCCGATGCGACTCTCAAGCACTTCGTGGTCAGCTTCGGCGGCGGTGTCGTGCGTGTGAACCCCAACGTCGAGCTCGCGGGCGCGGGTTCCGAGGGCTACCTGTACGGGCTGTCCTACGCGGACGCCGGACAGCACCTCGAGAGCCAGGTCTACCTGCACCACAAGGGCCCGCGCACCAAGGGTGACGTGCTCTACAAGGGTGCGCTGCAAGGACAGGGCGCGCACAGCGTCTGGATCGGCGACGTCCTCATCGGGCAGAACGCCACCGGCACCGATTCCTACGAGGCGAACCGCAACCTCGTGCTCACCGAGGGCGCGCGCGCTGACTCGATCCCGAACCTCGAGATCGAGACGGGTGACATCCTCGGCGCCGGCCACGCGAGCGCGACCGGTCGTTTCGATGATGAGCAGCTGTTCTACCTGCAGGCCAGGGGCATCAGCGAAGAGGAGGCACGTCGCCTCGTCGTGCTCGGATTCCTCACCGACATCGTGCAGCGACTCGGCATCCCGGCTCTGGAGACGGAGCTGCTCGACGCGATCGAGACCGAACTCGCGGCGGTGGATGCATGACCGCCGAGCGCGTCTGCGGCCTCTCCGAACTCGAGCAGGACACGCCGCTGCGTGTCGACCCGGGCGGAGTGGCGATCACCGTCATCAAGGACGGCGATGGTGTCGTGCACGCCATCGGCGACACCTGCACCCATGGAGAGATCTCCCTCTCCGAGGGCTTCGTCGAAGGTGACACGGTCGAGTGCTGGGCCCACGGCTCCGCGTTCTCGCTGCTCACCGGCGTTCCCCAGAATCTCCCCGCTTATGAGCCCGTCCCGGTCTACGTCGTCGTGATCGACGGCGACGACGTGCTCATCGACCCGACCGTGATTAAGGAAGTCTGAATGTCTGTTCTCGAGATCCGCGACCTGTACGTGACGGTCGAGACCGAGTCGGGGACCACCCCGATCCTCAACGGAATCACCCTCACCATGAACACGGGTGAGACCCATGCGATCATGGGCCCCAACGGCTCAGGCAAGTCGACGCTGGCGTACACGATCGCCGGCCACCCCAAGTACACCGTGACGAGCGGTTCCATCACGTTCGACGGCGCCGACGTGCTGGAGATGACGGTCGACGAGCGGGCACGCGCGGGACTCTTCCTCGCGATGCAGTACCCGGTCGAGATCCCCGGAGTCACCGTCACCAACTTCCTGCGTACCGCGAAGACGGCACTCGACGGCGAAGCGCCGGCCATCCGTGGCTGGACCAAGGATGTCAAGTCGGCCATGGCGAACCTGCGCATGGACCCGAAGTTCGCGCAGCGCAACGTCAACGAGGGCTTCTCCGGCGGCGAGAAGAAGCGCCACGAGATCCTTCAGCTCGAGGTGCTCAAGCCGAAGTTCGCGATCCTCGATGAGACCGACTCGGGTCTCGACGTCGACGCGCTCAAGATCGTCTCCGAGGGTGTCAACCGCGCGAAGGAGTCGACGGGACTCGGCGTGCTGCTGATCACCCACTACACCCGTATCCTCCGCTACATCCGCCCCGACTTCGTGCACGTGGTCGTCGCCGGCAAGATCGTGGAAGAGGGCGGCCCGGAGCTCGCCGATCGGCTCGAGGACGAAGGATACGACCGTTTCCTCGACCCCGCAGCCCCGCTCGAGGCGTAGGCTGACTGCATGACCGCGACGCTCACGGACCAGAAGTATGACGAGGTCACAGAGGCTCTGAAAGACGTCATGGACCCCGAACTGGGGATCAATGTCGTCGACCTCGGCCTCATCTACGATCTCGCCTGGGATGACGAGAACGATGCTCTCGTCATCCACATGACGCTGACCAGTGCGGGCTGCCCGCTGACGGACGTGCTCGAGGACCAGACGGCGCAGGCGCTGGACAGCGTCGTCGACCGGTTCCGGATCAACTGGGTCTGGATGCCGCCGTGGGGTCCAGAGAAGATCACCGATGACGGACGCGACATGATGCGCGCGCTCGGCTTCGCGATCTGAGGATGCTGCGCGTCACGGCTCTGCCTCTCGCCGAGCTGCGCGAGCGCACCAGTGAGAAGTGGCGGGAATATCCCGCAGACGTGCTTCCGCTGTTCGTGGCCGAGACCGACTTCCCACTTGCTCCCACGATCACGGAAGCGCTTCATCGTGCCGTCGAGACCGGTGACACGGGCTATGTGGCGTCTCGCACCCCGCTCGCCGAGGCGTACGCGTCGTTCGCGCGGCGCCGTTTCGGATGGCAGGTCGACCCGTCGCGCACCCGCAGCACGGCTGATGTCAGCATGGGGATCGTCGAGATCCTGCGCCGCGTGACGCGACCGGGGGAGCGGGTCGTGGTGACGCCACCCGTGTATCCGCCGTTCTACGACCTCGTCGAGGAGGCGGGCGCGGCGATCGAACGCGTCTCTCTGCGTGACACGGGGGCGGGCTGGGAGCTCGACCTCGACGGCATCCGCGCGGCCTTCACCGGCGGCGCGACGGCCATCCTGCTCTGTAATCCGCACAACCCGACCGGGACCGTTCACGACCGTTCGACTCTTGCGGCGATTGCTGAACTGGCCGACGAGTTCGGAGCGAGCGTGGTCTCGGACGAGATCCATGCTCCGCTCGCTCAACCGGGGACAGGTTTCACGCCGTTCCTCTCGGTGAACGATGCTGCACAGCGCGTCGGCTACGCCGTCGTCAGCGCCAGCAAGGCGTTCAACCTCGCCGGCCTCAAGTGCGCGCTCATGGTGACGGCGGACGACGCGACCACCGCCGTGGTGCGTGCGATGCCCGTCGAGGTGGAGTGGCGCACCGGACAGTTCGGGCTGCTGGCCGCTGTGGCGGCGTTCTCCGAGGAGAGCGACCTCTGGCTCGACGGGCTGCTGCATACGCTCGATGAGAACCGCGTGCTGCTCGATCGTCTTCTGGCGCAGCATCTTCCCGGTGCGCGCTACCGGATACCGGACGCCGGCTACCTCGCGTGGATCGATCTGTCCGGACTCGGCTGGGGCGACAATCCTGCCCGGCGCATCCTGCGCGAATCCAAGGTCGCCCTGCAATACGGGCCGGCGTTCGGCGAGGAAGGCAAGGGGTACGTGCGTCTCAACTTCGGCACCAGCCCCGACATCATCACCGAGGCCATCGAGCGCATCGCCGCTCTCGTGGCGCGATGACCGAGGTGCAGGCCGAGGCGTCGATCTGGGACCGTGAGCGCCGTTGGGTAACTCTCGGCGCGGTCGCGCTCATCTTCCTCGCCGCGATCGAGTCGCTCGCCGTCACGACCGTGATGCCGATTGTCAGCGAGGCGCTGGACGGACAGTCTCTGTACGCCGTGGCCTTCGCGGGCACGCTGGCCACCAGCGTGATCGGCATGGTCGCCGCCGGCGTCTGGTCGGACGCGCGCGGGCCGCGTGGTGCTCTCTACTTTGCGGTCTCGCTGTTCCTGATCGGTCTGGTCATCTCCGGGTTCGCCGTGACGATGCATCAGTTCCTCGCCGGGCGTCTCGTGCAGGGACTCGGTGCCGGAGGCCAGACGGTCGCGCTCTACGTCGTCGTCGCGCGACTCTATCCGCCGCATCTGCACGGACGGGTGTTCGCGGCGTTCGCGGCCGCGTGGGTGGTCCCGTCGATGATCGGACCGTTCCTCGCCGGTGCCGTCGCCGAGTTCCTGGACTGGCGCTGGGCCTTCCTCGGAGTCGCAGTGCTGACCGCCGCCGCGTTCCTCACGATCGCTGCCCGCTTGCGGGGCGTCGACCTGGGTCACGGGGTGCCACAGGATCGGCGCGCCGTGGCGATGCGCCTGTTGCTGGCCGGCGTGGTGGCCGTATTCGCGGTTCTCATCGGCTTCTCCGCCGATATGGTGCCGCCCGTGGGGTGGCCGGTCGCGATCGCTGCGGTCGTGGTGATCGCCATCGCCTTGCTTCCGCTCGTGCCGAAGGGGACCCTGCGTGCCGGTCGGGGGCTTCCGAGCGTCGTGCTGATGCGTGGCCTGGTGGCGGGTGCGTTCTTCGCCGCCGAGGCGTACATCCCGTATCTGCTGATGAAGCGGTTCGACTTCACGGCCACCTGGGCAGGGATCGCTCTGATGCTCGCGGCGTTCGCGTGGGCGGGTGCTTCCGCGCTGCAGGGGCGCTACGGCGAACGGCTCGGCAACCGCCGCATCACACTGATCAGCCTGAGCCTGCTGATGGCGGCGATCGTCTGCGTTCTGATCACATCGCTGTGGGGGATCTCGCCGCTGCTCGTGATTCTCGGATGGGCTCTCGGCGGTGGCGGGATGGGGCTGCTGTACCCGCGCCTGACCGTGCTGACGCTGGCGTACTCGGGGCCGGACGATCAAGGCTTCAATTCCTCCGCGCTGTCGATCTCAGATGCGACGGGCTCGGCTGTCGCGATCGCGATCGCGGGTCTCGGTGTGGCGACGCTCGGTGGCGGCGTCGGTGCGTTCGGCGTGGTCTTCGCCTTCTGCATCGCGCTGGTGTTCCTCGCGTCCGTTCCAGGACTCAGATTGGGTCACGCAGCGGAGCAGCAGAGCTCCTGAGGGCGCCGGCGAGTGCGGTCACGCCGAGATCGAATACGCGGTCGAGGCCGGCGGTCACATCGTCCACAGCGCTGGCCGCGTCGCCAGAGAGCACGGCGCCGTAGCTGTCGGCGTGCATGCGCTGCTGCACGAGCGTGGCGTGGCCGAGGATGAAGTGCATGATCGCGGCGGCACGCTCCTGCGGAGAGTCGGCACCGCCTGCGACCAGGGCATCATGCACGGCGGTCTGGGCTGCGGAGGAGCCGAGGCGAAGGGCGTAGGTGCTCAGCACGAGCTCTGCACCATCCCGGTACGCGAACAGGGCGTCGCGGATGCCCCGCGCCGTGTCGAGCACGGAGGCGTCCTCGTGCGGGGTGCCGGCGGTGATCCTGTCAGCGAGTTCGGCCAGGAGCGCCTGCTTGCTGGCGAAATGCCAGTAGAGCGCGCTCGGCTGCACGTCGAGACGCGCCGCGATACGGCGCATCGAGAGATCGGCGAGTCCGACTTCGTCGAGAAGCGCCAGTGCGACACGGGCGACGCCGTCGCGGTCGTGCCTCGTCGAGTTGTACGAGGGGCTCATGCTCTCACTATACTGAACGCCGTTCACGTGAACACCGTTCAGGAAGCTTGACGAGAGGAAGAACCATGGCAGAGAACCGCACCGACATCGGTCGTGATCTGGGACGTATCGCCATCTTCGCGGCGCTCATCGTCGTATTCGGGATGGTGACCGTGCCGCTCCCCGGCGGAGTGCCGATCACGGCGCAGACTCTCGGCGTGATGCTCGCCGGAGCCGTGCTCGGGCCCAAGCGAGGGCCTCTGGCCGTGCTCGTCGTGCTCGTGCTGGCAGCCGTCGGGCTTCCGGTGCTGGCAGGCGGACGGGGTGGACTCGGCGTCTTCGTCGGACCCACCGCCGGCTACATGCTCGGGTGGGTCGCCGGAGCGCTCGTGATCGGTCTGATCGTGCACGGAGGGCGGATCACCTGGTGGCGCACGGCGCTCGGCACGGTGATCGGCGGCATCGTCGTGGTCTATCTCTTCGGCATCCCCGTGCAGGCGCTCGTGCTCGGGGTGGATCTCGGTCCGACCGCGCTGTCCAGCCTGGCGTTCCTCCCCGGTGATCTGCTCAAGGCGGCTGCCGCGACGGCACTCACCCTCGCTCTGCGTCGTGCCTACCCGCCGGCGTTCGGGGTGCGGTCGTTCGCCGCGCAGCCGTCAGCCCATGCCGGCTGAGATCGAACGGGAGACGTCGGTGTCGGTCGAACGGGTGAGTGTCGAGATCGACGGACGCGCGATCCTCACCGACGTGTCCGTCGATCTCGCCGCGCGCCGTATCGCGGTGATCGGGGCGAACGGTTCGGGGAAATCGACATTCGCCCGCCTCCTCAACGGGCTCACGGCGCCGACCACCGGTCAGGTGCGCGTGCATGGACTCGACAGCGTGCGCGACCGCTCCGAAGTGCGTCGGCGGGTGGGGTTCGTCTTCACCAATCCCGAGGCGCAGATCCTGATGCCCACTCCCGCCGAGGACCTCGCTCTGTCTCTGCGCGGGCGGCCGAAGGACGAGGCGGCCTCGAAGGTCGCAGCGGCCTTGGCAGAGCACGGGCTGGGCGCGCACGCGGATGCTCCGGCATCGAGCCTCTCCGGTGGGCAGAAGCAGATGCTCGCACTGGCATCCGTGCTGATCACCGAACCTGACGTCGTGGTGGCCGACGAACCCACGACGCTGCTCGACCTCGCCAACGCGCGGCGGGTGGGGGATCTGCTCCTGGCTCAGCCGGCGCAGGTCGTGCTCGTGACGCACGACCTCGAGCTCGCCGCCCGCTGCGATGTCGCGCTGCTGTTCGAGGCAGGGCGGCTGGTGCGTCAGGGGGCGCCCTCCGAGGTGATCGACGCCTATCGCCGCGACTGCGCATGATCCAGCTGTATCGCCCTGGACGCAGCGTCGTGCATTGCGCGCCCACCGGTCTCAAGCTGATGGTGTTGGCGGTCACAGCGCTGCTGCTCTCGATCGTCCCGCACACCGCAGCGAGCATCGGGGCCGTCCTGCTCCTCGTCTGTGCGCTCTACCTGGTGGCCGGCTTCACCGTGCGGGTGATCGGTACCGAGCTCTGGCGCATCCGCTGGCTGGTCGTGGTGCTCGGAGCTGCTCTCGCGGTGTTCATCTCGCCGCTCGTGGCGTGGATCAGCACGGGGCGCGTGATCGCTCTACTGCTCCTCGCGAGCCTCCTGACACTGACCACGCGGATGGCAGCCCTTCTCGAAACCCTGCACCGGGTGCTCCGCCCCTTGCGACGGCTCGGAGTCGACCCGGACACCGTGGCCATGACCCTCTCGCTGACCATCACGATGATCCCGGTGGTCGCGGGGTTCGCCGATCAAGTGCGTGACGCGCAGCGCGCCCGCGGCGTGCGCCTGGGGGTTCGCGCGGCTGTTCCGCTGCTCGTTCGCGCACTCCGTCACGCCGACGACGTGAGCGATGCGCTGGTCGCCCGCGGACTCAGCTGACGCGTTCATCCGCGCAGCGATCAGGTGACGACCCGCTGAGGCGTCGCGGACGAGGAGCGCGGTCGTGCCAGCCGCAGCGCCATCAGCATCAGGGCGAGCGCGATCGCCGCCGTCGCGAGAGAGGTGCCGAGGACGAGCAGGATCAGGACCCCCAGCAGTCCCAGGAACACCGCTCCCGCCACACGGGGTGAGGACGTGGAGCAGGCGGGCGCGGGAAGGCTCTCGAATCGTGTGGTGACCACGGCGACGAGGGCGGTCAGTGTCAGCGCGAGAGCCAGCCAGAGCGGTCGTGCGGCCCACCAGTCCAGACTGCCGAGCGCGGGGAGGGCGAAGCCGCCCTGCAATGCGAACACGGCGGTGAGGCCGGCCATCACGAGCAGCACGGGCATGTGCCACAGGTAGATGCTCATCGTCCGCGGGGTCACGAACGCGGTGAACGCCGCCGCGGCGGGGAGCCGGCTGATCCGCTCCAGACGCTCACGCGAGAGCGACAGCGCACTGGTGTGCACGACGCCGACCAGGAGCAGGGCTGCCGTCGGCGGGTTGATGTTCGCGATGAGGTCAGGGGAGTACATGCCCGTGACGAACGTGAGGATGAGGACCCCCAACGCGAGGAGTCCCGCGGCCGCGCGTGTGCGCCGCGACAGTGCATCGATCCGGCCGTCGGCGAGGAAGAAGCCGAGCTGCTGGAGCGCCATCCAGACGAAAGCGAGATTCAGGAAGCCCAGGGCATCGACGCCGACGATCGCGCGAAGACCATCGACGGCGATCGCGGCCGAGACGAGCAGGCCGATCGTGAGGAAAGGTGCACGCTCATGCGCGGCGGTGAGGGCGGGGAGCAGGGCCTGGCACATCAGGAAGACGGCGAGGAACCAGAGCGGCTGCCCGTACCGGAAACCCGCGACCGCGAGCAGATCGGCGGGGACGCCCAGCACGGTGAGCACCGCGAGTGCGAGTGCCACCACGCCGATCGTGACCACGGCAGGTCTGAGCAGTCGATGCAGACGCGCGGCGACGAACGAACGCGCGCTACCGCCGCGTGTGCGCACGCGGCGGTAGGCGATGAGGCCGGAGAACCCTCCGATCACGAAGAACAGGGGCATGACCTGCAGCGCCCAGCTGAGCGGCGTGATCCAGCCGGACCCCTCGCTCGCGTTGGCGAAGATCGGGCCTGCGTCGGTCACGGTGACACCGACCATGATCGCGTGCAGGAGCACGACGCCGATCACGCAGAGCGCGCGGACGAAGTCGATGCCGGTGTCGCGGAGTCCCCGCGGCGGCTGTGACGGAGCGGCGGTGAGCGGCGCCGGGGCGATGGTCATGAGTCCTCCTGGGGAACGGTGTCCCCGGAGACTATGGAGCCGGTAACGGTCGAGACATCACCCTCGGGTGCTGTCTCGACCCCCTACCGCGGAGGGAGTCAGGATGACGGTTCGACCAGCCCCGTGTCGTAGGCGAGGATGACCGCGTGCACGCGATCGCGGAGCTGCAGCTTGGCGAGCACCTTGCCGACATGCGTCTTCACGGTCTGCTCTGCGATGAACAGATCGGCGGCGATCTCGGTGTTGGATCGGCCGCGCCCGATCAGCACCAGTACCTCGCGTTCGCGATCGGTCAAGTCGGCCAGTGCCGTGGTCGATCGGCTTCCCTGGGGGCGCCGGCCCGCGAACTGCTCGATCATCCGCCGGGTGACGCTCGGGGCCAGGAGCGCATCCCCTGCAGCGACGACGCGCACCGCGTGCACGAGCTCCTCCGGCAGCGCGTCCTTGAGCAGGAAGCCGCTCGCACCGGCGGCGAGGGCGTCGTAGACGTAGTCGTCGATGTCGAAGGTCGTGAGCATCAGGATCCGCGGCACGTGCGCTGCCGGGTATGAGGGGCCGAGGATGCGGCGGGTCGCCTCGATCCCGTCGAGTTCCGGCATCCGCACATCCATCAGGATCACGTCGGGGTCGACGCGCGCCGAGACCGTCACCGCCTCCGCGCCGGTCGCGGCCTGGCCGACGACGTGGATCCCCTCGTGGGCGTCGAGGAGCGCCGCGAAACCCGCGCGCACCATGGCCTGGTCATCGGCGATGAGGACGCTGATCGTCACGTGGTCTCCCTGTCGGTGGCGCGCAGCACGGCGCTCGGATGTTCGGGGACGGACCCCGAGGGATCCGATGTCAGAGGAAGGACGGCGTCGACGGTCCAGGATCCGTCATCGTCGGGCCCCGCGCGAAGGCTGCCGCCGAGGAGCTCGGCGCGCTCGCGCATCCCGCGCAGACCGTAGCCGCCGCTCGGGTCGTTCGGCGTCTCAGGCGCCGCGACATTGTGCACGCGGATGCGTACCGCGCCCGGATCGGCATGCACGCGCACCGTGACGCGCGCGCCGGGGGAGTGGCGGACCGCATTGCTCAGTGCCTCCTGCACGATCCGGTAGGCGGCGATCTGGACGGCGGCACCGGCAGAGGCGGCTGCCTGCCCGCCTTCGATCGCGAGCCCGACATCGACGCCTGCCCGTCGGATGCTGTCGACGAGAGTCGGGATGTCGTCGATCCCGTGCTGCGGCGCGAGCTCTGCGGTCTGGTCCTCGGTGCGCAGCACACCGAGCATCCGACGCATCTCGGCAAGCGACGTGCGCGCCGTGGCAGCGATGTCGTCGAACTCGGATGCGGCCACATCACCGATCTCGGGGAGCCGATAGCGCGCTGTCGATGCCTGCACCTGGATCACCGACATGCTGTGCGCGACCACGTTGTGCAGTTCGCGCGCGATGCGCGTGCGCTCCTCGACGAGGGCGCGGCGGGACTCCTCGAGAGCGCTGTGCTCGCGCTCGCGCGTCAGCTCCGCGCCGAGGCGGAGACGGCCAGCGGCCAATGTGGCGATGAGGTACATCGCCACGGCGACGGACGACGTCACGATCAGCACTGCGGTGGCGCTGGCGGACGAGCCGGGTGTCGCCACCATGTCAGGGCGCAGCAAGGGGGCGATGAGTGAGGAGAGCACGCCGATGATGAGCGTGTAGGCCCCCAGCCGCGCACCGTGGATGAACGTCATGACCCCGACGAACAGGACGAACGTCAGCAGAGCGGACACCGACCACGGCCAGGGCGTGGAGATCGCGCGAGCGGAATCGACGGTCAAGGGCAGGAGGAAGGCGGCGGCGCTGAACATCACGAGCGCCGTCCGCGGCCGCGTCAGCGAGACCAGCGGTGCGGCGCAGACGGCGGCTCCCAGGATGAAGGAGAGCGCCAGCGGAGTGCCCGAGAGCGTCGTCTGCAGAGGAACGAGGGTCGCGAACAGCGCGATCGTCGCCGCACACAGTGCCAGGAGGGCAGCGGTGCGTCGCGTGATCCACGGGGTGCGCGCTGCGCGCGGTCGGCGACGGGCCATGTCTGTCATCCTGCCAGTTGAGGAGCGGTGACGCGGCGGCGCCGAGCGGCCGCGATCCGGTCGATCACCAGTCCGACGAGCAGGGCGATCGCGATACCGAGCGCTGCGCTCAGCAACGGTTGTCCCTTGATCCACGATCCGGCGAGCAGCCCGATCGCCAGGCTGAAGATGCTCCAGCTGAGGCCGCCGATCAGACTGAGCGGCAGGAAGCGACGCCAGGCGAACCCGAGGGCACCGGCTGACATGTTCACAGCCACGCGTCCGACCGGGATGTACCTGGCGCCCAGGATCAGCACCGCGCTGCGGTTCTCGAGAGCGCGTTGCGCGGAGGCGAAGACGGTCTGGACGCGCGGCCTGCGCATCCACGCGAACCGTGTGGTGCCCGTTCTGCGTCCGATCAGGAAGGCGATGTTGTCGCCGATCGCGGCTCCGAGCGCGGCGACCATGCCGAGCAGGAGCAGGTCAGCGCCCCCGGTGGAAGCCGCGACGGCAGCGGCCGCGACCAGAACGGTCTCACTCGGGACCGGGGGAAAGAAGCCATCGAGGATCGTCACCCCGAACAGGACCAGGTACAGCCAGGGGGAGGCGACGGCCTGCATGATGAGCTCATTGATGACATCCACCCCTGAACGTTACGGAGAGGGCACCGGAGGGAGCATCCCTCTCCGGTATCGTCCTCCTCACTCTCGGGGTTGATCTTCCTGAGTGCACGGTCGGTCCGCGCCCGGCCCGACCCGCTTATACTGGGAGGCTGGCCCCTCGGCCGACTTCCACCCGAAAGAACGGACATCCGCTGTGCTCGCCGTGCACGACCTCGAGATCCGCGTGGGCGCACGCCTGCTCATGGAGAACGTCTCGTTCCGCGTCGCCGATGGCGACAAGATCGGGCTCGTCGGTCGCAACGGCGCCGGGAAGACGACTCTCACCAAGGTACTGGCCGGTGATCTGCTCCCGGCCGATGGCACGGTCACCCGCTCCGGCGAGCTGGGTTACCTGCCGCAGGACCCGCGCTCAGGCAACCCGGAAGACCTCGCCCGCACCCGCATCCTCGACGCCCGTGGCCTGGGGCAGCTGAACCTCGGCATGACCGAGGCCTCGCTCGACATGGGATCGGATGACCCCGCTGTCGCCGCGAAGGCGATGAAGCGCTATGCGCAGCTGACCGAGCAGTTCGAGGCGCAGGGCGGCTACGCCGCGGAGGCGCAGGCGGCCTCGATCGCGCACAACCTCTCGCTGCCCGACCGCATCCTCGACCAGCCGCTCTCCACCCTCTCTGGTGGACAGCGTCGCCGGATCGAGCTCGCACGCATCCTGTTCTCGGATGCGCAGACGATGATCCTCGATGAGCCGACCAACCACCTCGACGCGGACAGCGTGGTGTGGCTGCGTGAGTTCCTGAAGGGTTACAAGGGTGGGCTGATCGTGATCAGCCACGATGTCGAGCTCGTCGGCGAGACCGTGAACCGGGTGTTCTACCTCGACGCCAACCGCCAGATCATCGACACCTACAACATGAACTGGAAGAACTACCTGCGTCAGCGGGTGGCCGACGAGGAGCGTCGCAAGAAGGAGCGCGCCAACGTCGAGAAGAAGGCGACGA
The DNA here is from genome assembly GCF_040675875.1 of Microbacterium sp. LWO12-1.2. Taxonomy (NCBI): domain Bacteria; kingdom Bacillati; phylum Actinomycetota; class Actinomycetes; order Micrococcales; family Microbacteriaceae; genus Microbacterium; species Microbacterium sp. LWO12-1.2. Next base: position 1,462,395 of record NZ_JBEGII010000001.1, on the reverse strand, counting down.
CTCTGCAGCTGCAGGCCGCACGCTTCGGTGCGAAGGCCTCGAAGGCGGCCGCTGCCCACCAGATGGTCGCCCGTGCGGAGAAGATGCTCGCCGGCCTCGATGACGTGCGTCAGGAAGACCGCGTCGCGAAGCTGCGGTTCCCGAAGCCCGCTCCGTGCGGCAAGACGCCGATGATGGCGTCCGGTCTGTCGAAGTCCTACGGCTCTCTGGAGATCTTCACCGACGTGGACCTCGCGATCGACCGCGGTTCCAAGGTCGTGGTGCTCGGACTCAACGGTGCCGGAAAGACGACGCTGCTGCGCATGCTCGCCGGCGTCGATCAGCCGGACACGGGGCAGCTCGAACCAGGGCACGGCCTCAAGGTCGGGTACTACGCCCAGGAGCACGAGAATCTCGACGTGAACCGCTCGGTGCTGGAGAACATGGTCTCCGCAGCCCCGCACATCACCGAGACCGAAGCCCGCAAGGTGCTCGGTTCGTTCCTGTTCACCGGCGATGACGTGCTCAAGCCCGCTGGGGTGCTCTCCGGCGGGGAGAAGACGCGCCTGTCGCTCGCCACGCTGGTCGTCTCGTCCGCGAACCTCCTGCTCCTCGATGAGCCCACGAACAACCTGGACCCCGCGTCCCGCGAAGAGATCCTCGGTGCCCTGGCGCACTACGAGGGTGCCGTCGTGCTGGTCTCTCACGACCCCGGTGCGGTGCAGTCGCTCAACCCGGAGCGGGTGCTGATCCTGCCCGACGGTGTCGAAGACATCTGGAGCCAGGAGTACCAGGACCTCATCGAGCTCGCCTGACCGCTCGCCCTCTCGTGGCATAGTCGAGAGGGTGACGAACGACGAACCGGATCTGGACGCTCGCCCCCTCGACGAGTGGCTGCGCGGCAGACACGCTCTCACGGGTGTCGCCCCGGAGTGGGACCTCGACGCGCTGCCGGATGATCCCGCCGCCCTGTTCACGACCTGGGTGCGGAGTGCGGCAGCCGGAGGTGTCGCAGAGCCGCACACCGTCACTCTGGCGACCGTGGACGCCGCGGGCGTTCCCGATGCGCGCACGCTCATCCTGAAGCGGATCGACGAGCGGGGCTGGGCATTCGCGAGTACGAGGTCATCTCGCAAGGGACAGCAGCTCGCCGACGCACCGGCGGCGGCCCTGAACTTCTGGTGGCAGCCGCAGGTGCGCGCGGTGCGCGTGCGGGGGCGAGTGGTGGAGGCGACGGCCGAGGAGAGCGCCGCCGACCTCGCCGCACGCTCGGCCGCGGCGCGTGCGGACGTGACCGACGGCGACTGGGTGCTGTGGCGGATCGTGCCGAGCCGTATCGAGTTCTGGCAGGGGTCGAGGGATCGCCGACACACGCGAGTGGTCTATGCGCCTCACGGCGACGGATGGACGCATACGGTAGCCCGCGACTGATCACCGAACCTGCGGCGGGGCGGTTTCAGGCTTTCGCATCGAGGAGCTCGTCCTCGACATCGGCGTCCTTGTCACGGCGACGGGACTTCTTCACCGGTGTCGGCACGCCCTCGACCTCTTCGCGATGCTTCACGATCTCGGTGCGGATGATGTAGCCGATGAAGACGAAGCCCATGATGGCGAACAGGATCCACTGGATCGCGTAGGACAGATGAGGGCCGGGGTCGTCGGTGGGCGAGGAGAATCCGCCCAGCGCGTTCTTCGCGGCGGGGTCCTCGCTGACCAGCTGTCCGTACGCGCCGGTGATCACATCGCCATCGACGAGTTTCGCGATCGACGGCAGGTTGATCGTCGGCACCTGGCCTTCCGGAGCACCGCGGCCGGACGCGGGGAGCTGCTCGCCGGGGCGCAGCCGGACGATGACCTCGACCTCACCGGAGGGAGGGCTGGCCACGGAGTCGGGAGCGTCGCCGTCGCCGGGTGGCACCCAACCGCGATCGACGATGAACAGGCGTCCATCGGCATCCTGGAAGGGCACCAGCACCTCGAACGCGCTCGTGCCGCCGTGCGGTCGGTTCCGCACCAGGAGCTGCTGGTCGGCGAGGTACTCGCCACGCAGGATCACCGGGTGCCATTCGTCACCGGGGGAGAGCTGTCCGTCGGCGCCGATCAGATCGGCGAGGGGGACGGGATCGGCGTCGTAGTTCTGCTCCACGAGCGCGATCTGCTCGGAGCGTGTCTCATTGCGGTCGAACTGCCAATTCGACAGGAACACGCATGCGATGGCGAAACCGATCGCGATGAGCACGTACACGCACCACCGCATCATCCGTCGACTCATGCAGGAACGCCTTCTCGTACGGTGACGGGGAAGTCTCGTGCGGCGAGGTAGTCATGCAGGAAAGTGACATGCTCATCGCACGCGAGCCAGATCTTCTCACGGTCGACAGGATGGATGCGGGGATTGCGCCACACGACGTGGTGCGTCGCCGCGTTCCGGCAACCGGCACGCGAGCATTCGAACTCGGTCACGACTCGTCCCGCCGGCTTTCGTCGATGCGGAACACCGCGGGACCTGCCTCATCGAGCGGCGTGACATACGGGCGCGGCGCCTCGACCTCCAGAACGGGGGACTCCGCCGTGGTCTCAGTGCTGTCGCTGCCGGCGTTCGCGAACACCACGGCGATGTACGGGAGCACAGCGGCGGCGATCGCGAAGACCCAGGTGTACCAGCCGTAGGGCTGGACGAACACCATCAGCCCGAAGCAGACGATGCGGACCGTCATCGTGAGGGCGTAGCGGCGCACGCGGTGGTCGCCCTCGGCCTGCGGCGACTGCGGCAGGGAGGTGACGGCGGGTACGGCGCGCTTGCTCTTCACGATGCCTCCAGCCTACGCCGGTGCAGGCCTCGCGGCGTGCCGATGAGGATGTTCAGGCGTTGAAGAGGAAGGGCAGTGTGAAGGCCCCGAAGGCCACGAAGCTGATGATCATCATGATGAGCCCCAGAGCCAGGAACCCGAGCATGACGTAGCCGATGATGAGGCCGGCGAAGGCGACCCCGCGCCCACCGATCGCCGGATTGTTCCGGGTCTGCTTCAGCGCCATATGCCCCGTGATGACAGCGACGATGGCGGCGAGGATCGGCAGCAGGAGCCAGCTGAAGACCACGCTGGCGATCGCACAGATGAGTGAGGTGATCGCGAGCCCGCTCGTGGGGCGCGGCGCGGCGAGAGGATATGCCGGTGCCCCGTACACCGGATACGGTGCGGGCTGCGCGGCGGGCGCTCCGTAGACCTGCTGCTGCGGGGCCGCAGGGTATCCGGTCGCATACCCTGGCTGCGCCGGGGCGTCGTGCGTGGGCTGTGCCGGGGCGTTGTACGTCGGTGCGACGGGCGCCTGGCCGTACGCAGGGGCGGCACCTGGGTATGCCTGTGTGGGCGCGGGCGGTGCCGGCGGCGCGGTGGTCGGGTACGCCGGAGCCGCGGCCGGGTAGGTCGGAGCCGCCGGGTACGCGGGTGGTGCGGCCGGATACGCAGCGGGAGGAGCCGGGGGTGCGGGCGGCGGCGTGAGCGGCTGCTCGCCTGCGGAGGAGGGAGTGCTGTCGTCGCTCATGGTGGTGCCCTTTCGTCCCGTTCAGCGTTTCAGCACGGCCGGTATCTGTCAAACGTCCATCAGAGCAACGAGTGCGGGCATGATCGATAGGATCGAGGTCGGCTCTTCAGCCGCACCGCAAGCCAGATCAGGAGTGTTACCCATGAGTGCTCAGCGCGTCGTCCTCGTCACCGGAGGCAACCGCGGCATCGGCCGTGCGATCGCCGAGCGTTTCGTGCGGGACGGGTATCGTGTCGCCGTCACTGCCCGCAGCGGTGAAGGGCCGGAGGGCACTCTGACGGTGCGCGCTGATGTCACCGACGCGGCCGCGCTCGATGCCGCGTTCACGGAGGTGGAGCAGCAGCTCGGGCCGGTCGAGATCGTGGTGGCGAACGCCGGCATCACCAAGGACACGCTCCTCCTCCGGATGACCGAGGATGACTTCGACAGCGTGGTCGCGACCAACCTCGGCGGCACGTTCCGCGTGGTCAAGCGCGCATCGAAGGGCATGCTGCGCGCACGCTTCGGTCGCGTCATCCTCATCTCGAGCGTCGTCGGACTCTACGGCTCCGCCGGCCAGGTCAACTACTCGGCCTCCAAGAGCGCTCTGGTCGGTTTCGCCCGGTCGCTCACGCGCGAGCTGGGCAGCCGCGGGATCACCGCCAACGTGGTGGCTCCCGGCTTCATCGAGACCGACATGACGGCGGAGCTCCCGGAGGAGACGCAGAAGCAGTACAAGGCGAACATCCCGGCCGGACGCTTCGCCACTCCGGACGAGGTCGCGGGTGTCGTGACCTGGCTGGCCGGCGACGACGCCGGCTACATCTCGGGTGCGGTCATCCCCGTCGACGGCGGTCTCGGGATGGGCCACTGAGCCCGCATCACGGGTTGCCTCTTGTCAGCGCGCGACAGCAGCGTTGAGAAGCTCGGTCAGGCGCGCGGGGACGGAGAACTGCGGCCAGTGCGCGGAGCCGATGCGCACGACCTCGGCGTCGGCGATGGCGTGGAACTCTTCGGCGTACGGTCCCCACTGATCGATCTCGGCCTCGAATCCCTGCTGGTCCAGTCCGCCCATCAGCAGTGTCACGGGAACGTCGTAGCGAGCGCGGTTCTCGAGAGCGATCTCATCGGTCGGCACGCGCGCGGGCACGCTCGAGGTCAGAGGCAGCGTGCGTTCTCTGGTCTTCTCGTCGAGATCATGCACGTCTTCGTCGGGGAAATGATCCCAGCCCGGGAACGGGATGACGCCGTCGTGCACCGGGAACTCGCTGATGCCGGACCCGGAAGGCGGAGGCACCGTGTCGACGAAGATCACACGTGAGACGCGATCGGGGCGCGCATCCACGACGCCCCAGGCCACATTCCCTCCGCCGCTGTGCCCGACGACGACGCACCGATCAGGCAGGGCATCGACGACCTGAACCACGGCGTCGACCCATTCGGCGATGCCGATCTCGGCGGAGTCGGATGCAGCGGCGCCGACTCCCGGCATCGTCAGCGGATGCACGTGATGCCCCGCCGCTTCGAGCCCAGGGGTCACGTCGTCCCAACTGGATGCGTCGAGCCAGAGTCCGGGGATCAGGATGATGTCCATGAATCGACGCTAGCGCCGCCCTCCGACATTCGCGACCGCGTTCGACGAGCGCCGGAAAGGGCCGACCGTGTCACGACGGTCGGCCCTGCGTGTCATCCCGCTACGTGTGGACGCACGGTCAGGCGACGGGGACGCAGACCTCGGTCACGAGGCCGTCCTCGTCGGCATCCGAGGGAGTGACGAGGTACCGGTTGAAGGCTTTGCCTGCGAGAGTCCCGTCGCTGCCAGCGGACACTCCCTCCGCGACGATACGGGCGCTGATCAGATCGTGCGCTTCAGTGATCTGATCGTAGGATCCCTCCACGCGAGCGACGAGGCAGTCGCGTTCGGGGAACTCATGGACCTCGAGCGGCGAATCGACACGGGTTCCCGGAGCCACCGGGAAGAAGATCGAGAGATCCACGTCACGGTCGGTGAACTGGTCGTCGTGCTCGATCACACCGCAGGTCTGGGCGGGGGTGAGCGCGCTGGCCTCGAGCATCGGCAGCATCCGGTCCCACAGCAGACGCTCATCCGAGTAGGTCGGGACGGTTCCGCGAAGGGCGACGACGGTCATGGCGGGGATGGTCGTGCGGCTGATGGTGATGGACATGGGTTTGTCTCCTGAGTCGAGTAGTCGATTGATGAGGGTTACCCGTCCCTGGGCCGCGCGTTGCTCTTCGACCAGGCTCTCGCGCTGCAACCGCAGCGCATGAGGCCAGGCCGGGGTGCCACGGGCGGCGAGGAGCGCGCCGATGGCGGAGACGCCGAACCCGACATCGCGGAGGTTCCGGATGTCGATCGCATCGACCAACTGGCGCGCGGAGTATCTCCGGTACCCGCTGGAGGCATCGATGTCGGCGGGCACCAACACGCCGTGCGTGTCGTAGTGGCGCAGCATCCGCACCGACAGTCGACTCAGAGAACTGAATCGACCGATCGTCATGAGGTTCGTGGTCTCGGCCATGCACCCATGCTCGCGCCTGACACCATGTGAGAGTCAACTCCGGACAGGGCGAGTCCTGTCCGATACTGCTAGGGGAGCAGCGGGATGACCTGGGCGAGGTCCTGCGGACCGATCACGAGGCTCGCAGCCGCGCGCACGGCGGGCTTCGCGTTGAACGCCAGTCCCAGACCTGCGACGGCCATCATGGCGAGGTCGTTCGCTCCGTCGCCGATCGCGATCGTGGCGTGTGGGGCGACGCCCAATTCTGCCGCCCATTCCTGCAGCGATGCCGCCTTGGCCGCTCCATCGACGATCGGTCCGTCGACCTCGCCGCTCAGTGCGCCGTCCGTCACCCGGAGGCGGTTCGCCCGCCACCGGTCGACACCGAGGTCCGGTGCCACGGAATCGAGGATCTCGTGGAAGCCGCCGGACACCACGCCCACGACGCCGCCGCGCTCGTGCACGGCGGCAGTGAGCTCTCGGACGCCGGGGGTAGGCTCGATCCGGGCGAGCACCCGCGAGAACGCGTCGACCGGCACGCCGTGCAGCGCCGCGACCCGGGAGCGCAGGCTCTCCGAGAAGTCGACTTCTCCGCGCATCGCGGCCTCCGTTGCGGCCTGCACTTCGTCACGCCGTCCCGCCTCGTCGGCGAGCAACTCGATCACCTCGTTGCGGATGAGGGTGGAATCGGCATCGAGGACGACGAGGAAGCGCGCAGCAGTCACGCGAACGAGCCTAGCGACCGTGCAGGCCCTCGATCGACCGCGAGACGCGTCAGTGCTCGATTCCTCAGCGCTCGATGAAGACGCCCTTGCCGACGACCGTGATCCCGGACTCCGTCACCGTGAAACCCCGAGCCAGATCGCGTTCACGGTCGACACCGACGGTCGCCCCGTCGGCCAGTACGACATTCTTGTCGAGGATCGCACGATGCACTCGCGACCCGGCGCCCACCTGCACGTGATCGAAGACCACGGATTCGGTGATCGTCGAGCCGCCGCCCGCGAGGGTCCAGGGGCCGACGACACTGCGCTCCAGATGCGTGCCGGAGAGGACCGAGCCGAGGGACACGATCGAATCGATCGCGTTGCCGATCCGGCCGACCGAGTCGCGCACGAACTTCGCGGGCGGCGAGTTGACCGCCTGCGAGTGGATGGGCCACTCCATGTTGTAGAGGTTGAAGATCGGCAACGTCGAGATCAGGTCGCGGTGGGCGTCGTAGAACGAATCGATCGTCCCCACGTCGCGCCAGTAGGAACGGTCGCGCGGGGACGACCCCGGGACCTCGTTCTGCTTCATGTCGTAATAGCCGGCCTCGCCGCGGTCGACGAAGTAGGGGACGATGTCGCCACCCATGTCGTGACCCGACGTGGGGGACTCGCCATCTGCCTCGACCGCGGCGATCAGCGCATCCGCGTCGAAGATGTAGTTACCCATCGAGGCGAGAACCTCGTGCGGGGAGTCCTCGAGCCCGGCGGCATCCGTCGGCTTCTCGAGGAACTGCTTGATCAGGCCGGTGCTGGGGTCGGCATCGATCACGCCGAACTGCGAGGCGAGCGCGAGCGGCTGGCGGATTCCGGCCACAGTGGCCTTCGCGCCGGATTCGATGTGTGCCTCGAGCATCTGGCGGAAGTCCATGCGGTAGACGTGATCGGCGCCGATGACCACGACGATGTCGGGCTTCTCGTCGTTGATCAGGTTCATGCTCTGCAGGATCGCGTCGGCGGATCCGGAGAACCAGCGCTTTCCGAGGCGCTGCTGAGCCGGCACCGACGTCACGTAGGAGTCGAGCAGGGCGGACATGCGCCAGGTCTGCGAGATGTGACGGTCGAGGCTGTGCGACTTGTACTGCGTCAGCACGACGACCTGGCGGAGGCCGGAGTTGATGAGGTTCGAGATGGCGAAATCGATCAATCGGTACTGTCCGCCGAACGGCACTGCAGGTTTGGCGCGGTCGGCCGTGAGCGGCATGAGGCGCTTGCCCTCGCCGCCGGCGAGGATGATCCCGAAGACCTTCTTTGGAGCGGACATGGCTCCACCATAGATGCGATCCGGCTCGCTGTACTAGCGTTCAGACATGCGAGTTGAAATGATCACGAAGGAGTATCCGCCGGAGATCTACGGTGGTGCCGGAGTGCACGTCGCGGAGCTGGTCACGGCGCTGCGCGAGAGCATCGACGTGCGTGTCCGCGCCTTCGGGGCCCCCCGCGACGAGGTGGGCACCTTCGCGTATCGGGCACCTGCCGAACTCGCCTCCGCGAACGCCGCGCTGCAGACCCTGGGTACAGATCTGGAGATCGTCTCGGCGATCTCGGATGCGGACATCGTGCACAGCCACACCTGGTACGCGAACTTCGCCGGGCACCTCGCTTCGCAGCTGCACGGCATCCCGCACGTGCTCACCGCGCACAGTCTGGAGCCCCTGCGACCGTGGAAGGCCGAGCAGCTCGGCGGCGGGTACGCGGTCTCGAGCGGCATCGAGAAGCTCGCGTATGAGAACGCGGCTGCCGTGATCGCGGTCAGTGCGGGCATGCGCGCCGACATCCTGCGCAGCTATCCGCAAGTCGACCCGGCCAAGGTCCGCGTGATCCACAATGGCATCGACGTCGAACGCTGGCGTCCGGTGCACGACGAGGCCTTCCTGCAGTCCGTCGGCATGGATCCGCAGCGTCCGTCCGTCGTCTTCGTTGGCCGCATCACCCGGCAGAAGGGGCTGCCCTACCTGCTCCAGGCCGCGCGGCTCCTCCCGCCCGAGGTCCAGCTCGTCCTCTGCGCCGGTGCTCCTGACACTCCGGAGATCATGGCCGAAGTGCAGGAGGGTGTGCGACTTCTGCAGCAGACGCGCGACGGCGTCATCTGGATCGAGAAGATGCTGCCACGTGATGAGCTGTCGGCGATCCTGACCGCTGCCACGACGTTCGTGTGCCCCTCGGTGTACGAGCCGCTGGGCATCGTGAACCTCGAGGCCATGGCGTGCGGAGCGGCAGTCGTCGGCACCGCGACCGGCGGTATCCCCGAGGTCGTCGACGATCACGTCACCGGTCGTCTGGTGCCGATCGAGCAGGTGCAGGACGGCACGGGAACGCCCGTGGATCCCGAACGATACGTCGCCGATCTCGCTGCCGTGCTCACCGAGGTGACCTCCGATCCGGCGCGGGCGCGCGAGTACGGCGCGGCGGGACGCGAGCGTGCGCGTCGGGACTTCAGCTGGGGCGCGATCGCCGACACGACGCGCGCGCTGTACGCAGAGCTCACCGGCTGAGCCGATAGGCTGGAGGCATGTCGAGCGCCCTGGAATTCACCGACGTCGTCGTGCGCCGCGAGGGCCGCAACATCATCGATCACGTGACCTGGCAGGTCTCGGACGATCAGCGGTGGGTGATCCTCGGACCGAACGGTGCCGGGAAGACCACGCTGCTGCAGCTCGCGGATACGCTGATGCACCCGACCGCCGGTACGGTCACGGTACTGGGGGAGACCCTGGGTCGTACGGACGTCTTCGAAGTGCGTCCCCGCATCGGATTTGCCTCGTCCGCCATGGCCAAGCGTGTTCCCCGCGACGAGACCGTGCTCAACACGGTCCTCACTGCCGCATATTCCGTGCTGGGGCGCTGGAACGAGAGCTACGAGGACATCGACGAGCGCCGCGCGCTGCGCGTGCTGGGGGATTGGCGCCTCGAGCACCTGGCGGACCGCACGTTCGGCACCCTCAGCGACGGCGAGCAGAAGCGGGTGCAGATCGCGCGCGCCGTGATGACCGATCCCGAGCTGCTGCTGTTGGACGAGCCGACCGCTTCGCTCGATCTGGGTTCGCGAGAGGAACTGCTCGCACTGCTCAGCGGATACGCCTCGTCTCCGAGCACGCCGGCGATGCTCATGGTCACGCATCACGTGGAGGAGATCCCGGTCGGGTTCACGCACGTGATGCTGCTGCGCGAGGGACGCGTGGTCGCCGCCGGTCCGATCGCGGAGACTCTGACGGCAGAGGCGCTCACCGAGGCGTTCGGCATGCCGATCGTGCTCAGCAGCGAGGACGGCCGCTACGCCGCTCGCGCGGCATCCTGACGAGGATCTGTTAGAATCGATCCTTGGTGCTCTCTGCACCGCAGACTTCCCTCGTCCCTGGCACAATCCAGGGCAGCAACTAAGGAATCCCATGAAGACTGACATCCACCCCGAGTACCGGGCCATCGTTTTCCGTGACCTCGGTTCGGGCGAGACCTTCCTCACCCGCTCCACCGTCACGAGCGACAAGACCATCGAGCTGGACGGCGTGGAGTACCCCGTCATCGACGTCGAGATCTCCTCCGCCTCGCACCCGTTCTACACGGGAAAGCAGCGCATCATGGACTCGGCCGGTCGCGTCGAGAAGTTCAACCAGCGCTTCAAGGGCTTCGGCGGCTCCTCCAACTGAGGTCCGTCACACGAAGGCCCCGCACTCTTCGGAGTGGCGGGGCCTTCGTCGTCGCTCAGAGGTCGAGGGTGATGCGTCCTTCGGCGATCGGACTCGGCGGGTCGCCGGGAGCGGGCGCCGGTGCGGTGCGCTGTGTCTGGCGGTCTCGTTCCATCCCCGCTTCATGCGCCGAAGGAGACCAGATGGCGTCGAAGGCGCCGCCGAGCCCGCCGGCGCTGAGCCCCTCGTACTTCTCCTCCACCGGCTTGCGTGAGAACGTGTGCATCATCCCGAAGATGAGCAGCGCGGGACCGGCGATCAGCACACCGATAACGGTCGCCCAGCCCAGCACATCGCGCATGTGGCCAGGATAGGCCGCCGTTCTGCGCGCGACATCCTCCTCGCGGAGGATCTGTGCTCAGCGGATGCGGCGGCCCTGCGCGAGGTCGATGAGCCTGCTCAGCACCGGTCCGGAGCGGAGGCCGTTGTGCTCGTGCTCGCTGGTCACCCACAGCTGCACCCCGGGCAGCAGGCGCGCCGTCTCCAGCGAGTACTCCATCGGTACGTAGACGTCGTTCACGTAGACCGCAGCCGCACCGGTCGCGCCCGACGCGGCGATGGCAGCCGCATCGTAGATCTTCGGCCACTCGAACTCGGCCAGTTCGAGCGCTACCTCGCGCCAGGGCTGGAACGCCGGCACGCTCTCGGTCCATTCGCGGCGGATGTGCTCGCCGGTGAACAGGGTGGTGTCGTCGCGGAAGTCCGCCGGTTCCGTGCGCTCCGCCGACCAGCGTGTCGCGTGGCCGTCGGCGTAGCTCGACTCGTGGAACGCGAAGTACAGGGGGTTGCGACCGTCGTACGGCATCGCATGCATGAGGTCATGGCGGAAGGCGTTCGAGGCGGGATCGCGCTCCAGCAGCGACCACACGGTCTGCCAGCCGTCGTCGGTGCCGAGCGCGGAGCCGACCGACCGCAACCGCGAGGGCGACACGACCTCACCGTCCGGGAGCACGATCTTGCCGGCCGCAGCGAGGTCGACGAGGCCACGCATCACGTCCCGGTGCTCGGGGAAGCGCCGGTAGTACCGCTCCGACGCGGTGCGCATTTTGTCGTAGCAGAGGGCGTACACGTCGTCCGGGTTCCTGCCGACCGCGCTGAGTCCGCCCGTGATGTAGACGTCAGCGAGCGAGGAGCTGTCCGTCGAGAGATAGGCCAGCGTCGTGAAGCCGCCGAACGACTGTCCGAGCACACTCCAGGTGTCGGCTCCCAGGTGCGCGCGCATCGCCTCGCAGTCGCGGACGATGGCATCGGCGCGCAGGTGGGTCAGGTGCTCGGCGACCGCAGCGGAACCACGTTCCAGGTCGGTGTCGCCGACCGGGGTGGAGCGTCCCGTGCCGCGCTGGTCGAGCAACACCAGCCGGTAGTGCGCGAGTGCCTCGTCGAGCCAGGCAGGGGCGGTGGAGCGGTGGAACGGCCGGGGCGCCTCATGGCCAGGCCCTCCCTGCAGGAACACCAGGTAGGGGAGAGTCTCTCCGCCCTCGCGGGAGACGACGGCGGCGAAGATGTCGATCGTGCGGCCATCCGAGGGATCACCCCAGACCAGCGGGACGGTGAGCGTGTGCTCTTCGACGGTCAGATCCAGCAGGTGACGGACAACGGTGCTCACCCATCGAGCCTAGCGCCCTCGATACGGTGCCTGCAGGTCGTCTCGACTACATCACGTTCCCGATGTAGGAGTACTTGACGAACACCTCGGCGGCGATGCCGGACTCGTCCAGGACTCCCTGCACGGCGTTCATCATGTAGTTGGAGTCCCACCCCATGTAGAGGAAGTGCGTGTCGTCCAGGGCATCCCATTGGCCCTTCCACGCCATCGCGTCGTAGATGGGGCCGCCGTGCTGGGCGCAGTAGCGGATGGCGGCGGGGCGTGTGTCGGTCCACGCCCGCCGGAACACGCGGTTGAAGAGGTGCTTGACGTCGTACACCTCCCACCGCTCGCCGCGGTACTCCACGTAGTCGAACTCGCGCTCCCACCCGGCCGGCCACCCGCGCCGGCGCACGGCATCCAGGATCGGGGTCAGGCCGTCATCGTCGATCTCGGGGAGAGCAGGGCGGGCCCAGATACGCAGCAGGTCCGCCGTGAGACGGACGGTGCGGCTCGTGATCGCGGCCGTGTCCCACGCGGGGATGCCCTCGAGGTCGCGCGTTGCGGGGACGGCGCTGCGGGAGTACGCGTCCGCGCGCTTGACCGGATAGGAGGCCCCGAAGACGCGCTCGGTCAGCGGCTGTTCGAGAAGCGTCAGGTTTCCCAGAGTCGGGGCGAGGGCGCGGTGACTGTTCTGCTCGTCGTCGCTGTACTCGCTCCATGCCCGTTCGCCATCGCCGGACCAGGCGTCGCCGGGAACAGGGGGAACGATGTGCTCGATTTCGAAGCCCTCCGTGTCATCGACGCCCTGCAGCCGGCCGAGCACATAGGCGGCGTGGGGCAGCTCGCTGTACTTCAGCACGGCGCTCACGCGTTCGTCCGACGGGGTGATGCGGGCGAGCGCGCGCGCCAGGGCGTCGCGACCCTGCTCCCGGGCTCGGCAGAGGCGTGCGATCAGCCGCTCCGTGGGGAGGTTCACCAGCGTGCGGCGGAGGTAGAGCGCCTGGATCCAGTCCAGCGTCTCGAGGAGTTCTTCGCGCCCGACGATGCCGCGGGAATAGTCGCTGTACACGCTCAGCACCAACGGGTAGGCAGCGCGCCCGAAGGTGTTGACGTGACGGAGTTGACGCGCGATCTCCGGATCGCCCTCCTGCGACGGGTCGAGCAGGATGCCGTAGATCTCCGCGTAGTGGCGCCAGACCTCGGCGTGCGCCTGGAGATGTTCGACGTCGACGTGCGGGAACGAGTGACGGAAGGCGCTGTACACGCCGTGCTCGCCGTTCGCGGCCACCTCGCGACCCGTCGTCATGACAAGGTAGTGGCGCCAGAAGGCACCGATCGCCTCGCCGGTGTACTGCTCGATCGGCAGCCAGAACCGTCCCTCGACGTCGAGCTGCTCGGTGTGGGTGAGACCCATCAGGATGTAGTTGTGGATCAGCTCATGATCGCGCAGTGGTTCGCCCGTGGAGTTGAGGCTCTCGAAGATCTGCTGCGCGTTCGCCTCCGCGCCGAGCGTGATCGACACATGCTCGAGCTTCTGCAGGCCGCGCCAGACCGACGGCGCTTCCTCCGCGTGGATCTGGCTCCGGAAGAACGCGTAGTTGTCGTCGAACCGCGACTCGCGGTCCGCGTCCCCGCGGCGATCCAGCACCACGGACTCGTACAGCTCCGCCCAGGCGTCGTGCGGGCGCAGCTTGGTGCGGGTCGGATCGTCCTGTCGGATCAGCACGCGTTCGAGTTCGGAAGCCAGTGCGGGGTCCACCTCCTTCACCGAGTGGTGGAGGGCGGCGATCAAGAGCATCAGCGTGGTGATGCGCTGCTGGCCGTCGATGAGGATCAGGTCGCTGTCGCCTGCGGAGTCGTGGGCGGAGAGGATCGACCCGATGAAGTGCCGGTGCGCGTCGTCTTCTGCGGCGACGGCGCGCACGTCGGAGAGCAGGCGTTCGCATCCGCCGATGTCCCAGCGATACTGACGCTGGTACACGGGAACGACGATGGTGGTGGAACCGGCTGCGAGCCACTCGATCGTGCTGACTGCTGTCGCCTCGACGTTGGTGGCGGTGCTCATGCTGGTGTCTCGTCCTCCCGTAGCGCGCGGCGCCGAGGACTCGCCGGGCGCCCGATTCAGTCTATTCGGTTATTCACGGCGGCCCTCGGAGGGCCGTACGGGCCTCGCTGTTAGGCTTGCCTTATCAGGGCCTGTTAAAACGTGCTGGCCCCCGATGAAAGGACATGACCTAGATCATGGGATACATCAAATCCGCTGCACTCGAGGAAAAGGGCTTCGTCGTCCTCGACAGCTACAACCAGGAGCTCGACCCCAAGGAGTGGCTCGACATCGAGTACAACGACTGGAAGTCGTCGGGTGACACCCGCTTCGCTCCGCTCGCCAGTGCCTTCGGCGACATCGAGTGCAACGGCTTCTGGAACCACAAGCCGCCGCGCACCGACAAGGACGGCGTTTGGATCGACTCGCAGACCGCGAAGGCTCCGAACCTGACGCGTCGCGCGCAGGAGCCGGGTGCGAACGTCGGCCGCTGCCGCGTGATCGAGCTGCAGCCCACGCCGTACGGCGACTGCCTCTACAACCTGCACCAGGACGACAACAACCGTCTCAACCCGGACGGCACCGGCTGGGTCGTGCGCGGGTTCTTCAACCTGACCGACGACAAGGACAGCTACTTCGTCCTGCGCGAGAACCGCACCGACCCGAGCATCGAGTACCGCATCGCGCTTCCGGCCGGTGCTCAGCTCATCGTCGACACGCAGCGCCTGTGGCACGCCGCCACGCACAACGGCGACGAGCCGCGCTACTGCCTGATCACCTCGTGGACATCGGGCCCTGAGCTCGACGCGTACATCGAGAAGTACAACGGCACCGACGACGTCCCCAACTACGAGGTCGCTCAGGACGTGCTGGAGCACGGCTACGCAGAGCAGGCCCGCAAGGATGCCGCACGCGCTGCCTACTACGCGGCCAAGGGCCAGCAGGTGAAGCAGGCGATGAGCGAGGCCTGAGCCTCGCCGATTCGCCGGCTCAGACCTCTCGGTCGCTGAGCCCACTGCAGTACGAAGGCCCCGGTCTCGCGACCGGGGCCTTCGTCGTCGGAACTACATGCTTGTGATTTCGCCCGCAGTGGGCGAGAATGGGCCCACAACCGCATATTCTCGCCACTTCGTGGTTCAGGTCGTTGGGGAAGACGCACCTGATGAAACGGAGAGATCATGGCGACGGCTTACGCACGCGGAGTGGTGTACGTCCACTCTGCGCCTCGCGCGCTCTGCCCGCACCTGGAATGGGCGGTGGGTCGCGCTATCGGGCGTGCGGTGAATTTCGACTGGACTGACCAGCCGGTGCTCGACGGTGCTCGCCGTGCGGAGTTCTACTGGGACGGTCCGGTCGGCACCGGCGCCGCTCTCGCGACCGCGATCCGCGGCTGGGAGCACCTCCGTTTCGAAGTGACGGAGGATCCGACGCCCCGCAGCGACGGTGGACGCTGGCTGCACACCCCGGACCTCGGCATCCACTACGCGCAGACCGATGCGGCCGGCAACATCGTGATCGGTGAAGACCGCATCCGCTACGCGATGGAGATCGCGGCCGGGAGTGCGATCGAGCTGCAGCGCGAGCTGGACATCGCGCTCGGATCCGCCTGGGACGAAGAGCTGGAGCCGTTCCGCCACGCCAGCGACGACGCTCGTGTCGTCTGGCTGCACAAGGTCGGCTAGTTCGCGACCACGACACAGACCTGGAGCGGGGGAGGCGTGAGTATCGGATGCCGGTGATTCATCCCGGACGCTGAGAAGACGTTTCCCCGCTCCACATGACGAGGACCCCGCCCCTGGAGACAGCGACGGGGTCTTCGTCTGCGCGGGCGGGACGGCGCCGTCTCAGATCACTGCCGCCCGCGGGAGCTCCCCCGGCCGCGGGACTGCTCCGCCATGCAGGTCGTCCCAGGCGAGCCGGAGCCGTTCCATCGCAGCGGCCGTGCGCTCAGGCGGCAGCGTGATCGGGATACGCAGACGTCGCTCCAGCACGCCGCCGGTTGTGAATCGCGGCCCGGGCGGCAGGATGAGCTCGCGCTCGCGTGCCGCGAGGGACAGCTGCGTGGACACCGGCGCGCCGAGATCGACCCACGCGGACAGTCCTCCCGCGGTCTGCGGCATGCGGATCCCATCGATGGCGTCCAGGCCGGCGCTGACCGCGGCTCGGCCCGCACTCAGGCGTTCTCGGACGTGTGCGGTGAGCGCCGACATCTCGGCGAGCAGTTCCACGGCGATGCACTGCTCGAGGAGTGCCGTGCCGAGTTCGAAGCTGAGACGCGCGGCGAGCAGCCGGGTGATGAGCGAGCGTTCGGCGCGGATCCACCCGAGTCGCATGCCGCCCCAGGCGATCTTCGACATCGACCCGACCGTGATCACGTGGGGGTTGTAGGCCGCCATTGGGAGCGGAGCCCATCCACGATCGATGTCGAGCTCGGCGGTCGTCTCGTCGACGATCAGGAGCGTGCCGGCGCTGCGGGCTGTGGTCGCGATGCGTTCCCGATCGGTGTCCGGCAGGGTGGCGCCCGTCGGGTTGTGGAAGTCAGGGATCAGGTAGGCCAGGTGCGGCCGATAGGAGAGCAGTACCTCGGTCAGGTGTCGTGGGTCCCATCCATCGACATCGACCGGGGTCGGCAGCATCCGGTACCCGTGCCGGTGCATCGCCTCCAGCGCATGGGGGAACGTGGGCTGCTCGACGAGCGCGTGCTCTCCGCGCCGACCGATCGTCGCGAGCACGAGGTTGAAGGCGTTCAGGGCTCCGGAGGTGATGATGATCTCATCGGCCGAGGTATCGACGCCCCGCTGTGTGAATCGCCGGGCGACGGCGTCGCGGAGCTCAGGCAGGCCGCGCGGTGAGTAGCCGCTGGTGCCGCGCAGTGCGGCGAGACGGGGGAGCGACCGCACGGTCGCGTCGTACAGTCCCGGGGTCGAGTCCATCGAGGCGATCGACAGGTCTATCGCCGATTCCTGCTCTGGGGTGCTCGGCGAGACGGAGACCCGGGGGAGTGCCACGCGCGTATTCCCGCCGTGCAGACGGCTGACGTAGCCGTCTTGTTCGAGCAGCCCGTACACGCGCGTGATCGTCGACCGCGAACGGCGCAGCTCGAGAGCGAGGGAGCGCTCGCTGGGCAGTCGCTCTCCGACCGTGAGGCGGCCGTCGAGGATCAGGGCTCGCACGTGTCCGGCCAGCGCCGTGGCCGTCGCGCCGGCGACGTTCTGCGCTCCGAGGTGTTCCACGAGTCGAGAGGTCATGTCTCCAGGATGCCGCAAAGTGGACTCGAATAGTGAGGCCACTTCTCGTGGAGTGGTCTCGGTCGCAGCCCTGTGTCGGCATCCACCATGGAGGGATGCACCTTCGTTCGCTCTTCCTCCCCATCACCGCGACCAGCCGCGGGGACCTGGCCGAACGCGGCCTGCAGCTCGTCGTCGGTCTCTTCCTCTACGGAGTCGCGCTGGGATTGATGGTGCGTGGCGGAATCGGTGTCTCGCCTTGGGACGTGCTCGCGCTCGGCGTCGCAGGACAGTCGGGGCTCGGGTACGGCATCGTGACCAACCTCGTCGCGGTCGTGGTGCTGCTGCTCTGGATCCCGCTGCGTCAGCGCGTCGGGCTGGGCACACTCCTCAACGCTCTGCTGATCGGTCCGAGCGCCGATCTGACGCTGGCGGTCATCCCGGCGCCTCCGTCGATCTGGGTGGGGGCGCCGATGTTCCTGCTCGGCCTGGTGCTCCTGGCGTTTGCGACAGGTCTCTACATCTCGGCGAACTTCGGGCCCGGCCCGCGCGACGGGCTGATGACCGGACTCGTACGTCGCACCGGATGGTCCGTCTGGATCGTGCGCACGCTCATCGAAGGCAGCGTCCTCGTCGTCGGGTTCGTGCTCGGGGGTCCCGTGGGAGTCGGCACCGTGCTCTTCGCCCTGGGCATCGGGCCGCTCGTCGGATGGTTCCTCCCGCGGATCACGGCGCTCCGGAACGCGCGCTCGCACCGTCTCCTGCGGGAGCCCGTCGCATAGAGCGGCGCGATGGTACGAAAGAGGCCCCCGGAGATGATCCGAGGGCCTCTTTTCATAGGATCGTCAGTCGACGCTGGCGAAGGCCACGACGGCGTTGTGCCCGCCGAAGCCGAATGAGTTGCTGATCGCGATCTGCGGGCCGTCTCCGAGAGGTGTGGGCTCGCCCGAGAGGCGGAACGGCACGGCCGGGTCCGGCTCGGTCATGTTGATGGTCGGCGGGGCGACACGGTCGCGCAGGGCGAGGATCGAGAAGATCGCCTCGAGCGCGCCGGTGCCTCCCAGCAGGTGGCCGGTGGAGGCCTTGGTCGCCGAAACCGGGATCTCGCTGAGACGCTCACCGAACACGCGCTTGAGGGCGACGTATTCGTTGGGGTCGCCGACCGGAGTCGAGGTGGCGTGCGCGTTGATGTGCGTGACCTGATCGGGCGTGACACCCGCTTCTTCCAGGGCCTGGGTCACGGCACGCGCAGCACCGGCACCTTCGGGGTCATTGCCGGTGATGTGGTAGGAATCTGCGGTGATGCCGCCGCCGATCAGGTAGGCGTAGATCTTCGCGCCGCGAGCCTTGGCGTGCTCCTCGGTCTCGAGGATCAGAACAGCGGCTCCCTCGCCCATGACGAAGCCGTCACGGTCGATCGCACCGGGGCGGGAGGCCATGGCCGGATCGTCGTTGCGGCGCGAGAGCGCCTGCGCCGACGAGAACGAGGCCATGGTGATGGGGTGGATCGCGGACTCGGTGCCACCGGCGATCACGACGTCGGCGAGACCGTCCTGCAGGTGATGGAAAGCGTGGATGAGCGACTCGGTGCTCGAGGCACAAGCGCTCACGACGGTCTGCGCATAGGCACGCGCCTCGAACTGCAGCGACAGGTTGCCGGCTGCGGCGTTGGCCATCAGCATCGGCACGGTCAGCGGCATGACGCGCCGCGGGCCCTTCTCGCGCAGTGTGTCCCAGGCGTCGAGGAGCGTCCAGAGGCCACCGATGCCGGTGGCGAAATCGACCCCGAGCCGCTCGGGAGCGACCTCGGGGGAGCCGGCATCCGCCCACGCCTCACGTGCGGCGATCAGAGCGAACTGCGAGGAGGGGTCGAGCCGCTTCGCCTCGTGGCGGGGCAGGACCTCTTCGGGGCGTACCATCGCCTCGGCGGCGAAGGTGACGGGCAGCTCGTACTGCTTCACCCAGTCGTGCTCGAGTGTGCGGGTTCCGGACATGCCTGCGAGCAGGTTGGTCCAGTTCTCCGGAGCGGTACCGCCGATGGCGGAAGTGGCGCCGATGCCGGTGACGACGATGCGCTTGGTCATGGTGTGGTTCCTGTCGGGCGGTGTTGCGAGCGGAGTGCGGGCAAGGCGGAGGATGCCACGCCCCGCAGGAGCGGGGGTGGCATCCTGCGTGGATTACTCCTGGCCTGCGACGATGAAGTTGACGGCGTCGCCGACGGTCTTGAGGTTCTTGACCTCGTCGTCGGGGATGGTGACGCCGAACTTCTCCTCGGCGTTGACGACGATCGTCATCATGGAGATCGAGTCGATGTCGAGGTCATCCGTGAACGACTTCTCGAGGGCGACCTCGGAAGCGTTGATGCCGGTCTCATCGGTGATCAGCTCTGCGAGGCCTGCGAGGACCTCATCGTTGGTGAAAGCCATGTGGTCTTCCTCTTTCTTACGGGTTGTTTTCGGAACCGTGGAACAGTCTAGAGAAGGTCGGGTCGTTCTCAGGGGAGGACGACGACCTGAGCGGCGAACACGAGACCGGCGCCGAAGCCGATCTGCAGCGCGAGGCCCCCCGAGAGCTCGGGGTGCTCGGCCATCAGGCGATGGCTGGCGAGCGGGATGGACGCTGCCGAGGTGTTGCCCGTCGTCTCGATGTCACGTGCGATCACCGTGGTCTCGGGCAGCTTGAGCTGCTTGGCGAACTCGTCGATGATGCGCATGTTCGCCTGGTGCGGGATGAACGCAGCGATGTCGGACGGCTCGACGCCGGCCCTGTCGAGCGCTTCGCGGGCGACCTTCGCCATCTCCCACACCGCCCAGCGGAAGACGGTCTGACCCTCCTGGCGGAGCGTGGGCCACGGCACCTCTCCGTCGCGGAACTGCGTCAGGGTGCCGTTCATGCCGACGGCATCGGCCTTCGACCCGTCGGAGCCCCACACGGCGGGCGAGATGCCGGGCGTGTCGCTCGGGCCGATCACGGCGGCGCCCGCGCCGTCACCGAGCAGGAAGGAGATGCTGCGGTCGGCGGGGTCGACCACATCGGACAGCTTCTCTGCGCCGATCACGAGCGCGTAGTGGGCAGCGCCGGCGCGGATCAGAGCGTCCGCCTGAGCGACGGCATAGGAGTAGCCCGCGCACGCGGCGTTGATGTCGTACGCAGCGGCGGGGTTGGCGCCGACGCGGTCCGCGACGATGGCCGACACCGACGGCGACTGCTTCGGGTTGCTGATGGTGGCCACGATCACCAGGTCGATCTGGTCCGCGGGCACGCCGGACTTCTCGATGGCCTCTGCACCGGCGATGGCGGCGAGGTCGATCGCATCGGTGCCCTTGTCGGCACGGACGCGGGTGATGATGCCGGTGCGCTGGCGGATCCACTCATCGCTCGAGTCGATCGGTCCGATCAGATCCTCATTCGGCACGGCGTTCTCGCCGCGCGCCGCACCGTAGGAGTAGATGCGCGTGTAGGCGGGGCCCGTGATCTGGGTCAGGATGGCGCTCATGCGGCTTCTCCGTTCAGCAGCGCGACGGCCGCATCGAGATCCTCGGGGGTCTTCACTGCGACCGTGGGCACGCCCCGCAGTCCGCGCTTGGCGAGGCCGGTCAGCGCACCGGCCGGAGCCAGCTCGATGAGTCCGGTGATGCCGTGGTCGGCGAAGGAGGTCATGCACTTGTCCCAGCGCACGGGCGAGGAGACCTGATCGACCAGATACGAAAGCGCCTGCGCACCGTCGGAGACGACGGAGCCGTCACGGTTCGTCCACAGGGTGACCTGCGGGTCGAGCGGGGTCACGGTGGCGACGGCATCGCGCAGGGCGGCGACCGCTGAGGCCATGTAGCCGGTGTGGAAGGCGCCGGCGACCTGCAGGGGGATCACACGGGTTCCCTTGACCGGCTCCTCGGCGAGAGCGGCCAGTGCGGGGAGGGAGCCTGCCACGACCAGCTGGCCGCCGCCGTTGTAATTGGCGGGGGAGAGCTCGAGCTCGGCGAGGCGGGCGAGGATGAGTTCCTCATCACCGCCCAGCACTGCGCTCATGCCGGTGGGGGTCTGTGCGGCGGCATCCGCCATCGCGCGTCCACGGATGCCGACGAGGCGCATGCCGGTCTCAGCGTCGATGACACCGCTGCCGACGAGGGCGGCGATCTCGCCGACCGAGTGCCCCGCCATGCCGTCGGCGGTGCGACCTCCGTGAGCGCGGAGAGCGTCCGCGGCGATCAGGGAGGCGGCGACGATCAGGGGCTGAGCCACCCGCGTGTCGCGGATCGTGTCGGCATCCGACACCGTCCCGTGCGCATGGAGATCGACCTCTGCGGCCTCGGAGTAGGCGGCGAGGCGATCAGCCACACCGTCGAGCTCCAGCCAAGGGGAGAGGAAACCGGGGGTCTGCGAGCCCTGACCAGGGCAGACGACGACAATCACCAGTCCAGTCTGCCAACCTTTCCGCGTGAGCGGTGGATGATCCATCACAAGATTGCGCGAAACCCTTGTGTGTGGCGCACAGCAGCCGCGCGGAGGATCAGCGCGGAGGGCGGCGCAGCGCCGGGCGACGGCGCCCCTGCTCGGCCGCGCCGATCGATCCGAGGATCAGCGCAGTCTGCAGAATGAGCGCTTCGCGGGGACCGGTGGCGTCCCAGCCGATGACCTCGCTGACGCGCTTGAGCCGGTAGCGCACCGTGTTGGGATGCACGAACAGCTCCCGAGCCGTGGCCTCGAGAGAGCGGCCGTTGTCGAGGTAGCTCCACAGCGTGGTCACCAGATCGGTCGAGTGCGCCTGGAGAGGCCGGAAGATCCGCTCGATGAGGGTCTGTTTCGCGAGCGGGTCTCCGGCGAGAGCGCGCTCGGGCAGCAGATCATCCGCTTCGACCGGACGCGGAGCACTGCGCCATGCACGAGCGACGGCGAACCCGGCGAGGGCGGCACGCGCGCTCTGGCTCGCATCCACCAGCGCGGCGACGGCAGGTCCGAGCACGACGTACCCGGGACCGAACGACGGCTCGAGGCGGGTCGCGATCTCGAGGAAGCCGAGCTCGTCCTCGTCCTCTTCGTCTTCCTGCCCGGCGATCCTGGCGCGTCCGAGCACCAGCACGAGGCGGGACCCCTGCACGCCGATGAGCACGTCGACCGCGAGTTTGCGGGCGGTGCGTCGCACCTGATCCACGTCGAACTGCGGGGGAGTCGTGCCGACCAGCACCGCGACCTCGCCGTGGCCGTGCCACCCGAGGGCGGCGATGCGGCTGGGGAGCTCCTCGTCGGCTTCACCGGTGAGGATCGAGTCGACGACCAGTGCTTCCAGTCGTGCATCCCAGAGGCCGCGCGCCTCGGCGGCACGGGCGTAGACATCGGCGGCGGCGAAGGCGACGTCGCGCGAGTAGAGCAGGATCGCCTCGCGCAGGTCGTCACCGCGTCCGGCGACGCGCTCCTCTGTGACCTCGACCGTGACGCGGATCAGCTGCAGCGTCTGCTGGAGGCTGACGCTGCGCAACAGCTCCCGAGGAGCCGCAGCGAAGATGTCCGCTGCGATCCACGGGGTGGAGGTGGGGTCCTCGTACCACTGGATGAACGACGTGATGCCGGCCTGAGCCACCAGCCCGACGGCAGAGCGTCGGGCCGGTGGCATGTCGGCATACCACGGGAGGGTGTCCTCCAACCGCTTGATCGTCACCGAGGCGATGTCGCCGGAGATCCGGCGCAGCCAGGTGAGCGTCGCGGTCTTGTCCATTCCGCGTGGAGAAGAACCTGTCACCGAGGACTCAGCTTTCGCCACCTGCGTTGCCGCTGGTGCCGGCGTTCACGTCGAGCAGACGGTACTTCTCGATCGCCTGTGCGGCGAGCGAACGGTCCACGACGCCATCTTCGGCGAGCGACTGCAGGGTGCGCACGACGACCGAGGGGCCGTCGATCTTGAAGAAGCGACGTGCGGCCGCACGGGTGTCGGAGAAGCCGAAGCCATCCGCTCCCAGCGTCGCGAAGCGCTGCGGCACCCACGGACGGATCTGGTCCTGCACCGCGTGCATGTAGTCGCTCACGGCGACGACCGGACCTTCGGCGCCCTGGAGCTTCTGCGTCAGGTACGCCGTGCGCGGCTCGGCCTCGGGGTGCAGGAAGTTGTGTTCGTCGGCGGCCAGGCCATCGCGGCGCAGCTCGGTCCACGAGGTGACCGACCACACGTCGGCGACGACGCCCCAGTCGTCCTTCAGCAGCTGCTGGGCCTCGAGAGTCCACGGCACACCGACGCCGGAAGCGAACAGCTGGGCGCGGGGGCCCTCGCCCTCGCCGACGGAGATGCGGTGGATGCCGCGGACGATGCCGTCGACATCGACATCCGCCGGTTCGGCGGGCATCACGAGAGGCTCGTTGTAGAGCGTGATGTAGTACATCACGTTCGGGTCCTCGTGCTGTCCGCCGTACATGCGCTCGAGACCCGAACGCACGATGTGCGCGATCTCGTAGCCGTAGGCCGGGTCGTACGAGATCGTCGCCGGGTTGGTGGCGGCGAGCAGGTGCGAGTGACCGTCGGCGTGCTGCAGGCCCTCACCCGTGAGAGTGGTGCGGCCGGCGGTGGCGCCCATGATGAACCCGCGGGCCATCTGGTCGCCGGCGGCCCACTGGGCGTCGCCGGTGCGCTGGAAGCCGAACATCGAGTAGAAGAGGTAGATCGGGATCAGCGGCTCGCCGTGCGTGGCGTAGGAGGTGCCGGCGGCGGTGAAGGCAGCGAGAGCGCCGGCCTCGTTGATCCCGACGTGCACGATCTGGCCTTGCGGGCTCTCCTTGTATGCGAGGAGGAGCTCACGGTCGACCGAGGTGTAGTGCTGGCCGTTCGGGTTGTAGATCTTCGCGGACGGGAAGTACGCGTCCATGCCGAACGTGCGAGCCTCGTCGGGGATGATCGGCACGATGCGGTGGCCGAAGTCCTTCGAGCGCAGCAGATCCTTCAGCAGACGGACGAACGCCATGGTCGTGGCGATCTCCTGCGTGCCTGAGCCCTTCTTGGGCAGCGCGTAGGCCGTGTCGTCCGGCAGCGAGAGCCCGACGTGGGTCGAGCGGCGCTCCGGGAGGAAGCCGCCCAGCGCCTGACGACGCTCGAGCATGTACTGGATCGTCTCGTCCTGGGGGCCCGGGTTGTAGTACGGGGGCAGGTACGGGTTCTCCTCGAGCTGCGCATCCGTGATCGGGATGTGCATGGCGTCGCGGAACGTCTTGAGGTTGTCCAGCGTCATCTTCTTCATCTGGTGGGTCGCGTTGCGGCCCTCGAAGTGCGGACCGAGGCCGTAGCCCTTGACGGTCTTCGCGAGGATGACGGTGGGCTTGCCCTTGTGCTCGGTCGCAGCCTTGAAGGCGGCGTAGACCTTGCGGTAGTCGTGGCCGCCGCGCTTGAGGTTCCAGATCTCGTCGTCTGAGTAGTCCTTGACCAGTGCTGCTGCACGCTCGTCGCGGCCGAAGAAGTGCTCGCGCACGTACGCACCGGACTCGGCCTTGTACGTCTGGTAGTCACCGTCGGGGGTGACGTTCATGAGGTTGAGCAGTGCTCCCTCGGTGTCGCGGGCGAGCAGGTCGTCCCACTCGCGGCCCCAGATCACCTTGATGACGTTCCAGCCGGCACCGCGGAAGAACGACTCCAGCTCCTGGACGATCTTGCCGTTTCCGCGCACGGGACCGTCGAGGCGCTGCAGGTTGCAGTTGACCACGAAGGTGAGGTTGTCGAGACCCTCGTTGGCAGCGACCTGGAGCTGCCCGCGGCTCTCGACCTCGTCCATCTCGCCATCGCCGAGGAAGGCCCAGACGTGCGATGCGGAGGTGTCCTTGATGCCGCGGTTCTCGACGTACTTGTTCGACATCGCCTGGTAGATGGCGTTGATCGGGCCGAGGCCCATCGACACGGTCGGGAACTGCCAGTAGTCCGGCATGAGGCGCGGGTGCGGGTACGACGGGATGCCGTATGGGGCGTGCGACTTCTCCTGGCGGAATCCGTCGAGCTGGTCCTCGCTCAGGCGTCCTTCGAGGAAGGAGCGCGCGTAGGTGCCGGGGGAGGCGTGACCCTGGATGAAGATCTGGTCGCCGCCACCGGGGTTGTCCGCGCCCTTGAAGAAGTGGTTGAAGCCGACCTCGTAGAGCGCGGCTGAGGACGCGTAGGTGGAGATGTGACCGCCGACACCGATGCCGGGGCGCTGCGCACGGTGGACCGTGATCGCGGCATTCCAGCGGATCCAGGCGCGGTAGCGGCGCTCGATCTCCTCGTCACCGGGGAACTCCGGCTCGTTCTCGCTCGCGATGGTGTTGATGTAGTCCGTTGTCGGGACCATCGGCACGCCCAGGTGCAGCTCCTTGGAGCGCTTGAGCAGGCTGAGCATGATCTCGCGGCCACGGCCGTGGCCCTTGGCATCCACCAGCTCATCGAGCGACTGCTGCCACTCGCCGGTCTCTTCCGGATCGCTGTCTTGGGGGCCCTGGGAATACGGATCCTGGTCGTGCACAGTCACGGGGGAGCCTTTCGTCAAGCTGGCAGGTCATGCCAATGAAACGGGAAGCGACGCGGGCAGCCTTGTCGGCTGTGCACAACGCGTGCCGCCCTCAGCCTAGCCCTCTTCCACGACACCGTCGCGCACCGGCTGCCCGATAGACTAAGACGCACCAGGGCCTTTAGCTCAGCTGGTAGAGCGCCACGTTTACACCGTGGATGTCGTCGGTTCGATCCCGGCAGGGCCCACTTCATCTTCGATCCTGCGGTGTGCGACGCCTGCGTAGCGACGTCAGAGAACCTTGAGCGTGTGGGCGAGGATGACCGCGTGGACGCGGTCTCGGACGTCCAGCTTCGCGAAGACGCGGTTGATATGTGTCTTCACCGTCGCAGGCGTGAGATGCAGCTGCGCGCTGATCTCGGGGTTGGACAGGCCCGTCGCCATCGCGAGGAAGATGTCGTATTCGCGTGGCGTGAGACGGTCCAGCGGTGGCGGCGGCTGTCTGACTCCTCCTGAGGAGGGGCGGCGTTGCGCGTAGTGGTCGATGAGTATCTTGGTGATGCGCGGCTCGACGACGCCGTCGCCGGCGGCGACCGTACGGACGGCTGCCGTGAGCGTCTCGGGAGGGGTGCTCTTGAGCAGGAATGCGCTCGCACCCGCGTTCAGGCCACCGAAGGCGTACTCGTCGATATCGAAGGTCGTGAAGACGATGACCTTGATGCCAGGATGAGCGGTGGTGATCAGTCGGGTGGCCTCGATACCTCCGATGCCCGGCATCCGCACGTCCATGAGCACGACGTCCGGCAACAGCATCGCCGCCAGGGCGACGGCCTCTTCGCCGCTGGCGGCTTCACCGATGACGTCGACGTCATCGGCACTGTCGAGCACGAGGGCGTTGCCCATGCGCACGAGGGGCTGGTCGTCGGCGACGAGGACGCGGACCTGGGTCGGACTCATGAGGGATCGACCCTGCTTCCGTGGTCGAGGTAGAGGGTTGCTGTCGTGCGCCACCCGCCGGTGGGGAGCTGTCCGCTGCTGGTGGTGCCTTCGTACGCGGCGGCGCGCTCTGCGATGCCCTGCAGTCCTCTGCCACTGCCCTGGCTCGGCGCTCCTGAGGTCGGCGGGTGCCCGTCGTCGGTGACCGTGAGCGAGACCGCTGCCCCGTCGGATTCGAGTCGTACGTCGACTCGCGTGGCTCCTGCGGCGTATCGCAGCGCATTCGTGAGCGCTTCTTGGGAGATGCGGTAGATCGAGGTTGCCAGAGTGGGATCGTCCGGTAGCGCGTTCCCGACGCGGATGAGGCGCACGGGAAGCCCGGCACTGCGGAAGACGTCGACAAGCTCGTCCAGTGTGGGGAGATTGTGGCCGGAACGGTGCAGCGCTTCCGCGAGGTCTGCGTCGTTGTCTCGGAGCAGGTGGAGGATGCGGCGCATGTCGATGAGCGCAGTCCTTCCCACCCCGCCCAGATTCCGCAGAGCGGTTGCGGACCGTTCGGGATGCTTCTCCCACCCCGTCGACGCCCCGTCTGCGAGGGCGATCATGATCGAGATCGAGTGGGCGACGACGTCGTGCATCTCGGCGGTGATCCGGCTGCGCTCGGTGACCCGCGCGTTTTCGAGCTGCTGCTCGAGGAGCGCTGCGACTGCTTCCTGGCGCTGCCGGCGGTTCTTCACGGCCAGTCCGAGCGACAGCCCGACGAGTGCCACAGGGTCGAGCAGCAACGGCGAGAAGGTCTGCCCGTCTGTCAGCCACAGCCCCAGTGCGCTCAGAGCGGGAGCACAGACGCCGATCGCATATCCGAGCACGGTGCGTGGGAAGGAGCGAGTGGCGGCGAGGCTGTAGAGCGCGAACGCGAGCGGGAAGCTCAGTGCCCCGACCCCGGGTGAGATCCACACGCCGACGGCACCGATCAACGCGGTGGCGCAGACCGTGACGAAGGGCGCTCGACGGCGCCAGAGCAACGGTGCGGAGGCGGCGCACGCGATCAGGATGCTGGGCCAGGGAGTGCGCTGCGCGGCCAGCGAGACCGAGAGCAGCGATGACGAGAGGCTGGCGATGACCACCAGCACGTCGATGATGACCGGGCGTTCTCTGACCCAGCGCATCACGGCGTTCTGCGGCCTGCCGAGGTCGGAGGCATCGATCACCGTGCCACCCTACCTGTCACGCGTCGCGCCGCTTGAGCGCGATCGCGGCGGCGGTGAACAGGAGGACCGCCCACGCCGCGAGTACGAGATATCCGCCCCACGGCCCCATCGGATCCGTCCCCTGGGGCGCCAGCAGGAGCGATCCCGCCTGGATCGGGAAGAAGCGGGTGATCTCGGTGCCATACTCCGAGAACATCTGGGGGATCACCGGGACGATGATCAGGAACACGACCGTCGTCAGGACTGACCCGACAACGTTTCTGATGAGTGAGCCGGCCGCGATACCGATGATGCTCAGCGTGGCAAGGTAAAGCCCGGAACCTCCGATCAGACGGAGGGCTTCGGCCCCCTCCAGCTGGTAGCTGTATCCACCTCCGGCGAGGATCGCGGGGGCGATCGCGAAACCGATGCTCGAACTGATCACACCGATGATGAACGACACCGCGGCGATGATCGTCGCCTTCGATACCAGGGCCGGAATGCGCGTGGGTGTCGACAGCAGCGTCGTTCTGATCTGGCCGGACCTGTACTCGTTGGTCACCAGAAGTGCGGCGAGGACCGCGAGGATGACACCGACGTAGCCGGTCTTGTCGACGATCATCTCCGCGTAGGCGTCGTAGTCGGCCTGAGGTGAACCGCGGTCGCGGAACACATACGCCCATGGCATCGCGACCCCGTTCGCGATGAGCAGCAGCAGCGCGAATCCGGCAAGTACGACGTTCGAGGTGAGTCCTCGGAACTTGATCCATTCGGAACGGATCGTCCCGAGGAGGTCGGCATCTCTTCCGGAGGCTGTCATTGGCGCGGTGAGAGTGGTCATCATGGTCTGTTCCTTTCGCAGTTTCTGAGTCAACGCCCGGCGGAGGCGTACTCCACGGCGTCGCGAGTCAGCGCGTTGTAGGCGTCCTCGAGGGTCTGGCGCAGAGGGGTCAACTCCGTCAAGAGGATGTCGACCTCTCGGGCGGCCAGGGCGATCTCCTCCGTGGTGAGCCCGTCGATCTCCAGGATCTCCTTCTCGGAAGAGGTGATGGTCACTGCCGCGTTCGCGATGCGATTGCTCAGCGCCGTCGTGTCCGTGGTACGGACGCGGACTCTGCGGTGACCGCCTTCCGTGAGGGCGTCTATCGGTGAGTCCGCGATGATCTCGCCGCGTCCGATGATGACGACATGGTCCGCGATCAGCGCGAGTTCGCCGAGCAGGTGCGAGGACAGGAAGACGGTGCGGCCCTCGGTCGCGAGCCGGTCCAGCAGGGTGCGCACCCAGGTGACGCCTTCCGGGTCGAGTCCGTTCACCGGCTCGTCGAGGATCAGCGTCGACGGATCGCCCAGAAGTGCAGCGGCGATGCCCAGCCGCTGACCCATGCCCAACGAGAACCCGCCCACTTTCTTCCTCGCGACCGTTGTCAGTCCCGTCGCGTCGAGCACTTCATCGACCCTCGACCTCGGGATGTGGTGGGTGGCGGCGATCGAGTACAGATAGTTCGCCGCCGTGCGGGACTTGTGTGCTGCTTTCGCGTCCAGCAGTGCGCCCACCCGCTGCAGGGGAGCCCGGTATGAGGCGTACGTCTTCCCGTCGATGAGCGCCTGACCCGAGGTCGGCCGGTCGAGGCCGACGATCGAGCGCATCGTGGTCGACTTTCCCGCGCCGTTCGGTCCGAGAAAGCCGGTGACTCTGCCGGGGTGAACCGTGAACGACACATCTCGCACGGCGTAGCGATCCCCATACCGCTTGGTCAGATTCTGAACTTCGATCGTCACTTCGTCTCCTTCGCGTTGCCCTGTCTGGTGGCCTGCTCCCACGTTAGAAATCCGTGGAGCGCGCTCCCACCAACCAGGGGTTGATGTTTCGGGTTCGCGAGCAGATGCCGCTTCCACGACGGCAAGCGCTAGAGCGCTCGGTCCGGTTCACTGAGTACACGTCGCAGTACGGGACGCGTCGCGGTGACTCCCAGCAGCACCAGCACGACGCCGAGAACGATGCACACGATGACGGTCACGATGAACAAGGGTGCGGTGAAGACCGACACCCCCACGATGGGTGCGACCAGCAACGAGGCGGCCACAGCGGGAAAGACCGCGGCCACGAGCAGTGGAACGGAGACGGCTGCCCTGCGAGCGCGTTGCATCACCCGGGTGGGCATGCCCACCCGGTCGAGAGCGATGTACAGAGCGCGGCGCTCGAGCACGGATGCTGCTTGCGTGAGGCCGACGGAGGTCGCCACCAACAGAAAAGACGAGGCGACCGCGGCGACGACGACCGTGCGGATGTCCCCGAAGAAGACCAGCTGTTCAGGTGCCAGGGCCGCCGACCCGTTCTGCACCATGTCCAGGAACCCGAGCACCGACCCGGCCGGAACGGCGATGAAGCTCGCCAGTCCGACCCCGGAGAGCTGTCGCCAGGCGTCCGCAGGGGACTCGAGTGCACCCCGGGCGCCGATCACGTCCTCCGCCGTTCGGGCACGAGCGAGTCGTCTGCGGGCGACTCTTCCGATCAGGAACGGCCCGACGAGGTTGAGCACCGCCATCACCGCCACGAGTACGACGACGATCGCCACGGTGATCCCCACCGCACCCCAGCTCACGGACATGAACTGCAGCAGGATGATCGCCCCGGCGAGCACAGTGGCGCCCGCGAGAAGCCGAGCCCGATGAAGTCGCGGTGCGTTCACCCGCATCCGGACGCCCAGCGGCGAGATGATCACCCGGCGCAGACTCGCGGCAGCGCTGAGGGCAGACACGACCGTCAGGGCGCAGACCAACAGTCCGAGCACGCAGACGGGGAGCCACACCGCATCGAGAAGAGGCGCGTGCCCAGCCACCGGAATCCAGACGAGTGCTGGTGCCAGCGCGGCGTACCCGAACAGACCGAGGATCGCCCCTGCCGCCGCGAGCAGCGATGCTTCGGCCACCGCGATCCCGCGCACCTGACCCGATGATGCTCCGAGCAGACGGAGCACCGCCAGTCGGTCTTCCCGGCGGCGTGCGGACAATCGAGCCGCCGCCGTTCCCAAGGACGCGGTCGGAACCACCAGCACGGCCAGCAGTGCCACCGCCAGGATCTTGTACTGGCCGAAGCCGGCATCGGGTGCGAGCCAGAACAGCCTCGCCAACGCCGCAACCAGATATGTCGCCGCCCCGATGATCGTGAAAGCGACCACGGGCAACACCCATGTGGAGGCGTCGCCGACGAAGGGACGCCACAGCACGGGGAACACCGGAGATCTCACCGGGACCACCGACCACTGTCGATCCGACCGTCGCGAAGCCGCACCACCCGATCGCAGCGCGCAGCCACGTCCTCATCGTGTGTCACCACGACCAACGAGCGCCCCTCGTCGGTGGTAGCGGCGAGAAGCACACCGAGAACGTCCGACGCCGTCCGCGAATCAAGGGCTCCGGTCGGCTCATCCGCGAAGATCACACGAGCCTGGGTCGCCCGTGCTCGGGCGACAGCCACGCGCTGAGCCTGGCCCCCGGAGAGCTGTCCGATCCGCCGGCCGCCCATCCCGTCGAGGCCCAGCTCGATGAGCAGGTTCTCCGCGGTCCGAGTGGCCTCTGTTCGGCTCTCACCGTTCAACAGCAAGGGCAGAGCGACATTCTCCGCAGCGGTCAGCTCCGGAATGAGCATCCCCTGTTGGAAGACGAAGCCGAACTCCGTCAACCTCAGCGCCGAGCGCTCGCGGTCGTTCATCGACGCCACATCCACTGCGCCCCGTGCGGTGCGCAGCATCACCCTGCCGGAGTCAGGGCGAACGATCCCGGCGAGCACGTGAAGGAGCGTGCTCTTGCCTGACCCCGACGGTCCCATGATCGCCACGGACTCGCCGTCGCGGATCGATAACGTCACATCCTGCAATGCAACGGCCGAACCGTACCGGTGCGAGAGGCCGGTGCCCACTATCCGCGCGTGATCGCTCAGTCGGTCGTGTGCACTTCTCTCGCTGATTCCCTCCATGCTGTCCACGGTAGAAACGGCTCCGACAGCGCGCCACCAACCAGGGGTTGATGTTGACGCGGCGTCGGAGGCGATTCTCATGGTCTTCATCCGTGGCCGCCTCCTCGGTCGGGGAGTACCAGGGGTGACTCACCTCAAGGAAGGTTGAAGACCGGATTCTGGCTGGTCTCAGACACTTTCTTGACGTACGCTTTTTCTGCGGAGACTCTGCACAGAGGGTCGAAGCCATGTAGCTGCATGTCTGGGGAGCGTCGTCGAATTGCGGTGCTCTGCGTCTGTTCCGGCGCTCACGAGCGATCGGAACACGCAGATCCGTCGTCGCCTCGACTCCGAACGACCGGGGATGCGCGCGGCGGAGGGGTCGCGTACATTCCGGGAGCGCTACTCGGTGCGCCGTCGCGAGATGTGACGGTGCGCGAAGAGCAGAACAGCACGATGCGTGGATCAGGGGCCGGGTCCGATGAGTAACTGGACCCCCTGAACCCGAGGTTGGTAACCAACAGTGCACGACGACGACATCCGCACGACCAAGGCGGAAGTTCTCCGCATTGCGGCCGATGAGTTCCGTCGAGCAGCTGCGGCCGGTCGAGATCCGGAATCGAACCTCCTGGCCGCTGACCTGCTGGAGCAGCGCGCCGCGCGAATCGCGGCGGGGGAGGATGATCACTCCCGCGTCTCCACCCGGGAGATCGACGCTGAAGCACGCAGCGAGTGCCGACGGCCGGATGAAGGCGTGAGCGCGGACTGATCCTGCTGCGCGCTGGAGTCGGAACGCGCACGACTGCGAGACTGTGGGCATGGAGATCATCGAGAACTCGAAGCTCACCGTCGTCGGCGCGGGAAGTGTGGGGTCCAGCGTCGCGTACGCCGCGTTGATCCGTGGTTCCGCCCGCCACGTCGCGCTGTACGACATCGCGACCGCGAAGGTCGAAGCCGAGGTGCTCGACCTCGCCCACGGCACCCAGTTCACAGGATCGAGCGACATCATCGGCGGCAGCGACATCTCGGTGGTGGCCGGTTCGCACGTTGTCGTCATCACGGCGGGAGCGAAGCAGCGCCCTGGGCAGACGCGCATCGAGCTCGCCGAGGTCAACGCCGGCATCATCCGCTCGATGATGCCGCAGCTGCTCGAGGTCGCACCTCACGCCGTGTATGTCATCGTCACGAATCCGTGCGACGTGCTGACGGTCCTGGCGCAGGAGGAGACCGGGCTTCCGCCCGAGCGGATCTTCGCCTCAGGCACGGTGCTCGACACGTCGCGTTTGCGGTGGAAGCTCGCAGAGCGTGCCGGAGTGTCCACGGCCAGCGTGCATGCGCACATCATCGGCGAGCACGGCGACACCGAGTTCCCGCTGTGGTCGCGCGCCACGATCGGGACCGTGCCGATCCTGGATTGGGAGATGCCGGGCTATCCGCGGATCAGCCGTGACGAGCTCGACGCGATCGCCATCGACGTGCGTGATGCCGCGTACAAGGTGATCCTGGGCAAGGGGGCGACGAACTACGCCATCGGACTGTCGAGCGCGCGCATCGTCGAGGCGATCCTGCGCGATGAGCACGCGGTGATGCCCGTCAGCACGGTCCTGCACGACTTCCATGGGCTCGACGGTGTGGCGCTCTCCGTGCCGTCGATCGTCAGCGCGACCGGTGCCATCCCGATCCGGAACACGACCTTCTCCGACGAGGAGCTGGGGCTCCTGCGTCGTTCCGCCGATGCCCTGGCCGGCGTCGCCGCGTCATTGCGCAGCTGAGTCCGCCCAGGGTGCGACGGAACGGTCAGCTCCTGTGCGGGTCGAGGCGGTTCAGCGTCGCCACCACCTGTGCGTAGTCGCCACGGGCTTCCCCGTACCGGAGGAACTTGACGTTCTCGACCTGGATCTCGGTGGCGTCCGGTTGCGTCTCGATCAACTCGACGACCTCGCCGACGAAGTCGTCGAGCGGCATCGCGAACGCACTTTCCTCCTGTCCTGGCAGCAATGACGTGCGCACTGCCGGCGGTTCGAGCTCGACCACCTTCACGCTGGATCCGGCGAGCTGGAGACGGAGCGAGTCGCTCAGCATGTGGATCGCGGCCTTGCTGGCGTTGTAGCTGGGCGTGGCGCGCAACGGTGCGAAGGCGAGGCCGGAGGAGACGGTCATGATCGTGGCATCCGGGACGCTGCGCAGATGCTCGATGAAGGCGCCGATGAGCCGGATCGGCCCCAGCACGTTGGTGACGATGGTCTGCTCCGCCGTGTCGAGGAAGCCGGATGGAGACGACCAGTCCTCGACGCGCATGATGCCCGCCATCGTGATGATCACGTTCAGGTCCGGATGCGCGTCGATCACCTCGCGGGCGGCGGTCGCGATGCTGGCGGCATCGGTCGTGTCGATCTGCACCGTGAGCAGGCCGGAGCCCTCCGTGGCGATCGTCTCGAGCAGCTCGGTACGGCGTCCGCCCACGATGACGGTGTTGCCCTTCGTGCGGAGCTGACGAGCCAGGGCGAGTCCGATTCCGCTGGTCGCCCCCGGGATGAAGATGGTGTTTCCGCTGATGTTCATGCATCCACTCTGTGGCGACGGTGTGCATCGCTCCAGAGAGCACCGATCCCGGGACCGGCCGTCCCTGGATCGACCGCGCGGCCCGGGAGATACTGCAGGAATGGATCGAGAAGCACTGGCCGAGTTCCTGCTCCGGCGTCGTGAGGCGCTTAGTCCGTCCGACGTGGGTCTGGGCGCCGGCGCTCGGCGTCGCACGGTCGGGTTGCGCCGAGAGGAGGTCGCACAGCTGGCCGCGATGTCGACCGACTACTATACGCGCCTCGAGCAGCGGCGCGGGCCCCAGCCGAGCGGTCAGATCCTGGCCTCGATCGCGCGCGCATTGCGACTGACAGCCGACGAACGCGACTACCTGTATCGCGTCTGCGGCCACAGCGCCCCCGACCGCGCCGGCGCCACCGACTACGTGCGTCCCGGCATCCTCCGGGTGCTCGACCGGCTGCACGACACCCCTGCCTTCGTGGTCTCGGTGCTCGATGAGGTGCTGGTGCAGAACGACGCCGCACGTGCTCTGCTCGGCGATGCCAGTGGGCTCGCCGGTCTCGAGCGGAGCGGCATCTACCGCTGGTTCGCGCACCCGGAGCAGGAACGCCGTCGGTACCCGGAGGAGGATCACGCGCGTCAGAGCCGTGCGCTGGTCGCCTCCCTGCGTGCGGCGCACGGCGTCCTCGGCGCCCGCTCGCGCGCAGGGGAGATCGCGAAGGAGCTCGCCGCGCGCAGCGCGGAGTTCGCCGAGCTGTGGAGCATCCACGAGGTCGCCCGTCGGTTCGAGCAGCACAAGGTGATGATCCACCCCGAGCTCGGGGCGATCGAGGTCGACTGTCAGGCGCTCTTCACGGAAGATGAGTCCCAGGCGCTCATCGTCCTCACTGCGGCCCCGGGAAGCGAGGCGGCGAGCAAGCTCGAGCTCCTGCGTGTGATCGGAACCCAGGTCGTGTGAGCGCTTCCCGTCTCAGGACTCCTCGTGCGTGCGGGGATCGGCCCCGAACAGGCGTCCATCCGCACGACCGAGCGCGGTGATCGCCGCGACCTCTGCGTCGTCGAGCACCACTTCGGCGGCGGCCAGGTTGGCGATCTGATGCTCGAGTGACGATGCCTTCGGGATCGACACGGTGCCTCGGGCGACGTGCCACGCCAGTACGGTCTGCGCCGGCGTGATGTCGTGCGACGCGGCTACCTCGATGATCACGGATTCGTCCAGCAGCGCCCGCGCGCGACCGAGCGGGCTCCACGCCTCGGTGAGGATGCCCTGTTCACGGTGATAGGCGATCTGCTCCTCCTGCGGGAAGAACGGGTGGACCTCGATCTGGTTCACGACCGGTCGCACGCCCGTCTCCTCCTCGATGCGCTCCAGGTGCTCAGGCAGGAAGTTCGAGACGCCGATCTGCCGCACGACTCCCCGAGCTTGCGCGTCGACCAGCGCCGCCCACGCCTGCACGTACTCGTCCTGGCTCGGGTTCGGCCAATGGATCAGATGCAGATCGGTGATGTCGAGCCCGAGGCGGGAACGGCTCTCCTCGATGCTCGTGCGTGCCTTCTCGGAGGGGTGGTGGCGACCGGGCAGCTTGGTCGTCACGATGATCTCGTCACGGGCGATGTCGGACTCGGCGACGCCGCGCCCGACGGAGCCCTCGTTCTCGTAGTTGAAGGCGGAGTCGACCAGTCGGTAGCCCGCGCCGATCGCGCCGGCGACGGCGGCCGCGCCGGCATCGCCATTCAGGGCGTACGTGCCCAGACCGATCGCCGGGAGGGCGAAGCCGTTGTGGGCGGTGAACGAGGGGATGACGGGCTGAGTGCTCACGATGCTCCTTCTGACGTGTGCCCTCAGCGTACGCTGGGGCGGTGACGACGAACGGCCGCGTTGCGGCACATGACGAGGCCCCGGACGATGCTGCGCGCTGCCCGTGCGACTCGGGCGATCTGTTCGGCACCTGCTGCGCTCCGCTGCTGCGCGGAGCCGCTGCGCCGACCGCAGAACGGCTGATGCGCTCGCGCTACACCGCGTTCGCGGTCGCGGATGCGGGCTATCTGCGAGCCTCCTGGCATCCCTCGACGCGGCCTCGAACCCTCGATCTCGAGCCTGACCTCGAGTGGCGACGACTGGTGATCCTCGACCGTGAGGGCGGCGGACCGTTCGACCAGGAAGGCGTCGTGGAGTTCGAGGCGCACTGGCGACAGGGAGAGAATCGCGGGTCGCTGCGCGAGCGCAGCCGCTTCGTGCGGGAGGATCGGCACTGGCTCTATCTCGACGGCGATGTGGAGTGATGGGCCAGAGGCATCCCAGAGGATAGATTGGGACAGTGAACTCCAGCCCTGAGAAACAGCGCATCCTGCTCGACATCGCCGACCTGGATCGGCGGATCGCGCAGGCGGAGCGTGCCCGCACCACCCCTCCGCAGGGACCGCGCATCACCGAGCTCGTCGCTCAGCGTCAGGACCAGCTCCGCGAGCTGACCGCCCTGACCGGAACGCGTGACGATGCGCGCACCGAGCTCACCCGGCTGGAGTCCGACGTGTCGCTCGTGGAGCAGCGCCGCGCACGTGATGCCGCACGCCTCGCAACAGCGACCAACGCGAAGGAGGCGCAGGCTCTCGAGCACGAGCTGGCAAGCCTCGCGAAACGTCAGAGCGACCTGGAAGACGCGGAGCTCGACATCATGGGCCGTCTGGAAGAGGCGGATGCCGCCGTCGCCGCGCAGCAGGCGCTGATCGACACCACCACGGCGGAAGGCACAGCGCTCACCACGCAGGCGAAGGCCGACGTCGCCGCCGCGACCGACCTCATCGCGCAGCTCGGGCGTGACCGCGCCGCCATCAGCGCGGGCGTTCCGGACGACCTGCTCGCCGAGTACATCCGCCGCGCGGCCAACAGCGCCGGCGCCGCGCTCCTCACCCGAGGCACGTGTGAGGGCTGCCGCATCGTGCTGCCCGGGACCGATCTGAACGACATCCGCCGCGCGGCCGAGGACGCAGTCCTCTTCTGCCCGGAGTGCGGCTGCATCCTCGTGCGCACCGAGGAGTCTGGCATCTCCGCATGAGCGGGGCACGCGCACGACGACGATGAGTGCACCGTCGCCCTCTGAGCGGCGCATCGCCCTCATCTCGATCGGCGCAGGCCACCACGTCGCCGTCGAGCTCGATGACGCCGACGGGGAACTGTCCAGGATCACACTCACCGGGGCCGAGCTCGCCGCGTGGGTAGGCGAAGCCGAAGCATCCGACACCCCGCGGTGGATCATCCGAAGTGCGCGGGAGATCTATGCGTTCCTGCTCGCCGAGAACGTCCACATCGCCCGCTCGCATGATCTGCTTCTGTGTCACGCGATCCTGCGCGACACCGCAGCCGTCGCCTCGCCGCTCGCGCCATCGGCCGCCTGGGAACGGAAAGAGCCGACCGATGCCGCACCCGCCTTGTTCGATGTATTCGACGACGAGCGGGGTGAAGATCCGGTCGCTGACGTACTCGAGCAGTTCCGAGCGCAGCGACGCGTGATGAGCGCCGCCGCTGACGGTCGGCTCACCCTGCTCTGCGCCGCGGAATCCGCGGGCGGCCTGATCGCGGAGGAGATGAGGGCCGCCGGGCTCCCGTGGAATGAGCAGGTGCACGATCGGATCCTCACCGACACGCTCGGCACACGGCCGATGGCCGGAGGCCTCCCACGCCGGATGGTCGAGCTCGGCGATCAGGTGAGGGAGGTCCTCGGCGACCCGAACCTCTACTTGGACAGCCAACAGAAGCTGCTGCGGGCCCTGCATCGCGTCGGGGTGCAGGTCGAGTCCACGAGCAAGTGGGAGCTGGCTCAGCACGAGCATCCGGTCGTCGAGCCGCTTCTTGCCTACAAGAAGCTGTCGCGGCTGCTGAGTGCGAACGGCTGGGCGTGGCTTGCGGAGTGGGTGCACGATGGCCGCTTCCGGCCGGTGTACATCCCCGGCGGGGTCGTCACGGGGCGCTGGGCTTCGGCCGGCGGGGGAGCGCTGCAGCTGCCGCGCAGTCTCCGCCCGGCTGTGCACGCGGATCCGGGATGGACGCTCGTGGTCGCTGACGTCGCACAGCTCGAGCCGCGCATGCTTGCGGCCATGGCCGCGGATGAGGCCATGGCGCGCGCCGCGCAGGGCCGTGACCTTTACGAGGGAGTCGTCGAGTCCGGAGCAGTGGGCACGCGCGAGGAGGCGAAGTATGCGGTCCTCGGCGCGATGTACGGGGCGACGACCGGCGACAGCGGACGCCTGGTGCCGCGGCTGCGCAAGGTGTACCCGCGCGCCATGGCGCTCGTCGATGCGGCAGCGCGTACGGGGGAGGACGGCGGGATCGTGTCGACCTGGCTCGGTCGCTCGTCGCCGCGCCCGTCGGATGAGTGGATGCGGCTGCAGTCCGAGGCGACCTCGGCAGATGCCGACCCTGCTGTGGTCGCGCTCGCGCGGCGGCGGGCCAGGGACTGGGGGCGGTTCACGCGTAACTTCGTCGTGCAGGGAACCGCCGCGGAGTGGTCGCTCATCTGGCTGGCGGAGATCCGTCATCGGCTGCGGCAGTTCGATGAGACGTTCGCCGCCGCGGAGGCGTCGGGACCCTTCGCCCGAATGCCGCATCTCGCCTTCTTCCTGCACGACGAGGTGATCCTGCATGTTCCGGAGCAGCACGCGGAGGCGGCGGCCGACGCGGTGACGGAGGCCGCTGCCACCGCGACACGGCGACTGTTCGGCAACTTCCCGATCGATGTGCCGCTCGATCTGCGAATCGCGATGTCCGCCGACAAGTAGTCGCGCCGTAGACTGGACCCGCGAATGGGTCGACTGGACGGTCGCGTGGCGGGCAACCGCACCGAGGAACGTCCGGGCTCCACAGGGCAGGGCGGTGGGTAACACCCACCCGGAGCAATCCGCGAGACAGTGCCACAGAGAGTAGACCGCCCTTCGGTTCCCTGAGCTTGTCGAAGGGCCCGAAGGGTAAGGGTGAAAGGGTGGTGTAAGAGACCACCGGGGGTCATGGTGACATGACCCGCCAGGTAAACCTCGTCCGGAGCAAGGTCAGACAGAGGATGTTGACGCGGCTCGCCGAGTCCTCGGGTAGACCGCTGGAGCGGCACGGCAACGTGTCGCCGAGAGAGATGGCCGTCGAAGGGGCGAAGAACCCCGGAACAGAACCCGGCGTACAGGTCGGCCCATTCGCAATAGGGCGGCTGATCAGGGATTCCTTGGTCAGCCGCTCGTCTTGGTCCGCGGGGTGTCAACCGCGATCGCCCAGACGTGCTTTGAATGGCCCACTCGTTCGGCCAGGTTGCCACCCGCCTGGTAGGCGCCCTATGCCCGCTACTGGCCCGCAAGATCGCGGTACCCGTCGTTGACAGGGTGCGGCTCCAGCCGGCCAATGCCGGAGGCGCCTGCCCGATCACCGGCCCCGCGGCTACGGCTACGATGGCCGCGTTGGCGGCAGCTGAGAGGAACTTGCGTCGGGATGGTGAGGCGCGTTCGGGTGGTGATGGAGCGACCTCTAGCCCAGTGACATCCATGATGATGCCAGGCGGAGGCGCACCTAGTTTCGTCCGTGGAGCACGTCCATGTCTTCGATCTCTCTCGATCGAGGGAAACGCTAGGCTCCTGACGTGATCCTGTCGCTCAGCCCGCCTTCAGCAGCGGAGTTCAAGGCGCTCTACGACGAGACAGGGTGGGCGGACTTCCCGCTGTCGAAGTTCGAATCCGCCCTCGCCGGATCCTGGATCGTCAGCACGGCACGCGATAGCGATGGAGCGGTGATCGGTATGGGACGACTGATCAGCGACGGCGCCCTCCATGCTTTCGTGGCAGAAATGTTGGTCACCGAGCGAGCACGCGGTCACGGCGCTGGAGCCCGGATCCTTGAAACGCTCATCGCAGAGGCGAAAGCGCGAGGCGTGAACGACATTCAGCTGTTCGCCGCTCGCGGCCGCACTGGATTCTATGAAAGAAACGGTTTCATCCGTCGCCCTGCCGATGGGCCAGGTATGGACCTATCGGATATCGAGTAGATCGCCAGACTCTCTCACTAGTCGTCGGCGAGGATCAGGGCCACCGTCGGTATCGCTGGGGACTCAGCCGACTCGTCGTGGTCCCACAGCACGACGTGCTCTCATCATGCGGGGTGCAACCAACAGGCCGCTGTGCCCGGCATCCGTATCGATCGGCCCCGTGTCCGATATCCCTGCCGTTTCCTGCACGGCGTCTATTTCCCTAGAATGAGGGGTAACTAGGCAGGCTAGGGATTTCGAGTCGCCAGTGTCGCTATTCGATCCGGGGGCAACACGCATGGCTCAAGTCGATCGGGCCGCCAAGGCGCAGATACTTCGTGATTCGGCGGAGGAGTTTCGCCAGAAAGCCGAGGGTGGGGTCGATTCTCAGCTCAACACGGTCGCGGCAGACTTGCTCGAGCGGCGGGCGGCGCGTATCGCCGTTGGTGAGGACGACAACTCTCTCGTGAATCTTCGAGACGAAGTCACAGGCAAAACTGATCCTGAGGCGTCGCTGGCGTAGCCAGCCTCGCCTCAGACGACGAAGGACCCGACGACCGCAGAGTCGTCGGGTCCTTCTCTTGTACGGGTCTCTGGACCGGTCGAAGGGCCCTGAGCGTCGTGGGTGTCAGTCGCCGGCGAGGGACGCCGCGCCGATGATCCCCGAGTTGTTGCGGTGGATCGCCGGGACGATCGGCGTCTTGAGCTCGAGCAGCGGGAGGAAGTCGCCGGCGTTCTTCGACACGCCGCCACCGACCACGAACAGGTCGG
Organism: Microbacterium sp. LWO12-1.2; assembly: GCF_040675875.1. NCBI lineage: Bacteria > Bacillati > Actinomycetota > Actinomycetes > Micrococcales > Microbacteriaceae > Microbacterium > Microbacterium sp. LWO12-1.2. The sequence goes on along the minus strand of NZ_JBEGII010000001.1, from coordinate 1,421,221 downwards.
GGCTGAAGAGGAACTCGATGTGCGAGTAGAACGCCTGCAGACGCTCTGCCCATGCGGCCCAGCTGAGGCCCTCGCGCTCGCGCGCCGAGGTCGCGGCCCACTGCTCGACGGACTCATAGGTGCCGTACTGCAGGTGACCGAGCTCCGTGTTGGGCAGCAGCACGCCGTCATAGAGGAAGGCGGAGCCGATGCCGGTGCCGAGCGTGGTCAGCAGCGTGAGACCGCGGACATCCCTGGCGGCACCGTGACGCGACTCCGCGACTCCGGCGGCATCCGCATCGTTCACGAAGACGATGTTGCGACCGAGGCCGTCGCGGAAGAAGCGCTCGGCGTCAAAGTCCACCCACTCCTTCGACACGTTCGCGGCCGACAGCGTCTTGCCGCGCTTGACGATCGCCGGGAAGGCGACGCCGAGCGGAAGGGTCGAGTCGTGCACGTCGAGGGTCTTGAGCACCGTCTTCACGGCCTCGAGCACGTCCTGAGGGGATGCGCCCGTGGGAGTAGGGACACGCACACGATCCGATTCCATCGTGCCGTGCGTGAGGTCGACGATTCCAGCCTTGATTCCCGTACCGCCGATGTCGACGCCGATCGCTTTTGCCATGGGCGATAGCTTAGCGACCACGGCGTACGCCAGTAGGATCGGAGTCACCACGTGAAGGAGGGACGGAACATGTCTGACGGTGATGACAAGTACTGGTACAACTCGGAGACCGGGCAGGTCGAGTTCGGCATGATCTCGCCGTCCGCCGACCGAGTCGGTCCGTTCGACACGGCAGCCGAGGCCGCCCGTGCGCCCGAGGTCTTGAAGGAGCGTGCGCGCGCCTGGGCAGAGGAAGAAGCAGTCGAACAGGGCTGGGACGCGAAGGGCCAGGGCACAGAGTAGCCATGGACAAGCAGAGGGATTTCGTCCTCCGGACGATCGAAGAGCGCGGCGTCAAGTTCGTGCGACTGTGGTTCACCGATGTGATCGGAACCCTCAAGTCGGTCGCGATCGCGCCGGCCGAGGTGGAGGGTGCCTTCGCAGAGGGCATCGGTTTCGACGGTTCAGCGATCGAGGGACTGACGCGCAGCTACGAGTCGGACCTGTTGGCGCAGCCCGACCCCACGACATTCCAGACGCTCCCGTGGCGCGGTGAGATCGATCCGACCGCACGCATGTTCTGCGATCTGACGACGCCCGACGGCCAGCCAGCGGTCGCAGACCCGCGCCATGTGCTCAAGCGCACGCTGGCGAAGGCCGCAGACGCCGGATTCACCTTCTACACGCATCCCGAGATCGAGTTCTACCTCCTGAAGTCGTCGTCGTACGGCCCCGAGGGCCCGATCCCGGTGGACTCCGCCGGCTACTTCGACAACGTCCCTGGTGGCACGGCTCACGACTTCCGTCGGCGCTCGGTGCGCATGCTCGAGGACCTCGGCATCTCGGTTGAGTTCAGTCACCACGAGGGCGGTCCGGGTCAGAACGAGATCGATCTGCGTTACGCCGACGCTCTGACGACGGCGGACAACGTCATGACCTTCCGCACCGTGATCAAGGAGGTGGCGATCGAGCAGGGTGTCTACGCGACGTTCATGCCGAAGCCGCTCAGCGGTCACCCCGGCAGCGGGATGCACACGCACATGTCGCTCTTCGAGGGCGATCAGAACGCCTTCTACGAAGAGGGTGCCAAGTACCAGCTCTCCAAGACGGGACGGCACTTCATCGCGGGGCTGCTCAAGCACGCGAACGAGATCTCCGCGGTGACGAATCAGTTCGTCAACTCCTACAAGCGTCTCTGGGGCGGCGACGAGGCTCCCAGCTTCGTCACGTGGGGCCACAACAACCGCTCGGCACTCGTGCGCGTTCCGATGTACAAGCCGAACAAGGGGCAGTCCTCGCGTGTCGAGTACCGCGCCCTGGACTCCGCAGCGAACCCGTACCTCGCCTACGCCCTCATGCTCGCCGCCGGTCTCAAGGGCATCGAGGAAGGCTACGAGCTTCCCCCCGAAGCCGAGGACAACGTGTGGTCGCTCAGCGACGCAGAACGTCGTGCGCTCGGATACTCCTCGCTCCCGGCGAGCCTCGATCACGCCCTCGAGTACATGGAGGAGTCGGAGCTCGTCGCCGAGACGCTGGGGGAGCAGGTGTTCAACTATGTGCTGCTCAACAAGCGCAAGGAGTGGGAGGCCTACCGTGGTCAGGTCACTCCGCTGGAGCTGAAGAACAACCTCGAGCTGCTCTGAGTCGCGCATGGCCCGTCCGGACGACTCCGTCTCGCTTTCCGCGCTGGCCAGGCTCGGTTTCTCGGAGCTGAGCGAGGCGGCCGCAGAACTCGCCGAGCTCTCCGCGATCCTCGACGTCTCGCGCTCCGAGATCCTCGATGGTGCGGCGGGGGCGCCGGATGCCGATGCGGCGGTGCGCGGAATGCTGCGCGTCGCGCGTCGTGACCCGCTGCCCCTGAAGCGGCTGCTCACCGTCGAGGAGGAGCGACGACGGGTGTGGCGTGTCCTCGGGGCATCAGAGGGCCTGGCGGACTTCTTCCTGCGTCACCCTGACCGGTTGTCGGTGCTGAGTGGGCCGATCGACACGCTGCCGTCCTCGGCAGATCTGCGCGAGAGCATGCTCTCGGCCGTCGGCACTGTCGACGGGTTCGCGTCCTCCGGCGAGGACTCCGCGGTCGTCGCGCTGCGCGTCGCCTATCGGGCGAGCCTGGCTCGGATCGCCGCCTTCGACCTGACGCACCCGTCGCCCACCACGGTCGTCGGCCCGGTGGCGGCAGCCCTCGCGGATGCGGCGGGAGCGGCGCTCGAGGCCTCTCTCGCGGTCGCACGTGCTCGGCTGGAGGGCTCGGCCCCGCGGGAGCAGGTCGCGGCGACGCGGCTCTCGATCATCGGCATGGGCAAGTCCGGCGCCCGCGAGTTGAACTACGTGAGCGACGTCGACGTCATCTTCGTCGGTGGCACGGCCGACGAAGAGGTGGTCAGCGAAGCACGGGCGATCGACATCGCGACCCGCCTGGCGCGCGAGACCATGCGCGGGCTCAGTGGGATCGAAGTGGAACCGCCGCTGTGGGAGGTCGATGCGGCGCTCCGGCCCGAGGGCAAGCAGGGAGCGCTGGTGCGTTCGCTCACATCGCATCTGGCGTACTACGACCGCTGGGCGAAGAGCTGGGAGTTCCAGGCGCTGCTGAAGGCGCGCCCTCTCGCCGGCGACCCCGAACTCGGCGACGACTACATCGCTGCGGTACAGCCGAAGATCTGGTCGAGCGCCGCCCGCACGGACTTCGTCGACAGCGTCCAGCGCATGCGAGAGCGCGTGATGGAGCACATCGACCCGGAGGACGTCCCGTACCAGATCAAGCTCGGCGCCGGCGGGATCCGCGACATCGAGTTCACCGTGCAGCTGCTGCAGCTCGTGCACGGGCTCACCGACCCCACGCTGCGCACGCGCGGCACCCTGGAGAGCCTGGATGCGCTGGTCGCCGGTGGCTACATCGGTCGTGTGGAGGCGGCGGCGTTCGCGCAGGACTACTGCATCCTGCGCCTGATGGAGCACCGGCTGCAGCTGCGCGAACTCAGCCGGACCCACCTGATGCCGCGCACGCCCGCGGGGCTTCGGGTGCTCGCTCGCAGCACCGGACTGGCCGACACAGGCGACGGTATCTGGGCGCGGTGGGAGACGGTTCGCCGCGAGGTCCGCGAGATACATACCCGCCTCTTCTACCGTCCGCTGCTCAGCGCCGTGGCGGCATTGCCCGAGGAAGAGCGCACGCTCTCGGCAGCTCAGGCGCACGACCGTCTCGCCGCGATCGGTTTCCGTGACCCGGCCGGCGCGCTGCGTCACATCGGCGCCCTCACGACGGGACTCAGTCGCAAGGCGACCATCCAGCGGCATCTGATGCCGATCATGGTGCGCTGGTTCGCCGATGGCAGCGACCCTGACTACGGACTGATCGCGTTCCGTCGCATCAGTGAACGCCTCGGCGACACTCCCTGGTTCCTGCGCATGCTGCGGGACTCCTCCGGGGCCGCCGAGAGCCTGACCCGCCTGCTGTCATCGTCTCGCTACATCGGCGAGCTGATGGAGTGGATCCCGGAGTCGGTCGCCTGGCTGGACAGCACCGATCTGCTCCGCCCTCGCGGCGCAGTCGCGCTCGATGAAGAGGCACGTGCCATCCAGACGCGGCACGAGACCGTCGGCGACGCGCTCCGAGCGGTCAGGGCGAACCGGCGCCGTGAGCTCCTGCGCACCGCGATGGGGGCCGTTCTCGACGTGGTGACCATCGAGGAGATCGCGACCGCCCTCACGGAGATCACCGAGACGACGATCCAGGCGGCGCTGAGGGCCGTCTTCCGCGAAGTCGTCCCGCCCGAGGACGAGGCGCTGGACTTCGCCGTCATCGGCATGGGGCGTTTCGGTGGTGCCGAGCTCGGATTCGGATCGGATGCCGACATCCTCTACGTGTACGACGCGAACGGCGTGGATCCGCAGCGCGCACAGACACTGGCCACCCAGATCGTCACGCGCCTTCGCGAGCACCTGACCGACCATCGTCTTCCGCTCGACCTCGACGCCGATCTACGGCCGGAGGGGCGCAGCGGCCCCGTGGTGCGATCGATCGAGGCGTATACGGCCTATTACCGCCGATGGTCGCTCTCGTGGGAGGCGCAGGCGCTGCTGCGCGGACGCGGCGTTGCCGGCAGCGGCAAGCTGATCGAGAAGTTCACGGAGCTCGCCGATTCGATCCGCTACCCCGAGACCGTCGACCAGCAGGGACTGCGCGAGATCAAGCGCATCAAAGCCCGTGTCGAGGGGGAGCGGCTGCCCCAGGGTGCGGATCCGAGAAGGCACCTCAAGCTCGGCCCGGGAACGCTGAGCGATGTCGAGTGGCTGGTCCAGCTCTTGCAGCTGCAGCATGCCCACGACATCCCGGGGATGCGGACGACCTCCACGATCGCGGCATTGGACGCGGCAGTGGCGGCGGATCTGGTCGATGAGGCCTCGGCCGAGCGATTGCGCGACGCGTGGCGGCTGGCGAGCAGACTGCGGTCGGCGATCACCCTGCTCACGGGGCAGACGACGGATGTGCTGCCCTCAGATCGCCGTGAGCTCGACGCGATCGGGCGTCTCCTCGGCTACCCGGATCGGTCGGCCACCGAGTTGGAAGAGGACTACCTCGGTGTCACCCGACGGGCGCGCAAGGCGTTCGAGCACCTGTTCTACGGGTGACCATCGCGGGTCGAGTTGCAGTATCAGTCGTCGTCGCCCAAGCTGGCGCTATGACCCACGCGCGCATCGGCATCGTCTGGAATCCATCGAAGGTCGAACAGGACGTTCTGAAGGATGCCGTGAGCGGTGTCTTCGGCGATGAGCAGGACATCCGCTGGTGGGAGACCACTCCGGAGGATCCCGGCCGAGGGATGGCCAAAGAGGCGTTGGATGACGGTCGTGACATCGTGATCGCCGTGGGCGGTGACGGGACAGTCCGTGCGGTGGCGGAGTCGCTCGCGGGCTCGGCCACCGCTCTCGGCATCGTGCCGCAGGGCACAGGCAACCTTCTCGCCCGTAACCTCGAGGTGCCGTTGAACAACGTCACAGCGGCGCTCGAGCGCGTGCGCGACGGGGAGCCGCGGCGGATCGACCTGGGGTGGGTGTCGTATGACGGCGCCGAGCACGCCTTCGCCGTGATGGTGGGGTTCGGGATCGACGCGCAGATGCTCGTCGAGACCGATGACGATCTGAAGTCCAAGGCCGGCTGGCTCGCCTATGTCGAGGCCATGGGCCGAGCACTGGCGGGCACGGAGATGACCGACATCACGGTGTCGGTCGACGGTGAGAACCCCGTCGCGGTGCGCGGTCACACCATGTTGATCGGCAACTGCGGCATGGTGCAGGGCGGCATCCGCCTGCTGCCGGACGCGGTGCTCGACGACGGCAAGCTCGATGTGCTGATGGTCAGCGCCGACGGTCCCCTGCAGTGGCTCGACACCTTCCGGTCGTTCGTCTGGGACAACGGCATCCGCCGGTTCTTCGCCGGAGACGATGAGGCCGTCAGCACGGAGTCGGCTCAGCACATCGCCGTCGAGGCGATCTCAGTGGAGCTGGAGACCCCGCTCGTGTTCGAGATCGACGGCGAGGAGATGGGCGAGGTCACCTCATTCGATGTGCGTGTCGATGCGGGTGCTCTGCTCGTTCGCTGATCCTCTCAGCCCGGCCCGGTCAGGGGGCGGTGAGGACCGGGGGAGCCGTCTTGCGGTCCTGCGCGGGGAACAGCACCTTCTGGACAATGATGATGATGCTCGCGGCGACCGGGATGGCCACCAGCGCGCCGAGGATCCCGCCGAGTGCTCCACCGGCGACGGCGGCGATGACGACGAGCGCTCCGGGAACCGCGACAGCCTTGCTCATGATGCGCGGCGAGAGGACGTACGCCTCGATCTGCATGTAGACGAGGTAGTAGATGATCGCGATCAACGCGGTCACCGGACTGATGAAGAGGCAGATCAACGAGTTGATGATCGACGCCGAGAGGGTTCCCACCAGCGGGATCATCGATCCGATGAAGGCGATCAGCGCGAGAAGCGCAGGCACCGGCGCTCCGATGATGCTGAGCACGATCAGACTCAGTACGCCGTTGATCAGTGCGAGGCTCGCCTGTCCGATCACGTACCGTCCGACGGCGCCCGACACGTCCTCCAGCAGCTCGCTGAACGTGTCGCGCTGGTAGGCGGGCACGAAGCGCGCCGCGGTGCGCTTGATGCCGTGCAGCGATGCCATGAAGTAGAGCGTGAGGATCAGGACGATCGTGACGCCGGTGAATCCGCCGGCGATACCGGCCCCCACGGCGAACACGCCTCCGCCGATGTCGGCGAGGTTGCCAGGGTCCTTCAGGAAGGAGAGGATGCCGTTCGCAGCGTCCTCGAACGTCGATCCGAACTGGTTGTTCAGATCCTTGAACCAACCGGATGACTGGATGTCCTTGACCATCTGCGGTCCGTCCTCGATCAGGTTGGTGATCTGCTGGACCAGGATCGGGACGATCGCGAGGATGATGCCGGCGAACGCCAGGACCACGCCGGTCACCACGATGGCGACGGCGGCGGGGCGGGGAAGCTTGCGCTCGATGAATCGGACGATCGGGTCGAGCCCGAGCGCCAGGAAGATCGCCACGCCGATGTAGACGAGGACCGTGGCGAGCTGATCGACGATGCCACCGATCACCAGCGCCACCAGCACACCGAGTGCGCCGAGCAGTCCCAGCATGAAGGGATTGGCTCGTGCGAGTGAAGCGACCGCCGCCGAAGGGCGGGCGGACGAGTGCGCGGGCTTCACCGGCTCGACGTGCTCGTTGTTCGACTTCCGACGCATGATGTCCCCCACTCGACTGTCCGACCCTTCAGTTGATCACCCGCTCGCAGTGCGGTCAAGCCGCCGCACTGGTGCTTACATGCATGCGTCGTAATAGAACTTCCGAGAGCGCTAGGCTCGGAAGCGTCCTGCATCTGGGATGGGGCACGGTGGGGAACCGTGTGGGGAAGGGTGTTTGTGGAACTCTGGGGAGCTGTCTTCGTCGTACCGTTCGTGCGATCACGACGTCGCGATATGTCAGCATGTCGGTTGCGCGCGGGCTTCGCCCCTGGCGCTTCTCCACGACACTGACGATGTCGATGAAGAACCGCTCAGAGCCGGACCACGCCTGTGCGTCCGCGGAGCCCCGTCGGGATGCGGGGATGACGTGCCGGTAGCGCGAGCCCGCACGCTCGCGATGTTCGGCAGCGTGCGTATTCGTGAGTTCGTCGTGGGACGCGATGACGCCCGGTCACGCCTCGATCGAGTGTCGGGCCTGATCGGCCTGCACAGCGTCAGATCCGGCGGGATCGATATCAGTTCAGCCTCGGGCGTGTTGAGACTCAGGGAGGACGATGCGTTCCTGGCCAATCACGATGCACTTCTGGCCACGGCTCCTCATGACGACCTGCGACTGCTGTCGATAGTGATTCCCGCCGAGGCTCTCGCCGGGTTCGCTGCCCCTGCCCCGGGGGAGGTGCGTCCGGTAGTCGCGGCGAGCGCTCTGCTCGCCCCCGCCGTGGCTTTCGCAGAGCAGGCGGCGGTCACTGATTCCCATCCGGTGAGCGGGTTCGGGAACTACTACTTCGAGCGATTGCTGCAGGAGATGGTGCTGGGCGTGGCGGTGGAGGGAACTCGCGCGCCGCGCGTGGGGATGACGGCTGATGTCTATCGGGACGCGATGAGCACGATCATCGCGCAGCGGTCCGACCCGCACCTCAGCCCGCGCGGTATCGCCGACCAGCTGAAGATCTCGCTGAGGCAGCTGCAGCGAGCTTTCCGCGCCAGGGACATGACGGTGGAACGCGCCATTCGCCGCGCTCGCGTCGAGCACGCGCTCGAACTACTGGTCGATCGCACGTACGACGGACTGAGTATCGCCCAGGTCGGTCAGTACTCGGGCTTCTCGGGCGGCTCCAGCCTGGCCAGAGCGATGTCGCAAGAAGGCAAAGAATCGCCATCGGCGATCCGGCGCGCCGCGCAGGCCTGATCATCGGCGACGCCTACTCCGCTCGCGATACCCAGAGCGACAATCCATGATCCGCTAGCGACAAGGAAGCCCGCTGTGCGTCCCCGGCGTGATCATCGACGCCAGCATGGCACATGGCGGGTCGCTCCACCCGGCTCGTGACCCGCCCGTCACCCTGCGGAACCCTCCGCACTTCAGCGCGTGCCGTCCGTGCATGCGCGCCTCCGTGTGCCCGCTCTCGAGTCTCGTGGCATGGCGCTGCTGGTGCGCGCGGTGTGTGGCGTCACAGTGCCGGGATCCAACCCTGAGGAGAACAGCGATATGAACGCCAACGAGAACACCAGCGCGGGGCCGAACCGCCGCACAGTGATCAAGGCGGCCGCCTGGTCCGCCCCGGTCGTCGCCATCGCAATCGCCACGCCGCTGGCCGCCGCGAGCATCGACAATCCGCGCCCCGCGCCGGGCGGTGGGCTCTCCGAGTGGCAGGGCAGCACATCTGTCGGAACAGTGACGGTGGTGCAGCCGAACCGCGTGCAGGTCAACACCGGTCAGAGCGTCGGGTTCAACGTGCTCGACCCGGATACCGGTGATGTCGCCCCGGCGGGTCAGTACTCGTCCGGTGCGGTGACGGTCACCGTGCAATGGGGCGCAGGCAGCGGCGTCTCCAACCCCGCGAGCTACCGGCTCGAGGAGCGCACTCTGAACGGCTGGGTCCGCGTCGGCGAGCTGCCCGAGCCGGGCACGAGCGGATCGGTGCAGTACGTGTACACCGGCATCTTGAACGGCGCAGCGAACGTCGTCTCGCTTCCCGTCGTATGGCTCTACCCGACCGCGGGAGGCGCGCTCACGCCGACCTATGTCAACACGACCCTGTCTGCGGAGTACCTGAGCGAGAAGAACTCGGGCGCGCGCGTTCCGTAAACCCGCATCCTCTCTGCACGAGAGCCCGCCCCGCGTCTGCGGGGCGGGCTCTCGTGCGTCGGGGTGATTCAGCTGTCAGGGAGATCGACCTTCTCGTTCTCGGCATCGTACGGTTCGCCGGTGACCTTGGCCTTCACGAAGCTGAAGAGGGAAGCGAGCTTGCCGCCGGGGCTGTCCCAGTACTCTGCGGACTCGGCGGAGAACTGGAGCAGACCCACATCGGGATCGTTCGGACCATCCGTGAACCATGCCTCCACCATCGGGCTCCACAACTCACGTACCTTCGCGGCATCTTCGACGAGAGCGGCCGTGCCGGACAGCGATACCCAGGAGCCGTTGGAACTGAGAGAGACGCCAGCTCGGTCGTCTCGCCGGAGGTCTTCGACGAATGATGCGCTACGCGAGACGAGGAACCACAGGTCGCCGTCAAACTCTGTCTCCTGCACGGTGAGCGGATGCGCGACCAGACGGCCTTGTGCATTGCGCGTGGTGAACATCGCGAAGCGGAAGTCCTTGATCAGCTCCGCGAGACGCTGGGTGGGGGTGGTGTCGGTCATGAGAATCGTCCCTTTCGCGCGGGCCCGGTGCGGGCGGAGATCCCATCATCACCGCGTGGTGCGACGCCTCCCAGGGGGTTGCGATTCTGCGGGACCCGCGTTACGGGCTAGCGTGCATCGACGGAGTGCACGGCGGCACGGCGACTGGTGACGCCGAGCTTGCGATAGACGGACTGGATGTGCGTCTTCACCGTCGGGTAGGAGATTCCCAGATGCGTCGCGATCTCTTCGGCAGTCATCTCGGTGCGCAGGCAGGCGAGGATCTCGTTCTCTCGTCGGGTGAGCACGCCGTCGAGCTGGCCGGCGAGTCGCCCGCGGCGCTCCAGGATGCTCCGCAGGAGTGCGCGATGGCGTGAGCCTCGATGTACGTGAGCTCCGAGCAGGTCGCCGATCACCTCGTCGTCCGCCAGGAACGGCGCGAGGATCTTCTCTGCGGTCGCTGCCTCGAGGGCGCGGTCGAGCTGCTCGTGAGCCTGAGGTCCGCGGCCGGCCTCCGCGTTGAGCGCCGCCGACGTGACCAGGGTATTGACCAGTGCGTACCGGGGGAGCGCTGTGGTGCTCGCGAGCCGGAGCGCCTGAGCGGCGAGCGCGGGTTCCGCCAGCACGCGGTAGAGCTCGGCGAGTCGCGCGTGCGCCACGGGTGCGCCCGTCCGGGCGGCGAGCACCGGTGCGGCGACGCCGAGCGCATGGTCGTCCTTGCCTTCGGCGTGGAAGAGCCATGCCGACACGACCCGGCGAAGGGTGTCCCAGGGGACACCGTGCTTGTCGGCTCTGCTCACACCCTGCAGGAGGGTACTCGCGTTGTAGTAGCGATCCTGACGGCGGAGGGCGATGAGGCTCATCGCGAGATAGAGGCGGGCGAGTGCCTCGAAGTTGTTGCCCGGCGCTCCGTCGGCGATGACCGCGTCGAGATGGACGATCGCCTCCTCGAAGTCGCCCCGCCAGTAGGCGATGCATCCGCGGTTCGCCTGGGGCAGGCCGCCCTCGAATCGGTCCCAATCGGAGGGTGGTGCCGATGCCGGGAGCGCATCGAGGACCTGTTCGGCTTCGGTGAAGAGGCCGGCATGGGTGAGGGCGAAGGCCAGGTTGGACTGCGCGAGGCGGAGGGTTTCGGCATGTCCGCGTAGGCGAGCCTCGTCTGCGGCCGATCGGAGCATCCCGATCGCTCCGGCGGGGTCGCGGCGCAATCGCACCTCTGTCCATCCCAACAGGAACAGTGCCGAGGGGTAGTCGTCGTCGGGGCCGCACTGTGAGAGAGCCTCACGCGCACGGTCGGCGAGCGCGGCCTTGGTGGGCGTGTCCGGTGCAAGCAGCAGCTCCGTGAAGCAGGCGACGAAGTCGTCGGATGCCACACGCATCCCCTGGCCGCGCAGGAAGGTCGCACCGAACGTATCGCCCAGCAGGTCGCGACAGCAGGCGCGGATCAGGAGCACATGGGGGTCGTGCGGATCGGGCGCTTCGAGGCACAGCCGCTCGAGTTCGGCGGTGTGGGATTCGAGGATGAGGCGGAGCCAGTTGCGCCGCAGGGCGCGCCGAGCCTGTTCCGGATCGCCGGATGCGAGCTCCTGGCGCAAGGCTTCGATCACGGCTCCAGAATATCGGCGTCGGGCCAGGCGGGGCGCGCTGCTGACGTCCGATGTCATCCGCGGAGGATGAGTTCGCCGCCGCGGGGTCCGCGTGCTCGCCAGACTGTCAGCGATATGCCTCTCGCCGGACCGGATCCGGATGCCGTGTCCCGCCGCGGCAGAGCGACGAAAGAAACGGAAACACACCGACATGCTCTTCTGGGAAATTCTCGTCTGGATGCTCTGGGCGACGGTCTTCATCGGCTATCTGTTCGCGCTGTTCGCGATCATCACGGACCTGTTCCGCGATCGTGAGCTCAGCGGCTGGTGGAAGGCGCTCTGGGTGGTCTTCCTGATCTTCCTGCCCTTCCTCACGGCGTTGGTCTACCTGATCGCCCGGGGGCAGGGGATGGCCGAGCGCAGTGGTCGTGCCGCCCGGGAAGCGGAGGACGCCGCGCAGACCTACTTCCGCGAGATCGCGGGAACGTCGCCGAGCGAGGAGATCGCTGCAGCGGCCGCCCTCCTCGAAGCCGGATCCATCAGCACGGCGGAGTTCGAACAGCTGAAGGCCAAGGCGCTGTCGTGACGCTGGCCGGTTACGGACCGGTCGATCTCTACCTGGTCGGGCTCCCCGACGGTCAGCCCGACCAGGCGGCGCTTCAGGCTCTTCTCGACCTCGTCGAGACGGACGTGTTGCGGCTGCTCGACCTCGTCCACATCTCGCGGTCGCACGACGGGGAGGTCGCGGTCACGGAGGTGGATGATCTCTCTCCCGCATACGGAGTCGAGGCGCACCAGCTCGGTGTGTCCGGCCTCGCGGGGCATGATGACATCGCTGCCTTCGCCGTGGCCGTTCCCGTCGGCACTGCGGCTCTTCTGATCGCCGTCGAGCTCGTCTACCAGCGCGAGCTGTCGGCACGGACCGTCCAGGCAGGTGCGGTGCTCCTCGGCCACGAGCGCATCCCCGCGCAGGTCGTCAACGCCCTGATGGATTCCTCGCTCCTGAGAACGGAGATCTGACATGCCTTTCATCCCGAGGATCGGCCGCCCCGGCCTGCTGGGCCTCGCCGCGCGCACGGCGGTCGTCGCGGGCACGGCGACCGCCGTGAGCGGTGCTGTCGCCGCGCATCGTCAGAACAGGGAGCAGACGCAGTACGAGGCAGCGCAGTACGAGGCACGCGACCTCCGCGAGGCAGCGCCGCCGCCCGCCGCGGCCGCCGAAGCTCTCCCCCCGGCACCAGCCTCTTCTGGTCTCGTCGCCGAGCTCCAGAACCTCGGGCAGCTCCGGTCGCAGGGGATTCTGACCGATGCCGAGTTCGCGGCCGCGAAAGCGCGACTTCTCTCGTGAGCACCGGCCGATCCCGTCCGCCCCAGACCCCAAGGAACCCCATGTCTGCAACGAAAGTCACCTTCCTCAACTTCGCGCGCGCGGAGTCCGACCTGATGTTCTCGCGGCTCAGCGCCGCGACGGGGGTCGGGGAATGGAATCACACCAGAGGCCTGAAGGGCCTCGATGACCAGCCGGTGATCCGTCAGAACCGCGACACCCTGTACAGCAGTGCGATCATCGACGTCCGTGAGGGCGTCACGCTCAGCCTGCCGGACACCGGCGAGCGCTACCTCTCGGCTCACGTGATCAACCAGGATCACTACACCGCCGTCATCCTCAACGAACCGGGTGAGCACATCATCACCCGCGAGCTGGTCGGCACCGATCACGCCGCGGTCCTCGTGCGGATACTGGTCGACCCGAACGACGCGGGCGATGTGACGGCGGTGAATCGACTGCAGGACGCTCTCCTCCTCTCCGGTGGCGGCTCCGGAACCTTCCCGCTTCCCGAGTACGACCAGTCCTCGCAGGCCGAGACGCGCGACGCGCTCCTCACGCTCGGGCGGGGCGTGTCGACCTACGATCACGCCTTCGGCACACGCGCCGAGGTCGATCCGGTGATGCACCTGCTCGGCACCGCGGGCGGCTGGGGCGGTCTCCCCGAGTACGAGGCCACCTACATGAGCGTCGACGAGGGGTTGCCGGTCGCCGACTACCGACTGCGTCTGCGGGATGTCCCCGTCGATGCGTTCTGGTCGGTGTCGCTCTACAACGCGGCGGGCTATTTCGAGCCCAATGAGCTCGGCGTGAACAGCATCAACAGCCTCACCGCGGTGCCCGACGCCGACGGCAGCGTGACCGTGCGCTTCAGCGCGCATCCGGAGGGCGCACCGAACACACTGCCCATCATGGCGGGGTGGAACTACACGCTCCGGCTGTACCGTCCTCGACGGCCGATCCTCGACGGGACGTGGCATGCACCACGCCCGGAGAAGATCTGACGCCGATGTCGCAACAGACTTCAGAACAGCTCCGCGCCGAACTCGCACGGGTCACGGCCGAGAACGATGAGCTCACCCGCAGGCTGGCGGCCGTGCGCGAGGTCGACGAAGCCGCAGCCGCGCCGGAGTCGACCGTCGCCCGACGCAAGCGCCGCGCATGGGGCTGGACGATCCTCAGCACGGCGCTCGTGACGATCGGCGCTGTGCTCACGCCGGTGGCGATCGTCTCCACCTGGGCCCACCGCGAACTCACCGACACGTCCTACTTCGTCGCGACGTTCGCGCCGCTCGCGGAAGATCCTGCGGTGCAGGACTTCGTTGCCGGACAGAGCGTCGCCGCCATCGAGTCGGCGATCGACATCGACCGCATCGCCGATGACCTCTTCGCGGGGCTCGAGGGCTTGGAGCTCACTCCGCGTGCCAGCGACGCACTCGGGCTGCTGAAGGCGCCCGCGGTCGCCGGAGTGAAGGGCCTCATCGAGAACACGGTGACCGGGTTCGTGCGCTCGGACGTCTTCGCTGTCATCTGGAAGGATGCTCTGACCGTCACCCACCGGCAGCTCGTGAACACCGCCACGGGGCAGAGCGATGCCGCTGTGACGGTCGGGCAGAACCAGCAGGTCAGCCTGCAGCTGGGTCCCATCATCACGGCGGTCAAGGAGCAGCTGGTCGCGGAGGGCTTCACCCTCGCCGCGGAGATCCCGGAGATCGACCGGTCGATCGTGATCGCCGAATCCAGTTCGGTCGGCATCTACCTGACGATCTACCAGTTGGTCGTGGCGCTGGGTATCTGGCTGCCGTGGTTGTCGTTCCTGTTCCTGGCTGCCGGCGTGCTCATCGCCCGCAGGCGCGCCGTCGCCCTGATCTGGACCTCCGGTGCGGTGCTGCTCACGATGATGCTCGTGGGCGCGGGGATCGGCGTGGGGAGAGGCGCCTTCGCCCTCGCAGTCGCCGACAGCATCCCGCAGGATGCGGCGGTCGCGCTGTACTCGGGCATCCTCGGTTTCGTGTCGAGCATCGTGCTGGTGGTGGCGGTCCTCGCTACGACGGTGCTGATCGTCACCGCGTTCGCCGGGCCCTGGCGATGGGCGCGGACGCTTCGGGGGTACGCCGCTGCGGCCTTCGCGGCGCTCCGTCACGCGGCGGAGCAGCGCGGCGTCACCACCGGCGCCGTCGGTGAGCAGCTGCACCGGTGGCGCATACCGCTGCGCATCGTCGTCGGGCTGGGCTGCTTCGTCGTCCTGCTTCTGTCGCGGCCGCTGTCTTCGAGCACGATCGTCTGGACCGCGCTGGTCGGACTCCTCGTCATCGGTGTGCTCGAGCTGGCGTCCCGTCCACAGACGCCGACGGACACGGACACGGTGGAAGCGTCTCGGGTCGAGAGCCCGGTCGGATGACCCGGGAGTCGGAGCGGCAGGGGCGAAGCCTCGCGTGGACGGGCCCGGATGCCCGCGCGCGCTCGGCGTCTCGCGCGCTGAAGTCGCTGGTCCCCGTATCCCTGCGCGGCTATCGACTCGCCTGGCTGGGGCCGGACATCATCGCCGGTCTCACGTTGTCCGCCGTGGCGATCCCCGAGGTGATGGGGTACACGTCGATCACGCAGACGCCGATCGTCACGGGTCTCTATACGCTCCTGCTTCCTCTGGTCGCGTTCATCCTGATCGGATCGTCCCGGCTGCTCGTGGTCGGCGGAGACTCCGCGGCCGCGGCCATCCTCGCTGCGGGGCTCGTCGTGGCCGCGGTTCCCGGCGTCGTCGCCGGATCGAGTCGCTGGGTCGCCCTGTGCGCGCTGACCGCATTGCTCACGGGGGTGCTGCTGCTCCTGGCCCGACTGTTCCGGTTGGGGTTCCTCGGCGATTTCCTCTCGGCATCCGTCCTGATCGGTTTCCTGAGCGGAATCGGCATCAAGGTCGCCACCGACCAGATCCCTGACATCCTCGGCGTCGAGAAGGGCGCGGGGAACTGGTTCGAGAAGCAGTGGGCGTGGATGTCCGCGCTGGGCGACGTGTCGCTGCCGACGCTCGCCTACGGACTCGGCACCGTCGGCATCATCGTGTTCTGCAAGGTCGTCATCCCGAGAGTGCCAGGGGCGATGCTCGCGATCGTCTGGTTGCTGGTGCTTGCCACGCTCACCGATGCCGCGGGCAGGGGAGTGCCCGTCGTCGGACCCATCGAGGGCGGCCTTCCTCACCTGGGGCTGCCTGACGGCATCACGATCGCCGAGGTCGGAGCGGTCGCCTCCACTGCGCTGTCCTGTTTCTTCATCGTGATCGCGCAGAGCGCAGCGACCTCGCGCAGCTTCGCGATGAAGCACGGCGACCGCGTCGACGTGAATCGCGACATCCTGGGGCTGGCCGTGGCGAACATCGCGGCGGGTGTCAGCGGCACCGTCGTGGTGAACGGTTCGCCGACGAAGACACAGATATTGGATGATGCCAAGGGGCGCACGCAGGTGGCGAACCTGGTGGTGGTTGCGATCACGCTCGTGGTGCTGCTGTTCCTCACCGACCTGCTCGCCGAGCTCCCGCTCGCGGTCCTCGGAGGAGTCGTCTTCGTCATCGCGGTGGGACTCGTCGATGCGCGAGGACTCTGGCGGATCGCCCGCCGGCGTCGGGCGGAGTTCTTCGTGGCGCTGCTCACCATGTTCGCGGTATTCGCGGTCGGGATCATCGAGGGCATCGTCCTCGCCATCGCTCTCTCGCTGCTCGATGTCATCTCGCGTCAGTACACCGCGCCGGCTTTCGTGCTCGCCGTGGGGACCAGCGACTACGACTATCTCCCCGCAGTGCCCGGCGTCCAGTCGAGTCCAGGGCTGATCGTCTACCGCTTCGACAGTCAGCTGTTCTTCGCGAACTCCACCGGGTATTCCGATCGCCTGGAGAAGGTCATCGCCGCCGCGCCTGATCGTGTCCACTGGGTGATCCTGGACTGCGCGGGGATCGCCGACGTGGACTACTCCGCAGGTCAGAGCCTCGCAGATCTGATCACGTCACTCCATGCGCGCGATATCCATGTCGTGCTTGCGCGCCCCGAGCCCGCGTTGCTCGAGACGCTGCGCCGGTACGCGCTGATGTCGCGCATCGATCCCGCGCACATCTACAGCGACCTCGACGTCGCGATCGCCGCGTTCGACGGGTCCGCACGCACCACCACCGATGAGGAGAGGACCAGATGAACCTGCCGGTCGACAGGCGCCTGCCCCTGCGCAGCGTCCCCGATCTGCGAGATCTCGCTCCTGCGCCCGAGCGATCACGCCCAGGGCTCTGTCGTGCTGTCGCGAGCGGGCGCCTAGCTGTATTGACCTCGACCGTTGTTGATTCGGTCGATGGGGGTTTTGCCGTCGATGCCGAGGTGGGCTCTGTCTAGGTTGTAGTAGTCGAGCCAGATGGGCAAGGCAGCTGTGCGTTCGGCGTTCGAGGTATAGGCGCGGGCGTAGGCCCATTCGGTGGCGAGGGTGCGGTTGAGTCTTTCGACTTTCCCATTGGTCCAGGGGCAGTGCGGTTTGATGAACTTCTGGGTGATGCCGTGGGCGTCGAGGACCGCGCGGAACGCGGCCGAGTGCCGGTAGGCGAAGGCGTTGTCGCTGATGACCCGCTCGACGGTGACGCCGAGGGCGGCATAGAACGCAATTGCGCGTTCGAGGACTCCGGCTGCGGTGGTGCCCTTCTCGTCGTCGTGGATCTCGGCGTAAGCGAGGCGGGAGTGGTCATCGATCACGGCATGGATGTAGTCGTAGCCGATCCCACGGCTGCGGACTTTCTCGCTGCGGCCGTGCGCGCGCCATCCGCCTCCGTCTGGGATGCGTCCGAGCTTCTTCACGTCAATATGGATCAACGAGCCGGGATGGTCGTGCTCGTAACGGCGGGCGGAACGCCGCACTGCGCGGATCACGGTCCCGGTGACCGGGTCCGTCTCTCGCAACAGCGGGGTGTGGTGCCGGACCAATACCCGTCCGACGGTCGAGGAATGCATCCCCAGCTTCGCCGCGATGAACACCGGACCGCGACGGGTGAGATGTCGCATGATCCGCACCCGTGTCTCCCGACACGGGCCCGTCCGAGCGGGATGCGACCTGGCGACACTGGACCGGTCAATCAGACCCGCCCGCCCTTCCTCCCGGAACCTGCGCCACCACCGCCACGCGGTCGTGCGGGAGACCCCCATCTCCGCCGCCACATGCGCGACCGCACGCCCGGACTGGATGCGCTGGACCATGATCAATCTGCCGGCCGGAGCCAACCGGGCATTAGCGTGGGACATGAGAGACCTTCGTGTGATCGAACCGGAACCTAGACAGCTCCCACTCGACACCGAAGGTCTCTCCTACGTCAACAACGATCCGGGTCAGTACACCTAGCGCGTATGCTCGCCGCAGAGCGAAGCTCAGGCGGATCGCGATGGACGGAGTACGACGATGGTCGAAGAGCACTGGTCGGGCGTGGGGACTCCGGAGGACCCGTGGGTCCTGATGATGGCGCCCCTGTCATCCGAGTACACGATCCACCGCGACGATGACAGCGATCCGACTCTCCTGGTGTGCCAGGTCGGCGCCACCCGGCTCACCTATCTCGCCCGTGCGATCGACGATCTGCATGCGGAGCTCGTTCGGCGAGGGGACTGGGTTCTGCTGGGCGCCTCAGATGAGAAGAAGGAACCGACGCCCGACTCGGTCGAGGCGTGGGCGCGATCCTCGGACAATCCGGTCGGAGGCTGGTACGGCCAGCGCAATGGGTACCGAGGCCGTTTCGGGATGTATGTTCCCCCGCTTCTCGAGGCCTTGGGACTCGTCGAACTCGAGCACAATCCACGCAACAACCGCGTCAGGGCGATCACACTCGAGTGAGATGATCGCCCGGACCTGTCGACCATCCCTCGGGAGGTCGTAGATGGTCGCCTCCACGCATCCGAAGCTTCCGTTCACGACCGCGCAGGCACAGATTCGTGACCGCTGCCGCTCCCTGAGCCGAGGAGGGTGCGCACAGGGAGGATGCCGCGCCCCCATACGGCAAAAGAGCCCATCACGGCTGACCGTGACGGGCTCTTTCGATTCAGCGGACTACCTGCACATCAGCGGCAGGGCGTCGGCGGGGTCAGCTCAGACGCCGAAGTACAGCTCGTACTCGAACGGGTGCGGGCGCTGGGCCATCGGCAGGATCTCGTTCTCGTACTTGTAGGAGATCCAGGTCTCGATGAGCTCCTTGGTGAACACGCCGCCCTCGAGGAGGAACTGGTGGTCGGCCGCGAGAGCGTCGAGCGAGTCCAGCAGGGAGTTCGGAACCTGCGGGATGTCCTTGGCCTCCTCGGGGGGAAGCTCGTAGAGGTCCTTGTCGACCGGCTCGTGCGGCTCGGTGCGGTTCTTGATCCCGTCGAGGCCTGCCATGAGCTGCGCGGCGAAGGCGAGGTACGGGTTGCCGGAGGCGTCGGGCGCACGGAACTCGATGCGCTTGGCCTTCGGGTTCGAGCCCGTGATCGGGATGCGGATCGCGGCGGAGCGGTTGCCGGCCGAGTAGACCAGGTTGACCGGAGCCTCGAAGCCCTTGACCAGACGGTGGTAGCTGTTCAGGGTCGGGTTGGTGAAGGCCAGCAACGCCGGTGCATGCGCCAGGATGCCACCGATGTACCAACGCGCGATGTCGCTGAGCTGGCCGTAGCCGGCCTCGTCGTAGAACAGCGGCTTGCCGTCGCTCCACAGCGACTGGTGCGTGTGCATTCCGGAGCCGTTGTCGCCGTAGAGCGGCTTCGGCATGAAGGTCGCGACCTTGCCCCACTCTTCAGCGGTGTTCTTGACGATGTACTTGAACTTCAGGATGTCGTCGGCCGCGTGCACCATGGTGTCGAAGCGGTAGTTGATCTCCTGCTGGCCGCCGGTGCCGACCTCGTGGTGCGAGCGCTCGAGGATGAACCCGGCGTCGATCAGCTTCAGGGTGATGTCGTCGCGGAGGTCCGCCGTCTTGTCGACGGGGCTCACCGGGAAGTATCCACCCTTGTACGGGGTCTTGTTGGCGAGGTTTCCGCCCTCTTCCTCGCGGCCGGTGTTCCAGGCGCCCTCTTCCGAGTCGACGCTGTAGAAGCTGGAGTTCGAGGTGACCGAGTAGCGGACGTCGTCGAAGATGTAGAACTCGGCCTCAGGGGCGAAGAACGCGGTGTCGGCGATGCCGGTCGACGTGAGGTACTTCTCCGCCTTCTTGGCGACCTGACGCGGGTCCTTCGAATAGATCTCGCCGGTGCGCGGGTTGTAGATGTCGAAGATCATCACGAGCGTGCTCGCCTCGCGGAACGGGTCGACGTAGGCCGTCGTCACGTCCGGGATCAGCTGCATGTCGGACTCGTGGATGCTGGCGAAACCACGGATCGAGGAGCCGTCGAACAGCTGTCCCTCCGTGAAGAATGCCTCGTCGACCGTGGACGCAGGAATGTTGAAGTGCTGCTGCACACCCGGGAGATCGGTGAAACGGATGTCAAGGAACTTGACGTCGTTCTCCTTGATGTAGCTCAGCACCTCGGACGAATCTTTGAACATGTACGACTCCTGTGTAGCGGATCGATGGCTTACGGCCATTCTGCACAGTACGGCTGAGGGATTTCTCCAGGGTGTCCGCTTTGTTTCAGGCTTGTTACAGCGCCCTGAGCGCATCGGTAGGCTGGAGAGGTGACGGATGCGGCGAACATGTACCCCGGTGAGCGACTCGGACTCCCGGACTCAGGATCCCGAAGCATTGGCCGGATCGGCCGTCGGATCGGCGCACTCCTGATCGACTACGCGGCCGCATCGATCATCGCGACCGGCTTCCTGGGCTTCAATCAGTTCGCGCTCCCGACCGAAGCCGGACTCACGCAGTTCGCCCCGCTGTTCGTCTTCGCTCTGCTGCAGATCATCTTCATCCCGGTCGTCGGCGGCAGCCCCGGCCACCGCATCGTCGGCTTGCGTCTGGTGCGCATGGACGGCGGATGGATCGGAGTGTGGCGCCCCATCGTGCGCACGCTGCTGCTGATCGTCGTGATCCCCGCAGTGATCTGGGATGTCGACCAGCGCGGCCTGCACGACAAAGCGGTCGGCACCGTCCTGATCCGCGCCTGACGCTCTCCGCGACTCACTCCCTGCCGCGGTTGCGACGGCGGGCCTCGCGCGGCGCACGTCCGCCCAGGAACGAGCGTGCAGGGTCCACGATGTAGCCGCGTCGCAGCGCCTCGCGGCCGATGAGCATGCGGAAGCCCATCTCGTCGCGGTTGCTCAGCGTGACCTCTGCCAGCACCTCACGGTCCACCAGGCGAATCAGCAGCATGACGACCAGACGCTCCTGTGCATGGCCTGACGAGCTGCGTACGGCCCGCCGATCGTGCACGGGGGTCTCGACGACGACCGTGTCCTCCTGGCTGTCCTGCCACGGCTTGAGGCGGAACCGCACCCAGGACTCGCCCTCGCGGTCGAACTCCTGGATGTCGAATGCGTGCAGCGAAGAGGTGCGCGCGCCGGTGTCGATCTTGGCTTTGATCCAGTCGACGCCGAGATCGGGCAGCGCAACCCATTCTCGCCACCCTGTAAGAGTGTTTGAATGGGATGTCTTAGTCACCCGACCATCCTGGCAGGAATTCTTTGTGAAGATCGCAGTGCTCTCCCGTGCGCCTCAGGCGTACTCCACCCAACGACTGCGTGCGGCTGCGCTCCAGCGCGGCCACAACGTCAAGGTGCTGAATACGCTGCGCTTCGCGATCGATCTCACCGCAGACGAACCGGACCTGCACTACCGAGGTCGGCAGCTCAGCGACTACGACGCGATCCTGCCGCGCATCGGCAACTCGATCACCTACTTCGGCACGGCCGTCGTACGCCAGTTCGAGCAGATGGACGTCTACACGCCGAACACGGCGAACGGCATCTCCAGCGCGCGCGACAAGCTCCGTGCCAACCAGATCCTGTCTCGGCACAACATCGCGATGCCGCCGACCGCATTCGTGCGCAACCGTGCTGACGTGCGCCCCGCGATCGAGCGGGTGGGCGGTGCCCCGGTCGTCATCAAGCTTCTGGAGGGCACCCAGGGGATCGGGGTGATCCTCGCTCCTCAAGTGAAGGTCGCGGAGGCGATCATCGAGACACTGCACTCGACCAAGCAGAACGTGCTCATCCAGAAGTTCATCTCGGAGAGCCGAGGACGCGATATCCGCGCGCTGGTCGTCGGCGATCGTGTGGTCGCAGCGATGCGCCGCTCGGCGGCGGGTGACGAGTTCCGCTCGAACGTGCATCGAGGGGGCTCTGTGCAGGCGATCGAGCTGGACCCGGTCTACGAGCGGGCGGCCGTCCGCTCCGCCCAGATCATGGGCCTGCGTGTCGCCGGCGTCGACATGCTCGAAGGCGACGACGGACCGCTCGTGATGGAGGTCAACTCCTCACCGGGACTGCAGGGCATCGAGACCGCGACCAAGCTCGACGTCGCCGGCGCCATCATCGATTACATCGCCGGACAGGTGGCGTTCCCGGAGATCGACGTGCGACAGCGCTTGACCGTCTCCACGGGATACGGCGTCGCAGAGCTCATGGTGCACGGAGCGGTGGACCTCGTGGGGAAGACCCTGGGCGAGGCCGGGCTCTGGGAGCGCGATATCACGGTTCTCACCCTGCATCGGGGAGCCAGCGTGATTCCGAACCCGCGCAAGCATGTCGTGCTCGAAGCCGAGGATCGCCTGTTCTGCTTCGGAAAGCTCGACGAGATGCGGTCGATGGTCCCTGAGCGCCGACGTCGTCGCGCGAAGGTGCGACGCCTGCCGCGTCAGCCGCTCTCGGAGTGACATGACAGAAGCGCGGCCCCTCGGAGGAGGGGCCGCGCTTCGTCGTCTGTGGAGGGTGCAGGTCAGCGCGGACGCTGCGCGCGCACCTTCGTCGGGTCGATGCCCTTGGGGATCGGCAAGGACGAGAGCGACTGCGAAACCGACTCGATGCGCCGGATGACGGCGGCGAGAGTGGCCTTGTCGATCGCCTTGGGGAGCTTCTTGATGGTCTTGGCAAGGTTCGCGATGGTCACTTCGTCGTCGCCGTGACCGACGTAGAGCACCGTCACAGGCACGCCGTTGGCGACCCGCTGGACCTTGCTGCGCTCTTCGTTGACGAGACGCGTGAGACGACCGCGCGCGCCTTCTCCCACGATCACGACGCCACCACGGCCGACGGTGCGGTAGACCGCCTCCTGCGTCTTCGGGTTGATCCCGACGGGCGTCTCGGATGCCTGCCAGCGCCGACCGAGGCTGGTGCTGAGCACGTGGCCGGTCGCCCCGGGCATGCCGTCGATCTTCGCGTACATGGCCGACGTGGAGAGCCGGGTCATGAGGAACATGGCGCCGAGCACACCGAACATCAGTCCGCTGATGCCCCAGAGAACGAGCGTCCAGATCTGGAACGGGGGGATGAGGTAGCCGGCGATGAGTCCGAGGAGGACACCGCCGATAAGGATCCCGACCTGTGCCCACGGAAGCCAGGCGCAGGCCTCACGGGTGAACCGGAAGAGGGACTTGATCTGGGAGAAGAACCCAGGACGCTTTTCGGGTTCGGGAGCACGCTTTGCCATGCGCACCAGCCTACCGAGTCCGGAGGTCCTCGTTGACGGCGTTCGCGTCAAGCGGAGCGACAGAGGAGCACCGGGGCGCCGACAACTCCTGCACAGGTGGACGATCGTGAGGGATCGGTCCACATCGCCTCCGATCGCCTCCGCACGGCGTCCGGTTCGGGTCTGATGGAGTCATGCCAGCCGCTGCGACCGATGTCCCCACGCCAGCTCTCCTTCCGGGAGCGCATCGGGTGATCCGGGCGATCGAGTCGCACGAGGGACCTTTTGCCGGGGTGCTGGTCACGCGGGGGGACGCCGTGGCCGTCCGGGTCGACGCTGCGGAGCTGGCCGGGTGGGACGGGTGGAGGTTCGGAGGTTCGGAGCACGTGGTCGGGCCTCTCGACATCGTGCGGCGGGCGCAGGGGCATGACGCGCTGCTTCCGTGGTGCACGGAGCGGGTGTCGACGTTCGTCGGGCGTCGGACGGCCATGAGCGAGGGGCTGTCATCGGGAGAGTGCAGCACGTTGCTGGTGAGCCTGTTCCGGGCGCTGGAGGAACTCGGACGCGTGGAAGCCGTGGTGGACGCGTCGGGCACCTGGTGGCTGACCGACGATGGGAGGCCGGTGTTCGTTCTCGGCGAGGGGGAGGAGGCGCGCACCGGCGTCGCGGTGCTCGTCGCGCAGCTCGGGGAGAGTTGTGCGGACAAGACGCTGGGGCGTCTGCTGGACGTGGTGCAGGAGGGGCTGCGCACGAACCTCGAGCAGCAGCAGCGACGTGTGCCGCCGCTGCTGCTCGAGAAGTGGGAGGGCGAGGTGCTCGAGGTCGCGGCACCGCGGGCGCTTCGTCGGAAGGCGTTCGCTCCGGAGAGTGCGGCGATGGCCGCCAGCGCGGCGCTGCAGTGGGAATCCTCGCCGCCGGTGTCTCGTCGCGCGGGCCATGCCGCACGCGGCGAGCACCGGCAGCGTCGCACAGCGGGCGATCATGCCCGACGTCGATCGCCTGACATGCGGCTCGCTGAAGTGTTGGCAGGTGCGCTTCGATGGGCGCGAGGGCGCACCAGGAGCCCGCGTGCTCCGGTCGGCTCCGCACGCACGGAGCGATCGGCCGCGCCACGGCGAGATGCGCTCCGGTCCCGTCGTCGATCGCTCCTGGTGGCGACAGGGGCTGCGATCACAGTGCTGCTGACCGGGCTCCTGTGGCCGAGTGAGGTGACGAGCGGGGCCGCGGACGGCGCGGACAAGCCTGCCGACTCTGTCGACTGGTCGCAGACATCGGATACTGACCAGGAAGGCGCGGCAGACCCGCCACCTGCGGCAGGCTCTCGCGGGGTGACTCCCGACGCGCAACCTTCGACCGAGCCCTCGCCACCGGGCGCGCCGAACTCGGCACCGGAGGCAGAGAGCCCCGCGGACGCGGCTTCCTGGTTGCTGGAGGAGATCGGAAGGTGCGCGGATACCGGCGACGCCGTCTGCGCATCGGCGGTCGCAGATGGCTCGACTGCGGTGATCGCGTCGCTTGCTGATGGAGCGACGGAGTACTCGGATGTGGAGATCGTCGACGAGTACGGAGATGCCGCCGTCGTTCGGGCGACACGGGCGGAGACGGGGCACCCGGATTCTATGGACAGCGGGGAATCGGGCGTCGTACGGATGCTGGTGCTCGTTCGCGTCGACGAAAAATGGCTGGTCCGCGACGTGTATGACGTCGCGGACCAGCCAGAGTGATGCGGCGGATCAGGCGCCGAGCTGTGCGGAGAACTGAGCGGCCTCGAGGCGGGCCTTGACCGCGCCGAGGAAGCGAGCTGCGTCGGCACCGTCGATGATCCGGTGGTCGTACGAGAGTGCGAGGTACACGTACGAACGGATCGCGATCGCGTCGGAGCCGCCGACCTTCACGAGGCCGGGACGCTTGACTACCGTGCCGGTGCCGAGGATCGCCGACTGGGGCAGGAACACCACAGGAGTGTCGAACAGCGCGCCACGCGAACCCGTGTTGGTCAGCGTGAACGTGCCGCCCGCGAGCTCGTCGGGCTTCAGCTTGTTGTCACGCGTGCGGGCAGCCAGGTCGGCGATCTCGTGCGCGATCTGGGCGATGTTCTTCGATGCGGCATCGCGCAGCACGGGCGTGAGCAGACCGCGCTCGGTGTCGACCGCGATCGACACGTTCTCGGAGGCCGGGTAGACGATCTGGTCGTCCTTCACCGTCGCGTTGACGATCGGGAAGGCCTGCAGCGCCTCCGCTGTCGCGAGCGCGAAGAACGGGAGGAAGGAGAGCTTGTCGCCCGTCTTCTCCAAGAACGACGCCTTCACGCTGTCGCGGTAGTTCGCGAGATCCGTGACATCGACCTCGACCACCGTGGTCAGCTGAGCCGTCTGCTGCATCGAGGCGACCGCACGCTCGGCGAGTACCTTGCGCAGGCGGGACATCGGCTGGGTCGTGCCGCGCAGAGGCGAGACCTCGAGCGGAGCAGGAGCCGGAGCAGCGGGTGCACCTGCCGCAGGGGCGGCCGCGGCCGACTCAGCAGCCTTCAGCACGTCCTCCTTGCGGATGCGTCCACCAACGCCGGTGCCGGTGACCGATGCCAGGTCGACACCCTGCTGCGAAGCGAGACGACGCACCAGCGGGGTCACATACAGGTTGTCGCTCTCGGTCGGCAGCGCCAGTGCCGGAGCAGCAGGAGCCGGGGCAGCGGCAGGAGCCGGGGCAGCGGCAGGAGCCGGTGCAGCGGCGGGAGCCGGTGCCGGGGCAGCAGCGGCGGGAGCCGGTGCCGGGGCAGCAGCGGCAGGAGCCGCAGCAGGGGCCTCGGCCGCGGGGGCGGGGCTCGCCGGGGCGGCACCCGAGCCGACACGCGCCAGCACGGCGCCGACGGAGACGGTCTCGTCTTCCGCGGCGACGATCTCTTGCAGCACACCGGCGACCGGCGACGGGATCTCGGTGTCGACCTTGTCGGTCGAGATCTCGAGGAGTGCCTCGTCGACGGCGACAGTGTCGCCGATCTGCTTCAGCCAGCGGGTCACGGTGCCCTCGGTCACGCTCTCGCCGAGTTCGGGCAGAACGATGTCGGTCGCATCGCCGGCCGGTGCGGCTGCGGGAGCAGAGTCGGCTGCCGGAGCGGCTTCGGGGGCGGGGGCAGGTTCCGCGGCGGGCGCGGGTGCGGTCTCAGGCGCGGGCTCGGCAGCCGCCGGAGCATCCGCAGCAGGTGCCGCAGCGCTACCATCGCCGATGCGGGCGAGCAGAGCGCCGACCTCGACGGTTTCGTCCTCGGCGACGAGGATCTCCTCGATCACGCCGCTGACGGGGGAGGGGATCTCGGTGTCGACCTTGTCGGTCGAGATCTCCAGCAGGCCCTCGTCCGCCTGTACGGTGTCGCCCACCTGCTTGAGCCAGCGGGTGACCGTACCCTCTGTGACGCTCTCACCGAGAGCGGGGAGGATGACGGATGTGCTCATGACGGAGTCTCCTTCAGGAAGTGTGTTGACGCTTGTCTAGCTTAGTGACTCAGGCACCGGTTGGTGCTCAGAGGGCGTGCAGCGGCTTTCCGGCCAGGGCGAGGAAGGCCTCGCCGAGAGCTTCGCTCTGCGTGGGATGCGCGTGGATCAGCGGCGCGATGTCCTCGGGGTGAGCCTCCCACGCGACTGCGAGCTGCCCCTCGGTGATGAGTTCCCCGACCCGATCGCCCAACAGGTGGACACCGATCACTGGGCCGTCCTTGAGGCGAACGACCTTCACGAGGCCGGCGGTTCCGATGATCTCGCTCTTGCCGTTGCCGGCGAGGTTGTACTCGTACGCCGAGACGGCGTCGGCACCGTGCTCGGCGATCGCCGCGGCCTCTGTCACCCCGACGGACGCGACCTCGGGGCTGGAGTATGTCACCTTGGGGATCTGCAGGTCAGGGATGTTCACGGGGGTGAGGCCCGCGATCCGCTCCGCAACGGCGATGCCCTGCTGGAAACCGCGGTGTGCGAGCTGCAGACCGGGAACGATGTCACCGACGGCCCAGAGGCCGGGAACTCCGGTGCGCAGCTCATCGTCCACGGTCACGAAACCGCGGTCGAGCTTCACGCCGGCCTCTTCGAAACCGAGGTCAGCGGTGACCGGTCCGCGTCCCACCGCGACCAGCAGGTAGTCCGCCGAGAACTCCTTGCCGTCCTCGAGCGTGACGGTCACTGAGGAGTCGTCCTGGACCGCGCTCTGGAAGCGGATGCCGAGCGAGTACTGGATGCCGCGGCGGCGGAACGCGCGCTCGAGGCCCTTGCTGAGAGCGATGTCCTCGTTGGGGACGAGGTGCGGAAGCGCCTCGATGATCGTGACCTCGGAGCCGAAGGAACGCCAGACGCTGGCGAACTCGACGCCGATCACACCGCCGCCGAGGATGAGCACGCGCTCAGGGATGACGTCGAGTGCGAGTGCCTGCTCACTCGTGATGATCCGTCCGCCGATCTCGAGGCCGGGGAGCGTGCGGCTGTACGACCCCGTCGCCAGCACGACGTCCGTCCCCGCGTAGATGTCGTCGTCGACGCTCACCGTGCGGTCGGCGTTGAGGCGTCCCGTGCCGGCCACGGTGGTGATGCCGCGCGCCTTGACCAGGCCCTCGAGGCCCTTGAACTTCTTGGCGACGATTCCCTCGCGGTACGTGCGCACGCCGACGGGATCGATCCCGGTGAGAGCGGCGGTGACGCCGACCGATGCGGCATCGCGCACGTGGTCGGCGACCTCCGCCGCGTGCAACAGCGCCTTCGTCGGGATGCAGCCGCGGTGCAGGCAGGTGCCGCCGACCTTGTCCTTCTCGATCAGGGCGACGGACTTGCCGAGCTCACTGGCCCGGAGCGCCGCGGCGTACCCGCCGCTGCCGCCACCGAGGACGACGATGTCGAAGGTGTGTGTGGTCATGGGTCATGCCTCCGTGTGGGATGCGTGGGCGAAGGCGACGATCGATCGAACCATCGCCCCGGTCGGGCCCTTTTCGGTGAAGCCGTAGGGTGCGCTTCCGTGCTCGCCGGAACCGGCGATGTCGAGGTGGATCCAGGGGATGCGCGGTGCGCCATCCGCATCCGATACCCGTCCGATGAAACGCCGGAGGAAGAGCCCGGCGAAGGATGCGCCACCCGCGCGGTCGCCCATGTTCGCGTTGATGAGGTCCGCGATCGGCGAGTCGAGCGTGTCTTCCATGTACTCGGGCAGCGGCATGTGCCAGGCGAGTTCATCGGCCGATTCCGCCGCGGCCAGGAATTGGGCGACGGCCTCGTCGTCGCCCATCACGCCGGTGTGGCGGTGGCCGAGCGCCAGGATGATCGCTCCGGTCAGGGTGGCGACGTCGATGATCACGTCCGGGTGTTCGCGGCTCGCGGCGACGAGCCCGTCTGCGAGCACCAGGCGACCCTCCGCATCGGTGTTGAGGACCTCGACCGTGGTGCCGTCGAGCATGCGCAGCACATCGCCCGGCCGGGTCGCACGTCCTGACGGCATGTTGTCCGCGATGCAGAGCCAGGCCGTGACGCGCACGGGTAGTCCCAGCGTCGCGATGGCGCGCAGCGCGGCGAGGCTGGTCGCCGCACCCGCCATGTCGAACTTCATTCCGACCATGGACGCGGCCGGCTTGAGCGACAGTCCGCCCGTGTCGAAGGTGATGCCCTTGCCGACAAGTGCGATGTGGCGCGTGGCCTCGGCAGGGGAGTAGTCGAGGCGCACCAGGCGCGGCGGGCGGTCCGATCCCTGGCCGACGCCCAGGATGCCGCCGAAGCCCTGCTCTGCGAGGGCGACCTCGTCGAGGATCTCGACCGTGACGTCCAGATCGGCCACACTGTCGGCCGCGCTCTGCGCCAGCTGCGCGGGGCTCTGCCATTCGGCGGGGACCTGCACGAGGTCCTTGATGAGGGCAACAGCATCGCCGACGGCCTGGGCATGCGCGGCGGTCGCGTCGTCGATCTGCGCGTGCAGGATCACCGCGGACGCGCGCTTCTTGCCCTTGTCCGAGCGGTAGCCCTCGAAGCGGTGTCCGCCGAGGACGGCACCTTCCGCTGCAGCATCCGCGAACGACTCGAGCCCCGGCGCGAGCGCGAGGGCGATGGTGTCGAAGCCGGTGAACACCCGCAGTGCGGATCCGGCCGCGTTGCGAACGGAGACAGCCGTGGGAGAGGAGCCTGCGCCGACGACAGCGAAGGGAACGGGCGATACCTCCGGGGCGTGCACTCGTGCGAATGCGGACGCGGACCCGGTGAATCCGATTCCCGCGAGGATGTCAGCGAGACCGGGATAGCCGTCGAGCGCCGAAGCGGACTCCGAGATGTCGGGGACGACGAGCACTGCGGCATCTGCAGCGCTTCCGGGGAACTGATCGATGGTGTGCGAGAGCACGGGAAGCGTCATGCTTCCATCCTAGGGATCGCGGCGGTGCCCCGGGCACGAGCCGTCCTCCGCGTGTTCGCTCTCAGCATGACGCCGCCAACCCTCGTGGCGGGAGTGGCTCGTAGCATGGACACATGCCCTTCTCCGGACCCATCCATGAACGAGTCGCGAACGCACCGGCCGTGCCGCGCGGGTTGCCCCTGGTGGTGCTGCTGACCGGGTTCACCGATGCGGGCAGTGCCGTCTCCGGCCTCATCGATCACCTGCGCGAGACGACCTCGCCGCAGGCCGTCGTCGTGTTCGACAACGATGTGCTCCTCGACTACCGCGCCCGCCGTCCGGTGATCTCCTTCGATCAGGATCACCTGACGGAGTTCCGCCCGCAGCGGCTCGAACTGTCGCTCGCCACCGATGCTCTCGGACAGCCCTTCCTCCTGCTTGCCGGCTACGAGCCGGACTTCGCCTGGAACGCCTTCGCGGCCACGGTGCTGGAACTCGCCACCGAGTTCGAGGTCTCGGGCCTCAACTGGGTGCACTCGATCGCGATGCCGGTCCCGCACACTCGTCCGATCGGCACGACGGTCAGCGGGAACCGCCGCGAACTGAACGTCGCGCACTCCGTCTGGCGTCCACGCACGCAGGTGCCGGCAACGGCCGGTCACCTCCTCGAGTTCCGCTTCGCAGAGCGCGGCGACCGCGCGGTGGGCTTTGTACTGCTGGTTCCGCACTACCTCGCCGAGACCGAGAACCCCGATGCTGTGATCACCGCTGCTGAGCGCCTCATGGCCTCGACGGGGCTCGTGCTGGTGCTCGACGCTGTCCAGGAACGACGTGACGACTACCTCGCGCGTGTCGATGAGCAGGTGCTCGGCAATGACGAGCTTCAGCAGATGGTGCTCAACCTGGAGCGTCGCTACGACGCCTACATGGCCGGCCGCAATCCCGACGACGGTTCGTATGACGAGGGCGGGTTCAGCGAACGCGATCTTCCCAGCGCCGACGAACTGGCTGCAGAGCTGGAGCGCTACCTTGCTTCCCGGCCCACGGGTGACGAGGACAAACCGGGGAGGGCGTGACTCGATTCGGGCGAACTTCGCCGGAATGCGCCCGCATCGCCACACGTGTGCGATACTAGGACTCTGACCCGTTGTCAATCGTTCCTTTCCCGGAGCGGACTTGACAAGGGTCTTACTAGTGTCCGAAATGTCCCGGGGCGGTCCGCAGCCCCGTGAAAGGCGAAACGTGACTCCTGCCACGACAAACAAATCCCGGACGACGAAGAAGGCCGCTGACGAGACCGCGACCGAGGCTCCGGTTGAGACGAAGGATGCGGCTGAGAAGCCTGCGCCGCTGAGCGCAGCGAAGCGCGCAGCTGCCAAGCGTGCGCCCGCGAAGAAGAAGAAGGCCGACGACATCGTCGAAGACGATGAGGCGCCCGCCGCCGACGCGGTCGACGAGGACGACGAAGACAGCAAGCCGAAGTTCACCGAGCCGCTTCCCACCGGTGCGATCGTCATCACCTCGAGCGATGAGGACGACGTCCCCGTCTACTCCTCGCAGATCACTGGCGCCACCGCCGACCCGGTCAAGGACTATCTGAAGCAGATCGGAAAGGTCGCTCTGCTGAACGCGGCCGAAGAGGTCGAGCTCGCGATGCGTATCGAGGCGGGGCTTTTCGCCGAGGAGAAGCTGTCGACGATGACCGCCGCCGAGAAGGCCGGCCAGCTCGGACTCGATCTGCAGTGGGTCGCCCGTGACGGGCAGCGCGCGAAGAGCCACCTGCTCGGAGCGAACCTCCGTCTGGTCGTGTCGCTCGCGAAGCGCTACACGGGTCGCGGCATGCAGTTCCTCGACCTCATCCAGGAGGGAAACCTGGGTCTCATCCGTGCGGTCGAGAAGTTCGACTACACCAAGGGATTCAAGTTCTCGACCTACGCGACGTGGTGGATCCGTCAGGCGATCACGCGTGCGATGGCCGACCAGGCCCGCACCATCCGCATCCCGGTGCACATGGTCGAGGTCATCAACAAGCTCGCCCGCGTGCAGCGTCAGATGCTCCAGGACCTGGGTCGCGAACCCACGCCGGAAGAGCTCAGCCGTGAACTCGACATGACGCCCGAGAAGGTCGTCGAGGTGCAGAAGTACGGCCGCGAGCCGATCTCGCTGCACACCCCGCTCGGTGAAGACGGAGACAGCGAATTCGGTGACCTCATCGAGGACACCGAGGCGGTCGTCCCGGCCGATGCCGTGGGCTTCACGATGCTGCAGCGTCAGCTCGAGCAGCTGCTCGACTCGCTCTCCGAGCGCGAGGCCGGCGTGATCCGCATGCGCTTCGGCCTCGGTGACGGTCAGCCCAAGACGCTCGACCAGATCGGCGACACGTTCGGCGTGACCCGCGAGCGGATCCGTCAGATCGAGTCGAAGACCATGGCCAAGCTGCGGCACCCGAGCCGTTCGCAGTCGCTGCGGGACTACCTCGAGTGATGCAGGCGAACGAGGGCAAGGCGCTCGAGACCAGCGTCGACGGGAAGAACTACGCGCGGATTCCGCTGCGCACGCGTGTCGTGATGCCGGATGACGACCTCGATGCGGTCATCACCGAGTATGCGAAGGACGCCGTGCAGCCGGGTGACCTGCTGTTCGTGACCGAGAAGATCGTGGCGATCACTCAGGGGCGGTCGTACCGTCTCGACGAGATCAAGCCGCGCAAGCTCGCTCTGTTCCTCTCCAAGTACGTCACCCGCACGCCCTACGGCATCGGGCTCGGCATGCCGGAGACGATGGAGATGGCGTTGCGGGAGTGCGGCACGCCGCGCATCCTGTTCGCGTCCGCCGTCGCGGCGGTGACCAAGGCGTTCGGTCGTCGTGGCGACTTCTACCGCATCGCTGGTGACAAGGCGCGCGCCATCGACGGTCCGACCAAGCACACCATCCCTCCGTACAACGAGGCGGTCGTGCTCGGACCGAAGGACCCCGACGGTGTCGCCGCACGTCTGAAGACGCTGATCGGCGGCCAGGCCGAGGTGGCAGTGGTCGACATCAACGACCTCGGCGGTAACATCCTCGGATCGACGCTCGACAAGGACGGCGAGCGTCGTCTCGTCAAGATCCTCGGCGACAACCCGCTCGGCCAGGGCCTCGAGTCCACGCCGCTCGGCATCGTCCGCGCGATCTGACCCGTTCACCGCACAGAAGAAGGCCCTGGATGCTCGGCATCCGGGGCCTTCTTCGTAGGAGTCTCAGAAGCCGATGACCTCGCGGTAGCGCGGCTTGTGTCCCGTGCGGATGCCGGTGACGCTCGGCTTGTTCTCATACACGCCTGCGCCCCAGTTGCCCTCGACCAGTACCGGACCGTCAGGGGAGACGACGATGTCCCATCCCACGTACTGCACCTGGGGAACGACCCGCGCGACCTGATCGATGAAGGCGCGGACCTCGTCCATGTAGGGGAGCTGGAAGTCGGCGATCGGGAACCCGGTATCGGGGTGCTTCTCGTGCACGTGACCGTGCGAGTCGTACCCGGCGCCCACTGAGCGACCGTTCTCGTCGAGCATCGTGTAGAAGCCGCCGAAGGTCATCTGGTCGCTGACCGCGCCGCGCCCGAACTTCTGCGCCATCGCCAGGATGTGCGCCTTCTCACCGTCGAAGAAAGCGGTGATGCGCGTCGTGTTCACCGTCCCAGGGCAGACCGCGGCGAGGGCGTCGTGCTGCCGGATGACCTCTTCGATCAGCAGCTCACCGCGGGCGAGGAGCCCGCGGTGGAACTCGGCCCAGTCGTCGACGTCCGCCGCGTGGTAGCGGTGTACGCCGGTTCCGGCCTGGCCGACCGGCTCTTTGGTCACGATCGTGCCGAGCCGCTGTGCGAACTCGCGCACGGCCTCAGCGTTGCCCTCCTCGACGACCATCCACTCGCGGTGGAGGTGCACCGAGAACTGCTTGTCGAACTCCACCTTGTCCTGGAAGATCCAGCGGAAGTCCGGGTGATCGTAGCGCTGCGAGAGCTGGTTGGAGACAGGGTGGGTCATATAGGTCTCGCGCTCGGCGCGGGTGAGCATCGCGAAGTCGTAGTCGATGTAGTCCTGGAATCCGACGTTGTGTCGCGCGGCGGACCACAGCATGTCGACGACGATCGCGGGCACCGCTTTGTGGTGCTGCTCGGAGGCCTCTTTGGCGCGCTCCACGACCGATCCGACGTCGATGCGACGTGCGCGTCCGATCAGATAGCGAACGCGGGGCGCGAGGGAAAGACGTGACATTGTGCTCCGAAGGTTGGGGGTCCCATCCAGTCTACGGGTGGCTTCGGAGGGAACCTGAGCGCACGGAAGCTAGGGTGGAAGACGTGTCCGACACGACTTCCAGCGCCCGAACGCACGCGGTGATCTCACGCTCCGCACTGGCGGCGGCAGCAGATTCCGCCGTGCAGAACGGAGGAAAGGTCGCCGATCTTCGTCGTGATGCCTGGGGTCACGGGGTGTTGTCCGTCGCTCACGCCGTCATCGCCGCCGGCGCGAGCCGTGTGCTGGTCGACTCCGCAGGAGAGATCGACGCGCTCGGTCTCGAAGGCATCGTCGGAACCACCGAAGGCGTCGCCGACATCGACCCGGTCCTGCTCTACGGGCTGCCCGCCGGCAGCAACTCCTCCGCTCCTCGACCCGTCATGAGGCTCGTCGGGCGTGTCCTCTCGACGAAGCGCCTGCGCGCCGGCGATGCGGTCTCCTACGGCTACACCCACCGTGCTCCGGTGGATACGAACGTCGCGCTCGTCACCGGCGGATACGCACAGGGGATCGTCCGCGCGCTGGGCAATCGTGCGCGCGTCGAGATCGGCGGCGCGGAGCGACCGATCATCGGCCGTGTCGCGATGGACGTGTGCGTGGTGGATCTCGAAGGCACCGACGTTCCGGTCGGCACCGAGGTCACCTTCTTCGGCGGGGAGGGTCCGGCCGTGCGCAACCTGTCGCACTGGGCCGAGGTCACCGGGCTCTCCGCTGCGGAGCTCATCACGGTCGCCGGCGCGCATGCCGTCAGGGAGTGGGAAGCATGAGTCGCCCAGAGCTGCGCATCAGCGCGCCTCTGTTCCGCGCGAACATCGCGGCGGTCAGGGAGCGGATCGCCCCATCCGCGCTCATGCTGGTCGTCAAGGACGACGCGTACGGGCATGGGCTCCCGTGGGTCGTGGAGGCGGCGGATGCCGCTGGAGTCGAATGGTTCGGCAGTTACGACGTGCGCAGTGCGCTCGATGTGCGTCGTGTCGGCGGCGGTGCCGTGCGGGTGTTCGCCTGGGCCACGTCGACGGACATCGAGATCGACGACGCGCTCGTGCAGAGCGTCGACCTGGGTGTCGGCACCGCGGAGTACCTGCGTCGGATCATCGCGCGTGCTGACGCGCTCGGGGTCGTGGCCAGGGTGCACCTCAAGATCGACACCGGCCTTCATCGCAACGGCGTGCTCCGCGAGGACTGGGATGACGTCGTGGCAGAGGCCCGCGCCGCCGAGGCGGCAGGACTGCTGGAGCTCGTCGGCGTCTGGAGCCACATCGCCGAAGCGAGCGACGCCGAGGATGACGAGGCGCAGGCGGTCTTCCTCGACGCGGTGCGCGTGGTGGAGCTCAGCGGATCAGCTCCCGCGCTGCAGCACCTCACGGCGTCAGCGGCATCGTGGTGGCGTCCCGAACTGCGCGGCACGCTGTCGCGGATCGGAGCCTTCTGCTACGGCGTGCGGTCTGCGGACGGTCCGGAGCTTGACGGCATCCGTCCCATCGCATCGCTGGTCGCGTCGGTGAGCGGGATCGTCGAGGGGGAGGCGGTCATCGACATCGGCAGCTTCGACGGACTGCCCTCGACCCTCGCGGGGGCTCCGGTGGGAACATCGGCTGGTGCCCGTGAGCTGCGTCAGATCGATCACACGACCTCGGTCGTGCAGGGATGGCCGGGAATGGCCATCGGCGATGAAGTCCACCTGTTCGGGGCCGGTGACCGCGGAGAGGTCAGCGCGACCACTCTCGCGGAACGCATCGACACGGTCGGTGAGGAGATCCTCACGCGACTCAGTGTCCGTGTGCGACGGGTCGTCGTCGACTGAGTCAGGCGGCGACCCGTCGTCGGTCATCCGTGACGGATGGCGTCGGAGGGATCCGTTGAGCGGATCGGACCTCAGACCGCGTCGACCAGTCGAGCGGTCTCGTCGTGCCAGCTGGTCGCGATGGTGCGGAGCTTCTCTTCGTACTTGCGGCCGTGGTGGGCGCAGAAGAGGAGCTCGGAACCGTTGACCTCGGCTGCGATGTACGCCTGAGCGCCGCAGGAGTCGCAACGGTCTGCTGCGGTCAAGCGGAACTCGACGGTAGAGGTCTCACGTTCGGTTGTTGCGTTCATCTCGGTGCCTCCTCGGGTGTCGGGTTCGCTGTGGAGCGTGCTCAATACAACCACGCGGATGCTGGGCACATGCCCGGATCACGGCGTGTTTC
Source organism: Microbacterium sp. LWO12-1.2 (assembly GCF_040675875.1). Lineage (NCBI taxonomy): Bacteria > Bacillati > Actinomycetota > Actinomycetes > Micrococcales > Microbacteriaceae > Microbacterium > Microbacterium sp. LWO12-1.2. The sequence continues at coordinate 1,384,984 of NZ_JBEGII010000001.1, read as the reverse complement.
GCTCAGCGCGTACGGGATGCGACTCGATGGGGGGTTCTCGGGGAGTGTCTGCGGGGTGCGGAGGCCGCACGAGAATAGACTCGGACATTGTGACCGCCGAGTATTCCGCCCATCATCTCCAGGTGCTCGAAGGACTCGAAGCGGTCCGCAAGCGCCCCGGTATGTACATCGGGTCGAACGGATCGCCCGGGCTCATGCACTGCCTCTGGGAGATCATCGATAACGCCGTCGACGAGGCGGTCGCCGGCAACGGCAAGAAGATCGACATCATCCTGCACTCTGACGGCAGCGTGGAGGTGCACGACCTCGGTCGCGGCATCCCCGTCGACGTCGAACCGCGTACCGGGCTGACCGGTGTCGAGGTGGTGTTCACCAAGCTGCACGCCGGTGGAAAGTTCGGTGGCGGGTCCTACGCCGCATCCGGTGGACTGCACGGTGTGGGTGCCTCCGTCGTGAACGCCCTCTCCGAGCGTCTCGACGTCGAGGTCGACCGCGGCGGCAAGACCTACGCGATGTCCTTCCACCGTGGGGAGCCCGGCCGCTTCGCCGATTCGGGGGAGAAGCGCCCTGATGCGCCCTTCACGCCCTTCGAGGACGGCAGCGAGCTCCGGGTCGCCGGCAAGGCGCCGCGGGGTGTGACCGGAACGCGGGTGCGCTACTGGGCCGATCGGCAGATCTTCACGAAGGATGCCGCGTTCCAGCTCGGCGAGCTCGAGAACCGTGCACGTCAGACTGCTTTCCTCGTGCCCGGGCTCGAGATAGTCATCCGTGACAACCGTGCGGAGGAGTCGATCGAGACCTCGTACCGCTATGAAGGCGGCATCTCCGAGTTCGTCGACTACCTCGCGAACGACCCGCCCGTGACCGATAGCTGGCGCATCCAGGGCGAGGGCACCTTCAAGGAGACCGTCCCGGTCCTGCAGGCCGACGGGCACATGATCGCCACCGAGGTCGAGCGCGTCTGCCAGGTCGATATCGCCCTGCGTTGGGGGACCGGCTACGAGACGACCATGCGCTCCTTCGTCAACATCATCGCGACCCCCAAAGGTGGAACACACCAGCAGGGTTTCGAGCAGGAGATGCTCAAGGTTCTGCGCGCGCAGGTCGAGCAGAACGCGCGTCGCCTGAAGGTCGGAAACGACAAGCTCGAGAAGGACGACGTTCTCGCCGGGCTCACCGCCGTGCTCACCGTGAACGTCCCCGAACCGCAGTTCGAGGGCCAGACCAAGGAAGTGCTCGGCACGCCGGCGGTGCGCCAGATCGTCGCCCAGGTCATCCGCAAGGATCTCGGGCTGCGCTTCAGCTCGACCAAACGCGACGACAAGAACCAGGCCACGCAGCTGCTCGACAAGATCGTCGCGGAGATGAAGGCTCGTGTCTCGGCTCGTGCGCACAAGGAGACCCAGCGCCGGAAGAACGCGCTCGAGTCGTCCACACTTCCCACGAAGCTCGTCGACTGCCGCACGAACGAGGTGGAGCGCAGCGAGCTGTTCATCGTCGAGGGAGACTCGGCGCTCGGCACCGCGAAGAACGCGCGCAACAGCGAGTTCCAGGCGCTGCTGCCCATCCGAGGCAAGATCCTCAACGTGCAGAAGGCGTCGATCGGCGACATGCTGTCGAACGCCGAATGCGCCTCGATCATCCAGGTGATCGGCGCCGGGTCCGGCCGCTCGTTCGACATCGATGCGGCCCGGTACGGCAAGGTGATCCTGATGAGCGACGCCGACGTCGACGGCGCCCACATCCGCACGCTGCTCCTCACCCTGTTCTTCCGTTACATGCGTCCGCTGATCGAGCACGGCCGCGTGTTCGCCGCCGTTCCTCCGCTGCACCGGGTGATCGTGATGAACCCCGGCTCGAAGCCGAACGAGACGATCTACACGTACAGCGAGCAGGAGATGCACGCGCTGCTCACCAAGCTCCGCAAGGCAGGCAAGCGCTGGCACGAGCCGATCCAGCGCTACAAGGGTCTCGGCGAGATGGATGCCGAGCAGCTCGCGACGACCACGATGGACCGCTCAGGACGACTGCTGCGACGCGTGCGCATGGAAGACGCCGAAGCTGCCGGTCGAGTCTTCGAACTGCTGATGGGTAACGAGGTCGCTCCGCGTCGCGAGTTCATCATCGACTCGTCCGACCGTCTGTCCCGCGAGTCCATCGACGCCTGAGCGTCGTCCTCAGCAGAGGAGGTGGGCTTTCCTCGGCGAGTCCGAGGGAAGCCCACCTCTTTGCGAAGTCAGACGATGGTGCGGCCGATGCTGCCGATCACGCCGTCGATCGGCTGACCGGAGGCGTCGCGGCGTGCGCCGGGCTCAGGGAGCTTGCGGACGGCCCCTGTCGGGTCGACAGCCTGTGCCGGGTTCGGGCCGACCCACGCGACCGTGAGGCGATCCTCGCCCTTCAGGAAGGCGTGTGCGCGCACTCCGCCCGTGGCACGCCCCTTCGCCGGATACTCCGAGAAGGCGGTGACCTTGGCGCGACCCGGCTCGGTGCCGGGGAGGATGCCCTCGGTGCCGGAGACGGTTGCGACCACGGCATCTGCGTCTGCCTCCACCGCTCCGAAGAACAGCACGGCGGCGCCCGACCCGAGCTTGATACCGGCCATGCCGCCTGCGGGAGCACCTTGCGGGCGAACCGTGGAGGCGGAGAAGTGGAGAAGCTGCGCGTCGGTCGTGACGAACACGAGTTCGGCGTCGTCCGGCGCCTCTGCCGCTCCGACGACGGAGTCGCCGTGCTTCATCGCGATGACCTCGATCTCGGGGCGCACGGGGATGGCGGAGGGGACGATCCTCTTCACGGTTCCCTGGGCGGTACCGAGCGCGATCGGGGTGTCGCTGTCGAAACGCACGAAGCCGAGGATCCGTTCGCCTCGTGTCGTGATGCCCAGATAGTCCTTGAGCGGCGTGCCCGCGGCGAGCTGCACCGAGGTCGATGGGACGGAAGGCAGGTCGACCGGGGAGAAGCGAACGACACGGCCCGCACTCGTGAGTGCTCCTAGCTCGGCACGGACCGTGACCTCGAGCGTCGTCAGGATCGCATCGTGCTTGCTGCGGCGTGCAGGAACCGTGAGTTCCTGCGCCTCGCTCAGATCGACGCGTACGGCGCGTCCTGTGGTGGAGAGGACGAGCACGGTCGGGGCATCGGCGATCTGCAGATCGACGGCGCCCTTCGTTGCGCGCGGCTTGGGCGGCGCAGCGTTCATCAGCAGCGTGCGACGCGGGGTGCCGTAGGCGTCGGCGGCGGCGTCGAGTTCGGTGGCGACCGCGGCGCGGAGCAGCACCGGACTGCCGAGCAGTTCACGGAGTGCGGCGATCTCGGCCTGCAGGGCATCGCGCTCCGCCTCGAGCTCGATCCGTGAGAACTTCGTCAGGCGGCGCAGGCGCAGCTCGAGGATGTACTCGGCCTGCAGCTCGCTGAGATCGAAGACGGAGCGCAGGCGCGAGCGCGCCTGTTCGGAGTCGTCCGAGGAGCGGATGACCTGGATGACCTCGTCGATGTCGAGGATCGCGATGAGCAGTCCCTCGACGAGATGCAGGCGCTCCTCGCGCCGGGCGAGGCGGTACCGGCTGCGGCGAGTGATGACCTCGAGGCGGTGCGCCACGTAGACGCTCAGCATCTCCTTGAGGCCCAGCGTGCGGGGCTGGCCGTCGACAAGGGCGACGTTGTTGATGCTGAAGGAGTCCTCCAGCGGTGTCAGCCGGTACAGCTGCTCCAGCACGGCGTTCGGGTCGAAGCCGGTCTTGATTCCGATCGCGACGCGCAGTCCGTGATTGCGGTCCGTGAGATCGGTGACGTCGCTGATGCCCTGGAGCTTCTTGGACTGCACCGCGTCACGGATCTTCTCGATCAGGCGTTCGGGACCGACCATGTACGGCAGCTCGGAGACCACGATCCCGGTGCGGCGTGGTCCGAGCGGCTCGATCGAGACCTTGCCGCGCACCTTGAGGGCGCCGCGACCGTTGGCGTAGGCGTCCTTGACTCCGTCGAGGCCCATGATCACGCCGCCGGCCGGGAAGTCCGGGCCCGGCACGAACTCCATGAGGTCTTCTGTGGTCGCGTCCGGGTTCTCGAGCAGGTGTGTGGCAGCGGCGACGACCTCGATGAGATTGTGCGGCGCCATGTTGGTCGCCATGCCGACGGCGATTCCGCTCGCGCCGTTGACGAGCAGGTTCGGGAACGCGGCGGGCAGCACGGCAGGCTGCTGGAACTGCCCGTCGTAGTTCGGGATGAAGTCGACGACGTCCTCGTCGAGGTTCTCCGTCAGTGCGAGCGCAGCGGCCGCGAGGCGGGCCTCGGTGTATCGCGCGGCAGCGGGGCCGTCGTCGAGCGACCCGAAGTTGCCGTGGCCGTCGACCAGGGGCACGCGCAGCGCCCACTCCTGCGCCAGACGCACGAGAGCGTCATAGATGGCGGTGTCGCCGTGGGGGTGGAGCTTTCCCATCACCTCACCGACGACGCGGGCGCTCTTCACATGACCGCGGTCGGGCCGAAGACCCATCTCCGCCATCTGGTAGAGGATGCGTCGCTGCACCGGCTTGAGGCCATCGCGTGCGTCGGGCAGTGCGCGCGAGTAGATCACCGAATACGCGTACTCGAGGAACGAGCCCTGCATCTCGGCGGACAGGTCGATGTCCTGGATGCGCTCCTCGACGGGCTCGGGCGGCGGAGTTTTCGGCATGGGCTTCCTGAGGGCGTGCGGGAGCCTGTGTCAGACTGGCTCGGATGTCCCTCATGCTACCGTCCGAGTCGCCGTCAGCCCGGAGCATCGTCGGGGTGGCGGGCGACCTCTTCGCGTCCTTGCGCGGTGAGTCTGCTGCACTCCCTCCCGCGCAGTCCGTCATTCTCGTGGTGATCGACGGGCTCGGCGCCATCAGTCTCCGCGGCCACACCGGCCATGCCAGATCGCTGACGGCCGGGATGACGAAGCGCGACACTGCGCAATCGGTCTTCCCTTCGACCACGGCTGCCGCATTGACGAGCATCCTCACCGGGGTATGGCCGGGCGAGCACGGTCTGGTCGGTTATCGGGTTCTCGATGCCCGGCGCGATGTGCTGGTGAATCAGCTCACCGGGTGGGAATCGGAGGGACTCGACCCGCTCACCTGGCAGCCGGTGCCGACCATCTTCGAGCAGGCCGTCACCGCGGCGAGACCGTCGTTCGCCGTCGGAGTCGCCGCATATGAGCACAGCGGATTCACCCGAGCCACTCTGCGCGGCGCCGAGTTCGTGGCGGCGAACACGCCTGCCGAGCGGGTGGAGGCCGCCTACGGACTGGCCGAGCAGAATCCCGGAGCCCTCGTCTACTGCTACCTCCCTGAGGTCGACAAGGCAGGGCACAAGCACGGGGTGGCGTCCGCCGAGTGGGTGGCGGCGCTCGAGGATATCGATGCCGCGCTCGCGGTGCGGGTCCCCTCAGGGGTCGGTGTACTCGTCACCTCTGATCACGGCATGGTCGACGTGCCTTCGCGGCGCCAGGCCGTGCTCGAGAGCTCGCATCTGTCCGGTGTCCGCCATGTCGGGGGAGAGCCGCGGATGCTGCACGTTCATCTCGAGCCGGATGCCGTGGCCGAAGACGTTCTCGCCCGTTGGCGTGCGGACCTCGACGGCATCGCCGATGTACTCACGCGCGACGAGGCGATCACCGCCGGACTCTTCGGACCGCTCGTCACTGATGACGCGCGTTCCCGGATCGGGGACCTTCTCGTCATCGCTCGCGGTGTGTGGGCGGTATACGACGGAACGGCGGCCGACCAGCGTGGTCGCGGCATGATCGGTCAGCACGGCGGGCTGACCGCAGAGGAGCGAACCGTTCCGTTGCTCAGACTCGGCGCCTTCTCCCGCTGATCGCAGGTGGCGCCGGCACCGTCGTCACTCGTCGGTGCGTGCTCCGAACACGATCTCATCCCACGAAGGCATGGCGTTGCGGCGACGTCGGCGGGCGCCGCTGTCGGACGATTCGCTCGAGTTGGTCGGCGGCTCTGTCTTGGTCGGCTCCGGCTCGTCCGTCTCCGGCTCGAAGGCTGCGTCGAACAGGGCGATCGGATTCGGCTCGGAGTGCTGATCCTCGACATCGTCGATCAGTGGAGCGGTCTCCCGCTGACCTCGGCGGCGGCGGAGCGCTTCGAGCAGATCGGCGGTCTCCGGACTCGTCGTGGATGACTCGGGCGCACGTTTGGTCGCAGCCTCCTGCGCTGCGGCGTTGGACCTCTCCGGAAGCGACGGCTCCTCGATGTCGGCCTCGGGGGTCGGCAGCAGGCGGGGCCCGAAGGCGCCGGAGTCGAATCGGCTCTCATCCTTGTAGGGCGACCCTGCGCGCTCCGCATCGACTGCGCGGAGGCGGGGGATGAGACCCTCGGGGAGCGAGCCCTGTCGGGAGAGCTGTGTGGCGTCGGCGTTGAGTGGAGACAGCGCGCTGCGGCGCGGGTCGAAGCTCCACCTGGCGTCATGCTCGACGTCGCTGGCGGTGAACTCGAGCTTGACGATCCACCCGGTCTCGTCCTTCCAGCTCGCCCAGCGTTCCTCCGAGGCTTCGACGTCGGCGAGCTTGGCGCGAACCGCGGCTCCGAAGGTCGGTTGCGCGTCGGGCTCGACCTCGCTGCCGATCAGCACGGGGACGGCCAGTGCCTGGCCGATGACGTGCTCGCGCTCCGCGAGGACCGGGCCCTCGAAGCGGGCGACATCGTCGACGCTGATGCCGAGCAGTTCGGAGACCTCGACGGCGGTGAGTCCGGCACGGATCTGCGCCTGGATGTCACGAGGGCTGGCGGCCAGGCGCTGTGCGGTCGGCTCGGCCTGGCGGGTGGCGCGACGGATCTCCCGCTGCAGGACATCGTCGATGGGCAGCGCGAACCGCTCGCCCGACTCGGTCGCGAGTACGAGGACTCCTGATTCTGTGCCGACGATGGTGACGTTTTCCATGCGAATGCCCCTCTGATGGGTGTGCGTTCATGGTGTCATGCGACTGCCGTCACAGCCGGGAATACTCTGGGCGTGCCGCGAGTTTGCTCTGTCGCACACCCCGGCATTTGCTTATTGCTCTGAGGTCGTGCAAACTATGGCCGCCGAATACCCGACGGCGAACCACCCACTCGCACCATGAAAGTGGAGATCTACCGCATGGCAACCGATTACGACGCTCCCCGAAAGAGTGAAGACGACTCCGAGTCGATCGAAGCGCTCAAGGAGCGTGTGCCGGACAAGCTCTCCGGCTCAAGCGGGGACGAGGATTCCGACAACCCGTCGAGCTTCGACCTCCCGGGTGCCGATCTGTCCGACCTCGAGCTTGATGTCGTCGTGCTGCCCGCGCAGCAGGACGAGTTCACCTGCATGAGTTGCTTCCTCGTGAAGCACCGCTCGCAGCTCGACCACGAAGACGCTTCCGGCCCCATCTGCAAGGAGTGCGCTGCCTGAGCACGCGCAAGCGAACCGCAACGCGCCCCCGACCATCCGGTCAGGGGCGCGTCGTCATTTCCGGCGTCGATCGCGTGGCGCGCGCTGTCCCTGGGTCGGGCGTCAGGACTGGGACGCGCGGATCGCGGCGGCGAGGCGGTCGGGCGTCCGCGAGGAGATCGTCCAGCTGACCACGGGGTCCGCCTGGTCGATGTTCGGCACGACCACGACTCCGTCGATGCCTCCGCGGATGAGATGCCATCCGCGTGCGGGAAGCCCGGGCCCTCTGGCCTCGCGCGCCTCCTCTGCGGTCAGCGTGACGGGCTCTCCGAGGTGCTTCGTATGGATGTGCGCCCGGCCCGCGCGCAGGACCGACCCCTCGACGGACACCACCGGGGTCGCGATGACGAAGAGGGTGACCAGGACCGCCGAGACCGCGGCGCCGACCACGAGCGCGACGGTGGATCCGACGGGGACGAAGATCAGCGACACCATCGGCCCCGCCAGGGCGACGGTGACCAGGAGCCGCAGGCTCGGGGCGAGTCGTTCGCGATAGTGCGTACGTGCGTCTGTCGTGGGGTTCTGCATTAGCCTCATGGGGTGACCGATTCCGTTGATGTCCCCATTATCGCCTCTGTGGTCCCCGGATACGCCCACCCGGGCGACGCCGGCGCCGACCTGGTGGCGGCGGAGGCCGTGCATCTGGCCCCGGGTGAACGGGCGTTGGTCGCGACCGGCGTACGCATCGCGCTGCCGGAGGGATACGCCGCCTTCGTGGTACCCCGTAGTGGTCTCGCGGCGAAGCACGGCATCTCGATCGTCAACTCGCCAGGGACCGTCGATGCCGGCTATCGCGGCGAGATCAAAGTGAGTCTGATCAACACCGACATCCATAGCGCGTACGATGTGGCCGTCGGCGATCGCATCGCGCAGCTGATCGTCATGCCCGTGACACGTGCCACGTTCATCCCGGTCGAGGAGCTGCCGGAGAGCGTGCGCGGCGAAGGCGGATTCGGATCGACCGGCTATCAGGCAGGGAAGAACAATGACTGACAACACCCCCAACCCCCCGAAGTCCGCACCGCTGAACCGCGCGACCGAGGGCCCCTTCGACGATTCCGAAGCGAACCCTGTCCGCCCCTACATCGACCTCGGCGGTATCAAGATCCTTCCGCGTGAGGGGCTCAATCTGCGCCTCGAAGTCGAGGAGCAGTCCAAGCGCATCGTGGCGGTCGGCCTCGACTACGCCGACTCATCGCTCCAGGTCCAGCCGTTCGCCGCTCCGCGGTCCGGCGGGCTGTGGGACGAGACCCGCGTGCAGCTGCGCGACCAGGTGCGGGCCCAGGGCGGCCGTGTCGAAGAGCGCGAAGGCACGCTCGGCAAGGAGCTGCTGGCCGAAGTGCCCGCTACGGCGAGCGAGGGCTCAGGGCTGCGTCTGGCGCGGTTCATCGGCATCGACGGTCCCCGCTGGTTCCTGCGCGGCGTGATCGGCGGCGCGGCGGCGTCCGATCCCGACGCGGCTGAGAAGGTCGAGGACCTGTTCCGCTCCATCGTCGTGGTTCGCGGCGGCTCTCCGATGCCTCCGCGCGATCTGATCCCCTTGAAGATGCCGGCCACGCCGGGATCCGCGTGAGCGCTCCCGAGCCCGGCGCCGAACGAGAGCAGAGCGCTTCCGAGATCTTCGGTGCGGCGCTCGGCGGGGCAGCACGGCGTGCGGGGCTGGATCCCGCAGATGAGGGACGCACGCACAAGGTCGTCTGGTCGGCGATCGGCGGGTGGCGCGGAATTCTCGAGTCCGTCCTGCCGAGCCTCGCGTTCGTGGTGCTGTTCACGCTGCAGCCGAAGCCCCTCATCCTCGCGCTCGGGGTCTCGGTGGGACTCGCTGCGGTCTTCACGATCATCCGCCTGATCCAGAAGTCCCCGCCGTCGGCCGCCCTGGGGGGATTGGTCGCCGCTGCCGCCGCTGCCGGACTGGCACTGTGGACCGGACGCGGCGAAGACAACTTCGTCCCCGGACTCGTGACGAACGCCGTCTACGGCTCGGCATTGCTCGTCTCCGCCCTGATCGGCTGGTCCCTGATCGGTCTGGCCGCAGGCTTCCTGATGGGGGAGGGCACCGCCTGGAGGCAAGACCGGCGCAAGCGCCGGGCATTCTTCTGGCTCGGGATCGCCTGGGCCGCACTGTTCTTCGCACGCCTCGCCGTGCAGTTCCCGCTGTATCTGGCCGGTGACGTCACCGCACTCGGCACGTTGAAGCTGATCATGGGGCTGCCGCTGTTCGCGCCGCTGATCGCGGTGACCTGGTTGGTCGTTCGCGCGCTGTACCCCCGCGCGCCTGCGCGCGAGGATGCACCTGCGGCGTGATAGATTTATCTTGATATCAAGATAAATCGCAGGCTTCTGCCGCGGGCCGGAAAGGCGCAGACTGGTTAGGTCCGCCTTGCTAGCCGCAGGACCTTCGCGGCGAGCAAGATGGAATCGCCTGTCGCTTCCATCAGATCAGAAGGAGACGGAATCGTGTCCACGGTGAACAGCTTCGGTGCCCAGAGCACCCTGACAGTCGGCAGCACCGACTATGAGATCTTCCGCATCGACACGGTGCCCGGTTTCGAAAAGCTTCCCTTCAGCCTCAAGGTGCTGCTGGAGAATCTCCTTCGCACCGAGGACGGCGCGAATGTGACGAAGGCGCAGATCGAGGCCCTGGGCTCTTGGGATGCGTCGGCGGAGCCGAACACCGAGATCCAGTTCACGCCGGCGCGCGTGGTCATGCAGGACTTCACCGGTGTGCCCTGCATCGTCGACCTCGCCACCATGCGCGAGGCCGTCACCGCTCTCGGTGGCGATGCGAACAAGATCAACCCGCTCTCGCCCGCCGAGATGGTCATCGACCACTCGGTGATCGCCGACCTCTTCGGCTCGGAGAATGCTCTCGAGCGCAACGTCGAGATCGAGTACGAGCGCAACGGGGAGCGGTACCAGTTCCTGCGTTGGGGCCAGACCGCGTTCAGCGACTTCAAGGTCGTTCCTCCGGGAACCGGCATCGTGCACCAGGTGAACATCGAGCACCTCGCCAAGGTCATCTACGACCGCGACGTGAACGGTGTGCTGCGCGCCTACCCCGACACCTGCGTCGGCACCGACTCGCACACCACCATGGTCAACGGTCTCGGCGTGCTGGGCTGGGGCGTCGGCGGTATCGAGGCTGAGGCCGCGATGCTCGGCCAGCCCGTGTCGATGCTCATCCCGCGCGTCGTCGGCTTCAAGCTGAGCGGCGAGATTCCCGCCGGCGTCACGGCGACCGACGTCGTGCTCACGATCACCGACCTGCTGCGCAAGCACGGCGTCGTCGGCAAGTTCGTCGAGTTCTACGGCGAGGGCGTGGCATCGGTGCCGCTCGCGAACCGTGCCACGATCGGCAACATGAGCCCCGAGTTCGGGTCGACGGCAGCGATCTTCCCGATCGACGACGTCACGCTCGACTACCTGCGCCTCACCGGTCGCAGCGAAGAGGCCGTCGCGCTCGTCGAGGCGTACGCCAAGGAGCAGAAGCTCTGGCACGACGCCGCCCACGAGCCCACGTTCAGCGAGTACCTCGAGCTCGACCTCGGCACCGTCGTTCCGTCGATCGCCGGCCCGAAGCGTCCGCAGGACCGTATCCTCCTCTCCGAGGCGAAGTCGCAGTTCGAGCAGGACATCCTGAGCTATGCCTCGCCGTCCACCTCGGATTCGATCGTCGACCTCGAGTCGAAGCACTCGTTCCCCGCATCCGACCCTGGTCAGGCGCCCGGCGACGAGGAGCCGACCACGCGTCCCGTGCACATCAACAGCGGTGCTCCGGCGAACGCGTCCAAGCCCGTGCCGGTGACCACGCCGTCGGGGGAGAACTACATCCTCGACAACGGTGCTGTCACGCTCGCTGCGATCACCTCGTGCACCAACACCTCGAACCCGTCGGTGATGATCGCCGCCGGTCTCGTGGCACGCAAGGCGCTGCAGAAGGGCCTGAAGCAGAAGCCGTGGGTCAAGACCACGCTCGGCCCCGGCTCGAAGGTCGTCACCGACTACTACGAGAAGTCAGGGCTCGACAAGGACCTCGAGGGTCTCGGGTTCTACACGGTCGGCTACGGCTGCACGATCTGCATCGGCAACTCGGGTCCGCTGATCGAAGAGGTGTCGGAGGCGATCAACTCGCACGACCTCGCGGTCACCGCCGTCCTCTCCGGAAACCGCAACTTCGAGGGTCGTATCAGCCCCGACGTGAAGATGAACTACCTCGCCAGCCCGCCGCTGGTCATCGCCTACGCGCTGGCCGGGTCGATGCACTTCGACTTCGAGAACGACGCGCTGGGCAAGGGCACCGATGGCGAGGACGTGTTCCTGAAGGACATCTGGCCCACCCCGGCCGAGGTGCAGGAGCTGGTCGATTCCTCGATCTCCCGTGAGCAGTTCATCAAGCAGTACGCGACCGTCTTCGACGGTGACGAGCGCTGGAAGAGCCTGCCGACCCCGGATGACGCGATCTTCCAGTGGGACGAGAACTCGACCTACGTGCGCAAGGCGCCGTACTTCGACGGCATGACGATGGAGCTCACCCCGGTGCGCGACATCCAGGGTGCCCGTGTGATGGCGACGCTCGGCGACTCGGTCACCACCGACCACATCTCGCCGGCCGGAAACATCAAGCCGGGCACGCCCGCGGCCCAGTACCTCACCGAGCACGGTGTGGACCGCAAGGACTTCAACTCCTTCGGCTCGCGTCGTGGCAACCACGAGGTGATGATCCGCGGCACGTTCGCGAACATCCGTCTGAAGAACGTCATGGTCTCGGCGGTCAACGACGGCCAGGTCATCGAGGGTGGCTTCACGCGCGACTTCACCCTTCCCGGCGGTCCGCAGTCGTACATCTACGACGCGAGCATGAACTACCAGGAGCAGGGCACGCCCCTCGTCATCTTCGGTGGCAAGGAGTACGGCTCCGGCTCGTCGCGCGACTGGGCGGCCAAGGGCACGAGCCTTCTGGGCGTCAAGGCGGTCATCACCGAGAGCTTCGAGCGGATCCACCGCTCGAACCTGATCGGAATGGGCGTCGTCCCGCTGCAGTTCCCCGCAGGACAGAGCTGGGAGTCGCTGGGTCTCGACGGCACGGAGATCGTCTCGATCTCGGGCCTCGAGGAGCTCAACAACGGTGTCACGCCGAAGACGGTCCGCGTGACCGCCACCCCGAGCGAGAACTCGCCAGAGGGCAAGCAGGTCGTGGAGTTCGACGCGGTCGTCCGCATCGACACCCCCGGCGAGGCGGACTACTACCGCAACGGCGGCATCCTGCAGTACGTGCTGCGTTCGCTGGTCTGACGCATCGCTCGAAAGGGGTCCGGGACATAATCCCGGGCCCCTTTCGTCGTGTCAAGGGTGCCGTCCTCTCCGAGGATTCACGGGGGAGCGCGATAGGATCGTGACGGCGTTCGCACCCCGCGCGAGCGCTTCCACGGAGCCTGTGAGGAGGCGCAGATGCCCATTCTTCCGAGCATCTCAGGACCCAGAGATCTGGACGCGTTGTCCGCAGATCAACTGGTCGAACTCGCCGCAGAGATCCGTGAGTTCCTGGTCGAGAATGTGTCCCGCACCGGCGGGCATCTGGGCCCCAACCTCGGCGTCGTCGAGCTCACGATCGCGCTGCACCGTGTCTTCTCCTCTCCGGATGATCCGTTCATCTTCGACACCGGGCACCAGTCGTACGTGCACAAGCTCCTGACGGGTAGGCAGGACTTCTCCGACCTGCGCGTACGCGGTGGTCTCGCCGGCTACCCGCAGCGGCGCGAGAGCCCTCACGACGTGGTCGAGTCGTCCCACGCCTCCAGCTCCCTGAGCTGGGCGGATGGCGTCTCCCGCGCACTCACCGCCACGGGGCGAGCGGATCGTCATGTGGTCGCCGTCGTGGGCGACGGCGCACTCACCGGCGGCATGACGTGGGAGGCGCTGAACAACATCTCCGACGATAACGACCGCAACCTCGTCATCGTCGTGAACGACAACGGTCGCTCCTACGCGCCGACGATCGGCGGCATGTCCCGGTACCTGAACCGGGTGCGAACGGCTGCCGCCTACAAGGATCTGCACCACAAGTCCGACCGGCTGTTCCGCGCGTTCGGCCCCGTGGGGCGTGCGGTCTTCCGCGGTGTACGTGGCGGCACGCACGGCTTCCTCTCGCGTTTCACGAACAATGAAGCGCTGTACTCCAACCTCGACATCAAGTACCTCGGCCCGGTCGACGGACACGATCTCCCCGCGCTCCTCGAGACGCTCGAACTCGCGAAGTCCTACGGGGCACCTGTGATCGTGCACGCGATCACGGAGAAGGGCCGCGGCTACCAGCCGGCTCGTGACGATGACGCGGATCAGTTCCATGCCGTCGGACGCATCGACCCGGTCACGGGAGAGACGCTGTCCTCCGGCGGCCGTGGATGGACCGACGTGTTCTCCGATGCGCTCGTCGACGTGGGCGGACGCCGCGATGACGTGATCGCGATGACGGCGGCCATGCTCCGGCCGACCGGTCTCGCGCGTTTCGCTGAGCGTTTCCCCGACCGTGTGTATGACGTGGGTATCGCCGAACAGCATGCGGTGGCCTCAGCGGCAGGTCTCGCGTTCGGCGGGCTGCACCCCGTTGTCGCGGTCTATGCCACGTTCATGGGCCGCGCGTTCGACCAGGTGCTGATGGATGTCGCTCTGCACCGCGCGGGCGTGACCTTCGTACTGGATCGTGCGGGGGTGACCGGGCCGGACGGCCCGAGCCACCACGGCATGTGGGATCTCGCGATGCTGCAGATCGTTCCGCACATCCGCATCGCTGCTCCGCGTGACGGCGCCCGATTGACCGAAGCGCTGGATGAAGCCGTCGCGGTGGACAATGCACCGACTGTGATCCGCTTCCCCAAGGGCAGCGTCGCGGAGGACCTTCCCGCGATCGAACGGCTTCACGATGGCGTGGACGTGCTCGCGCGCGGCGAGTCCGAGGACGTGCTGATCGTCGCCATCGGACCGTTCGCGACGTTGGCCATGGACGTGGCAGAGCGCCTGCGGGCACAGGGCATCGGCGCGACGGTAATCGACCCGCGGTGGGCGATCCCTGTGCAGCCATCCGTCTCCGCGCTGGCTGCACGGCACCGACTGGTGATCACACTCGAGGACGGTATCCGCGTCGGCGGAATCGGCACGCGCGTGCGTCAGGTGCTCCGTGAAGCGGGCATCGACACCGCCGTGGACGAGCTCGGCCTGCCGGATGAGTTCATCGATCACGCGTCGCGCGAGCAGATCCTGGAGGACGCGGGTCTGACGGCGTCGAAGATCGCCCAGGACATCGTGGCCCAGGTGCTGGGCACACGCATCCCGTTCGCGCGGAATGCGGGGGAGACCGGGGCGATCGACCTGCCGCTCCACGAGCGCAGCTGAACCGCGTCATGCGGTGGGGCGGGGAGGCCACTCCTCGCGCCTGGAGCGCCAGAACGTCCAGTACCAGCCGCCTGTGACGGAGAGTGCGCAGGCGGCGACGACCACGGCGACGTATGTCGCGGGTGGCTGCCCGATGATGCCCGTTGCCGAGACCGCCGCCCCGATGGTGGCGCCCAACCCGGCGAAGGCGAGCAGGTGGGCGGCGACGTGATCCGTGGGCGCGAGCAGGCGGCCAAGCCCCCACGCGAGCGGTGAGCCTGCCAGCATCACGAGCAGTGACACCGCTCCGCCGAACGGGATGCCGTATACGAGGTACAGCAGCACCGACGAGAGTGCGCTGCCCCAGGGATACCCCGACTGGATGATGCCTGTGGTGACCAGCGCACCAGTGAGGAACATCAGGAAGATCACCCACGCGCTCCAGGCTCCGCGCCAAAACTCCCGGCGGGTGAAGCGCATGCGGGGCTGGCGTGTCGCTGCCACCACGGGATCGGACATCACGATTCCCCCGAGACGTCGCTCTGGTCGGTCGCTGCAACGCGGTCCTCGTAGGCGGCATCCGGGTCTGCTCGGCGCCGTCGGGGCGCGATGAGGCCGGCATCGATCCGAAGCGCACGTCGGGCCGTCCACCACCAGGCGATCGGGATGGCCGACAGTGCGGACGCAGCAGGAATGATGAGGAAGTAGTCCCATGCGGAGAGGGGGAAGGAGAGGGAGAGTTGACCGCGGGTGCATGCCGCGACGTACGCCCCCGCAACGGCGAGACCGAGTGCGACGTAGAGCGCGAGATGCACGGCGATGGAGCGCACCCTGGACATGGCGCGCGCGACGGGCAGCACGAGGGCGAGTCCGACCGGCAGCGCGACCCCGGAGACGAAGGCCGCGATCAGTGCAACCCCGAACACGCTGAGCAGAAGTGCCATAGCGTGCTCTGGCACGGAGAAACCCGACCCCGGTGCCATCATCAAGTTCAGATGCACGGCCTCGCCGCAGACCAGCAGCGCCATGAACACCAGCCAGGCGGTGATGCCGCCGCGCAGGAACTCGTCATTCGTGAACGCCATGGGCTTCTCGGTGCTCCGCACTGGCGAGGATGCGAAGCCGCTCATGAGCGCACCTCGGTGACGAGACGCAGGAGTTCCCGCATGGTGCCGTGGACCCCCGGCATCCGCACGAACGGGAGGGCGATGGCGAGCAGGCGGAGTCCGGCATCCAGCATCTGCGTGGTCTTCTCCTGGTCCGGTGACCCGTCGTAGGTCCAGCGCAGAACCAGTGCGAGGTAGGACACGAACAGCGCCTGGGGAAGCAACTCGGCGATGTCGGCGGGAAGGCGATGCTGAGCACCTTCGACGGCCTCGCGGAACAACGCGACCGTCATGTCTCGTGCCGGCTCGGACTCGGCGGACAACGGGTTGATGGGCGAGTCGGGCGCGATCATCGCGCTGAGGAATCCAGGGGCACTGCTCTGGTAGGGGATCAACGCGGCCAGGCCGGTCTCGAACACGATTCGCAGTCGATCGACGAGGCCGCGCTGTTCGGCGAGGAGACCGTGTGCGGTCTCGGCGTGTTCGCGCTGCACGCGCACGTAGAGGTCTTGGACGAGGTGATTCTTCGAGGGGAAGTAGTAGTAGGCGTTCCCGACCGAGACGTCGGCCTTCTCGGCGATGAGCCGCATGGTCGTGTCGGCGTAGCCGCGTTCGATGAACGACTCGATGGCAGCAGCGCTGATCCGGTTGCGGGTTCGGGTGCTCTTCGACTCGGGAGCGTCATTTTCGAACATGTTCAAAACACTACACCCGCGCGACGTGGCGCGGCAGGCCGCAGATCAGTTGAGTGCGTGCAGAGCGGCGACCGCCTGGGGAGCAGAGTCCGCGGCCAGCAGTGCCTGGGACAGCAGGTATCCGTCGGTCAGCGCGTCGCCGGTGATCATCACGTTGACCACTTCGACGCCGCATGCCGCGATGACCTTCTCGTTGCACGCGGCGAGAACCTGCACGCTGAGCACGTCATTGTGGGGGAGTTCTGCTCCGTCCAACGAGCGGATGACGTCGCGTAGCGATGCCGAGATGATGTTCGCGGCCCGCTCGGTGACGTTGACGACGTCGAGCTCGAACACCCGGAGGTCGCGTCCCGACGCGAGCGGCCGCCACTCGAACGAGGCGTGCACGAGGTGCTGGTGACCGCTGGCGCCCGTGAGCTGACGGGCTGGGAGGTCGGTCGCCCGGCAACGTACGTCGATGAGCTTGTACCAGTAGAAGAGCGGGAAGGCGCCGTGGGATCCGGGCGCGAGCACCACGACCTCGCCGACGCCGGGGGCGCCGGGCTTGCCGAGACGGGCGCGGCGGATGATCGGTTTGCCGTTGCGGGTGCGGATCGCCGCCCACCCCTCGTCCACCGTGATGATGAAGAGTTTCAGAAGTGCCGGTATGACCAGCAGGACGGTGAGCACTGCCGTCCCCGTCTTGACCAGACCGCCCATCGCCCCGCCGCCGAACATGCTGAAGATCGCGTCCACGCTCATACTCTGCACCGCTGAGGGCGGCACCGAGGCGCTGTAGAGGCGCTTCGCACCGGATGTTCACCCGGATTTCGTGCGTGGTTCCTGAGGAACGTCAGAGAAGCCCGTCGAGTGTCTCCGCCACGATCTCCTCGATGACAGGCGCGGCCCGCGCCCGGTCGGCCGGGACCAGGCCGATCCGGGTGCGCCGATCCAGCACGTCCTCCGCCGTCAGCGCGAGTTCCTCGCGCACCGCGAACTCCACGGCCGCGCGGGTCACGGGGATTCCGTCCGCCACGAGAGCGCGCGCGTCGGCATGCGGGGATCGGGTGTCGACATCGCCGTCGCGTACCAGCGGGAGCGTCGTGGTGCGGCTCGGAGGGGCCGAGATTCCGCGAGCGGTCAGCACACGATCGACTGCGTCCTCGGCCATGCGTCGATAAGTCGTGAGCTTGCCGCCCAGCACGGTCACGAACCCCGCCTCCGACGTGGCGACGAGATGACGGCGAGACACGTCGGCCGTCGACGCGGTATCGCTGTCGACCAAGGGGCGCAGGCCGGCGAAGGCGCCCCGCACCTGGTCGCGCCGGACCGGGTTCGCGAGGACGCGGTTCACGTTCGCGAGCAGGAACGAGATCTCGCCCTCCGACGGCTCGGCGACGCGCGGGATCGGGCCGGGCGCGTCTTCATCCGTGAGCCCGACGATCACACGGCCGAGCTGCTGCGGCAGGGCGAAGATGTAACGGCTGATCGACCCTTCCAGCGGGATCGTGAGCGCCGCTCGCGGGTTGCCCAACTGGGCGGCATCCAGCACGATGTGCGTGCCTCGGCTGGGTCGCACCGTGATCGACGGGTCGAGGGTGCCGGCCCACACGCCCGTCGCGTTCACGACACTGCGCGCCCGCAGCTCCCATCGCTCGCCCGTGATCGCGTCTTCGACAGAGGCGCCGTCCGATCGGAGCGCGAGGGCGCGCACGCGTGTCAGGATGCGGGCGCCCAGGCCCGCCGCGGTTCTCGCGACCGCCACCACGAGACGCGCGTCGTCGATGAGCTGGCCGTCGAACGAGAGCATGCCGCCACGGAGCCCTCGAGGAGCCACCGCGGGGGTGAGGCGGAGGACGGTGCGGGGCGATACGGGTCGTGGCCCAGGAAGCACGCTGCGGCGCGTGCGGGCATGCATGCGGAGCAGGTCGCCCATCGTCATGCCGACGGCGCCCGCAGCCCGTTGCCGGATGCTCACGCTCGGGCTGAAGGGGAGAACCTGTGCCAGCGGATGGATGAGATGAGGAGCGATCGTGCTCATCAGATGATGGCGCTCGATCGCACTCTCGCGTGCGGTGGCGAAGTCTCCCGTCGCGAGGTAGCGCAGACCGCCGTGCACGAGCTTCGAGCTGAACCGACTGGTGCCGAAGGCGAGATCCTCCGCCTCGATCAGAGTGACCCGTAGACCGCGTGCGGCGGCGTCGAGCACGACCCCGGCGCCGGTGATCCCTCCTCCCACGACGAGCACGTCGACGGTCTCTTCGGCCGACCGTGCGATCTCGACGCGCCGCCGCTCGGCATTGAGCGCGGCTCCCGGGGCGATCATGGCCGGAGCAGTCCGTCGATTGCTGCGCGGAGCTCGTGTTCCCACGCATCGTCGTCGATCAGCTCGGCGACGGTGCCGTGCGAGAGCACCGCGGACTGTGCGACCAGGAGCAGCATGACCGACATGTGTGCAGGATCGCCGGGGCGGACCGAATCGTCTCCCTGCGCGGCGCTGATCGCCGCTTCGAGCCATCGGAGTATCAGGCGCTGACTGGATCCGACGCGTTGCAGCGTGTAGCGCGTGAATGCCTCAGGTTCGTCATCGAGCAGTCGGGCGTAGACGGCATCGGTGCGGAAGAGTGCGGTGAACCGCAGCACGTCGTCGACCAAGCGGGAGCGCGTCTGCGCGGGATCGGGGAAGGCCTCCAGGATCCGTGACACCCGGCGCAGGAGCGCGGACCTGACGACGTCGTCGGCATCGCTCCAGTTGCGGTAGATCGTGGGGCGGCTGAGGGCTGAGCGTCTGGCGAGCTCGGCGATCGTCACGCCATGAATCCCTCGACGCCGGATGAGGACGTCAGCCGCATCCAGGATTTTCTCCCGCGTGGCGTCGGGCTGTCCGAACGGAGTCTCGACCAGTTGACGTTCTTCCATGATGTGTCACACTGTAACGCATGGATCGAGAAAGCGGCAGGATCGATGGCGATCGGCCGATGAGATGGAACGGCTGGGGAGACCCCGCACACGCGAAGGATCTTCCACTGGCCGTTCGCGCGCTGTTGCCGCTCCTGCTCGGCAGGACGAGACGCCCCGCCGACGCCGTCGAGCTCATGGACGTGATCGTCGCTCCGTCCACGCTCACCGCAGAAGATCTGGCGGCCTTCGGACGCACGGTGGGCCCCGAGCATGTGGATGTGACGCACGAGGCGCGCATCCGCCACGCCGGCGGCCGATCCACCCCGGACCTTCTCCGTCGGCGTGCTCCTGAGCAGCGGGTACCGGATGCCGTGCTGCGCCCTGGCACGCACGATGAGGTGAGCGCCGTGCTCGCGGCCGCCGTGGAACTCGACGTCGCCGTCATCCCGTTCGGCGGAGGGACGAGCGTCGTCGGTGCACTCGATCCGGACAGGGGGGCGCACCGTGCGGTCGTGAGCCTCGATCTGGGCCGGTTGTCGGGATTGATCGCCCTCGACCCGGTGAGCGGAGACGCCGTGCTCGCCGCGGGCACCACAGGCCCGGAGGCCGAGGCTCTTCTCAACGCGGAGGGCTTCGAGCTCGGGCACTACCCGCAGAGCTTCCGGTACGCCACGATCGGCGGATTCGCCGCCGCCCGGTCATCGGGACAGAACTCCGCAGGGTACGGCCGTTTCGACACGATGGTCACCGGCATCCGTATCGCCACGCCGACCGGTGACCTCGAACTCGGACGTTCTCCCGGATCGGCAGCCGGGCCTGACCTGATCCGCGTGTTCCTCGGCTCGGAGGGCATCTTCGGCGTGATCACAGAAGTCAGAGTCCGCGTGCACCCCGTACCGCAGCGGCGGATTCTCGAATCCTGGTCTGTCCCCGACTTCACGACCGGCGCTGATGCGCTGCGGAGGGTCGCGCAGAGCGCGGCCGGTCCGACCGTGATCCGTCTCTCGGATGAGGCGGAGACCGCGGTGAGTCTGGCGCAGCTCGGCAAGATCGGCAAGGTGCTGGCGAAGGGCGCGAGTATCGTCACGGTGTATGAGGGCGATGACATCGAGCACCGACGCTCGCGCACGGCGGAGATCCTCCGTGCGGTCGGCGGGACGTCATCGGGCGAGAGCGACGCGGAGGCCTGGCTCGAAGGGCGATTCGACGGACCATACCTGCGCGACTCGCTTCTCGACGCCGGTGTCTTCTGCGAGACCCTCGAGACGGCGACGGTGTGGTCGGCGCTCTCCAGCTTGCGTGATGCGGTGACGAGCGCGATCAGGGAGGGTTTCGCCGCAGAGGCCGGCGCCAGGTCCTACGTGATGTGCCACATCTCGCACGTGTATCCCACGGGCGCCTCGCTGTACTTCACGATCCTCGCCGGCGTGCGCGGCGATCAGCTCGCGGCCTGGGAGAAGGTCAAAGCCAGGGTGAACGATGCCATCCTCGAGGCGGGCGGCACGATCAGCCATCACCATGCGGTCGGACGTGATCACGCCCCGTGGCTGGCACAGGAGATCGGCGAGACGGGTGTGCGCATCCTCTCGGCGATCAAGCGGGAGCTCGACCCGCATGGCATCCTCAACCCGGGCGCGGTGGTCGCGATCGAGCGCACCGGACGAACGGACTGACGTGGGGACGCACATCGCCGTGCTGTCGAACCCCTTCGCCGGCAAGGGGCGCGGTGACCATGCGGCGGAGATCGCCATCGCCAGGCTCCGCCACGAAGGGGCTGAGGTTCGCTGCTATGCGGGGACCTCCGCCGTCCAGACGGCGCAGCTGGCGGCGCAGGCCCTCCGCGATGATCCTGCCGTGCTCGTCGTCGTCGGTGGCGACGGCACGCTGTCGGGCATCCTCCCTGCCGTGGTGGCGCAGCCCGTTCCGGTCGTGCTGGTTGCGGCCGGCACGGGCAATGACCTGGCGAGGGCACTGCAGCTGCCGCGCGACGATCCAGGTGAGGCCGCGGCGCTCGCCCTGCACGGAAAGCCGCGGGTGGTGGACGTCGGGGAGGTGCGCAGCGAGCTCGGTTCCCGACTGTTCCTCACGGTCGCCGCGCTCGGTTTCGACGCGAAGGTGAGCGACCGCACCAATCGGCTGCGATGGCCGCGCGGCGTCCTGCGCTACTACCTCGCACTCGTGATCGAGCTCTTCCGCCTCCGCCCTGTCGCCTTTCAGGTGTCGGTGGACGGCGAGACATTGCACGACGCCCCTGGCACGTTGATCGCAGTCGGCAACACGGCGAGCTACGGCGGCGGCATGCCTGTCTGTGCAGGAGCGGCCGCGGATGACGGGATGCTCGACATCGTGCATGTGCAACCGCTGACCCGGTCGCGGTTGATCCGGCTGTTCCCCCTGCTGCTGCAGGGACGACATCTCGCACGGCCAGAGGTGAGTCATCGACGCGCGCGACACGTCCAGGTCGCGGCACCGGAGCTGGTCGTCTACGCCGACGGCGAGCGAGTGGGGACGGGGCCGTGCACGATCGAGCTCCGCGTGGGCGCTCTCGCGGTGATGGTGCCAGGGGAAGGAGTGGGCGATGACGGATTTCGATGAGGATGTCGTGATCGTGGGGTCCGGTTTCGGCGGCTCGGTCGCGGCGCTCCGGCTGCGCGAGAAAGGCTATCGCGTGCGGGTGTACGAGGCCGGGCGCCGGTTCGCCGACGAGGACTTCGCCACGACGAGCTGGAATGTGCGCCGCTACCTGTGGGCTCCAGCGCTGGGTTGCTTCGGCGTGCAGCGCATCCACCGTCTCCCGCACGTCATGATCCTGGCGGGCGCCGGTGTCGGCGGCGGATCGCTCAACTACGCCAATACGCTCTACCAGCCGGGAGCTGCGTTCTTCGAAGACCCGCAGTGGCGCACGATCGCGGAATGGGAGAAGGAGCTCGCACCTCACTATGCGACGGCCAAGCGGATGCTCGGCGTCGTCGAGCACTACCCGCACACCGGACCTGTCGAACGCATCATGGCGGGCGCCGCCGATGATCTCGGTGTCGGCGCGACGTTCCGGCATGCACCGGTCGGTGTCTGGTTCGGCAAGCCGGGGGAGCGCGTCGCAGACCCGTTCTTCGGCGGGGAGGGGCCCGATCGCACGGGGTGCACGCTGTGCGGGAACTGCATGGTCGGCTGCCGGGTCGGCGCGAAGAACACGCTCATGAAGAACTATCTCCCCTTGGCTGAGAAGCGCGGCGTGGTGATCGAAGCGCTCCGCACCGTGACCGAGGTCCGCGAACTCCGTGACGGCGGCTTCGCGATCACGACTCGCCGCAGCGGAGCGTGGCTGCGCCACGATCAGAGAACCGTGACGGCGCGAGAGGTCGTCCTGGCCGCAGGCACGTGGGGCACTCAGCAGCTGCTGCATCGGATGAAGCACGAAGGCCTCCTGCCGCGGGTGTCCGAGACGCTCGGCCGACTCACGCGTACCAACTCCGAGGCGCTGGACGGTGCCGTCGCGACCGCGGTGCCGGAATCGTTGGAGCTGGCGCGCGGTGTGGCGATCACGACGTCGTTCCACATCGACGAGCGGACGCACGTCGAGAACGTCCGCTACGGTCCCGGTTCGAACCTGATGGGCGCACTCGCGACCGTGATGGTGCCCGGCGACCGCGGACTGTGGCGACGGCTGGGCAGCGTGATCGCCCAGACGCTGCGGGCGCCGATCCGACAGCTGCGGCTCGGCACGCTCCGACGCTGGAGCGAACGCGGCATCATCGCCCTCGTGATGCAGACGGCCGACAATTCGCTCACGCTGTCGCTGCGCCGTCGGTTCGGACGGCTGAGTCTCACCAGTGCGCAGGGACACGGGGAGCCCAATCCGGGCCATCTGCCACAGGCGCATCGCGCGGCCGCAGCGATCGCGGCACGGATGCAGGCGGACGGAGGGGTTTCCTCGGCAGCCAGAGGGTCATGGCCCGAGGTGTTCGGGATCCCGTTGACCGCTCACTTCCTGGGCGGCGCCGTGATCTCGTCCTCACCGCGGACCGGCGTGATCGACCGCTATCACCGGGTGTGGGGTCACCCCGGCCTGCACGTCGTCGACGGCGCCGCGGTCCCCGCGAATCCCGGGGTGAATCCGTCGCTGACGATCACCGCACTCGCAGAGCGCGCGCTCTCGCACTGGCCGCACGCCGGTGCGGAGGATCAGCGGCCTGCGCAGGAGTCGCTCTGACCGCACGAAAGAGCCGGAGGGCGCCCGTCATGACGCGCACCCTCCGGCTCCTCTCTGCTGCTGTGGTCAGCGGTTCTCGACGCCGCGGATCTGCGGAGTGTGGAACGATCCGCCGAACGCGCGCTCGGACGCGCCCTCACGGTCGAGGTAGGGCGAAGCGCCACCGTCGATGAATGGCCAGCCGGCACCGAGGATCAGGCAGAGATCGATGTCCTCGACCTCCGGGACCACGCCCTCGTCGAGCATGAGCTTGATCTCCTGCGCGAGGCCGTCCTGCACGCGCCCGAGGATCGTGCTGGCCGAAGCGGGCGCGGAGCCCACCGCCGGCTTCAGCAGTTTCTCGGCCTGCTTGGTCCAGCCGGTCACTCGGCCGCCCTTGTCCTTCTCGACGACGGCGTCCAGCGCGGCCAGCGCATGGAAGTTCTCGTTCGCATAGAAGCGGTCGGGGAACGCGTGCACCATCGTGTCCTGCACGTGAGCGGCGACCTTCCACCCGACCAGATCGATCAGCTGGAACGGTCCCATCGGCAGCCCGAGTGGACCGAACGCCTTCTCGACGTCGGCGATCGGGGTACCCTCGTACACCGCACGTGCGGCCTCGCCCATGACCTTGGCGAGCAGACGGTTCACCACGAAACCGGGGGCGTCGGCGGTGAGCACCGCGCTCTTGCCCAGGCTCCGCGCCACGACGAATGCCGTGGAGAGCGCGGCATCCGACGTGGTCGGAGTGCGGACGATCTCGATCAGCGGCATCACGGCAACGGGGTTGAAGAAGTGGAACCCGACCAGTCGCTCCGGGTGTGCGAGCTTCGAGCCGATCTCCTCGACCGACAGCGACGAGGTGTTCGTCGCCAGGATCGCATCTTCGGCGATGATCTTCTCGATCTCCCCGAACACCTGCTGCTTGACGCCGACCTCTTCGAACACGGCCTCGATCACGAAATCGCAGTCCGCGTAAAGGCTCTTGTCCGTGGTGCCGGTGACGAGAGCACGCAGTTTGTTGGCGGAGTCGGAATCGAGCCGTCCCTTGGCCTCGAGCTTGCCGATCTCCTCATGGATGTATGCCACGCCCTTGTCGACGCGGGCCTGGTCGAGGTCGGTGATCAGCACCGGGACCTGGAGCTTGCGCACGAACAGCAGCGCGAATTGGCTGGCCATGAGCCCCGCACCGATGATGCCGACCTTGGTGACCTTCTTCGCGAGCGCCTTGTCGGGGGCTCCGACCGGCCGCTTGGCACGCTTCTGCACCAGATCGAACGCGTACATCGATGCGGCGAACTGGTCGCCGGTGACGAGCTCGGCGAGCGCCTCGTCTTCACGGGCGAAGCCCTCGGCCTTGCTGCCGCTCTTCGCCTTGTCGAGCAGTTCCAGTGCCGCGTACGGAGACTTCGGAACCGTGCCGATCTTCGATTCGAGCATGCCGCGCGCCATCTTGATCGCGATCGGCCACTTGGTGAGTCGCTCGATCTTGCCCGGCTCGTTCTTGCGCTCGACCTTCTTGCCGCCCAGAACCGCGTCGGCCCACGTCAGCGAGTTCTCGAGGTAGTTCGCGGCAGGGAAGATCGCGTCGAAGATCCCGAGGTCGAACGCCTGCTGCGGCTTGAGCATGCGATTCTGCTTGAGCGGGTTCGAGATGACGACTTCGAGGGCGTTCTCGATGCCGATCAGGTTCGGAAGCAGGTACGCGCCGCCCCAGCCGGGAATGATCCCGAGGAAGACCTCGGGGAGAGCGACAGCTGCTGCCGACGCGTCGACTGTGCGGTACGTGGAGTTCAGGGCGATCTCGAGCCCGCCGCCGAGCGCGAGCCCATTGACGAATGCGAACGAGGGAACGCCGAGCTCGGAGAACTTGCCGAGCACCTTGTGCCCCAACTGCGCGATCAGTCGGGCGTTGTCGCGCGAGCCGACCTTGCTGATGTCTGACAGGTCGGCACCGGCGGCGAGGATGTACTGCTTTCCCGTGATGCCGACGGCCTGGATCTCGCCGGATGCCGCGCGCTCCTTCAGCGCGTCGAGAGTCTCGCCGAGTTGGGTGAGCGTGGCGGGTCCGAGCGTGTTCGGGCGGGTGTGGTCGCGGCCGTTGTCGAGCGTGATGAGCGCGAGCACCTTGCCGGAGGCGAGACGGATGTCGCGCACAGGGGAGTGCGTGATGACCTCGCCCTCGGTGAGCGCCTGGATCGGGGAGAAGTCGATGGCTTCGTAGTTCGTCACGTTCGCGCTCACTTCTTCTTGCCGTTGTAGTGCGGGTTCTCCCAGATGACGGAGCCGCCCTGGCCGAGACCGACGCACATCGCCGTCAGGCCGTAGCGCACGTCGGGGCGTTCGGCGAACTGCGCCGCGAGCTGGATCATCAGTCGCACACCCGACGCGGCCAGCGGGTGGCCGAGCGCGATCGCGCCGCCCCACTGATTCACCCGGGGGTCGTCATCCGCGATGCCGAAGTGGTCGAGAAGGGAGATCACCTGGATCGCGAAGGCCTCGTTGAGCTCGAACAGACCGATGTCGTCGATGGTCAGCCCGGCCTTCTTGAGCGCCTTCTCCGTCGAGGGGATCGGGCCGATTCCCATGATCTCGGGCTGCACGCCCGCGAAGGCGAACGACACCATGCGCATCTTCGGGGTCAGCCCGAACTCCTTGACGGCGCCGCCACCGGCGAGGAGCGACATGGTCGCACCGTCGGTGAGCGGGGACGAGGTGCCTGCGGTGACGCGACCATGCGGACGGAACGGCGTCTTGAGAGCCGCGAGATCCTCCATCGTGGTCTGCGGGCGCCGACCCTCATCCTCGGACGCGAGGCCCCAGGCGCCGTCCGCGTCCTTGATCGCCACGGACACGAGGTCCGGCTGGATCTTCCCGGCGTCGTAGGCCGCCTGCACCTTGTGCTGGCTGAGCATGCCGTAGCGGTCGGAGCGCTCCTTGGTGAGGTGGGGGAACCGGTCGAAGATGCGCTCCGCCGTCACGCCCATGTTGAGCGCGCCGGGGTCGACCATCTTCTCGGCCACGAAGCGGGGGTTCGGGTCGGCGTTGCCGCCGATCGGGTGGTGGCCCATGTGCTCGACGCCACCGGCGAGGGCGAAGTCGTACATGCCCACGCCGATCGAGGCGCCCATGGTCGTGACGCTCGTCATGGCGCCGGCGCACATGCGCTCGACGGCGAGACCGGGGACCGTCTGCGGCAGGCCGGCGAGGATCGCCACAGAGCGGCCGAGCGTGAGGCCCTGATCTCCTGTCTGCGACGTCGCAGCGATCGCGACGTCATCGATGCGGTCGGCCGGCACGGCCGCGTTCCGCTCCAACAGGCCGATGGTCGCCTTGACGGCGAGGTCATCTGCGCGGGTGTTCCAGTACATGCCTTTTTCGCCGGCGCGCCCGAAAGGGGTGCGCACTCCATCGACGAAGAAGACGTCCGAGATCTCGGCCACTCTGCCTCCAAGTTTGTGCGGTGGCCTCAGTCTATGGAGGCCCAGAAACCGGGAGGAATCGGTTGGATCGAACCTACGAAGCCGGAGTGGGGGCCTCGTCCGGCGTTTGACCGGCTTCTACAAAGGCGTCTGCGATCTTCTGTGCAGTCTGTTCAATCTGCCAGGAGCGTGCTCCGAGAGCCGCGAGTGCGTTGCCGATGTCCTCCGCGTTCTCGCCGGGGAGGTCCCAGGCGATGCGGCGCAGGAACTCCGGCGTCAGAAGGTTCTCCGTCGGCATCGACAGCTCTTCGGCGATGGCCTCGACCACGGGTCGTGCGGCCTTGAGGCGGGCATCGGCCTCGGGATTCCGATCCACCCAGGCACGCGGGGGCGGAAGAGTGTCGCTCGGCACGCGCTCGCGCGGAAGCTCTTCGGTCGCGCGGCCGTCGACGAACGCCTGCCACCAGCGGTCCAGCTGCGTGCGGCTCGCGCGTCCCTGGAACTCCTTGGTGCCGGCGAGCGCCTGCTTGCTCTGGGGGTTCGCCATGACCGCGGCGACCAGCGACCGGTCCGGCACCAGCCGGCCGGGGGAGACGTCCTGCTCCTGAGCGAAGGATTCGCGCGCCTGCCAGAGGGCGCGGGCCACGGCGAGGTTGCGCGCGCCGCGCACCTGGTGGAGTCCGCTGAGACGGCGCCACGGGTCCTCTCGCGGCGGCTTGGGCGCCCGGGCGAGAGTGGCAGCGAACTCCTCTTCTGCGAACGAGGTCTTGTCCTGCTCGTCCAGCTCTTCCGCGAGTGCGTCGCGCACGTCGACGAGGTGCAGCACATCCAGCGCGGCGTAGTCGAGCCACGAATCGGGCAGGGGGCGGGTGGACCAGTCCGCCGCCGAGTGCTCCTTCTTCAGCGTGATGCCGAGGGTGTGCTCGACGACCGCGGCGAGTCCGACCCGCTCGAGTCCGAGCAGGCGTGAGGCGAGCTCGGTGTCGAAGATCGTCGGCGGCTCGAGGTGGAGCTCGCGTAGCGAAGGAAGGTCTTGGCTGGCTGCATGGAGGACCCACTCGACCGAACCGATGGCGTCCTGCAACGGTGCGAAGTCGCCGATCGCGGGCGGGTCGAACAGGAAGACACCGGCGCCGCGGCGGAAGACCTGCACGAGGTAGGCGCGCTGGGAGTAGCGGAATCCGGATGCGCGCTCGACATCCACCGCGACCGGACCTGTGCCGTCGGCGAGTGCGGCGCAGGCCGCACGGAACTCTTCGGCATCCGAGATCACGGAGTATTCAGTCACGTACAGCCTTTCGCGCGCCGAGAACGGCGATGCCCTCGGAACCAGGCGGAAGACCCGCCAGCATTCCGACCAGTTCGGCCCATGCTTCGACGTGGGGTCGGAACGGGCCTTCCGGAGTCCAGGACGCCCGCAATTCTATCTGGGCGCCGTCGCCTTCGACGGCGAGACCTCCGAATCCCTTCGAGAGCGTCTTCGTCGAGGTGCCTGATGCGGCGTGATAGACCGCGTCGCGCGAGTCGAGGGCGTCGACGAGCCACGACCAGGTGACGTCGGCCAGCAGTGGGTCCGTTCCGATCTCCGTCTCCAGCGGCGCCTGGGCGAAGATGATGATGCGCCAGGCTCCGCCCCAGGCGTCCGGCGCTTCGGGATCGTGCAGCAGCACGAACCGTCCGGTGCCGTACACGGACTCGCCGTCGTCCCCCGGCCGCACGTCGGCGGCGAGCGCGATGGCGAACGGTGCGAGCCCTTGCGGGGTGCCGATCTCGCGAACGACGATGTCGTCGCGGAACGCGGTCTCGCGCAGTTCAGCTATGGCGTTGTCGAAGAGCGACCCGGCGTCGGGGTGTGCGGTCACGGCAACAGGCTAGAGTCAGGAGGCGATGAAGAGTCTCAGGCACGCCGTTGCACTCCTTGTCCCCGCGTTGCTCGCACTCGGGGGTGTGCTGTCGATCATCGTGTTCCGGGTCGCCCGTCGAGTGGTCACTCCGGCGCGTCGTGCGCCGGATGCCGAGATCATCGCGGTCGACACCGGTGC